>CAZJFL010000001.1:0-4899 GCA_964545575.1 uncultured Planctomycetales bacterium
GATATGTTCGAGCCGCAGCTGCGCAAGAAATCGCGCTGGGCTTCGAAATTTGCCTATAAAAGTTTTTGGGATTTTGATGGATCCCAAAAGTTTTTATCGTCTGCTCTTCGAGCAGACCCGCTGCGATGTAAACGCCAATTTCTGGCATAAGCAGTCGCCAATTTTCTAAGGAGGTGTAGAGATGAAATATTTCTTGTATGCGCGCAAGTCTACCGACACAGAAGATAAGCAAGTCCTCTCTATTCAATCACAATTGAACGAAGTCAGGCAATACGGGCTTCAACAAGATTTAGAGATAACGCAAGAATTTCAAGAAGCACGGACAGCGAAGTCGCCCGGACGCCCGATATTCGACGAAATGATAAAGAGAATCGAAAAAGGTGAAGCGTCCGGCATTATTTCTTGGCATCCGGATAGACTTGCGCGCAATTCAATAGATGGCGGCAAGATTATTTATTTAGTTGATACAGGGAAAATTATTGATCTGAAATTTCCTACTTATCGCTTCGATAACAGCGCACAAGGCAAATTCATGCTTAACATTATTTTCGGACAGTCTAAATACTACGTTGATAATCTAAGTGAGAACACAAAGCGGGGTTTGCGCGAAAAGGTTAGGCTTGGCGAATATCCCAGCTTTGCGCCAATAGGCTACACAAATGACAGGAGCAAGATAATCGTTGATGATACAAACGCGCCTTTAGTTAAGAAGTTGTATGCCTTGTGCGCTGAAGGCAAGTATTCGCTCCTTGAGCTGAGAAAATTGGCGACTGCTTTTGGCTTGGTGAGCAAGAGACAGAAGAAACCTCTCTCCTTTAGTAACGTCCATAGAGTCCTGACGAATCCATTTTACTACGGCCTCTTTGTTTATAAGGGCGAGATTTTCCAAGGCTCCCACTCCCCCATTATAGACAAGGATTTATTTGATAAGGTACAGGAAGTTATAAAATTTAGAAGTAAGCCGGTAATAAATAAAAATCATTACTTTGTATTTCGCGGGTTTATAAGGTGTGGGGAGTGTGGCTGCCAGATAACAGCTGAAGTCCAGAGAGGCCACGCCTATTATCACTGTACTAAAAAGCGTGGGCCTTGCGCTCAATCAAAGTATGTACGAGAGGAAAATCTCGCCCAACAAGTCAAAGAGGCCATTCTAAAAGTTGCGCTGGACGATGGGCTTTTTTCTCCAATGATGAAGGAGTTAGAGCGCGAAAAGACGTTGCTTGAGGCAGACAAAATTTTTGCTAAGCGCAATGCGGAAATTAAGCTAAAGGAAATTGAGGAAAAGTTAAAAACTCTGCTTGATTTGTTTATGGATAATACGATTTCTGTTGAGGAATATCGGGAGAAAAAAGCCCAACTTATTAATCAGAAAGTTGAGCTCGAAAGGAACCCTATGACCCAGGACGGAAAATGGCTCGAACAAATGAAAAGCTTTCTAACTCTTGCTCACCAAGCCAGTTACATCGCAGCGGAGGCAAATTTCGAAGCCCAGCGCGATTTCTTGCGCAGCTGCGGCTCGAACATATCTTTGAATAACGGAAGTTTAGCAATTTCATACCGTTATCCCTGGCGCTACATCGTCGAAAACCGCGGAAATAAAAAATGGGGTCCCTCACGGGAGCCGAACTAGGGAGGGGAAACTCTCTGTGTACGTTTTGTCCGGACATTACACATTTACTGCGTATAATTTTTGTGCCGGCCGCTTGATACATTTTTCATTACCACTCCTCTTTCCTCGCAATGATCACGCCGTACTTGAGGAAATCGTAATGCGTCTTTATCATACCGCCGTAATACCTTATTGCGCTCTCCTTCGCTTCCCTGCCCATGATCGCTTCATAACGGTCCCATTGCAACGTCGCTTTTAACCGCGCCCTCATCCTGACGTCGATTGTATCAGTGTAATCGTAGATTTCCAATATCTTAAAGCCTGACTGCTCTAACAATCGTTGGTACGTACTTAAATCATCCTGAAACCATATTCCGGGCTTATACAGACCGGTAAATTCAGGGACCGATGCATACGCCTCATTCAATGTCCCCTTATCGCCCCTGAGCCACAGATTAAAACCGATCATTGCCCCGGGATTAAGGTGTACCTGTATGCGCACAAATGCCTTTGCCTTGTCCTGCCAATGGCCACAGGTTTCATTAAAATACGCCTTGGTAAAATCCTTTTTATCGAGAGACAATTCCTCAACATTCTGTTCATAGTATCGCACTTTATCCTGAATACCGTGCAGCAGGGCGCATTCCCTCGCTTTGATAAGCTGAGTGGAATTAATATCGATCCCTACCACTTTACAGCCGGTCATCTTCACCAGCAACCGCGAAGGAGCGCCGCTCCCCTCACCGCAGCTTAAAACATAATCGTCGCTTGAGATCTTGAGTTTCTTGAACAACGCTGCAACGCCGTGATGAAAAAAATGAGTTATCCCTTCTAACTCAAAGATTCTGGTATCAAGAGATGTCGCAGGATCAATACCGAGATAATCGTATAATTTTTTTAGCATCGGGCAATCATGAACGATGAATCCGCCGTCAGTCTGATACGACTCGATAAGATTTTTTTTGACTATCGCGTCCATTCTGTACTCAATTGATTATTTATGTTTTAACGACCGCAGTACTGCATCTGCCCGCTACAATTTATTTAATTATAGCATTAGTAAGTAAGAATGCAACTTACTGTTGAGAGAGCATTCCTCAGGAGAAATCCCCTTTTTATGCTTTAATCAGCGAGGAAATATTCTCTATATAATGCTCATACGTTGATCTAAATTATGCGAAATATTGCCGATAATACCATTATATAGCGAGCATTATATAAGAGAGGAATTGGCCAAATATGCGGATATTCTGACGGATTTAGAGAGGTCTACTACACAGAGAGTGAAACTGATTATTTTACCAACCAGTACAAATAACTAATGCCCTAACTGTCGTAAACCCTAGGAGATAAAGCGCCCCGGGGATTGATATCCCTCGGGGCGTTGTTGTAACTCATTGTAGCGCAATGAGTTATGAAGCTGGGGTGGCTGACGGGGATCGAACCCGCAAAACCTCTAGAGCCACAGTCTAGCGCTCTGACCGATTGAGCTACAGCCACCATAATTATTTGCTATGCAAAATGGCGTGACAGTTACAGCATATTCTTTCTAAATTTTCGATTTTATTATTTCTCCTATTACCATCTTTATGATGAACAATCAATGCTCTTTTATCAGAAAACCCGCACTTGGCGCATTTATAGGGAATATTATATCTACGCATTAAATCGCGATAGGCAGTTTCGCCGGAAATCCAATTTGGAGCATTAACACCGTAACGAACATTCCTATTCTCCCAAGAGCAATGACAAGCTACGCTACAGAAGAATTTATTTCTTTTTGATCTCTTGAAATCTTTGGGCGTCCTCCAAATCTTTTTTTCACAATAAGCACATTCAACCCACTTACCTTTAAACTGAGCTTTAGTGCGGCACTTTATAGAACAATATTTACCCCAGCCCTTCTTTTCGTGAAAAGGCTTTACATAGAATTCTTTAGTGCAAATTTTACATTTTCGAATTGGCATGCCATAATTATATCAAAGAACAAAGGATTTGTCAATGCGATGAGTTAGTTCACAGTCTCGTGCTCTAACTAGTTATACTTACCCCACCATTAATCTATCTCTGCTGCACCGGCACCGGAGCCGGCTCTGGCGCTTTTTCTTTTTTAAAAGGAACTAAAAGCGCATCCTTAAGTTCCTTCAGGACGCTTACCGTACCCCGGATTGTAGAAGTAGTAACATCAGTCAGGCCTTTTACCGTGCCCAGCATCGCATCTGTAGGCAGAGTAAAAAGATTCTTTATCTTCGGCCTTCTGCTTTCGATGTGCTCGGTAACCTTGCTTTCCACCGCGGTCTTGATGTTGCTGAATCCGAACACCGGATTATCCATCTTGGTGCGGATGGTAAAATCCAGCACTACTTTACCCTGATTTAAATCCTTAAAAATATCCAGCACCACCGCGGCAAGCTTCTCCCCCTTATCCTGAGGCTCTGCCGGCGGCTTCGGTTTAAACACCAGGTCGCTTAATTCCAGGTGGCATTCGGCGGTAAGATTATTTTTTAAGCCCTGTATATCGCTGGTAAATTTCAGCTTTGCCTTTTCAATATTGGCCTTGCTTAAATCTATATATTGAGAGTAATACGGATAAAGGTAAATCCCGTTGATATCGTGTATATCCAGCCTTGCCTGCATATCGCGCTTTAAGAAGTCAATCCATCCATCCAGTCGGATTTTACCCTGTAGCGCATCGTTTTTCCAGGGGATGCTTCCTTTAAAGTCGAATTTTGCCACCAGCGAACGCGGAAAAATGTAGAGGGTTCTGGCGTTAAAATCTATATCCTTAAAAGTGATGGTGATGCCGTCTTTACCGGCGGTATGGTCGATAAAAACTAACTTTCCGTCTTTAATGCTGATACGCTTGGCGATCATGCGTAAAGAATATCTCCCCCTTGGCTTTGCCCTGGCAACCGGGGCTAGGGGTGTAGCCTCCGGCTGCAGAAGAGCAAACCTCTCGTAAGTAAACTCCGGCTTCACAATTTTAATCTCATCCAGCACGATGTTAGCGGTAAGAAAACCGATGATGCCGGATGAGATGTAGACGGCATCGGCCCTACCCTTCCCTTCGATTTTAAGGTCCTTGATCACTAAGTTGTTGAAAGGCGGAATGACTTTAAACTCGCCCACCGTTACCTTGCCGTGCGTAAGGCCCTCTATCTGTTTGAGAACTACGCTCTTTCCGTTGGTTGCCCAGAAGACGTAGCCGGCGGTCAGCACAAGCAGGCCGAGAATAGCTCCTATTACTATGAATGCGACCCAGTGTCTCATAATTTTAACAGACTAGTTCA
>CAZJFL010000001.1:4999-362392 GCA_964545575.1 uncultured Planctomycetales bacterium
ATGCGCCTGGCCCCTGCTAATCCAGTACGCAGTGGCACACGGCGGTAGCAAACTAATTCAATGCGCCTGGCCCCTGCTAATCCAGTACGCAGTGGCACACGGCGGTAGCAAACTAGTTCAATGCGCCTGGGCTGATTCGGACAGCCGACCCTCTGCTTAGAAGGCAGATGCTCTATCCAACTGAGCTACAGGCGCATAACCTTCCTGGTCGGGGCGACAGGATTTGAACCTGTGACCTCTTGGTCCCAAACCAAGCGCTCTAGCCAAACTGAGCCACGCCCCGGTAATCTTTTTGGCTTCGTGGCGAAATCCGCCAATCTTTGTAACGGATGACCACGCCCCCTATCTAAAAAATTATAACATGTAAAAAAATCTTTGCAATCGCTAAATTCTTAGGGTAAACTATTCACACTCTAAAATGAAGACTAAAATTATCCTCGTTTCCCTATTAGCCTTAATCCTCATCCTAACCGCCGGACTAATCTACCTGAATAAAGTCTATCTGCCGGTCAAGGCCAAGGCCTACCTGACCCAGCAGCTGGAAAGCTCCACCGGCTATAACGCCAGAATCGGAAGCCTGAAATACCACCTGCTAAAAGGCGTAGTGATTAAAGACCTGATTATCTACGACGGCACGCCTGATGCGTCCGGCACCATCCTTACGGTTCAGGAGGTGTCTTTTAACTTCCTCTTCCTGCCGCTGTTTAAGGACCGTAAAATTATCATCCCGCTAGCGAGAATCCGCTACCCCTATCTGCACATCCGCTACCAACAGGACGGCAGCTTTAACTTTAGCCGGATATTTACCCCCAAGCCCGCCGTAGAGAATAAACAAAAGCCAAGATTGTCTTTCTTTATCTATAAAATAAACCTGGTGGGGGGCAAATGCTTATGGGAAGACAAACACTTTACCCCTATTTCCAGCCACAATATCGCGGATTTAAATATCGGGCTTCTGCTGGGGCCCTTGCCGAAGATATCTTTCCTCATACAGGGTAATATCCCCCGCCCGGACGGAACTTCTGGCAGACTTTCTCTTAAAGGCGATTACCACGTTGCTTCCCGGGAAATGCATGCCCAGTTAAACCTGATTAACCTATCCTTGGAGGCGTTTGAACCCTACCTGAAAAACTTACCCTTTACCATTGCCGGCGGCAACATCGACAGCGCAGCACTAAGCCTGAATCTTAAAAATAAAATACTCACCCTGCAGGGTGTCGCCTTGACAAAAAACGTGCAGCTTGTTAAGGATGAACTTACCTTAAGCGGCGATATTGTTGTTGAGCCGTCTTTTCAATACGCGCCAGATACGAAAGAACTGGATTATAAAATAAATTTTAAATTGCCGGGAGTAACCCTTGAAGGGATAAAATACATCGAAAAGATAACCCATGCCGTCGGAAGCCTGCAACTGACTAAAAACAGCCTGTCTACGGAAGGGATACAATTACAGACTTTAAGCTCCGATTTCCGGCTCAGCGGGAGCGTGGATTTTCAGGCGCCATACCTTAAGCTCCATTTTGAAAGCGCCGCGGCAAATTTAGAGACAGTTTTTGCGCTTCTTTCTGCGCCCAAAGATTTAAAATTAACCGGCACGGCTGCGGTCAGGGTTGATGTGGAGGGAAACTTAAATATCGCTCCTCTGGATAAAAAAGCGGTTTTTAATATCGCCGCCGCTACCTTTAAGACCTCCCTGCTTAAAGAGCCGCTGAATAACATTGCAGGGAAAATTATCCTCACCGAAAACGGCGCTGACTGGGCCGGGCTTGCTTTTAATTACCGCAATAGCGCCTACAGCTCCTCGGGAAAACTGTTAAACTTCAAAGAACCGCAATTAAATTTTGCCTTGAGTAGCAAAGATTTAGATTTAAAATCCGATCTTAAAATTAAAGACAAGGATATAAAAATAAACGCGCTGGAGGGAAAATACCTCAATTCTTATTTTAATATCCTCGGCGATATCAATATACGTAACAGCAGCAATTCCCTGTTTAACTTAAGCACAAAGTTAAACTTAAGCCTCCCCGATACCTTCGCCGTATTGCCGGCTAAAGTTTCGGGAAACCTGAAGAAAATGAAATTAGACGGCCGCCTCAATATCAACGGAACTTTAAGCGGAGAGGCTAATGATTACAAAAACTGGAAGATTTCCGCTAAAGCCGCCTCAGATTTAATCTCCGTCTATGGTTTAAAATTCAGCAACCTTGCTTTCGGTGTAGAGCAACAGCAAGAGACGCTGCAACTGCTTAACTTTTCCGTCTCCCCTGCTTATTCCGGGATCATCAACCTGGCCTTCAGTGCCTCACTGAAAGGCGATAACCCCGGATATATCCTTAAATTCAGCGCCAACGACATAGACTTGTCAAAATTAAAATCCGATATCGGGCTCAAAGATAAAGATATAGCGGGGATAATCTATGTCGATGCGAATTTAAATGGGGAATTCAGGAGCCTGGATACCTTAAAGGGCTCAGGCTTTATCTCGGTCAAAGACGGCAAGCTCTGGCAGATAAACCTCTTTAAAGGATTAGGCGAGCTATTCCTGCTTCCCGAATACCGGGGCATCGTATTCACCAAGGCAAACGGAGAATTCGAAGTGGAAAACAGATTAATTTCTACCGATGACCTGAAATTGGAAAGCTCGGAGCTGGTCCTGGACTGGTCGGGAAATATGGGATTTGACGGAGCCCTGGATTTTACTGTCTATACCAATGCCAATAAAAACGTGATCAAGGATTCTCCGGACTTAAGGAAATTCTTGACCGCGATAGTCGGGGAATTAAGCGGGGCGATTGCGATCAAGGTTAGCGGCACGATAAAGGAGCCAAAATTCCGCTTCATCCCCATGCCTTTAGACCTGCTCAAGAATATCAAGAATTTTATTTTAGGTAAGTAGCCAGGAGCGCCTTTGCCTTTTTGAGGGCGCGGAAACGATGGCTGATTTTGTGTTTTATCCGCGGCCCAAGTTCGGCAAAGGTCTTTTTATATTTGGGGACGATGAATAAAGGGTCGTAGCCGAAACCATAGTGTCCCTGCATTTTAAAACCGATACGCCCGGAGCACCTGCCTTCTACCACCCCGAGCAATCCATTTTTACCGGCCACAGCTACAGCACAGACATAATAAGCGTTTCTTTTGCTTAGGGGGACGACCTTGCTTAAAATTTTTAAAAGTTTAAGGTTATTTTTTTGATCGCTCTTGCCTTTGCCCGAGAAACGCGAAGAATAAATCCCGGGCTCACCCCCTAAGGCATCCACGCAAAGGCCGGAATCTTCTCCCAAGGTGAGTTTTCCGCTGGCGCGGGCTAAGGTGAGCGCTTTTTTGACCGCGTTTTCCTTAAAGGTCATGCCGTTTTCGATGATGCGCGGGCTAGGCGCGTAATCGGCAAGCGAAGTGATCTTTAAGCCGAGGCCCTTTAAGATCTCTTTTATCTCCCGGAGTTTCTTTTTGTTTTTAGTGGCGACTAATAATTCCTGCTTCATAAAATATCTTTTAGGCAGGCCCTCTGGATATCGATCAGCTCGGCGATACCTTTCCTGGCTAAGGCGAGCAGCTCATCCATCTGTTTTTTATGGAAGGTTTTTCTCTCGGCAGTGCCCTGGATTTCGATAAATTCTCCTTTTCCGGTCATCACAATATTCATATCCACGTCGGCCCGGTAATCTTCCTCGTAGGCCAGGTCAAGAATCAATTCTAAGCCAAGAATACCGACGCTGGTAGCGGCGACAAAATCTTTTACCGGAATCCTTTTGATCAAGCCTGTCCCTTTTAATTTATTCAGCGCATCGACCAGAGCGATAAAACTTCCGGTAATGGCTGCGGTGCGCGTGCCGCCGTCTCCCTGGATTACGTCGCAGTCAATCCAGATGGTGCGCTCCCCTATTTCTTTTGTCTCGGTCACCGCGCGCAGCGAACGGCCTATCAGCCGCTGGATTTCGTAAGTCCGTCCGGAATCTTTATTGCGCGGGATACGGGTCTTACAGGAACGCGGCAGCATCCCGTATTCTGCGGTTACCCAGCCGGCGCCTGAGTTTCTTAAGAATGGCGGCACCGATTCTTCTACCGATGCGCTACAGACAACCTTAGTATTTCCCAATTCAATCAGGCAGGAACCTTCGGCGTATTTAAGGTAATCGCGCGTAATTTTTACTTTTCTTAACTGGTCTGAGTTTCTGCCGTCACTTCTTGTCATAAATATTTCCTCCCTTAACGTCGATTCCGACTATTAACGGAAAATCCTTAACCTCTAATTTATAAATCGCCTCCGGGCCTAAATCTTTATAGGCAACCGGCTTTGCCTTTTTTACATACTTTGCCAATAAAGCGCCGCAGCCGGCATAAATCAAGAAATATACCCCGCCGTATTTTTTTATCGCCCGGATAGCTTCGGGGGAACGATTGCCTTTACCGATCATCCCCCTTAGGCCTGCCTTCATCAGTATGGGCGTAAATTCATCCATGCGCGCGCTGGTCGTCGGGCCGCAGGAACCGATAATCTTGCCTTTAGGCGTCTGAGTCGGGCCGCAATAATAGATCACCGCGCCTTTTAAGTCTATGGGGAGCCTCTGGCCTTTTTTGATTGCCTCGACTAATCTTTTATGCGCCTGGTCGCGAGCAGTATAAATTGTGCCGCTAAAAAAAAGTCTATCTCCTGCTTTTAAATTTTGCATTTTTAATTTTAAATTTCGGAAGTAGCGCTGCGCAAGGCATGACAGCTAATATTAACAGCTACCGGCAGCCCGGCGATATGCGTAGAGTGAGTCATGATATTTACCGCCAGGCAGGTACTCTTTCCGCCTAAGCCCATCGGGCCGATGTTTAGTTTATTAATCTCGTTTGATAAATCACGCTCTAACTTACGAATGCCGGATAACCGGATAACCGGATAACCGGATAACCGGCGCAAGAGCGCCTTCTTCGCCAATAAACAGGCATAATCCGCTGTCCCCCCTATCCCTACGCCGACCACATACGGCGGGCAGGCATCCGGCCCGGCTGCTTTGACTGTATCAATGATAAATTTTTTGACCTCGGATAAGTCAGCCGTAGGCTTAAACATCTTAAGCTGAGCTTTATTCTCGCAGCCAAAACCTTTGGGCAAAACAACGAGCTTTAATTTATTGCCCGGCACAATATCGATGTGTATTACCGCCGGGCCGTATCCGGATTTACCTCTTGATAACGGATCTTTGACCACCGAATTTCTGAAAAAACCTTTTCTGTAACCTGCCTCCACTCCCTTATTGACCGCGCCTTTCAAATCCCCGGCAACTTTTACATTACTGCCTATCTCTACGAAAACGCAAGGCATGCCGGTATCCTGGCAGATAGCCAGCTTTTCCTTGCGCGCTACGGCGGCATTCTCAATAATCGCCTGCAGTATATTTTTTGCCCTTTTATTTTTTTCTTTACGCAAAGATATCTTTAATACCCTAAGGACGTCTTTTCTTAAATCCAGATTTGCCCTTATACACAAATCTCTTACTGTATTTCTGATTTTTTCTGCGGATATAGTTCTCATCTCTTATATTCGCGGGTAACGGTGGTGGTGATGCCTCCGCGGGGGTTAAAGACGCCGATAATTCTCACCCGGCGCGGCTTAGCCGCCCTGACGAAATCCTCCAGCATCTTGTTAATCAGGTGCTCGTGGAATATGCCGATGTTGCGGAAAAATATAGTGTACATCTTAAAAGACTTTAGCTCAATGCAATATTTAGCCGGGGAATATTCTATTGTTATCGCGGCAAAATCCGGCAGCCCGGTCTTCGGGCAGATACAGGTGAACTCCGGGATTTCCAAGGTGATATTATATATTTTATCGGGATACTGATTTAGCCAGACGTCAATTACGGGCGTCTTTAAGCTACGGACTTTTCTCTGCAGGCCCTCGTAGCCGGATTTTTTCATCTTAGCCCCGCTATTTTATGCACCTGCGGTATCACGCAGGCGGTGACGCTGTTATTCCCGGAAATATCCCTATAATCCGCTAATTTCTTTCTTAGCGTAACGCTATCTTCCTGGGCGTTGGGCTGTAAAACCAGGACTGCTGCCCGATGCACTTCCCTGATCAGGCCCAAAGCATGGTGCAAATCTTTTTCTTGCGTGGAATGGCAGATGACGATTTTTAAAAATACTTCTTTTCTGGAGGCGACCTTTAGGAACCTGCGGTGGGCATCCCAGAAACCCTGCATTTGCGTGGAGCTGGGAAGCTTCAGGTCCATCGCTACAATGTCTAAGAAATCTATCACTTCTTCCAGCTCCTCTGCCAGCGTGCCGTTAGTCTCCAGGTAATTGGTAAATTTATGCTTCTGCGTCAACTTAGCAGCCTCCCTCAGGAAATCTTTCTGTAAGAGCGGCTCCCCACCGGTAAAAGCTACGGAATGATACCTCTCTTTATACTGCTTAAGCTCTCTTAATAAATCCTCCGGTTCGTATTCGTCAAATTTGTCTAACCTGGTATCGCAAAACTTACACTTTAAGTTACATCCGAAAAAACGCACAAACAACTGCCTCTCGCCCAGATAAAGGCCTTCTCCCTGGATACTTTCAAAAACCTCGGCGATTTTACCTTTCATCTTCACGTCTCCATCCGGAGAGACACCCAAACCTATCGGATGGTTTGGTGCCCCGCTTTCTGCGGGGACACTTCTCCGATTAGCTTAAGAAACGTCCCTCGATTAGGTCAAGAAGTGTCCCTAAAAATGGGGTCTGGGATGCCTAATTCCCTGAATCCTTTGGCGCGATAATAACAACTGTCGCATTTTCCGCAAGGGCGCCTGCCGCCCCGATAGCATGACCAGGTCAACTCAAAAGGTACACAGAGGCGCAGGCCTTCCCGGATAATCTCGGACTTTCTCTTATTGATCAAGGGAGTAAATATTTTTATCTCTTTCCCCTCCACCCCTGACTTTGTCCCCACCTTGCTCATTCTTTCGAAGGCGCGGAAAAATTCCCGCCGGCAATCGGGATAACCCGAATAATCCTGGGCGTGCGCTCCGATAAAGACCGCGCTTGCCTCTAGCGTCTCGGCAAAAGAAAGCGCAAAACTTAAAAATATAATATTGCGCGCCGGCACATAAGTGGCCGGGATACTTCCGATAGCGTGTTTAGACAGCCCCAAATGCTTATCCAGGAGAGCCGACCTCTTATGGGTTAAATCTATTTTTAAGACTTTAAAACGGCATCCTGCTGCCTGCGCAATTTTTCTTGCCGCAGCTATTTCCCGGCGGTGGCGCTGGCCGTAATCAAAGACGAAGCATAAGGGTTTGTAACCTTTATCTTTAGCGATGTATAAAGTAACCGCGGAATCCAGGCCCCCGGATAATAACACCACCGCTTTTCTCATTCTTCATACCCGGCGCGGCAATTCTGGCTCTCCCACACTGTCACGGACTTCAGGCCTTTTAATTTTAGGGCTAAATTATCGTATATAAATTTAGCGATGTTTTCCGAAGTGGGGTTTACTCTCTTAAAATACGGCAGTTTATTCAAATATTTATGGTCCAGCTTTTCTAAAATTTTATTCAACCGCGCCTTTAATAATTTAAAATCCGTAAGCATCCCGCTTTTATCCAATTTATCTCCGGCGAGCTCTACTTCCACCTTCCAGTTATGGCCATGCAGGCTCTCGCACTTGCCTTTGTAACCTCTTAAGTTGTGCGCCGAACTAAAATGCCCCTCTACCTTGATCTTATACATTGTTCACCTTGCGCGCGTCTTTAATCGGCCGGCCCAAAAATCTCTTTGCCAGGCCGCTGAACCATTCCGGGTTATCGCTGACGTAAAAATGCTGCCTGCCCCTGCCGCCTTTATTCAACATGCCGGCATGAGCTAAAATCTCTTTTACCTCCATCGCCACCTGTTTTGCGGAATCTATCAATCTGATTTCTTTTCCTAAGACTTTCCTGATCGTATCTTTGAGCAAAGGGTAATGCGTGCAGCCCAAAATGACCGTATCTACGCGCGCGCTTTTTAGCGGCTGAAGGTAAGTTTTTGCCACTTCCAAAACCACGCCCCCCTCCAGCCACCCTTCTTCCACAAAAGGCACAAACAAAGGACAGGCCACAGAGGTCACCGAAATTTTCGGGTCAAGCTGTTTGATTTCGATTTCGTAGGCGCGGCTTTTGATTGTCCCACGCGTTCCGATGATACCGATGCGTTTATTCTCTGTCGCATAAACCGCCTCTCTTACGCCAGGAGAGATCACGCCCACGATAGGAACCTTAAAATGATTCTTTATCGCAGGGAGTGCAAGGCTAGACGCAGTATTACAGGCAACACAGATAAGTTTAACGTCCTGCTTCAGCAAAAACAGGATATTCTCGATGGAAAAACGTATCACCGTATCACGGGACTTGATCCCGTAAGGCACGCGCGCGGTATCCCCGAAATAAACTATATCTTCATCCGGAAGCACGCGGATTAATTCTTTGACTACGGTCAGGCCTCCCACTCCGGAATCAAATACGCCGATGGGCTTTTTCAATTCGCTGCCTCCGTTAA
This sequence comes from uncultured Planctomycetales bacterium, assembly GCA_964545575.1. Taxonomy (GTDB): domain Bacteria; phylum Omnitrophota; class Gorgyraeia; order Gygaellales; family Profunditerraquicolaceae; genus CAZJFL01. Next base: position 13,502 of record CAZJFL010000001.1, read on the forward strand.
GGTATAATTCTTCACGTAATTCTCTATTCCGTGCACTATCGCCTCGGCTATCTGCTGGCGGTAATAATTGTCCTTTAACAGGTTTTCCTCTTCGGCATTAGAGAGAAAGCCCAGCTCTATTAATACCGCAGGCATACTGACTTTTAAAACATAAAACCCCGCATCCTTTACCCCGAGGACGCGGGTATTCAGGTCGCGGTCTATCGCGCGGCAGATATCGCGGGATAATCTGACGGATTCGGCGTGGTTATAAGTGTAAAACATATCCCAGAGGATAGCCCTGAGGTTCGCCGAGCGGCCGGCAAAAGAACTGTTATCCAGGGAAGGCAGGCCGCTGTTAGCCGCCAGCAATACGCGCCGGTAATCATCCGCGCGGGGAGCCAGATAATATACTTCAAAGCCGCTTAAGCTCCTGACCCGGTTGGCATTGGAGTGGATGCTGATAAAAAGGTCTGCTTTCGCTTGATTAGCCAAATCAACCCTGCGCTCCAGGGAAACAAATACATCTGTGCTACGCGTCATCACTACGCTAAAACCGTCGTCCTTTAAAATTTTAGCCAGGCGCTTGGCAATATCCAGATTAATCACTTTTTCCCTTAAACCCGTCCTGCCGATGGCTCCGGGGTCATTGCCGCCGTGACCGGCATCAATGACTATTTTCCTGATTATTGACGCCGACAAAGGAGTTTTAAGGTAATAGGATTCTTTGACAAAACTTTTCAGCGTCTCTTCTAATCTGTACGGCACCACCACCGCACCTTCATAGATATCCACCGGGTGGTTTAAATGCTTGGGCTCTCCGTCAACTAAAATCGTCCTCTCGCCGACCATTAAACTTATCTTGTGCCCGCCTTTAGTTAAAACTGCGCTGCGGGTTAGGGTATCGTATTCTAGCCCTACGCCGCTGGCCTGACAGAGAGAAGCTAAAGGCACATAGGCGACGCCGTTTATACTGTAGGTGGGCAGGCTCGGGCCGCTGGGAACGGTGGCGCAGCTGGAGAAACTTAAAAGCAAAAGCGCACAGAGCAAAAATAGAAATGGGTTTTTAGGATAGGTCATATTATCGGTTTAGTTGGTGGCGCCACCATTTTTTTCTTTGTCAGAAAAAAATGGTGGAGGTGGGCGGAATTGAACCGCCGTCCTTAAGCAGTTAAGTAAAAGCCGCTACATGCTTAGTCTGTCTTTTAAACTTACTCCCGGAAACTTCGGCAGACAGAATTTTCCAGGCAGCAGCCTTTTAGAGTTTCGCTTGCGGCACCAAAGGCAAACACCGAAGCTAGCCTATTAGTGCTCTATTTCATCTCATAGGCAAGATGAATAGAGGCTTCGGTAATCTAGTTACCGAAGACTGGTACGCAACCCGGTACCATTGGCATAGCCATTGCTGACTGCACCATTGGCCTAGGTGTTAACATTTGCATGTTTGCGTTTATATTGTGCAAGGATTGATAACGCGGCCCACCCTGCGTCCGCGGCATGCTGCTCTTACCCGACTGTCCTAAGTCGAGCCCTTTCACCCCCGATTTTTCTGTAATTTTTCTTGCTGGAAAAATCGTCCTCTGTAATTTTTCTTATCGGAGGACAACATTACTTCCTCCTGCTTTTCATAATCCTGCGCATTGCCAGTTCCGACTCTTTACGCTTGAGGGCCTGGCGCTTATCGTATAATCTTTTACCTTTACAGAGAGCAAGCTCTATCTTTAAACGGCCATCATCATTGAAGTATGCCTTAAGCGGCACAAGTGTCAAGCCCTTCTGGGTAATTTTACCGGTGATCTTATTGATCTCGCTTCTGTGCAGAAGCAATTTCCGCGGCCTTACCGGGTCAACATTTAAGTAACTTGCCTGTTCGTAAGGGCTTATGTGCGTGTTGTATAAAATTATTTCGTTATCTTCCAGGCGCGCAAAGCTGTCTTCCAGTCTTATTTTGGCTTCTCTAGCCGACTTCACTTCGCTGCCCTTTAACTCTATCCCGCATTCATAAGTTTCCATGACTTCGTAATCGCGGTGGGCTTTGCGGTTGGTAGCGACAGCCTTACTCATTTTATCACGCTTAAGCTAAAATATAAACTTAAAAATACCGGTATGGTGATGATGCTGGCGATATGGCCTAAAAATATCCCCTGGCTGACCAGGAGGTCATCTTTTTTATAATGCCGGGTGAGCACCGATAATAAAGTAGCCGGCGGCATGGCTAATTGCATCACGATCAATAATCCCACCAATTCCGGTAATTTTAATTTTAAGACTAAAACCAGCCCCAGCGCCGGCAAAATCACCAATTTGGCCAGCAGCGCCAGAAACATTTCTTTCCTATTGATATGCGTCAGGCGTATTTCGGCAAGATTCGCCCCGACCACAAACATCGCTAGAGGTAAAGTGCAATCTCCGACCAGAGAAAGCGGTTTTAACGCTACCTCCGGCATAAACTTATTCAGGCCCAAATATACGACCAATAATCCCAGCGCCGTAGCGATTACCGGAGGGCTAAATAAACCGGCAAGCTCAAGCCTCGTCTTCTTCTGAAAAGAAATAATCTGTGCTCCATAAGAAAACATCGCCAGATTAAATCCCGAAAGGAATAAAAACAGATAGATAAACATTACGCTTAACTTATCCGGCGGCAGTAACGCAGCTATCAGCGCCAGCGGTAAATAGCCGGAGTTCTGAAAAGCAACCAGGCTTAAAAACTGCCGCTTATGCTCTTCTCCCTTCACTAAGCCTGAAAAAACAAAACCTATCATCAGGCCGATAGCGGTAATGGCGATGCTGATTAAAGGAAACGTCCACCAGTCAGGATAAAGGCGGAAATTAAAATCCTTCAGCAGCTGGCAAAAGATCAAAATCGGCAAGGTGATATCGATTACTATCCGGCTTAAAGAAGTCAGGCCTGCGGAGCTTAAGATTTTCTTTTTGAGCAGAAAGTAGCCGATCGCGCCCAGAATAAAGATCTGTGCCACGCCTGAGACGGTAATCTTAAAAGACTCTAGAAACATACACCCTCCCTAAAGGGATAATATTATAGCAATAAAAAAACACCGCCGCAATTCTTTTAATTTGACAGAACTATAAGGCTAAGATATACTTGAAGTTAAATCTAATGCGGAAGTGGCGGAACTGGCATACGCGTACGCTTCAGGAGCGTATGGGGTAACCCTTGAGGGTTCAATTCCCTCCTTCCGCACCAACTAAAGGCTACCGCGATTTCTTCCAATTATTAAAGCTCTTCTGGTAGGAAACAAAGGCGGGCTTCTTAGAAAAGTCCCAGCGGATCAATCCGAAATAATCTACCCCATTACCCCAGTGGTCCTGGGTATCGCGCAAAAATGCCCAGAATACCCTCTCCACCACCGGATTCTCCAATAATTCTGCGTATACTTCCTTGACCCATTCTGCCTGCCGGCGTTCCGAAGGATTTTCCCCCAGCCACCAGTTTTTTACCGCGAGGTTCTTCTTTACTCCCGGGCAGCCGATCTCGGTGACCCAGATTTTTTTCTGGGCATCGCCGTTGCGGGCCATTATTTTATAGGCCGCTTTAGGGTAAGCTCCCGCTGCCTTCACCGCGCCCGGATTAAGCGGTGACTCAAAGACATGGAGATTCAGAATATCAAAATAACCCCCTGCCCGGTTATCATAAAGGTTATTTACGCTGGAAATGCCGCTGGCTAAGCCCCCGTTTAGAACTTTGCACTCCGGCACCGCTTCTTTGAGGGCAATATATACCTCTTTAAGCAGCAGGCAATAACTTTTCAGGCCGTCCTGCTTCAGCCAGTAGATCCGCGAGTCAGGCTCATTCCAGATTTCCCAGTATAAGACTTTATCCTTGTAATGCCCGGCTACCCTGACTGCGTAATTGACAAAAACTTTATTATCCGCCGGCGGGCAATTCCATTGGCCGCAGGAAGAAGCCCAGTCAGCGCTATAATCCAATATGCCTAATATTTTTATCCCGTTTTTAACCAGCAGGTCCACAATAATATCGTATTTTTTAAATTCGAACTCTCCCTTTTCAGGCTCAATCTCGTTCCATAAAAAATCCATCCTCACCCAGCCGATACCGGCCTCCTTCATCAAGCCAATCGCCTTCTTTAAAGATTTTTTGTCGGGGTATTTGTAGCTATTCCAGGCGTCATTCCAATGCAGAAATTCCAGTACCCCGAAAGGGTTATTCTCACCGGTAATTTTAGCTATCCGCATTTTATTCTCTCCCTTGGCCTCCCCGGCCATCGCTCTAATAGAAAAGAGGCAGAAAATGATTAATATTATCCAAAGGTATTTTTTATCGGCCATGCGGTTTATTTTCAATATTGATATAATCGTCAAAATCCATGTTTTGGCCCAACTCCTGCTTCACCACCCGAATTCTATCCGGTACGTAGGGATGGCTTTTGAAATAAACCTTTGCCTGAAGCGGCTTCCTCTTATCTATTTCCTGTAATCTCCTTAAAAAAGTAATCATGGCATGAGGATCATAGCCAGCCGCTTTCATATAGCGTGTGCCTAACTGATCAGCCAGCATTTCATCTTCCCGCGAATAGCCTGACATTATCGAAGCAAAAGCAATATTTGCGGCATTCGCAACATCTCCTGACTGAGATGCCTGCGCTACTAAAACGCTCAATAATGAATAAGCCATCATCGCCTGAAGTTTCTTAATGCTGTGCCGGGCGACAATGTGGCCTATTTCATGCCCTAAGACTCCTGCCAGTTCGTCGTCGTTAGCCACCTTATCGAGTAAACCTTTGTTTACGTAGACATAGCCGCCCGGAAGGGATACCGCATTTACCTCTTCGTCGGCCAGCACGTAAAAATGGTAATCTATGTCTTTGCGGTCACAGACGCTGACGATCTTCTTGCCGATATCTTCCACTCTTTTTTGTAGCAGCGGGTCATCGGCAAATTTTTCGCTCTTGGTTGCTTCCTTGGCAATAGCCCACCCCATCGCCACTTCCCTGTCGGTGCTATAAAAAAATACTTCTTCCTGTTTGGTGGCTAGGTTATATTCCGTAGAGCAACCGAAAAGAAAAACGCATAATACCAGCGCCAGCATTTTGATACCCAGTCTCTTAAAAATAAGGTAAAGTTTCCTCACCGGCAGCCCGACCACATTATAAAAACAGCCTTCGATGCGCCGGATAAAGAAAGCCCCCCGGCCCTGGATGTCAAAACTTCCCGCCAAATCCTGCGGCGAAACCCGCGCAAAATAATCGTCTATCTCGGCATCCGTCAATTTATCCATATAGACTTTGGTTTTTTCATAATCCACTATTGTTTTATTGCGGCCCTTATCGATCACGGCGATACCGGTATAGAGCCATTGCGGCCTGCTGCTTAGCCTCTTTAGCATGCGATGCGCTTCTTTTAAATCCCTGGGCTTACCGAAAATATCCTTTCCTTGCACTACGATAGTATCGGCGCCGATGATAATGCCGCCTTTGACTTTTCTCGCCCCATCTTTTGCTTTATCCAGGGCATTTCTTTTGACTAAACCGGCATAAGAGAAATTCCCCGCTTTTCGTTTTTCCGCTATCCTTGCGGGTAAAACTTTAAACTTCAGCCCGAATACCCGCAGGAGTTTTCTTCTTGCCCTGGAATCGGAAGCCAGATATATTTTTCTCAATCTTATCTTAGGGACACCCTTTCTGCCAATCGGGAGGGTGTCCCCTTCTAGTGATAACAAGGGACACCCTTAGCTTTAGCAGAAAGGGTGTCCCTTGTTAAGGAGGCGCTCTCACCGGCCAGATACCCGGTCGAAAAGGCCGCCTGCAGGTTAAACCCTCCGGTATCCGCATCCACATCCAGCATCTCGCCGGCAAAATACAGCCCTTTAATCAGGCGCGATTCCATAGTGCGGGGGTTGACTTCCTTTAAAGAAATGCCTCCGCGCGTCACCATTGCCTCGGCAATAGGCCGGGTTTTGCTAATATTCAGGCGCCAGCCCTTAAAGAGCTCAACTAATTTTCTTCTCTCTTCTTGCGTAAGCTGATTAGCCTTTCTCTCTCTGGCTACGCCGGCGATATCCAGAAATGCCCCTATCATCCTTTTAGGCAATAGGTTTTTCAAAACATTTTTTATATTCGTTTTGGGACTGGCTTTTAGTTCTCTTAAAAACCTGCCATCCAGCTGTTCTTTAGATAGTGCCGGCTTTAAATCTATCCAGACCGATACGCCCTTCTTTTCGCTAAGCCACCCGGAGACCTTACCGCTTAAAGATAATACCAGCGGCCCGGAAATGCCGAAAGCGGTAAATAAAAGTTCGCCTATCTCGGAAACGATTTCTCTTTCTCCGTCGCTAAAAACTAGGCGGATGTTCTTCAATACTAATCCCTCCAGTAAGCGCGGGTAATGCTGACGAGCCTCCAGAGGCACTAACCCGGGCGCAAACGGCACAATGGTATGGCCTAACTTGCCGGCTATGCTCAAGCCGTCTCCGGTGGAGCCGGTAAAACCGTAAGATACTCCCCCGGTAGCAAGAATTATTTTCTCGGCGGCGATTACTCCCGCGCCGTTTACTAATAAACCTTTGACCTGCTTATCCTGAATAAATATGTCTTTGAGGGGGCTTTGATAAAGAATCTTTACCTTATTTTTATGCAGCTCTTTCTTCAGCACTTCTAAAATGCTGTCTGATCTGTTGCTCTCGGGAAAAACGCGTAGCTGCCTTTCTATCTTTAATCCTAAACCCCGCTCTTGGAAGAAATGCATTAAATCACGGTTAAATAATTTCTTAAAGGCATCCCGTAAAAACTGTCCGCTTTTAGAAAAACTCTCCAGAAAGGAATCTAAATCGCAGGTATTGGTAAGATTACAGCGGCCCTTGCCGCTTAAAAGAAGCTTTTTGCCCAAAACGGGATTTTTTTCTACCAGCACGACATCCCGATGAAGCTGGCCCGCCCTGATTGCCGCCATCATACCGGCAGGGCCGCCGCCTACCACCACTATTTTAGACATCCAGGTTTTTTATTTGAAAAATAGATTCTAATTTCAAGCCTGCTTTTTTAAGGTTTTCTTTTGCGCCTTCCTGCCTGTCTACAATCACTACCGCCAGGTTTACGCGCACGCCCAGCTTATCCAACGCCTCTTTTGCTTCAATCAAGGCCTTGCCGGTGGTAGCCACATCATCGACGAGGACGACGCGGTCATTTTTCTTTAATTTCGGGCCCTCGATCCGGCGCTGCATGCCGTGCTCTTTGGCAGATTTTCTGACGATGAATGTCTTAAGGGGCGCCTTACGCATATGGCTTAAACAGGCAATTGCTCCGACAATAGGATCTGCCCCTAAGGTAGGGCCTCCGATAGCAGCGATATTTTTAGTCCGGGCCAGGCCTAAGATGATAGTGGCTACCAGATACGCCCCTTCGGGAGTAAGCGTAATCACCCGGCCGTCCAAATAATAATTACTTACCTTGCCGGAAGAAAGTATGAATCTGCCTTTCTTTAAGGCCTCTTTTTTCAACAGTTTTGCTAACTTTATCTTCAGTCCTTTAAGGGTTCTTTGCGTCATGGTAAGTTTATTTTACTATTGTAAAGCTACTGTGTCAATGGTGTTATTCGGCAACATTTGACAAATCGGCATTTAATTGTTATCATAGTAACATGTGGCGTAAGTTTCTAACCGGCCTGACGGATATAATCTATCCTAAAACCTGCATTTGCTGTAAAAGTAAACTCCAAACTCCGGGCGCAATCAACGGCCTGATTTGTCTGGACTGCTGGCAGAAGATTAAAAGAAATCTGCCTCCTTTCTGCCACCATTGCGGGAGGCATCTGGAAAATATAAGCTTTGCCAAAAATATCTGCAATAGTTGCCTGAAAAAACGCTTTCATTTTGACCGCGCCTTCAGCCCCTGCAGGTATGAAGGCACGCTGAAAGTTCTGATACAGGCATTCAAATATAAAGGTTATGACCACCTCGGCCCGGTTTTAAGCGCGTTGATGGTAGATTTCGTAAAAGAATACCGCGTCCCGGTTGATTTTATGGACTTTATCGTCCCCGTGCCGCTGCATCAATCGCGGCAGAGGGAAAGAGAGTTCAATCAGGCGGAAATCCTGGGTAACCATCTTGCGGGGGCATTCGCCAAAAAGGCCTTAAACCATAATCTCTTGCGCCACCGCGCCACTAAAACCCAGACTGAGCTCTGCGATAGAGAGCTGCGCGCCTTGAATGTAAAGAACAGCTTCTCGGTAAAAGAAAAAGAAATTATCCGAGGCAAAAACATCCTTTTGGTCGACGACGTATTAACCACCGCCGCCACCTGCTCCGAGGCAGCCTCGGCTTTAAAAAATAACGGGGCAAATATTGTTTTTGTCTTGACCTTAGCCAGCTAAAAAATTCGATGAAAATACTGCGTAATTATTTCCTCAAAGAGTTTATCAGCCCGATGTTTATGGCTCTGGGGGTACTTACCTTTGTGATGCTCCTAGGCAACACTATCAAAATAGCCGATATGGTCATCAATAAAGGCGTGGATTTATACAGCGTAGCCAAGCTCTTTCTTTTTATGATCCCTTACCTGTTAACTTATACCCTGCCCATTGCGATACTGGCCGCCACGCTGCTTGCCTTAGGCAGGATTTCTAACGATAACGAAATAGTAGCTATCCGCTCAAGCGGGGTAAACCTCTTCAGCCTCATTTTGCCGCTTCTCGTCATCGGCATTATCTTAAGCCTGATTATGACCGTCTTTAACGACCGGGTCATACCTTACGCCCGTTATGCCGCCAAGAAAACGCTAATGGAAGTGGGGATCAAAAGCCCGACCGCAGCCCTGGAGCCCGGTGTATTCATCAACGCCTTTCAGAAATACATCGTATTTATCTACAGCATAGACCACAATAAAATGAACAACGTGCGCATCTACGAGCCGCAAGGCGAAGATAAGCCGGCGCGCACCATCATCGCCAAGAAGGGCGAGTTTATCGCTATCCCCGATAAAGGGATGATAAAATTAAAGCTCATGGACGGGACATCCGACGAGCCCGACCCCAGCAACCCCACCAATTTCTATAAACTGAATTTTAAAACTTATTTTATGACCCTGAACCTTTCGCAGGCACAGGATAAAGATCAGGTCAAGAAAAAAACAAAGGATATGACCATACAGGAATTAAAAGACGAGGCCAGACGCCTAAAAAAGGACGGCATTGACCCTAGCCCGCTGTTTGTCGAAATAAACAAAAAAGTGGCCCTGGCCTTCTCCTGTTTCGTATTTATACTCCTGGGTTCGTCTCTGGCCATAGTCACGCGGCGCAGGGAAAAATCGATAAACTTCGGTATGGCCTTTATCATTGCGGGGGCTTATTATCTGCTCCTTCTGGGTTCGGAGGCATTGAGCCTCCAGGGCCATATCCCGCCGCAAATCGCGATGTGGATACCGAACGCAATCTTTGCGGCTATCGGCGTAATCCTGACCTATAAAATATGCGCATCTTAGACCGTTATATCATCAAATCGGTGCTGGCGATATTTTTTACCTGCCTTTTTACCTTTATTTTACTCTATGTGATTGTCGATGCCTTCTATTACCTGCAGGAAATATTAAAACAAAAACTCAACCCGGTGGTCATGCTGCAATATTATCTTTCTTACCTGCCGATTATATTCGTGCAGGTCTCCCCCATCGCCTGCCTGTTAGCTACACTTTACACCTTTGGCACTTTAAACCGCAACAACGAACTTATCGCCATGCGTTCTTCCGGCTTAAGTATCTTTGACATCACCAAATTGCTGCTTATCTTCGGGGTGATGGTGAGCCTCCTGGTTTTCTGGGTGAACGACAGGTTTGTCCCGCCGGCGCTCGTTTCCACGCAGAATATGAAAGAACGCCTGGAAAGCGGGGCAAAAGAAGCGCAGACCAAAAAGCAGGAAAATGTGACCAACCTGGCGATGTACGGGATGAAAAACCGGCTTTACTTTGTAAATAAATTTACCGTAGCTACGAATACTATGGAGGGCATCACTATTTTAGAGCATGACGAGCACCAGAATATCACTAAAAAAATAGTGGCTAATAAGGGCAGCTATCGCGACGGGCTATGGAAGTTCTACCAGTGCATTACCTATAATTTTGACCAGAACGGGCAGGTAAAAGGAGAGCCGCAATATTTTGAAGAAGAAATCATGACCATTACCGAGACGCCGCGAGACTTCTTAAGCCAGCGGCAGCGCCCGGATTTCATGAGCATCCGAGAGCTACAGGACTATATCTGGAAGTTATCTAAGAGCGGGGCAACCAGCGTGATCAGGAACCTTAAGGTAGATCTCTACCAGCGTTTTACCGCACCCCTGACGGCGCTGATTATGATCCTGCTCGGGATCCCTGCCTCTTTCATCATGCGCAGGCGCGCTACGGGCCTGGCCTCCTTTGGCATGGCGATTATGATGGGATTCCTGTTTTATGTCTTAAACGCTGTCAGCGTCGCTCTCGGAAAAGGAGGAATGCTTGCGCCCTTCTTATCCGCCAGCCTGCCCCAGCTAATCACTTTTAGCTTTAGCCTCTACCTAATAAAAAAGCTGCCTTAAAGATTATTTGCGTAACTCAAGGCAAAGTCCCGGTAGTTTTACGGATAGAATACTCCACATATCCGGCGAGCACTTCCTGGACTTTAGGGGACGGGGCTACCACAAAATAATGCGAGATTATAGCGTGGGTCATCTCGTGGGCAAGTATCCCTATATTTAATTCCACAAGAGAAAGATAGATGGTGTTTCGAGAAGAAAAATAAAACGAAGGGGCATTTATCCTGCTCCCGGAATATTGTTCGGTGAGATCCGAAATAAAGGAATTATTAGGAAGAATGCTGATTGTGCCGTCAAAACTATAAAGATGAATATCTAAGATATCGGATACCTCCAGATATATCGAGTCGACGAGTTTGGAAATCACGGCGTTGATATCTTTACCCTTCCTGTTTTCGGAAAAAATGTCTATGTGCAGGAAATGTTCGGCATTCAGTTTATTCGCCAGCTCGGTAAGGTCGCAGCCTTCATAATAGGAAACGGTAAAATACTGCGTCCGGATGTTGCGGTCTTGGGCATAGCCACGCCCGCCGGAGACGGCAAAAACCAAAATTAAGGCAAAATAATACTTTTTAAAAAAGCGCATTTAGATTTTGAAATAGCCGATGATTTCTTTTATTCTGGCGATTTCATCTTTTGCGGAAGAGTCTTTCAGCTGCTTAACCTTCTGCTGCATAGCGGCGGTCATCTGGTTAAGCGAATTAACCAATTCCTGAAGCTGATCGCCCTTTCTGATCCGAAAATCAGCGGTCAAATCCCCGGAGTGCAATTTTTCAATCTCCTTTTTTATCCTGTACAAAGGCCCGGATATCTTGTGGGAGACCAGCATCGTAAGCAGGGCTACCGAGATTGCGGAAAATATGGTTACGATGATTAGCGTAACCAGTATTAAAGGCAGCAGGAAATCAGCGGTATTTTTAACCACCACCTTGGTGTTTTCGATAGCAACAGTAGTGGAACTTCTGGCTAAAAACAAAAGCAGTCCGCCGATAATGATGCTGGAAATAATCACGATCAGCGAGAACCTCAGTATAAACTTACCCTGGAACGACTTATCGATAAAATAATTCCTTCTCTTGATCATCTTAAAAACCCTCCTCTTTATTCTAACCCTAAGGATTTATAATCCATCCTGATGGCGCTCTTTTTGGCTAAGGAAGTCAGCCAATCATCCAGCGCCTTTCTCTGTTTTTCTATAAAAAGCTCCAGCTTTATCTGCTCGCTTGCTTCGGCAAGATTCTTTCCCGGAAACTCTGCCTTACGCCTCTCGTAATAATCTTTTACCTCTTTTTCGCTGATCTGTATCCCCGAAGCCAGTTCTTTGATTTTTTTATTCAGGGTAAGCTTAACCAGGGCCTGCTCCCAGAAGAACTGCACATCCTCCAGAAACTTAGGATCCTTATCCAGGCCATCATTTAGCGCTTCTTTTAAGATTATTTTCCTGTTAATGAAAGTGCTTAAGAATTGCCTGCGGCGCTCCATGGTGGGAGGGTTGCCGTATAGCGATTTATTGAAAGCGGAATTAAACTCATCCGCGCTGATTTTTATCTTACCGATACTGATGACGGTTTTGGGGCGCTTGCCGCAACCTAAGCTTACGCAAACAAAGGTCAGAATAACCGCAAATAAAATTAACTTACGCATCGCTCCTCCTTTTTCTTTACAAAAATATTCTCTTTAAATTCATTATAATACATAATGCTTAAAAACACTACAAAAAAATAGGGAGGCCCGCCGGCTGACAGGCCTCCCTTTTAAAATAGAGGTTATGGTTTATTTAGGCTTTATAAACCTTTCGGTCCCATTGACCCGTAATAAGTTGACAGGCTTCCGGGATCTTTCAGGTTTAGGTTCCCGTCGATAAAATCATAGGCGTTGATATCCAGCTTGATATTATCGAAGGCCGAAAAATCCGTAGGTGTCAAGGGGTGATAAAAATAAAGAGTAGTCGGGTTAATCGGCATGGTAGCAACCACCCGGTGGTCCTTTAAAATCTCGTAATAGGCTATGAGATATTTCTGATCGTCAATGAAAAGCAGGTTAGATAGATCTATCGTAAACGGCAACGCCGGCCAGATCTGCATGGGGCCTAGATTAGCTGCTCTCGGCCCAAAAAGCGGCGGGCAGCATAATAAGTCACTGTCATCATAAAATACGTAACCGGGAGGGCCGCCATTAGTAATATCGATACCCGGGGAAGGATAGACACCCGTAACTGCGGTGCCGCCCGGCCTGACTATTCCGTGAATCGCGCCGCTGATACCGATTGCCCCGTTAGGCCCGGTAAAATCAGGATAGGCAACTCCGCCGATATTCAGAATTAAACCGGGATCGGCTCCGCCGTAACTAGCCGGCAAAAGGTAGTTAGCGGGTAATGCTGAATTAGTATACCCGTTAATCACTTGTATACATACCTTTAAAGGATTATCCAGAGGGTTGGCAGCGCTTCCCACACCGATGGTCCCGTTAGGCGCGGAAAAGTAAGAATAGCCTCCGGCAATCACGTTCGGGCCCACAAGCAAATCCGGAGAACCGAACATTACTGGCGAAAAATAATCCTTACCGCCCACTGTCTGCCAAAGGGTTCCGGAAAGGTCCATAAATGCGACGTCCGCAATATCTGCCGGATCAATCGAATAACCAAACTTAGTGAAGATGAAATTAGAAATATCCGCAGAGATGTTATTGACTTCAAGGGTGCTCAATGCCGGGCACCATCCGTTTCCGGCGATAATCGATCCTTCGCTTGTCTCTAGGAATACCCCACCTCTGGGCGATACGATTGAGTTAACCAACATATCTCCTATACTGGTAATATGCACGATACCGTTATTAGCGGCTATAGAAGCTCCCAACGTACCGTAGCCGGTTATCGGCTGATATAAACCTAGCTTGATTAACCTGTCCGGATTTACTTGATTGATATAAATGTCGCCTTCCTCCCATGAATAAGCGCTGACAATATCAACGTTAGTATTGATGGGCGAGCCATCCTCCCCGATATCATATCTGGCCAGGAGCCCTAGATAATGCGCATTTATATCTCCGGTATCGAAGATAGAGCCGTTCAGGGCTGCTACGCCAACAATGTCAGCAGTGAGGTCGCCTAAGTTAACATTGCCATAACCTGAAAGTAGGCCGATGACGCCTAATGCTCCGCCGCTGGCGATCAGGTCATCGACGGTAATATCACCGTAGGCTCCGGCTAATATCATGCCCAAGGAAGCACCGCGGGCTCTGATATGGCTGGCATTGATAAGACCGTCCAGCGAAAATAGCCCTACCTTGGCCATGCCTGAAGATGAATAGGAACGAATATTCTTTACATTTATATCTCCATCAGAAATAAGCAATGACAAAGCCAGCCTATCTCCAATGGCGAGAATCCTGCCTCCAGAAGAGACGGTGATTCCGTCGCTACCGGCACGCAAGAAGTTTATAGCTTTGCCTTCTTTAGCAAAGGCGCTGACTTCCCCGCCCTTGGTAATGATGATCTCCTTGGCTGAGAGGTTATTCTCGGCCTTACCGTGAATAGCCTTGGCATTGACCTCACCACCCTTGGAGACGATGATCTTCTTGGCAGAGAGTTCGTTTTTCGCTTTGCCGCGGATGACTGAGGCCAAAACCTCACCACCCTTAGTGATGATAATATTTTTAGCTTTGAGAGTATTTTCCGCTAGGCCGCGTATTGCCTTGGCAATAACCTCGCCACCCTTGGTGATGATGATATTCTTAGCAGAGAGTTCGTTCTCGGCTTTACCGCGGATGACTTTAGCCTCGACCTCGCCGCCTTTAGTGATGACGATGGTCTTGGCATTAAGTTCGTTCTCGGCTTTGCCTTCTTTAGCAAAGGCGCTGACTTCCCCGCCCTTGGTAATGATGATCTCCTTGGCTGAGAGGTTATTCTCGGCCTTACCTTCCCACCAAGAAACAGCTTTAACTTCAGCTCCACTATAGACATTAATATTGTTCCCGGCTTCCAGAGTGTTCTTGGCATCTCCTGAAGAGATAGCAGCAACTTTAGCTCCTGATTCAAGAGTAATACTCCCAGTCGCTTTAAGATTAGTTGAGGCTAAACCAGCGAATAGATGTAAGGCGCGTACTGATCCATAAACAAAAGTATCTCCGCCGGTATTATTGATATTTACTATTGACGGGTCAGCCGGGCCAAAACCAGTAGCGAGTACATTGTATATATAGGTAAGCCCATTGCTGATTATATCTACCGTGCTTCCCAAAGCTTGGACATCCCAAATGTTGATTCCGTCAGACTCATTGATATAAATACTGCCTTCTGTTGCTGTTGCCCAAAGATTCTCTACCGCGGTGTCGATGCGGCCGTTGACTGCGGAAGTTCCGATAGCATCCCGGGCAAGCATATTTAAATTAGTTGCGATTACATCAAGGGCAGAATCATTATTGTCGTAAATTCCGCCGTAAGGCACATCAATATCCACCAGGCCGTCAGCAGCAAGGGACTGTATATATTGAGTCAAGGTTAAATTAAGGCTTGAGCCGTACCCGCCGAACCTGTGGCCGGGGCCGCTAAGGTAATCAGGGTCTCCTACGCCAAGATAAATATTACCGCTGGCAACCACACCCTGGATGCCTGCGACAGTGGCGACATTAAGATGGGTGCGCTCAAAAAGATTGATCAGACCGCCTGAACGCGCTGCTAAGTCCATTACCTTTATATTAAGGGGATCGGTTAATGTACCGATGGTGCCGTTGGGCGCGTAGAGCAAGGCATCACCCTGCGCAGCGATAAACGCATTACCTAAAATATTTCCGCCGCCGGTAAGAATATAAGAAGTTCCGTTGTTAGGGTGGATCGCGGTTCCTGCAAGTACGTCTCCGGGCCCGGTTACCGGAAGGCCGTTGATGATAATATCTTCGCCGCCGGTTACGCCAAGGAGGTTCCCGCCGCTCCAGTTTGCTTGTCCGGCAATAATCTTGATCTTATTATCCCCAGTTACAGCATAGATGGTAGCCCCGGCATTAATGGTGTAACCGCCCGAACCGTTACCGTCTGCATCAGCGTTGCCAGTAAAATCTCCTCCGTTAGTCCTGACTTTACCGTTTGCATTGTGGGTGATATCGCCGTCGGCGGTCAAAAAGACGTCTCCACCAGCAGTATTTATAGGAGCATTAATTGTAAGGTTGGGGTCATCTACGACAGAAATATCCACTGTCCCGGAACCGTTGGTGACTCCGTCAGTGCCGTAGATACCGTTTGGCCCGAATAAAGCGCTGAGGTTATCAATGACCAGATCGATTACGTTACGTATCCGGATATCCCCACTATTGTTACGGGCAGAAAGGCTATTGACCTTGGTATCCACAGCATCATTGGTATCTATGCCGGTGATGCCAGTATTTGCAGCAAGCATCAGCTTATCGGCATAGATCATGCCAGCGGTTTGAGAAATAGAACCGCTCTGGGCAGTTAAAAAGATATTGCTGTTAGAAATCAGGTTAGCTCCCAGATACCTCGTCTCTCCGCCGAGCTTAACATACTCATATAAAACATCGTCATAATCCGGCTCGCCGGCATGATTTAATAACCCTGACAGCTCATATAGATCCTCCCAGCCGAAAACGATGTTACCGTTCTGATCAACGCGGAAATGATCTTTAAGATCTTCATTCAAAGCAGGGTTAGAATAATAATCATGGATGGCTCCGAGATTACCGTCAAAGCTATTCTCTTGTATTTTGATATGAAATGTCAAAATACCATTCTTCACGGTCCAGTTCGATTCCAATAACTCAAAGCCCCGCGTGCCGCCTATATAGTTTAAAGTAAAATCTGAAACCAGATCCAAAGAGTTATCCCCTAAAAGAATATCTCTGCCTGCCAGTATATCAATCACTCCGTCTTCGGTAATGATATTGGCGCCGTCCTTTAAAGTATAATCCAGGCCGGCATTACCAACAAAATCTCCGCCGTCAGTCATCACATCACCATTGACATAATGGGTGATATCATCTTCGGCAGTCAGACTTACATCCCCGCCCTTGGTTCTGATGGGATCCTTGACATTGATGCTGGAATGCGCCTGTATATCTACGTTACCGGAACCGGAATTTAGAATTGCGTAACCCCAGCCGGACAGATCTGTTAAGGTAAGGCCTCCTTCATTGCTTACCTTAATATTACCGCTTGCGCTGTTTCTTGCTTGGAGATTGGAAACTTGCGTCCGTAAAGCATTAGCGGAGCCAATCCCATTGGTAGCGCTTAAGATAAGCGAATTTACTTTGATATCAAAAGGGTCTAAGTTATTGCTTAAGATTTGCCCTCTGCTAAAAAGTGCTAGTTTAGTGCTCTTATTTAAATCCAACATGCCGTCGATACTGATATTGCCGCCGATCGCGCCGCTGGCTTCATTGTCGGTACCGATAACAATCTTACCGGCCGTTATATTTTCCAAGCCCTGTGCAGAAAGGACAAAATCATAGTCGTTTGCCTGCCAACCGCGGGTCCAACTGACATTCTTGCCCTGCGTAGAAGGAGCAAAATAAACCGTGCCATTGCCGGCGTCTATAGAAACTATCTGTTCTCCCCCGAATAACCAACCAAAATCATAACGCAAATCGACATCGGCACCGCTTAAAATAATGTCTCCTCCGTTAGATTTAAGCCCGCCGTTCCAGCCGTTAAAAAATTCTAATGGTTCAGGTATATTCCATTTAACCTGACCAGAACCATTCTTATTATAATCAGCATAGAGTTCTATCCTACCGCCATAGGTAGTAATGGTATTATCTCCTAAATCAATATCGCGACCCGCTTCTAAACGAAAATACCTGCCGCTGGTAAACTTTTTTAAATTAAGGTTATCGTCAATAATACGTAAATAAATATCGCGCTCGGTCTGCATGGTCAAATTACCATCAAAATTTTCCAGCCAGTCCGCTCTAACTATACCTAAAGGATTAGGATACGGCCATCCAATATCTAAAATCCATAAATCCACTGGATCGATAAGCAACTCTCCTGCCTCTCCATAAAGAGAAGTTACATCTATTATGCCGTCAATAGTTACATACTTACCGCTTATCTCTACAAATCCACCGTTAGCGCCGACATCCTTAGCACTCACATCAATAGTTCCTGTAGTAGAAGTTAGGGAATTCTCTTTATCGGCTAATAAATAAACTTCTCCCTTCCCGTCCACTAAGCTTTTTGCTTCAATTACACCTTCATTATTAACCGCTCTCTTAAATACCCCGTCCAACGCCTTAGCAGTTAAAATTACCTTGCCACCGTCAGCAGTAATTCTTCCGCTATTCTTTACCGCATCATCTTTATGTTCTAAATTCTGCGATGTCGCCTCATCAATTACAACCTGAATTAAACCCCTGGGGTCTAAATTCAAAGTTATTTTTTCTCCGGAAGCCAGTGCTATGCTTCCTAAGTTGGCTTCGATTACGCCCGTATTTTCTACGGTCGAGCCTAAAAGTGCGGCATAACCACCCGGAGCGCTGATATAACCCTGATTCACTACTGATCCGCTTGCCCCGTAAAAAGTATACCTTCCGGCTAAAAAGTCAGCATCAGATATATTTAAGGTGGAGGCTACTAAGCCGGCTGCGTTTACCTGTGATCCCGGAGCGAATAAAATGCCGTTGGGGTTAATCAGAAATATCCTACCGTTTGCAGTGAGAGTGCCGAATATTGAGGAAGCATCCGCGCCGATTACCCGGTTTAAAGCTACGGAACTGGCAGAGGGCTGATGAAAATGCACAGCTTCCTGTGCGGCGATACTGAAACTATTATAATTGGCGATCATCTTGTCGGTAGAGACATTGACGTTCATGGTGTCGCCGCTGCGCTCGAACTCAGCCTGACCGGCGACTACCTGCTCTCCGGTAGGAAGCGCCATGCCGTAACGCGGGCAGAAGACAAAAGAAATGATTACCAAAACAGAAATAGCCTTGTAAACTTTTTTCTTTAACATTGTTCCTCCTTGACTTATTAAAAAACTTTTTAAAATATTTAAAGAATAACTGAAAAATAACTGGTGGTTTGAATATTTTTTTAGCCTATCTGGCATTTATTTTGGCGGTTCTTTTAACGGAAGGTTATCAATTGAAAACGCTTTCTTTGCACAAGTTGTTCAAGTATAACACTTTTAACTCCAAAAGTCAAGGCGAAGAGCTAAAATTTATAGGTGCACTCTACCCAGGGGTGGACGTTGTTCCCGTCCGAAGGTTTCCTTCCCAGGGGATAGCCGACCTCAACCCTGGCCGTAAGGTCCTTGATATTAAACCTTAAGCCAAAACCCGCCCCTTTAAGGGTGCGGGATTCCTTATCGCCCGCTAATAGCTTATTGTTTTTGACGCTTGCCCAGTCATAAAAAGCTACCAGCCTGAAGGCGTCATACCATTTACTCTGGGTAAAAGGAATACTTAATTTTTTAGGTATAAAATAAAGCGGGACAGACCACTCTGCGGAAGTATACCATCCTTTATCTCCGGCAAACTCGCCCGGAGGATAGCCTCTTACGGAAGTGGGGCCGCCGATCTGCATCTGCTCTGAAGCCACCAGATTATAGCCTGAAACCTGTCCGTTAGCTTTTAACAAGAGGGAAGTTGAAAAAGGCATTGGCTGCAGCCTGAACATATTAAATATTCCTTTATAGAATCTACCCCCCGCCCCATCCCTAGAGGCCTCAAAGGGATCGCTTTTTTCATCCATTCCTCCGATTATGTGCGGAACGCCGATATCTAATTCGGAAAGGATAATTGTCCTGCCGAACCTATCCGTAATATCTAAATCCAGGCCCTGCTTAAAAAGCCTGACATCATCCCGCGATGACTCCCCACCTAAGAGATAGTTAATAACATGCTTGTAATCAAAACCGAAACTAAACCTTAAATCTATATTCTCTTTATTAATCAGGGACTGATTCAGGAACGCGCCGATGGTGGTGGCTTTACCGCAGGCATCCAGCGGTTTAAACTCCTTGCCTAATTTCAGGTCGCTGCGGGAGTAATATGCTCCGATCTCCAACCCGTTGTTTAGAGGCAATAAATAGCGCCCGCTTTTTAGCTCGTAGAGCGAGGCTTCGGATTTCTGCAGCTTAAAATATACCCTATCATCCAACCCCAGGAGGTTATTGTATTCAAAATTAAAAGACCATCTGTTTTTTTCGATGTAACGGGAGCCCCAGTTATCGTAGTCAAAACCCACGTGCATGGGAAACCTGTCTTTTACTTCCAGGATTATATCCGTAGTGCCCGGCTCTTTTCCGGGGACTAAAACGGCTTTGGCCACGCGGTCAGGGCTGTCGTTGATATACATTAAAGATTTCTGCAGCGCGGAATAATCAAAATATCCCCCCTGCTGAACCTTTAGTTTTCTTCTCAGGAGGGATGATTTAAAAAAACGGTTGCCCTGTATCTGGACTTTGCCTAACTTACCCTCAATAACTTTGATCACCAATACGCCGTCTTTAATCGTCTGGGGGGCAAGATAGGCGCGGGAGGTCACGTAATTTTTAGCCCGGTAGGCATCGGTAAGTAAATCCGCTACCTTCTGCATATCGGACAGAGCGAGCTCTTTGCCTTCAAATTGCGCGGTCACTTTATTAATCTCTTTGGGAGTCAATAAAGTCGCTCCCTCTACCACTATTTTTTTAACCAGGGTCTTCTTGCCTTCGGCTACGGGGGCTCCTGCCGGCGCCTCTTCCTGAATCTGTGGCTTTTTCTTCTTCTCTTCTATCTTTTGCTCCAGAGCCTTTTGTTTCTCCGCTTCCCGTTCGCGGCTGCTAACACCTCCGGCAGTCTGCGCAGAAGGAGGTACCTGAGCATAAAGCTTGGCAACAGAACATAACCAAAGGATAACGGCGCTGGATATAACGCAAAAGATTAATGATCTTTTTAACATCTTTTCCCCCTTTTTTCTCTATTAGATTAATATTTTTCTATTATACCTCTAAAATTATCTTCGTCAATAAATAATTATACCAAGATGCGCGGAATGCGGCTGCCTAAACCGCAGACGATTTCATAAGATATGGTACCGGAAAGCCCGGCTAATTCTTCGGTGGTAATCTTATCTTTCCCCTGAGCGCCGATTAAGACCGCTTCATCGCCTACCTTCACCGCGGCATCTCCCACATCTACCATAATCTGGTCCATGCAGACCCTGCCGCTTACGCTAAACCTTTTACCCCCCAGAAGGACCGGCCCCTTGCCGGATAAATTGCGGGGATATCCGTCACCGTAACCGATGGGCAGAGTAATAATGCGTGTCGGCCTGCCGGTCACATAGATATGGCCGTAACTTATGCCCCAACCTTTGGGAACCTCCTTAATATAGACTACTTTCGTTTTTAAACTTAAAACCGGTTTTAATCTGATGCCGGAGCCTCTTTTAGGGTACAGCCCGTAAATCATCAGCCCGGGCCTGACCATATTGAAATAACTCTCGGAGTAGTCGATCACGCCGAGACTGTTCGCCGCGTGGACCAGGGGTATATCTATACCTATATTATGTAACCGGGCAAGCAGCTGCCGGAATATTTCTATTTGATAGGCGGTAAACCTTTTATTGGTATCAGCGCAGGGAAAGTGGGTGAATATGCCTTCGAGGTTAAGGTATTTTAAGCGGCACACCCTCTTCAGGTAAGCCAGTGCCTCCCGGTGCAGAACGCCGATTCTGCCCATGCCGGTATCGACCTTAATATGCACATTGATGCGTTTCTTCTTTTTTCTGCCCAGATTATTCAGGGCAAAAGCAACTTCATCCGTACAGATAGTCTGGGCCAGGTTGTATTTAAAGAGCGGCGGTATATCTTTTTTCAGAACCAGCCCTAAGACCAAAATAGGGGACTTTATGCCGGCCTCTCTTAACCTTATACCTTCATCGATGGAGGCGACGCCCAGGTAATCCACGCCAGAGGCAACTAATCTTTTAGCCACCGGTATAAGGCCGTGCCCATAGGCATCTGCCTTGACGGTGACCATAATCTTGACGTACCCGGGAATCCTCTTTTTCACCTGATGAAAATTATAGGCCAGGTTATCGAGATTAATCTCTGCCCAGGTCGGCCGGTATCCGATATAATTAGTTTTCATTTTGCTTATTGCTTATCGCCAATCGCTTATCGTAAAATCTCTTTTGCGACGATATGCGATTTGCTATATGCGCTATGCCCAATTTGGCATTCTTTAGGATAAAGGTAAATCGGTTTAATTTTGAATGCGTCGCTGATTTTCTTCTGCTTTATCTTTTCTAAAGCGAGCTTTATAAGATTGTGCGGCTTGGGATACCAGTAATCTGCATCCAGAAGAGTTACGCCTTTAGTATTCCTTAAAATACCTGCCTTATCTAAAGCTATGGCATCTCCCAGCGCCAGCGTATTATTTTTAATCTTTTTAAAAAAAGCATCCGGCGCCACAAGCATATAGCCGGTGATTCTGGATAACTGAGCGCCTTTTATCCTGTAAATAGCGGCGTATATAAGATTTCTTTTCGCATCTATCATCGGGGCTATGTAGCCAGAGTGGCTAGCGGCATTAAGCGCTAATAAATCCAGCGTCGGCACCCCCACTACCGCTTTCTTTGTTGCCCAGCTTAAGCCTTTTATAGCGCTTATCCCCACCCGCATCCCGGTAAAAGAACCCGGCCCGAGGCCTACGGCAAAATAATCGATATCCTCCGGGCGCCACCCTACAGCACCAAGAGCCCTTTTTATGGTGACGCCTAATAAAACAGAAAGTCTATTTTCCGCTTTGAGATTATACCCGTATAGCTTGCCGTGCTCGTAAAGCGCCAGGCATAAAAACTTGGTAGAGGTATCAAGAGCTAATATCTTCATCTATATCCTCTAAAAAATTCCGGTAACGTTTCCCGAAAGCGCTGACCTTAAGCCATCTTTCTGTCTTGGCCTTTATCGTCAATTCTATCTTTAAAAACTCCGCGGGTAAAAGGTACTTTAGCCTATCCGCCCATTCGATTACCGATACGCCTGCGCCATAAAGATACTCTTCGTAGCCTAAGACTAAGATATCGCCTGCTGCCCGCAAGCGGTAAAGGTCAAAATGATAAAGCGGTATCTTTGCCCCGGGATACTGGCGGATCAGCACAAAAGAGGGGCTGATAATTTTATCTCTTTCGATGCCTAACCCTGCGGCGATGCCTTTGGTGAGCACGGTCTTACCTGAACCAAGCTCTCCGAACAGGCAGATTATATCACCTTTTTTAAGATTTTTGGCGATTTTGGTGCCTATAGCTAATGTCTGCTTTACGGATTTTGAAATTAACTTCATTTTTAAAAATGCCTGAAACCCCGGGCGGGGATCGCCCGCTCTTGCCCTTTTTTATCCACTAACTTTAAACCGTATTTTTCCCCCATGATTTGGCCTATCGGCGTAAAACCAGAAAGCTTCTTTAAGGGAATTTTACGCGCATCGCCGGGCGCTAAAGTAAAAAGCAGTTCAAAGTCTTCGCCCATATAAAGCGCCTCGGCAAAATTACGCGCCGCAGGGCTGAGCGGTATCAATTCTTCATAGAGCGCTGCCCCGGCTTTACTTGCCTCCAGGATATGGGCGAGGTCCTGGGCGAGTCCGTCTGAGATATCAATCATAGCGTTTATTTTAAAATTCTCGGTCAGAAACTTCGCTTCTTTAAGGCGCGGGGTAAAGCGAAGATGCTTGCCGCGGATAGAACCTCCGAGCTTGCCGGTAGAAAATATAATGTCCCCGTACTTAGCGCCGCTCCTTAAGACTAAGTTCTTTTTCTTAACCTGCCCCAGCATGCTGACATCAATGGTTAAACGCCCTGCCCGGCTTAAATCCCCTCCCACCAGATTTATTTTATATTTACGGCAGAGCTCGCGCATCCCTTTAAAAAGTTTATCCGCAAAATCAATTGAGGTTTTTTTAGGCAGGGAGAGAGACACCAGGCAATAAAGCGGCTTGCCGGCGCAGGCAGCAATATCGCTGGCAGATACCGCTATCGCCTTCCTGCCGATTAAATAGGGTTTTTCCCGGGGGAGAAAATCTACCCCTTCCACCAGCATGTCGCAGGTAAAGAGGAGGTAATTATTTTTGTCGAATTTGATTACCGCGCAGTCGTCGCCGGAGCCTTTTACGACTGTGGAATCGGTCTTAATCTGCCTGCGGAACCTCTCAATCAATCCAAACTCGCCTAATTTATTTATTAACATGGGTTAGCAAAGTTAAACTCTTATGCTCAATATTTTTTTGATATTTTCTCTATATGGCGGCCGGATTATCCCCTTATCCGTAATAATCGCGCTGATTAAATCATGCGGGGTAACATCAAAAGCCGGATTATAGACCTTCACCGCCTTTGGCGCAACCGGGATTTTGAAAAATAAATGCGTCACTTCATCCGCAGGGCGCTCTTCTATCGGAATATCTTCGCCCCGTTTTATATTTAAATCAAAAGTAGAGGCCGGAGCTGCTACATAAAAAGGTATCTTATGGCAATAACTTAGGATTGCCAGATTATAAGTGCCGATTTTATTGGCGGTATCCGCATTCAGGGCGATCCTGTCCGCTCCGACGATAACTTTATCGATTTTACCCTGCCGCATTAAGCTAGCGGCCGCGCTATCGCAGATCAGGGTCGTATCAATGCCGCTTTTCTTTAATTCCCAGGCTGAGAGGCGCGCGCCCTGCAGCAAAGGCCTGGTTTCAGAAACAAACACTTTGATCTTTTTGCCCTCGGCCCGGGCGCGGTAAATTACGCCTAAGGCAGTGCCGTAATCTATCGTGGCTAAGATACCAGCATTGCAGATAGTCAAGATCTTATCGCCGGACTTGATTAATTTTGCCCCGTAATAACCTATTCTACGACAGGCAACCCTGTCTTCCTGAATAATCTTCTCTGCTTCCCCTAAAAGCAGTTTTTTTATTTTATCCACCGGTTTATTTTTATTTCTTACGGCAACGCTGCGCATCCTCTCTAAACCCCAGAAGAGGTTTCTGGCAGTAGGCCGGGATGAAGAAAGGTATCTGGCTACCCGGCCTAATCCTTTAGCGAATCCGGCAAAACCTTTAGCCCTTGAACCTCTGACCCCTAAATAAACGCCCAGGCCTGCGGCCGCACCCAGCGCCGGAGCGCCGCGTATTTTCATCTGTTTTATTGCCTGGCGTAAACTTTTTAGATTATCAATATAAATATATTCCAGCTTACCCGGCAGTTTTGTCTGGTCAATCAATTTAATCTTATTATTTTTCCACTCTATAGTCGCAAGCGTCATCTTAAGTATCTTTCTATTGATTTTATCTGTAATGCCACCTGCTTCCGGATCTCGCGACAGCATCCCGGCTTAAGCAACTGAAGAACTTTTCTATAAGCTTCCTGCGCTCCCTGATAATCGCAGAGATTGAATAGCGCATCCGCCAGATTATCATAGGTGACTGCTCTCCCGGGCTCCAGCTCCAGCGCCTTTTTAAAATACCCTATTGCTTCCTGATGCCTGCCGATATTATTCAGCAGCCAGCCTTTGTTATGATAGACGGTAGCGTAATCAGGTTCTACCTCTATCCCCTTATCAAAATAATAAAATGCCCCATCGATCACGCCTAACTCTACCATGCACAGTGCCCGGTCATTGTAAGCCGCTCCGTCGGCAGGATTATTGTTTATCGCCGCATCAAAGTGCTCTATGGCGCTGGCGAAATTCTCAGCCAGAAGTTCCAACTGGCCTTTAAAATATTCTCTCTCCCCTGCTAAGTTTCCCGCCTGAGCCTGACTCAGCCCTTCCTTAGCCAAAGCCACCGCCTCTTTATGCGTGCCATAAGTTATCGCTTCATCTAACTTTAACCTAAGCGCAATTAAATATCCATTTTTACCCATGGCAAGTATAATAAACTAGGCTGTATTTTTTGTGGGTGGCTTGGCTGTTTTTGAGCGGGGCATCGAGGACGCCGAGCGGGCATGGTTCGCCCGCTAAAACTAAGTCAGCGAGAGCGAGGCGCCGCAGATGAGCGCAGTTTTGCCACGCTGGGGCAAAACAAGCGTCCCCGCGAGAAAATAGCCAAGACAGGACCCACAAAAAATCTCATTCATAGTTATAACCCTATTAATTTCGCCAATATGCTCTTCTTTACTTTAATCGCTGCCGCCGGGCAGGCCTCCTGGCAGCAGAAGCAGGAGATACATTTAGAATATTTAAAAACAATCCCCTTGTCTTGCATGCTGATCGCCTGCGTAGGGCAGGCCTGAATGCAGGCCGCGCAGCGGATACAATTATCGCGCTCGACGCAAGGATAGTATTTAATCAGCGCCTTTGCCAGCTCAATCACCGGCCGCGGTAATTTTTTCGTTATAGAAGTAGAGGGCAATAAAAACGGCTCGCCGATGGCATCCCGGAGTTTCTCCCCTAAGATTTCAATAGAATTAATATCCGCTGTTCCCAGCCCCCTTGCGGCCGCTTCTTTAGTGCTTAATACGTCAACCGGGCGGATACCCATAATCAAAGCCAGAATACTATCCAGCGCCACGCAATCAACGCCGGCGAGTAATAAACGGAGCTCGCGTAACTTTCCGCTAGTGGCCGGGCCATCCCCCTCCATCGCCACAATCCCGTCGATAACAGTCAAAGAGGGCTTGGCTTCCCGGTAAATATCTACCACTATCTTTGCAAAATCATGGGCATAAAAATAATTCTTGTGCAGCTCTGTTTTGTAAGTCCCCGGGACCAGTCCGAAAAGATTCTTTATCGCTCCGGTAAGGAGCGTCAGGTCGTGCGTTTTAAACTTCGGGAGATTAACAAGGTGGTCACAGTTATCCAGCCAGGTAGTCATGGGAAATTTTCCGCGCCAACGCCTTTTATCAAACCTTACGAGATCCACGCCTTCTTCTGCGCAAATTCTTTTTACGCCTGAACGCTCGTAAACCTGATCCACATTCTCGACCTGGTTCCCCCAGACGCTGGGGCCGTCACCGAGTGATATCTGGCAGTTTATTTCTTGCAATAGCTTTATTACCGCGCGCACTACTTCCGGATGCGTATCTATGCCGAATTCCGGCTCCTTGGCCATCAAAAGGTTAGGCTTGACCAACACCCGGCTCTTGGGTTTGATAAAAGCGGATATTCCGCCTAGCAGCTTGACTGCCTGCCGAACCTTCTCTTGGACCAATAAGGGGTCGTAACTGGAACACCTAATCAGGGCAACCTGGGATTTCATTTCAAATTGAAAAACTTCTTGGCGTTATCGGTAGTGACTCCAGCTACTTCTTCTATACTCATTGCTTTTATCCTGGCAACTTCTTCGGCAAGTAGCTTAACCTGCATCGGTTCGTTTCGCCTGCCCCGGAATCCTTCCGGAGAAAGAAAAGGCGCGTCTGTTTCTAACATCAAGCTTCCCACAGGGACCAGCCTTACCAGCTCTCTTAGTTTTTCTGCTTTTCTATAAGTAATATTGCAGGTAAAAGAAATGAGAAAGCCTAAATCCAGACACTCCTTTAAAAACTTTTCATCTCCGGAGAAACAATGCACTACTGCCCTTAGAGGCATGGATTCTTTTAAAATCTTCAAAGTATCGGCTTCTGCCTGACGATTATGGATTACCAGCGGTAAATTTAAATCTTTGGCTGTTCTAACAAGCGACTCAAAAAGCGGCCTCTGGTTTTGGGGTTGAGAATAATTCTTACCTTGCCTGCCGGCAGGCAGGAAATAATCCAAGCCGATTTCGCCAATTGCCACCACCTTATTATTTTTAGCTAAATCGCGCAGGGTTATATCTATATTCTTATCCACTCTATCTGCTTCATGGGGATGTATCCCTACGCTAGCGTATACAGAATCGTATCTTTTAGCCAGGGCGACGGCATCGCGCGAACCTTTAAGGCTTGAGCCGATATTAACCATATAAGCTACGCCGGCGTCTTCTGCGCGCTGAATAACCGCTTCTCTATCTTGATCAAATTCGGGGAAGTCTAAATGACAATGTGTATCAGCTAACATCTATACGGGGGAATAACGGCTTACCTTTATGGATTTTATCCTGGCCCAACTGTTGAAGTATCGAATCAGCAGTCTCAGGCATAAACGGCTGGATTTTCAGAGCGACTGCCCTGATTACCTCCACCAGCAAACGGCAGAATGCTTCCAATTCTTTAAGTTTGTTTTCCTTAGCTAGATTCCATGGCTTAGTCTCTTCTACATATTTATTAGCCATATTGATCAGTTCCCAAATATCCTCAAGCGGCCCGGCAAAGTTAAAACCCGGGCCGGCTAACCCGGGATTAGCTGCTATTGCCGCATCGAGAGCTTTAATCTTTGCCTCTATGGAGCGCGCCGCGGCATCTGCAGGAAGCGCCTTTTCGGGAATATTGCTGGAAAAATATTTTTCAATCATGGTTAAAGTCCTATAGACAAGGTTTCCCAAGTCATTGGCCAAATCAGCG
Organism: uncultured Planctomycetales bacterium; assembly: GCA_964545575.1. Taxonomy (GTDB): domain Bacteria; phylum Omnitrophota; class Gorgyraeia; order Gygaellales; family Profunditerraquicolaceae; genus CAZJFL01. The sequence continues at coordinate 41,416 of CAZJFL010000001.1, forward strand.
TTAAACCTTTTGATTATCGCCTCTTCAGAAAAATTGCCGTCTAAGCCAAAAGGCACGTCGCGTAAAAGAAAGTAGCGGTATACATCTATGCCGTATTTATCGACCATCTCAAGCGGCGAGATAACATTGCCGCGCGATTTAGACATTTTGCTCTCTCCCACCATCCACCATCCGTGGGCAAACACTGTTTTGGGGAGCTCTATATTTAAGGCATAGAGCATAATCGGCCAGTAGACGGCATGCTGCCTTAAAATATCTTTGCCGATAAGATGTAAATCCGCCGGCCACCAGCGCGATTTATAATTGCCCTGGGCATCAAAATTTCCGACGGCGCTGATATAATTTATAAGCGCATCAAACCAGACATAGGTAACGTGGCCCGGGCTAAAAGGCAAAGGTATGCCCCAGCTTAAGCGCTCCTTGGGGCGGGAGATACAAAGGTCGTTTAATTTGTTCAGCTCTAAAAACCTGGATATCTCTTCGTAGCGGCTGGGCGGTTTGATAAAATCAGGGTGATCCCCGATATATTTAGCCAGCCAATCATGATATTTGGACAACCTGAAGAAAAAGTTTGTCTCGCTGATTTTCTCTAAAGGCCTTTTACAATCCGGGCAAAGCTGATTAATAGCCTGGGATTCCAGCCAAAAGGTCTCACAGGGGGTACAATATAAACCATCATATGTATCCTCGTAAATATCCCCTTTTTTATAAAGTATCTCCAGGACCCTTTGGACAGTGCGGACGTGCCTGTCTTCAGTGGTACGGATAAAATCATCATAAGAGATATTTAATTTCTGCCAGAGGCCCTTAAACTGACCGACCATTTTGTCGCAGAATTCAGGCGGGTTTAATTTTGCCTCATCAGCCGCCTTCTGGATCTTCTGGCCGTGCTCGTCGGTGCCGGTGAGCAGCCAGACGTTATCCTGGCCTAAAATACCCCGCATGTAGCGCGCCAGGCAATCCGCCGCAATTGTGGTATAAGAATGCCCTATGTGCGGTGCGGCATTTACGTAATATAAGGGGGTAGTGATATAAAACTTATTTGCCATGCTCTTTTTCTTTATAGTCCATCTCTATCTGCGTTCCGTCTTCCAGCTCCACCGTCGCCGCGCGCTTAAAAACATTGACATTGATGACTCTGCCTTTCCCCTGCGGGGTGTGGACATGCTCTCCTTCGCGGGGAAGGCCCTTGGCGAGAAGTTTATAGGTCTCGTATTCAAAATAAAGGCAGCACATTAATCTCCCGCAGAGCCCCGATATCTTGGGAGGATTCAGCGGCAACCCTTCTTCTTTGGCCATCTTGATGGTGACGGGCTCAAAGTCCTGCAAAAACTTGGCACAGCAAAGCTCCCTGCCGCAGGAGCCAAACCCTCCGAAAATCTTTGCCTCATCCCGCACCCCTATTTGCCTTAACTCGATCCTGGCTTTAAAGATCTTGGCTAAGTCTTTAACCAAATTCCTGAAATCGACCCTGCCGGAGGCGGTAAAATAAAAAATGATCTTGGTGCGGTCAAAAGAATACTCCGCCTGCACCAGCTTCATCTCCAGCTTATGCTCTTCTATTTTCTTAACACAGGTATTGAATGCTTCCTTTTTCTTTGCGCGGTTATCTTCAACCTGTTTAAGGTCATTTGCTGTGGCCAGGCGCAGGATTTTTTTAAGCGGTTCTTTGGATTCGGCCTCCCTCCCCGCCTCCTTGGGCGAAATAATCTGGCCGTAATCCAGCCCCCGGTCATGCTCGACTATAACATAATCCCCTTCTTTGGGATCGATTTCCTCAGTAGTATGATAAAAATATGTCTGGCCGGAATCACGAAGTCTGACTAAGATTTTTCTTTCCATACTTGCGCCTTTAAATTAGACAATAACAGTTTAACATTTACGTTCTGCTCCAGATAGAGCAAAGAATCGGCTATCGACCTGAATATCTCCTCCAGCTCAAACCAGCTGTAACGGTGCACTAGCGTCAGTAATTCGTCCCTGCGGTCAAGATTAATCAGCTCGGCGGGCGGTACACCCACCTTCATTAAATATATATCCCTGAACCATCCTACCAGCAGGTTCAAATACTGGCGTATATCGCGCCGGGTTTGCGTAGCTAGATTATCCAAGGGCTGGGCCGGCCGGCCGATAAAAGCATCGATAATCCTGTTCTTCTGCCCTAAGATATCCGCATCCTTGAGCCTTAAAGACCGCCCCGTTCTCCCCTCGGAAAAATAGGCTAAAAAATGGGCCAAGTGGTTATCCAGAGAATAATCTTTCTTTAAAACAGCTTCTAACTCCGCTCTCTTTAAAACAGAGAATTTGACAGTCTGGCAGCGCGAAATTACCGTTTTAAATAATGCCGCCGGTTTTGCGCTTACCAGGATTATCAGGCTGTCTCCCGGAGGCTCTTCCAATACTTTCAAAAGCGCATTCGAGGCCTCGGCCCCTAGCTTATGCGCGTCGTTGATGATGAAAACCTTAAATTTTCCTTCGTAGGGCCTTAGGCTTATGTTTCTTTTTAGCTCCCGTATGGATTCTATGCTGATAGATTCCGCATCGGCCCGCTCAATGAGATGCACGTCCGGATGCTCATTTTTATCTATTTTTCGGCAGGAAGGGCAAGCATCGCAGGAATCATCTTGTTTTAGCAGGCAGTTGACGGCCTTGGCAAATGTCTTTGCTGCCAGGTATTTACCTACTCCTTCGGGCCCGGCGAATAAATACGCGCCCGCTATTCTTTTAGCCTTTAAATATTCCCGGAGAGTACTTATCGACCTCTCCTGTCCTTTGATATCCTGAAATGCCATACCTTAAATAAACTTTACTAGCAGCTTTCTTATATTTTCCTGGGTCACTGCCTTATCTCTATCTACTTTAATTATCTTGATCCGCCGCGGATCACGGCGCGCAAGTTTAAGATATCCGTCTCTTACCCGCCGGTGATAGGCAAGCGGCCTTTCTTCAATACGGTCTTTTCTCCGGCCGCATCTCTCTAGCCCTTTTTCAGCAGGCAGGTCCATCAGTATAGTCAGATCCGGCTTTAAGCCGCCGGTGACAAAATTTCCGATACGCCGGATAGTTCCGATATCCATGCCTAAAGCGTAACCCTGATAGACAAGCGTAGAATCCAGGAAGCGGTCGCTGATTACAATAAAACCCCTGGAGAGCGCCGGCTCTATAACCTGGCGTACAACCTGCGCGCGGGCAGCCATATAAAGCAGCATCTCGCATTCCGCTATCATAGAACGGTTTCCGGAATCCAGGAGGATATTTCTTATCTTCTCGCTGATCGCGGTTCCGCCCGGCTCACGCAGATAAAGCACTTTACGGTTTTTTCTTTTTAAATAATTATAAGCCAGCCCCGACTGCGTGCTCTTGCCGCAGCCCTCCGAACCTTCGAAAGTAATGAATATGCCTTTCATAATTTTCTGCGCCAGATTGTTTTGCCGTCTTTAGTATCTTCTAAAATAATTCCTTTTTCTTCCAACGCTTTCCTTATCGCATCTGCTTCTTTAAACTTGCTACTTTTTTTCATCTCCAGGCGCGTCTCAATCTGTGAATCTACCCAACCATCGGAAATCTTCTGAGGTATGTATTGGAAAGATAATCCTAAGACTTTCCCCAACTCATAAATTGTTTCTACGGCATAACTCAATATAAGCCTATCTGATTCTTTGTATTGATCGATTATTTTATGGCAGAAATTTACCAAATCGAATAATATACTGATTGCCTGCGGGGTATTAAAATTATCATCCATTACTTTTTCAAACTCTAACTTAAATTTCTGAATATCATGCTGTTCAGAATCGCTACCTCCCCCCATAAGCCTCCGACTGCCAAACTTTTCATCCAGCCTGTTAAATAAAACAGCAAACCTATCATAAGCATTATTATTTTGCTCCATTTTCTCCCAACTAAAATCTATCGGTGAAGCATAATGCGCGGATAAAAAGAAAAGCTTAAGGATATCGGGATTGTATTTGTGCAAAATATCTTTTATAGTAATAAAATTCCCCATCGACTTGGCCATTTTTTGGCCGTTAATGGTGAGCAGGCCGTGGTGTATCCAGAAATGAGCAAATTTTTTCCCTGCGCCCTCAGACTGCGCAATTTCATTTTCATGATGAGGAAAAATGAGGTCTAAACCCCCGCCGTGAATATCAAATTCATCCCCCAGAATATCCGAACTCATCACTGAGCATTCTATATGCCAGCCGGGCCTTCCCTTTCCCCACGGGCTGTCCCAGGACGGCTCATTTTCCTTGGCGGATTTCCAAAGGGCAAAATCCAGAGGATCCCTTTTATTCTCCGTAGGAGAGACTCTTGAGCCCGCCTCCATTCTATCCAGCGCCTGATTTGATAATTTGCCGTAATTTTTTGCCTTAGTAATATCAAAATAAACATCCCCTCCCGAAGAATAGGCTACGCCTCTCTTGATAAGGTCCTGAATGAAAACTACCATTTTGGGAATATAGTCACTGGCCTTGGGCTCAAGGATCACTTCTCTGCCAATATCAATACCTAGTTCTTTTAGGGCCTCGTGATAAGACTTAAGGTATTTATCGGCGACGCCTTGGCAAGCCTTCTTTAAGTCTTCGCCGGGGAATTCTTTTGCAGCCTTATCGATAATTTTATCATCGACGTCGGTTACATTTCTTGCGAATCTGACCTTGTAACCTTTATATATTAAATAGCGCCTTATAACATCGAATATATAGGCGCTGCGGGCATGGCCTATATGCGGCTCATCGTAAACCGTGGGGCCGCAAACGTACATTTTTACTTCTTTGGTATCTAGCGGCTCGAAGGGATCTTTCTTTCTGGTGAGGGAGTTATATATAAAAATGGGCATGGATAGGCTATTTCTTTTCCAGCTTTTCTATCCTCTTCTCCAGCTCCTCGATATTCTGCAAAATCGGGTCGAGTGTATGGATATGGTCTAAGCTGATATCTATTTTTTTGCCTTCCTGCTTGGTAATCCTTCCCGGCACGCCGACGACGGTGGAATTAGCGGGAACATCCTTGATCACCACGGCGTTTGCTCCGATATAAGAATTGTCCCCTATGGTAATATTACCGAGGATCTTCGCTCCTGCTCCGATAACTACATTATTGCCGATAGTAGGGTGGCGCTTGCCTTTTTCTACTCCCGTACCCCCGAGCGTAACTCCCTGATAAATAAGGACATCATCCCCAATAACCGCGGTCTCACCGATCACTACGCTCATCCCGTGGTCTATAAAAAACCTTTTTCCGATTCTAGCTCCCGGGTGTATTTCTATACCGGTCATAAATCTTGAAAATTGGCTCATCCCGCGGGCCAGAAAAGAAAAACCTATTTTATAGAAAAAATGCGCGATGCGCTGATTGATGATAGCATGCAGGCCCTGATAAAGCAGGATTATCTCCAGCAAGCCTTTTGCTGCCGGGTCTCTATGCCTTATCGTCCTTATTTCTTGATTGAAAAAGGCAATGATCAGGATAACCTTTAAAGCAAATATAGTTAAAAGGATTGCAAGTATTCCTAATAATATATCCATTTAAGCCTCCTAGATATGTATGCTTCCTTTATCAACTACGTTAAAACTATAAACCCTAAACACTAAATCCTAAACAAATCCAAAATTCAAAACCCAAAATATTTTTTATTTTGAATTTTGGGTTTTGAGTTTGTTTAGAGTTTAGAATTTCGGATTTAGGATTTAAGTTCATTTTTAATTTGTAATTACCGCTACTGCGTAACAGGCAATGGCTTCTTTTTGTCCAATCAAGCCCAATCCCTCATTAGTCTTGGCTTTTATGCTGACAGAATCCTCTTTTATCTTGAGGGTCTCGGCAATTTTTGCGCGGATCTGTTTTTTAAACGGAGAGAGCCGCGGTTCCTCTGCGATGAGCACAGCATCTATGTTGCCTATCGCAAAGCTTTTCTTTTTAACCAAGATATCCACCTGCTTTAATAATTCAACGCTGGAAACATTATAATATTTAGGGTCGCTATCGGGGAAAAGTTCGCCTATATCGTCCAGGCCTACCGCGCCCAAAAGCGCGTCGCAGACGGCATGTATGAGCACGTCTGCGTCAGAATGCCCTAATAGGCCCTTAATATAAGGGATCTCTACCCCGCCGATGAACAATTTACGCCCCTCGGCGAGACGGTGGATATCATACCCTATGCCTATCCTATAATTCATCATTTTTTATTTCTTACTATCGCCCGGGCAATAATCAGATCCTCCGGCGTAGTTATCTTGATATTAGTATATGCGCCCATCGCCACAGTTACCCCCGCGCCCAACTTTTCTACTAGCGAGGCATCGTCGGTAACTTTGGCGCCGCCGAAACGCTGGTATGCCTCCAAAATCAAATCCTTCCGGAATACCTGCGGCGTCTGTATCTGCCAAAGGTTCTTTCTTTCCAGTGTCCTTGACACTTTGACACTTTGACACTTTGACACCCTTAGCTCTTTGATAGTATCCTTAACCGGTACCCCCGCAACAGCCGCACCGGATTTCCTTGCTTCTCTTACCACCTTTGTAATCATGTTGCTATCGATAAAGGGCCTGGCGGCGTCGTGGATCAGGACAAAATCCGTCTCTCTGCCTATTGCGCCTAAACCCTTTCTTACCGAATCCTGCCTTAATTTTCCGCCAAAAACTATTCTTTTGACTTTTTTTATGCGGTAGCTGATAATACTTTTCTTTACGCTTTTTGAATTCCGGGGATTAACTACTACAATAATATCTTTGACAAAACGATTAAGGCTTAGCGCTTTAAGAGAATGAACAATCAGAGGTAAAGTTTCTAACTTCACCAGCGGTTTGGGGATTCTTGATTGCAGCCTTCTGCCCTTGCCTGCTGCAAGAAGTATTGCTGTTAAATACATTATTTCTCTATTTTTGTAAAGATCATCCTGCCTGCCTGCGTCTGCAAGACGGAAGTCACGGTTACTTTTACCTCCTGGCCGATCAGCCTGCGCGCATCTTCTACCACCACCATCGTGCCGTCATCAAGATAACCCACTGCCTGATTATATTCCTTACCCTCCTTGATTAATTTAAGCTGCATGCGCTCGCCCGGAAAAACCACCGGCTTTAGGGCATTAGCCAATTCATTAATATTGAGCACCTTGATCCCCTGGATGCTGGCCACGCGGTTTAAGTTAAAATCAACCGTCATTATTTTTGCCTCTAATAACTTGGCGAGTTTTACCAATTTTGCGTCTACCTCACGCACCTCCGGGAAATCTTCCTCGTGGATCGTTATAGCTAATCCTACTTCTTTCTGCAACGTCTGCAGTATCTCTAAACCCCTCCTGCCCCGCTGGCGTTTCATCGGGTCGGTGGAGTCGGCTATCTGCTGTAATTCTTTCAAAACAAAGCGGGGAATGATTATTTTGTTCTCCAGGAATTTAGTCTTGCATATATCCACTATCCTGCCGTCGATGATGACGCTGGTATCCAGGAGCGTCACCTCCTCTACCTGGTCCTGCCGGCGCAGCTTCACGTAAGGAATGATGATATTAAACTCATCCTTGCCGCGCAGGCCGATAACCATGCCCAGATAGCAGAAGATCAAAGTCAGGGTGACCCTGACAAAAGAGAGGCTTTCGCCGGAAATAGGAGCGAGGCTAAAGGCATCGGTCACTAGTTTTGCCATAATTAAACCTAAGATCAGGCCGAAAACGGAACTGGAAAGCCCCCGCATCGATACCTTACGCATGCCTATTTCAAGCAATATAACCACTCCGCTTAATAAAATGCCGATTAATGCCCCTAATATACCCGAACCATGGATTGATAACGCCTGATAGCCGATGATGCTGCCGCCGATAAGAAAAAGAATACGTGCGGATAATAAATTCATATAATTACCTCCTTTTTAACGCTAAATCACAAAATTTTGCGCTTTTGTGATTAATTTTGCGCTTTTGCGAGTATGATATCCAGGGCTTCCTTTAGCGTGGAAACCGGTATTAACTCTATGGCGCTCTTCTTATGCTCCAGATTCTTACAATTATTCCGTGGTAATATACAGTGTTTAAACCCGAGCTTCTCCGCTTCATTGACGCGCAGGAGCACCTGCGATATACTCCTGATTTCTCCGGACAAACCCACCTCCCCCAAAATCACGCTATCCGCCAGTATCAGCTGCTCACGGAAAGCAGACGCGATAGCGCTCACCACCGCTAGATCCGCCGCCGGGTCTACCACCTTTATTCCGCCGGCCACATTCACAAAGATATCTTCTGCCTCCAGATGCAGCCCTATCCTTTTTTCCAGTACCGCCACCAACAGGCCCATTCTGTTGTAATCAAAGCCCTGCGCCCTTCTAATAGCGTAACCGAAATTGGATTTACTCACCAGCGCCTGTATTTCGACCAATAAAGGGCGGGAGCCTTCAAGTATAGAGGAAACTACAGAGCCGGAGACATCGCGAGGCCGCTCGGATAAAAATATCTCCGAAGGATTTTTTACTTCCGAGAGCCCGGCGGTATCCATCTGGAAGACGCCGATTTCATTGGTCGAGCCAAACCTGTTCTTCACTGCCCGCAATATCCGGTAGAGAGAAAATCTGTCCCCCTCAAAATAAAGCACCGTATCCACGATATGCTCCAGCACCCGCGGTCCGGCAATAGCGCCTTCTTTGGTGACGTGGCCGAGAATAAAAACCGTAATCCCGGAACTCTTGGCTAGTTGAGTAAGGATACCCGCGCATTCCCTGACCTGGCTGACGCTGCCCGGCGAAGAGCTGATCGTCGGCTCGAAAATCACCTGGATTGAGTCGATAATCACTGCGTCCGGCTTTATCTTCTTTATGTATTCGATGATTAAAGATAAATCCGTCTGGTTTACGATATATAAATTACTCTCTTCCTTGCCTGCCCCCAAACGCGTAGCCCTTAATTTGGTCTGAGAAACGGATTCCTCGCCGCTGACATAGAGGACAGTCGAGCCTTTTTTAGTCAATTGGTTGGAAACCTGTAAGGAGATGGTGGATTTTCCTATGCCCGGGTCTCCGCCGATAAGTATCACCGAGCCCCTGACTATGCCGCCGCCTAAAACCCTGTCCAGCTCCAGTATCCCTGTCTTTAGCCTCTCCTCGCCTTTTATCTCTACGTCTCTTAATAATACCGGCTCATCTTTATACGCAGAGACTCTCTCTTTCGCCTTTTCCATAGGCGAAGCATAGTCTTCCTCGGCAAAAGAGTTCCAGTTGTTACAGTCCGGGCACCTGCCCAGCCATTTGGGCGACTGATAGCCGCAGTTCTGACAACTGAATACTGTTTTGGTCTTCATAATAGCTGTATCAAGGTATCAGGTGTCAAAGTGTCAAAGTTACCAAGTTTTTTGACACCCTGGCACTCTAACACTTTTGACACTCTGATACTTTGATACTATGATACTATTCTATTGCTTCTCTTTAGTTTTCCAGAACAACTTCCAGGGGTGCTTTCTGATATCTTTGACCAGGGCGTCCAGATCGTTATATATTGCGTCATCGCCGATTAATTTTCCGATGGTCCCTTCATTATTTTTAATTTTCAGGATCACCTCGTCAGCGTCCTTGACGATTTTATTGGCGAGGTCCGTTACCTCCTGCATGGAAATGGGGTCCTTGCCCGTCAATTCCTGGCCTTCCAGCAAAATATTATTAAAATCTTTACCGGGAATGATCTCGATATATTTTTCTCCGAGGAGCCCCAGGGTATTAACCCAGATAATGGAATCAACCGGAACCTTAGTATCCTTCTTCACCCAGCAGCCTACCTTTACCCTGATTTTACCCCCTGCGTCGGGAAAGATAAACTTTATGGCCTTGACTTCGCCTACGTCAACCCCGGCGTATCTGACCGGAGCCCCTAATTTTACCCCGTTTACAAAATGGAAGATGAAATTAACATTATAACCCAGAGTCCAGGTCTTAAAGCCGCCTATAGAGAGGACAAAAACGGCTAAAATCACCAAACCTATGAAGACAAAAACCCCCACCTTTAACTCTAGCCTGGTCTTGCCGAATATCATCTTACGACCTCCGTTTTATTGTATTTTAAATTGGTCGATAGTCTCTGTAATCGGGCCCTTTGCCAATCCGTTTATAAATTGGTACACTACCGGATGGCCCGTATTCTGTATTTCTTCCGGAGTACCTTGCGCGATAATTTTGCCCTGATAAAGCATGGCAATCCTGTCCGCCACCTTATAGGCGCTCTTCATGTCGTGGGTCACCACAATAGAGGTGACTTTCAATTTATCATGGAGGCTGCGGATAAGCTCATTAATACCATCTGCGGTAATCGGGTCTACGCCGGTGGTCGGCTCATCGTAAAGGATAATTTCCGGCTTGGTGCAGATTGCCCGCGCTAAGGCCACGCGCTTCTTCATTCCGCCGCTTAATTCCGCAGGCATAAGATTGGCTACCCCGCATAAGTCAACCATGCATAAAGACTCTTCTATCCTCTCTAAGAGCTCTTTGCCGAACATGCGCTGATGCTCTATCAAGTTAAACCCCACATTTTCCCCCACCGTCAGGGAATCAAAGAGCGCCCCGCCCTGAAAAACCATACTCATACGCATCCGCAGGGCATTCAGCTCTTTTTCCCTTAAAGCAAAGATATCCTGGCCAAAGACAGAAACTTTTCCCGACTCCGGCCGCATAATACCTTCGATATGTTTTAAAGTGACGCTTTTACCGCAACCGGAACGGCCGATGATCACCAGGGTTACGCCTTCCTCTATATCAAGGTTAAGGTTATCCAGGACCTTGTGCTCGCTGAAATATTTTGTAATTCCCGCCAGTTTAATGATCATTTACGGAAAAATAAAATAAAAGACCGCGGTAAAGAAACAGTCGGCAATAATGATCATAATAAAGGTAGTCACTACCGAACGCATGGTTGCCTGACCCACGCCTTCTGCGCCGCCCTCCACGTTAAAACCTTCATAGCAGCTGACAAAGGCAATGATCATGCCGAAAAATATGGTCTTAAAAAGCCCGGTGAATAAGTCTTTGTACAAAAGCGCATCAAAAGTAACGTTCATATATAAGCTTGAAGAAATACCCAGTTTAAATACGCAAATCAGGTAGCTTCCGAAAATACCGATAGCATCGGCATACAAAGTCAATAACGGTAAAACCACGATTAAGGCCAGCAGGCGGGGAACAACCAGGTATTTGAGCGGGTTTGTCGCCAGGGTTTCTAAAGCGTCTATCTGTTCGGTGACCTGCATCGAACCGAGTTCCGCGGTAATGGCTGCCCCCACGCGCCCCGCTACTACCAGCGCGGTGATTACCGGGCCCAATTCTCTGGTTACGGACAAAGCTACGAGGCTGGCAATATAAATCTCAGAGCCGATGCGCTGCATAAAATAGGCGGTCTGCAGGGCAAAAATAAAACCGATGAATAGGGCAACCAGAGAGACTATGGGCAGGCTGTCATAACCGGCTTTTTTTATCTGCTCGACCACGCGGTCCTTCTGGAAGGGCGGGATAAAAACTAAATAAAACGATTGTATGGCTAAAGTAAATAACCCGCCTAGAAAAGAAAAAAAACCCATTGTCCTGCTGCCTAAACCGATAAAAAAGTTATATCTTCTCATTCAAAAATCAGCTCCTCGTTTTTGCACAGCACATTGACCACCGAACCTTCCTTATACTTCTTGGAGATTATTTCGGAGGCTAAAGGATCTTCCAGGAACCTCTGGATTGTCCTTTTTAAAGGCCGCGCGCCGAATACCGGGTCAAAACCCTTTTCGATAAGAAACTCTTTTGCCTCCTGATTCACTGAGAGCGTGATATTCTGCTCTTTTAACCTTTCCACGACCATACCTATCTCGATATCGATAATTTTATGCAGGTCTTCTTTCACCAGGGGCCTAAAGACTATCGTATCATCGATACGGTTTAAAAACTCCGGCTTAAAGGTGCGCTTCACTTCCTCAAGCAGCTTGCTCTTCATTTCTTCGTAAGTGATCTCTTCCTTCTGGCTCTTAAATCCCAGCGAACCGGTCCTGCGGATTAATTCCGCTCCCACATTAGAAGTCATGATGATGATGGTATTGCGGAAATCCACCTTTCTGCCGAAGCTATCGGTAAGGCGGCCGTCTTCAAATACCTGTAGCAAGAGGTTAAATACATCCGGATGCGCCTTCTCGATTTCATCCAACAAGATCACCGCGTAAGGCCGGCGCCGCACTTTTTCCGTAAGCTGGCCGCCCTCTTCATACCCTACGTATCCCGGAGGGGCGCCGATAAGACGCGAGACATTGAACTTTTCCATATATTCAGACATATCCAACTGTAAAAGCGCGTCTTCATCTCCGAACATAAACTCTGCTAAGGCCCTCGCCAGGAGGCTCTTGCCTACGCCAGTGGGGCCTAAGAAAATAAAGGAACCTATCGGCCGCTTGGGGTCTTTGATGCCGGCGCGGGATCTGCGCACCGCATGGGCAATAGTATTAATCGCCTCCTCCTGTCCGACGACGCGTTTATGCAGCTCTTCTTCAATCTTAAGTAATTTTTCGCTCTCTTTTTCTTCTAACCTGAAGATCGGTATGCCTGTCCACTGCGCCACGATTTTGGCGATATCCTCTTCGCTAACTTCCGGCCGCATCTTATCTTTGGCAAGCGACCATTCGCGGTTGAGCTGCTCCAATTCCTGGCGCGCCTGCCGCTCCTGGTCACGCAGGGATGCCGCTTTTTCAAAATCCTGAGATTTAATATAAGATTCTTTTTCTTTTCTTAAGGATTCTACCTTCCCTTCCAGGGCCTTTATCTCCGGCGGCACAATCAGGACATTGAGCCTGGCGCGGGAACCCGTCTCGTCAATCAGATCAATAGCCTTATCCGGAAGAAACCTCCCGGTAATATAACGATCAGATAATTTTGCCGCCGCCTCAAGTGCTGCGTCGGTAAAACTGACGCGGTGATGCGCTTCGTATTTATCGCGCAGGCCCTTCAATATTTCAATGGTCTGCTCCACCGAAGGAGGCTCGACCATAATGGTCTGGAATCTTCTTTCCAGTGCGGCGTCCTTTTCGATATATTTGCGGTATTCATCCATGGTGGTGGCGCCGATACACTGCATCTCGCCGCGCGATAAAGCCGGCTTTAAAATATTGGAGGCGTCGATTGCCCCCTCGGCAGCCCCCGCGCCTACTAAAGTATGCAATTCATCGATAAAAATAATCACATCCTGCGAACGCTTGATCTCCTCCATTACCGCTTTAATCCTTTCTTCGAATTGCCCGCGGTATTTTGTCCCGGCAACCATTAATGCCAAATCCAGCACTACCATGCGTTTATTCCTTAAAATCTCCGGGATGTTTCCGGCGACGATTAACTGGGCCAGGCCTTCGACTATCGCGGTCTTGCCCACCCCTGCCTCGCCCAGGAGCACCGGATTATTTTTGGTGCGCCGGCTTAATATCTGAATTACGCGGTCAATCTCGTTTTTGCGGTTAATCACCGGGTCAAGCTTATTTTCGCGAGCGAGGGCGGTCAAATCCCTGCCAAAAGCATCCAGCGCCGGAGTCTTGGTCTTAGAGGCGGCGGCGCTAACCCCCGGTAACGCGGAGCCTAAAAGCTCCATCACTTCGTTTCTTACGGTATTTAAATCCAGCCCTAAGTTCAATAAAACCTGAGAAGCCACCCCTTCCCCTTCGCGGATCAGTCCTAAGAGTATATGCTCGGTGCCGATATAATTATGCCCGAGAGAGCGCGCCTCTTCTGCTGCCAATTCCAGGGCTTTTTTGGCGCGGGGGGTAAAGGGTATGTCGCCGATAATCTGCGTCGTGGGGCCGGGCTGTACCAGTTTTTCAATCTCTAAACGGATATTTTCTAAAGAGACGTTCAGCTTCTGCAATACTGACGCCGCCACCCCTTCCCCTTCGCGGATCAGCCCTAAGAGTATATGCTCGGTGCCGATATAATCATGGTTAAAACGGCGCGCTTCTTCTTTAGCTAAGATGATTACTTTTCTTGCCCGTTCGGTGAATCGATTAAACATCGTTCCTCCATATACATACGATTAGTTTAAGGGTTAGTAGGGGTTTTACCCTGCTACCCCCTAAAACTTATATTTTAAGTTTGTCTCTGATAATCTCTGCCCGTTTTATATCCCTCTCCTCGGCAGAAAGCTTTTTTTTCTCTATTTTCTGCAAATGCGCCGGCTGGATAATAATAAACAGCTCGTTTATATGCCGGTGGTTAATCTCGCCGATGATCTTTAAATCGGAGCCCAGCCTCACCATGGATAATAACTCGATGGTCTCTTGGCTGGAGATAATCCGCGCGCTCTTTAAAATCCCGAAGCTGCGGTTGATTCTATCCTCCAGCATCTGCCGGTCATGGGAAAGCAAGGCCTGCCGCGCCTGATTCTCCTGTTCGATAATCTGCCGGATCAGGCCGTTGATATTATTGATGATTTCATCTTCGCTTGATCCCAGGGACACTTGGTTAGAGACCTGAAACAGGTTTCCCGTGGCCTGCGTACCCTCACCGTATAACCCGCGGGTGGTAAAACTTAACTTGGATATCGCCGCCAGCACCCGGTTAATCTGGCGCGTCATCACCAGCGCCGGTAAATGCAGCATCACCGAAGCGCGCATCCCGGTGCCGGTATTTGTCGGGCAGGCGGTAAGGTATCCCCAGTCCGATAAAAAAGCAAAAGATAAATCCCGGGCCAAGCAATCGTCGAGCCGGTTGATAATCTGCCAGGCCTCGAAGATATTAAAACCCGACTGCATCACCTGCATGCGGATATGGTCTTCTTCGTTGATCATGATCGAGACGATCTCTTCAGCGTCAAGAATAATGCCGTTGCCGTTCTTCTTCTGCATATGCTCATGGGACATCAGATGCCTCTCGACTAAAAACTGTTTATCCACAGTATCTAAGTCCGAAAGCCTAAAGGCCGTGGTTTTTTTAAGATAATCCACTTTAAGCACCGCCTGCGTAATCGTTTTCATAACCTCCTCGCCCTGTAATTTAGACGCCCGGTGCGGAAAAGGAATTTTCTCTAAGTTCCTGGCCAGGCGCACGCGGCTGGAAATGACAATATCGGAATTGGGGCCGGTACCTTTAAGCCATTCGCTGGTATGATTTAGCAGGTCGTCAAGTTTCATCTTTCTGACTCTTCCTTGCCCTCTTTGTTCTCTAAGTTTTTTATCTGGTCACGCAGTTTTGCCGCTTCTTCAAAAGCCTCATTCTCAATTGCCTTCTGGAGATTACAACGTAAGGCTCCCAGGTCTACGCTTGGTTTCGGGGCTTTAGCCGTTCCCACCGGGCATTTGCCGAAATGTAAAAGCGAACCGTGGATTTTCTTCAACAGCGGCCCGAGGTATTTACGAAAAGTGGTGTAACATTCGCTGCAGCCGAGCCTGCCGATCTTCTTAAAATCCGTGTAGGTAAAACCGCAATTGGGACATTTAAGGCTTACTGCCTCTTTATCCTCTTCTGGCCGCTCAAAATCAGCTAACCCCGCCAAAAGGTCGTTTAAGCCGAACTGCTGCTCCATTTGCACGCTCTTAGCTCGCGCGCACCCCTCACAAAGATGCAGTTCGTTCATTGCGTCGTCGATTATCTCCGTCAGATGCACGGTTGCCGGATTTTTACCGCAGATATCGCATAACATCATTACCTCTCGTGGTATCAAAGTATCAAGGTATCATAGTATCAAAGTTTTTTCTTTGACACCCTGACACATTGATACACTGATACATATTTTTGTATTAACGATATTAATACCTTACACCTTCCCTCTTAGTCAGCTCTTTAAATTTCTTCATCAGGCTCAGGGTGAGTTTACCGGGCTCGCCTCCTCCGATAACGCGGCCGTCCACCTTGACCACTGGGATGATTTCGGCGGCCGTTCCGGTTAAGAAACATTCATCCGAAATATAGACCTCGTGGCGCGTAATCACATGCTCATGCGTAGGGATCTTATCCTTCTTACAGATTTCCAGCACCGCATCGCGCGTAATCCCTCTTAACGTCCCCATGCATTGCGGCGGGGTATAAAGATGGCCGCGTTTAGCGATAAAAATATTGTCGCCGGTGCATTCCGCCACATAGCCTAAGGAATCCAGCATAATCGCCTCGTCAAACCCTGCGTTTACCGCTTCAATCTTAGCTAAGATATTATTAAGATAGTTAAGGGATTTTATCTGGGGGTTAAGCGCCTCAGGGAGATTCCTCACCGTAGGCACGGTGATAATCTTCAGGCCGTCACGGTAAAGATTCTCGGGATACAAAGCTATTTTATCGGCAATAATAATTATCGCCGGCCCTCCGCTACATTTACGCGGGTCAAGCCCGAGGTCCCCTTCTCCCCTGGTTACAATCAGGCGGATATAGGCATCTTTTAAATCATTCTTCTTTAAAGTCACAAGCACGGCTTTGATCAGCTGCTCTTTGTTTAAAGGTATCTTAAGCATGATGCTCTGCGCAGACTCAAAAAGCCGGTCAATATGCTCTTTCAGTTTAAAGACCAAGCGGTTATAGGAACGGATACCTTCAAAAACTCCGTCTCCGTATAAAAGCCCGTGGTCAAAGACAGAAACCTTAGCATCTTTTTTGTCGTAAAACTTTCCGTTGATATAGATTTTCATTTTCGCTCCCTTCTAATTCAAAATGAGGCCGTCTTTCAAATAAATCACCCTGTCCGCGCATGAAGCAATTTCCTTATTGTGAGTTACCATTACCACCGTTACCCCGTCTTCTGCATTCAGAATCTTCAAAAGTTCCAGAATTTTTGCGCCGTTATCCGAATCCAGGTTTCCCGTCGGCTCATCGCAGAGCAGGACCTGCGGTTTATTGATCAGTGCCCGGGCGATAGCCGCGCGCTGCTGCTCTCCCCCGGATAACTGGTTCGGCCGGTGCTCGAGGCGCCCGGACAACCCCAGGCTTTCCGCTATAGACCTGGCCTGATCCCGGACCTTAGTTCTCTCTTGCCAGGAAGTCAGGACGGCAGGCAGCATAATATTTTCCAGGACATTCAATTCCGGCAAAAGATGATAAAACTGAAATACAAAACCGATCTTTCTATTCCTGAAATCCGCCCGTTCATTCTCATTAAAGCCGTAAATATTTGCGCCATCAAAAAAAACTTCTCCGCGGGTAGGATTATCCAGGCCGCCGATAATATGTAAAAGCGTAGACTTTCCCGCTCCGGATGGCCCCTGGATAGCCAGAAACTCATTATGCGCTACTGTCAAGTTTATACCTCTTAACACTTCCAGGCTCTCGCTATCGTTTTTGTAACTCTTAAAAAGCGCCTCTGCTTTAAGTTTAGGATTACTCATGCCTGACTGCCTCGCTGGGGTTGATGCGTGCCGCATAATAAGCCGGGTAAATACTTGCCGATAAACTGATGATTAAAGCGCAAATTACGATAAAAGCCACATCCGCCAGATTAATGTTGGTCGGGATGCGGTCAAAATAATAAATGTCTCTGGGGATCAGGCTCTTACCGCTAATGCGGGAGATAAAATCCACCACATTATTCAGGGAAAAGGCCAGCGCTATCCCCCCGAGCAATCCTAAAATAATACCGCTAATGCCGATACTTAAACCCTGAAAAATAAATATCTCCAGTATGCTTTTGGTTTTAGCTCCGATGGAACGCAATATTCCGATATCCTTGACCCGGCTCATCACCGACATGATCAGGGTGCTCGCAATACCGAAGGCAGCCACCACCGTAGTCATGGTCACCACGATAAACATCACCGTCTTTTCAAGCTTCAGTGCCTGCAGAAAGTTTTGATTCGTATCTACCCAGGTCCTGATCTCATACCGGCCGACATTACGAATCTTGCTGTAGATATCCTGCTTTATGGCTTGGATGCGGTAAATATCATCCACTTTAATGCCTATGCCGCTGACTAAATTACCGCTTTTAAACAGCCCCTGCGCGCCGGCGATGCTGGTCAGAATTAGGCTAGAATCATAAAGATACATCCCGCTCTTAAAAATCCCCTTGATGCGTAAATCCGTCCTGGCCAAAGTTACCGGAGAAATCAGGCTAATATTATCTCCTAAGCCGAGATTCAGGCGCAAAGCCAGCTCCTCCCCGATCACGGCTTCATTACCTTCTACCTCCAGGCTCCCCTCTTTCATATATTCCCGGATCTTGGTAACTTTGGGCTGAAGTTTAGGGTCTATCCCGCGCACATCCATGCTGATAATCCCTGAGCCGGATTTTATAAATGCCTGCCCGGCAATAAAAGGAGCGGCGTCCTGGACATGCGGAATGCTTTTTAATTTATTAATCAGGGGGTAAGGGTCTTTCGAGCCGTAAGCAAACTCTAAAAATAAATGCGAGTTTGTCCCGACCATCTTATCCTCTAGGTATTTGTCAAAGCCGCTCATCACCGCAATCACCACGATTAAAACCAAAACGCCGATCGCAATGCCGATCATCGAGATAAATGCGGTCAGCGAAATTATCTTTTCTTTTTTGCCGGTCTTAAAATAACGCTGGGAAAGCCACAGCTCGCAAAGCATACCTTAGCCTACCTCCGGCCGAAGTAGAGGAAATAAAATCACGTCCCTGATAGACGGCTGATCAGTCAGAAGCATCACCAGCCTGTCTATACCGATACCTAAGCCGCCTGCGGGAGGCATGCCGTGCTCAAGCGCCAAAACATAATCCTCATCCAGGCTCTTCTGCTCATCGCGCTCGGCTTCCTGAATCTCTTCTTTAAAGCGGCGGTTCTGTTCGATGGGGTCGTTTAACTCCGAATAGGCATTTCCCACCTCTATCCCGGCGATATACAGTTCAAACCTCTCTGAGACCAAGGGGTTATCGGTTTTAGCTTTAGCTAAGGGGCAGAGGCTAGTAAAATAATCGGTCACAAAAGTGGGGTTAGCGCTCATATCCTGCTCTAGAATATCCTCGATGAGCTTGGCCACCTGCGAACGGCTCAGGCGTGTTGCCTCTAAGGCATTACCCTTGGCTTTTAGCTTTTTCAACATCGCTTCTGCCCCGTCGCCTGAGTCAATGCCGAATCTTTCCTTGACTAAATCGGCGAAAGAGCGCCTCTGCCAGGGTATCGCCAGATCTACGGCCTTGCCCTGATAGCTAAACTGCGTGCCGCCTAAGACTTTTTTGGCGACATCAATAATTAAATTCTGCGTCAGCCGCATCATATCCTCGTAATTAGCATAGGCAGCGTATACCTCAAGCATCGTGAACTCCGGATTATGCTTGGTAGAAACCCCTTCATTGCGGAAGCTGCGGTTTATCTCATAAACTTTATCCAGCCCTCCGACGACCAGGCGCTTGAGGTATAATTCCGGGGCAATCCTTAAATAAAGGTCCATGCCGTATTCATTGTGGTGCGTCTTAAAAGGCCTGCCGGCGGCACCCCCGGGGATATAATGCATCATCGGGGTCTCTACCTCTAAAAAACCCTCTGCTTCCAGAAAATCCCTTACCGCCTTGATAATCCGGGAACGCAGTAAAAATACTTTCTTTACTTCTTCATTGGAGAGTAAGTCCAGGTAGCGCTGCCGGTAGCGTAAATCTACGTCTTTTAAACCGTGCCACTTTTCCGGGAGCGGGCGCAAGGCCTTAGCCAGAAAGGTAAGCTCTTCGGTCTTTAGTGTAGGCTCTCCGGTATGGGTTTTAAAAAGCTCTCCCCCGGCGCTGATGATATCGCCGACATCCATATTCTCCGCTAAAGAAAAGCCTTCCTTGCCCAAGATATCTTCTTTCAGGTAAAGCTGGATCCTGCCGGTAGCGTCCCGTAAATCTAAAAAAGTGACTTTTCCATGCAGGCGCTTGGCCATAATCCTGCCGGAAAGGCTTAACTTTTTACCTTCCTGAAAGTCGGCAAGCGCGCTGCCTATATCCGTATGGGAAGACAAAAGCGGGCTATTTTTATAAACCGGCGCGCCTTTAGCCTGCAAAGCAGCAAGTTTTGCTTTTCTCTGCTGGATAATCTCGTTTAATTCCATAGTTTTATAATTATATAGTAGATTTCAGGTTATGTCAATTGAAGAAAGGCGGGGGGCGGCTAAGGATTGACTTTAGCCTTAATCATGAATCTCACAATCGGATTGGCAGGGTCATCCGTATGCAGATAGACGTATTGTTTGACTTCCCCGCTGTAGCCCTTACTGTTAAACTGGGTTTCAATTACAGTCTCCTCTCCGGGCCCTAAGTTCCTCTTGCCTACTCTGGAAATAGTGCAACCGCAAGAAGTGGTCACGTCTTTTATATTCAGCGGCTTTGGGGAATTATTCTTAAAGATAAAAACGTGTTTTACCACATCTGCCTCTTTTACCTCGCCGAAATCCCAGGAAAAAGAGTCTATACGCTCAGCCTCCGTCCGGACTATAGGCTTAACGCTGGTGGATATCGCAGGCGCTTGTCTGCCTTGAGAAACCTGCGTATAAAGTAAAGCTATGCCTAAAATAAAGAAAATAACCGCCATGAGCATCTTGGTAGTCAGAAGGTGTTTCTTCAGGAATGCGGAGAATTGTTCGGAGCTCGTCCCCAACAAAGCAAAGAAGAATACCGCCAATAAAGGAACAATAAACATCAAATTATAAAGCAAGAGGTATGCCAAAGACTGCAATTTAAGCTGCGAGGTCTTAAGAACAAAGGCGATCGTTGGAAGATACATCTGTCCGGTGCAAACCGCCTCTAATATAGAAACCAGAAAACCGGTGATTAAGGCGCTTAAAAGAAGCTTGAAGATATTGCTTTTTAAATCGCCTGGACCACTGCCGCCTTTTCGATAATGCATTCCGACTACCTTATGAATTCGGTTCTTTACCACCTCTGGCAGCTGCAGAATCAGGCCTTCTGTCTCTTTGGTCTTCAGAAACTTGAAGAAATCATAAAGGGCAAGACACCCTAAGATGATACTGAATATGCCTATGCTTGTATTTATTATCCGGGAGGCTAACCAAAACCCCTCCAGGCGGTAAAGAAAGCCGAATAGCCCGATGCCGATTAAAACATAAGTAAGAAAGACCGCCAAGATAAAGGTCAGCCCGATAGCGAGCAGCTCTCTCTTTCTGTACCCCTGCAGGGCTAAAAAAGAAATGAAAAATACGATTACTGTGAACGCGCAGGGATTTATTCCGTCGATCAGGCCGGCGCTGATTACGGCAAGGGGCCCGAAGCTAAGAAAATGTTCAAGTAAGTCGCCTTCTAAATTAAATGTTTCCTCTATCGGGGGCCGCTTTAACCCTGACTCAATAAATGCCGGAAGCGTTGTTTCTAGCTGGGTATCAGCGCTTAGAAAATAGCCCGCAAAGAAAAATATCGGCAAAGCGCCTTTTAAATCTTTAGCGTTATATTTTTCCTGCAGGCCGCGCAGCAATTTATAATTTTTAAGGTCGGTGGTATCGCGCTGCTCTATAATAATCCTGCCCTTAAACCTCTCTTCTACGGAGGGGATTAAATTAGTTTTGACCAAGGCGCAGCGGTGGCAGTTGGGGGAATAAAACAAAATGAGCTTGCGCGGCCCGGCCGCCTCTAACTGCCCATAAACTAATGCCGCCATGGCTAGCGCCCCGATAAAGAGTAGAAGATTTTTCCTAAACATACTGTTATTTTAACAGGGGGTTGTCATTTTTTCAATAAGAAATTCTTGCAAAATCATGCTGGCTGTGCTAAATTGAAAACCTGATATGGCCAATACGCTCTGGAAATTTATAGACGATAAAGCTACATTCCGCTCGACGGATGCGAACCGGATAAACACCCTCTACTTTCCGCTTTGTAATACCGCGCCCATAATGTCTTCGCTCTCACCCGATCTGCACGGAGACCTTAAAACCGGATTCCATTCCTTTTTATTGGAACCCGTATCACGCCTTGGGCTAAACAATTCAAAGTCCAGCCGTAACTTCTGGATATATGTAAACCCCCAAAAAATATGGTCAGCTACCGGCGTATCCAAAGATACCGGGATACAAAAAGAAGACAAGTTTAGCTTAGAGGCAGGGTTATTATGGCAGAAAATTACCCGCCAGAACAAAAAAATCGGCCTAAAATCAGAAATCACCTCCTTTATACCTGCTTCGGGAGAGCCGGTAGAAATAATGCATATCCGCATCGCCAATATTACGCAAAAAAAGATTAAGTATGTTGCTACCGCCGCCATCCCGGTATTCGGCAGGTCGGCAAATAATCTGCATGACCACCGCCACGTCACCAGCCTTCTGCAGCGGATTAAAAAAGGTAGATTCGGCGTCATGGTTAAGCCCGCGCTTTCTTTTGATGAAACCGGGCATAAGAAAAATCTTACCTCTTATTTTGTGTTTGGCGTCGCTAGAAAAAATAGCCCTCCGGAATATATTTATTCTACGCAAGAAGCATTCGTGGGAGAATCTTCGGACTTGGAAGCTCCTGAAGCGGTGTTCAGGAATCTTAAACCGGAAAAAGATGCGCATGTCCAGGGCAAGGAAGCTATGGGAGCCTTAAGATTCAAAATGCAAACGTTAAAAGCAAAAGAATCCGCTTCCTACATTGTGCTTATGGGGATAACTAAAAATGAGGCTGAGATTGAGCGGATATTCGCCAGGTTTAATACTGAAGAAAAAATAGAAAAATCCCTGGAGGCTACAAAAATATACTGGCAGAAAAAGAGCGGCCAGATAAGCGTGGATACCAAAGACATTAATTTTGACCACTGGTTTAAATGGGTGAATATCCAGCCGGTTTTAAGAAAAATCTTCGGCTGTTCATTCCTGCCTGATTTTGACTACGGTAAGGGCGGCAGGGGCTGGCGCGACCTCTGGCAGGATTGCCTCGCCCTGACCTTAAATGACCCTAAAGAGGCCGGGCCGTTATTGGTAAATAATTTCTCCGGGGTGCGCATCGACGGCTCAAACGCCACGATTATCGGGCCAAACCTAAGTGAGTTTATCGCCGACCGCAATGATATCCCCCGGGTCTGGATGGATCACGGAGTCTGGCCCTTGATCGCTACCTATTTATATATCCGGCAGACCGGAGATTTAAAGATCCTCCTGGAAGAAAGCGGATACTTCCGGGACCGCCAGCTATTCCGGAGCCAGAAAATAGACTCCGAATGGAAACCGGAATACGGCACCGAGCTAAAAACACACAATAACGCACCTTATAAAGGAAGCGTCCTGGAACACCTGCTGATTGAAAACTTAGTGCAGTTTTTTAACGTCGGGCCGCATAACTTTATCCGCCTGGAAGGCGCGGACTGGAATGATGGGCTGGACATGGCCGAAAAATACGGCGAGAGCGTTGCATTTAGCTGCATGTATGCGCGCAACCTCCTGGTTATCGCTGAGCTGCTGGAGAAATTAGGCCAGGATAAAATCATGCTTTTAAAAGAGACCCTACTCTTGTTAAACACCTTAAGAGAAACGCAGAGCAACTACTCCGATATAAACGCCAAACTCCGGACCCTGGATAAATATTTCCAGAATACAAAACACGGGGTATCCGGCATAAAAGCAGCTATCCCTACCAAAGAATTAATCCGGGATCTTAAGGAAAAGGCGCTCTGGCTCTCTGAACACATCCGTAAAAACGAATGGTTAAAAGAGGGCTTCTTTAACGGATATTACAACAACGATAAGCAGAGGGTTGAGGGCAACCGGGGCGGAATTATGCGCATGACCCTTACTGCTTCCGCCCTGGCGGTAATGAGCGGGATGGCGACGAAAGAGCAGGCGAAAACTTTATTTCACAACGCCTCTAAATATTTAAAAGACAAAGGCCTCGGCGGGTTTCACCTGAACACCGATTTTAAGGAAGAACAGCTTAATCTGGGCAGGGCGTTTTCTTTTGTCTACGGGGACAAAGAAAACGGCGCGGTCTTTAACCACATGTGCGCCCTGTTTGCTTACGGGTTATATAAACACGGATTGGCTAAAGAAGGCTATGAAGTAATCAGCTCTATTTATAATATGTCCGTCGATACCGAAAAGAGCAAAATTTACCCCTGCCTGCCGGAATACTTTAATGCCGAGGGACGCGGCATGTATAGCTACCTGACCGGTTCAGCCAGCTGGTTTATCCTAACAGTCCTGATAGAGGTATTCGGCGTGCGCGGGGAATACGGGGATTTAGTCATTGAACCGAAACTTAATACCGAGCAGTTCAAAAATAAAAATGCCATCTCTATTACCGCTAATTTTGCCGAGAGGCGGATTAAGGTCAGGTACGTTAATCCGCGTAAAAAGGGCTTTGGCAGCTACGCTATCCGCCGGGTAAGTTTTAACGGCAAGGATATCGCCGAGAATATCAAACAGCCGCGTTTCACTCTCTCCCGCAGTTATTTCATTTCACTTTGCCTTCCGGATAAACTCAATATTATCGAGGTCTTATTAGATTGATTGCGTGGTCTTTTAGGCGGGGGATTAAAACTTATAGGTGATGCCGCCGACGGCAAACTGGTTGTTTATACCGCTGTTGGGCTGTTTGATGCCGGAATTGGAGAGGTGCCGGAAACGGTACTCTACGGTTAGCGCCCAGTTCTTATGGAAATACCAGTGCGCGCCTGCCCCGCCATATTCGTAAAAATTAAATTGCGTGGATTGTTCGATAGTATGCTGGGACATATAAAGCACACCTGCTGAAGCCTTGATATAGGGCTGAATTGCAAAACTCTCGGGGAAAATCCCTATCTTTAAGGCAAAGCCGCTGCCTACCTCTACGTTGGCATTCGGGCTGGATACGCCGGAGATGTAATTCTCCAACTGAAATTGCATTAACATCGGCGGGTCCAGGCCTATTTTGCGGGTTAGTTTTTTAAGATTAAAATCTAAATCCAGGATAAGCGGGAAAAGGCAGTATTCTTTATCGCGCTTTAAATCCCCCCAGCCGTACCCTGTCAAAACCTCAATACTCTGAAGGGTCCTGGCTTCTTCTTCGGCCCGGGCGCTGTTAGAGATTAAAAACAGAACCGCTAATGTAAGAAATAGATATTTTTTCATTAGAGGGAATTATACTGTTAAACCGCAGGGTTGTCAACGCCTTTTCTCTGGAGCTACTTCAAGATAAAATTAAACAGATAACCGGTAAAAATAATGCCCGCCCCTACGATTCCTGCGAATAGCGCCAGCAATTTTACCTTCATCGCTTTCTTTAAAATCATGAATTCCGGCAAAGACAGCCCGGTCACTGCCATCATAAATGCCAAAGTCGTACCCATGCTTACCCCTTTCTCGGTCAAAGCGCTTACTAAGGGGATGACTCCTGCGGCATTAGAATAAAGAGGTATGCCTATAAGGGTAGCTACCGGAACCACATACCATCTATTTCCGCCGGCATACCTGGCAAGAAAATCGCTCGGCACATAACCGTGTATCCAGGCGCCGACGCCTATACCGATAAGAAGATACGGCCAGACGCTCTTAATGACAAAAAGCGTATATTCTTTTGAGTATTTAATCCTCTCCTGCCGTGTCATTTGAAAATTAATAATCGCGGCGGCTGCGGAAGGTTTAAAATCCATATTCTCTAGGAGATTTTCTACTTTTAGCTGCCCGATAATTATTCCTGAAAGGGTAGCGATAACAAGGCCGCTAAGCGTATATAACAACGCTATTTTTAAGCCGAACATACCCAAGAGTAAAACTAAGGCTACCTCGTTAATCATCGGCGAAGAAACCAGAAAAGAAAAAGTAACCCCCAAAGGCACGCCCACCTCGATGAACCCTAAGAAAAGAGGAATTGCGCTGCAGGTGCAAAAAGGAGTGATGATCCCGAAAACCGCTGCCAATATGTTGCCTATATATTTATTTCTGTGAGAAAGTATTTTTCTTATCTTTTCCGGGGGCAGGAATGAGCGGATTATCGATACGGCAAAGATTATTACCGCAAGTAGCAAAAATATTTTTATCGTATCGTAGATAAAAAAGTTTACCGCTTCGGCAAGTAACGTCCCGGGAGAGATTAAGAAGACTTTATATGTTAACCACTCCGCAAATATTTTTATCGGGTAAAATATATCCATGGCGCTTCCTATAGGACTGCTCCCTCGGCAATGTTATCTTAACGGCGCATCGTCTACCGTTGCGTATGTATTATAGGCATCGCGAAGGCTTTCGGAAGCGTATTCGGGAGTCATTAAAGGTTTCCCGTAAGGAGAGAACAAAAAAGTTACGGTGTCATAAATGCCGGTAGCCAACCTGAATATGGTCGTAACTATTCCGTTTGCCGTGCCCATAAAAAATCCTAAAAAGGGCCCTTTTTCCACTCCGATTCGAAACATACTGGCGGGCAGCTCGCAATAACAGGTCAAGGTATTTGTCAGGCCTCTGGTTAATTTATTCAAAGGCGTCCTGTCATATTGCATATTCTGGGCGTCAATCACTTTTAAATTAATCTTCTGCAGTTTGCTTTTTTCCTTTTCTGCGGCAGTTACATTATTCGCGGCTGTTACGTTATCCACAGCCGTTGTATTGCTCACAGCCGTTACATTATCTACAGCCGTTATTTCGCTTGCAGCCGCCGTTATATTGCTGGCGGGCTCTGCGCTATCCGCTGCGGTTATATTAGCTATATCGGTTGCATTATTGGCGCCGGCCATATTATCCGTATCCGTTATTTTGTTTATACCAACTACACTTTCTGCCTGAACTGCATTATTCATATCGGCCGCGTTATTCAGATCAAGAGGATTACTGGCCTGCGTCATATCGCTATCATCCGCAGAATAGGCCCGCGCATAGACCAGAGATACTAATATTATCGTAAAAATAAGCGCCTTTTTCATTTGCTCCCTCCCGATTTTAAAATTTTTAAGCGCGTTTCTGTTTTGTAGGTTCTAGCGAGTATAGATTACACCAGAAGCAGGCCTAAATCAAGGGTAAAATTCAGGACGCAAGCCCCGGACCTGCGTCGACCTAACCTCTTCTTTCTTCTTGGGCGAACCTGTAATTAGATTGCTACTTTCTACTCCCGCCAGAAATACAGCGCCGCGGTAAGGGCAATACCGACAAGATAAAGAAAAAACGTTCCTGAGATAAAATAGGGATACGCCATTAAGGCGAACCCGATAATCATAGGCCGCAAGAATTTATTTTTTTTACCATACGCAAAAGCGACAAACCCAATCGCGCCGAAAATAACGCA
Organism: uncultured Planctomycetales bacterium; assembly: GCA_964545575.1. GTDB lineage: Bacteria > Omnitrophota > Gorgyraeia > Gygaellales > Profunditerraquicolaceae > CAZJFL01. The sequence goes on from CAZJFL010000001.1 coordinate 68,483, forward strand.
AGCGAAGATTTTTGCCGCGTTAAAATCGCCAGCCTGTGGTAACCCGATACCTGCCAAAATCCACCTCCGTCTTGCTCGCTATTTTATACCAAAAACCCTCTGCAATATATTCTATCACAGAGGGTTAGGAAATCAAACTCCCCCGCGAGGACTCGAACCTCGGACCTGGTGGTTAACAGCCACTCGCTCTACCAACTGAGCTACGGGGGAATAGATTTACCAAAAACTCTCTACCAATGCCTGACTTTAAATATTTCTCCCGGTTCCTTGCTACGTGTCTATTTAGAACCTCCTCTTTATAAATTAATTCGTAAGGCCTATGCCCTTTTGTATATTTGGAATCTCCAAAAATATGTTCTTTTAATCTATCTTCTGGATTTTTAGAAATTCCGATATAAAAACTACTATCTTTTTTACTTTTTAATACGTATACAAAATAACTCATGTCAACAGCCACTCGCTCCCTGCCTGCCGGCAGGCAGGTACCAACTGAGCTACGGGGGAATAAATCAAAGAACAAAATGCAAAACTATTATAATTAAACTGGTACTGAAGTCAATTAAATTTCCCGGCGCGACTCCAGAGACTTGCTTAAAGTCACAGCGTCGGCATATTCCAGATTAGAACCCACAGGGATACCCATACCGATGCGGGTTAATTTGACCGCCAAAGGCTTAATCAGTTTTGCCAGGTATAGCGCCGTAGTCTCTCCTTCGGTATCCGCGTCGGTAGCGATAATCACTTCTTTAATATTATTCTGTTTTATCCTGGTGAGCAGCCCGTCTATTTTTAAATCGCCGGGGCCCCTGCCTTCTAAAGGAGATATGGAACCCATCAGCACATGGTATGTGCCGTTTAAAGCGCCCGCCTTCTCTATCGCCGTTACGTCGCTGGGCCGCTCTACTATACAGATTATATCTTTTCTGCGGCGCGCGTCCTGGCAAATCTTACAGATTTCCTGCTCGCTTAAGTTATTGCAGATACTACAAAGCCGGACATTATGCTTCACGCCGGAAATAGCTTCGGAAAGGGACCTTATTTCTTCCTTAGGGGTGCTGAGTATGTAGCCGATAATGCGCTCGGCGCTGCGCCGGCCGATACCGGGCAGCTTGACTAATTTCTCGATCAGCTTTTCTATGGACTCCGTATAGGTAGACATGGCTATTCTTTAATCACCCTGCCCTTGAATGTCTCCAGGACAGATTTAATAAAAGGGGTCTCGTCGCCGCTTTCTTCTCTGGATGCTTCTTGAGAAAGGATAAAGCTGGCCCTGAGAGTAGCATTGAACAATTCGGATAATACCTTCTCTATGATCAGCCGGTTTTCTTTACGCTCTACTGATTCTTTATGCAAAGAACAATTCTTGGGGAAAGAAACGGTAAGGATATTATTCGCCAGCCTGATGGGGCTGGCTTCATGCATAAAGGTGGCCAGCGACATTTTAACCCTGCCTACAGCGGTAATAATATCCTGCCAGGAATCTTTTATGTTCTCCAAAGACACTCCCGGATTATTCTCTACCGGCTCTACCTTGTTTTCCTGAGGCTGTTTTTGGAGAATATTCTGCGCAGGGGGATCTTTTTTGATATGGGTTAATTTAACCAGCGCTATCTCCAGCGGTATGCGCAAAGAATCCAGCCGCCTGGACATTTCATGCGTGTTGACCAATATGTTGAAAACGCTGAATATCTCTCCCAGGCTAAAGGACCCCGATTGCTCCAGCAATCTATCGCAAATATCCTGCGGTAAATCTATTAATTTGGCGTCTGCCTGCGTGATTTTGGCGATCATCAGGTTGCGGAAATGCTCAATCAGATTCGTCAGAAATACGCTGGTATCCTTGCCTTCTTCGATAACGGTGTTTAATAAATTGAGGGCTTTTTCTGTATCTTTTACTATTATGGTATCGGCTATGGCAAATAATGCCTCCTGCTCCACGAGGCCAAAAAGCGATACGATATCCTCTAGAGACACCTCGTTTTTAGCAAAGGCGACCAGCTGGTCTAAAACCGATTCCGCATCCCGAAGAGACCCGTCGCTGCTCTTGGCTATGGCAAATAATACTTCCTTGCTTACCTTGGCCTTTTCCTGCCCGGCTATTTTTTCAAGCTGCGCAATTATCTCTAATACCGGGATGCGCCGGAAATCAAAACGCTGGCACCTGGAAAGCACCGTCGGGATAACCTTGTGGGGCTGGGTGGTCGCGAAGATGAACTTAACAAACTCCGGAGGCTCTTCCAGGGTTTTCAGCAGCGCGTTAAAAGCATCCGTAGTCAGCATATGCACTTCGTCGATAATATAGATTTTGAATCTTGCGCTGACCGCGGCGAACTTTACGTTTTCCCGAAGCGTGCGGATTTCGTCGATACCCCTGTTAGAGGCGCCGTCTATCTCGATGACGTCGAGGCTGCGCCCTTGCGTTATCTGGAGGCAGGAAGTGCATTTCCCGCAAGGATTAGCGGTTAGGCCCTCTTTACAATTTAAGGCCTTAGCTAAAATCCGGGCGGTAGAAGTTTTACCGACTCCGCGCGGGCCGGTAAAAAGATAGGCGTTGGCGACCCTCTCCTTCTCCAGGGCAGCTTTTAATTTGGTAACTATATGGGCCTGCCCCACAATCTCATTAAAGCTCTGCGGCCGCCACTTCAAAGCAAAAACCACATATCCCATCTTATAAATCCTTACTCTTTAAACCCAGCTCTGCGATTGCCTGCTCAGGGCTACTGGTATATTTACGGCAGAACCTGGTGACCTGCTGTATGTCGGTAATGCCCTTTTCTGAAAGCGCATCCACCAATCTCACCCTTCTCTTTAATTCCTCGACCAGCTCTCTGGAAGATCTGCCGCTTATCTGGGAGAGCCTGTCCCTGTAGGTGCCGCCCCCTCCCGGCTCAAGGAATTCGTGCTTGGGCAAATCATAAGACCAGAGAGAGCCCAATAAAACCGTGTTTTTTTCCATCCCGCCGGTCTCAGCCAGCTCTCCTACCACGCGCTTGATCTGGCCGTCTACTTTAAACCGGCGCATAACCACAAAGACATCGATTAAGTTTATCAGCGCGTTGGGTATATTCATCGGTTCGTTTTCCAGGCGCATTACCGTCTCTCTGGGTGTGGATGCGTGCAGGGTCCCCATGCAATACTTGCCGATATTCATGGCGGTCATCAAATCCTGGGCTTCTCTGCCCCTGACCTCTCCCACAATCACTCTATCCGGGCGCATGCGTAAAGAGTTCTTGACTAAATCCGCCAGCGTCGTTTCCTCATCACTCTCCAGGCGCGAACAATTCTCTTCCAAATCGGTATTTAACTCTAAGGTGTCCTCAATAACCACTATCCGTTCTTTTGCGGGGATAAAACTAAAAAGCGCGTTTAATAAAGTGGTCTTGCCCGAACCCGGGCCTCCGGAGATGATAATATTTGCCGGCTTGACATTAAGGCCTTCTACGTAAAGCCAAAGCTGCGCGGCTAATTCAGGGTTAAGCGCGCCGTTATTCACCAGCTCGATGATGCTTAAGGGTTTTTCTTTGGCGCGGGTGATGGTAATCTGCGGCCCGAAGGGGGAATACACGATGTTGGCTCTTCCCTTTACTTCGGCAAGCTCGACGTTATTTATCTTTTTGATATCTTTCCTCCCCGAGAAAAAAACCAGCTTTTTGATAAAGAGGTCCAACTCTTCGCGGGAAGAAAACTTTTTATCCGTAGTGATCATGCCTACCCTGGTCTTGTGCACATAGATAGGAGAAAGATAGTTGATCATAATATCTTCCACTTCCGGGTCGGAAAGAAACTCCTCGATGATCCCGTAGGAAAGAAACTCGTTAAAAAACTGCTCTAACTCCAGCCCCTTGCATTTATGGATAAACCTCTGGCAGACGGGAGAATTATAGTATTCCAAAAAAACCTGAAAGATGACCTCACGTTTGCAGGTCAGGTCTTGCAGCAGAAAAAGCTTACCCAATAGCTTATCCAGTATATCGTTTTCAATAGCGATTCTTTCTTTATCCATATTTTCTCCTTATTGGGCATGCACTCCGCTCGCTAAACCGCTTGTCGCGGTTTGCCCTTCGGGCCGCTCGCTTGAGTGCCGAAAAAATTTTGTTTGTCTCAAAATTTTTTCGGAGAGGCAGGGATTCGAACCCTGGGGGCCAGTTACCCAGCCCAATTGCTTAGCAGGCAACTCCGTTAAGCCAGCTCCGGCACCTCTCCAAATTCAATGAGCGCACAATTTACGGAACGAAGTGAATGTAAATTGTATGCGCGAATTAATCCCGCACGCTATTTATTACGTTTGCGGGAAAAAAATTCCGTTAATAAAGAGCTGCATTCCTTTTCTAAAATCCCGCCCTTTACTTTAATGCGATGATTTAATTTCTTATGATTTATAATATTCACTACAGAGCCGCATGCGCCTGTTTTGGGGTCCTTTGCGCCGTAATACAGGTTCTTAATGCGCGCCAGAACAGAAGCACCGGCGCACATACTGCACGGTTCAATTGTAACATAAAGACAGCATCCGGACAACCATTTGCTCCCCAGGTAATTAGTCGCAGAAGTCAAAGTCAACATCTCGGCGTGTGCGGTAGGATCCTTCAGGGATTCAACTTGATTATATCCGCGGGCGATAATCCTATCTTTATAAACTACCACCGCTCCGACGGGAACTTCATCTTTTTCAAAGGCTTTACGGGCTTCCTTTAAAGCCTCCTGCATAAAACGGGTATGTTTTAGCATTGCCTAAATAAGTGCGCCTGGCTGGGATCGAACCAGCAACAACCAGCTCCGTAGGCTGATGCTCTATCCAATTGAGCTACAGGCGCGTTAATCTTTTTGCCTCCTGTAGCGAATCCGCCAACGTTCTGTGGCAGAGAGCTACAGGCGCGTATCTTAAAGCTGAAGGATAATTTCAAAGAGGAACTTCATATCCAGAATCGCAAGCAAGATCAAAATAGGTCCTGCTATCAGGTGGTAATTAAATAACAGGTTATCTAGCCAGGTTATATTGGCGTCCAAGGGGACAAGCGCAGGCGTATGAAACACCTCCAGTTTTAAGCGCTTGTCTATCTTATAATAAATCTCCAGCGAGAAAGTAAAAATCATGCTTATGATACAGATTAATCCGTAAGTAACGAAAACTAAGGCGCTTAAAAACCACCCCAATTCATCGACAGTCATGAAATTGATATTGGTATTAAACATTTTTGCGTTCCTTTCTCGTCACTACGCCCATTGTCGGACAAATAATCCTAGTACTAATGCCGAAGCCAGAGGCTTCGGCATCCGCCATGTTTTTCAAGAGAAAAACATGGCGGAGAGGGAGGGATTTGAACCCTCGAACCCTTGCGGGTTACGTGTACTCCAGACACGCGCGCTCGGCCTCTACGCGACCTCTCCCAGATATGAATTAGACTTTTGAATTCTTATAAGACCTAAATCTCTCTATATGTTTACTATTATGACTACCGATTATTTGCATATATTTGTTAACTTCTTTTCTATCATAAATGAAAATATGCCTTCCTCCGGCAGTTTTGCAATTTAAACTAAACCTCAGAAACATTTTATACGCCGAATTCAAAAGAGCTTTTGAATGACTCGTAAAACACAAACCCATATGCCTGTATTTAATTCCCTTGGTAGTGTGATTATGGAAATAAATACCTCCATCGGTATCCATTAAGCCCCTCAGGCAACTTTTTACAAACTCGTTATCCTTAAAAATCCATTGCGGCACATCTGTGCCATTTAACATCTTGTTCCCTTTCTTCATACCGCAATTTATCAGAAAAAGAACGAGGTTTTTACTCGATACTGTAACAACAATGGTATTTTTATCCCTGACTGTGACAGTAGAGGTTATCTTAAATAAATCAGTGACAATTTTTTTGATGAAATAGGCATAATCCCTGTCAGTTTTATTATTATAGATTCTGACTTGATGTTCATTTATTGAGCCATCGCCTAAAAGAATCCCAATAAATTCTGCTAACAAAGAAGATCTTCGAGGATAAATAATATTTTTCCTTAACTTAAAACCTACCTTTTTAGCGAATTCCGGGTCATTCCGAAATTTCAAAGCAGAGACCATACCCCCTTTTCTTCTGCCTTCTACTGTACCAAGACGCCCGTATAATTCATTCCGCCTTAAAGCCCCCAACCTTGCCGCGCTCTTAATATTCCAATCATCCGGGAGAACTTCTATTCTTGGAACAGAAATTCTTAGTTTCTTCTTTAATGATTGAAGAGAAACGTAATTCATTTGATATTTATCCCTTCGCCAGTCAAATAAAGTTCGCTTATCCACCTTGCAAATTCCGGCTAAATTATGCCAATCAAGATTATTTTCTTTCTTAATCTTCCCCAGAAAACTTCTCTGTTTATTTTCTAGAAATTTTACTCTTGGCATAATATAATTCCAACCGCTCTGCCACCTCTCCAAGAATTTTATTGTATGGCGGCGCCGAAGCCAGAGGCTTCGGCATCCGCCATGTTTTTCAAGAGAAAAACATGGCGGAGAGTGGAGGATTTGAACCTCCGTACCTCTTACGAGGTAACGCGCTTTCGAGGCGCGCGCTTTCAACCACTCAGCCAACTCTCCAAAATTTAAACGGACCCGTTTTGTTTACTTAAGCCGCTTCTCGAAGACCGCAAGCGCCGAATTCATATTGTCGGGGCTTCGATGAAATCCCCCATAGTCGGCATTATCATCTTCAATCGCGCAGTCTGCAATACCAGCGTATTTACATATCCATTCGACCGCTTCACGCATGCCGTCGATACCATCACCCTCCGGGTTCGGGTCCTGTTTTTACATAGGTTCTTTTGCCAAATGAATTACTACGGCCATCAAGACAAGTTCCGCAAACCGGTAAGCTTTTTCTATCCGCATGTATTTTTCTTCTAAGATTTTGGTATTTTCCATTTCTCCAGATATCCCGTAAATCGTCTCGGAAAATATTTCCCATTATATGAAAAGATGCTAGATCGCTACAGCAAGGAGTTACATCGCCGTTAGAATTGATGACCGTGTAATACTCGATAGAACTACAGGAATTCGGTACTGCGACCTCGTTTACAAAAAGTCCGTCTTTTTCAACGTAGTTTCTATTAAACGAGGTATCGCGGGGAAAAATCTCTTTTGCTACTTTCTGAAAGTCAGAGCCATCAAAACCGATACCGACCGCTTTTTCCCTATATACATCAGCATGCAGTTTTCCGGACATCTCTAACATCATTTGGCGTTGATGTTCGTTATGTTTCATGACAATAAATTGTAATTCGACTATCGGCTTTCTAGATTTCAGCTCTTTTTTTGCTTGATAGATTAATTCAAATCCTTTTATAACTGCGCTAAAATCAGCTCCTTTTCGGTATTTGTTATAGGTTTCGTGATCCGCGCCATCAAGGCAGATAATTAAGTAATATAGGCCGCTTTTAACAACATATTTACAATATTCGATATCCTTAAAAAAAGTACCGTTCGTACATATGCGGATTCTAATTCCAGATTCAGTGGCGTATCTAACCATTTGTAGAATATCTTTATGAAGGAAAGGTTCGCCAAGATTCCATAAATCTATATGGGCAATATAAGATCTAACTTCATCAACGATTTTTTTAAATTCCTGCAGGCTCATTGATCTTGCTAGCCGATTTAATTTATTCGTACCTGTGGGGCATGCGATACAGCGGAGGTTACAAAGATTTGTCGGCTCTATAACAAGATAAAAAGGCAGAGGGGAAAATAGCGACTTTCCCGTTAATCCTTTTAATAATTTATATAAAATAATGTCAAAACGTCTTTTCTTGATTATTAAACAAAGCGCTTCTATTTTTTCAGTGAGGTATTTCATGAAATTCATTATTTTGTTTGAAAGTTTATTTCTATTATTTTACCATTATTTCGGTAGCCCTACGATTTCGAGGCGCGCGCTTTCAACCACTCAGCCAACTTTCCAAAGCTATAAATTTTCCTTATCAGAATGTATTGTGGTGCTAGCACCACGCTCGCTATTTTGCTTGTTGCAAAATTACGCTCGCTTTGGTGCCGAAAATTTTTTCTTTATCAGAAAAAATTTTCGGAGGCGGAAGGATTCGAACCCTCGATGGGCGTAAACCCACAACGGTTTTCAAGACCGCCGCATTCAACCGCTCTGCCACGCCTCCCTCTCTTACCTTAAAAATAATTGCCTAAAGATAAGGTAAAATATATCGCTTGCCGCCCGGAAAGAACCCGAATAAAAATTGACCAACGAAAACTCTTTAAAAATAAAGCTCAGGCCCAGCCCAAGCAACGCAATATTAACCAGGTACAGGAAAGAAAAACCAAAGAGATAGTTGGCCTTTAAAAAATCCCCCTGCTTCAGGCGCAGAGATTTTGCGCTGAATACAAGGTGCAGGGCGATGCTAAAGCCAAAAAAGAAAATAAAATAATTTATTAGATCCGCCGATTTAAAAATAGCCGCGGCCGGCGCATAGAGGACAAACAGGATGATGGTATAGACGGGTAATAGATAGGGCGCGAATTTTACCAAGGGATGAAAAAACTTAAATATTGCCTCTACCAGCTTCTGCCCCCTGGAATAAACTGTTACCGGCTCCCAAAGAAACAGATAAACCGCAAGAAACGCGATAACACCGCCCCAAAAATACCACTGAAGTTTAAAATCTATAAGATCAAGCTCCTTGATAAAGGCAACCGACAGTGAATAAACAAAAGGCAGCAGGCAAAGCCCCAGAATGAACTTTACGATGCCGAAAACGCGGCCGGAGAAACCGGACATTCTAGGCACGGGAGCGCTGATTTCCACTTTGGGAATTTCTTTTTTAAGGGATTCTTTCTTTTTCACAATAAATTTCTATCCTATCCTCTCTTGGCCGTCAAGATATGCCTTTAAAACCTCAGGGACAATAACTGATCCGTCTTTCTGCTGATAATTTTCTAAGATAGCTACCAGGGTGCGCGCCAAAGCCACTCCGGAGCCGTTTAAAGTGTGCACAAAATCTAATTTTTTAGTATCTTTTCTTCTGAACTTTATATTTGCCCTGCGGGCCTGAAAACTTTCAAAATTACTGCAGCTGGAAACCTCCAGCCACTTATCTATTCCCGGGGCATAGGCCTCTAAATCATAACATTTGCTCGCGGCAAAACTTAAATCTTGCGTCGGCAAAACCGCTACCCTGTATGGAAGGCCAAGAAGTTGCAGTACCTCTTCGGCATCTGCGACCAGTTTTTCCAATTCGTCATATGAACTTTCCGGTTTCACAAACTTGACCAGTTCTACCTTATCAAACTGGTGCACCCTGATCAGGCCTTTGGTGTCTTTGCCGTAGGAACCTGCTTCCCGGCGGAAGCAGGCGGTATAGGCGGTATAATAAACCGGCAACTTATCTTCATCCAGTATCTCATCGCGGAATATATTGGTTAGCGGGACTTCGGCGGTAGGAATAAGAAACAGATCATCATCTTTTAAGCGGTACATGTCTTCTTCCAGTTTCGGGAGCTGGCCGGTTCCGGTCATCGAGGCGCGGTTGACTAAAAACGGCGGGGATACCTCGGTGTAACCGTGTTTTTTGATATGTAAATCCAGCATAAAATTAATCAGCGCCCGCTCCAGCCTGGCGCCCCAGCCTTTATAAAGTATGAAGTTTGAGCCGCTAATCTTTGCCGCCCGGTTAAAATCGATGATATCCAGATGCTGGCTGATTTCTATGTGGGTAGCCGGTTTAAAATCGATTCTTTTAGGTTCGCCCCAGGAACGCACTATTTCTTTCTTTGTCGGGTCTCCGACAGGAACAGATGCGTGCGCTATATTCGGGATAACTAAAAGCAGCTCGGACAGCTGGATATCCAGCTTTTTGACTTCGTCTTCCAGCTTACCGATCTCCTGCGAAACCTTCTTCATGGAAAATATTTTATCCTTGGCGTCTTTCTTAGCCTTTAACAAAGCGCTGATCTCATCATTGGCTTTGTTTTGCCTGGCGCGGTAATCTTCTAATTCGGAAAGGCTCCTGCGGCGCAGATCGTCTAATTTAAGCAAGCTATCCAGGTCCAGCTTTAAATTGCGATTCTCCAAAGACTGCCTTACCAGATCCGCGTTTTCTCGGATAAACTTTAGGTCTAACATAGTTACCTCTCTTTAGCTGTCTTCTGCTATCCCTTAATAACGCACAATGGCCGCATACGACAGACGCGTTTGGAGATTCCTGCGCGATGCACCACATCTACTACGTCGTTAACATCCTTGTAGGCCTGGGGTGCTTCTTCTACGAGTGTTCCTCTACCTGAGGCCTTAACCATTATACCCTTGGATTCCAATTCTTTCAATAAGGTAGCTTCATTTATCGACCTGCTTGCGGCGGTGCGGGATTTTAACCTGCCTGCGCCATGGCAGGTCGAACCGAAAGTTTCTTCCATGGCTTTTTGGGTACCCACTAAGAGATAAGAATTTCTCCCCATATCTCCGGGTATAATCACCGGCTGGCCTATTTTTTTATACCTTTCAGGCAACGCCGGATGCCCCGGGCCAAAAGCGCGGGTGGCGCCTTTACGGTGGACGCAGAGCATTTTTTCTTTTCCTTCAATAGTATATTTTTCGATCTTGGCGATATTGTGCGCGACGTCGTAAATCAAGAACATCCCTAATTTCTGCCAAGAGATAGCGAATATTTTTTCAAAAACCTTACGGGTAAGATGCATTAAACACTGCCGGTTTGCCCAGGCATAGTTTGCCGCGCACTTCATCGCTCCCAGATACGCCTTACCTTCGGCAGAATTAACCGGTGCGCAGGCCAGCTGCCTGTCCGGGACATTGATCTGGTATTTCTCGAGGCAATGTACCATATCTCTGGTATAGTCCTCGCAAATCTGATAGCCCAATCCCCGTGAGCCGGAATGAATCATCAGCGTAATCTGCCCAAGATTTAAACCTAATTCATCAGTTATATCCCTATCGTATAATTGATCGATGGCCTGCACTTCCAGGAAGTGATTCCCTGAACCTAAGGTGCCGGACTGGGCCTTACCTCTTTCGTAAGCCCGCTGGGAGACCGTATCCGGATCAGCCCCCTGGATGGCGCCGTTCTCTTCAGTGCATTCCAGGTCATCTTCCGTGCCGTAGCCTTTTTCTACCGCCCACTTTGAACCTTTAAGTAAAATCTCCTTTTCTTCTCTGGCGCTTACCCTGATATCGCCTTTAGAGCCAACTCCTGCAGGAATATCATTAAATAAAGCGTAAACCAGGTCTTTTATTTTATCTTTTATATCTTCAAATTGAAGGTTGGTTTTAAGCATGCGCACGCCGCAATTTATGTCAAAACCGACCCCTCCGGGAGAAATTACGCCTCCGTTTTCGATATCGGTCGCCGCCACCCCTCCAATGGGAAAACCATAGCCCCAGTGGATATCGGGCATAGCCATTGATGCATTTACTATGCCGGGCAAAAACGCCACGTTAGCTACCTGCTCCGCTGCCTTATCCTGCCTGATATCTTTCAATAATTTTTCATCGGCATAGATAATCCCGGGCACGCGCATCCCCCTTTTATAGCTTTTAGGTATCCGCCAGCGGAAATCGTCAATTTTCTCTAAAGGTACGGCCGGGTTTTCAGACATCCAAAATCACCTCTGCCTGCCAGCCGCCTGCCTTCTTTGCGATTTTTAATTGATGGTAAGTGGCGGCTTTTATCTCGGTGTTGACTTTATAGTTATTGATATTGCTTGCCACGGCAACTGCCTCCAGGCGCTTCTGGTTTATTTTTTTTATGCGTAAATCCTCAAAAATCAGGCCCTTAGCCGAAGATAAAGATATTAATTCATTCAGCCAGTTAATCAGGAGCTCCTCTAGATTATCCGCTTCCTGGACTATCGCCAAATTATGCGGCTTTGTATTTTTAATTTTCTTTTTCTCTGCGATGATCTGGAATATGGCGAGGCCGGCGTTCCTGAACAGGTCTTTTAAAGAACCGCCTTTTACCCTGATGCCTATATCTGCGGTATGGTCGATAAGTTCGTATTTAACCACGCAGTTATAATTTTATGGTGGGCCATGCGGGAGTCGAACCTGCGACCTTGACATTAAGAGTGTCCTGCTCTACCAATTGAGCTAATGGCCCGGATTTGATTTTAGATTTATTATTTTACCCTAAAACAGGATGCTTTGCAAGATAAGGATTTAGTGCGCCTGGCAGGAATTGAACCTGCAACGCCTAGCTCCGAAGGCTAGCGCTCTATCCAATTGAGCTACAGGCGCATTACAGAATCTCGCACTTATCTCCGATGATTTCCTTGATTTTTTGAAGTTTACTCTTACCTACCGGCAAGATACCGGGTTCGCTGGTAGCGCGTACGGGGGAGTTCAACTGTACTTTATCCGGGTTTATTTTATCTATGGCTTCTTTTAATTTTCTGATCTCGGGCAGGACGTCATTTACGCCTTTTACCAGCATCACCTCCAGCCAAATCTGGCCTGCAAACTCTTTTCTTAAGGCTATCAGGCCGTCTATGATATTCTTTATTTTTATGCCGCTTAAAGGCCGGTCTATTTTTTCAAATACTTCTTGAGTTGCTGCATCCAAAGAGGGGACTATTAAACCTGCACCTGATAATTCCTGCCTGACCCCGGGCGCCCCCAACAATGAAGAGTTAGTCAATACCGCTACGGGAAGAGAAGTAATTTTTTTTATCTCCGTAATTAACCTGCCTATCTTATCATGTAAAAGCGGCTCGCCCGAACCGGATAGGGTAACATAATTTAACCTGCTTGCTTCCGAAGGGTTGTTTAGAAGCCATAGCTTAAATTCAGCCAGGATCTCCTCGGGCGGAATATACTCTTTACGTTCGCCGGTCTTATCGCTGGTCTTGCCCAGCTGACAGTAAATACAGTCGAAATTGCAGGCCTTTGAGGGAGTGAGGGTCATCCCTAAAGAAAACCCCAGCCTCCGTGAATTTACCGGACCGTACAGGTATAGCATAGCTTATGACATAATAAACCCCCACCCTTGTAAAATTAGATTTAAAATCAATTCACAAAAGTGGGGGCAATATCTATTTTACTTCTATCACGCAGTTTTGCGAACCAAAGGCGTTGGAAACGTAGCCCGAACAACGGGGGTCGTTAACCCAGCTGCCGTCAACAAAGAACTTATACTCATGCCTGCCGGGCCTCAAGCTTGTTTTTACTATCCAATTCCCGCGGGAATCTTTCTTAGCGGATAGATTCCTGGTGTCCCAGTTATTGAAACTGCCTGCCAGATACACTCTTTTAGCCTGCGGAGCATAAAGTTTAAACTCCGTTGCTTTTGCCTTCATTATACCTGCCATACCGGCCTCCTTTGTTCTATTTTCCCCTCTAAAACTTTATCTAAAACAGGGCTGATTACCTGGTGGTCACCGCAGCAGCTGGTGCGGCATTGAAATACTTGCTCAACAAGCTCCAGGTCTTACGGCCTACTTTCCCATCGGCTTTCAGGTCGCTGGCCTTCTGGAACTCTTCGATTGCCTTCTTGGTCTTAGGGCCCATTTTTCCGTCAAGCGAACCTTTATAATAACCGGCATTTTTTAAAGCGGTCTGTATCTCTTTAATCGTAGGGGTAATAGGCGCTACTTTTGGTTCGGCTACCACGGCCGGTTGCACTACCTGGGGCTTAACCGGTTCAGGAGTTGCCGCGGTCATATTAACATTCAGCGCATTCATCGCCTCAATAGACATGGCTTCCTGGGCCTCTTGGGGCGTAACGTTCTTCTTGCCGCAACCTAACATATAAACGCTAAACAGAACCGCTAAAATTATAAATACATATTTTCTCATCTTCCTCTTCCTTTCTTTTAAGTATAAAATAATTTTATTTTTTAGCCCGTCTCTTTTATTATCCTTATCTTCACCTCCTAAAAAGGCGCACAAAGAGAACCTTAACTATGGTAAAGCTTATTTTAATACTAATTTAGGAAAAAGCAACAAAACATTTAAACTGATCATTTAGCATGCATAGAGATTATCTTTAAAACCTCTTTTCCGTCCTTTGCTTTCTTCAGTTTCTCGACGATAAACTTATCTTTTACCAGGCGGGATATCTCGGCCAATATCTTAAGGTGACCGCCCACCTCCTCTTCCGGAGAGGCAAGGGCGAAAAATAGGTGCGTTTTTTCTCCGTCCAATGCCCCAAAGTCTATGCCGCCTTCGGCCCTGGCAAAAACCAGGATAAAACCGCCCACTGCTTTTGATTTGGCGTGAGGTATGGCGACACCCCCGCCGATACCGGTAGAACCGAGGCGCTCGCGTTCCATGACGGTTTTAAAAAAAGTCTTTTTATTTTTTAACTTTTTGGAGGTGGCGATAAGCTCGACTAAATTATAGATGATTTCATGCTTATCTTTCCCCTCTAACTCCAAATCAATAAACTTCTCTTTGAGTAAATCGGTTAACATTATATCTTTCTGTTTTCTGCCGCCCATTTTATTAAATCCCTCCTAGATATTCCTTATCTCTGGATACAATATATTGATTACCAAAAAAGAAACCGCGCAGATTGATCCGCTTAGAGTAACGGTGAAAGTTACTCCCCAGCCTTGCGATAAAACACCGGCGAGAAGATTGCCGAAAGGCATAGCTCCGGCAAAGGTAAACATATACGCGCTCATTACCCGGCCCCTGAAATTATCCGGTACCAGCTCCTGTAACGAAATATTAATCAGGCTGGTCGCCGTAACCGAAGACCAGCCTATTAACGCCAGGGCAAGAAGCGAAGAAAAATAAACTTTCGATAAAGCAAAAAGTACCAGCGAAATAGAAAATACGGCCAAAGAAAAAGCCAGGAATCTTCCTTTATTTTCAAGCTTACTGAAACGTGCCAGAGACAACGCTGCCACTAAAGCGCCTAATCCCGCCGCCGACATCAGCGCCCCCAGGCCCCTGGCTCCGACTCTAAGTATATCGTTAGCAAATATCGGCATCAGTATAACGTAGGAGATACCGAATAAACTGGTAATACCGACGGTAGTAATCAATAAAAGGATGATGCGGTGATTCCTGATAAAGCGCAAACCCTCCAGCAGATCTTTGCTAAAGGCAGCTTTACTCTCTTTTTTAAATCCGGGAGTGATTTTAATAAAGGTAAGCGCTGCGATTACGGCGAGAAAACTTATTCCGTTTATATAGAAACAACCGCTCATACCGATAATAGCAATCAATACACCCGCCAGCGCCGGGCCGATGAGGCGGCTGGAATTAAAAGCTGCGGAGTTTAAGGCAACGGCATTAAGGAGATGCTCTCTACCGACCAATTCCGCCACTATCGCCTGCCTCGCCGGGCCATCAAAAGCCATCACTGTACCGTTTAATAACGCAATAAACATAACCTGCCAGGGGGTAATCAGCTTTAGTTGTGTCAGGACCGCTAAAATAAAAGCCAGCGCCATAAAAGCGTTTTGCGTAAATAAAAGGATGGACCTCTTATTAATCCTGTCGGCAGCCACTCCGCCGAATAAGGATAAAAGAAACATCGGTATCGAACCCAGGAATCCTGCCAGCCCCAGGAGAAATGCAGACTTGGTCAAATCGAACATCAGCCAGCTCTGGGCTACGATCTGGATCCAGCTACCGACGAGCGAAACGAGCATCCCTACCCAGTAAATCCGGAAATTTCTTATTTTTAAAGAAGAGAACATCTCAAATCGCGGTTGATAAAATATTTTTATCGATAAATGCGCTGATTTTTCCGGCGATTTCTTCTTTCTTTTTTTCTAATGCCCCGCTTAAGCCCTCGCCAAAAGAAGTATCCCCGACCTGTATGCCGGCTACATAGATCCTGGCCTTCAGGTTAAAATTTTTAGAAAACTCAAAAATATCTTTCAGGCTAAGCTCATGGGTGGACATGGCCGGGTTTTTAAGATTATACTCTGCATCTTTTAATTCAAATATCTTAAGTTCGCCGGGGGATAAACCTGCGTTTACGCCGTCGATAAGAAGGACGCTATCATAATCCTGCATCCGATGCGCCAGATCAAAGCTGGCTATCCCGAAATCAAGATAAGCTACTCCTTCTCTCTGATAAAATTTAAGGAGAGATTCTAGAATTATTATTCCGATTCCGTCGTCTCTCCTTAAGGTATTACCTATGCCGATGATAGCTACTTTTTTAGACAAATTTTACATCCAATATGTGGGTGGCGCAGGATATGCAGGGGTCATAGGCCCTGGCAAGCATCTCTAAATCGAGGGTAATCTCCTCTTTAGTCTTTTTACCGAGTAGTTCGGGAACGATTTTACGCATATCTGCCTCTAGATTCCCCATATTTTGATTTGTAGGTATCGCACAATTTGCCTTGGTAATATGCCCTGTCTCGTCTATGGAATACTCATGAAACAAGCTGCCCCGCGGGACTTCCACGCAACCGATCCCTGCGCCAGGCGCATATTTAATTTTATTCATTTCACTTCTTTTCGGCCAGGAGGAAACCACCACTTTGTCTGTATTGAGGCCGTCTTTTAGGATCTTCTCCATTATTTTAATCGACTCCTCCAGGCAATGCACCCATTCTACCAGCTGGGCCACGGTATTAAGGTAAGGATTGTGGCACGGCGCATTAAGCCCCAGTTCCTTAGCCACTGACTTTGCTTGCTTATTGAGCTGGGCGGAATTATTATTAAACCTGGAAAGCGCGCCCACGGCATAAGGCTTGCCGTTGATAGCGGCTATTTTTGCCCGCGAATAATCTACCACTGTCTCGGTAAAAAGCTTTTTATAATCACTGACTTTTGTTTTTTGCCCGCCGCTTACTACCAGGTCTCCCTCATACATCGCATATTCATCATCGCAAGACAACGACATATACTGCGTCGGCCTCTGGAACTCCGGGAACTTAAGTCTCTTAAATATTTTGACCGTTTCTTCCCCGTCTTTACGCGCTGCCAGCATCAATTTATATAATTCTTCCAACCCGTCCTTCGACGGCAGCTGCGTCAGCCCTCCGATAACATAGCTGATAGGATGGATATGGCGTCCGGCAAGGACCTCTCCGGCATAATCGCTCATTTTTTTCATCCGTAAGGCCATCTCAATCACCGGACGGTGCGTTTTAACTAAGGGCATAATGCTTTTTACGCCTAGTAGATCGGGTGCGACCAGGATATAAATATGCAGGATGTGGCTATCCATCTGCTCGGTATACAAAAGCAGTTTGCGTAGCATCACCGTTTCGCTGGAAGGCGCTACACCCAGAGCATCTTCGCCGGCTTTGATGCTGGCTAAACTGTGTCCGCAGGCGCAGATGCCGCAGATACGGCTGGTCAGATGCTGGGCTTCCCAGATTGACCGGCCCACCAGCATAGATTCAAAGAAACGCGGGGATTCGATGACCTGAAATTCGCATTTAGTGAGCTTCCCTTCTTTTACATCCACCACTATATTACCGTGCCCTTCCACCCTGGTCAGGTAACGGACGTCTACTTTGACATTCTTGGAATCTATTTTATTTGAACTCCTGGCCATACTTTTCTCCCAGCGAATCGTTGTAGAGAGTAAAATTTTGCAGTATCTCTTCCAATTTCAGGCCGTATTTTACTAAAATATCCTTGGCTGCATCTACAGCCGGATTTTCCACCAACCCCCGGCAGCCATAACACCTGTTCCCGTTATTCACGCACCAGGAATTACACCCGGCCCTGGTTACCGGGCCCATACATTCCTGGTCTTTTTCGTAGCGGCAGACATTTTCGTTCATCTTGCATTCCTGACAGACCGCATAATTAGGCACTACGTAAGGCTTGCCCATCAAAATACATTTAATCACAGTAATGACCTCCGGTATATATACCGGACAGCCGTGGATAAAATAATCTACTTTAACTATTCTGTGCACCGGCATCGCCACAATAGTATTTATTGTATCTTGCCTGGGGCCATAGACTCTTTGTTTCGCCACATCTAAAGAGGTGCGATTTTTAACTCCGTTTACCCCGCCGATTGTAGCGCAAGAGCCAAGGGCAACCATTATCTTTGCCTTTTCCCTGATTTTCTTTATCCGCATTACGTCATGATCGGTAGTAATGGCCCCCTCGATAAAGGCTATATCATAGTCCTCGCCCGCTTCAGACATGATCTCTCGGAAACTTACGATATCTACGAGCTTGGCAATCTCAAGCAGGGTCAAACCCATATTCGCAAACTGCAGCTGGCAGCCCTCGCAATCCGTGAAATCAAAAAAAGCGACCTTTGGTTTAGGCTGCTTTTTCATGGCATTCTCCTTTAAAATTCTTTAACTGGCTGTAGTCAAATACCGGCCCGGACTGGCAAATATAAAGTCCTTCAACCTGACAATGGCCGCATTTACCTAAACCACAGCGCATCCTTCTTTCCAGCGACACAATGATCTGGTGCTCGGGAATATTTTTATTCAGTAACTCGCGAATAACAAATCTATACATTATCGGAGGGCCGACCACTACCCCGTAAGTCCTAGCCGGAAAAATATCTACGCCCGGGATTAAGGTGGTAATCAGCCCGACGTTGCCCTTCCATTCAGGATCAGCCTTATCTACGGTGCAGTTTAATTTGATTTCCGCCCGTTTCATCCATTCCTTGGTTTCTTCCTGAAATAAAAATTCCTTAGGCGTTTTGCAACCGATGAGTATTTGCACGTGGCCAAAATCATTTTTATTATAGGTGACATATCTGATCAGCGAGCGTAGCGGCACTATCCCCAGGCCCCCGGCAACGATAACCAGATCATAGCCGAACATCCGGTCTACGGGGAAACCTTTGCCAAACGGCCCGCGGATGCCGACGATGTCGCCCCGGCCTAACTTATGCAATTTATCGGTGAAAACTCCCACATTCCTTACCGTAAGGTCAAAATAACCTTTGTCCGTAGGCGAAGAACAGATAGATATCGGGGCTTCTGCGTAGCCGAATATGGAGACCATCACAAACTGCCCCGGCTCATGGCCAAGATTGATTTTTCCTTCCAGTTCAATGCGGAAGAACTTTTCTTTCTCGGTAAGCATCCTTGACTCCATGATCTTGCCTCTCATCGGCTTATAAGGAGAGGTCTTCATTTTTTCCAGGAGTATTTCTCGGTCAATCATTTTTGCTCTCCCTTTTCAGCCAGCAGCGCATTCACTGTCTCCACCAAATTAATCTCAGCCATACAGGCCCTGGTGCATCTTCCGCAGCCGGTGCAAAAATAACGGTTGAACTTATCCACCGGATATTTGAATTTCCGGTAATACCTGTGCCTTTGCCTGGTGTCGCGGCCTTTGCGGAAATCTTCGCCCCCGGCTACCTTGGCAAAATCATCCATCTGACAGGAGTTCCAGATGCGGTAGCGCATCCCTTCATTAAAACTTAAACCCATTTCGTCCATGACGTCAAAGCAGTAACAGGTAGGACAAACGGTGGTGCAATTGCCGCAGGCGACACAACGCCTGCCTACATCCTTCCAGACATCCGAATTAAAACGTTTATCGAATGCCTCGTAGACCACAGGTAAAGAAGCATTAAACTCTTCTTTAAATACTTTTTTCTTAGCCTCTCTAGCGCGTTCGAGGCTAAGCATATCTTTCTCATCCGCTTCCTTAATATAATCTAACCCATGGATGAGCTTTTCTCCTTTTTCCGAATTGATATGTAAAATAAACTTTTCGCCCAGATCCACCATCATCAAGTCATAGCCACCCCGGGGCACGTGGTTACCCATAGAAGTGCAATTAGCGAATTTATCGCAATACTCCAGGCACTCTATGCCGATGATGGTCATTTTATCTTTGCGATTCAGGTAATTCGGGTCTTCGGGGCTATCCCTGAATACCACATCCATGCATTGGATGCCGGCGATATCGCAGGTATGCACCGCAAAAAGAATATACTCCTCGAACTCTTTGATGGCTTTAGCGGTCTTAAAAGGCTTAAGCGTAAATTTTAATAATTTTTCTTTTTGGGGAAAATAATATTTCTTGGGAGGCAGTATGGTAGGAATATATTTCAGGGTGATCTCATTTACATCTTTGACGGGCCTGAAGATAAAAAGGTTTTCTTTTTTCTTTGGCGCATAGAGCCTGGCTCTTTTCTGTAAATGCTGGAGCCATCTATTCAAGTCTTCTTTTTTTATAGTCGCATATTTCACGCTGTTGCCCCCAATCTATGCAAAATCCAATTTAGTAATCTCTAATTCCGGCCCGTAGGGGACCTTGGTGATTTGTATCTGGAGGCTCTCCCATTTTGTGCCGGCCGATTGTCTCCTGTAGTGCTCTTTAAAATGCTCCTGGCTGATGCCCCCGAATTCAGAAAGCGAGATATGAATCTTGCGGATTCTTCTGGAAGATAGTTTTTCTTCTTTATCCAGGTAGGCAAATATATTTTCTAAAAGGTGCGCTTCGTGCATTGAGCCTTAATTAAATGGGGAATTGATATGGAATTATATGATACCATAATTCTTCAGGGGGTCAAGAAAAAAGACAGGGATTAAGGAGAAGGGGGAGGCGGGGATAACCTCAACCTTACTAAATCGCTGACTAATTTTCCGTCTGCCTGCCCGGACACCTTAGCCGTAACTTCCTTCATTACCTTACCCATATCCTTTAGGCCTTGGGCGCCCGTAGAAGCAACCGCCTCCTCAATGATCTTCTTGATCTCTTCTTCCGGCATCTCGGGGGGTAAATAGGATTTTAAAATCGCCAGTTCCTTTGTTTCTTTATCCGCCAGATCCTGACGCCCCCCTTTGGTAAATTGCTCTATAGAATCCTGGCGCTGCTTAATCTGTTTTTTAATCACCGGGATGATTTCGGCATCATCGAGCTTTGCCTTCTTCTTAGCCGTGGCCGTATTGATCATCTCTGCGCGTAAAAAACTTAAAACCGAGCTCTTCAGCGTATCTTTTGCTTTCATCGCCTCTTTATAGTCGTTAAGGACTTTCTCTTCTAATGGCATGGCCATCTCCCTTCTCTCTGCCCAATCAAGGGACAGTTCTACTACTAATCGGGGGACGTTTCTCGTTCCAATCGAAGAACTGTCCCCTTTTCCTTAACCTTGGGGACACTTCTAGCTTTGACAGAAGAAACGTCCCTGCTTCAGTAGGAGAAGCGTCCCTAAAAATAGCTTTGGAATTTTTTAAGCCTTTGTTTTAAATCTTTCATCGTCAGGCGGGCCGTCCGTTCTAGCCCGAAGCCCTCGACATTGAATGAAGCGGCAACCGTACCGTAGGCAAGCGCCCTTTTAATAGCCGCCGCATTAATTTTTTTGCTTTTGCTTAAATACCCCATAAAACCTCCGGCAAAAGTATCCCCTGCTCCGGTAGGATCGACTACTTTTTCCACCGGATAAGCCGGCAGCGAAAAAAGTACATTATTAGCGTAAAATAAAACTCCGTGCTCTCCCTTTTTTACCAGGACCATTTTCGGCCCGAGGTTACAGAGACAACGCGCAGCCACTACTAAATTACGCTCCCCTGACAATAATCTTGCTTCCTGGTCATTGGCCACATAGATATCCACTTTTTTAAGCAATTGTAAAAGCGAGCGGCGTTTATGCTTAATCCAGTAATTCATACTATCCAAGCCCACCAGCTCCGGGGAGCGCATTCCGGACAATAAATGCCTTTGTATATCGGGATCGACGTTAGCTAAAAATATATGCTTGATCAAGCGCTCGCCTTCAGAAATAAACGGCCGGAAGCTGGAAAGCACGCCTAATTCGGTATTTAAAGTAATTGCCGTGTTTAAATCGCCGCTATACCGGCCCTGCCAACGGAAAGTCCTGCCTCCGGCCTTAACCAGCGAATCCAAAACTAATCCTTTTCTGCGCAGTAAACCTGTGTGTTCGGCGGGAAAATCTTCCCCGATAACCGCCACTAGATGGACGCTCGTAAACAGGCGAGCGGACATGGCAAAATGCGCGGCTGAACCTCCGAGCATCTCTCTTCTTTTGCCGGAAGGAGTCGTCACATCATCCAGGGCTACCGTACCTAATACTACTATACTCATCTGATAAATATTAAGCTAAGCGCTGCTACCAATACGCAATAATAGCCGAAATAATCGAGCCGGGATTTACGCAAAACTAATTTTAATAGCCAAAGCGAAAAAAGCCCAGTAATAAAACTAAAGACGAAACCCAAAGCGTAATCGCCGAATTTTCCCTGTATAGCAAAATCAATTTTTTTTGCCTCCAGGAGAGTAGCCCCGAGAATCGCCGGGATAGAAGCAAGAAAGGAAAATTTAAAACTAACTTCCCAGGTCAACCTGCGAAATAATAGCGTAGAGATAGTTATCCCTGAACGCGAAATCCCCGGGATGATAGCCAGCCCTTGAGCAAACC
Source organism: uncultured Planctomycetales bacterium (assembly GCA_964545575.1). Lineage (GTDB taxonomy): Bacteria > Omnitrophota > Gorgyraeia > Gygaellales > Profunditerraquicolaceae > CAZJFL01. The sequence goes on from CAZJFL010000001.1 coordinate 90,785, forward strand.
CTAAAAATAAAGCGTCGCTTAAACCCAACATTTCTCTGTTCGGGCGCCGGAACCTGCGTGTCAATATCAATATTACACCTGTGACCAAAAGTGCTGCAGCCGCTAGCTTAACCGAAGCAAACAGGCCTTCAAAAAAATCCTTTCCCGCTATTCCGATGACGCCGGTAATAGCTGTGACTATCAAAATAAGCAATAGCCATTTAATATTGCGCAATAATCCTAATATATCTTTAAAAAAGAATACCGTCAGGGCAAGGACCGTCCCCAGATGAAGGACTATAGAAACAACTAATTCTTCTCCGCTGAGGCCGAGGATTTTTTGCAGGATAACTAAGTGGGCGGAACTGCTTACCGGCAAAAACTCGGTTAACCCCTGGACTACCCCTAAAAGCGCATATTTAAGCATATTTTTCCAGCAACCCCTTCATATCCGGCGGTAAATCCGCATGTAGCCTTATAAGCCTTTTAGTAACCGGGTGCGTCAACTCCAGCTCTTCGGCGTGGAGACAGAGCCTTTTGGCCTTAACCGTAAAATCCCTCCGGAAAGCATATTTGGTCTCGCCTAATATCGGGTGGCCGATCGCTTTAAAATGTATCCTTATCTGATTGGTGCGGCCGGTAGAGGGATAGGCTTTCACCAGGCAAAAACCGCCCATTTTTTTTACCAGCCGGTATTTTGTCAAGGCGTTCATTCCCTCAATAGGAAACTTTATTTCCGCGCAGACTTCTCTTAATATGCCGCGCACAAAAGCCAGATAAGTCTTTTTTATCTCTTTGCCTTTAAAAAGCGCCATCATTTTTTTCTGGACGGATTTCCCCTTGGCATAAATGATTAACCCCGAAGTCTCCCGGTCAAGGCGATGGCAGGGATGCAGGCGGTAGGAAACTCCTTTACTCTGGAGCTCATCATTGAGTATACTTGTTAATGTGCGTCTTTCGTTTTTTGGTGTGGGTATCGTCAATAATCCCGAAGGCTTGTCTACTACTAACAACCAGTCATCTTCGTAAATAACAGGTATGTTCATTATATAATTTCCAACATCCTGTCTATTGCTTTTCTGGCGCGCTGGCGTATCTGGTCAGAAATCCTCACTTCCTCTTTAAGTTCTTCCAGCGCCCAAAGAATCTTCTCCTGGGTGGTGCGTTTCATATTCGGGCAAATCGCCCGTTCCGAAGCCGGATAAAACTCTTTGGCGGAATTGTCCTCTTTAAGCCGGTAAAGCAAACCCACTTCTGTGCCGACAATAAACTCTTTAGCCTCGGTTTCTTTGGCGAATTTACCCATCTGGCTGGTGGATAACGCCGCATCCGCCATCGCCACCACCTGCGGCAGGCATTCAGGGTGCACCATCACCTTGGCAAAGGGATGAAATTTCTTTTCTCTTTTAATGTCTTCGGGAAGAATCTTGATGTGGGTAGGGCAAAAACCGTTCCAGGAGATAAGCTTCCTGCCGGTCTTTTTAGAGACATAATCGGCAAGGTATTTATCCGGCACAAAAATAATCTCTTCTCTTCCGCCAAAGACGGATCCCTGCCCGTCCGGCAGGCGGGCGCCTACGGCGGAATCTTTTATTATTGCATTCACCACTGCGACCGCATTTGTCGAGGTGCAGCAGACATCCAGCTCCGCCTTTACCTCTGCCGAAGTATTCACGTAACCTACTGCTACGGCCTGGGGATGTTCTTTTTTTAGATTCCTTAAGTCCTGGGCTGTAATCATATCGGCCATCGGACAACCAGCATTGACGTCGGGCATCAGTACTAATTTATCCGGACAAAGTATGGAAGCGGTCTCAGCCATAAAATGCACTCCGCAAAAGACGATCACCCGGGCCGTGGTTTTAGCGGCAATACGGCTTAATTCCAGGGAATCGCCCCGGTAGTCCGCGACATCCTGAACCTCCGGCAGCTGATAGTTGTGCGCCAGGATTACGGCATTGCGTTTTTTCTTTAATTCGGAGATCTTTTTCTCTAAGCTATCCTTGACTTTCTTATCCATTATCTTGCTCCTTTAAGCTATTATCCTGTCAATGATTCCTCCGCCTATCGCCGTATCCCGGGAATAGAATACCGCGGATTGGCCCGGAGTAACCGCAAACTGCGGTTTTTTAAAGTTGACCTTTATTTTTCCTCTGCAAGGCATCAGTTCTGCTTGCGCTTCCCTGTGATTATATCGTATTCTCACCCTAAGGACAACTTTCTTTTTTGGGGGGCAAGCGGTAAAATGCACCTTCTTTACCAGAAACCGGCGCGCAAATACGTCTTCTTTTTTACCCAGGATTATCTGGATTTTACGGGGATCGATTCGCAAGACATATAGGGGATACCCCATAGCCACGCCTAAACCTTGGCGCTGGCCGATAGTATAAAATGCAACCCCTTTATGCTCGCCTAAAACATTACCCTGCCTATCGGTAATTAAACCCGGCTTTATTTTGCCGATGCGCCCTTTTAAGAACTTCCGATAACCTGTTTCCGGTAAAAAGCAGATCTCCTGGCTGGCTACTTTATCCGCTACCGGCAGAGCAAAGTCTCTAGCCAGGCGGCGCACCTGGTCTTTGGTATAATCTCCCAAAGGAAAAAGAATATGCCTAAGCTGATGCTGATTTAGGCGGTATAAGAAATACGACTGATCTTTATTTTTGTCTTTGGCTTTCTTCAGTAAATATCTCTGAACTCTGAACCCTGAACCCTGAACTTTAACCACGCGCGCATAATGTCCGGTAGCAAGATACTGCGCACCTAACGATAGAGCCTTCTTTAATAAAATATCAAACTTGAGAAACTGATTGCATCTGACGCAAGGATTAGGAGTCCTGCCGCTGGCATATTCCCGGCAAAAATCTTTAATTACTTTCTCTTCCAGGGATTTCTGCATATTTATTACATAGTGTTTAATTCCTAACTTGTGCGCTACTCGCCTGGCATCCTCTATACCCTGTATGCCGCAGCAGCGCGGTTTTTTGCTGGCAACATCAGGCAGATTAAAACACATGGTGATACCGATAACCTCATAGCCGCGTTTTTTTAACAAGGCGGCGGCTACCGAGGAATCGACCCCCCCGCTCATCGCGACAACTACCCGTTTTTTCATCTTTCAATCTTTACTTCGGTTAACCCACGCACGGAATTACACAAGAATATCTTGTCGGCTTTTAATAAATCTTTCCGGAATATCATTTTTTCTTGCGCTCTATGTTTCTTGATAAAATATTGGCGGAAGATCCCCGGCAAGATCCCGCTCGATACCGGCGGAGTATAATATTTTTTATTTTTTTCGATGATTATATTCGAAATTGCCCCTTCCGCCACTTCGCCTCTGGTGTTCAGGAAAATTACGTCGAAATAACCCTTCTCTAGATAACAGAGGTGTTGCGAGTCGTAGAGGTTGCGGTTAGTTGTTTTATGATAACAGAACGGGTTTTGCGGGTCAATTTTATAATCAGAGATAGCGGCGTATTTTATGCCGGCCTCCCGGGGAAGTCGGGAGTATTCCGCTTTTAAAGTGCCCTTTCTATCTAACAACAAACGCAGCTTATAGCGGCTGCCGCTTTGAAATTTGTTTTTTAAAGCCCCCAGCGCTTGTTTTATTCTTGCGCGGTCAAAACAAAAACCAAAGTATTGGGCCGAACGCTCCATTCTTTTTAAATGCTCCTCTAGGAATTTATATTCCCCGTCCCAGAGAATAGTTTCTAATAAACAAAAGTCCTCGTATCTATCGGTAAGAAACTTGGCTTTGAGGATACACTCTCTAAACTCGCGATGAGCCTCTGAATCATAAACTATACCGCTGCCTATGCCCATCTCTCCTTTATTTTTAACCAGAGAGATAGTCCTGATCGGCAAATTAAATATTGCTTTTCCCTTAGGAAAAATGATCCCCAATGCCCCGCAGTAGATATTGCGCGGCCCCTTCTCTAATTCTTTGATGATCTGCATGCTTTTTATTTTAGGCGCGCCCGTGACCGAGCCGCCGGGAAACATGCTTTTAAATATATCAAAATAACTCGTCCCTCTTCTTAAAGTAGCCCGCACTTCGGAAGTCATCTGAAACAAGGTATTGTATTTCTCGATATTAAACAAAGCGGTTGCCTTTACGCTATCCGCCCGGGCAATACGGCCTAGATCATTGCGGATCAAATCTACGATCATGATGTTCTCTGCTAAATCCTTACTGCTGTTTTTTAATTTCAGCGCCTGCTCTTTATCTTCTTTGATATCCCGGCCCCTGCCGATGGTGCCTTTCATCGGACAAGAATATATGCTGCGGCCGTTTCTTTTAAAGAACAATTCCGGAGAAAAAGACAATACGTATTCGTCTTTAAACTTACAGAATGCGCTGTAAGGGACGTTTTGCCGGTTTTTTAGACTCTCGTAAAAAGAGAATGCCGAGCCAGAGAAACGAAAGCGGTATTTTCCGGTAAAGTTTATCTGGTAGGTATCGCCGCGCCTGATATATTCCTTTATGCGCCGGATTCTCCCCGTATATTCCTTTTCATTAAAATCGAACTTTAAGCTTCCTGCCGAGAAATCTTCCTGCTTGCTTTTCGTTGCAAAAATACCCGGGAGATGCCCGCTTAGTTTTCCGGTTTTATGATTAAAAGAAGCGGCCTGATCAAAAACAGCGATCTGTATCAGGGGAAAAGGCGCGGATTCCTTAAAGCCGAATTGCTTATTCTCAAAATAATACCCCAGTTCATAAGAAAAATATCCGGCCAAAAAATATTTTTGTGCGTAATATTCTATCCGGCTAAAAGCTTTTTCTATATCGGCGTAACGGTTTATTTTAATTATTTTAAGCGGATGGGTAAAAATATAACTGGAGGAATTATCTTTATCAAAGAGGGTGGTTTCAAAAAGAAAAAAATAATCCTGCTGCTTAATATATCCGGGGTCCAGGGACGGTAGGGAAAAATATTTTCTCGTCATGCTTTAGGTTACCACTGGCATCTGATACCCCCCTCGATGGCCCTTCCCGGCTGAGGGATGCCTGCTATTTCTTCATATTTTACACCGAGGAGGTTGGTAATGTCCAAGAAAATCTGGCCATTCCGATGGATTTTATAAGCGAAATGGCTGTTTAAAATAAACCACCCGCCGCGGCCGGGCCTCTCTTTGTAGGTTAATGTCAAACCTTGAATCCCGCAGGGCAGATTAAAGTCTACCATAGCATTGGCCAGGTGGCGAGAATAATTCCGTCCATATTTGTATAGGTAGCCGCGGGTATCAGCCTGCTTATTAATATAGGTATAGTTGCAAGACATCTTGATATATTTATTAAATTGCCAGCTAAAATAGTTTTCTAAACCCAGGACCCCGGTATCGCTTATGTTTTCAGCCTGCCATTTTGCTTGCAGGGGGCTACGCTTTATCCAGTCAATTACATCTATTGCTTCCCGGAAGAAAAAAGCTGTGCCTAAGGAAAAACCGTCTTTCTTATAGTCATAGCCTAACTGATAATTAACCGATTCCTCTACGCTAAGATTACGGTTTCCTGCGGTAGTAGGGTCGTTATAATAGAGTTCGGTAAAGGTAGGGATGCGGATACTTCTGGCTATACCCAAAGTTAAACCACTGGCTCCCCCGACTTTATATTTTAAATTTAGTGCGCCGGTATAAGCGGTGTTGAAACCCTCAAAATTATCCATCCGCAAGGACCCGGCCAGAGAAAACCTCTGATTGATATCTTTGTTGTCGTCAAAAAAGATGCTTTCGTGATTACGATAGTGCTTGCCTAAGTTAGTGGAATGGATCTCTTCCCTGCCGTACTCAAAGCCCAGGCCCGCTCTCCCCAGAAAGCCGGTTTGTTTCTGGAAATAAATATTAGGGGTATAGATATCGGTGCGGTGCTGATTAAGATAACGGCTGCGCACTTCTGTTTTATCGAGCATAAACTTATCGTAATGCCGGCGCCATAAAAAATTCGGCTTGATGATTAACCCTTCATTTTCAGAAAGCAAGCCCGCCTCCAAAAGATAAGTCTTGGTCCATTCTTCTGAAGGGTATCCTAAGCCCGGGGTATAAAAATCAAATGCCCCGAACTCCTTATCCTGATAGCCAAAGTCTAAATTAACTGCGCCGCATGGCACATCCAGCGAAGAGCTGAAAGTGGCGGTATATTTTTTAAAATCCGTATCGTAATGAAACCCGTCTGATTGCGCATATTCGGAGGAAACACGGAAACTTAAGTCTTTTATTTTCTCCGTAAAGCTGAATAGCCCGGCCTTGGTATCAAAAGAGCCGTAGCTACCTTCTAAAATTAGCTCTTTCTGTTGCGGTTTTTTAGTCAGGAAATTGATTGCTCCGCCGATGGCGTCAGGCCCGAATAGTGAAGAACTAATGCCGGGGATCAAATCAATTCTTGCAATATCCGCTTTGGTTAAGGGAATGTCTGAATTATGATGCCCTGTCTGGGGGTCGTTGATACGCTGGCCATCGATAAGGACTAAAACTCCCTGAAAGGTTGAACCCCTCAGGGAAAAATCTGTCTGGATGCCTTCGCGGAGAGAACGGCTCTGTAGGTCTAGCGGCAGGAGAGACAAAGATTCTATTGGCGAGGCATAAAAATCTTCTACTTTCAGGGTAAAGGTATGCGAAAAATAAGCCTTTTCCTTTGCCACCACTATGCGCTCTAAATCCCGGGGCGGAATTTGGGCGCCATAGGCAAGGCCGGGCAAGATAAGAAAAATAAAAAATAAACCGCACCAATTTATCTTTGCCATAAAGGCATTATAGCGGGTGCGGCATAACTGTCAACTTGAAAATTATATTTGGTTTACGATTACCGACAGTGCACTACGTCCCCGGCCATCACCTTCTGGGTTAATCCGGAATCCCTCCTTAAGAGCAGGCCTCCGTCGGTATCAATACCCACTGCCTCCCCCTCCATGTGTGCCTCATGGGAAATAACCTTTATCCTCCTGCCGAGAGTCAGATTAAAAATATGCCATTTATCAATGATCACCTTGGCTGTTTTTTTCTGAAAAAGCAGGTAATTAAATTCTATGCGGCGCAATATCTCCTGAAGCAAAACAATGCGGTTTACTTCTTCCCTCTTTTGCTCCTTTAATGAGGTAGCGCCTTCTACCAGTGCTTTCTTATCGTTGTTGACGTTTAAGCCTATGCCGATAACGATAAAACGGATTTCGTCGGTCTCGGCACTCAATTCAGTCAGTATTCCGCCGACTTTTTTATTATGGATCAGGACGTCGTTAGGCCATTTAATCTTGGCCTCTAATCCGCAGGTTTCCTTTATTGCCTCGCAGATACTTACCGCAGCCATAAGCGTCAGGATCGGCGATTGCGCCGGCATAATCTTAGGCCTTAAGACCAAAGATAAATATATACCCTGATATTTAGGCGAAATCCATGCCCTGCCGAGCCTGCCCTTGCCTCTGGTTTGCGCTTCGGCTACCACCACCGCCCCTTCCGGGCAGCCGCTAATCCCCATCTGGGCTGCGATGCCCATAGTCGAGGGCACCGTTTCCAGATAACAGATTTTTCTACCGATGAACTTTGTGTTCAGGCCGTGGCTTATCTCACCCGCCAGGAGCCTGTCCGGCGAAGAAAGTAACTGATAACCTAAGTGCGGGACAGCCACAATGTCATAGCCAGTATCCCTTAATTCCTGGATATGCTTCCATAATGCCTGGCGGCTTATCCCTAAACGTTCGCTTATTTCTTCTCCGGAGGCGTATTCCGATTTTTTCTTCAGGAATTCAAGGATTTTATCCCGTATCATTTTTTTCAGGAAGGATTTTTCTTGCGGTAATCTTCGATAGCTGACTTTAGAGCTTCTTCCGCTAAAACCGAGCAGTGCATCTTAACCGGTGGCAGCCCCCCTAAAGCCTCTGCTACTGCCTTATTGGAAATCTCTAATGCCTCTTTGATGTTTTTGCCCTTGATCATTTCCGTAACCATGGAGCTGGTAGCTATGGCTGCGCCGCAGCCGAAGGTTTTAAATTTAGCGTCGGTAATTATCCCATCTTTAACTTTTATATAGAGCTCCATGATGTCTCCGCAGATAGGATTGCCGACCTTGCCCCTGCCGTCGGGATTTTCGATTTCTCCGACATTGCGCGGATGCAGAAAGTGATCCATTACTTTTTCGCTATAATTCTCCATTTTATCCTTTATAAAGCGGCGACATCTTGCGCAGTTTTTCTACCACCGACGGCAATTGCTCTAATAAATAATCAACATCTTCTTTGCTAGTCCATCTGCCTAAAGTAATACGCAATGAACCATGAGCAATCTCATGGGGCAGGCCGATGGCTAATAATACGTGCGAAGGCTCTAAGGAACTAGAAGTGCAGGCAGAGCCGGTAGAAGCGGCAATTCCCAGCATATCCAGGCTAAGCAGTATCGACTCTCCTTCAATATACTTTATGGAAAAGTTTACGTTATTAGGCAGCCTTTTTGTGGCGTGGCCGTTTAGATAAACCTCAGGAATCCTCTTGGGGATTTCTGCAATCAGCCTATCGCGCAAACTGCTCTGTGCCTTCGCTTCCTCTTCCATCTTGTCGCTACAAAGTTCTATCGCCTTTGCTAACCCCACTATCCCCGGTGTATTATGCGTCGAGGCCCGCCTGTCTCTTTCCTGGTCTCCGCCGTGTAAAAACCTTTCAATGCGCGTGCCTCGTCTGATGTATAAAGCGCCAACGCCTTTCGGACCGTAAAATTTATGGGCAGAGAGGGATAACAAATCTACGCCCAGAGTATTTACGTTAACCGGTATATGTCCTACGGTCTGCACTGCGTCGCTATGAAAATAAATCCCTTTTTCCCGGGCGATTTTGCCGATATCCGCTATCGGCTGGATAGTGCCGATTTCATTATTGGCGTGCATCACTGAAATAAGAATGGTTTTATCGGTAATTGCCTTTTTAATCTTGGCGGGATCAACCAGGCCGTATTTATCCACCCCCACAACCGAAATTTCAAAGCCCCTCTTCTCTAAAAACTTGGCCGGCTCACCAACCGCATGGTGCTCAATAGCCGAGATAATGATGTGATTTCCTTTTTTCTCGTTTGCATAAGCAACACCTTCGAGAGCAAAATTATTTGCTTCGGTTCCCCCGGAGGTAAAAACGATCTCCTCGGGTTTTGCGCCGAGGAAGGAAGCGACTTTTTCGCGGGCATCCTCGATTGCCTTTTTAGCTTCCTGTCCGTAAGTATGGATACTGGAGGGATTGCCGAACAGCTCAAAGAAATAAGGCTCCATCGCCTTGATCACTTCGGGGTCGGTGGGGGTAGTGGCAGCGTAATCTAAATATACTCTTTTCATTTCTTAAATACCTCATTCATGCTTCCGGTACGATAACCTTCCAAATCAACAGTGATGTAATTATATCCTAAACTCTTCAGCCTATCCAGTATAAAATCCCTTTTCTTTATCAGCCCCGGTATATCATATTTAGGCACTTCTATACGGCAGAGGCCGTGGTAATGCCTTAATCTCACCTGAGCAAAACCTTGTTTTCTTAAAAAATTTTCCGCGCGGTTAATCCGGGATAATAAAAGAGGCGATATTTTTATACCGTAGGGAATCCTTGAAGCCAGGCAGGCCAACGACGGCTTATCTGCCGTAGGCAGCCCTAAGGCTTTGCTTTGTTTGCGGATATCCTGCTTGGTAAAACCGGCCTCTTGTAAAGGAGAACGGACTTTTAATTCAATTCCTGCGATATTGCCCGGACGGAAATCTCCTAAGTCAGAAACATTGCTGGCGTCAGCGATAAAGTTTAATTTATTTTTTTGGGCAAGGCCTTTTAAGCGGCTAAAAAGTTCCCTTTTACAAAAATAACAGCGGTTAACCGGATTAGAAACGAACTTTTCGTTTTTTAATTCGCGGGTGTGGATGATTTTATGCCGCATCCTAAGTTTACGCGCCATCTTTTTCGCAAAAACCAGCTCTTCGGCGGGGTAAGTCGCGGAATCCGCCGTAACCGCCAAAACCTTATCTCCCAAAGCTTCTTGCGCCACCTTAAGAAGAAAAGTACTATCCAGGCCTCCGGAATAAGCGACCAGAACCGAACCCATATTTTTTAAGATTTTCTTTAGCTTCTCTAACTTATTCATAAATAAGGAGTGTCTGTAATTGAAGTGAGTTTGTGTGAGTTTTGCGGGTGGCGCGAAGTGTTTTAAAGGAGCATGATGCGACGAGAAACACGAAGCGACAGGACCCGCAAAACTAAAAACGAACCTCCATTGCACGGGTAGGACACACCTTCACGCACAACTCGCAGGCGATACATTTATTATCATAAAAATGGACTTTGCGCGTAATCGGATCTATCGCTAAAGCCCCGGTAGGGCAAATGGGCACGCAGACTCCGCAGTCAGTGCATTTGACTTCGTTACGGATGACATCCTGACTTAAAGGCTGGATCCGCACGCCACAGGACTCTAAATATTTCATACCTTGATTAAAGTTTTTATCCTCACCGGCGAGCTCCAAAACCATCAACCCTTCTTCCTGCGGCGTAACATAAGCCTTGAGGATATTAAACTGCAGGTCATACTCCTTGACTAGCTTATAAATAATCGGCTGGTCCACCAGCCGGTGCGGAAAATGCAGAACTACGCGTTTGGAAATCATACTGCAATCACCTCTTTTACTTGCGGGACTTCCTGCTTTATAATCCGCTCGATACCCATCTTTAAAGTTATCTGGCTCATCGGGCAACACCCGCAGGCCCCGGTAAGTTTTACTTTGACTATACCATCATCGCTAACATCTACTAATTCCACATCTCCGCCATCAGCAGCAAGCATCTGTTTTACTTTCTCTAAGACCTTCTCTACTTGTTCGCGCATGTTATCCTCCACTAATGATCATGTGAATTAATGCACACGATGATTAGCAAAGCTAATCATCGTGTGTAAATTCAGGCAGAGACTTGCGTTCGCTCACGCTCCGCAAGTCTCGCCTTCATTTAATTATATCACTAAATAGCCCTCTCTTTCAAGGGCTTAAAGGCATAGCCTGAATCTGCCCCGGGTAAAGCTGCCACGGGTTCGGTGAGCATAAAATCACGCTTTTCAATCCAGGCTTTCAATTCCTGCGCGATCTCCCGCGCCTTGGAATAACTGGAGAGGTTTCCGGTAGGGATCTCCTTGCCCTGCACCTTGATTTTACCGGATTTTAACTGGCTGTAACTAACCTCGGCTAAACTACCCGGAATCATCTGGGGATAACTCTGGCTGTAATCTACTACCTGAGCATAAATCTCCTCGTCTTTGGCTGCTGCGTATTTAACCGTCTCTTCATCTAATATAGGTATGGGAACGCCAATACCCACGGTCAGGGTTACGCCGTAACCTAACATACTCGTCCCCACCAGCCATTCGGGTTTCATCTGCTTTAAGTCTCCGATTACTGCCAGTGTCCCGGCAGGGGCTTGGGGGATACCGTTATCCGTCCTCTTTACTCCCGGATTATGCTGGGTGCCGTGCCAGGCGACATACCCGATACCTCCGCCTAACCAGATCTTGGTACCCACTCCGATAGTCTTGTAATTTGGGTCCTTTAACAAAGGGGAAAGCTGGCCGGCAGAGCAATAATTAGCATTACCCAGATGCGGCTTTAATACGCCCATATAAGTATAAATTATTTTATCCGAAAGATTCACCGCCACATTATAGTTCTGATAGCAGTTACGGATATTAAAAAGTACGGCCTCATTCAAATCCTTGATATTGATCAGCGTTTCCAGTTTCTTGCGCGGATAACAGTCTGTGCCGTAAGCACTCGCCTCCAGGCGGATATCCTTGCCGGCAACCAACTCCTGAATTACGTGCCCGCCGCCGTATTTGAATTCTCCCGGGAAGACTTTATTGCGCGGGTCATCGTCGGGCATGGCAGTTGCGCCCAGATAAAAATCCATGGCCGCAAAACCGGTATAAACCGGCACATCGTTTAGTTTACATATTCCGCCGCCTAATTTTATTCGAGGGCGAGAGTGGCCGATATTAAAATAAGCGCCGGATGAACACATCGGCCCGAAAGTTCCGGTAGTGACCACGTCTACTTCCTCTGCCGCCTTAGCCGAGCCTTTTTTAGCCACTAGGTCAATGATTTCTTCCGCCGTAACTATCACGGCTTGGCCTTTTTTAATCTTCTCATTAATCTCTTTAATCGTCCTCATTATTCTTTCCTCCTTACCACCTATTTAAACAAATAAATCGGTAGAAAGATACCTCTCTCCGGTATCCGGTAAAATTACCACGATAAGTTTGCCTTTATTCTCCAGCCGTTTTCCCACCTGGACTGCTGCCCAGGCCGCGGCACCCGAAGAAACTCCGGCCAATATCCCCTCTTCTTTGCTCAACCGCTGCGCCGTGGCTTTGGCATCGTCGTAACTGACCTGAATAATCTCATCGATAATTTTACGGTTCAGCACCTCCGGCACAAAGCCGGCGCCGATACCCTGAATTTTATGCGCTCCCGCCTTACCCCCGGATAATACCGGGGAATCCTTCGGCTCTACGGCCACTGCCTTAAAAGAAAGCTTCTTCTGTTTGATTACCTCTGAAATACCGGTAATGGTACCGCCGGTGCCTACGCCGGACACTAAAATATCTATTTTACCTCGCGTATCCTCCCAGATCTCTATTGCCGTGGTGCGGCGGTGAACCTCCGGGTTTGCCAGATTCTGAAACTGCTGCAGCAGAAGATAACGCTTATCTGTCTTGGCTAAATCTTGCGCCCTTCTGACGGAGCCCGACATACCCTCGGCTCCCGGAGTAAGAATAATTTCCGCTCCGAAGGCAGAAAGAAGCTGGCGGCGTTCGATACTCATCGTCTCCGGCATGGTCAGGACTAACTTATAACCCTTGACTGCACAGACGAAAGCCAAGGCAATCCCGGTGTTACCCGAAGTCGGTTCAATAAGAATAGTATCTTTTTTAATCTTACCTTCAATCTCGGCCTTCTCAATCATGCTCAAGCCGATCCTGTCCTTGACCGAAGAGCAGGGATTAAAGGACTCTAATTTGGCAACCACCTCTGCGTTGCACTCTTTGGTAATCCGGTTTAAACGCACCAGAGGAGTATTTCCTATGAGTTTAGTGATATCTTTGGCAATCTGCATACTCTCTCCTTGAATTAAATCTGATAAATAAAAGCGGGGTCCTGCCTCTTTATTTTCTTTGCCAAATCTTCAAAGGTAACGCTGTCGATAATTCCAGAGGTGGACTCAGCAACCTTAGTCCAGATATCCCTAAAGGCGCATTTATAGATATCGCTGCAGCCCCGGTATTTCTTATCCACGCAAGCAATGGGTTCAATGGGCCCATCAATAAACCTGATCACCTCACCCAGTCTTATCTCTGACGGTGCCTTAGCTAAAAGATAACCCCCTATTTTGCCGCGCCGGCTTTCGACAAAGCTGCCTCTTTTTAAATCCAGAAGTATCTGCTCCAAAAATTTAACCGGGATATCCGCCCGCTTAGCCAGCTCATGAATAGCCACCGGGCTCTCCCCGTAATGCAAGGCTAAATCCAGAATCGTCTTTAAGGCGTAATCCCCTTTATAAGTAATACGCATAGTTATATCCTATAATCTCTATCAACATAGTAGAGTATACTGAGAAAACGTATTTTGTCAAGTATTTTTTTTAATTAACTCCTTGGCTACCTTTTCTCCGGCAAGAAGCATTCCGCCGAAAATCGGCCCCATGCGCGGGCCCCCGAATACCGCGTTTGCGCACATGCCGCAGGCATATAACCCGGGGCAGATTTCTTTTGAGTTCTTTACAATCGTATCCTCTCCTACCTCTGCCCACATAGACTGTTCACCCATGATTTTTCCGGTTTTTGTCTTCAGCCGGATGCCGGATTTCTTCTCAATAATCCGGGCTATCTCCGCAGGATGGCCGGTGGCATCCACCACGAATTTAGCGCGCATACTAATGGGGTCAACATGCAGATCGGCTATTTCAACCGCTGTCCAGTTTAATACCAGCCCCACTACTTTCTTATTGCGCACCATCACGTCTTCGGCGCTGATAAGATTAAAAATTTTCAAACCCGCCTTTACCGCCTTAGAGCAAATAGTTGAAACTGATTCGATGGAATCCGCTAAATAATAGCCTCGGGCGTAGCGTCTGCTTTTAATGCCAAACTCATCCAGTATCCTTCTGGCTTTCTCCTGGACCACAATTTCATTAAACATCATACCCCCGCCCCACATGCCGCCGCCGACGGAAAGCTTTCTTTCAAAAAGCACTACTTTTTTTCCTGCCTTGGCTAAATAATAACCGCAAACCATACCTGCCGGGCCGGCGCCGACAATAGCCACCTCAACATCAAGTGCTGCAACCAGCTTATCTTTATAAGATTCTATGATTGCATTGGAAATCACTATTTCATCTAACTTCATTTTAGTCTCCTCCCTTAACCCTTAATAAATAGGAAACCCTTATGCCAAATACATAAGGGTTATACACATTCACTCCTCCTTTTCCTACGCTGGTATTATCCAGATCAGGTTATCAGGGTCACCCCGCTTAAGCGGGGACTCTCAGGCCGTTATCACGACCTCCCCATAATCTTATTTATTTTAATGCCCCAGCCTTTTTTGCAGGAAGGCGCGGAATTCAGGCGGAAACTCAATCTTAGCCCTGCCGGCAGAACACTTATCCAGGCTATCGATAATCTTAGGTAACATTTTGTAAGGAAAAGTAAGAATCAATTTATCTTTTTCTACGTTGCACATTTTTCTGGCAGTATAGTCGTAAAAGGAGAGGTTAATTTCTCCGCTGAGCAATGGATAAATGATGCTTAAGCGGCAGGTCGGCCCGCCCATCTTGATTTTCGGCATCACCCCATCAAAAAAAGTAGCAAAAGTAAGCAAGCGGCAGGCCTGTTCGGCATTAACAATAAAAATCACCAATTGCGGCTCTGCTTCGCACTTCTCTAGAGGAGAGAGTAAAAAGCGCTTTCCGGAATTATCCGGAACATCTTCGATCTGCGACAAGAGCTTATCCAAGGCCTCATAAGAACAAAAAAGCTTCTCCCCTTCTACTACAAATTTACGGATCATCCCCAAAACCTCGGGGTCTTTAACCCGGTGAAAACCTAAATGCCAGGAAGCGCCGAAACAGGCGTTATTCGCTTTATCTAATTCAATTACCTCGCCCTTTCCTGCTTCAAGGATTGCCCGGCAGATACGTATTTTTTTCTCTGCCGGCTTAGCACTTGCACCCTCAAGCAGGCTTACCCCCAGCGGGCTGTATTCTAAACCTAAGAGTTCTTTTAAAGTTTGCGCGTAGCCTTGCCAGTCTTTCATCGCTATTTAGATTTAATCGCCAAAATCTTAATTAAGTCAGCTGCGTCTTCTATCTTATCCGTCACTCCTTCAAGGTACTCTGCCAGCTGGTAGCAAAGAAGCAAACTGGTTGGCTCAAGTTTTTCGTGAATAATCGCTTCGATCAGGGTTTTCTTCTGGTCATCGGCTTGATGCTCCAGCCGGTCTACCTCTTCGCAATCTGTCAATGCTTTTTTAAGGTCGTTTTTGGAAAGCGACTGGATCCCCTCTTTTAGTTTAGAGATAGAGTTAACGATTAATTCCGTTGCCGATGAGATATTCTTTAAAATGCTCTCCGGAAGCTTCTGCTCGATAAACCCTAAGATGCGCGCAGCACCATTAGTCCAATCGGCAATCTTATCCAGGGTCTTGACAAAATGCATCAGGTCTTCCCGGTCCGGAGGAAGAAGCAGGCTCTCGGCAAGCTCGCTGACCATTTTCGACCTTAAAGTATCTGCCTCATGCTCGCTAACTCTGACGTTTTCAATCGCCACGGTCTTGGCATTTAAATCCCCCTGAATAAACGCGCGCACTGCCTCGGAAAAATGGGTCACGGTTTTATAAGTCTCCTCCACGTGCTTCTGGGCATCCTTTAAAATAGAGAGCTCCTCAGCCATTCCTAACCAACCTAAGATATTCCTCGTTTCTTTCATCTTTTACCTCCTTAAATGAGCAGAAAACTTACGGAGCGAATGAAATGAGCGACGTAAGTTTTAGCGTCCGTTATTTACTTGCCTATCAGCGTCTGCGAATTTACTCCGCTGCAGCAATCGTATTAATAACCAGCGGAGCAACAATCCATAGCTAATGCCCTTACTTATATTTTAACAAATATCATAATTCCCTTTAAAACCAAAAAACTGATTATGCCTGAGACAAAAGGCGTAGCCAGCCAGCAGAAAATTATCTCGCGTATAATCCTTATATTTAAAACCCGTACTCCCCTTACCAGGCCCACGCCAAAAATTGCTCCGACAATAGAATGACTGGTGGAAACCGGTATGCCAAAAACAGTGTATATATGGACATTAATGGCGCTGGCAAGCTGGGCAGAAAATGCCATAATTGGCAAAAGATTGGTGATCTCCGAACCGATCGTCTCTATAACCTTATAACCCCAGGTCATAATGCCTAAGACGATTGCCAGGCCGCCCAGTATCACGCTCGTTTTTGCAGAAAGAATATTTGCCCCCACAATCACGCCGGTAGCATTGGCCACGTCATTGGCGCCCCAGGTATAAGCCACGTAACAGCCGCTTAAGATGATCAGCACGGCCAGGCTCCACCTTAAATGTTTGCGCGGGATAATCCTGTAAAGCACATTTTTAAAAATCCGGTAAAATATATACCCTAAAACCGCCGCACCCACCGGAGTAAAAATCCAGCAGATAAAAATATCTCCCAGCACTTTCCATCTTACGGGAGCGCCCACCGCAAGGCCGGCGCCGGCAACCGCGCCGACAATAGAATGACTCGTAGAAATAGGCATCTTCCAGTAGGTAGCCAGCACTACCCAAGCGCAGGCGGCAAAAGCAGCTACTAAAGCTAAATAAAGAGCTATGTTTTTATCCAGCTCATTTATCGGCACAATGCCTTTGCCGATAGTCTTAGCTACATGCCCCCCCTGTAAAAATGCGCCCAGGAAACCGAAGGCGACAATTAAAATAATCGCCTGTTTTAAATTGAGTACCCGCGAGCCGACAGCGGTGCCTAAAGAGTTGGCGGCATCGTTGGCCCCGATTGACCAGCCGACGCCAATGCTCATTAACAAAACTAAACCGACTAATAAGACATACATTTAATTTTATGGGGGTGGTAGGACGCCTAAATTATATCATCCAAATACAAGAAGTAAAGAAAATAGATTAAAATAAGGCCTTTAACTTAGCGCCTAATACGTTAACGTCCGCCCATTTTATTGAGCCTTTGCTACTCTGCAGCATATAATAAATTTCCGCCTTCAGATTCTTAGTTAGTTTCATACTGAGCCCGGAAGAAAACCTGTTTTGATTTAAATCACTCGGCAGGCCGTCAAAAACGATAAATATTTCATCTGAAATATATGGCTGGATTTCTATCCTGGTAAATTTCCAGGGTAATTTTAAGGTGAACTTATTGCGGTACCTCCAAAAATCAACTTTATAGTCAAACTCATTATATTCCATCCGGCTGCGGTCTTCCAAATTAAAACCCTTGAACGCGCTGGATAGCGTTAAGGTCAAATAAGGCTCTTCGCAGGGGAGAAATTTTCCTTTGACTAAATCATAGATCTGGCGGTACCCGCCGCCGATATTTAGATATTCTTTGAGATTATAGAAAAATCCTACATCGTAGTGTTGGTAATAAAACTCGCCGGCATTGTTTCCCCAGCGGAACTCCTGCTCAAAGGCTATTTTGGAATCTTTATTGATCTTGAATTCCTCTACGTCAGTATTCCAGACCTGAAAGTCTCCGTCATCAAAAGCATAAACATAACTTGTAAAAATTAAAAACAGGCCTGCGACTAAAAACTTTAGCTTCATAGTCGGCGTTCTTTTCCCTTGCAAACCTTAACGCATACCCCGCAGATATACTGGTCGACTAATTTTTGTTTTTGAAAATCTTTAAGCTTTTCAAAACATTTAAAGTGGTCGAAATCGGACGGGCTATCCTTTATTGCCTGCGCAGGGCAGGCCGGGATACATAGCCTGCAATCCCGGCAAGAGCCCTTAAGAGGCTTATCTAGCTTTAAAGGCATATCGGTAAGAATAGAAACTATGCGGAATTGAGAACCGGCTGTTTTGTTAACCAATAAATTATTCCTGCCTATCCAGCCTAAACCGGCAAGTTGTCCGATTTGCTTATGCGAAAGATGCGCCTTCTGGTTTTCCCAGTCTAGAATTACCGACGCCGGTATAGGTAGGGCCAGAAAACCTTTGTCCTGTATAAAATTAGTCAGGCGCAGTGCAGCCTGATCCAGGGCGGCGTTCAGGGCGCGGTAATGATGGAAATAAAGCTTGGTGGGCTGCTCCTCTATTTCTTCTAAGACAGCTGCTGAGATGCGCAGGCCCAGACAAATAGCTTTATCGAACTTTTTTATCGATCCGGCAGACAACAAAAAATCATTTTTAACTCTACTTATATCCGCAACGCCGAATATATCTATGCCTAAACTCTTACAGAACCTCTTCAGGCTAAGATAGTTTTTATTTTTATCCATTTAGTTTCCTTAAAGACACCATTAAAATTGAGATTGCTGCCGGGGTAACGCCGGAAATCCGCGAGGCCTGGCCTAAATTAACCGGTTTAAATCTGGCGAGCTTCTCCTTTATTTCGCGCGAGAGGCCGGCGATAACGGCATAATCTAAATCTTGGGGAAGCCTGATCTTTTCCAAGTTCTTGAACCGCTCTACCTCGGCAAGCTGCCGCTTGATGAACCCGGAATATTTTACTTCAATTTCGACCTCGCGCAAAGCAAAATCCGGGATATCTAAAGCAAGGTGGTCCAAGCTTTCCAAATCCGCGATACTTATTTCCGGCCGTTTAAGCATTTCTTCTAAGGCCACGGATTTTTTTATCGGCGAAGATTTAAAGCCCTCTAAACGCGCATTTAATTCCGGCGAAGGCTTAAGCTGTTTTTCCTTTAAGAAAGTTATCCCTTGCTTAATTGCCCGTTCTTTTTCCTGTAGCCGCTGGTAATCTTGCGGGCTTACTAAACCTAAATCATAACCTATCTTTCTTAAACGCAGGTCAGCGTTATCTTCGCGTAAAATCAGGCGGTATTCTACGCGCGAGGTAAACATGCGATAGGGCTCATTTGTGCCTTTAGTGGTCAAATCATCTATTAATACGCCGATATAACTAGTGGCGCGGTCTAAAATCAGCGGTTCTTTGGACTGGGCGCGTAAAGAAGCGTTTATTCCAGCAATTAAACCTTGGGCTGCTGCTTCTTCATAACCGGTAGTGCCGTTAATCTGTCCGGCCAAATACAGGTTCTTAATTAATTTAGTCTCTAATGTCGGATAAGTTTGAGTCGGCTCAACTATGCTATGCTCTATCCCGTAGCCAAAACGTATCACTTCGGCTTTTTCCAGCCCTTCAATAGAGCGTATCATTTCTGTTTGCACGTCTTCCGGAAGGCTGGTGGAAAGTCCGTTAGGATAGACTTCGTCGGTCTGGTAACCCTGCGGCTCTAAAAATATCTGGTGGCGTTCTTTATCGGCAAATTTGACTATCTTATCCTCGATTGAGGGGCAATAGCGCACGCCGGTTGCTTTAATTGTCCCCGCATACAATGGCGATCTGTCAAGGTTATCCCGGATAATCTTATGCGTATTTTTATTGGTATAGGTAATATGGCAGGATACTTGCTTCTGCTCTAACTCTAAGGTGGAAAATGAAAACGGTTTTGGCGGGCTATCGCCCTTTTGTTCAATAAGGCAGGCGCAATCTATCGTTTTTTTATCCAGGCGCGGGCAGGTGCCGGTCTTAAATCTTAAAATATTGAATCCAAGGTTTTTTAAATCCTGCGCCAAAGCAACTGATGCCGGTTCATTGATGCGGCCTCCGCTGGTATGGTTTAAACCGCGGTGGATTAACCCCTCTAAAAAGGTACCGGGGGAGATGACTACGCAGGTAGCGCTGATTTCTTCTTTATCCGTGATTACCCCTATTGCAATATTGTCTTTAACTAATAATTTCTTTACCTCTGCCTCTTTGAGAGAAAGGTTTTTCTGCTCCGAAACCATCCGGCGCATATACTCTTTATACATCTCCATATCAATCTGCGCGCGCGATGATTGTACTGCCGGGCCCTTGGAGGCATTGAGTATCCTGAATTGAATCCCGCAGGTATCGGCAGCTTTGGCCATTTCGCCGCCCAAGGCATCTACTTCTTTGACCAGCTGGCCTTTGCCTACCCCGCCGATAGCCGGGTTGCAGCTCATCAGGCCGATGGTCTTAGCGCTTAGCGTCAGCAAAAGAGTCTTACAGCCCATGCGCGCCGAAGCTAATGCCGCCTCAACGCCAGCATGTCCTGCGCCGATAACTATAACCTCATAACTAGTCATATTATTCTAGCTACTCTTGTGCAGCCTTTACAAGGAGGGGCATGATGTCGCGGCCGAGAATTTCACCGATAGAGCCGAGTTTCGCCGCTTTTTCGGAAAAACTTAAAGAGCCATCGGGCTTAATATTGCCGCCGCAAACCAAAAGCGGCACCGGGTCAGCGGAATGCGCCTTCATCGCACAGACCGTAGAGTGATCCGCAGTCACAGCGATAATAGTATCAGTCATATCTAATTTAGGCAAAAGACTGGAAAAGAAAAATTTGTCAATCGCTTCGATCACTTCTTTTTTCTTCTGGAAATCTCCGTCATGCGCCGGCTCATCCGGGCCTTTAATATGCACGTAAATCCCGTCATACTTCTTAATCGACTCCAAAGCAACCTTCGCCCAGATGGGGTAATCCACATCTAAATGTCCGCTTGCATCCGGCACAGCAATAATTTCCATCCCGGTCAAAAGCGCAATCCCTCTTTCTACCGGCATTTGCACAAAAGAGCCGAATTTCAGATTATGCAGGCTCTGGATATCGGGAAATTTAGGCAGGCAGTCGCCGGCATCCCGGGATAAAATCAGATTACCCGGCATTTTGCCGTCAGCAACCCGCTTTTTATTTACTGCCGCTTCATTTAAGGCCTGATGAGATTTTTGGGTGAATTCATTCAAAAGCATGGCCGCCTCTTTCGCCTCAGAATAATTCTCGTATCCAGGCATAGGCATAGATTCGGCCACGGTATTTTCGAATTTTTCCTTGGCCACGCCAAAAACTCCCTCTCTGTCATATGCCGGATCGGTATTGGTGACCCAGCCGGATAATTTCGAATGCATTCCGCGGATCACTAAAACGCCGCGGTGGCCGATGGTATTTTTAAATTCAAAAGTGGCGCAGGATAAAGTGACTTTTGAATTTATCTCCTTGGATAATGCCGTAGCTTCTTCGGTAGTCAGGTTTCTCCCCACCCGCCGGTCTTTAATCGTTTTTCCGTCTGCCTCTACGGTAGCGAAGTTAACGCGCAGGGCAAGATTTCCCTCACTTATCGCTAACCCCTCTGCGAAAGCCTCCAGCGGCCCCCGGCCGGTATAATATTTATGGGCATCGTAACCTAAGAGGCTGATTACCGCGATATCGGATTCCGGGGCAATACCGCGGCCCACCGGATACACTAAACCCGTCCTGCCGTTTTGCGCCAGGCGGTCCATATTCGGGGTGAGCGCCGCCTCTAAGGGAGTCTTATTACCCAGCTCCTCTAGCGGTAAATCTCCCAAACCGTCCAGGACTATATATAAAATTTTCTTCATGATTAGCACTTAGAAAAACCGCAGGCCTGGCACTTGACGCAGCCTTCTTCGTGGCGTAGGGCGCCGCCGCAATCAGGGCAGACCCCCACGATATCTCCGTGCAGCTGGAAATCGTCGGCATCGGTGGTGCTAGGCGTTTCATCGCCGTGGGAATGCTTCATGGCTACCTGCGGGATCTGGAGGGATATATTAGCCGCTTCGTCGCTGACTAATCTTTGTTCAATCACGCGGGCGATGGCGTCGGCGCAGGAAAAAATGCGCTGGCCCTTCTCCCAGGAAGGCGAAGGGCAACGGATATTGCGCAATTGTTCAATAATCGCTTTTACTTCTATGCCGGTCCTGAAAGCCAGGGAAACCAGGCGCCCGACTGCTTCCAGCTGCGAAGCAGCGCAACCGCCGGCCTTGCCCATCTGGGTAAATAATTCAAAGGGCCTGCCTTCTTCGTCGCGGTTTATGGTCACATAAAGATTGCCGCAACCGGTAGCCACTTTAGTGGTGGTCCCGTTGATCACTTCCGGCCGGGGCCGGGGGGCGATATTATACGGCTCGGCCGCGGCTGCCTGCGCCAGGGCGGGGCTGCTCTTACCTATATTTAAGACCTGTTCTTCGCGGCTCTTGTCGCGGTAAATGGTAATACCTTTACAGCCTAATTCGTAGGCTAAGAGATAGGCTTTTCTGACCTCTTCGAGGCTCGCGTCATGCGGAAAATTAATGGTCTTAGAAGTGGCGTTATGCACGTATTTCTGAAATGCCGCCTGCATGCGCACGTGCCATTCGGGAGAGATATCATGCGCGGTGACAAAAATCTTTTTTACATCCGGGGGAATACCTTCCATATCTTGAATTGAGGCGCTCTCGGCGATTTTCTCCATTAATTCCCGGCGGTAAAATCCCCGCTCGCGGGCGATCTCCTCGAATAAAGGATCCACCTCCACCAGTTTATCGTTATCCATGACATTACGGTAATAAACAATGGCGAAGAGCGGCTCAACACCCGAAGAGCACGGCCCGGCGATAATGCTGATGGTGCCGGTAGGGGCGATAGTAGTGAGGGTGGCGTTACGGATTTTTAAACCCCCATCTTTTTTATCGTAAATACTGCCCTTAAAAGCCGGGAATGTCCCGCGCTCGGCTGCCATTTCTCTGGATTTGGCAGTTGCTTCGCTTAAGATAAAAGACATTAGCTTCTCGGCTAAGGCCACTGCCTCGTCGCTATTATAGGGCGTGCCTAAGCGGGCGAGGAGTGTCGCCCAACCCATCACCCCGAGGCCGATCTTACGCGTCAGTTTTGTCGCCCTTTCTATCTGGGGAAGCGGGAACTTATTTACGTCGATAATATTATCTAGAAAATGCACCGCTAAACGGGTTACTCTTTTTAATTTATCCCAGTCGATTTCATAGCGGTCGCCGGCTGCGCGTTTATACATGCGCGCCAGATTTATCGAGCCTAGGTCGCAGCTTTCGTAAGGCAGGAGCGGCTGTTCCCCGCAAGGGTTGGTGCTTTCAATTTTACCTAATTTAGGGGTCGGGTTATACTGGTTAAGCCGGTCAATAAAAATCACCCCCGGCTCGCCGTTCTTATGTGCCTGCCTGACGATCAGGTCGAAGACCTCTTTGCTATTCAGCCGTTTTACTACTTTTTGCGTATGCGGGTCTATTAAATCGTAGTCCTCGTTATTTTTTAGTTTTGCCATAAACTCATCGCTGATGCCGACTGAAATATTAAAATTAGAAATATCGTTATTGTTTTCTTTGCAGGTAATGAACTCTAAGATATCCGGATGGTCAACCCTTAAGATCCCCATATTCGCGCCGCGGCGGGTGCCTCCCTGTTTTACCGCTTCCGTCGCCGCATCGTAAACCTTCATAAAAGATACCGGGCCGGAAGCAATGCCGCCGGTAGTCTTGACCATCGAACATTTTGCGCGCAGGCGCGAGAAAGAAAACCCAGTTCCTCCGCCAGACTTGTGAATCATCGCGGTGGCCTTAAGAGTCTCAAAAATAGAATCCATGGAATCGTCTATCGGCAAAGTAAAACAGGCGCTTAGCTGGCCTAATTCCCTGCCGGCATTCATCAGGCACGGCGAATTAGGCACAAACTCCAAATCCGTCATTATCCGGTAAAATGATTCCTTCAGGCCTACAATTTCTTTTTCGCTCCTACCGTAAAGCTTATCCGCATCGGCAATGGCAGCGGCAACCCTTAAGAACATCTCTTCGGGAGTCTCGACCACTTTACCCTCTTCATTCTTCTTCAGGTATCTTCTTTCCAATACCTTCAAAGCATTGTCTGATAGTTTTAAATGCATCTGGCACCCCGGACTAAAAACTTTAGAGTTTATTTACTTAGAAAGCATAACACCGATTAAAATGCTTGTCAACAAAAAAATACAATATATGGTAGAGCTTAAACTAAAATATACAATAAATTGTATTATCTTAAGGAGCGACCGGCCGGCAGGATTCTCGGATTACCAATTCTGTCGGGAGAACGACTTTTTCTATTTTCTTCTTTTTCCCGGACATCAAAAGGTTCAATTCTTTAACGCTTTCCTCCGCCATTTTGACCAAAGGCTGCTTTACCGTAGTTAGGGATACCGGCCCGTAAAGCCCGGAAGGATTATCATCAAAGCCGATAATGGATAAATCCTGCGGTATTTGTTTGCCCGACTCTTTTACCACGGCCATCACTTCCAGGGCCATCGAATCGGAAGCTACAAACACGGCGGTAGGCGCATCTTTCATATTCAGGATTTTTTCCGCAGCCTGGCGCGCCTGCCCGCGCGAGTAATCGGTTTTTAAAATATAATCCTCGCGCAGGGCGATGTTATTTTTCTTTAAACCCGCCTTATACCCTTCCAGGCGCTGCATCGAGGCCTGAGTAACTAAATCTCCAGTAATGTGCGCGATCTTCTTATGCCCTAAGCTGACTAAATAACTTACCGCGCCCTCCGCTCCTCCGGCATTATCCACGGCGATACAGCTGACCTCTAATTCTTTCACGTAATTATTAATCACCACGCAGGGTATGCCCTGCTGGAGCATTTCTTTAAGCTGGTGCCAGTTGCCGATAATATCGGCAAAGATGATCCCTCCCACCCCTTTTAAGTTAAGGGGAGAGCGCGTATCGGTCAGACGCAGCAATAAATCTAATTTTAACCTGTCGCAAAGCGTGCCGATGCCGCGCAGTAATTCCAGGGCGTAAAAAGAATAGAATACGTCGGTGTAGCGCGGGATGACTAATGCCACCACATTACTTTTTCCGGTAGCCAGACGCTGGGCGAATACGGAAGGCTCAAACTTCAGTTCTTTTATCGCATCTAAGATTTTGAGGCGGTTTTTCTCCTTTACCGAAGGCATCTTGTTGATCACGCGCGATACCGTAGTAATGGATACACCTGCCAGGCGGGCAACATCTTCTATGGAAATGGTCTTGGAGGGGCCTTTTCTGACTCGCACCATTTAAATAAAGCGACGATTATCTAACGTTATCTCCGATCTGTATCGGAGTAGCTTCTCTTTTTATATCGCAAGCTGCGATATTCGGGCGCACCTGGATCACTTCGATGTCGGCAATCAGCTGGGATTGCCGGTAGACCTGCAAACTATCGCCTACTTTTATGCCTGTGCCCTGGCCTAAATCAATGATCACAAAATTATTATCGCGCTTGACGGCTAAGACTTTGCCGTCGAGCGTCGTCGCTACCCCGGCACCGGCCCCTATCGCCGGCTCTCCCTGCGGGCGCACGAAGATGGGCGGCAACTCCACAGACTCCTCTGTTTTTGGCGCAGGCACATAACCGGCTGCTCCAGCCGGCTCTAGTTGTCTTCTTAAATTCTCTATCTGCGCCATTCTATCTTTTAAAAGTTGCTCCATTTCGCCGAAACTGTTTTCTAGGCTCGTATTTGTCCCCTGCAATTCCGCCAGTTTTTTCTCCAAAACGATCTTACGGTTACCCAGGCTCTTTAATTGCCGCCTTAAAATATAATTATCGTTCTTAATGGACTTAATACTGTCTTGGATCTGGAACTTATCATTCCTCTCCCTGACCAGTTCCTGAGCCACGCTATCCATCATCTTCTGGTTATAGTCCATCTGCCTTTTTAAGTCCTGCTTATCGCGCATCTGGTTTTTCAATTCTAACTCTAGCGACGCCTTGCCCCTCTGCAGTTCCTCATTCTTTATCTGCATCTCCTTAAAATCCTTGCGTATATTCTCCAGCCGGATTTCTAAGTCCGTTTTTTCTTTCAGTATCGCCGCCCAGTAGGCATCATCAGTCTCCGCAGAAAGCGCCGTAAGCACTTGTGGCCGGGCAGCCTCTTCGCTGGCTTTGGCTTTCAGCTCTGCCGTAAGCTCATCTTTTTCCTTTAACAACAGCTCATATTTCTTCTCTAGTTCACTGCGATCCTGCGCCGACCTCTCCACGTCTTTGTTCAAATTATTGAACTTCTCTTGCAGCCTCCGGTTATCCTGAAGGCCGGCGTTGATTTTTGCGGCTAAAGATTCATTTTCTCTCTTAAGACTATCCCTTTCCCGCCCTATCGTCTGTTTTGCGTTAAAAACCTGAAAAGTAATAAAAAAGCTAATCAATAAAAGGCCGACCAGCCCGATCAGAATAAATTTTATCTTATCCCCCATCTATCCTCCATCTACCTTAGCTGAGCGAACATCTTCTGCATCACCAAGCTTGCTGCGCCCAAGGCTACCGCGTTCTCTCTCAACTGGGAATAAACTATTTTTAGTTCTTCCGTAGTCTCCCGGAAAGCCCACTCCCTGACCGTAGAGCTTACCTTATTTAAAAATCCTTCTCCTGCTTCCTCTATACCTCCGCCGATAACCACTACCTGCGGGTTAAGCAGATTCACCAGGGAAGCAATCTTAATCCCTAATTTTTTAGCAGCGCGCTCGAGCGCGCTAAGAGCAACCGGATCCTTGGCGCGCGCGGCAATGAAAACGCTCTTTAAATCTAAATTATTAATACTGGCTGCGGTAAGTTTCAAAAAACTTGCTGCGCTATCTTTATCACCGGCTAACACCGCTTTCACGTCGCTGGTAATCCCCAAATCCGTCTCCCAGCGCTTAAGAAAACAACCGTTACCCGCATCGCAACTAAATTGGTCCTGTTCCTTATAATTATAAATAGCGACTTCTCCGGCATAACCGTTTGCGCCGGTATAGACCTCCCCGTTAATCATGATGCCGCAGCCGACGCCGGAGAACATATAGATTACGTTTTTAATCCCGCGCTCAAGGTCCAGCCAGTGTTCGCCAAAACAGGCGCAGGTGGCGTCATTGTCCACCATCGTCGGTAAATTGAACTCTTTTTCGATCAGCCCCTTAAGCGGCAAATCTACGGAGGCGTAAGTATAATAGTGGTCCATCTTCTGCGGCCAGTGCACCGAACCGTCTTTTTTATTTACCAGGCCGGCAATGCCTACGCCCACACCTTTAATGTTTTCGGCGTAATCTTTGGAGCGGCGCAGGATTTCGCGGATAATTTCCAGCAGGCATTCGGTGATTTCCTTGACTGAGGCCTGGGGGCGGGCGATCTGGGTCTTGGTGATGATGTTGCCTTTTAAGTCCACTAAAAGGCCGACCATATTCGTCAGGTTTAAACCTACTCCGATGATATAGCCGCCTTTTGAATTAATGTCCAGTAACAGCGGCCTCCTGCCGCCTTCCGAGATATCAAATTCTTTCTCATAGACCAGATTATTTTTTATAAAATCATCGATGTAATTAGAGATGGTCACCACATTGATTCCCATTTCTTTGGCGATATCCGGCCGGCTGATCGGGCCATCTCTCCTTAAGATCCCTAAAATCTCAACGCTGCGCTTTTCTTTGTCCGAGAGTTCCTCTTTTTTAAAATTAACCTGCCACATACGCGTTATCTGGGTTTCTCCGCGGCTTAAAGATTAAAAAAAGACTTTATTTAACTTTTATTTATACTACTAACTATTGCTTAAGTCAAGCATTTTTAATGCTTTGTGCTTTAAGATTCGGGTGTAACCGCCTTTATCTTGGTTTCTTTGCGCTCGGGGTTCTTCCAGAAGTCCCTGACCGTATAATAAGCTTTTCTAGGCAGCCGCTTATTCAAACCGTCAACTAAATCTGGCGATAAAGCCACGATGCCAAACCACTCTTCGTTCATATTCATATTTCCGGGCACCTGAATATCAAAATAATAACTGCCGTTGGACCAGTTGGACTCGGTATCATGCGCCTTCCAGGACTCGGCGTCATTTTCGTTATGTTTCCACCATTCGTCTGTCCATTCGAACATCACGCCCCCTAAGCAATTACCCGCGCCTGCCTTGCTCTCGGCTAGATTATTATAAATCTGCCTCCACTGCGATTCCAGAAAAAAAGCCTGCATATCCTGGTTTTCTTTTTTTAAGTATGCGTCGTATGCATCCGCGCCGAGCTCAGCAATCAGGAGGGGCTTATTAAAGGTGGCCTTTAAAGAATTGAAAAGGTTGCCGAAGGTTTTGCCGCGGTAGATAATGCAGCTGACTAAATCCACGTCGGGGGCAAACTGATTAGCCACGTCCAAAGCAATAAGCTCTCCGCTACCTAAGCCTACCGGATGATCGGGGTCTATTTTATGTATCTGGCGGGCTAATTCATTCACAAAAGAATAATAGGTTTTAGCCCGCAGGAACCTTTGCTTGGCAGGGTCGGGCTCTTTATCTATCTCCTCGGATGACCAGGGGTTGACCCGCCCGGAAAAGGAATAATTATTTTCGTTGCCTAAAGACCACAATAAAACCCCGGGTTCATCTTTATAGAGATTGACCATTTCTAAAACTTCCTTTTTTATTTTCTCCTGAAAGCATTTATCGCCGTAAAGCGGGCAGGGATACTCCCAGAACCCCAGCCAGTGGCCGATAATGGTGCGGATGCCGAACTTTTGGTATAAATCCCTGATCACCAATTTTACTTTTTTGGGATTATCGGATACCTGATAAAGCCGGATAGTATTGATTCCCATCTCCTGCATTAGTTTTCCGTCTACAAGCCAGGGCTTATGGGGGTCAGACCACCAGTCATAGGCATAATTGCTGCCGATGGGGATAGGATTATAACAGACGCCTTTTACAATATAAGGCTTACCGTCTACGATTAACTGGTAACGGCTGTTTTGGATTGCCTTGATGTAGACTTTGGGCTGGGGCTTAGGAAAGGCTTCGCCCAAAATAAAACAAGAAAAGATAAGCGTTGCGATAAAAAGCTTCTTGCTCATTTTAAAGAGGGACAGGTCCCAACCCAAAGCAAGAAGTGTCCCTTGCAGGGGACACTTCTTTGATCAGGTCAAGAACTGTCCCTAGATTTTATTCGAACTTAATTTCGTCCAGATAGAAGGTTGCGCCTTCCGGATTCACGTCGATGTTGGTCGCCCAGCAGAAACCGCCGATGATAAAAGACATATCTTTGCCCATCAGGTCAATGGTATACTGGGTCCAATCCTTATTCAGGATGACCGGGCCGATACCCGCGGTATCGGAATCGGAAAACTCACCCATAATCCCGCCTACCCTAAACTCCTCTATCCTTTCGCCGCCTTTTTCTCCCCGCGCCCAAAAGGTGAGCTTGGTGGCTTTGGATAAATCATAACCGGCATCAACCATGCCCCAGTTATTCGGCGGATTCTGCCATTGTACGCCTGCCCAGCGCGCACCCTGAGAAGCTTTACCGGTGTAAACCATCTTAATACAGGTATCCCCTAAATAAGGGTCTTGTTTACATGCGCCGTCATATTTTATGTCGCCGTAATCGCCCATCCATCCGGAGGGGATGAAATGATTGCTGACTGAGCTTCTGTCGGCATAAATATAAAAGGGTACGTTCTCTTTCTTCTTTCCCTCCGGCTTCATATTAGGGTCGGCCTCGTACTTAATGTCATCGATGTAAAAAGTTACTCCGTCAGGATTCAAATCCGCGGTAGTCGCCCAACCGAACCCGCCGCTGATATAGGATAAATCTTTCCCGGCTAGATTTACGGTGTATTCCTTCCAGGTATCGGTTAATTCTACCGGGCCCATCTCGATGGCCGCCGAATCCGGATACGCGCCTTTGATCCCGCCGATGACGAACTTCTGAATCACCTCGCCGCCTTTTTCTCCCCGCGCCCAAAAGGTGAGCTTTGTCATACCGGAAAGATCAAATCCGCCTTTTTTAGAACCCCAGTTATTCGGCGGGTTCTGCCATTGTACGCCTGCCCAGCCTTCGCCTCTTCCTGTTTTCTTAGCCGAATAAACAAATTGAATGGAACTGGAACCTGTATGAGGATTACTAAGAGACTGGTCATTTATCTTAATATCTCCGTAATCACCCATCCATCCCGAAGGAGCATAGTGATTTTCCCTTGCGCCCTTGTCTTTGTAGACGATGAATTCCTTCGAGCTTTCCGCAACGGGCTTGGCTTCTTCTGCCCCTGCGCAAACAGGCAGAAATAACATCGCTACTGCCATTACTGCTAATAATTTCTTCATCTCTAACACCTCCCCTTTCGTTTGCTTATCACTTATCGCACTATATGCCATATGCAGATTTCCTATTTTTATTTTGTATTTTTGATGCGCCTCCTTTCCCCTCCCTATTGACTCCATAATTTCTTATAGGTGTAATATGATTTACGTAGCTGCCTTAAATACGGACTCAACTTTCCGTCTCCCTGCCCGGCAATCCCGAGCCACTCCTCATGCATATAACCGTCGGGGAACGGGCCGGTGAATAAACCTTTGGTGTCGTGCCGGGAAGGCTCATAGGCCTTCCACCACTCATCCAGCCATTCAAAGATCACCCCGCCGATAGAATTGCCTTCGCCGCTGCCAAAGGCAGTATTGCTTTCTATATCCTCCCAGGCTCCGCTGTGGTAGGCTGCCTGAAGAACTTCCGCCTCATCAGGAGTCTTACCTTGCGCATAGGAGGGGCAGCCAAACTCGGTGATGAACACTGGCTTATCCGCCTCCTGTTTTACCTGCCGCCACAAGAAACCGAAACCGTAATCACCGCGGTAAGCATTGGTGCCGAAAATATCAATGTCGGGCGCATCTTTGCCGAACTTATCCAGAAATAAAGTATCACCGCTACAGATAGCCACGGGGTGACCGGGGTCTATTGCCTTAATCTGCCTAGCCACTTCATTGGCAAACTTAAAAAACGCGTCCGGATCGGTATTGGCATTACAGGCAAAACCGTAAACATTTTCATTACCCAGCAGCCAGAAAAGGATATACGGCTCGTCCTTAAACTCTAAAACCATATTGATCACCGATTCCATCATCTTCTTTTTCTGCTCTTCGTTGGTGTAATCCGTGCCCGGGTACCATTTAGCGCCGGAGCCGATAGCATATTTGCCCAGGAAATCCCCCATAATCACCCTTATGCCGTAAGTCTTATATAAATCGCGCAGCAACTCTTTGTTTGGCCAGTTATAATCGGGGCGATGGTACATCCGTATAGTATTGACACCCATCTCTTTCATTAATGCAAAATCCCCTACTGCCGGCTCATCCGGATCTTGAAGGTTATTTTTATTTTTATCTACGAACGAATCATAAGGCGCATCGATTTTGCCGTTTTTATTATCATCCTCAAGCTGCCAATTTTTCATTGTCCCTTCGTCGGGAGATTGGCCCACTTTCGTCGGGGAATAAGTAATGCCTTTAATAATATAGGGCTTGCCATCCGCTATCAGCTGCCAGTCGCCGGTTTCATACTGCACCAAATGCACTTTCCCCGTGCCTAAATATTTATTTACGCTTAATTCCGCCGGCGAGGATTTGGATTTCAAGTTTTCCAAGAGGCCGGACTTTTGGAACCTTCCGGGGTTAGTTACGGCGGTATCGTTGGAGACGTTATTATCGTAGCCGTTAATAATTTTAATATCCGCATCTACTAATTTATATCCTAAATTAGGGTTGCGGCGCAGGAGAAAGTTGATCTTGGCGATCGCTGCCTGTCCGATATACCAGGGCGTATGCCAGTAAGTCCAGCTGTAGGCGCCGGGAAAATGCACCACAATAGCATAATAGCATTTGATGGCATGTTTAATCAGCCCGGACTTTTCCAGAATCAGGCCGGTATAAAATAATTTTACTCCCTGCGGCTCGGGGGCAATGGCCCATTTTAAAAATGCCGCCTCCAAATCCGGGGAATGCAGGAAATCCCAAAGGCTCCCCTCCAGCCTTTTCGCCTCTTTGGCTTTTTTGAATTCCGGGTCCCATCTAATGGAGGTGCTATTAGGATAGACGCCTTCGCCGACTGCCGCGCTTAAACCCTCCTGATCGCTGACTACATAGCGGTAATCCTTGGTGCCGATATTCTTAAACTCGCCGTATTGCTCGTAATCTACGAAATCTTCTTTACCCGGATCGTAAAGGACTATTCTTGTCGGTAGCTGGCTGATCTTTGCCTTTTTTTCTATCTCAATGGAGCCGGTCTCTATTTTTTTCACGCTCTGCTTTGCGGTTTCGGCAAGCTGCCAGTACCAGCCGCGCTGGTCCCAGGCCTGGGCGTAATAATATTTTTCGATTATCAATTTAAAGATCTTCTTCGCTTCCTCCGGTTTTTCCTGGCGCATATAGCTTTCGGCCTGGATAAAATATGCGGTAGCTACGTTATTTAAGTCCTGGACATTCTCGATCGCTTCCTTATTCTTGGGAAGTTCTTTTAAAGAAGCCTGTTCTTTGTCCGCCTCATTCTTGTATAAATCAATGCACGCTTTAGTATATTTAAAAACCGCCTCAATGTCGCGCCTGCCGTGCGCCTCCCAGGCCTTGACGATCAAATCGCCGGAGGAAGGCTTATCCTGGCATATCGCATATCGCATATCGCATATCGCAAAAAATAATGCTAAAATAATCAAGGTGCGTTTCATTTTAAACCCTTCTTAAATGCCCTTATTTTCCTTATGATTTTCTCTGCCTCTTCATACAATTCTTTTTGTTTTAACTCGGTAATATATTTCCTTAACAGGGCAAAATATAGAATATTTACTGTTTCTAAAGCCGACTTTATGCTTGTATCAAGGAAACAGCTAAAATCTCTAGTAGTACTTGCTCCTGAACCCTCAGCAATATTATTCGAAATAGAAACTGCTGCTCTTCTTAATTGAGAACATAATCCATACATTTCTTTTTGTGGAAA
Organism: uncultured Planctomycetales bacterium; assembly: GCA_964545575.1. Classification (GTDB taxonomy): domain Bacteria; phylum Omnitrophota; class Gorgyraeia; order Gygaellales; family Profunditerraquicolaceae; genus CAZJFL01. The sequence goes on from CAZJFL010000001.1 coordinate 123,589, forward strand.
AGAATCGGCTATCTCGTATAATTTACTTGCGTATTCCAAAGACAATTTCCAAATCTCTAAACTTTCAAATCTAAACATTCGAATTACGATAAGCGATTAGCGATAAGCGATAAGCCCTTTTCGCATATCGCATATGGCATATCGCATGTCGTCTTTAAGATTTTACGATAAGCGATTAGCGATAAGCGATAAGCTAATATCATCCTGCTATCGCTCCGGCTGTTACTCCCTTGACAATATACTTCTGCATCAAAAGATAAATTATAATTATCGGCAACGCAGTTATGGTTAAGCCGGCCATCAAAAGCGGGTAATTAGTGACGAACTCGCCCTGGAAAGACTTAAGAGCGACCTGAAGGGGCATGAGCTTACGCGAATCAAAGATAATCAAAGCCAGGATATATTCGTTCCAGATATTGAGCGCGTTGAACACGACCACGACCGCCAAGACCGGTTTTGCCAGCGGCAGCGCAATGTGCCACCAGAGCCCGATCTTGGAGCAACCGTCAATACGGGCGGTATCCTCGAGTTCCTGGGGCATCTTATCAAAGAATGTCTTAAGGAGGTAGATACTAGTGGAAAGCCCGACACTAATCATGCATAGAATATAGCCGACCGGGGTATTGCGTAGATGCAACTTATTCAAAAGTACGTAAAGGGCGACAAAACTGCCAGGAATGGGGATCATCATCGCCGCCATAAAAATATAAAAGAGAAGATTCCTACCGGGGAACTTAAGGCGCGAAAAAGCATAAGCCGCCAGAGACGAAACGATGACTATGCCCAAAACCACCGTCACCGTATAGAAAATGCTGTTTAAGAAATACCTGCCAAAACCGCCTTCTTTCCAGGCTAAATAATAATTCTCAAAGTGGAACTCATGGGGGAAAACCGACATGTCTTTAAAAATAGTTTCCTGGGTTTTGAGGCTGGAGGAAACCATCCAGAATAAAGGAAATAGGCAGGTGATTGCCACGAGAATAAGAAATAAATGGATGAGCATATTCAGGGTTACTCTTTTAGTTTTATAATAAATTACTGATTTCATCGCGCCTTAAGCCTGCCTTGCTTTTTTAGAAAAACGGTATTGAATAAAAGAAATTATAACCAGAATTGCGCCAAAGGTAATCCCCTGCGCGCAGGCATAACCGAAACGCGAAGAGCCGCGCATGGAAGCCAGAATCCTTAATACCGGGACCTGGGTGTGGTATGCCGGGCCTCCGTCGGTCATGGCAATAATCAAAACAAAGGCCTGCATTGTGCCTAAAACCGTCAGTATCGCCACCAATACCGCCACCGGTATCATCAAAGGCGCGGTGATATTTTTAAAGGAATGCCAGGCATTTGCCCCATCCACGCGCGCGGCTTCATAAAGTTCGCGCGGTATAGTCTGCAGCCCGGCTAAAAATATCAGGAAACCCCAGCCAAAACCTTTCCAGGAGTGCACCAGTGCCACCGCCGTTAACGCGGTCTGCGGATCGGATAGCCAGTTTCTCGCCAGGTTTTGAAAACCGAAATGCGCCAGCCAGCTGTTTAAAATACCGTAATTGCCGTCTAAAATCCACTGCCAGACAAGGCCTACTACTACTTCCGACAAAACCGGGGGGATAAAAAATATCAGGCGGTAGAAATTTTTCATCCGGATTTCCCGGTCGCAGGCCCAAGCCAGCAAAAACGCCAAAGCATTCTGAAAAGTCAGGGCGATGAGCGTAATGTATCCGGCATTGAGCATCGAATGCCACCAGATTTTATCAAGGGTAAAGATCTCCTTGAAATTGTCAAAGCCGACAAAGATCTTGGTCGGAAGGATGCCGTCCCAATCAAACATCCCGAGCCAAAACACCCATAAAAACGGAATGATATAGAAAATCGTAAAGATAGTTAACGCCGGTAATACGAACGCGTAATTTTCGAGCGTATCTTTGATCTTCATTCTAGCTATTCTTCTCTTCTTTCTCCTCTTCGCCTTTCTTCCTCTACGCGTATTTCTTCTTTTCTTCTTTCTTCTCTTCGCCGCTCTACCTGCGTACGAATTTCACATGCCTTAGCTTCTGAGATTTCAAAAGTCATAATAATGAAAATAGCGACTAAAGAGGTCACAATCGGAATTCCGATATCACATATCCTCATCCAGAATAAAGCGCTGATCGTCTGGTTGGCGCCTAATGCAACATTGAAGCCGGTTACATTCAGGAGGATTCCGGAGATAAGCGATGAAATTGCTAATCCTAGTTTTACCATCCACCAGTAAATAGCGCCAAACATGCCTTCTCTGCGTGTGCCGGTTAGAAGTTCGTCAAAGTCACAAACATCGGCTACCATGGAACTTACCAATGTGAAGAGCGATCCCAGGCCAAACGCAATGAACGGAGCAGCAATCAGTAGTAAATATGGATGATGAGGATTATAGCCTATCCATTTCAAAGCGTAACCGATGATTGAAATGGAAACGGTGATTAAAAAGGTGTTCCGCTTCCCAATCTTTGTGGAGAGCCATGTGGCTATGAAAATGACGCAGAAAGTACAAACGGCACTAAGCGAACCAAACCAACCAAGCAATGTGCCGCCTTTTGCGTAATCGCCGCCATAAACATAGAAGAAAATAACATAGGCCGTGAAAGCGGAAGCAAGCATAAATCCGTTGAAGATCAAGAATGTTGCTGCACAAAGTTTAACAAACGGGCGGCATTTGAAAGCAATCGCAAAACCGCGGAAGAAGTCTTTCGTAATATTCCAAGGGCCCACTCCTCTTTGAGGTCTCGCTATATTACCGAAACGCTCTTTAATAAAAATTGCCGGAAGTATGCCGCCAAACACGATAAAGGCGCCGAGGACTATTGAGAGGATCCGCGCTCCATGGACAATATCTGTAAACATGCTCTTGTTGTCCATGATTTTGAAGAACCAGGGAGCGATCACCCAGGCAAATTGACCGATAAAATTGCTGGCCGCCTGCAGCCGTGTTCGCTCATGATAATCGGGTGTCATTTCATACCCTAGCGCGATCCAGGGGATGGAAAAAAGGGTAAATCCAAGAAAATAGAGGCTCTGGAACGCCGCGAAATACCAGAAATAGAAACTTTCACTATGCCCCTTATATAGTTGGAACATCAATGCGTATAAAATTCCCCCGATAATCGCTCCAAAGAATATAATAGGCCTACGGCGCCCCCATCGGGTTCGGATATTATCTGAAATGTAACCGGTAAGGGGATCTGATATGGCATCGATAATACGGGGAATGGCTCCTACCAGACCCACTAAAGCGGGATTCACGCCTAATCCGATGTTTAAAATAATGACCATCGCTCCAATAGCGGCGGCCTGAATGCTATTAACTAACCCCCCTATGCTGTATACGGCTTTTTGAAAAATAGGAATGCGGTCTTCGCGGGCTGTTACGTGGTGTTTTGGTTGGCTAACTGCTTGTTCCACTAATTACTCCTTTCTTATTGACATCTGTTTCCGCTTGCGCGCCAATTCCCGCTCTTTAACCGCTTGAGTTTCGGCCGCTACCTGAACAGGCGTTTTCTCACCCAAGATGATCGACTGGATCCCCTTACTCCAAGTCTCGATCACCATTGAAAACTCCGATACGTCCCAGGCATTAGGATGGGTCACGTAATCCATTCCTCGAGCGAACAGCGCATTGATCTTGAGGCTGCTTGCCGCGCTCTGCTTGTTCGCCGGCAGGTTGTTAGTAGCACTAGACAGATAGGACTGCTGTTCCTCATCGCTAAACCAGCGCAAGAATTTTACCGCCTCTTCTTTAAATTTTCCGCGGGCATTGACCATAAAAGACGAGCCAGCCCCGCCCCAGATACTCATCGGATAGACTTCGGACGCCTTTGGCGGCAGCATGGCCGCGTAATTCAACTGCGGGTTCATCCCTTTATACACGTTCACGCACCAAGAACCATTAAAAGCAAAGACTGCCTTACCATTGGCAAATAACTGCTCGGCGGTCTTATTGATCATCGTCACGACACCGTTGGCTAAAACTCCCGCATCCTGCATTTCTTTAAAAAGGTTCAAAACCTTTATCCAGTCCGGGTCGGTATAAGGCACCTCGCCCCTGATCGTGGCTAAAACTTTGTCTTTACCCATAATATTAAAGGCGTAATTATTCGCAAGGCAATCTATCATCCAGGCTTCGCCCCACCCGGAAACCAAGCCCTGCTTATGGGCGGCTTTGATTTTTTTGCCTATTTCTAAAAACTCCTGAAAAGTTTGCGGCGGGCGGTCAGGGTCAAGCCCTAATTCCTTAAATAAATCCTTATTATAAAGCATCTGGATAGTCATCACATCGATGGGCACGCCGTAAATTCCCGGCTTGACGCCATAGGTATTGCTGTCGGCGAATTCATTGACTGCCAGGGCTTTGCTGAAAAGCTCGTTTTTCCATTCACCCTGCGCTTCTTCCATATAGGGCGTTAAATCTAAAATATGGCCGGCTTTCACAAAAGAAGCGAAATCCCGTTTTTCGCCTAATATGCCAAAAATATCCGGCAGGTTTTCGCCTTGCGCCGCAGCGCGCACTTTCTGGGAATAGACATCTGAAGGCGCGTAGAGCTCAAAATTAACTTTTATTGCGGTTTGGGCTTCATATTTTTTGGCCAGCTCCTGAAAGGCCGGGTCTCTGTCGGTCATCCAGTGCCAGACTGTAAGGGTGGCGGCTTTAGTCTGCGGTTTAGGGGCACAGCCAGAGACAATGAACAATGAACAATGAACAATGAACAATAACGAAAACATGAAAGCTATTTTACGGCTGGGCATAAACCTTTTGCTCCCTTCCAGACATATTTATCTAGCGCTCCTTACCTATATATAATAGAGGTAAACACTAAAATTTAACATAATTTTAGATGCTGGTCAAGAAATTTTATCTTAAAGCCCTTGACAAGCCCAATAAATCCGCCCTTTCCAGATTAATTCCGCTGCGGTATTCATTGGCGCCTTGGGGCTTTGACCAGACTACCTCCCCCCGGGTGTAAAGCGGCTCATCCCTATCCGCTACTTTAAGCCATATCTCCAGACGAGCATTGGCTTTCAGTTCAGAGCTGCTCACTAAACCGATGCCCTTGGCGCTGATATCGGAAGTCTCTGCTTCTCCTTCGCGGCCGGTCTGCGCGTCCAGATACTTTACGGATAGCTTCGCCGTCATCCTCTGGAAAATCCTCCTGTCTTCCATGGTTTCACCTCCTTCCTTTTCATCCATACCGTTCCACCACTGCCGGTGCATTTCTTTAGGGTAATGGTGGCGCATAAAGCGGTATATCTTCTCTTTATCCTGATCGGATATCCTGGTAAAGTAAATGCCATAAATGTTATGGCCGTCTACTGGTTTGTGCCAGCCGATCCAGGCCTCCACGTGGATGATAAACGACTCGGATAAAATAATGCTTAACTTGAAAAAGGTATCCGCTGCCAGCCGCTGTGCCAGAGAAATCCTGGCGCCTTTAAAGTTTAAGTCATGGAGGGTACAGGGTATCGCTGCTAAGGCTCCCTCCAGCTTTATTTGCGCGCGGTTATCAATTTTCCAACGGGGACATTTTCTTTTCTCGTCCATCGGTTTCACCTTGGCCCTTTCTTTTGATTTTAGAAACCGTTTTTATAATCTATCCGTCATTTATCTGCCATATGTAAATCCCGCAATCTCTATTAATATTTGGCGCAAAATCCCTTCCCAAGGAATTAATGCAGCTACTCTAAATGGATTTTTTCCTTTATGCAAAGCGTCTTCTAGATTCCGTATAAAATTTTCCCTTTTTTGCGAATCGTCGATTCTTTCCCTTGCCACGCCTTTTATAATCCTTAAATACCGCTTCTTTTTCTGGGAGTTATAAGTTAGCCAATCGCTGATGATTCTTAATCCTATGCCCCATAGTTCCTCCCGGTATTTATGAATACTATCCGGATTTTCTCTTATCTCGGCAATAATTTTTTCTAATTTCTTATGTTGTAATTTTATAATGACCCCCGAAGCCAATGCCCGCAGCTCATGATTAGTATGCCCTAAATAATAACTATTGAGTATATGGGAAAGGTAAGAAATATCGTCTACCTCATCAACGATTCCCGCTAAAATATCGATTATTACCATATCTTTCTTAAATTTTTCAAAATCTACCGGCCGCAGAAAGCTTTCTAACTTACTGATAATATTTTTATCCGCCTTTCTTTGTACTAACACCTTCTTTGCTTCCTGCCAAAGCGCCTCATTAGATCTGCTAAATGCCTCTTCCACATAGCGCAGATAATCTCCCGCTGTAAACAATAATCCTACTGTATCACTTTCGATCTGATAAAAGAGGGGATGTAGCTGACATAATTTCTTATGCATTCTTCTTAAAGCAAGGCTGATCAGGGGTATCGTCTTATCTTGCTGCTGAGTTGTGAAAGAAGATATCTGCTTCATCATCTCTTCAATAATTCTTATCGCCTCTGTAATATTGGTTGTGATCACGGATATATTTCTGCCTTGGCCTAGATATATCTGGGGCCCTGCCTGTTTTCTTATCTCTTTAATCTTCTCTGATAATCTCTTTATTGCGATGAGGAATTCGTTCCTTTCCTCTTCATCCAACATATTTACTTTCTTTAACATGTTCCTTATTGAAGACTCTAAAATAATCTGTAATTTTCTTCTTGCCGAATTGCATTCGGTAATTATTTTTTTACCTAAGTCAGAGCTTTTTAAAGGCTGCTCAGCGGCAGCAAGCTCTAATAATTCAAGAAAACAATTTATCATTTCCGAAGTATGGAATAGCCTTAATGGGTGTTTTGCTATTCTTGCCTTTAGCATGCGCGCCACAAAAACCCCTATTCTTCTTTCTTCATAATGTAATAAACCTAAACTTTTTCCGTAACCCCTTAAGCGCAGAAAACTGCCTACATAGTCAGCTAATTCTACCCGTTCCATCCCCCGTAAGATCTCTAATCCTTTCTGTGCCAGTCCAGCCATTCGGTCTGCGATAATGCCCAATTCTTCTTTAAGTCTTACCAGTGCCCGTGTTTTATGTTTTCTCTGATAACTCTTCAAAAGGGCTCTTAGGGAATGGCCGCCGAAGAACTCTATTTTTTCATCAAAATCCAGTATGGTTAAGGCGAAAGAATTTTTGCCTAACGCCTCAGTCAAGCATTCCAAAAACTTTTTCTTTACTGCCGCAGGTACTTCTGCCCATGATCTCATTTCGTCTCTTCGTACCCGCCCCAGCCAGAAGTTAAAATTATCCTCGGAAAATTTAAAGCCCAATTGCTTTTTTAACCGACTCAGGCCGTCGTTTTGGGTATCGTGTCTTTTTTGATAAGTCTCTAAAAGACGGATCAATGTTTTCCCGAGGCGGGGGATTTTTATCTTAAAATCTTTTAAAATTAGATCTTCCGGTTTCTTACCTACCTCTTCGGCTAACAGTTCCACGCAGAATATCTTTACGATGTCGGGAATCCTATCCCAAACAGTTCTTTCAGTCCTTATGTAGTATGCCCAAGCATCGAGATCCATTTCTTGGGTGAAGGTTTCGGGAAAAACTGAATGTAATAATGCCGGAAAAGAATAATCGAACAGCCGCCAAATCCCCAAAAGCCCTTCTTTCTCCAGCATCGCTCTGTTTACCTCCCTTAAAAGCGATTCTCTGTTTGTAATATCTAAATGCAGATGCTCAACGGCAACGTGCAATAACGCGGTCTTTGCTAATTCTTTATCCCAGCCTATGACGCGCGGCCCAAAATAACTAATGAACTCCCAAATATGCAGGTGCCCGCCTTCATCGGTTTTTAAATTAAATAGCCAGTAGTAATGTTCTTTCAGCATTTTATACAGCCCGCCCTTAAACGATAAAAGCATGCCGCTTAAATTCTGCTGCTGGAATAATTCCTCCCAGCCGCCTTTTTCTATGCCTTCTCTTTTAAATAGCTCTTGGAATTTTTGCGGATGCAGTAAGTCGCTAAAAGTATTCTTGGCCGGATCGTCAGGGTCGATGTTAATCAATTTCAGATGCTTTTCAAAGAAATGCCTGACCGCCTTTTCTATCATCTGTTCATCCTGCCATATCCCTTTCTGCAAAATAAAATCCCAAGGATGCAGGTGCCCGCCCTCCGCTGTTTCCAAATCAAACGCCCATGGATAACAGGCGCGAAACGCTCCATAGAAACTCCCCCTGAATAAATTTCCCAACACGTCTCTGCCGATTTCTTTTCTCAGAAGCTTTGACCAATCGCTGCTCTTAAGCTGTCCGGAAAACCGCTTCTGCGCCTCCCCTGTCATAAATTGGGAATTTCTGCCTTTTGCTAATTTAACTATATATTCGGGAAATAAGCGTAGGCCTATCTGTCTTAATCTTGCATCCATTTTTAAACCAAGGTGTCTTTCAAAGATATGCCTGAGATTTTTGATGGTTTTTTCTTCTTTTTCCTCGCTTTCTTTCAGGCGCACAAAATCTAAATAATGCAGGTGGAAGCCTTCCTTGGTGCTATAATCGAATGCCCACGGATAGACCATTTCTACTGCCTCGGCGAAACTAAGGCGGTTTACCTTACCGTCGCTACGCCGCTCTCTGAATGCTAGCTTAAATTTAGCTAAAAGCTCATCCAGATGCGCCACACCGGACCTGCGGCAAAGTAAATAGTGGTTTTGGTAAAAAAGGCGCCTATCTATCTTTTCACCCTGCTTCATCTCCAATTTCAGTTTTTCTTCAAAGAAATATTTTAACAATATAAGCCGATTTATCTTTCCTGCTTTGCCTACCAAGGTATTCATGGGAAACTTGGGGTTTTTGCTACGCAGCATTGTTTCATAATACTGACGAAGGGCAGGCCCGGCACATCTTATATACTCATCTGTCAATTTCTGTCTTTCTGCATCAGATTTACAAATACTCAATAAATATTCCAGCTCGGGGATTACTTCAAATAGATTACGGCCTCTGCCGCGCCAATGGACTATCTGCTTTTCCTTTTCTCTATCGATATATCGACGGTAAAATGGGCGGTACTCTGCCCCTACAAAAGTTTCCTTTATTTTTCTCTTTCCGAAAAACCTCATCACTAAATAAAATTCTATTTCATAAATATAAAAATAAACCCCGGCAGCGGTCAATAACCTGTCCCGGAAACCTTCATTTTTTAGGTAGCCAGCGATCTCCTTAGCCTGATATTTTCTGCTTAAAGCAACATCGAGAAACGGATCAATGCCGTAATAAAGCCTGAACGCTATCATTTTTACAAATAACTCCGCATATTCTGTGGGGTTATCTTTCTTCATCTCTAACAACTCTTCCAATGCATCTAAAACCGATGCGGCATCTATGGAAAGCTCTTGCTTATTCCTTATCTGGAGGGACCCGATAAAATCTTCCCGTATCTTTTTTCGGCTGTTGCTTACCACTGAATCCGTAACCAGCAGAAAACCAGCTAAAGCCAACTCACTTCCCGGGGGCCGCGGATGATGAAAGACAAATAATACTAAACTGAAGATAACCCAAACCGCCAGAATTACGATTAATAATCCAATCTGGGTGAAGCCTTTTGGCCCTTTCTTTAACTGTAATTTTGCGATTATCTCTAAAGCTAATTTCCTGATATCGGCATTCATATGCCCGATATAATATCTATTTAAGACATCTTTTAGTTTGGCGATATCTTGGGCATCGCTGCAAATCTCTGTCAGAATTTCAATAATCGCCATATCTTTAACGACGTATCTTTCTTCAAAAAACCCGGGGTCAAGTATGTGCATTAAACGCAGGATTAACTTCCTGTCCCCTTTTCTTAGCTTCAGTTCATTTTTAGCTGCTTCTATCAGTTTAATATTTCCCTGGCGTATAATCGAAAAGGGATCAAGACCGGCAAAACCCAATTTTACCTTAAGGTTATTTAACGCCTGCTTTAAATTTTCATTCTTACCACGGTAACGCTGCAAAAGTCCAATCAAGCTCTGGTTTAAAGATAGTATCTGAGTTTTAAAATCCTCCGGATTTAAGCCCTCGGGTTTTTTCTTTAACTGCGTAGTTAACAATTCCACGCACCGGCGCTGCACAGAAAGAGGCACCTTGCTCCAGACAATATGCCGGCACCTCTTTAACTGCGGAAACCAAACCGCCCAGTCCGCCTGGGAAAATAATTCATCGAATACGAAATTTAATAAAGCCGACGCAGAACAATCAAAGATTTCCCAGAGCTTAAAGACGCCTTCCTCTTTTAAGACCTCCCGGGTCATCCCTTCGGATAACGATTCTACGCTAAGCTCTAATTTCCGGTGTTTAAGCGCAATGTGCTTTACCGCCTCTTTTATCCTTGCCGGCGTCCAAATCACTACTTGCGTGCCCGGATAGATAAAATCCCAGGAATGGATATGCCTTTCCTCCGGAGTATCCAGATTAAAAATCCAATCGCGCTGCTTCTCTGGGGAGTAGTATTTTTCTAACATGCGGTAAACGGAATTTCCAAATACGCTGGAGGCCATCCCGCTTAAGCCGTGCTTAGCGAACAATGCGCTCCAGTCCTTTACTCCTTCGCGGGCAAATAGCTTGGCAAAATTAGCCGGGCGCAGCAAATCGTCAAAGGTTTTATTCTGCGGGTCAATCAGTTTCAGGTGGTTTTCAAACAAGTGCCTGACTGCTGCCTCAATCATCGCCTCATCCTGCCAGATGCCCTGATAGGCAAAATCCCAAGGATGCAGATGTTGGCCTTCCGGCGTATTCAAATCAAATACCCAGGGATAACAGCTTTTGATCAGGCTGTAAAAACTGTTTGCGAAATATCCGAGCGTAATATCGCGGCCGATTTCCTGCTTTAATAAGCCGTACCAATTAGCCACGCCGTGCTCCCTTAAAAACCCTTCTTCGCTCTCTGCCTCTTCAGGGAGAATACCTTTTTCTTTCAGTAATTTAACCAGGCAGGCGGGCATAAAACGCGAATCGATTATCCGCTTATCTTTATCCATCTCTAAACCAAAATGCTTTTGGAAAATATGCCTCAGATTCTCCTCTATTTTGCCTTTTTTCTCCTCGCTGGCTTTGCCGCGCACAAAATCTAGAAAATGCAAATGCGCTCCTTCTGGGGCCGCCTCTTTAAAAATTCCGGGATAAACTAATTCGAAGGCCTCCGGCACCGAAATCCACTTTCCACCCCATTGTAAGCACGACCAGACCTTAAATTCCGTAAAAAGCTCATCCCAGCTTTCTATTTGTTTGCCGCCGGCGGTCTTAAACGAATGCAAAAAGGCGGTTTGATTCTTATAGAAAAGCCGCGGGTCAACTCTCTTGCCTTCCTGCATCTCTAGCTTGAGTTTCTTTTCAAAAAAGTATTTCAGGATAATGTTGCGGTTAATTCTTCCTTGCTCGCCGATACCGGTGCCGGCAGGGAAAACCTGCTTTTTGCCAGAAAGGACGGCTTCGTAATAGCGGCAGAGAAATTCAGCCACGCGCTCTGCGTAAAGAAGGCGTAAATTCTGCTTCTCTTCTTCAGAACCACAAAAAGCCAATAAAACATCTAATTCTTGGCCGTAAAAAATCCGGTAATCGTCGCGGTCTTCAACCCGTAAGTGCCCTGTTGTAAAAGTCGGGGACAAAAGCACCGTTGCCAGACTCAAAGCCCCTCTTCTTTTGCGGTCGGTTTTTTGTAAATACTCCACCGCCTTTTCTTTGAAGGGGTTGCTATATTCCGGAAATACCCGATAAATCAGCGCTTCTGGCGAGCCAAACATTTTCAATAACCTCTCTAAGCCTTCTTCCTTCAATACCTCGGCCGTCAATACGGACAATAATGCCTCCTCCTCTAATTTTAATCCGCGGTGTTTTACTGCTACGTGGGTAACGGCAAGTTTTATCATCTCTGGTGTCCATTTCACCTTGCGCACCCGCTTGCCGATAAATTCCCAGGGGTGCAGGTGCCTGCCTTCTTGGCTGTTTAAATCAAAGATCCAGAGGCAACATTCGAATAATGCCTGATAAATAGAGCTACCAAAATTTAAAAAGGCATCCTGGCAGAAACCATACTTTTCTAATAATTCTCGCCAACCCCCTCCCCTGGTTAAACCTTCTTTTCTGTAGAGTTCCGGGAAATTATGCGGGTGCAGCAATGCGCTGAAAGTTTGCGTCCGGGAATCAATCAATTGCATATGTTTCTCCATTACATGTTCAAAGGCCTCTCCTGCCTCTTTTCTTTCATTTTTGCCCGGATGGCTAAAATCCCAGGGATGTAAATGCTGGCCTTCGGGCGTATTCAAATTAAAGGCCCAGGGGTAACAGACCTGCAGCGCCTCCAGAAAACCCCCTAATTTATTTACCAGCTTGTTGCAGCCTTCTTTAGCCATCAGCTCTTTCCAGCCCCGAACATGATATCGCTTGAAGAATTCTTCCTGCGTTTCTTCAATTTTGAATCCGGAGTTTCTCATCTTTATTAATGCTACCAGATACGCCGGAAAGAAACGCGGGTCAATCTCTTTTGTCTCTTCCTTCATTACCAGGCCTAAATGCTCTTGGAAAATATGCCGGAGGTCTTCTTTATCTTTCTCTGCGCTCTCTTCTTCGCCGGTTATCCTAAAATCGAAACGATGCAAGCGGTATTCGTCCGGGGCGTGATCATCAAATATCCAGGGGTAGGCCTCGGCAAAAGCCTCCCTGACGGTCAGACTTTTTCCCGCCCATCTTGCTAAAGGCGAACGGATTCTGAATTTATCCATTAATTCTCCCCAATTGCCCACTCCAAAAGACCTGATAAACTGCGCCTGTTTTGCGTAAAAGAGCCGCTCATCCAATTCTTTGCCTTTGACTATCTTTAGCTGCAATTTCTGTTCAAAGAAATAGCGCAAAAGGATAATTCTATTTATCCGGCCCTGCTCACCCATTCCCGTCCCTTCCGGGAAAGAAAGTTTTTTATCTTTTAATATCCTTTCATAATATCGGCATAATAGCGGGCCAAGGCGGCTGGCATAGGCTTCGCTTAACTCATCTTTTTCCTCTTCGTATGCGCAGTAATCTAACAGGTTATTTAATTCCTGATTTGAAAAAAGTTTCAGGTATCTATCTTGATAAGGATTAAGATGGCGAAAATCAAATTTTTCTGCAGTAAGTATTGCCGCCGCGCTTAAAGCCTGCTGCCCTTGCGGAGCGCCTAATCTCTGGATTAATTTTTCTCTTAAGGCAGAAGTAAGGGTGTCTCTCGGGGATTTTATAAAGGGCAGGAATCCTTCTTCTATATAATCCTGCCAGATGTACTTAGTTTGTAATTTCAAATATAGCCTCGGCCCAAAAATATCTTGCAGGGCTTCGTCTGTTTCCGGGACGAGATTATCCCGGATAAGCCTGAAAAGAATATAAAAACTAACTTCGGCTGACCATTCCTCTATCTCTTCGGCGCTCGCCTCTAATCTTTCTGCCGCGCTGCTTATTGCCTCCTGCGCCACTTTTGTGCGCTGGGCCAGCAATTCAAAGGCCCGGCATCCCCGCCGCAGTTCTTCTTCGCTAAAGATTAAATTTACTGGCTCATTAAGAAAATCCGAAAGTATTCTAGCTAAGACAGATTTTTGTATCCGAAACAGCCTCCCCTTCCATAAACGCGCTTTTCCCCCACCCCGCATAGCTCCGATATAAACCGCCATCTCTTCATCCCGACTATCTATCACATACGGCGCCAGTAGCACGGCTGCCCTGGGTTTTCTTTTAGGCGGCGCCTTGCGCGCCCGCACCGGCCTAGTTTTAGGCTTTGATTCTACCTTTAGCTCTCTTTCCTCTTTAACCGTAATTTCTTCGGGCACAATCTCGGCAACCGGTTCTTCTGGCTGCGGCAATTCTTGCACTTTTGATTGAGGTGGCCCCTCTATCTCTGACCTAACTTCTTCTGCAGCTTCCAGTTGCGCCGGCAGAGGCAGGGTTTCTGATTTTAGCGGTTCGGGTTTTGGCAGCGCGGGCTTGGACTTAGGTTTCGGTTCAAACTTAGGCTCAGATTTCGGTTGAGACTTGGGCGTTTCCGGCTTAGACGTTATTGGCTCTGGCTCCATCTCTACTGCTATCCTTCTTAATTGCTCTAGCCACCCCCGCGCCTCAGCAAGAAATTCGCTGTGTAACTGACCCGCTCCTGTCGGATTTTCATAATACATCTCTAACAGGGCGGGCAATTCTTCCAGTCTTCTGGCTATACGGTACCCGAGCATTTCAATCTCATCATTTGTCACAATGCTTAAAAATCTATCAAGCTGGACTATCACAGCTGTTAGGGTCTCGATCTGGATTTGTGTGGCTGTTTGAATATCTCTTCTTAATTTGTCCTTTCCTGCCTCAAGTGCTTTAAATAACAAAATGAATTTATTTAAAGTACGCCCTGCCTCTTCCAGGTTGCTGCGGATCGTCTCTTTCTGACTCCCCTGAAATTCTTGCGATTGGGCATGTGCGGCGGCCTTTTCTTCGCGCTTATGCTCTCTTCTTTCTTCCCTTCCTTGCTTTCTTTCCTCGCCTTTATGTCCGCGGCCTCTATGGCTGTAACCTTGCCATCCCGGCCAAAACGCCACCGGCCCGATGCTGTCAAACCCGCCCCCACTTAGCCTGAGCGTACAGCTAATACCCGGCAAAGCATGAAAATCAAACGGCCGCATCCGCTGCGGCGGCTGCCGGCCACTTCCGCTGATCCTTGGGCCGCGGTCAGGCGCAGGGGTCGCGAGTGCACTAGAGCGCTCGACAAAGCGTTCGTCTAAAAGAGGCAGCTGAACCCTAAAATAATTACAGCTATGCTTTGTGCTTACCGCTTTTGCGGCGGCAGGGTCAAATGAAATAGGATTGTCCTTGGTGTGCTGGCTGTGGCTTTCGCTCCATATCCTGCCTTTGCCAAAATCCATATGGATAACATTAATGTAACCGCTCTCTCCGGCTATTTTTATTACCATTAACTTTTCTTGCGGGTTTTCTCCGCTATCCTTAAAAATAAGCGTCAGGCTTTCCCGGTAATACCCGATGTTTTCCGTAACGCGCAGGTTAAATACGATACCGCGATAACCTATAGAAATATCTTTGTATGTTCGCCCTATAGGAAGTTTTAGGTCGCAGTTCCTCTTACTGCCAATTTTTTCAATAGCCCTTTGCATCTCTTCCGTAGTCCACTTTCTAACCCGAGGAGGCCTATCTTCTTTTTTAGATATTTTGCGTATAACAAAGGAACTGTCTTGCCCGATGCAGCCGGCGGCTATAGTAATAGATATATGGTGCCTTTTGGCTGTTTTCTTAAGCAAGGCAAATGACCATCCCAGAGAAATAATCTCGGCTAATCTCTTCTTTGGAATCCCCGCCTCGATAAATCCCTGCGCGGCAGACTTTAGTTTATCGGAAAAATCAATAAAGGCCTTTAATTTAATCCATTCGCTGTCGCAACTGCGCAGGTACCTAATATCTAAATGGCTCAACAGCCTGCTTGAGGCTATAAACCTGCGTACAATACACAACGAGACTTGGCCAGTGCCAAGGCCAAAAACTTTCTCCGGGCTAAACAGAACTCTGCTGATATTTTTTGCAATCAGTTGAGCCAGCCCGGAATCAAGCTTCTGCTTGCCTTCCCTTAAAGAAGCGGCGAGCGCCCGTTTAAATTCGGTGGCAAAGCGCATTTTTTCCTTCTTTTTGCGTTTCGATTGTATAAATCCCTGCCAAAACGCCACCGGATGCCACTTGCTTCCGGCGAGCGGATTCGGCATTCCGGCGTCGAGATATTGGGAGAATTCCGGCCTGAGCAGGGACTGTCCCCGCAGGGGACTGTCCCTGCAGTCACCTAGATGTTGCTGCCTGCTTAATGTATCAAAAACCCCTTTTACTGCCTCCTCTGCTTCCTGAGGCGAAGCAAAACTCCTGCCTGCTAACTGCCGGATAATTTCTCTAGCTATTTCTTCTGGCACGGACTTAGGAAGCATCCCCCTGATTTCTTCTTTGGTTAGCTCAACGCCCGCTGCTGCTCCTGCGCCTTTAAATTCACGGGCAAATTCAGCCCTAAGGTCTAAAAGTGGAGTAAATTCTTCTTGTCCGAAAACAAACGAGGCAGTGGTAGGCTCTTTTACGGCTATCCAAGTAATAAAATAACCTCTAGCCCCGATTATCCGGGGATAACCCAGCCTTGCTAATTTAGGCACAACGCTAAACCCAAACCTTTGAATAAAGACTTGGTCATCTGACAAGCTATTGCCCATAATGCCTAAAATCTTTTTAGCCCAGCGAAAAGCAAATCCGTTTTCTTCTATCGTTTCTATTAGTGTTGCCCGGGGATATCTGGTGCTAAATTCATCCTTATGCGCTTTAGCAAGATCATTAATGAACAGATACCCCAATAATGGCGCCTGATATCCTCCGGCAATAAAATCAGTAACGCAAGAGCCGGTAACCCGTTCAATTAAAGGAACAAGATAAATGCTGGTTTGGTTACTGACGGTGTATTGCGGCCAGGTGCCAAGATTAGAGATGACGGCTGTTGTGGCCTCTGTAGCCGGTAATCCCTTGAGGCTTTGGGTAAGTCCGTGCTCTAACCCCTTATCTGCCCAATCCGCTAAATCGCCCCTGAAAGCAAAGAAATCCCGGTTTTCTTTTAAACCATTAAGCGCTAAATTAGCCCTGGCCTGCCCAAGCGAAGTTTCGTCTATTTCAATCAAAACTAACTCTACTGCGCCCAGTTTCCAGGCGGCCAGGGATAATATGCCGTCGCCTGAGCCCAGATCATAGACGCGTTTTCCTTTTAAGGCGGCGTTTAACATCGCCGCTACTGTGGCGACCGTATTATTTACCTCATCACGGTTACCAATAAAGCTGCTGCTTAAATCTTCAACCAGAATCAGGTTAAGGCTCAACTGCGCGCATAAATCAGGGGCTAAGCCTCTTAGCCGCAAGTATAATTGTTTATCCAGAAAAAAGAGATATCCGATGCGCGTAAATAAAACACTGTTTGTTAATTCCGAGCGAGAAGGATAGCCCCAGTGTTCATAGCCATAAACAGTGTCTGCGTAAGATAACTGCCCCGGCCCAAACGCTATATTATCATACTTGGGTTGCAGCTCTAATTTGCTAACTATCTCCTGACTTAGCCTTCTATTTTCCTTTTCATCCCAAGGGATTACCGCCGGCGCAGGGGCGGTGCCGCCCCTTGGCCGATCATGGTGCATTGCTAAATGCGCGCCGAAAGGCCTCTGCCTGCTTAAAATATTCCAGCCAAAGGGATCAGGCAAAGTTTCCGGAACATAGGGCACCTCGGGATTGGCAAACGGACGGTGGTGCTGCGGCGGCCGCAGCGGGTCTGCGCCGCTGCTTCCGGATGCACCCCGCCGTATCGGATCGGCTAGGCACCCGGCCTTAGATGATAGGCCGGTGTCTTGCCCACTGCAAGATGCCCCGCTTTCTGCGGGGACACCCTCGGCTTTGGCAGGAAGGGTGTCCTTAAGGAGGGTGCGCAGTTCAGCGATGATATCTTCGGGCTCTGTCTGCGGGTATGGGCCATACATCAAATCCTCTAATCGCCCGAGCTGCCGGCGGCTAAAAGCATAAATGCGGTAGTACGCAGGAACGCTCTCCCTACGAAAACCCTTTAGCTTTCTTCTTTCAGTAAGGGCTTCCGTCCAGTTCCACCTAATCTCATATACAGAGTCTGCGCAAGCAGCCAGGCAAAGCGCTGAGCCCAGCCCTTCTTGCGAAGTAGCAAACAATCTCACCCTGTTTTTCCAAAAGGCCTCCGGCTTTAAGCCTAGCAATGCGTTGCCTTCGCCAATGACAAAATAATTTTCCGCGGGGTTTTTCCGAATTATCTCTTCAATAAACCGGACATAAACTTCCTCCTTATTACCGGCAACCGTCAAAAACACTCTCTCCTTGCCGATTTTCTCCTGCAGGGATAAATAGGCATCCTGAGCGCTCGCATCCATAGCGAAAAAGTGTAGCGACAGATTAGCGTGATATTGAAAAAACATTGCCGTGGTTTCGGCAACCGGCTCGGAAAGATTTGCCTCAGAAAGAGGAAAAAGAACCGACACCTTTCTCTCCGTCCTTTGCAAAAATAATTCCCGAAGCAGCGGATAAAGCGCCTCCCGGTTAATTTCTCTTGCCTCCTGCTCCTTTAAAAGGATAACTCTGACTACGTTTTCGTTCGGTACTGCACCAAAATCAATCTCTCCGCAAATATCCAGCCTCGCCTGTAATTCTGCATTAGATAAAAATCTCCCTAAGGTATGGACGTCTTGCCCTAGCTTGAAAGCGATTCTCCCTGCCTCGTCGGCGCCAAAGCGACTGCGATATTCCTGCCACACCCTCTCCAAAAATTTCCGGGTAATCTCCGGTCCAATCTCATAAATTTCCTCCGCGCCCACCAGAGGCTTTACAATCTCGCGGAAAGGATTAAAGCCCGCCTGAATCAGCCGCCTCTGTGCTTCAGTCAGGCTGATGCAGCCGGATTTCCGGACGCTCTGCCTTGCCAACATCCACCTCACGGCAATTTTCAGGAAAGCCACCACCTCCTCAGCTAATGCCACATCAATAGTAGAATAATCATCTATACCCTTTATATACGCCAGGCCTTCCTGCCAAGCTGCCAGCGCCGCCTCAAATTCAAAAAAAGGAAGAAAGTTTGCTTTTTCTACTCCCAGCATATCTTTTACCCAGTCCAGCAGCAGCTCCAGCTCTGGAAGCTGAATAAATGTTAACCGCTCCCCTTC
Source organism: uncultured Planctomycetales bacterium (assembly GCA_964545575.1). GTDB lineage: Bacteria > Omnitrophota > Gorgyraeia > Gygaellales > Profunditerraquicolaceae > CAZJFL01. The sequence continues at coordinate 142,253 of CAZJFL010000001.1, forward strand.
GGGTTCATCGTTATTAATATAAAAAATACCTTCTTTGGCGCAACGTAATATCAATTCCGTTTTTCCCTGGCCAATGTTTTGCTGAAATCCGTAAAGCCCGTCTTCTGTTTTTTGATAGAGCGAAAAATCTCGCTCGTCCACGATTCTGGCTAATTCGCCTTCTCTCCTTTCTTTCTCTTTAATACTATAAGCCACTTCTGCGTAAGCGCTGCTCGGATGCAGGGATTTGGGCTCTTCAAGAAGGACTTTCTGCTCTCCTAACTTCGCAGTAAGGTAATCTTTAACTATGCTCTGCGCAAGCTGGCTTAACTCTTCTTTAATTATGAATTTAAGCAAGGCGAGATCCAGGAAGGCCTCGCCATAAACTACAAATACCGCATTTATCTTTTCCTTTAATTTCTCTAATCTGCGCGCAAGGCCGCTATCGGCATGAATCTCAACGCCAAGGCATTCCTGCCGGATACTGTTGACGCGCTCTGCTAAGCTAGCATCAGCCTCTTGAATTTTCTCTAAGAGAGGCGCTGTTCCCGCTAAAACCAGTTGCCGGTATTCATCCGGTAGGCGTTTGCTGGGGTCAAGAGGTAATATTTCATTGTGAAAAGCGTCCCAATCTCTCCGTAACTGCTCCAGGTCAATAGACAACAGGCAATCCTTGATTATGGCGCTGACCCGCCCGGCTTCTGCAAGGATAAAATCCAGCGCCCGCATTAATTCTGCTTTTTTGCAGGCGTCAAAATCCCGCCGGGCGCTATCTACCACTTCCCTTAATTTTAAACAACGGGCTCCCGCCTCCTCGGCTGCCGCGGCCAAACCCGTTTCGCTACTTAAGCTATCCAACGCCTGCTTCAAACCGATATATTGCGGATGTTCCTCAATTTTATCTAAAGCCAGCTCTACCCATTCTTTTTTCAGCGCGGCAACGTTTTCTTCTGCCTGCAGTAATGCCTCGATCGGTTTTAATTTCGCCTCCAGCCCTGCCATTTTTTCCTCAAACTGCCGGCGCCCTTCTATCTCAAATAGTTTTCCGGCAGATTCCTTATCTTCTGCTAAAGCCCTCCGGATGATTTCTCTGGCCAGCTGGGGCAATAAAACCTCTGCGCTTAATGCCGCTAATCTTGCCAGCAACTGATTAATCTTACCGGCAAACTCACTGCCTGCGCTTTGTTTTAATTGTCCGATCTGGGCAGTTTTACGGCGTACGGTATTACAGATATCGCGGATAGCCACCAGCGCATCCTTGAATTCTTTTTCCCCGGCTGTGGCATAAAACCTATCCAGTTCTTTATTTACTGCCTGCCAGAGCCTGAGCCTATTCCTTATTTCTATTTCTTCGGTTTCATTAATCACCTGCCATTCTCCGGCTAATGCAATTCCTTTTTCCACTTCCTCTTTAAAACCCATTAATGTTTGCTGCCGTTCGAACCGTTCGGGAGGCCCCTGGATGTGCGCGGCAAAATCAATTTTTCCCCGAGCATAAGGGTCTTTTTGCCTTTCTTCTTCAGCCACCTTAGCATCGTATCTCTTTTTTACCACCCGCGCTACCTCCGCGGCAACATCTTCTTTAAAGAGCAACTCGCTGGTCAAGCGGCCTTCTAAATCAGGAATGACCACCCGCGCTACCGTATCAAGCATCTCCTCCAGACGATTAGCGTCATTGAGTCCCGGGTCATTCCAAAGCTGAAGAACAAAATTTTCGCTTTGCTCTTCGGCCATCCGGCGCGCTTCCGCTAATTGCTTCCTTAACATAAATTTATCCTGATCATATTCTTCTTTTACGGCAGACTCCTCCTGCGGAGCCTTAATTGACTGCTCGATTGCCTCCTTAAGGGTAAAACCCTCTTTTGTTTTAGTAGCGCTGATAGCATTAAAGCCATCGGCATCCAATAAAGAAGGGTCTATAGATCCTTCTTTAAATTTCTTTAAGAATTCGTTATATTTCCTATATCCGGAGATCGTACCAATCGTTTCAGGATTTTCATGTGATTCCAGCAAGGCAAGGAAGATTATATTAAGCTTGGTATTTACTACATAAAATAGAAGATTGTCTTCAAAGTGCGGGTGGCCGATTAACCCTCCTACTACTCCTGCAGGAGTAGTCCACGGCCTGACTACCTCTCCCACTTCAACCCAGCGATGATAAAGACGCCAGATTATCCCAGCTGCCTGTTGCTTTTGTCCTGCGCCTAACTTTCTTCTCCAATAGTTCATAAATAGATTTGTAACCTGAATATCCGGATTCTTCTGAGTATTATTTCCTGCGCTATTTCCTTTTGCGCCCGGCCAAAACGCCACTGGGCCGCGCCATCCGCCTTCGCCGTCGGTGAGCAGCCAGCGCGGGCGGTTCATGAATGGCCCACTAGAGCAGTCATGGTGCGCAACGCCTAAATCAACTGCAAACGGCGCATAGCGCTTGGGCCGCAGCGGGTCTGTGCCGCTGGTTCTTGCGCCTCGACCGGTTATTTTCCTTTCGCCAGCATCTTGCGCAGGAGAAACTTGGCACCCCATTGCGAAAAGTAACCCTCCTAATTCTATAACCTTGCCATTATTGCTTAGCGCGGCTCTCAACTTCATAAAGATCCTTTTTAATTCTCCATTATGCTCAGACTCAATATCGCTCTCGTCTCTGCCGTCGAAATGGAACATCTCGAAAATTCTCCACTCCCGCTCAGTTAAAACCTGATGGGCAATCGTTAAAATATCTTCTGCAATAATATGAGAGTAAGCCACCCAAGCCGGATTAGACAATCTATCTAGCGCGGGACTATCCTGAGTATTAAGCCACTCTTCCGAATTATCTTGTGATAAAGAAACCTCTCTCTTTGGCCCGTCTATTTTCCCTAAGCTCCTGAGCACATAATAGACATAGCTGCGTAGTCCCAAGCTGAATTTCCCTGCAGGAAGACCTATGCCTTTATCGGCCAACATACCCGCTAAAGCAGCTATAATTTCCCTTGTCGTCATCCCTGTGTGACACACTTTATCAAATTCTTCCGCCATATCTATACCAGCCCCTTGCCAATAGGCGTAAAGTTTATAGCAGCTACTCAGGCATTTTACCGCATAACCAAAACCTCTAAGCACCCCTTCTAAATTAGATTCATTCAGAAGGCTATATTGCTCTGCTGCTTTTAGTTCCTTCATTAATCTCGTAAATGCATCTAAATAACCCATTGATTTGCCAGCTAGTTCCATAAACCTTTCTTTTATGTCGACCCCTAAAGATTTATAATGCGTATAGAGTTCGCAATGAGCACCGATGTGGCCTACCGGATAACCAAAACCAGCCAGTATACCCTGAAGATTCATTTCGTTTAAAAGCCTATGTTTATTTTTTGCTGCCAGTTCTTCCATCAATTTAATAAAGGCGTCTAAATAGCCTGCGGATTCAGCAAGCAATCTTGCGAATCTAATGTTTATATCGATACCCAGTTTGCGATAGTGGGTATAGAGCCTGTAGTGGCTGCCGATATGCCCTACTGCATGGCCAAAACCGGTCAATACGCCCTGCAGGCCTGTTTCGTTCATTAATCTGTACTTACCGGCCTCCTTCAATTCGTTCTTTAATTTGATAAATGTGGCCAAATACGCCTTAGACCCATTAAGCAATTCTTTAAATCTTGTACTTATATCAATCTTTAAAACTTTTTTATAGTGCGTATAGAGTTTATAATTAGTGCCGATGTAGCGGACATGATAACCAAAACCCATAAGGACTCTTTCTAAATTTGCTTCGTTAGTAAGCTTATAGGCACCTCTTTTCCGCAGTTCATCTATCAACTTGATGAATGCATCCAGATAGCCCGTTGATTTACCAATCAACTCCTCAAACCTCTGCTTTATATCGATACCGAAATCAAGATAGTGATAGTAAAGCTTATAAGGACTAGAAATATGGCAAGCGCGGTAACCAAAACCGGCCAGCGCATTCTGCAGATTTGCCTCGTTTAATAGCCTGTATACATCTCTTGCCCTCAATTCCTTAATCAGTTTGATGAATGCGTCTAAATCACCCGTTGATTCACTAACCAGCTCTGCGAACCTCGTCGTTATATAGATATTTAAAGCCTGATAGTGGGTATAGAGGCTATACCATTGCTGGATACGAGATACCGGATAACCGAAGCCGGTAAGAATACCTTCCAGATTTGACCCGTTTAAAAGCCTGAAGCTACCCCTGGCTTCCAGCTCCCCCAGCAGCTTGATGAATGCATCTAAATAACCTGCGGATTCAGCAAACAATTCTTTAAATCTAGCCTTTATGTCGACGCCTAAGTTTAGGTAATGTTCGTAGAGCTTACAGTACCCGTCAATATGGCCGCGCAAGCGGCCGAATAATTCCGTTAACACTACTGCAAGATTTGATTCCGTTAATACCCTGTTTTTATCCTTTAGCCTTAATTCATTTATGGTCTCGAAAAAGGCATCGAAGAAATTTCTCCGGCAGGAAAAGAAAAGCGCCTTAAGGCGGCGACGCAAGGCCTTATCCTTTATTTTAGCCAAAAGTATTTTTAAATCCGCGCTCGATAATAGACTATTCATATTAAGCGTTGCGGTTGCGGCATCAAAGTCAATCTTGCCCCGCCAACGCTTTTGCGCAATCCATTCCGGATTAAAATTGTCTATGATAAGCGAAGCTTGCCTCTGTTTAAAATAATTTTTTCTAAAATAGTACGGCGCTAAATAAGTGACGAGCTGATCAAAAGACCTCTGGCGGAATGTTTTTTCTTTAATTTTTGGCTTTTTGCCTATCAGTAATCTCTCCAGTTCTTTATAGATAACCGGTGCGTAAGGAAAATACCTGGCTAATCTTTTATTCAGCCTGCTCTTCAATAAATATAAGCCTTTAGGTGCAGGGTAGAGCACTAAATAAGCAAGAGGCTTATCCATAATTCTATGGCTTATCCTAATCATGAGATATGGCCGGGGAGCATGCTCTGTTGCGGAAGGAAATATTCTATTTATCTTCTTTAACTCTTTTTGGTTTAACCCGCCACAAGAAGCTACATGGTCTTGCGGCACATACATCCCAACTACTTCTATCAAGTAATCTTCTTCGCTAAACTCATCCCTAAAGCTTTCTCCCGGCTGCATGCGGCCGCCTAAAAGGTCGCGTATCCGGCTTAACGCTTCTTCCTTAGGAGTATTTTTGCGGCGGGGTTTTCTCCTGAGTTTGACTATCTCATCTAATTGCGGAATCCCGGTGGCTGCCAATATCGGCAGAGCTAACGATAAATGCTGATGCTGTCCTAATCCCGGTGCCAATATCTCAAGCAGCACCACGAACGCAACGATGAAACCGATAATCAGAGCAGTAACAATATCCCCTGCGCTGCCTTTGCCCTGCCCGCTACTCTGCGCATCTAAGGCTTTAATCGTATCGAAAACAATCTTTCTTGCTGCTACCGCTGCCTGATTGGCATAAAGAGTGTGCTCTGATATAATTTCCTCCTGTTCGCTCTTATGGTCTACCTTAAGATCCCGGACCTCTTTGGGTATTTCTTGCAAGCGCTTTAATCTATGAGCATCTATTTTAGCCAAAGTTTCTCTTAGCGCCGGGATAGCATCATTACGGCCAAGCCTGATTAAACCTTTTACGGCTTCAGTAAGTACCGTTTCGAAATAATGGCAATCTAATAAAGCGATGAAGGTATCGTAAGAAGACGGATCGGACAACCTCACCAGGCCTGCGGAAATAATAGATATCCAATAGTCTTCTATACCGCCATTAATCCACACCTCTTTATCTATCAGCTGCAGCTTAAACTCCGCTACTAATTTATGCATCAGCGTCAGATATTCTTTACCGCCTAATTTTGATAATGCGCTTAAGCAGGCAGTGATTATCTCGGTCACCCCATCGCCGCCGGTGAAATCTTCTCTGCCTGATTCATCACGCAATTTTAGATAAGCCTCTAATTCTTCAATTATGGCAGGCGTAGCTTGAGCATCGCCGATTTCGGCAAGAGCATCAAGCGCTTCTCTTCTTATCCGATTAAGCGCCATGATTCTCCTGTCATCGGGCCCTGACCAAAACATAGACGTCCTTATGCCTCCTGGCAAAAGAGCGCTTCCTTTGTTGAGAGCATATTTTGATACATCCGGCCTCCCCATTCTGATCAGACCTATGAGAGCTTCAACCGCATCTTTGCTGCGTATATAACCTAATAAATTTACGGCAGCCGATATATCCGCTCCTGACGAAGGCTTAAAATCCCGCACCCTTTTAATCAAGGATTGCTCTTTATCTCTAGCGCTCTGCAATGATGCATCGGTCTTTACCCTTAACTGCCTGGCTTGCTCCAACCCCAGGTTAAGCTGGGCGCGCAGGCCGAAATCTTCCACTTTTACCAGGATAAAATATTTTTCTAATTCAGCCAGCCAGCTCTGTGGAATGGATTCATTAGCCTGCTTTTGCGCCCAAACCCTCAGGCTCCAGAGAGCCAACCTCCAATCTATATCCATGCGCGGCACTAAAATAAAACCGCTGCCCTTAGCATTCATATCCATCTTTGTAAGCGGTAAAGAAATAAACCCTCCCTCTCTTAACTCGCAAAATACATGCTCTATTTCAGACGGCACATAAACAAGGAGATTCTCTTGTTCGGTAGAAAAGAAACTGGCTCTTAACAAGATTTCTCCTTTAGGTAAGGCGGGCTCAACGGCGTTGTCGGATAAGCCAAGACTAGAAATAACATTATCTGTTGAAGAAACATAAACATCGCTGTGCATGGAAGCAAATCTTATCTGCATTTCTGCATCCCGATAAAGAAGGCCCTTGGGCATAGTATCAAAAGGCTTGATTCCCACCTTTGGATTTTCAGCCATAAGATAACCCATTCCGTCCAGAAAATCCGGAAGGTTTTTCCAGCCTTCAGTACGCTTATCATAAACCAGGACATCGCTGTCAAGATACTGCGGTTGCGGGCGCGGCTGCAAAAACTTTACCTTAAATTTAGATTTCGGATTATCGCGCGAAAATTCCTGAACCGTCAGATACGGCTCGTCATTGTTATCACTGGGATATACTAAATCAACAAAGAAAATAACCCCCACCATCTTACCGAGCATGCCGGCGTTTTGAGTTTGTCCCGCCTGAAAATGCCAGCTCTCGCCCGGGCTGATTTTTCCAATGAGCCCCGCTGTCTGACGCAAGCCTTCCTGCATTTCTTTCGCGCTGATATCGGCCAGACAGCTCTGAACGCATAAAACCTCATCGAGAAAACGCCGGTCACCTTCATCCTGCAATTGCGCTTTTGCCTGCTCCAACAAGACTCTTGCTTGCGCATACTCTCCTTTTGCAATCAAATCCTGTGCCTGATTGAGATTATCCTGTGCCACGGTAAAGACGATGAACAAGCCGGTGACAACATCTTTGCGTCCAGAATCTGCTTTCGGCGCAGGGGCGGCGAGGCGCCTGTAGATTTCGGAAAGTAACCGCTGCAGGCACTCCTCTTTATCTTTTTCCTTAACATAATTAAGAAAAGTATGGATTTGTTCTTGAATCGGCGCTCCCGAGGAATTATATATATTCACGATCATTTCTATAGCGAGACTGGCTAACTGCGGATCGCGCAAAGCGCCCATTAAAAGATGAATTGTTCTGATGCCTTTGGTTTGCGTGATTTCAATAAGGATTTTTTCAAGCCGCGGCCTCCTTAATTCATCGCGCAATGCCCGGCTGACCAAATAGTAAAGTATGTTTGGGGAATTTTCAGCCCTCCTTACTATTTCCCCCGCGATCACTCCTGAAGTATCATATAATAAATAAGATAGCAGTTTTCTTTTACCGTATCTGCCAATATCATCCGGCGTAACCGGCACTAGTGCCATTGAATGAGAAACGCTTTCTTCGCTGATAATACCGAATTCTACGCGCAGTTTTGAGATTGCCTTTGTTATTGCCTCGTTGTTTCTCTCTCTCTCAACACGTTTCATGAATAAACGAATCTGCTTTTGTTCATCTGGTGTGGCAGACCTGTAAACTGACACTGCTAATTCTCTAGCCCGCTCGCCAACATCACGATCATAATTAAATAGATAGGCACAGATCAATGGAATAGCAACCTTGCGGGGATGAGACACTGAAATTTTTCTTAGGGTTTCTTCTGCAAATGTAATAACTGCTGTTTTCTCACTATGCAAGGCGCCTACTAAAAATGCGACTACAATGTAAGCATTATTATCGCAGGCTTCCAGAATGATTTCTTTGAGTAACTCTGCTTTTTGGCTTTCTTGTAATCCGCCTATGGAACATTTAATTACCGCTCTAGCCTCATCCGGTTGCTGCAGCCTTCTGCGCAATTCCTCTATTATTAATTCCGGGTGCTCATTTAAATGCCAGACTAAGCGCGCTGCGCTAATCCGGGCAATTTCCGCTCTGGTAACTGGTTTAGATATGCCCGGGCGCTCGACAAAGATGCCTGGGTGCTCGACGAATAACGGGATCTCTGCACAGCGCCTTAGTAAAGAATCTACCCTTTTCCTTATCTTCCTAGAAGTGGTAAAGGCGCGATAAATTTTTATTCTTGAGATTATTGCAGCTCGATCATCTTCATCGAGAAAAGCAAAAATACCTAAAAATTGCCTTACTGCCATTCTAAACCAGTCTCTGTCAGGATTAAGTATCATTTCCAAAAGTTTCCTGGCCGTGCTTAAATTATGAAATGCATGAATGCGCGGAAGAATAAATCCCGTATCCACAAAGTTATTCCTGGCAGACGCAGCGGCGGCGAATCCGGATTTATTCACTTTTAAGTCGTTAAGGATGGTTGTAATATATGCGGCCAGGCCGATGGCGGAAAGTACAATAACTGCTCCCAAGATAATAACTAAGGCAAGATATAACTGTTGAAGCAATTGCGATAATACTATTGTCTGTGGCAGGACGAAGGCAAAATAGCCGCTAAGTAAAGCGGGGATCTGCTCCCAGTGCGGGATAGTCGGTGAATGGATAAACATAAGCGCCCAGGGCGCAAGATGCAGCGACTTAGCCAGGGTATCGAATAACCCCAAAAGCCCAAAAGGAGCAAAGAGAGGAAGCGAATTTCTCTTCGGAGGATAATTAGAGGATAATCCCGAGCCCTTACATCTACCGGATTCACATCTATAAACCCGCCTATCTCCTGACGAAGGCCTAAGCTTACCGCTAGGATGAACGTGCAAAAATCCAGTAGCTGACAGATACCGCGGCAAAGTGGTTGTCCTAACCTCCTTACTTCTACCCCATGCCAATGCTACTACCGCTCTGGAATTAAATAGCCCCTTTTCTTCTAACCAAGCGTATACTTCCTCTAAAGAAACCGCCTCTCTGTCATTGCGGGGAATATTGTTATAATGGATCAATCTTGCTTGCGAATCTCCCCATGTGATAATAGAGTTATATGACAGGGGTTGGCAAGAGGCCGGGGTAAAGCAAGAAATAATCACTTCCTGCGCTGGTATCCCTGCCGGCCCAACAGCGACCTCTAAACTCTTCAACGCCCTGTTTAACTCTGCTAATCTCATTTCTTTTAGCCTCAGATTACCATTTAAATATACCGGATGAGCAAAACTGAATTCACCAGCTTCTTTGCGTTGCTGCAGGGCATTTATCCAATCGCCTTCTCCCGCTGCCCTTGCCCGAAGATAAGCATACAGCAGCCTATAGGCAACAGCATCACCTGTCCAAGCTTGAGCGAAGACTTCTCTTTCCAGTCGCTGGCTAGGATAACCTTGCCGCCATAGGCCTGTTTCAAAGATATCGCCTATTAACGGTATCCCTTGGATAATTCTACGACGCAAAAAGCAGGCTACAGTATCAGCAAGTTTACGATTGCTATCTTCCAAGATAGATAAGAAAACATTAAGGGTGTCCTGATTACGTAAACCCAATGCCAGGTCTTCTTTGCTTCCAGCCCCTAGCTTTAACTCAAGTGCCCTGATAAACTGCGTATCCTCAAGAAACGCCCGATCTCGCTTGGGGCAAGCGGCGCAATCTTTGCCTTGCCGCGCCATCATCACAACTACTATTACAACCAGCGTGACCAGGCCGAGAGCTGGCAACAGCTGCGGCGGAAGATGCAGAAGCTGAGTGAACTCTTCTATCGCTCCCGCCAAACCAAAGAGCGCGAAGGCGCGGAGTTTTTTCTGCGGTGCAGGGGCGACCCCTCGACGTGGTTCTGGGCAAGCGGACGAAGAGGCGCCCCGCCGTATCGGATCGGCGGGTGCCCTGCCTTCTGCGGGGGCGGTGGGATCTTCCAGTTTACTTATTTTTTCTAAAAGCGCCATATATGCGCTTTGATTAGGCGCAGAATCCGGCTTAAGCCGCATGCACTTTTCCATTTCCAGTTTTGCCTCATCATATTTGCCCAAAGCTAAAAGCGCGCTATACAAACGATAGTGAGCGATTGCTTCCTGCGGATAAAACTTAACATATTCTGCGGCCAGGACCCGGGCTTCTTCTAATTTACCCATCTTCATCAGGATATCAAAAAGGATATCGTAAGCTGCCGGATTCTGCAGAAGGCCGAAATATTGACAGGCATAATAAAGAGCAGCTTCCATGTCTCCTGCATTGTTAAAGATTGTGGCAAGGTTACCCCAACAAACCGGATTATAAATATTGCAGGATATAGCTTCCCGCGCAGAAGAAATAGCTTCTTCATATTTACCTTCACGCAGGTATGATTGCGAAAATTCAATCTGAGCCAAAGCCGCGTATCTGTCGGCAAAATGTTTCAGCCTCGGCACCAAGCTAAATTGCCGACATTGTTCCAATGCCACAGCTAAATATTTTCTGGCCTCCGAATAATCCTTTTTTTCCATATAGGCTCTGGCGAATCTAATCTGCAACGCCGGATATAGAAGTATCCCCGCACGGCGTAAAAGGCGCTGCGCATGTCTAAGCATAATTAGTTTTTGTTCCGAAGCAATATCCTCGCGCCGGAGCCTTCTGAATATATCCGCTGCTTTAGTCGGGATATCCATCGGTTGCATCCTCCGCTTCAGCGCAGCAAAATGATCCCGAGCTGGATTCTTTAAATGCTCCACTTCAAGAGACCAAGAGGCGGCGGATTGGGCCCTATCGCCGCCTAGCTTTACGTAAGCAGGCACCCGACCCTTCCGTTGTAATGCTTCTACGTAATCTTCATAAATGAGCGCCGTAAAATATTGCACTCCGTCATCATCCCGCCACTGGACCCCTCTCAATTCCGGCCCCCAGGCATTAGACCTAAAAGTTGTCCCCCCGAAATCAGTAATTTCTCCGACTAATCTGCGCGCTGGAGCCTCTACAAAATATACAATGGTACCATCATAACTCGAAAGAAAAAAAACTGCCGTTTGAGGCGCTGTAATCCGTCTTGTCTCATCTAAAGATTCCCAACGATCATTCTTACGAATCTCATCGGGTATATCCAAAATCTTTACGGTTTTTCTTTTACCAAATCGCAGAGTGGTTTCTATTCCATCTACTGGTACGGCACACACGGCGGGAATGAAAGCCAGCGCTTCTTCCTGTTCCTCTATCGCAAGCCTAGCTTTTTCTAAAAGTTTCTTTAGTTGCACCAGCGAAGAGGCGGTGGGCGAAAAGGCGGCGGGAATTTCTTCTTGCCTGGCCATTGCCAGCGGGAGAATAGAGGCTACAGGAAGCATGGTCATGACAGTAGTAGCGGCTATGCGTAGCCAGGGTGAACCGTGATATAGTTGCGCCAATCTGCCTAATATATCTGATATTACAAAGCCCGCATGTGCGCTAACACCGAAATTCGAAAGTACTGCGTCCAAAAAAAGTGAAGAAATAGCGATAGGAATAATTAATGAGAAAAAGAATGCGCTAGGCTTCTTCTTAAGTAAGGGTTGGCCATAAGGAGCAAATAGGATAAAGCCAACGGAAATCAGGTAACCAACGCTCAAGGTAACGATATCCCAATAATCACCAACATAAGTCTTGGGATTCGGATAAGCCTTAGCTATCTGGTTTAGTTCAGCTACTAATTGCAGCCCTAGGTGAAGCGTCATCAAAGCTATTCCTATAAGAGCTGTATCCTTGAAGACTGAATCTAACTCTTCAGAGGATTTAGACATGGCTTTAAGTAGCCTGCCTATAAGATCAAGAATAAAGAATAAAATGGCTCCAAAACCCAGAGTAATTAGCAAATCGTTAAAATGTGAAGGGATTAACGGTGAGAAGGAATTAAACAAAGAATATAATTGCGTGTCTTTAGCAAAAGATCTCCAAGCAGCAAGAACTAAAATTACTATCGATATTGAATAATAAAGCCATACCTTGATGTTTACCCTGCTACTACGAAAATAGGCAGAGATTCTAATCAACCACCCCCTGGTTGTGGTAATTAAAATTAGAGGTAATGGTGTCATGACAGCTGCGCTAAGGAGAGTGATTGCGGATACGATAATAACCGCCAGCCACGGCGGACCGGTGAACTGCAAGTGCTTAAGGATTTCCTGTGTATGCGGGGACCCAAGCTTAAACATCGCCGATCCGGAAATGCCGATGCCCAGAAGCGGGGTTAACAATTCAAGCAGGAAGAAGCCGGATGATTTCTTCGGGCGAGCGGGCACAGGGGCGGCGGGCGGCTGTAAAGGTAAATCTTGATTAATCACAGAAGTAAGATATCCGCGCAATAGCCGGCAAAACGGATCATCATCGTCTGCCTCCTGCGACTCAAAAGGATAATCTTCTTTTAAACCATAAAATCCTCCATTATCATCATACTCTTTAAACTTCTGCAGCAGACTCTCATCGCTTGTAATATGATTATCCTCAATAAATCTTTTATTTAGTATCTGCTTAAAGCCTTCTAAGCCACCCTCTGACTTAACAACATCTTCATCGGCAAATTGACCTATCGTTCTATCTAAAACATACCAGCGCGAATCGCCTTGTATTTTCACCTCCACACAACTATGCCTCCTTATCAAACCTGGGTTTTCTTTCTTTGAATCGTAATAACTTACTCTGACCGCTGTAATAAAATCCTCCTTTCTGAACCTATCGCAAATAGCATCTTTCCAATCTCTGCACCATCCTCGTAGCTGACGGCCCCTTTTACCCCTAATAGGCTCTTTGCATCCAACAACTAAACATTCTCCAAGAATAAGTTTTAGGGATGGCCAGAAGGGATTTTCCTTTAGCGGCGCAAGGGCCACGAAATCATCGCTGGAACAGGATTCCCGCCCGCCGTTTGCGCCGCAGCCGGGCGCAGGGGCGCGGTTAAAACGGTCGCGTTTGACAAAAGTGCAAATAAAGGTGAAGCTATACAATACTACCAAGCAGTAAAGCGGCAGATCGGTCAGCGCATAAAGATAGGCCAGGATAATCAAGGGGATAAAATTAAGGCGGGTGACGTACCAGATGTTTTTTAGCGGCGAGGCTTTAGGCATCTGATTAGTCCTTAAGAAATGCAGAACAAAGAAGAGCCCCCAGGCAATCACCGTGGCCAGGCGGATATCCATAAAGAAAGCTAAGGCTAAATTCAGCCCCCAGAAAATCCCTTGCTCTATCCGCGCCTGTTTTTCCAGAGGAATGCCGTGCTGCATCAGGAAATAACTTAGGGCCGGGATCATACCGGCGCCAGAATTATTATCTTGTCGCGACGCTTGCGGCTCGGGCGCAGGGGCGGCGCCCTCCTCCCGGCCGGCGGCACCGCTGCCAGGCCGCGGCGCCTGAGACTGATATTTATCAATCCTTACCGCTAAGCCTAAAACCCTACCCTCTTTATCCCTGTTAATGTTTTCTAGTAGATGCGGATTTTTCTCAATAAATGATTCCTGTAATCTCTGGGCTTCTGGAGTATTTAAAACAGGAATATGCAGGCTAATACCGGGGATCTCCCCTATATAAAACTTTCTTACGCCTATCTTTTTCAAATAAGCAAAAACCTCATCGCGCAACAGGCTACCTATACCTTTATCCCGCCAGTCGATGCTCACATAGATGCCGTCTCCGAAGGCTACGATTGCCTCTTCTAGCGCACAAACATAAAATTGATAAGCTGCTACCGGAGTATTTTTGATAAAGGCGATTATTGCATCCTTACCTTCATAGCCGACCTTGGACTTAAACAAGCATACCGAGGAATAACGCCCGAAGAATGTATCGCCTGCCATGCTATCTGACAAATCTTCGGGAAGTTCGCTTAAAAGATAAAATCTTAAATCCTCAATTTCATCGCTCCGGCCAGAGTCGAGCGCAGGGGCAGCGAGCAGAACGGGAGACTCAGTGTCCCTATAGAAGATTTTTTCCCAGAACCTGGGGTCAGCCTCGTAAAGAAGAAACTCTTCGTCCCTGTCCAATACAAAGACGCTTTGTCCGTGTTCATGTTTTCTGATCAGGTAATCTATAACGCTGGCAAAGAAATCTTGTTCCTCTTTAGTGAGGGGGTCATTTTTATTGAAATACGAATCGCCAAATACATACATCGCAAACTTATCACAAAAGAGCTCTTCATCAATATCCAGTTTATAGCCGTGCTGGAGGTGTTCGTCTCCTTGATTCTTTCTCCAATCAGAAAGAAAGCCTTCTCTCTTACAAGCTGAGCCAAACCTATGCCTTAGTCTTTGCGGTATCAATAAATAAAGCACGTATCCGACCTCATGGTAGAAGCCATGCTCTTCTATGCTGAAAAATATTTCCTCCGCATCCTTATCTTTTGGACTTAGGCCTAAAGAGTGAAAGACCGTCCATAAAGCATTTACGCCCTGATCAAAAGTAAGGTCGAGGAAGTTGATTTCTGCAAATATACGCTTGCCCTCTGCAATATCCATCGCTGCTCTTACCATGCCTATGGGAGCCCGGTTCACATGAGCATCTTTAGTTAAATTCGCAAAATTATAAGTTAATCCTTCCTCGAATATAAACGGCAGAATACGATAAATCCTTTCTGCCCAACGCTGTATCTGTCGCGGACGGAATTGCCTGATAAAACCTGCGCGCGGGCTGTCCAAAGGCACCGGTAGGCCAGAGTGAGATTCAAATTCTCTTCTTAGCCTAACCATAAGTAAGGCCATTACTTCTTTATCCAGTCCTTGCCGAAGCAAAGATTCCTTTACTTCTTGAAACATCAATCGCCTGATATAATCCTGGCTGCCGTATCTGGCTTGGGTGCTTTGAATATAATTCCTATCATCCGGCGTAGAAGCAGATGATGGTTCAGCAGGGGCTATCCCTGCCCCTCGGCTTCTAATAGGTATAGCGGGGATGGTTTTAGTCTTTAAATCAAACCTTAAGTCTCCTTCTTTGGTCGGTTCAAACCCAAGCGGGATATAAAAATTTTCTGCCTTCCCCTTAGCCGGCGCCAAAATTAAAAATTCACTGTAGCCATAATGTGTTGTTAACTCTAACGCTTGGGTAATTAAATTAGAGCCTATGCTGCGAAACTGGTATGCGCTATCTACAAAAATGCCTTCCTTGGCTATAACGCGCCCTTTACCATCGTAAGCAGTACCGACTAAAACGGTAATGCCATCATCCATCAGGGAAAAATGGAGATAGCCGATAGCCTCACCGCCATGATTAACTTCGATTATCCCAACGCTCCTATGCGAGCATCTATTATCGTTGATGGCGATACTCCGATAGCAAAAATCAAACTTCTCCCCGTCTTCGGAATTAATAGTCAAGCGGCCTTGCCTGGCTAAAGTTTCCCCTATAGATAAGCGGTTAGTGGCGCGACTCCCCTTGCGCTCTGCAATAACTCCCGGGCAGCCGGGCCGAGTTCTTATTTTTCTTAAAACAGCTAATATTGTATTCCCGGTAACCGCATAAACCCACCTTGTACCATCGAGGACTTCTGCCTCGTATACGATAGCGACTAATTTTCCTTTATAGAATACTGAGGCGCCGCAAATCCCACCGTGGTTTATCTCGGTACCGGTCGTATCTATCTCCAGGATATCCCTTGAGCCGTCGCTACAGAGCACTCGGCGTGCAGGCACGGTAACTACATCTTTATAGCAGAATCTATTTCCGCTCCTGGCCTTACTGTAACGTATGAATGGGATGACTACTTCAAATTCGCCATCAAGGGGCGGAACGCCTATCTCTAAAGAATCAAATTCGGTAAGGTAATTCGGCGCAGGCCCTGCTGGGCCCGCAGAGGGGGTATAGGAAATGCTCGAAATGTATATGACCCCGATATCTTTGCCGGACTCATCGCAACAGGCCAAGATCCTTCCCATGGCAAAAAGTTTATCTTCTGTAAATTCCGCCATGACCAGGTCTCCCGGCTTCACCCGATGCCCCACGGTCAAGACAAAAGCCGCATCCCTGGTTGATCTGATAATCGTCCCCTGATATAAAGTACTCTGGTCTACATCCTCCAGCCCAAGGATGCGCCGTAATGACCTGTTTCTTTCTTCGCCTGCGACAAACCCTCCGTCTCTTTCCTCTGCCACCTGCGGCTCGGGCGCAGGGGTGGCGGCAGGCGATAATTTAGGATCGGGTTTAAACGCTACAGCATCACCTATTCCCTCATAGCCTTCTTTTACCCACTTCATGCGCAGTGGGAGAATGTCGTTCTCTATCCCTTTCTTTCCTCCTTCATGCAGGCTATATATTAATGAACGAAGGCTATCGCAAAATTCATCAAATTTCATATCGCAGGCATGATCAGTTATACAACTTAATTTTCCTTCATATTGTAATGTAGAGAAGTCTATAAGGAGGACCTTTCCGTTTGTGGTAATGAAAATATGCCGTAGGCTAGAATCGCCGTGAAAAATATGTAGTTCGCGATTAAGGATCCCATAGACTCTGCCGATTTCCCTGAAAAAATATCTTTCGTTTGCTAAGAACATCTTGCGGTAATATCGATTACGACGATGCTGATCATCTATAACTTCTTCGAGGGAAAGGCCATCGCTGATCTCGCGGATTAGTAAAGTGTCCGCCACAACAACGGACGGCGGCGTAATCCCTCTCCGGGAAGCCTTGAGGGTTATTTTGTATTCGAGTGCGGTGGGGTTACGACGTTTTAGATTTGATGAATGGCGTAGTTTTGCGTAGAAAGATACTGGTCCTTTTTCTGTAGTAAGGGTAAATTTAAGAACGTATCCGAATATATCTGCTCTTTCGTATAGACCTCCTGGCCCTTCTTCTCCCGCAATCTCATGGGTGCTAGCCAAGATCTTTTTTACTCCGAGGAACTTTTTAATCGCTGCTTGCTTGTAAAGTATGCATTGTACTTTCTCAGCTACAAACGGTTGCTTTTCCTCATCTACCAAAAGCATTCCAATAAACCGACTTATCACCGGCGGAGCGCGGGGACGGCGAGCTCCAGCCATCAATAGCCCGCCGACCAAGAGGCCAAGGATAATTCCTGCCAGAATCGGATTATATATTCCGTCGGCAAATAAAACCAAAAGTACGACAACGGCAGGCAAGCGGGCAATGGTGGCAGATGAATTTGTGCTGCCGGTTTGCGGCGCCTGCGGCCGAGCAGAATCTGTGGGCTTGGCGCGGTCAGGGGCGGCCGCAGGGGCGGCGGGATTTGACTCTGACCAAAATGCCCGTAAATAACTTATAGGAATCTCTGGGTAGCGATCGTATAAGACCTGATATTGCTGCTTGATCTTACGCAGGCGTACAAGGTCTGTACTGTCTAAAGAATATAACCTTATTTCTTTGACGACCCTTTTCGCCTCTCGATCCTGTATTAAAGGCTCGAGTGGCCTATCGTTAAGCTTGGCGACCAGCAGTCTTTCAATAAGTTTGAGTCGGTCTAAATCCCCAAAGAAACGTTCAAACTCAAAATCTTCTTTTCCAAATAACCAGGCCCACTGCAATGTCGCTTTGATCACCTCGATATGCGCGTGGCGAGTAAAACGCACAAAAATCTCATCTACCAGGTCTGCCTCATCTACCGCCGCCTCAAATACCTCATGCGCAAAAGTAACCGGCGTATTTACGCTACCCTTAATATAATAAATACCCGACCCCTGAATCTCGGGGCAGGCGATAATAGCCCGGAGTTGTGCCGGTTCGAATACGCCAGCGGAATTCCTATCGCGATAATATTTAACTCTTTCCCATACCTGAGAGTTAATGTAAATCGCCTGCGTATGCAGATTATAGTCGCCACTTATTTCTTTGGCCCCTAATCTCCTGCCTAATTCAAGCGGATTTTGATTTAGAGAAGGCGCTTCTTCCAGGCGAACGGCCTGTGCTAGCTTGCGCCAAGCAGTGGCTATGGCTTCATCTATTTCCGGACAAGAAGGAAATAGTCCTTTCCACTCTTTTATAGGCATACTCCTTCTCTTTTTTGGAACAATTGGCGCCAATACTTCCTGACTATTATCACCCATGTTAGGTAAATGAACGTGGCCCGGCGCAGGGGCGGTAGACGGTACGGCTGGAGACTTCTCCCAAATAAAATGCCATGATCCCACAGGCTCATTCCTGAACCCTCGCTTCAGATAAAAATCAGCCATTATCTCATCGGGTTCTCGGCCACTTTCATCTTGAACAAGAAAAAGAGGAGTATTAATCAAGGTAATGCGGCTAAATTTATTTTGGCAGAATTCTATTAAGGATCCGGCTATACCTCTATTGCGGTATTTTGGATGGACAAAGAAATCATCGAGAGAGACTGCATGAAAATCTTTCAGTGTATATACCAGATAACCAAATACTGTTTTGATTATTGGATCGACAGCTGCAATTAAATGTGTTATGCCACTCAGTAGCTCTTGGGTTCTACTTTCCAGAATATCTAAGTCAGAGTAACCAGGATCAATTGTTAATGCCTGACCGATACCTTGTTTATCGTATACAAAAATTATCTCTGGTTTAAGTCTTTCTCTCCCTTTTGGCTCAGGGTAAACGGCCACAGGGGCGGCGGCTCGATTTTGCTCTGGACAGGCAGGTGAAGATAATCTCTTTACAGAAACATAAGACAATATTTGTGTACCGGAACAAACATCAACCCAGTCTAGGTCTACCGGGAAACGCTCAGAGAAATCTTGCCTGCGCCAGAATCTACGCGTGTTTCCTTCATCTACGCATGTGCCGTGAAGTAAAATAATATCAAAACCGCATCTTCTTAAGTATGGCTCAATAACTCTGCTATACCAAACATAACCTACTCCTTTACCGCGTAAAGAAGAATGGATCTCAAGCTTTTTTATAACTGCCATCCAATTAAGATTGTAATAAGACCTTACTGATTTTTGACCGCCTGCGATGCCATGTATCATGTGCTCGTGGTAAGCGCTCGCATCGTTCCATAATACATCCCGAAGAAGATCGTTAAGTTCACAGTCACCGTAAGCGATTCCCAGGGTATTTTCTACGCAGAGAGTCAAAGAAGCTGCTTCGCATTCCTTTTCAGCGGCCTCTCCTTCCCTCTTAAATAATAAGGAAAGGCTTATTTCGCCTTCTTTATAGACGGCTACCCGCGTTTCTAATCTTCCCTTCTCGCCTGTATCATCCATTACTTTTTTGATTTCTCGGTACGGCAAAAGGCTATCTGGAGCAATTGTCAAGTCAAACTTTGGTTTTCCGCGCGCATCCTCTATTCTATCGGCGGGCGCAGGGGCGCTGTCGTCTTGCCTGGCCATTGCCAGCTCAAAACCAACAAAGCAGCCCATTGCGCCGCCTATAGGAGGAACAGGTGCATGATAGGGTAAAGCCAGCGGCACTATGATGGTTCCGGCATAAGGATTACGCGAATTATATATATTTCGTTTTTCCGGGTCACTAAGCACCAGATAAGCTTCGATAATCTGACGCATGATTTCTCCCAGGCGCGCATCACTCTGGCAGATATCCGGATGATAGCGTTTGGTCAATTTTAAAAATTGCCCCTTAATCTCATCCGGAGCGGCATCCTTAGTAACCCCTAAAACCCCGTAATAATCTTTTTTGTAATCCGCCTGGACGCCTGCGAATAAATCCCGATACTCTTGTTTAAGCCGCTCGAGCCACTTCTGCAATTCCCGTAACATATCCTCGGCCATTATCTGGTCTCTAACCGCCTGCCGTAATAAAGCAGCGCTCTGTTTATTTGAATGCCGGGCATAGATATTTAAAAATAAACCTATAACCCCAAAGATACCTCCTAAGATACCGAATAAAAACATAATCTCTCCCAGAGACGGCGCGCCTGTGGCGCCGACGAAACTGAAGACTATAAGGGCACCAAACATGGCCAAGAGGATGCGCTTGGCATTTTTATAGAGCCAGATGATCGGCTTGACTACCAGCCATTTAAAGACCAAGCCCGCCAGTGCCGTTACTCCGCTTTCCAGCAAACCTCCCTTTTCTCCCACGCCGGGTATCTTATCCGTTGCGTGTGAAATTGTGCTCTTGATGATATATTGTGCCAGCTCCGGATGGTCCTTACTGATCTCTAATGGCGCAGCTGCCAGGCCAAATGTCGGGACCAAACTCCAGAAAAGAGCCAAGAAATACTTTGGCCTGAAAGCGAAGACGATTAAAGAAACCACAAACCTGAAGGCAACATCAATCGCCTCAGGGATTAACCAGCCCCACTCCGCCTTCCCCTGAAAAATCAGCGTCTTCAGGAATGCAACCATTCCTCCGGCTCCGACGATGGGCGGATTAACCACGCCTAAGACCCCCTTGAGAATTACATGCAGGCCGAAAAGAATAATCATATCGCGGTTATCTTTTGCCTCCATTTGCCGCCTTAATGATTGCGCTTCTTTTTCATCCAGCCGCCCGCTTTTTAAATCTTCGTCTATCCATTTATTGATGAGCTTTTTGGCGTAGACCAGGATCTTATCGGGAATGGTCCTAACCCAGCGGAATATAGTAACGAATTGGTGAAATAATGCTTTTATCTTCCCGGTAAATAGATAAATCAAGGCCTGCTTCAAATGATACAGGGTTTGTTTGAAGGCGTAGTGAAAAGGAATGCATAGCGCCCTGACTTTAACATCAATATAGTCGCATAATTGCCAGAAAAGATTTAATAAATGCCGGGGTAAACTTTTTAAGGTCCTAAAGAGATACTCCCAATCAAAATGCAACGGTTCGCTTTCCCGCCACATTTTCAGGTAATACACCAGCCTCTGGAAATCCTCTTCTCTGCCAAGTTCGAGATGGCTGTCCACGTAACGCTTCAGCCGCTTAAGCGCTACTAAATCAGCAAAGACCGGCGAGCGACGGTTCAGTAAACCGATGACCCAATATTTTATCTCCCACGGAGTCGCCACCACCGAACCCACTAAATCCATTATCCTGAAATCCCCTCCGGCGGTTTTTACGATATTGGCGAGGCTGTTCAGGTTAGCGCTATCTATCTGGCGGCCGATGCCGATAAAACCTAATTCTCTGACTAAGAAATCATAAAAATCAGCCGCCCTGTGCCTGAACTCGCTGATATCAGAGAAACTATGCCGAACGATGCGGCACCCCTCCAGAAGCTGAAATGCCTGGGCATAGCAGCCGGCTTGGCTGTCATAATAAGTAAAAAGTAATTCCGGCGTTATATTTGCGCCAAATTCCTGCCTGAAGGCGCGGACAATAATCCTGTTGGAGAAATGGTTAGCCAATACTGCCCAGAGATTATTTTCATAGGAATAGGGGTATCCCCGCCAGAGCCGGAACCAGAACCTGACCAAGGCAATGGCTATCTTCTTGGCGGTAGTCTTGGGCCAGATATGATAATATTTCACCGCAAAAGTCCGGTCGGCGGTTATATCTTTGGCCTTATATACCGTACCGGAAAGGCCCGCGCCCAGTTCGCCCAGTATCTGGATGGTAATGTTACCGGCTCCGTAAGTCCGGATGTCCTTGACATCTCCTGTTTTCGGCTCTACGCTGCTCACTTTTCTTCGGTCTAATGGCGTAACTACGTCAATAATCTCGGTGCTAAAATCTGAAGCAATCCCCGGTACCACTGGTTCACTTCTATCATCCGCAGATAACCGGTAGTCATAATGCAGGCCGAAGAAACGCATCACGGAAAACAGCAATAAGGCCGGGATATAGAATACGGCCGATTCGGCAAATTCATAGACTGCACCCCAGGGGTAGAAGCGGCTGCGCTTTAATAATTCATCACAAAAGTACGCATACCACTTCAAATGCCCCTTAAGGTACGGTTCTTTTTTATAGCCGTTCTCGGCAAAGAATTTTAGACTGAAGGCGCGCCGGACAATCAAGTATTTTGTAATTTGTCTAGAGATAGTTATATTTGGCGTAAGATAAATCGTCCTGCTGACGGGGATATCTTTGCCTCCGAAAATAGCAACCATCGTGTAATCTGCGCTTAGCCGGACATCCTCAGCCAGCGCAAGCGCCGCAAGCAATTCTCTATCGCCTGACTTCTCTGCCTGTTGCTTTAGTTCAACGCGGACTTCCCTGATACGTTCTTCAGGGCTCTTTTTTAAATATTGCGTCAATCTTAAAAATGCCGGAAGGTCCGTAAACGGGAAGTAGCCGATTAAAGGCAAAGCGGAAATAAAGACTAGAGTGCCAAACACGACCATACTCATAATGCGCAATGGTGCGGGGGTACATAAAATAAGGGCAATGAGCGCGAGGGGGATTAAATTGAGGCCTACGGCAACAAGGATTTTTCTCGCCCAGTCCGGCTTCGAATTCTTGCCCTGCCATCCAGAACCATCCCTGAGGGCGGATTTTGTTTTAGCTAAAACGATAAAGGCAGAATTGATTTCCTCAACAGTCAACCTGCTCAGGTCTTTTAATACCATATGCGCGCCAAAACTACGCAATGTCTCTATATCCCCTAAGCCGATAACCAAACCAAAATTACCGGATATTCCGGCCTTAATATCAGCATCGGCATCACCGATAACTATGGCCTGTTCAGGGGCAACGCCCATTCTTTTGGCAGCAAGCAGAAACATCTCCGGGTCAGGCTTGCCTCGCTGGACATCCCTACTTGTGATTACCACATCGAAGTTATTCTTTAGGCCAATCTTCTCTAAGATTTCCGGTGTAGCATCAGAGCCAGAACCAACCACCAGCCTAATCCCTGCCTCGCGCAGCCGGCTTATTAGCGCAAACGTTCCCTGGATTTTATTAACGCCTCTTAACTCTAGTAGCTGCATATAATATTTCTGCCGCTCTTGAGCCATCAGTAAAACCTGAGCATCAGCCAATCCGGGAAACATCATCTCTATAGAAGTAGTTTCTTTCCTACCGTTAAGCCGCTCTTGAAAATATTGCATAGTTACTTCCGGGCCGCGGTGGGCCTCAGAGAGCATCCGCCAAGCCTGGAAATGCTCCTGAACGGTATCGATGATCACGCCATCACAGTCAAAAATTACGGCCTTAAAGGAACTGTTCGGGGATAACCCTTCAGGGGACGCTTCTCCGATTGGCACAGGGCCTGGTCCTGCTTTGGCGCGAGAACTGTCCCTGAAGAAAGTAAAGAGCCCGTAGGCCAGCGCTAAGAAAACTAAGGCAAAGAAGATAAAGTACGGTATCGCCGGGCGCGTAATCAAAGCGGCTAAATCTCGAGCGATAAATTGCCAGGTGCCGCTCTGAGTAAGAGTAATTTTAAAAACAGTAAAATAAGGCCATAATTTCAGCATTAAGGAATCAGAAACCAGCAACCAGCCGAAAACAAAAGCGCACAAAACCGCTGCCGCCGCAAAAGCATAGTAGGTAGGCTTACGCTGGGATTTAAAAACGGTTTGAACCATTCCGCGCAGTTCATTAAAGCGGGCAAGGAATTCGCCGCAGAAACCTTGATATTTGCGATGTAGCGGCTCATGGTAATCTCGGATGGAAATCTGGAATATTTTCGGCAGGTATTGGAACGCGGGATGTTGTCCTTCGGGCGTAGCAATATAAGTAGTTAACGCAGGCGGGCCTTTAATCAAACCGGCTTTTTTGGCATAGATCCGGAATGCCCGCAGCACAAATAAGCCCTTTACTACAAAAACCAGACCGGCCAAAGCAACTAATACTGTCAGACCTAAACAGATTTTTCCTAACTGGGGGACGCTGTATACGAAGCCGGCCGCCACCAGAAAAGCAATGAAGGCAAATCCGAAATCCTCCAGCGCAGCGGATTTAGCACTTGCCGCTTTTAACCGCCATGGTCTTAGGATAAGAGCCCCTCTGCTTTTTTTCTGAATAATCATTTTAACTGCTGAAGAAATATCTATTGGCTTGCCACTCTTCTTGATTGCCTTATTTATCGCGGCAGAGGTCCAGCCATAACTGATAATCCGGCAGGCATCCCTATACTTTATTCTGGCTTCATCTAAAGCCGCCAAGCCGGCTTTTAATCTTCCCGTAAAAACCTTAAACGCCTTACTGCCCAGCCAATCTGTATTATTGTATTTTATACGTTGCCTGTCAGGACGCGAAATTAAACCGTTCTCAACATACTTCTGGCGAAAATAAGCTGCTTTATTTAGCTCTTTTACCCTGCGCTGGCCCGCAACATTAGCTACCACGGTTAGATTATCAATAATCTGCTGCGCTAATGTTTTAGGCAACCTCTCGGCTCTCAACGCCCGATAGAACTTCTTTCTAAATTCTGCTTCTGCTTTTTGTTTTAAAGAAAATCTTCTACTCCTAATCGTGCTTTCGCGGAAAAGCTTTATTTGTACTTCCCGAATAAACTTTTTCACAAGTTTATCTCGTTTAAAAATTTCCGGATCCAAGGTTAACCTTACTAACATCCCCTTAACCAGGGCAGGGTTAAATTTAAGACTCTGGAAAAATTGAAGATCAGACCAGTCAAGACGCGCGCTTACCGTTCCGCAGATATTGAGAGAAATGCCCGCCCTCCCCATCGCCTCTGCAAGAGCCTCTAAATTAATCCTTCTCGCATCTTGCTCTTCCGGTTCCGGCGCCTGCTCCGGCAGAAGCAGCTCAGGAACCAATCTCTCCAGCCTGGCAACTAATCCTTCCAGCAATTTCCGCAAGCAGCGGTCCTGCTTTTTTAAACGCCTGATCATCTTGCGCAAATCTCTAAGCGTCTTCTGGGAATCAAGGATTCCCGTATCGGTATCGCTGTCTCTGATGCTCTTGCCACTGCTATCCACTAATTGAAAGCCTTCTAATTCTCTAGCTTCCGGTGTTTCCTCGTCTCCCTCATCTTCTAAAACCACCGGCTCTACCTCGTCATCAACCGCATTGGCATCTTTATCATCGTCTGGCTGCTCTTCTTCGGATTCAAGCTCTACATTTAATATTTCAGCTGCCTCTGCTACTACCCGGGATAATTCGGATAAATGCAATCCCTCTGCCCTCTGCTGAATCTCTAATAATAAAATCTCATCCGGCAACTCGAAGACAATATTTACCGCCCCGAGAATAATATCTAAAATCGGGCGCGGGACCGGCTGCTGATTTATTTTTCTGGCCTTAGCCCAAGCCTCGTATTGGCTCCACAAAGAAGCATCCTGGCTGGTCTTTAAGGTGCTGGCCCAAAGCATAGCCATGTTTTCCTGATCAGAAGAGCCTTGCGCTTCTAAACGGCGGGCCTCTTCCATCGCACCCAAGGCTGCCTTAAACTGCTTAAGGAATTCCGGTTGAGCAAGAATATACTCTAACAACTGCCTTAATCCTTGCGGCCCGGGCAGCGGAGTAAAAATCACTTTGCCCTTTAGCTCCTTAGGCAACTGGTTTTCCTTTAATCTTCCGGAATAGACCGCGGTAACCTGCGGCAGGCCGAGCATCCCGAAGTCATTCGGCCCGTCGCCGGAAACAAAAACTTCTGCCAGCGGAATTTTCAGGCGTTTGGCTAAAGCGGCTACCGCATCTTTTTTATCCACCAGCGCCACATCCACGGCAACTGAGGAATAGACAATATTCAACCCTTGAAGGCCTTCTAGGCATACCTTCAGTAACTCGACAAAGCGCAACAATTTAGCGCGCAACTCTTCTTTAGTAAAGAATAACGAAGCCTCTGAATATTTTTCGTGCACCTCTAATCCCCCCGAGGTTAGAGATTTTTCCAGGCCTAAGCTGCGCGCCGTATTTTTTATCTCGCCAACTATCCGCTGCCTTAAATCATCCGGCATTTGGCGGCTTAAATCTTTATCTAAAACCAAATCTCCTTTTTGGTCAAAATGCCAGACACAGCCGCCGCCTTCGGTGAGAATATGGATTTGCCGGCGGTATTTGATTCTGGCCTTCAGGGGAATGCGGTCGCAGAATAAGGTTTTTAAACCCGGCATGCTTCCTACTAGCCCCATTGCCCGGCCGGTAAGCACGGCAAGGTGGCTTTCCTGCTCTAATGCGTTAACTAGCAGCGCCAGCATTTCCGGAGAAATCGCCTCACGAAAATCCGCCAGATTATCATCATAGTCGTGAACATAAAGCTTAAACGCTTTCTGCCCATCGGCAGGATATCCCCTGATATCTATACTTAATCCGCAAGGAACATCGCACAGAGTAAAGAGATAATCCGGCAGATATCGCTTGATCGAATCGGCTAAGCGCTTCTTCCACAGCGAACCCTGGGCTGACCTTAAGCAGGCCAAGAAATAATCGCGCGCCAACATTACCCATTCCAAGAGCCGCGGCAGTATCGGGCCAAAGACGCCAAGGATACTGGCGATAGTGGTGATGATAGTGGTGGTGGTTACCGCGCTTAAGCCTAAACCAAAGCCTTCTAATTCAAAGTGGCGCGTCATTCTGGCGCGTTCCCTCTCTTTGGCTTTCCTAAAAGCCGTTGTTCTAAGGTCTCCAATCGTTTCTCTGTAGCGGGCAATCCTTTCCCGCAGCCCGCCGTTATCCGCAGCTGATATCCTAATCCCGCACAATAGCCTTGCTGCCCGGTCAAAATTAGCTACTGCTTCTGCGATATCCGGTTCTACTAGAAGGTCATCGGGCTGAAGCTGCCATATCCCTGCGTTAATAGCAATATCTATTTCTGCTGTTAAGATGTGGTTATTAATCGTTGTCCTGTAAATCGCCTTTACCTGTTGGCAGGTCATTTTGGCACCATTAATCTGATGAGTGGAGAAGGCCCGGGGAGGCATGCTGTCCAATATTGCCTGTGCTTGCCTAAATTTGCCGAGGGCTGCCTCTGGATCTTTGACCAGCGCTGCTAAGCCTTCGCGAATAAGGATAATCATTTCCATTTTGCTGATGAGAATAGCTGCTTCGGCCTCGGACTTCCGTAATTCTGCCGCTATTTTTTGCAACTTAATGTAGCGGCCAAAGAATGCCGCCTTCTCAGCAGGAATGATGGTTTCCAAAATCTCTTTGGCTTGCTGATAGCGCGCCAATTCCGCCCTTAATTCCTCCAGAGTCTTCTTGCCGTTTGCCTGCTGCGTGGGCGCTTGCTGGAGCTGTTTAGCCATTCTAAGCTTACCAAGGATAGCTTTTAATCCCTCATAATCCGCGCAGATCTCTTTTTCTATAAAATCCCGCCAACCGCTATACATTACCACCTTGGTCCTTGCTTCTTTAATGAAGCAATAGAACCTGCCGCGAAAAGTAAAGCCTAAATTTTGGATGCTAAGAGTCAGGTTTTTGGAAATCTCCTCTATAGCTTTACTGACTACATATTCTTTCCTTTTCCATCTATCTTTCTCTTGGGGCAGAGGTTTATATTTCAAGCCGGCTAAGCGCGCTGCCCGGCGCATAGCCGTCTCCCATTTTATTTTCCATTCTTTATGATTACTGGACCAGGCTTTTTGTATATCATAACGCATTTTATTATCCCTGAGATATTCCAAAACAAGGTTATTGCGGAATCCCTCGTTCTTTTTAAATTCTTCTGCTAACTGCTGGATAAATCTTTCCTTTGTCCACTTAATGTGTATGGCCTTATACCCCCTGGCTTCCAAAAGCGCGTACCAATCTGGGTAACCATAATGCTTATGATATACGAAGGCGCCCATAAGCCCAGAATAACTATCATAAATCGCATCATAATCCGTGGTTCCCAGCCTTTGTATGGTCTTATCCAATTCTGCGCAAAAATATGGCCAGGTCCACTTCGTCATTTGCGTCCTTGCGTCAGTACGTTCAATACCCGCCTCCGCTACTGCAGCATCAAAGTCCTTAAATATTTCCAGCCTTAGCAAATGCCTGTACCAATTTTCCAATCTATGGTATTTGTTTTGAATAATATACGCTGAAACATGCCCCTCTTTTCTGTAAACCTCCCTCAATTGCTTACAAAACGCCTCTTTTTCTTCCTGAATCACGCCATTAAAACCTTTCTTTATAGAATCTATTCTTTTTCTCCGGGCAGCATCGAAACGCATCTCTGATTCTAAAAGCCGCTTTAACATATCCTCTACAAAATAGATGAATCTCCACTTATTAGCTCTGGGCTTACGGGAAGCGTCCGGGCTAATCTGGCTTATTCTACCCATATATGATTCTATACTGCTGATTTGCCTTTCTATAAGCTTGGCTTCCGGGTCGGGGCTGGTGATGCAGAGTAATACATCTTTGCGCTCAAAAATCCTCAGCCATTTACACACCACTTCTATAGAATATCCGCATGATAAAGCCGCGGCAGTTTGACGGACGGTCAAACTGGCCTTGCCCATTCTTAAAAGTTTGGCATTAATCCTAAAGGCCTCAGCTACTTTATCCGGCTGGACGAGTCTGATAAACTCATCGCTTGACAAAAAATCTATTTTCTGTAACGCCTTTAACTGGATATTATCTAAGTAACTGCATTTAACAAAATTACTCCATTTCAAGTCACGGAACTCTCTGGTATTAGCCGGGTTAATAAAACCGGCAAGGCTGTTTATAATCTTGTTGATCATTACGGGAGAAAGGCGCTGCCTGACAAAGGCGCTCCGGAGAATCTCTATATTTTTAGCCCGGCATTGTAATCTTTGGCGCCTATGAGGCTCTTTTCGATTAACGGAGGAAACTGCCGGCACCGGCGGGAAGGTAAATAAGACATTCGGGGAATAAGCGAAAGAAAACTTTGCCAAAAACTTTTCCGGATAAAGCAGGTAGGATAAAATTTTGTCGCGGATAAACTCAAGCGGCGGGGCTTTGTTCCAAATGCTCCAGCGCATAATCTCGTCGCGATAATTATAAGCGGTTAAATAGACAAGCATAGCCAAACCAAGGGGGCCGGCACCGGCACAAAAAACAGCGCCTGCCGATTCAGTTCTTCTTTTTCTGCGGGAGCTTCTATACCTCCAGTTAAAATGTTGCATAACCAGGCCCTTGACCTCCCTCTTTACCTTGCGGATAATCCGCAGTATCTCGACTCTGTCAATATGATGACGTTTTACCAATTTATCCATGATTACGTCTTCTTCGAAGCCGAGCAGAAAGCCCCTTAGCCAATCAAGGAAAATTTTCCGTTCCTGAACCGTAAAACCATTAGTTTTAAGTTCTCTCCTGAAGGTATCGAATATTCTGGCTAGCGCCCTGTTATAACCATAATCCCTGCCGGGCATTGTTTCTTCCAAGGTATCTTTACCGTCTTCGTCGAACCCCTCCACGCACATATCTAAAGATACAGGGTTATTCCGGAAGGCTATACCGCGACAGTAGAACGCATCCTGAATAGCTTTTCTAATCGCCCCCTTGAGGTATTCCTCAAAACCGCCTTCTCCGGGCTTGTATTCGTCTGATGCCTTATCAATACCGGACATTAATCCCAAGTTTCCAATACCGATTAATTCCTCTTCCCTTAAACCGCGCGGATGAATGATCTCTTCAAACACCTGAATGACCAGCGGCAGATAATGACAGATAAGCAACTCTCTAAACTCTTTACCGTTACCTTTAAGCAACTCAGTAATTGCTGCGCTTAACTGTTCGTCACTCAAGCGAGGAACGGTTTTCAGTTCATGACGATATACTTCTGCTATATTACACTCGCCCCTCCTGCGAAGTCCCACTTTCATAACAGGTTTTTTTGCGCGCTTTCGCCTAGCAGCAGAAACAGACTCAAGCCCCAATTCCCTTAAATTATCCGCCAGGTATTCTGCAGTAACTTCTCTTCCATTGCGCAACTCTTCAAAAACCAGAAGGAAAAAATGCAGCAAGCCTATTCCTTTCTGGCTTAAGTTTCGCCCACCCCCTTGCCTGATCAATAACCCTAGCTTGCTTAATTTCTCTAAATGCAGGTGGAGTGGCTTAAGGTCACCTGTTTTCCCCCGGCCTTTAAGGGGGTGGCCGTACTGTTTCAACAACTCTATGATTTCTGAATTACTCCTTCCGTTGGCAACAGCTAAAAATATAATCAGCCTTCTTGTTGATAATGTGTGTAGCACAGGAAGCTTATAGATTACGCCGCTCTCAAAGATAGCCGTAAATTCATCATCCGAAAGAAAGCTGGCCCTCTGGACAGATGTTACTCTTGCGCTTTTAAGCGCGCCGGCAATCTCTTCTTCGCGCATTGAATCAATGGCTTCCATAACTTTATTACCTCGAGCAGAAAGCGCATAATCTCTACCCTCTTTTACCACCAGGCCCCTTTTGATAAATACCTCCAAGCTCCTGCGTATCCGCCTGCGCTCTAGAGGAGTAGTATCGACTAAAAGCGCATATTTAGCCCAAAGCTTTCTGAATCCGGCAATCAGCGGCCTCTGGTCTGCCAATGCTTTAAACAGCGCATCAAGATCAGCCGGGGAAGAGGCGCTTTTTAGTATTTTTTCAGAGACAAAATCCTTGATCTCCTGAGAAGCGTAACAATAGGTATCCTCTGGATTAGAGAGCAGAAAACCGTCACGCACCATCTTCTGTAGGGTGTATCGCACAATTGCCCGCTTCATTCCTGTAGACCTGTAAATCTCAAATATATTGCGCTTGCCTTTGGCAATGGCAAGCAAAACGATAATTACCGCCAGCCTCGCGATAGTCTTCTTTTCCCGTAAAACACCCTGCTCAGCAGGAAAAAGACGCCCCAAGACTACCGCCTCTATTGTATTTAAACCGAGCCCCTTTACCGCATGCTCAAAAGTAAATTCTTCAAATTTCGGAGTATATCCTAAGCTTATCAACAAATCATTTGGCTCCTGCTTAGTATCGGCAAGGTAGCCAAGGACTTTTTCTTTTATCTGCGGGCAAAGCGTATAAACAAATCCTATTCTCGCTGCCAATCTCTCCCCTACAAGGTTCCTTAAGACCTGTTCTACTCTAATCTTATAATTAAATAATACGCCGTATGCCCGCCAAGGACGCGTATCATATGTCATATCCAGATAATTCCATAATTCGGATGCGCTGAAATAAGCTGATGGCCCGTTGAGCGCATATCCCTCTAATACTGCTATCAGCGGCAAGAGCAAAAACGCGTTGTGCAATAAGCCCTTCATCTTATTATCCCAGGGAAATTCTAACAGCTTCTGAAATTGTGTTTTAAATGCCGCGTCTCTTTCGGAAATAGAAACAGGCAGTCCGAAAGATACCCTGACGTCCCTCAGGCGCCTGCCTAAAGCGCGTAATTTCTCGGGGGCAAAAGGCCTTTGCGTAGCTTCTCTTATCGTTTCATCTATAAGAGACGTCAATCTTGCCGGAAATGCCTCTTTTGTAAGCCCGGCTTTACGCAAGGCCTGAATTTTATGGATAAGCTGCGCAAACAGAGCGGATAAAATTGCATCTTCAAGCCGGCCGATAAGGGAGCGGACCTGGTAAAAAATACCTTTGCTAAAATAACGGTTAATCTCCTCTACGGTAATGATGGAAAGGAAATCCCATAGTTGGTATAAATGCTGCGCTTCTTTACTAGAAGAAGGCCGCATTAAAAGCTTTACCCGGGCAATAGCATCTAAGAGCATTTCCCTACTTAGCAGCCCACGTACTTTTCTGAGCGGCGTAGGATAAAAGCGCGTTATTGCCCGAGCGGTATCAGTCTCTGCAGCCTCGATCTTTATGGTTTTTCCGTTTTCAATCCAGACTCTTAGCGTAGCGCCGTAATGGCGAATGGAAACGTATATCTGGCGCTCAATCGCAATCCTGCCCTCTCTGTTTAATTTTAGTGTGGGCCCTTGCAAAATAATAATCCGCCCGGCAAACTTCCCCCGGTGCAAGGAGAGCATTACCTTTCTCTTATTGCTCGGGAAAGAACCGATTATCTCTTTAGTCGCGGCATCGCGCATAAGGTTTAAATCTTCTCTTTTTTCGTTATCCGCCGCCAGCCTCACCCAGAATAATATCCCTTTCTCAAAATAAGCTTCAATATCCTGTCCCGCAAAACGCTTAAAGTTATTGAAATTCTGGTCGGCAAATTCAAAACGCCCCAGCCGCGTCAATCCCGGCAGCCGGGTGCGCAAAATGAGCTGCTTATGCAGCCTATTAAGCTCCTCCCAGCGGGTAGCTGAAACGCCCCAGCTGGATTTGTAAAGAGATTTGCCTGCGGGAGTGAGAATCTCCGTAAAACGCCTTTGCTTAAGATAACGCGGCCTTTGCGTTTGCGACGCTGTTTCAGCTACCGAAGCTGCTGCGCAACCCAATCCCATACCAAATAGCTTATACCACTGCTGCATAAAACCGGAAAAGAACCAGCATAAAGCCGCAAAAACGCCAAGCGCAGTAATCAGAAAGATAATTTTTTTGCCGGTAGAAAGCCGCGGCCAGAAAACCTCCAGCCCGCCTAAACCGCAGGCAAGGACGCTATCGTCATTGTATTCGCCGTCGGCGTTAAATGGCCGGACGCTGCGGTCAACATCAAGCTGCTTATCTTCTGATGTCGCGTCATCCGGAACCGGGCGCCTTGCTGCCGTAGGCTGCGGCTGAGTTTTTTCCCTGACGCTTTCCGGATGCGGGTGCTGCTTGCCGTTTCTTAATCCTGCCAATATAAAGGCTAAATGTCTTAAGTCTTCCTTTATAGGCATAAATGTTTCATATCTTAAACTACTCTCCTCGGCATCGGCAAGTATAGAGCAAATCTCTTTTATCACTACTGTTAATTCTTCTAACACTTCTTTCGCTAATCGGCGCCTTAAATTAGGGGCTAAAGCCTCCAGAATATTTTCTGTCCGGCTGAATAAATCTAATGCCCTGGGAAAATCCTGCCGCACTATGGCTTCGTGCGCTTCGGAAATTATCCCGCGGATTTGTTGCGTCGGAGTAAGCGCCTTTGCTTTCGACGCCTTCTGCTGTGGCGTCTTCTGCTGCGCTGCTTGTCCTCGCTGGCTTTGCTGCCTGGCTGCTTCTTGCCGGGCTGCTTCTTGCCTGGCTGCTTCTTGCCGGGCTAATTTTAGCTTGGCTGCTTCTTGAGTAGCTGCTTCTCTGGTAGCATATCTGGCTAATTGTTCCCCTGTCCTGCGGAATGCCGCCGCTGCCTGTCTTTTAACTACCATCCTAAATTTCATTTCAGCTATCTTGGCCTGCCTTTGAGTTTCCCGTTTTTGCCTTGCCTGCTCTCGCTTCTCTAATTCAAGCCTTTTCTGTTCTATTTTCTCTTGCGCTATGGCTCTTCTTGCAGCTTCTCTTTTTTGTCGTTCCTCACTGATAATCTCTTCTGTGTCACGGATTAACTGCCCAAGGTCGATCTTAAGCTGGCGCAACTCTTCTAAAACAGCAGCCTTAATTTTCGCCAATCTCTTTTCTTCGGCTACCGGCAACTCCAGGCGTCTAAGCATAACCTGATATCTTCTTAACCGCTGCAGCGGAAAATATTGCACTGCTTCTTCCAGGTCTAATCTTGCCTGCCGTAACTTACGAACTACAATGTGAACAAATACCTCATCTTTCATCTCCTGTCTTACGCGTAATCTCTTGGCTTGCCGCTCTGCGCCAAGCGCAATCAGCTTATTACGCAATTGTGCCACTAAGGCGTCTGCCCTAGCTAAAACCCGCGGCGACTCCTCTTTGTCTAACAAGCGTCTCAACCGCCCAAGATAATAATCGCAACGGGCGATTTGTAAATGTGGCGATATTGCTTCCATGCCTTCTAGGCGCCCGGGCAATTCTCGAATTAAAGTTTCCAAAGTCTGGCGAGGGCGAGAGGCGGCCCTGATCACTAAGCCCAAGGCAGTCAAATCTTCCCGCGCAGGAGCACTCTTATTATTTTGTAAAAATCCGAGTAATCTTAAACCTGCTTCAGTCGCCTCCGAAAGATGTTTTCCTTTTGCCAAAATCCCGGACTTCCTTAGTCCCATAAAATCATTGCGCACCGCTTGCGCCGAAGGCAATCCCAATTCTTCCTTTATCTCTTGCGCGCTTAAACCGGCTAAAAAGTAAACGTATACCTGCATTCTTTTCTGTCCTTTTAACTTCTTCACCAGCGCTCTGGCTTGCTCCAGAGTAATCACTTTTTTCCGGTATTTTGCGCCCCATTTAGTTACTCTTTTTCCCTTAATCAATTTTAATCTTCCGGCAGCAGCGGTATCAAACTGCCCTGCTTCTATTAAGCTGACTAATTCTTGGCCTTTGGCAGTTAACTGCCTTGCTGCGTCAATTAAGCGTAATTCCTGAAGTTTAGCCAGCATATTCTGGAGGCTTCCGTAACTTATCTTTAGGCTCTGGGATAATTCCCTTCTCTCCCTGAGGCCAAAATTAATCCCCAAAAGCACTTTCATCCAGCTGGGTAAAACTTTAAGTTGTTTTCTTAATGCTTCGGGTAAAGCCATATATTTTTTCCATAGCCCCTCCAGTTGCGCCGGGACCGGCCGGATATCTTGCAGCCGGGGATCAGGGTTTTTAAATTCAAGCTCCAAGGCATACGCAGTTACCCTACCGCTCAATACTCCCGCTACCAACGCCTCTCCTTTCCCGCTCAGATGAAAAGGCGAAGGGCCTTGCTGAATATAACCCCAGCCCGGTTCATTGCGCCTCTGGCGGTAAATAAATGCCTCGACATCATTCGGCTTCATCCCGGTCAGGCGGCTGATGCTAAAGGTAGTATTTTTTAAGCGATAAGGAAGCCTTCCGGAAACAAAAAGCGCCAAGAGAATAGTAAAGTGCTTTATTTTGACCGCATTTTTAGCGCTCAATTTCGCAAATACCTGTTGATAGCGCGCCAATTCACCACTTGTCAATATTTTTTCAAGCAGCAGGCCGCGTTTTACATTTTTCCAGTTAAATTCTTTAAAGTGCGGCAGGCCGTTCAGCTTAGCGCCCACGAGATCCTGCGGGTACGGCGTGGTACGCATGACCATAGCTGCCGCCAGAGTCAATAAGTGGTGTTCTCCGAGTGGCTGAACTAAAAATTGCATTATTCCGCCGTGGGCGATAAATTCATAGGCGCTGCGCGCTAACTCTTGGCCTTGCGGATTATAGCAGATATAATAAACCGATAAAATTACTCCTATAACTAGCAGCCCCAAATCAAATAATTGCACGCTGCCTCTTGCCTGTCCGGGGGTATCTTTATCCGGCGCAGGAGCGGATGTTTCTTTCTGAAATAAAAGCAGATATTTCCTAATAGTCCTTGGGGCGATATCGACGTTCGACTTTCCCGCCATTCTTATTGACCATTTTTCTCTAAATAAACCGGCTATCATAGACGGTACTAATTGGGCGGCGCTACAGCCCTGCTCACGGCATATCTCTTGAATTATATCCCTGGCCTGTAAATAGCCGTATCCCGTGCCAGGAACCAACAGCGAAAGAGGATAAACTTTACCCTTATACATTATTTCCTTTATTCCTTTTAAGAGCTTAATTACCGTGGTGTAATTAAAACCTATGGCCTCTGCGATATCGCGCATATAAAGCGGGCAAAGCGAAACCATATTGCCATTTTCCAAATACTCCTTTTGCTTTTCAATGATTGTGTTTATCGCCAACAGTATAGATGCGCCGGGCAATGGCTGCACAGGTAATCCATTCTGCATTTTCTCTAAAGCGCCTATTATGCCGCTATACGGAGCGCCCATCTTAAGATTTATAAAACCTAAGCGCCTGATTTGTCCTTCCTCGCTGATAAAATCTACAGAAGCTCTTTGCTTATATTTATCCCATAAGGCAAATAGTTTATTTCCTACCATCACCGCCTCTTCCTTTACAGCTGCCCGCATGCGCCAGAGATTGATCCTTCCGGTAAGTTTATGAGTAATGATTTTAGCGACCGCCTCTTCTATCTTTTTATCCAACGCTTTTGCAAAATCACAGAAAGAACCATCAAGGTTCCAATTGTCAACCAGGGCGCCTATTTCATTAAGAACGGCTTTTAAAATATCTTCTGCCAGTTTATTGATTTCTT
Organism: uncultured Planctomycetales bacterium; assembly: GCA_964545575.1. Taxonomy (GTDB): domain Bacteria; phylum Omnitrophota; class Gorgyraeia; order Gygaellales; family Profunditerraquicolaceae; genus CAZJFL01. The sequence goes on from CAZJFL010000001.1 coordinate 178,291, forward strand.
CATAAGCATAGAATATCTTCAAGGCGCTTACGGACCATTCAAAAGTATCAGCCATATCTTTGGCTAACCTATATTCATTCGATTCTGTAATGCGGCCCTGGTGGGCTTTGAAGTTATCGGATTTTTTTACCTCCTCAGGCGTGGGATGGTCAAACCCCTCCACATAGGTAAAGGCATTGGCAAACTTAGCCCGGAAATTATGCTCCAGCCAATCTAAATAAACCTCGGTCTTCTTCTCCTTTGCGCAAATAGCAAATTCTAATCTTGTAGCTAACTGGTGGTCGCCAAAAAGCTCTTCCCCTTTTTCATGTAGCGCAACATATCCTATAAACTCATCAGGAAACAAATCTCCGTCTACCAATAGAAAATAGCGTCCGTCAATAAAAATAGCCAGGCCCCCTAATTCTTTCCAGAAGAGCTCGAATGAAGGCTCGTCTTGATAATCCTTCTTTTTAATTACGCTATACTCAAAATCTAAACCGTGTCTCTGATAACGCCTCAGCCCTCCCGTCCTTCGTGCGGCCCGGCGGCAAATTTTAGGAACTACCTCTGCCAGATATTTATAAATACCTTCCAATTCCAGGCGTAGCTGCAGAATTCTTATTTCTAGCCTTTGCACCAACATCTGCCTTAGGCTCAAATCTTGACGCGTCTGCAGCACTAGCCCCAGCCCCAACCTCGTAGAATAATGCACCGGAAGAGCTGGCTCATAAGAAATATTGCGCTTAGTCGGCTTGATATCTGGCTTGATATAGCGATCCCCGAAGGCTGGAATTGGCAGAACGGTGGCTTCTTCTTTCTGCTTTTGCCAAAAGAGACCCCCTGCTTCAAGCAAATTCTTTAATTCCGCGTAGATATATTCTAATGCTGATTGGACTTCTTTTGCCTCCCAGTCAAACTCTCTACCGGGCATGATACGCGCTGCAGCCGGTATCCCCAATATCTGCTTAATTTTCAAAAGTATATTGTGGGCTTTCCGATTAGTAAAACCATGTTCATGTAAATCTGCCTCAAAAGCAATTATTCCTTGAAGCAGAGAGCTGAATAACTCTCTGGCTAAACGCTTTAGTTTCTCTTCTTCGCTTAACTGGACAGCGCCTTCTTTTTTATCTTCCGGTAGAGCAGGACGGTTAAGGCAAAAGCGTTTTCGCCCCACAGGCAAATTCTTTAATTCGGCAATAAGATAGCTTAAGATTCTTACTATCTGCGGCGAATCCCATTGAATAACCAACCTGGTAAAATGAACTCCAGAATTCAAGCCTAAGCCTTGATGGATTTCTTTACAGATACGCTTTATCTCAGCGGAGTTAAAACCGAGCCGTTGTAAAGCAAGCTCAAGGCCGATACGTCCGCTTTCGGGTAAGGGCTTTAATAACCTTATGGCGATACGCTTTAAGCCTGCTTCCTCTGTATCACTTACATCCTTTATGCTGCATCCGGCAGGGACATTCTGGAGGGTAAATAACCAACGGGGTAGGATTTGTTCGATAAGCGTAGCGATGGTTTCGGCGATAGGTGGGCCCTGGGCGCTGCGCAGGCAGGCCAAGAGATAATCGCGCGCTAACATTACCCCTTCTAATAGCCGCGGCAGGATCGGGCCAAAGGCGCCAAGGATACTGGTGATAGTGGTGATGATAGTGGTGATGGTTGCCGCGCTTAATCCTAAACCAAACGGCCAGAAAACGTCCCCTTTTGCCTGCTCAGGGGTATTTTTATCCGGTAAAGGTTGCTCTCTACTTTGGGCAGAGTACCCATCCGCTCCCGCTAATCGTCCCAACATAGTCATTTTCAGGCCGGTAGCAATTTTACCCAATAAACCGGGGACATAAAGATAAGCTTCGATAATACTGCTAAAGCCGGCTTTTTGCGCTAAGTGGTTTAAGAAATATAAATTCTTCAGTAAGAGGGTGATCTGAAGCGGGATAAATACGCCGTGCTTTTTTAGGCAAACCACTACTTCGGATAAACTCTGTCCGGAAGCCAAGCTCTCCAGCCTATTTTGTTGAGCAGCATTATCCATTAACTGCTTTACTTCCTGCGCAATCGCTTGCCGCTGGCTGCTTAACGGTTGATTTTCGGCTAAGCCAAAAAGGTAATCCAGGAGCTGATTGATTTTAGCGCCGGCGCCGGATAATTTTGCCAGGCCGCGCATTAATTCTCTTTCCTGCGCGCCTAATTCGAGGTAGAAGTTGCGGTCCAAAATGGCTACCCGGCCGTCAGGGGTAATGCGGAAGTTGCCTTCATGGGTATCGGAATGCACCAAGCCCAACCCATCGCCCAGCTGTTCTAAGTAATTCCGGATAATCAAACTGACTATCTGCCGGTAATCTTCCTGCGCCACCACTCCTTGGGTTAAATCCGTGCTCTCCCCGATCTTAAGCTGCGTAAGATTGACCCCCTCGATATATTCTTCGCGCTTGAGGTAACGGTAGTTAGGCTCAAAACTCTGCGGTACATAAATCGAGAGTCGGAAACCCTTTGGCCGCCAGCCATTATATCTTTCTCTAAAGCGGCGGTCATTTTCTAAGAAGCGGGTATCATTGATATCGCTGATTAACCAGCGCTCCAAATCCGGCAGCACGCTATCCCGCAACATAACATAGATTTTATTTTCCGGCTCCTGCTCGATGAGTAAATCTAAAGTCTTTTTAAGCAAGGCCGCCATTTCTCTGATCCGCGCTTCGGCATTGGGGTTTAAAACTTTGAGGATATACTTTCTGCCGCTCTTTTCTTCTACCAGATAAACACTCACCAATGACCCGCCTCCGATACGCTCTACTAACCGGTCTTCGGGGCCTAAAAGCCCGGGCGCTTCCCTCTTAATGGTCTCATGGGCGGAAAGTTTAGACTGGCCGTGGATATCGTCATAAACCCGGGAAAATTCTTCCTGAACCGCTGGCGGTATATCTATATACTGACCTAAAACCTGCAGGCAACGCACGCCGAGGGCGCCAAAATGCTCGGCAACCCGGATAATTGCCGTCGGCCCGGAGAGTTTCTGCGTTTGTGGCGGATGGCGGCATTCCTCGGGAAGCTCGACAAAAATAGCCTGTTCTGCCGAAAGTAATTTTTCTACCTGACCAAGAGCAGAAAAAGCATAGCGGCTGGCTTTAGCCACCAGGCAGTCACCCTGAGTTTCATATTCTCTGCCATCCTTACCGGCACAGGGGCAGTGTAATCTAGCATCCCAAACCCCTTCATAGCGCACCTCTCCGTGTATATCACGCGTATTCTCTAAGAAATCCCGTACAAGCTCGGCAAAATCGTTCACCCTATTTTCCGGACGCCCAAAGATAGCCTTGACTAAAATCGGCGCTAAAAGAAAATAAAGGTCTTCTTTAGAGGAAACGCTGATAAAGGCCTTGACTATCCGCTCAACTGCCGCTTCATGCGCCTCGGATACTTCTACCTGATGCTCGATAAACTGAGCGGCCAGCTCTTCTACTTGCCCGGGATGATTAAGGATTCCGTTGGCGGGATCGGTTAAGGCCTTACGCAGCAGCATCTGGCGCTCTAAAACATCGCTGTCATAGAGCCGCTCGATGAGCTCGCTGACGGATAAAAGATTGATCAGCTGGGCCTGGGTTTTATTTGCCTTTTTGACATGTCTGTCCTCGTCATCGTCAGACATATTCCTCAATAAGTCATCAGCGGGAAATTTTTCTTCTGTCCAATGTAGGATATCTTCTGGCTTATCAAAATAATCTAAGCCCGTCGGCTCCAGCGACTCTCTTAATATTCCGCTGTCTACCGTCCTGAGCCACCATTCCCACAAGCCAAAACGTAACAGTTCGTATTCGTCATTACTGCTGCTTAAAGCAGCCAGCAGGAATTCCTGATTGTGCTGGAAACAGAATTTAATAAAGGCGTCGATAAATACGCCCCAGCTGGCTTTCTCTTCTGCGGCCTGGCTGCGGTATAAAGCCAGGAATTTCTCCCTTATTCTCTCTAGCTCCACCGGCGTCTGGGCAATTTTTTCTATGAATACTTCCATGCTGTTTCCTAATCTGGCGCCTTGGCCTTCTTCCTCCTCCTGGCCAAAAACAATCTCCCAAGCAGCATTAAAATCAGCTCCTTTCAATAAAGCGCCCCGCGCATAATCTGCTACCTTTCTTTTGATATCCGGGTCAGAGAACAAGCAGGTTAAAAGCAGGAAGCGCTTAAGATTACCTTTTACCTGCGGATACATCCCGGAGATGACTTCCTCTGTCTCATCAATAAGGCTTCTTTGTTCAAGGGCATTAAGTAAATCCGGCGCAGTAATTAAAGCAAAGATATTTATGACGCATAATCTATTTATCCGCTCCAGGAATAACCAGGACTCTTCGGCTTTACCCGCTTTTAATAACTTAGCCAGGATGCGCACCGCGTCTTTCGTAAGCAAGTATTCAGCTTTGCGATAGGCTTCCTTGCGGTTACGCCACGGCGCCGTCTTTAAAACATCCTTTTTCTTAAAAACAGGTATCCGTTCCCGGATAAGCTCTAACAGAGAAATATAGCTATGGGTAAACTCTTTCCTACCGGACAGATTCCAGGAAGTAATGGAAAAATAGAGAATATCGTTAGCGCAATCTATGAGGGTTGCCGGAGGCAAATCATCCTGGGCCATTACAGCGATGAGTTCACGCAGAAAACTCTCCTCTATGACTATTTGCTCTTTTTCCTGGCCTTTCTTTACTTCCGCCATTTCATTTTTGTCTAACACGCGCTGCATTATGTTGTCACAGAGCTTACGGTAACCCTTATCACGGATATCCTGCGGCTGGCCCTTGAATAATGCGTTAAGGTCTTGTATGCGCTGCTGGCCGGGATAACGGCTAAAATAATTTTTTAACCCTTCCAGAGCGAATTGATGCCAACGCCAGAGCTTGGTCAGCTCTGGATCATCTATCTCTTCTATCTGTTGAGCGGTTACGCTAGAACGAAACGAGAAATATACCATGTGTTCTATCTGGAATAGATTTTTGTGCCTTTTAATCGCCGGGCTATCCAGATAACTCGGGATACCTGACCCGCCAGAGAGAATCAGCAACAAAGCCAAGTGGGCCAAAGAATCATTGTCCGCAGCTTCTAAAATGCCGCTTTCTAAAATAATCCGGCTCCAATCTCGTTTGTCGCTTAAAAAATAAGAAAGGTAGAGAGTCGTCTGCCATCTGTTTAAACCCTCCTGCGCTAGATAACCGCAGATATCTTCAAAAGAACTGGCGTTTGAAAAAAGGGCTAAGCTAAAGAGCAGGCGGCGTAAGTCTTCTATATCAGTTTCTTCGCCCTGAAAGGCCAAGCCTAAATCAGAAAGCCGCTCTGTCAGCCGTTCAGAAATACGGAAATATTTTGCACTGTCAAAATTACCGCTTTCAGCATCAATAAATAGTTCCGGCTCGCGGACGCAATAAGTGATAAAATCTACAATTTTAAACCCCCATCCGTATTCCGGGCTGCTAAAAAACTGAATCCCTAACTTGCGGAAATATTCCGGATCTAATAAATTAAGGAAACCTTCCAGCTCGTTATCTCCTAAGAGATACATAAAGAACTCCTGGGCCAGGAATTTACCGTTTTGGCTGCGGAAGTCCAGTATGTTGCATAATCTCTCTTTCTCCTCGCTGTCATCACGGCCGATAATTTCTTCGCGAAAGAGCTCAACATCCATGGCAAAATAGAGAACTACCACCATAAATGCCCGGCGCTCCTGTTCCGATAAATGCGGTAGCTTCTTGGCGATTGCCTGCAATAACTTATCCACTATCAGTCTTGCCGCAGGAAAACCATTTTTATCTATTTGATAGAGCGGAAACTCAGTGCCGATTTTATATTTTGGATAAGGGCTTAAGCCCAAGTCAGCCAGCTTGATGCCGCCCTTTGCGGATTCTTTTTTAGTCACTAAATGATCGCAAAGGTCAACCGCCACATTGAAGTAACTGGCGGCTAACGCCCTCTGCAGAATAACCAAGTCAGTGGTATTTCCTGCTAACATTCCCTGCACTAAATCTTCTATATCTCCTTCCTGTCCCTCTTGGATTTTTTTCAGGCGTTGCTTTAAAGAGTACTCTTCTTCCTTGACTTCTGTCAGTTCCTGCGCCACCTGCTTTTGCCACTGGGGGTTAACCGGCGTCTGTAACCGCTGCATACCTTTGATATCCAAAATAAAAGCCAAAGAAAGAATATTTAACCTTCGGTCTTCCAGCCCGCCGTGTACCGCGTCCCAATCCTGGCCCTGCTGAGCGTATTCCTTAAGATTCTGAAAGAAAGTTGCTCCGGCCAAAGGATAATATCCGGCCTCACCAAGCATGTTTACTACCGGCGCTAAGTCAGCCTCGTATTCTTTTAAACGATCTGCGCCCAGGTAAGTCGTCAACCCGGAAAGGCTTCCCTTTGCCTTCCTTAGATTATCCAGCGAGTGGCCGCTGTAGATATGTTGCAGTTCGTGGGCAAGGAAGACCGCGGCTTCGTCTTCGGTCTTTAAGTAGGTGAGTAATTTCAGGCTGGCGATAATACTGCCGTCCGGCAGGCCCAAGCCGATTAAATGCTGGGTCTCTTGCAGGACATAAAGATGAGGGTTAATGCCGGGCGCGGGTTTTCTTACCGCAAGCAGTTTGGCTAAAATATCATTCAGATAACGCGGGATAAGATGGTCCTCGCTAAAAAATCCGTAACGCGCCTCTAATTCTGCCCGATATCTTTGGGTGGCCATAGTTAAAAGGCGGCTCTCTTCTGGCATAGGAACCACTGCCCTTGCTCTTAAAAAAGTCTGCTTTTTTACCGGTTTATCAGCTGCTCTTCTAAAACCAAGGAGTTCTTGCCGAAATTCCTCATGCTCAATTCTCTCTAATTCTCTCCGAACTTCCTCTTTAACATACTTACGCAGCAACCGTCTGACTGGTCTATCCAGCGAGTTTCCGACTGTTCTCACATCCATAGCGTCGGTATCCTGGCTTAAGATTTCTTGGACTAAACGGCATCCCGCCTGCAACCTAAGAAATTCTATATCATAATTCCTCTTTCCTTCTAGGGGAGCAAAGAGATTATAAAAAGTTAGGCTTTGCGTTGCCTTAAAAATTAATGATAATAGCACAGACCCTAAGTCTAATTTCTTTTCCGGTGATGGATATTTAAAGGCCTTTGTCATTATGTAAACACTTAATTCGTGACAGAACTTGGCAGGGAAAGTGCCGCCGCAACAGGCTATCTCTATAACCTTATCCCAGCTCTTTCCAAGAATCCCTTTTAATGGCGCGGAGTCGCCTTGGGTAAGAAAGATATTTACGGCTTCTTCCGCTCCCGGATACCTATTAATAATCACCTCTAAAAACTGTCTCTCAAATCCATAAGTCCTAAAAACCCAACTAGCAAATTTTCTGGGATCTTTATCATAAATTCTCTGCTGAAGCCGCTGTAAGCGGGGCAGGTAGGCAATTATTTCTTCCTCTATACCAGGCTCCCCAAGGCAAATATCGCCCATTATCCGTATGCTTAACTTTTCAGTCATTGCCTCATCTAATATAGAAAATAAAAATGACACACTACCTTTTATCCTTGCCATGCCTACGGAGAAATAGTTATGGACTAGCTCATGAATCAAGATTTTTAATATGACTAAAAGGCTTTTAAGTTCGTTGCGTATAAAGATTATACTGGTGCCGTTTTTGCCGTCGGAAATTGGCTTATTTATGCCCCCGGCATCAGGAAGCCTTAGTAATTCCCAAAGCCATGATGACTTCGGAATAAAGAATATCTTTTCCGAATCAAAATCAATATCGGGATATTTTTTCAGGGCCCTCTGCATAATATCTAAAGCGCGTTTCTGAGAAGAAGAGAGTTCTTTTTCTACCCCGCCCGGCATTTTTCTTAAGGCCCTGATGAATTCCCCTATTGTTGGCTCTCTCATATGGCTCTTTAATTCTGCGATATTTGCTTCTGCCTGCCTTAATTTTTTTCTGCAAGTTTCCAAGTCGTCTTCCTCTATGCTAATTAAAGTCTCCCTTGCGATGCGTGTGCGGGGTGATTTTTTCAATTTCCTTAAGCGCTTTTTGGATTCTTCGATATCGTATATTTTGTCCTTAATATAATTATCCATCATACCTTCGATAGTGCGTATTCTGGATTTGGGCTGAACTGGCTCAAGAGCGGATGCGTCCTGTATGCTACATCCTAGAGGGGCATTCTGGAAGGTAAATAACCAACGGGGCAGGATTTTTTCGATTAAATCGGCTAAGCGCTCCTTCCACGGCGGGCCGTGGGCGCTGCGCAGGCAGGCCAAGAGATAATCGCGCGCTAACATTACCCCTTCTAATAGCCGCGGCAGGATCGGGCCAAAGGCGCCAAGGATACTGGTGATAGTGGTGATGATAGTGGTGATGGTTGCCGCGCTTAATCCTAAACCAAACGGCCAGAAAAGATTACCGGCCAAAGGCTCGCCTTTCTTCCCTTCGCTTTGGGGCTCTTCCTGTACGAGAGCCTGTTTCAGTTCTCTTTTATACATATCTCGATAACTGCTCAGGCGGCAAAACAGCGCTTTATCTGCTTCATCGCCGGTAATGTTATATTTTTTGGCCATACTATGCGTAGCCCTAGACAGGCCTTTCACCAATAATGTTAGAGTAGAGGCCACCTTATCTTGATCGCGCAGAATTTGATACTTAGCGTAGAACATCTGTTGCACCATTGCCGCATTGAGCGCAGTAACCGCGGCCCTTTCAAAAAGCTCCGCTACTGTTGCATTTTCATCCGAACACTGCTGGAGAGAACGCGCCTGATGATAAAAGGCATTACTCAGCCACGCATAGGCACGGCTTAGCTCTCGATAGAGGGTGGTAATTATCTCATTATCTGCCTCCGTGGGTTCCTTGCGGCAGAGGGATAATAAGGCGGTATTTAAACGCACCAGGAGTTCACAGAAAGCAACCGCTACCGCGTAATCTTGCGGATCAGCATTATTCCAGGCCTGCTTCTCTATTGCTTCTATAATACGTAATAACTGCGTAACAACCGACTCTACAACAGGCAAATACTGTTGCGGGTCAATTTCGTAACACTCGGGGAATAAATCAATCATCTGTTCGGCGATGCGCAGTATCTCGGGATATTCTGCGGGGGTAATTTCAGAAGCCGCCCTCCTCGCCCTGCAGACGATTGCCCAGTGCAAATCACCCAATGCCAGGCTAAGAGTATTCTGCCTGTCCATGTTGAAATAGCTAAGAGGTACGGCAGATAAGCGCAGACCCCATTCTGCCGACTTTGCGTAAAGCCTGCTTGCTTCAATATACTGGGCGCGGCTTACCGCAAAAGGCCTTTCTTCCCGGCAATGCGCAGCAAAGTGGCAATCGTTCGCCAACCGGCCTATCGCGCGGGATAAATAAGGAAGAATTCTCAGATGTTCATTAACCCGCACTATAGCCTCGCCTAACTCTATATCTAAGAGGCAGGCCTCATAGGCCAAATCAAAAGCATCCCGGCATTCCTTAAGCACTTTACGTTCCTCTGGGCTAAAGCCTCGTTTATCCCAATACTTTCCTGTCTCTTCTTTTAATAACTTCTTTAAGAAGTCGGCTTTCTGACACATATATTGCGCAGCCAGATGCAGATAATGCTTTTGTTTGATTAAATGCACGATTACCCTCTGGTCATATTCTCCCAGGTATCCTGACTTAATTTTAAATATCCGGCCGTGAAACTCTGAAATGTTCCTGGCAACTTCAAAGATTTCCTGATAGACCTGCGCTAATTCATATCCATCGTAGCAATATACGGCCCTCCCTAGTAAATATGCCAATGCATTCTTCTGTTCGGCAATGCCTCTGCTGCACATCCTAACTTTATACCGGGATACCACGGAGCTGCCTAAGACCCGCCATTGAAAATAGTAATAGTTTGCCTCCCAGTTATCCCTTGCCCACATCGGTAAATCCCACAAGGTGCTCTCCAGAAGATCGTTGTCGAGTAAGCTATCTAAAAGCTCCAAAGCCGCGCGGCAGATAATCCTCTCTGACAGATCAAGTCCTGATGCTAAAAGTTTTGGATAAACTTTCCCGGGGCCAAAACAAAAGTAGATAGCGGCGCTATCCAAAAAGCGCAGAATCTCTGCATCCCTGAGCAATCCCTGAGGGGAACAGTTTCTTTTCTCAGCCAGCAGATGCGCTAAACGGGCTACTTCTGGCTTGCCGGTTACTTCTGCAATAGGAACGCGTGACTGAAGGAGAGAATTTCTATCTGACTTCTGTGTCATGCCGGCGCGTAGTTTCTCCATGGCCTTGCCGACCATTACCGCGGCTGCGCCGAAGAAATCGTAGGCAGTGACGGAAGGTAAGTTTCTGGGCGTCCCTGGTTCGGATTCCACATATTCGGCGACAAAGGCGTCTTTTTGGTAGCGCCCGCCTATCTCTGCCGGCCATTTCACCATTAACAAGAACAAGCTGTCTTTAGTCGGCGCGCAATTGCGCACGGTAAGATAATTCCCCTGCCCTTTGAAGACCAACAGGTCTGCCTCCTGCCAGGCCCGGAAGAATTCAGGGGATATCCTTTGTAAATCCGTGCCCAGGCCGATGGTACCGGTAGAAACGCAGGGCAGTTTGTCTATACCTAACATTTCTTTAATCGCCGGCTCTTGCAATAATTGCTCGATTTCCGTTTTTGTGGCATCATTGTAAGCAGGCAACTCATTAGCCGCCAGAGTAACGCTATGGCCTTGGGCGATTAAATAGTTAATAAAGACAAAATCCATGACATCCTCTCCGGCATTATCAAAGACGTAAATAATATTTTTCGGCCGGCCCTCTAATTTCTTCCTTAATTGGTCTATATCAAACCTCTCCCAGAAAATATCCCTCCGGAAGAAATCGCTAATTATATCTTCTAAATAATAATCGCCACCCTTCATGATGCGTTGACACAGCCGAGGATCAGCCATATCTATGGCATTGGCAATAGCGGCAATGCGTAACACTGCTTCTAATTTATCCTGTGCGGCCATGGCTAAATCGACAGCCTTAGCCAGCACCGCTAATGCCTTGATACGCGACCAGCGCTTGATTCCCGCGTCCGGATCAATGTTGCCGAGTACCGAGCGGATAATCTCCAGAGTTACTTCCAAAGCCTCGTAATTAGTCATCTCTTTAGTTTCCGGCAAACTCAAGAATGCATCTACGGCGGCCTTGGCCTTGATTTTTAAATCTTCGTCTGTGGTTGTCGCCCGGTCAATCAGGGCGAATTCACTCTCTCTCCTGCGCACAAGCAGATTGGTATCAGGGTCATTTCCGGCGAGATAGTCTCTGATGAACATATCGCCGATGCGGTAGGGCGCGCTGGCTGCAGCAATCTCCGGCGAAACCGGCGCCAGTCTGCTGCGGTCGAGCTTAGCCAATATTTGCTTTACCAATGCCTCGGCAGAAACCTCTATGGGAACCTGACAGTGCGGCCAGCGCCTGCCATTATTGTCGTCCTGCTGCGGCCCTTTGGCTTGATTCAGGGCAAGCACAGGGACGACGAATTGGGCGGTGCGGGGACGGATAAATTGCAAATACCAGGCCTCGTGCCGCTGGGCGAGGTGGGTGAGGGTAAATTTACTTTCTACAAATTTTCTTCTCTTACGGCCCATCTCCGCTCTTTTGATAGGGTCGTCTAAGAGCTCCTCTAACCTGGCCGCAAATCCGTAGATATCGCCTTTCTTCACTAGATATCCGGTTTCACCATGCCGCATCGCCTCAGAAATTCCTCCCACATTATAGGCGATCACCGGCTTGCCCATTGCCTGGGCTTCTAAAAGAACCCTCGGCAAACCTTCGCTTTCGCTAGGCAAAACTATTACATCGCTGGCAGCATAATAATCACGTAATTGCTCTTGCGAAAGATCGCCGGTAAAAATAATATCCTGCGGATCTAACCCGGCTTTATTAGCCGCAGTGATTATTTTTGCCGTGAATTCTGGACCGGACTCAGGGCCGGCAAAGATGAACTTAGCTCTTTGACCGCTATTCCTAAGAATACCGGCAATGCGAATAAGGTCTAAATGCCCTTTTGCTTCATAAATTCTGGCAGCCAACAGCACTACGGGATGTTTAAAATCCAATACTTTGGCATTCTCCATTTTCCAGTACTCCGTATCAATACCATCTAAAAGATTCCTGAACTTACGCTGAACTGACTTAGGAACACCCACGCCCGATACGCCTCCTACGCCATCTACCATATTTGCTAAAGGCTTATTCAAAAACTTATTATCGCCATGATATTGGAACAAAATAGGAATATTTTCCTTCCGCGCTTCAGAAGCCAGCGATATCATATTCTTTATGAATAATGCATGAACGGTAACTAAATCTACTCCGTATGTCTTAAAAGCTTCCTTAACCTTTTCCGTAATTTTATCCGTATCTAAAGGAGAATCATAAAACTTCCTTATTAGCGGTACCCCGAGTAGAAAAGTTGCAACTTTAAGATTACTTAGCCAGCGGATGATTACATTTTTTATCCTCAATAGCGTAAGCAATAACTTAATTATATTATAAAGCCGTGATTCTATCTTAGCGCTGAGGTCTCTCTTGGCTCTTGGGTGTAAAATGATAGGCATTTTTATCAACTTGCTGCCGTTTTCCATATTTTCAATACTGGTAGCCGCGACAAGCTGATCTTCTGTCAGGTATATTTGAATAATAGTAAGATTATGATTACGTTCTAATAAAACGCGATTCAAACACTGTAAATAATATTGCAATCCTCCGGTTGTATCGTAGGCGTGCGTAATCCTAAGGATAGTCCGGTTGTCAAGGCATCCGGACTCAGTAACGTCCAACGCAGCGGTAGGTATAGTAGCGGGGCCTCTAATAGCGGGAGCGGGTTCCGAGCTAATCGGAGAGGTGTCCCCTTCGGGGGCGGCGGCGGAATTCTGCGATGGGGAATATGGCGCAAACAGATGCGGCAGGAAAAAACTTAAAAGAGCTGCGGTATAGCAGGGAACGGATAACAAAAATGATCCGCCAAGAAAGAGCAAGGCGACGGCAAAACTGATCATCAACTTATCTATAGAGAAGGCAAATTGCAGTTTCTTGCGGAAGTTTTGACCGGGCGCGCCGGGAATATGCAAGGGGTGCCAGAGAAGGAATTGGTAAGCGGCTAAGAAAGCAAACACAAACCAGAAGGGCGGGGCAAGGCTAAATGGCAGACCAAAAGCCAAACTCAATAGCCATGCCCCACCAGCCACAAAGAGAGGAGAAATTAATGATTCAAAGATTGCCGGCGCCCACACCCAGCCCACTTTCTCACCATATTTTCCGGCTAACCGCCTATATATCGGCTTCATCCACGGCCACTGCCCGCCTAAGTGCGTACCGTAATCAACTGCCGGCAGATTCAGGGGAACGGACGCCAAAAACGGCTGTAGAGGAACAGCTGCCTCTTGGTCCTCTGGCCTGCGGGGGAAAAATTTATCCAGCTCTTCTTGCGCCACCCGCTTGAACTCGGCGTCAAACTTAAGGCGCACTACGTATTCAACCACAAATTCCTGCAGTTGGGAATCTTTGCGGAACATCCCCATTAATACCCGCAGGCTATAACCTGCGGGTTCTTCCGGATAATCAAAATAAAAATGCAAAAACTCGGCAATTTCGCAGCGATAATATTCAAGATCGTCTCTCTTAGCGCCGCCGGCATCTATAGCTTGGCGCAATGATAACCCGGTCTGCTCAATATAAAAACTCACTAATGCCTCTCTGATGCCTGCGGGAACAAACTTCCGCAGAAAGTTGATCGGTTGGTATAACACATGCCCGCGCTTGTTCAAAAAGGCATTTGTTCTGTTATTATCATCGAGCCGGTAACACATATCACGTATTCCTGTAGCCTTCATATCTACCGGGGCAAGCGGATCACTAAAAAGAGAACCGAGGTCTAAAAGATATAGGTTACCCTGCTTATCTATCCCATATTGCTTAAGAAAAGAATCACAACAGAACACTCCCCTGGCCATCATCTGATGTTCTAATTTTATTTTCTTCGCCAGAAGATCTTTGAGCGCTCTCTCAATTGTCGCCTCATCCTCACTGCGGCATATCTCTAACATAACCTCATTAAGGGGGGCGCGCTCTACCTGAATAATAGCTTTATGGCGGCTAAACTTATCTCCTATCGTCAGGGGCACAGCAGGCATGAGGGAAAATTCCGCTGCCAGCCCTCCTAAGCGCTGCGCTGCCAAACTATAGCCGCTTTCTGTCTGCGGAAGGAACTGCCATCTGTTGTGAGGAATTTTGACTACAAACCCCATTCCGCGGCGGATGACTTTTACTTCAAAGCCCGCGGGATCGACTTCTGCGGAGACGAATGCAGTTGAGGCAAGAACTTGCGAAAGTTGCTCTGCGGTTATCCCGCCGACTCGCGTTTCTACCTGTTTCCCCCGGTGGCTTACATTCTTTCTTAAAATATAGGTGCTGTGCAGAACGCCGGGTGAATGATCTTTTGGATACATGACGGGTGAAGAATCCAGGACCTCCAAACCACCTCTGAGATCGCCAAATATAGATGGTTCTTGTTCATGCTTTTTAGATTCAAAAGAAATATATGTAATTGCGCGAAGCCTGGCTAACTTGAAAAGGGTATCTAAGTGATTATTTATTATCCACTGGCTAAATAATTCTTCACTTTCGCAAAATAAAGCGTGCTTTTTAGCTCTCTCGCCATAGGCATTATTCACGGCATATAGATATCTAGTCAGCGGCATCATCATCCCGTTCATCATATCTGCAGAAACCACTAAATCCGCCTGTTCTAAACCTAAATCCTTCGCCTCTTTCATCCGAACTTCTCCGTTACCGGATTCCCTGCTTATATAGTGGCGGTAGAGGCCACTTAATGCTGATAAAAAGCTATCTATTTCTGCCGGCTGTCTTAATCTTCCTGCGGATAATAATTCATGCAATTTCTTATCAGCTTCTCTGACAATTTCAGCGTTAGCTCCGGAAACATCCTGCCTGACCAAAACCAGTCTTTCCTGCAGGTCCGGACGGTGGGATAACCGCTGATAGGCAAAACTCAGCGCCTTGGCGTCTAAATCAACTAAAATCACCTTTTTAAAAGCTGAAGCCAGATCTTCCAGCGGTACATCCAGACAGATATTTGCCCCCAACACGATAACCGTGCCCTTATTCTCGGTATACTTGATCGCCTGACGGACTTTATTCTGCACACACTGGATGGTTTGGGTAAAAGGAGAGGTTCCGTTCTGCGATAATATTTTTATTGCCTTGCTAGTATACCATTCAAAAGCTTGCCGATAAGGTTGCGGTAATTCGCCTGTTCTATCATCGACGATCGGTTCTCTATTATCAAATATAAATACCTGGCTGAAGTTTGCCGCGAATGTTTCAAAGTCTAATCCCGGTATTGCCAAGGCTTGATGCAGTTCGCCAAGGTCAGGTGGTCGATTTTTTATGATAAATTCGACCCTGCGCTCCCAAAATTCAGAGTGCTTCCTCGCATAGCGAAGAAGTCGGGAAAACTCCCCTAGCTGCGGTAAGCACCTGAGCTTATCTCTTAGCGCTGCATCGTCTGCGTGCAAAACATCTATAGCGGAATTATCCGGATCAGTTGCTTCGCTCTTAATTGTGTGTGTCAGATAGGGCTGGTAACCTTGCTTTAATAATTTAGTCACTGCCTTCGTATTTAAACGGCTCTCCAGGCGCCGCCTGATCATAGGGGTAGCTTCATCAGGAAAGCCTCTCTCTATATTCTGAAGAAATTCCTGATAATCGCCAAAAATATTCTTGAAGATTAAATGCGCGTAATCTATATTTCCTTGAGTATAATGGCGCAATAGTTCATCTATAAAGCGGTCAAATTTGCTATCCCGGATAATTAACTCTCTCTCTTCGGCCAAAAAGGCAGCGAAAATATCTTTATTTTTCCCTTTGACATAGGGCCGGTGTCCGAATTCATGAAAGAGCACTTTGGCGATAGCAGCCACAGCCACCAGTTTAGCCAGATCATCCGCAACAAGATACCACTTGATAACTTTCGCCAGAAACTGCCGGTTAAAGATTATGCTCCGGCGAAAACGGGCAGCATCAGAATTTAGATTTCTGGCCACTTTATATTCTATTGACTGATTATCCGGCCGGCTGCCTAGCTCTGTCCAATAGCAGCATAAGGCATCATATTGACGCGCTATAGCAGCATAATGATCTTCGGACTGGCTGTCAGAGATTTTCAGAAGATTTAAAAGTTTAGATGCCTCGCTAACCAGGTGGGAGATTAAATCTTTATTCTGCTGGGCATAATCTGTATCATATCTAACCTCTGTAGCCCGCTGATATCCGCCGCTTCTGATATTGCTGGGCTGCAGTAAATCGTCTGGCGCATCTCCAGAAGTCTCCGGAGGGCCTTTTCTTTCTTCCTTCCAGACGCAACCCTTAAGCAGTTTGGCCTGCTCGGTATCCAAACCAAAATCCTGCGCCAGGGCCTCGGCCAGACCAGATAAATCTTCGCGGATAAGATGGATGCGGGATTTTTGAATGCCATTAAGGAACTTGCGCGTGCCAGCCAGTTTACGGCTACGCAGGGTGCGCGTTTTGAGCGCGTCTTTTAAATATTTGAATTCTAAGATATGGGCGTATAAAGAAATGGCCCCAAAGACAGGGTTGGGAATTCTTTTGCCACGCTTTCGCGGATGGTTAATTTTCAAGGGGATAAAAGCGGCTTGATAAAATTTTGCCCACCAGAGCGCGCGGCCTTGTGGAGACCCGCGCAAAAGTTGCGCCCGCTCCACAAAATAGAGGAAAGTTTCATTTAATAAAGCCATTCTGTCTATCGGCTCATCTTGCGCCAGTTCGCGCTGAAGCAGTTCGTCGCGGTAATGGCGCATCAGGGTCTGTAAAAATGCGGAGTTCTGAGCTTTCTTCCCAATCAGCGCCAGACAATCCATCGCCTTCTGGTATCTTTTCTTCTTCATCTGTCCCAGCGCAGCGTAAATCAGCTCATAGGTTCCCTGATATTCCGGTTCATCTTTGATGATATTCAGCCGGCTGATACCCAAAAGATTAGTACGCACCATTTCTAATTTCCGGTTTTTGATGAGGTTAATCACCCACTTCGCCCGGCCGGCAATTTTCTCGTTTCTGCGCCGGGCTAAGGCGCGCAGTTCTTCTAATCTGGTATTTTGCAGCTGCGCAATAATGCTTTCGTTATCGCTCAATCTTAATTGCAGGAATTCTAAAGCCAGATACAAAAGGTCAGCGGCGGTCTTTAAGTAATGCTGGCCGGCTGCCAAAATTGCCTCGGTAGCCGCCAGTAATATGCGGGCAATGCGCTTTTCTTCGGAAAGCACAATATCCGTCATCCCGACCAGGATCTCCAGGGCGGTTTTAATCTGGGCCTGGGCATCGCTAAACTCTCCTTCGCTCAATTGATAATTTTTAGTTTTGATAAAGCCGTGTAGCGGCGAAAGGATCCCCAGGCATTTTTTCATTCTGCGCCGGTCAGCAATCTCAAAATCAATCTGCTCGTCAATGGCGCGGAAGGCCTCCCAGAGCGTGGCAAATTTTGATTCTCCGTATTGCAGCATCGTGCGCTTGCCGCCCTTGGGGATAACATGCCTTTGCTGCACGACCTTAATAAAAGTGCGGTCGCGGCGCACGCGCACCCTGCGGCGCTGCCGCTTGGCAATTCTCTCCCGGATTAACCTCAGCCGCGCGTCGCTGATGGCATGAATAACAGTAAATAAAATCCAGCTCGCTGCTGGCTCATTGCCTTTGCGAATCAACTCCACGGCTTCTGTAATTTGACGGTTGAGCCGGCTGACTAACCGGTTATATTGCCATTTATGAAACTTATTCCCCGGATATTTTTCGGCAAGCGCAACTAATTCTTGGGCGAGCGCCTGCCTTTTCTCTATAGCCTCCCCTTCTTGCTCCTTTTCGGCTTTGCGCCGGGCCAAAAGCACCAGCAATTCTAAAGCCTTTTCATAAAGGTCCTCAAAATAATCGCGGAACAATATTTCATCTTGGTATCTTTTTTCCTTATATCTGCGGTCAATGGGCTGCCGGCGCAAACCTCCGCTATCCGCTGCCTGCACCATCGCTACCGGCATGACCAGCCCCGCCAGCAGGAACACCCATTCAAAACTGAGTCTTGAAACTAAACCCACCAGCCACGAGCGGATGCCAAAGAGATTAGCGGCGATGGCTCCGAGGATAAGGCCGATTGCCAAACCAATGCCCCCGAATAAAGCCCACCCGGTAAATCCTACTGCCACCGGATAGGCGATTTGGCATGCCGGCAGCGGAGACACTTTCCCGCTAGCTAATTCCACAAAAGAACCGTCAACGCCCCATTGATGAAACTTAACCGACATCTGCCTTAAACCTGCTCTATCAGGCTGTATATACGCTTTAATCACTAATGTCTTCTCGGCCGCAGGTATTTTGCTCTCCGCAATACACTCCATTTGAAGATGCGAATTTGCCTCATCATACAGCACAATCCTGTCTTTTTTGCCGCCTTCCTGCTCCATTTTGGAAAATAACATTTTAAAATACGGCACGAGCCGGCAAAAGGGATCGGGTATTCGTTTTAGCTCTTCATAAATATCTGACAAGTTATAGTACATAGAATAATTGCGGAACATGCCGTCAACGGTCTGGCGGGAGGCGTCTCTTATCATGTCGAAAGACGCCTGGAGACAATCTCCTTGTATGACCAGAATGTTACGGTTTAAATTTAAGCCTAAATTTTTGAACGCTATTCCGTATGGAGGCACGGGGCCTCTAAATGCCGGGTCTATTGCTTTTGCCAAAGTTGTTTTACCTACACGCCCCTTTCCTCTATTATCTCCATCTAAAAATATCAATACCGGACAATCCGGATTTTGCGGCCTCCATTCATTTTCGATGAATCTCTTAATGCTTGCTAATGCTTGAAGAATAGGCACCCTTACCTCCCCCGCCTTATCTATCACAGGGACTGTCCCCGCCTTATCATTTCCTTGTTCTCCTAAGGGAGCTGTCCCTGAAACTGGTTGCTCTCCGTTACTGTCTAGGGGCACTTCTTGGTTCTGGCGAGAACCGTCCCTGTTAGGTAGGCGGATTTCGATGCGCGCGCCGCCTTCTTCGACGGAGGTAAATGAGCGAACCGCAGTAATTAAAGATACTATTCCTAGCCCTCTTAAGAAGATGCGTAGGACAGAGTGACGTATCATATATTCAGCGGGTAATTCATCGAGTGCTATTATCGATTCGGCTACCTCCAGGCCGGCTGCCTGCAAAACATCCGAAAATTTCTTAAACCATCCGTATCGTTGTTCGCATCTGCGCTCGGTGATTACCGTTAATTTTCCCCCATCATTAACTAACGGTGCAAGCATCGCGGCAAAACTATCATCACACATATCATTATTAACTTCGCGCCAATCCGGCGCCAAGATAAAGACCTCATCAAAGCGAAGATTACCGAATAGCCTAAATTCCTCCAGGGTCAAACGAAGTAATACCACATCCTTCAGGCGCGCCCTTACAAGCCTATAGGCTACATCGGTAGCAGGGCATTTTTGTGGCTCAAGCCCTATAATGACCGTCCTCTCATCCTTGCAATCTGCCAATCTGCGTCTTCCAAGAAGGAAACCTCCCATACCCGAGCCTACCTCTAACACTAATCTGACCGGCTTACCCTCTATTATTGCCAGCCGGGTTTCTTCAGTTAACTTGTTACAGGCTAGCGATGGCTCTCCTATCTTTATTAATTCCAATAGGCCAAGTAATCTCAGTAAGTTATTCTCTCCACGTCTAAGGTCCGCTTTTAGCATCTCTAAAAGTAAGAGTATTCTCCGTATAAATTCGGTGTAGTCAGTACATTCCTTTTCGGCAATCGCGCGAAGATAAGATATAATAAAGCCAAAATCCTTATTCTGCATCAACTCTGCAATAAAGACGGCTAACTTGGCCCTCACTACTCCATTATGGGAAGGTGGAGCCTTATCCACTGGAAGGATATTACCATAACTTTCATCTAATAATTGCTTCAGCGCATGTTTGAAGAAGGTAGCTACCTCCTCTATTCTTGCGGCGCTTGCGGGATATTTTTCGTAGGCCAGGCGGGCGGATTCAAGATGGGTCTTATGGTCTATAACTTCCAATTCTTCGTGAAAAGAGGCGGTTTCAAGGCCTTCTTTGGGATTATCTTTAGTTTTTTCTATAAATGGCAGGATGGTTGCTTCGGTAAATACAACGGCAAAGTCTTCTGTACGATCCACTCCAAAAATAAGCGGCTTATCCGGATTCTGTAAGGGCGGGCCGCGGCTAAAGTTAGCCTTACAGAACTTAACCTGCTTTTCTGCTGCGGTACGGATAGCGTATCCGGCAAATTCAGGTATCTCATCAAGCGTAATCCTGCCGTCAAGCACTGCCTGCTGATAAACTGCTATCTCCTCTTGGCTGCGGTCGCCGAAGAATCCTGCGGGCTCTTTAACTAATGCTTCCTTAACTTCCTCTGTTCCACTTATGCCCTGCCTTTCTAAAGCTGCTAATTCCAGAATAATTCTCTGTATTAACGACGGAGTTTCCTTTAAGGCAAGTTGATATTGCTCTATGGCCTCGGCAACTTTCTCTTCGGTCATCAACCACCAGGCCTGGGCTAAAGATTCGCGAGCTTCCATGCTCACAGAAGGCTTAAGCGCAGGCTCATTCTTGATATCCCGTACCAGTCCCCAGAATAACCTCATCGGCGAAATAAATTCATAATCATCTCCCGGGCCAAAGAAGAAACCCACGCCCTCTCTGCCCCCTATTCTTGCGGCGAATTCCCGCGCCTGCGCAAACATCCCAAACATTATCTGATGCAATTTTTCCAACAGTTCCCGCTGTGACGCAGGAAGCGGACCCTGTAAACTCTTTACAGCTTCCATTTCTTGCTTTAAGGTAACTTTTTCATCTCTCCTAATAGCAATAAAACCCGCCAGGAATTTACCTTCGGCAGAATCCCTGCTAATCCCTAAGGCATTCCAGACTGCGGCGTCAATAACCTTTTCATTTCTTAACTTCTCGCCCTGAATATTGAAAGTATCCGGATTTGACGCTCCCTTATAGCATCTGACATATAACTCATAGTAGACCCGGGGAGTAAAAGTCTTGCCCCAAACTGCTTCTTCCGGGTGCTCTAAAATATAGGCTGCCTCCGCAGAAAGGCCTTTTTTGTGCGAGGCGACCAGCTTTGCTTTTTCCTGCGCCAGCCAGGCGCAATCAAGCTGCGCCAGGTTTAATCCGGCCAGATTAGAATCGATTAACTCCTGGGCCGATTTATATTCTTCAGATTTTTCTATCTTTTCCCTGTACTGACGATATTTTCTGTTGTGCGCTTTTAGAAGATCTACTGATTCCTCTTCGTACGTAAAGCAGATAAAGATATCATCAAATTTCACCTCCCAGCTTGCTTTCATCCATTCCAGATAGGCCTGCAGGTTTCCTTCTTTGGCGCAAACCGCCAACTCCAGCAGGGTAGCCAGGTAATGGCTATCAAATAACGCCTCTCCTCTTTCGTGGACCGCTATATATTCTACGATTTGCTTAGGGAAAAATTTACTGTCAACCATAAGATAATAACGCCCGTTACTTAAAAACCCTCCGGCATGTTTCTTCTTCCACCAATATTCTATAAATAATGTTTCGCCGGCATAATCTTTTTTTATCGGCGCGGCATAGTCAAAGGATAAGCCGTGTTTAGCGTAATGCCTGATCCCTCCCGGCCGTTTTGCCACCCTCTCCCAGATCCGCGGGACTATTATTTTTGCCAAAGTATTCTCAGTTTCAATGTCTTCTATTTCTGCGTATAAATCGGATAGATCGTCAAAAACTTCTTCGCCTTCCCCTTCCTCCGATGGCGCTTCGCCGATTGGCCCTCGAGCTTTCACTACTTCAGTAGGGACAGCGGAGGCATGGGTGACCCTTTGTTCCTCAGGGTAAACGGGCGAAGAGCCGCTGCCTTTACCCTGCCGCACCATCATCACCGCCACAGCGCCCAGCACAATCAGCCCCAGCACCGGCAATACCCAGGGTGCAAGATGCAACGCCTTAGCCAGCGCCCCTAATATTACCGAAATCCTAAAAGGCGCAAAGGCAGGAAGCGTTGTTTTCGGCGCAGGGGCGGCAGGCTGCTGGCTAACAGAGAGCAAAGAAGAAACAGTTGGATCTATCTCCTGCAGGGGAATAACCTTAATATCTGTCCGGCCGTAGTTCTGAAGCAATACCGAAACTATGCCAATATATTTTTTATAGGTTGCGACAATTTCAATGGGCAATCTCTCTACTCTGTCCTCAAATACATGGTCTCTATGCAATATGCCTTCTTTTATAGCCCAGTTGTCATAATCAGCCACGGGCTGGTCTTCTACCGAGAGTCCGGCTACAGAACCGATAATAATAACCGGTATCCTGGAAAGCTTATTAATCTCAGCTTGCGCATCCTCTGATAAATCAGCAAAATACCTCTGTATTTCAAGAAATCTGTCTAGCGCATTATTCACAGTTTCATCTGTAAGGTCACGCATAAAGGCCTTTGTCCAGCTCCTGACTTTTTCGTCAATATTGTCCGGAGCAATTCTATAACAAAACTGGAAGACCGTATCCCTTTCTGCGCTACATTCCGAAGCGTATTGCAGCGCCAAAACGGCATAATTATGTTTTTTATTTTTCATCGCCACTGATAAATTTATGGTCGATACCATATTTTCGGTTGTACCCGTAATAGCAAATCTTTCTCCCGAGAAAACTAAAAGTCCCCGCTTTAGAATCTCCTCTATTGATAGTAACGCTCCTGCTGTGGTTTCAAGTGCCCTCTTGAGAGCAAATACGTTAGTGCCATGGGCGTGATATTCTCTTGCGCTACGGCTGGCGACACCTTTACCTTGCTTTGCTATCCACAGCGCCGGAAACGGCAGGCCGAACGGCAATAACTCAAGAACTCGCGAACCCAATAACTCGCGAACTAACGCCGGCGGGCCGGTAGTAAAATGGCTAGCTAGCTGCTGCAGAAAATGCAGGTGAGAAACGGCAAATAAGGCTGTGCTGCTGATCAGCCCGATAACTAAAATTACGCCCAGTAATCCGATCATGGCAAAACCGCCAGGCGTAAAGCCCTCTTTGGGCTGGGGAGGGTCGGGGGAATCTTCGTCCTCGTCCTCCGGCACCACCTCAAAGCCGATGTTAATCTGATTTTGCTCTGTGGTATCAACTATCAAATATAATCTCATTCTTTGTTGCCCTAAGTAAGGCTTAGCTTCTTCAAGTATTTCCCAGCGAGCCCCAGGTAATGATTCCTCAAGCAGTATCCCTAGTTCAACTAGCTGCTGCAGCACATCCTCAAGAGAATCTTCGTCTGAGAAAATACCCGCGAATTGCCAGAAACCGTTTGCGATACCTAATAATCTTTCCGTATATGCGCTTTTAGATATCGGCATTTGCGATATCGCAACTAAAACTTGCACCAATTCGGTTTTACAATATGCGTAATAGTCAAATCTCCGCTCACAGGCAAGCCGATGGGCGACGTCCGGAGGAAGGCCTTGTCTTAAAGAGACCCATTCTGAGAATTCATGAGCGGCAACTTCTCTGCGCAATACCTGTGGAGTATCCTGATCAAACAAGAGCCAGTGGATAGTAAAGATAAACTCCCCGTCTTCTTTTCTCATCTGAAATAAATCTGTATCTTTTTCGCCGACGATGACGGCCTTTACTCTTTCTCCTAATATCCCGCTATCAGGGGAATCATCCGACTCAGCGGGATAAAAATCATCCAGCAGCTCCTTAACCCAAGCGGGCAGGAATATTTCATCCTCGATATCGAGCCCTTTTACTTTCTCCGTAGGCATTTTAAAAGTACCGCTTCCTTTTTCTTTAGTTAAAATAACTCTGGGCTTATCTATCTGCTTCAGGGATTTCTCGGCATAGGCGCGCGGCCTAGACATTTCTTTCTTATCTCTGGCTTCTTGGATAATCGCCGATTCTAATTGCTCAAGTGTCATTCCCGGCTTAATCAGGCCGCGAATCATCCTCGAGTCTGCGGTTGGTAACCTCTCTTTTTTTATCCTCGGCTTCATCCAGTAGTACATTGCTTCGGCGATACTCTTCTCTAAACGCTCAATTAAACTCCGGAACACCCCCACCACTGCTTCTTCTATCTCTACTTTTTGTAATTCTGTCATGAAGGACCGTGAAAGCTTGGAGAAATCCACCACCTCGTCTACCCGTTGATAATTTTCAACTATATAATAAGTGATAATCTCCAACCAGATCCTTTCCTTTACTTCCCGAGCCCTCCCTCCTTCTTCCAGCGCATTCTTCAGAACCCAGGAATCATCTTTAGGGTAGAACCCTGCCTCAGTCAGCGCCGCTTTAGCCCGCTGCAGAAACCGCTCTGCAGCTATTCTCAGCAGGACGCGCCACCCCTGCTCATCCCCGCCCTGCATTGCTTCTTTGACTTCGTCCAGAGAAACTTCCGCTAACGTCCGGAGCCTCTGCTGAATCGTAGCGTATTCTTTTACGCAGCGCCTTCTTTCTATCCTATAGGCAAGATACCTAAAATATCCCGCCAGCTCAGCAGAAGGGAGCTTATCCAAATCTATGCTATCAATAAAAGCTTTTACTTGTGTTAAAAAGGTATCAGGAGCAGTAACCCAGTCAAGGCAAGAAACAAATTGCCTGATTGCCTCTGAAAACGCCTCCCAGCTGCCGTTTGCGCCTTTATTCTTTCCCTTCCCTTTAGGCAGTTGCTCCCATAACCTTTTGATGATATCAAATATCTGCGGGTAGCTAATCCGGGCGAGGGCTGCCGGACAAAGCTTTATTACTCTGAGCCCCTTATCAAAATTACCCGTCTTTAAATAGGCACGAAGTAAATCCTCACCTAGGCAGGGATCATTCACTCCGGAAACTAAAATCTCATTTAAATATCCCTCGGCTGCTTTAATCTCTCCCTTCTCTAATAAATAGGCGGCAAGCTCCAATCTAAACGCTATTCCTTTATCCGAGGTCAACTTTAAACCGGTTTTTAACATTGTTAAGGCTAAATCTACTTTGCCTGCCGCACGATAAGCCCTGCCGGCGGTAAAAAGAAGTTCCGAGGCCGCTCTTTTTTGGAATGTTTTCGTGAGGTCGGCCATATTTTTGACTTCTCCGAAAGCAACCACAGCCAGGGCTAAAGATTCATCTGCCATTTCTTTCAACCCGGCGGTTTGCCCTTGCTGCAGGCGAATCTCCGTTATATCCCGGATCACCTCTGCTTTCAGGATAAGTAGTGAGGAATTTTCTTCCTCTTCAATCGCCTTATCCATTAATGGCAACGCTGATTCTAATAGCTGAAGCGCTTCTGTCAGCCGGCCGTGGGATTGATGCAGCGCTGCCAGAGAGCGCATTCCCTCGACCTGGAGATCTTCGCCGGCTTCTGCTAAAGCATCTTCAGCAAGAAGCCTTATGGCTTCCGCTTCATTGCCGAGCGCAGCGCAACAAATCCCCAGAGTCACGGTAATAATGGAATGGGGCACCTCTTCTTGCGCGGCAACTATCGCCTTACGCAAAGCATCTGCTGCCTGCTGATACTGGCGCCGGCGCAGAAAGTACATCCCTAAGCAAAAATATGCCTGCTCCATAACCTTAGCCCTTTCCTGCTCATAATAACGGCGCGCCTGATCTTTAGCGTCTGCGGGAATTATTAAGGGCGTCTCTTGCGCCTTTAAGACATATCTTTCTGTTTCCGGATAAAAAATAACCCCGTCTGACACTGCTTTTTCATACCAATAGTGGGCAATGCGTTTATAAGCAGAAGCGAGAAAATTAGGCGTGATGTACTTGCGGGCCTTCTCAGCATTAAGTTCCAAAAAGGTAACTACTTTCTTAAGATAGCCGATGGCTTTGTCGTAATCACCGAGATTGTAATAACAATGGCCGAGATTATAATTGCACATTGCCAGCAACGCAGAAACGTAGGTACTTTGCCGGAACTTTCCGGCTAGATTCTCTACCTCGGTCAGATACTTTATTGCCTCCTGAATTTCACCCAAATCAAGGCATGTCCCGCCTAAATTAAGGTAGGCGCGCATCCTCTTTGCATCATCGGTAAGCAGGCCGAGAAGCTCTAACAACGCCGCCTTTTCTCCCTGGCGATCCTCAACAGAAAGGCAGGAGGCGGCTTGAGCAAAGAGCTCTTGAATTCTATCCTTTGTCCCCAGCTCCTTAGCAAGCTCCCCCTTAAGAGTCGTAATCAGTTTGGTTAATTTGTTAGGATAGGCCACGCGGGGCTTTGCTGCCAGCTCTACTTGATTTAATAAATCTTCGGCAACCTGATAGTTTATTCCCGCAGCAGAAAAGGCTTTCACTAATACTAACTGAAAGACCATTAAAGCCATCTCGTCTCCTGTGTTAACTTTTGCTACCATAATGCCTGCTATCGGCTGGAGTTGCTTTTGCTGAATCATAGCGGTGTATTCTTCTACAGTCAGTATCGCCTGCTGTCTCAATAGACTCCTCAGCGCATCTTTTCCTGCTCCTGATAGGCCTAACATAATCAGCAAACCGGTAATAGAATTATGGCCTATCCCAAGAAACGCTCCGATAAGAATTAATCCTGCCATCTGCGGCTGGGCGCGGATAAAACTCTCTAAACACTTTACAAAAGTCTTTAATAACTTAGCAAGAATACCCCAGAGGTATACTATTAATCCATAGCTCCATTGACGCACACTAAACATATTGCATACAAGAGCGCCGAGGAACAGGCCGACAGCAGCACCAATACCCGGCAGGCCCCACGCCATATAAGCAATCACTGCGCCGGTAAAAGCTAGGGCAATCGGAACGCGCATATTCGCTGTAGCATCGTTGATACTTGCGCGCTTCATTACTACCCCGGTTTTCGAATGTAATAATTTCTCTCTTTGCTCTCCGCTAAGGTCACGAAAGAGTATATGAGGCATAGTACAAAAGTTGAGATAGAGAGATAAGGGCGAGCCGGCAAAAGCAGGACCATAAATAATTAGGCCTTGCAAGAAAGGTGTTGGTTTCTCGGTATTTGGCTGTAGTTGTTTTCTTGCCGCATCAACTATATCCTTCGCCGCTGGATTTTCGGAATCTACAAGCAGCACATAAGGATAATCAATCTTCCTGGAAGTTAAATCTTCTGCATTTGTTAGCTCAATAACCCGGAATCCTTTTTGCGGCTGGGCAATCGCTGCCGTAGCTACGGCAGGCTGAGCTTCTTTTTGAGTGGGCGGCGCTGTTTCTACTCTGGCCTGCGAAACCTCCACTTCGACCTGCTGGGGCGCGGCTAATCCCTCTTTGATCCTGCTGATAAGACTAGCTAGTCTGACGGGAGTGGCTTTTAGTCCGCTATTTTCTCGCGCTGCCTCTCTTTCTATATAATCAAGTATCGTAATTTTATCGGCATAACGCATCCAGGTAGCTGTAAAGTTAACTGTATTAAAAGCTATTATCAAATTACGTATAAACCGCGCGGTATCTGGACAGTTGGGGCAATTGGCTACATTAATAATTTCCTTAATCAGCCGGCCATACTGCAGCGGTTTTTCGCGCAACCCTTCCTTAATATACCTGATGTATTCTGCCAAATTGAGGACAACTAACCGAGCGGCGCTAGCGTCGTCATCACGCAGCGCTTCCCTGCCTCCGAGTAAATCGCTGTCGGAAATTACGCCGTAGATTTGCTCGTAAGCGTAGGGAGTCCTGTGCATTGGTGGACAAACAAGCTTAAATTGCGCATTCCATTCTTTGCTTTGCACATCATAGGTAAGCAAGATAAAATATAACCTGCCTCCTTTCTCAATCACGGTGACAAAGCCGTATTTTCTTAAATCCTGCACATCCCTGGCCCTAAAACTTAACTGCACACCTAAATCTACTGACTCCTGCCTTAGCATCTCTAACCAAAGCCTTAACCCAAAGGCCTTGCCTTTAAGTTGCTCTTTCTTTAGGTGGTATTTATCTATTAATTTAGCTATCCACACTTCAAGATTGATGTCAGGAAATACGCGCGATAAGGCAATTAAGCCGCAATTTCCCTTGAGTGCCTCTATAAAAGCTGCTCTTGCGGCGGCTTCTTGCTCGGCTTTTACCTCTTTCGCTTGTTCGGCTATTCTGGCGGCTTCTTGCGCGGCTCTACCGGCGGCTGCTTCATCAATCCGGCGTGCGGGACTTTTAATTGTAGGCACGCGCTCTGCTTGCGCTACATCTCGAGTAGAAGAAAGCCTTTCTGCTGTTACCTCTTTACCTTTATCATCCCTACCAACCATCACATGGCCGTTAATCAACAATTCATCGATATTCCATCCTATAAATTGATGTGTTTCCTCTTCATCGAGCAGACGATACCAAACCTCGCCCGGCTTAAGTACCTGAAGCATTAAAACCGGCTCGTTTTGGCCGGTCTCTGTTGAACTCTTCTCCATCATATTTGCTCTCATTATCGGATCATCGGGACTCATCCCGTCGGGAGTCTGAAATATATTCCCCATTCCATGGTTGGGGAAAAACCGCGGAGAATTGTCATCCATCCGGCAAAAACGACAATCACGCCAACATTTAGAGGGTTCAATCTGAATTGCGCCGCAAGGCGCGCCGGACAATTCAATTGACCGGGGGATATCTTTTCGGCTCGTAGTCGAGGCAAAGAAAATCAAACCAAGCACTTGTTCGCCGGGTACTCCTGCCGCCTCTAAACTGGCGATGATCGGCCCGGCAGCTACCTGAATAGGACTTCGATAAATTATTGGCGGATTTGTATCCCAAACATCTTCTCCTAAGGAAGCAGTTTTATAAACTCTCCTAAATCTTAATCCGGCAAAAATAGCGACCCTGGCTAAAACTATCGGCCAATCGTCTACGGGCATAAGACCATAGACTGGCTGCCCTGCTTCTTGAAGAAGTAAATCTATTTCCGCCTGAAGGCTGTCTTTATATCTCTCAAGTGTTCTGGATATCCTCCTATATTGTTGACATAATTCTAAATGCTTCTTTGGTTCTGCTTCTAGTATTATTTGGCTGACTATTTCTCTGTATCTTGCTGCCTCCCCTGCTTTACGTTCCTGTCCTTCCTTATTACCTTGCCCTTCTGCCTTCTTACCCGCCCTTTCTGCCTCTTCTGCCAGCTGCAGATTTCTTTGGATTATTTCTCTATTCTTTTCTCTAACTTTGCCCGCCGTCGCCAGAGACTTCTTAGCCAGTTCTCTATATACCTGCGGCAATAAAGGTAATTCTGCCAAGAGAGACAGAAGAGTAGTGTGGTCATCGGTCTGATTTTCCAAGAAATGAATGAACTCATCTAATAGGGCATCCCAAAGAAGTTTCTTTAATCGGGGGTCTTCTTCTTTACCCATCAAATAATTCCAGAAAATCGGATGTAATCTAATGATTGCTAATGAGGATTTAGTGGCGGGAATAAATTCGGCAATATATCTTCTGCCTGTTTCGTCTATTTGGGTGGTTTGAGCAATCTCAATAACTACTCTTTCTTTATATTCTTGCTTCCGCCGTAACGCGTCCTCTAAAGGCGGGGCGTGAATCAACATCGGTAGCAATTCTTCCAATAAGACCCGGCGAATACTTTCTGTTTCATCGCCGCTTAAATTTCCGGTGAGCGCCTTTAAGCCTACCTGCCAGTTGCTACTTATCTGCCCAAATCTGCAGCGAAGTTTTCTGGGAGTAAAATTATCATACCGGGCATCCCGCGTAATCCCCACCGGGTGGTGGCCGGGGCCGGGGCCGGCCGGCGGCTGGCTGGCCGGAGTAGTTTTGGCAGCCTGCCCGGTAACCTGTTCAATGGCCTTACCAATCAGTGCGATGGCTTTCTCATACTGTTCACCTGTTGTATTATATGCGCCGAAGCAATTTTTTATGCTTGCGCGAGCAAAAGAATGGATTGTGCAGCTCTGCGGCAATGACGCCCCTTTAACAGAAGATATAAGGGAATCATTCTTGCTCAGGAGCACGTAGGAAATGAACCTGTCGATCTCGAATAATGCCTTGTCTTCTGCCAGGGCAAGAAAAATAGCGAATGACTGCTTTCCTATCTCCGCCATAAATAATCTTACCTTTCCTTCCGGAAACAAACGGCAATCCAAATCCAGCAAAGCCTTATTTTCGGCAATCACGAAATACTCTGCTTCGGGGCTTTCCCTGATAATCCGCTCAATGAATCTGGAGTAGATAGCATCCTGGCCTTCGCCTGCGACCACAAGGCTAATCCTCTCTGGTCCGATTTGATCTATTAGCCATTGATAGGCGAATTTGCTTTGCCAGGAATAAGAGGGGTTGCGAAAATCGCAGTCAGTGGCAAAAAAGCAAAGGGAAAGATTCCGGTGATAAGCTAAAAATGCCGCTATTACCCTGGCTGTATCCGGGCTAATGTTAGTTTTGCCTAAAGGAAAGATGACCCTGGCCGCTTGGAACCCCGGCTTAAGAAATGTCTCCTTGATGTAACTTAAGGCCTTTTCTCTTTCGACCACTTCTGAGTTTTCCTCCACAGCGATAACCATGACCATTGCTTTCCTCTCCCCGAGGGCCGGCAAGGTCTGGCCACGGATAGACAGGGAACTGCGCAGCTCGTCATCTGTTAATGCCTGCTTGAGGTTATAGACCTTGCCTTTAAAAGTAAAGGATATTTTGGCGGCTTCTCTTTCTCCCTCGCAATGTATGGCGTATACCTCGTAAAGTTTGCGCAAAATTTCCCACATTGTCTGCGTATCAATATCTCGCCTATTATCGGCATCAGGGACTATCGGCTGTACGACTTCCGCAAAGAAATCATAATCCTTCTCTCTTTGCAAGCGCTCCTGCGCTTCTAATACGCTGATACGGTCTAATTCCGGAAGCCGCCCTGTCTCTAACAGCTGCTTCACGGCCTGGGATAAGTAAGCGGCCGCCGAGTCAAGCAGCTGCGATTCAACCTGAAAACAGTCTTCTAATTCTCTGATCTTGTTGACTGTTCCTAACCCGTCAACAATGGCTACAAAATTATGGAAGGGGATCAAATCCCTGCTTTTTGCTGCCAGCAGCTTTCTTGCCCAATCCATCATCAGCGCTATCTCTGTTGACTGGAGGAAACTCACCTCTTCCGGCTCTGCGACGAATAAACGCTCAGTGGTAAAAATACCGTTTCTGGCGGCATTTACCACCAAATTGAGTTCCTCCATCATGGATTGCTGGTCAGGGATAAACCAGTCGTCATCCAGTAAACTTTGGTAAATTGCGTATGTTTCTTCATCCAATGACTCCCGCAATATAGCCTGTACTTCCTCCCTCCTTTGCGAAGATAGCTTTGCGGTCCTGGAGTCAAGCAGGCTATAGCCCTCAAGAATCCCTGCCTTGTCTCCTAAGCGGAATCTGACATACTTTTCCACCTCTTCCTGGGCAACAAATATCAAGATGCGCCGAATCCCGTATTTAAGCGCCATCAATTTAGCAAATACCACTCCATAATTCTGCAGCGTAGCATTTACGACCGCTGATGCCCGCGCTAATCTGGAGGTAATCGCCGGGTTATCGTGGATTTCTAAGCTTCCCAGGCCTGATCTCAATTCTTGTATTTGCTTAGTGAAATTAGCAGATGCCGGCCTTAATAGCTTAAATAACGCCTCTGCCCCTCCCAGGACAACGGCGTTGTACTCATCCATATCTGCGTATTGTCTCTTAACGTCGCTCCGCCCCGCTTCAAGGACTCGGGCTATAAAGAGGTTTTGGAACTGCGGGTTACTAGCAGCCTGCTCCCCAAACATGCTGATTCGATTCATGCCTGCAGCAGCTAACCTTTCTTTATATGTCCTTTTAGTAAAAGGCAGGATACGCTCATAAAAATCTGCCAGTTTTGCTTGCACTATAGCCACTTCCTCGGGCTTGATGGAAGCAATCTCTTCATCAAGAAAAATACCGATTACGCCTACTTCTCTCTCGATAAAATCCAGCGCCTCACGGAGCTCATCTCTTTTACGTGCATCAAAATCCAGCCAGGCCCTGTTGACGGACCCTCTGAGCGTATTGAAGTGTGTCCTTGTTGCGGAGGTAACGGCGCACAAATGCTCCCGTCTTTCCAGAGCAGCTACCGCCTGTTGCAGGCGCAGATAAGCGGCGTCTTCTGCGATATTGCCTAAGTCTAAATCAAACCATTCCTGCCTCAGCGCCAACAGCCTTCCTTCTATATCCAAGAATTGGCTGACCGGCTCTAGCTCAGCTGCGATTGACTTTTTCTCTTCATCAAAGCGGGCGCGCGCTTCTATCTTGGTTAAATCCGCGGCTTGCGTGCGGCAGCCCGTTAACACCTCTCTCAGGATAACCTTGGCAGTATCCCCCAGCAGGGATTGCGCAGTTAACCCGGATAATCTGGCAAGCAGCTGCTTGATTTGTCCAGCTAAGCTTTCGCTGGCATGCCTCTTGCTCCCCTCAATCTGGTCTATTGCCTGCAATGCTAAATTCCTGATCTCTCTCAGGCGGGCAAGGGCATAACCAAAAGTCTCTGCATTCGGTTTAGCATAGAATTTATCTAATTGCTGGCCTACTGCCTGCCAGAGCCTGAGGCGGTTGATGATCCCATGCGCTCTCTCTGCGTCAATTACCCCCCACCTTCTGCCTAAGACAACCAGCGCTATAATGCGCTGCTTCATATTCAAGAGCCGCTTTTCATCATCCTTAAACTTGGAAGCCATTATTTTACTGTCAAAACCCCTTCTGCCCCGCCTGTAGAGATCTTTTTCTTTTTGCTTTGCTTCTTCGGCCGCCCTGGCAGCGTATATTTTCCCAACTACACGCATGATCTCTGCGGAAACTTCTTTTTCAAAGAAAAATTCATGGACCCAGGCCAAGCGTTCTTTCAATCGAGGGAGTACGTCGGGCAAAACCATCTCTTGCATCCCCTTCAGGCGTTGGTCTTCAGGGATACTCCGATCAGCCCAGAAATCATCGATCAGGAGAAGGCTTCTAGTTCCCGCTTCTCTTCTAGCGCCCTGCAGCTGGGCGGCAAGGGCTACTTCTTTAAAATCGTCTTTCTGGCCCTGGTCAAAATCTTCTGATTCTACCCCTACCAGTTCATCGATGGCTTGTTGGAGAGGGATAAAACGGCCCTTTTCTATTTCTATCGGAGTAGCGCCGATCTCTCCCAAGCCCTCCAGGTATAAAGAGGAGTCAACTGCGGGGCCCTGCAGGCTTCTTAATAAATTCAGCGCATCTTCGCCGGCGGTAGGAGACCAAATATTCTCTTTACGCTCATGCGAATCTATCAGCGCCAGGAAAATAGTCTTCAGCCCCCGGTTTACCACATAAAATATGGCTGCGGGTTTGCTGAAATGGACGTGTCCGGTTAATAACCCTCCGGGGGTACCACTCAAGGGATCGATTACTTCTTCTGCCTCTATCCAACGATGATACAGGCGCAATATTCTTTTACCAACTTGCTGCTGCGCTTTCGGCTCTAATCTTTCCCAGTATTCCATAAATGGCAGGGTTCTGGCAAAAACCGGATATTCGGCCCTGTCGATGGCCCCTTGAGACAATATCGCTCTCACGCCCATCTTTTCACCCGCGCCCGGAACAACGCCGGCGGGCTCAACTTGTGTATTTCTTTTAACCAGTTGCAAAACCTGAGGCACAAAATCCTTAGGCAGTTGGCCTTCGTATCTGCGTAAGGCCTCCTCAATTACGCCTATCTTGACATCCGGGTCTTTCTTTAGTATAGAAACGAGGATTCTGCTTACATCGCGCGGATAGGGAAGGCGCGAATTATCAGCGGCACAAATCTCAAAAATAGTTTCCACGACTAGCATTCCTCTTTTTTTGCCTCCCATTTCAGATAAAGCGTCTGCTGCGGGATCACTCCAATTGCATTCATTAGCCCAAGGGCCGCGATAAGAACTCCACAACTCTTTAGCTGCCTGCTTAACCAGCGCATCAGCCCCCGGTATTCTCGCTACTACCTGCGCCAGAGCAGGTATTATCCGAACAAGACAAATATTATTCCAACCTTCCTGAGGATTTACAAAAGCGCCTGCGCGCCATAACGTTAAAGCCTCAAAATATGCCTCGACTGCTCTCTCGCCCCCTATTTTAGCTAAGGCCTTAACTGCTGCCTCTTTAACCGCGGTTTCCAGGCCTCTTACCGGGTTGCGGCATAAAAAGTATTTCAATCTACTCACCGCTCTTTCATCCCCTATATTACCAAGCGAAGAAATTGCCGCAGGGATAAGCAGCCGCTTATCTTGCTCTCTCTTTAAAAAGCCTAACCAAAAATCAAGCAGCGCTGGATCGCGCATATTAGCCAAAGCATCTGCTGCTTGCAAATAGGCTTCAGGCAGGCTTGTCCCAAGCTTCAAGCCTCGTCTCACTATTTCAATTAAAGAATCAGCTACTGGCGCCCCGATTTTACTTAAAGCCTCTGCCGCAGCCTTTGATAATCCATCCCTGATATCAGCCTTAGAATCATCCTTTAGCTCAAGCATATTCTTCTTTAAAGCCTCCAATAAATCTTCCTTTGCTTCCATAGCACGCAGTTCTCCCAGCGCCTTGGCGCTGGCAACAAAAGCATCCAGGCCTTTATGAGCCAAAGCATAATTACTATTGTGCATACTCTCATTCAGGCTAAATTTCAAGCATTCCAGCAAAGTATTGATTATTCTTTCTCTTATTACCAGCCTTATTTTAGCCAGCGTAACAAATTTCGGAATGACTGCGCTATCTACAGTCCGCACAGGCTCCTGGCGTAAGGGAGACGAATCGTGCTGCACGTACAAGGCAAAGAAAAGGCAGCTAAATCTATAAAGTGCATCCGCCTTAAAATGATCCCCAACCAGATGCTCAATTGCTTCGTGGATCAATATTTCTCCTAAATCGGGCTGTTTATCCGGCGCCTGGAGGAGGCTGTAGAAATCATGGCTGATGCAGAAGACAACCTTAAGGAGACCTTCTATTTCTAATTCAACTAAACCTGAACGATAATCTACTCCTAAATCCACTACCCAGACTTGATCGATACGCTCAGGCAGGGCGAGCTGACCTTGCGGACCAATCACTTCCCCGCAGATCCTCTTTAGCATAGGCCCGGCTGCCTCAAATTCTTTATTAATCATCTCTCCTAAGGCCGAAGTAACATCCTGTTGTTTCTCTGTGCCGATTGTCTCTTTGATAGCGGCGATAAATTCATCCCTGGTGCCGGGAAACGCACCATTATGGCCCTGACAAGGAGCAGAGGGGCCAGCTGGCGTCCGGCGGCTGGGGTCGGCGGCGGGCAATGAGGAAACGTTCAAGCTCCTCGCCATAGGAAAGATGAAGTCAAAGAAACTATCATCCGGGCACCCATCATTAAGCTGCCTTGTTGTCCCGAAAAATCCTAGTTTTTTCCAGAACCTGCTCGTCTGCGCAATATTATTACATGTCCCCCAGAAAACAACGACTTGGAAACCGCATCGCCTGAAGTAAGGCGCAAGGTGATCCTCAAACCATAGCCTACCGATACCTTTGCGCCTTATTCTTTCATCAAGCCGATAATAAGTAATCAAGGGTATCCACTTTAAATTATGATATGTGATTATCCACATCCTTCCCGGCCTGACAGCCGTACGTACGCTCTTTGGTGTCCAAAGCAAATCTTTTATTTCTTTGCCATACCATTCAAGTGGCTGAGCATCCTCTTGCCCAACACCATCGATTTCTAATTTGTTTGTAGCATCCACCTCTACTTCAGCTATTTTTCCACTTGATCCCCTCCGTCTAACTGTTATATAAGCTTTACGCTGTTCAGTAATTTCAGCCTCTACTTTAAGCTGTTTTATCCCCACGCCCAAGGCCCGGGCGATTTCCTTAAGAGGAGCTAAGCTTTCCAGGGGAATTGCGCTATTAAAAGTAATCCTCTCGGAAGAACGTAACTCTAACGCCGTAACAAAATGGGACCAGCCGCCGCAAAAT
Source organism: uncultured Planctomycetales bacterium (assembly GCA_964545575.1). GTDB lineage: Bacteria > Omnitrophota > Gorgyraeia > Gygaellales > Profunditerraquicolaceae > CAZJFL01. The sequence goes on from CAZJFL010000001.1 coordinate 214,206, forward strand.
AACATCTTATCCATAATTACCTGTGTCATCTCCGGCCGCTGCAAAGCGCAATCTGCCAGAGGAACTAATGCCTCATCGAGACGCCTCTTAAATTCAGTTATCTCGGACGCATAACGCCTTTCATGGTCAGACTCTCGGTTATGGCTACACAAAAATTCAGAATACTCCCAACTTCTTTCACGATAAACAGCGATCAGGGCATCGACATCAACCACTGCGGCGACTGGCTGCCGACCGGCGCGGGCAGGGCCGCTGTAAGCCTCCACCACCTCTGCTACTGTTTCTTCCCTGGGTTTCGCAATATAAAATTTCTGCCTGAGGTCAAATTTTAAAGTCGCTGCCAATGCCGCGGCTCTTGTGTGGGCAGCGCTACCTTCAAGGCCTTCCTCGACCCTGGCTAAGAAATGTCCTATTTCATGCTTTAATATTTTTTCGCTCCCCCCTTTTTCGACGACAACAGAAAATACGTACTTTTCAGACGACCGCCACATTCTGTAACTATCTTTCACCAGCACCCCGCCGCCCCACCTGCTTAAGCGGCCTGGTGAAAATTCATAGACTCGAATTTGATAGCTATCCTTCTGCCCTTTTATTTGGATAATCTTAACATCACACGGCACATTCTGTTTTAAGTCCACGGCATCACCCGGATTGACCTTATTGTTATAGGCACCAAGCACCTGGCCGCGGCCGGGGCCGGCTGGCGGCTGGCTGCTTGAGCCGGTGCCTGACAAGACGAGGCCGGTGTTGCGCGCCAGGAGAGCGGCGGAGATTTGATATTCATTAAGTGTATAGCCTCTATCCGAGAATGTGCCGTTAAAGGTAAACCCTAACTTTCTATGCAAGCTATTAGTCGCCAGATTGTCTGCTAAGGTTAATATCACTAACGTCGGCTCACTGCTATGATCAAGCAAGAAATAGCGCGGGCCCTGTTGCGCATAATCAAAAGGCAGGACCAATTCTATGCCGTTGGCCTCGCAATATTCTTTAACCTCCCTGAATATCGCCAGGTATTTAGCCAGGTCTTTCTCTTTGGGCATCAGGGATTTTCCCATATCTTGCCCGAAGAAATGTAAGCCGACATTGGCTAATGCGCCGATAATAAATACTTTATCGCCGGGCTGTAATCTATTCTTGACGATTTCCAGAATCCCGTCGTATTTATCGAACTTTGCGCCGCCAAAAATCGCCACCCACGGATGCTTAGCGCTCTTTTCGAAGGCGCTGATTTTAGCCATCTCGGCCTGCGTATATTCTCCTGTCCTGCGGTTTCCCGCGGCAAAAAGATTGATCATTTCTATCGATGCTTCTTTGGGGCGATGCCATTTATCCACTGCCTCAAAAACATAATATTTTGCCCCGGTCAGCTCGATGATTCTCTCGGCAAAGGCCTTTCTCTCGGCGGCATCTTTGGATTTCTCCTGCCGATAGAATCTGACATTTTCAAAGATAAAGATTGCCTTGGGATATTGGCGCCTGGTTTCGGCAATCTGCTTTTGGGCGTTATCCAGGTCAAAATCTAAAAGCACGACCGGAATATCTATACCTTCTGCGGCAAGAATCTCTTTTAATCTGGCTGCTACCGGCTTAAGGCTGTATTTTTCTTCAAAGCCTTCTCCTTTGGGCCGGCCCATATGCGTCATCACAAAAAGGTAATCAAGTTCTCCCAGCGATTTCTTTATCGTTGGGACGGCCTGCCGGATTCGCTGATCGTCTCGGATGGCGCCTCCTTTATCCAGAGAAACATTAAAATCTGCTGCCAGGATCGCCGCCTTCTCCGGCGTATTCCGCTTACCCGCCACCGCTGCAACGCCCATCGAAACCGCTTTCGCCAAACCTAAAATAAAAACGGGCAGGATAAAACTGAAATCTAAATGCGCAGCCGGCGCTGGTGCCTGATTTGCGGCAAATAATAAATTGGGCAATAAGAGAATTGTGCCGATAACAAAAGGCAGGATGGATTTCAGATACCGGCTTGCCTCAAGGCCTTTGCCTGCCGGCGCTAATTCCTCTTTCCTAGCTTCTGCCAATTCATTTTTCCGGGCTTCTACCAACAGACGGAACTTAGCCAATAAAAGTTCCAGGTGCGGAATCGAAGAGTCTACCTTGTGCTCCACCTTGCGTTGCCCGGCCTCATAATCGTCTGTAATTACCTCTTGCTCTTCTTGCTTCTCTTGCTCCTCCTCCATAAGCTGCCAGAAGAGCCTCGCTGGCCACTCTGCTATAATCTTTTCTTCGCGGTAATAGAGGCAATAGCCGATGAACTTCCTGATTTCTGCGGCGTACAGGCTGAATCCCCGCGCATCAAAATATCCTTCGGTAAGGATAAACTTCAGCCAGGCCGCCTCCAGGTAAGTGAGCTCTAAATCATATCCTACTTCTTTTAAAGAAAAGTTAACCCCTGTCCCGGCGCAGAATATCTCCACGGCCTTTTCCGCGTAGGGCTCAAATAAACCGCGCAGCTTCGCTACAAAATCCTGCCAGATTACCAACGCCGGAGCAGCAACCAATCTTTCTTCATCCGCTATATAAGCCCCGGCAGGATTAAAATAATAATTAAGCAAATGCTTTGCATTCTGATAGATGCGGGCAAAGGAATCTCTTCTTAAAGTAGAAAACTCGGCATCGCACCTATTTGCCTGCGCCAGCGCCCGGTGCATTGTTTTCTCAATCCGCCGGTAAAGTTCTCCGGTTAAACGGTGCGAGATTTTATCTTCCGTAACATAAGCCAAGAAAACCTTTACGCCTTCTAAATCCAAACAATACGGCTCCCTGCCTACGGCTGTTGCCACTGCCTGTTTTACCAAATTCGGATGTTTTATTGCGCCGCCTGCATCCAGCGCTTTTATGCCGCAGAGAATAGCGGCAATAAATCTTCTCTCGTGATCGTAAAGCTTGGCATTGATTGCCTGCTGTTCCGGGTTAGCCTGATTTGCTTCCTGCTCAAGCTCCGCCAGCGCTGCCACTGCTGCCTCATATTTAAGCCGGTCTTGCCTGTCCGTTCCTACTGCCGCCGCAATAAACCCGCCCATCGAAAGCGCTTCCGCGGCAGCTAAAATAAAAAGAGGCCAGAATAACAGATTATGGCGGCTGGCTTCGCTGCGCCTGCCTTTAAACAAAGGATACAGCGCTACTAATAATAAAATTCCGATAAGCGCAACCGACAGCACCCAATCATAAGAAAACAACTTGGATAAAAGCATGGCCAGTTGCGCAAAAGGATCTACCTTAGGAACCGGATATATAAGCCCTGCGTAAGCCGGCAAAACAAATATAGGTAACAGCATTCCGGCAGCGATTGCCCCGGCGCCCGGGCGGGCGGCTTTCTTTTTTCGAAGAGAGGGACGCCTCAGAAAAGAAAGCATGCGTATGCCGCTTATTCCGTCAGCGTCTAAAGTCCAATCTTTTCCCGGGTCAAATCCCAGAGACTCGAAGAAATTCTGCGCCCGCTCTTTTGCCAACCTGCTATCTTTTGTCTCGCCGGCAGATAAGGGGTTGGCTTTTAAAAACCAAGCATCCTTAAGGTATCCTTCAGCTTGCGCCAATAATAAATACACAAAAGCCCTACCTAAGCCCAAACCATGGTTTCCTTCACCGATAATTTCTATCTTATCAATAATATAGGTATGATTTTTTTCGTTATCCTCCCCAAATTGTTCGTCTTTAGGTTTAGCAGGTGCAATTATTAAAATAAAGCCTGCCGGCGCATACTTATCCGTTATGTTTCGGAGAGTATATATCCTCTTATTGCTACCCCATTGTTTGCTCTCCCCGAATTCCTCCTCCCACTTAAATATAGTTTGCGCCCCTAGTTTCCTTAATTCGGAAATGTGCTCTGGTTTACAAGGGACAACTTTATATTCGCGGGTAATTCTTATGAATTCTCTTTCCCGCTTTTTAAACTCAGTTTCATCCGTGGCCCCGGCTGGCTGGTTTAATTTTACCGGTTTAGGCGATTTGAACCATCCTGATTTAAATATAAACAATAATGCCACTGCCACTAAAACCACAACTAATAAACTTAAGGCGATAACCCTCGGGGCCAAGGCAGCAAAATCTCCTGTCTCCTGAGTAGAAGCGCAACCGCTAAAACTCAGACAGAAAGTGGCCGCTGCGGAGAATGTCGCAATCCACCTGCCACGGGAGATGGACGTTCTTTTCTCTCTTTGAGCCCGCAGCGGCCGCGAAGTTGCTTTTAACCTCTTCCCAATAACCGAATTCCACTCCTTGATTAGCTTAGTTGCCTGGTCAAGTACGGAGTTATAAACGGCCGCTGCGGCGACTTTTGTCCCCACCAGCCACGGAAGGTAAACAAAGTCCTTTATGTACCTCCGCAGCGACCGTAAAATATTCTTTACTAAACTGCCTATTTTCTGCAATAAAGACGAATTACCAATTCTGATCCGGGTAAGCGCAAATACCACAATCCCTGCGCCGATGATGATGCTCGCCCACGCCGGCAAAAGCAGACTGCCAAAACCTAACGGCAGGAAGAGGGCGAGCGCGCCGTTCATCCCGCTTCCGCGCGCCGGCCGTTCCCTTAATTCCGAAATCTGCATGTAAATCGCCTCTGCCTCACGCCGGGTAAGCACCAAATCAGCGCGCGGCTCTGCATATCTTCTTCCGGCAAAAATATCGGCTCCTACTGCCACGCGGTAATTCTTATACCGCTCATCTTTCTCATCCCGGGCAATAAACTCTGCTTTCAATTCTTGCCAAGTTTTAGTTTCCACCGTTGTTGCAAATCTAATAAATTGCGAATCCGCTTTTTCCAGCGCCTGTAATAACCTTATCTTTCTTATTTCCCGGACTAAGAAAAAGACACAGGCCCCTGCGGCAAGCGCCAACGCCGCCAGCAGGATAATTTTTACTGCCGGAATGCATAACGACCCTCCTGCCTCAAGGAAAACAAGGCCTAAACCATAACTTCTTATCGCTGAAGAATGAGGCAAGCCATTGCTTTTCATTCCTCCTACATAATCCTCTGCGTTCAAAGTATTCATAAATTGGTCTTCGAACAGATGTTCTCCGGTATTGTGACCGGGCGGAGCTTTTATCGCCTGCGCCCTCCAGCCCAAACCCGGTTGGGATATGCTATACAGATACAGATAATGGATTTCGTACTCTCTCCCCTCTTCAACCGGCGGTGCATAAATATCAATGTAGTAGTGGCCGGCGAGAGGAGAATAAAAAGTCAGGTCCCATTGCTTATTGGCTAAGGCAATTGCCATCAATTTCTTTAACGGCAGCGCGATAACGCCTTCTACGAATCTGAAATCGCTAAAGGTTACCCCGCCCCTGATAAACACATTGGCTACCGTATCCAGCGGCTTCCCGGTTGTTTCGGCTAAAGCCGCGACAAATCCGGCCTGCATCAGCGCTGGGCGCAAGAGCTCTTCGCGAAACTCTCGGTTTAACTTAGGCCTAAACTCTTTTATGGCTTCGATGAGTTCGATTAATTCTCCCTGATTTTGCGGATTCCCAAACTTAGATAAGGTGGCGCGGCCAAGCTCATGAGCTGCTGACGAAGCCAGATGCCTCTTCCTTAACACTTCTACTATCTTGTATTTGTAATCTATGATGGCAACGAGCAAAAGCTGGTAGCGTGCCTGCAACACCTTCTGGGATTCTGAGGCTGGTTCAAAAGGCGGAGCGCTTAAGACAAACTCGGAATCGAACTCGATGGGATTAATCTGCCCCTTTGTTTTTACCCCTCTGACGGCAATCAAATCAATCTCATATTGAGGGATATTCAAAATAGCCAGCGCCTCTCGGGCAAAGCGCATAAAGTTATCTGTTTCTTTTTCTCCTACTTGGGATGGAGACAAGCCCGCGCTTTCATCATCCGCAACATCCCTCCTGCTTCTCTCAAGAGCTTTTTCTCCCTTCTTCATCAAGGCTCTTAACCGCGCCTCTAAATCCTGCCTCTTTGCCAGTAATTCTCTTTCCTGGACATAATTGCCCACTATACTACCGAAGCTATTTTCTGTCGCATTAATCGCATCAAATAGTTCTACTGCCTTTTGGCCGTAGCGGGCAAGGAGCCGCTCACGGACTCCGGCCTGCCCCCTGCGTATAGCAGCAATCCTTTGCAGCGCAGCTTCCCTCACACGCCTGACAGGGGAGGCGCTGAGCCGTATCAGTTTAGGGCTGATACCGGGAGTGTCTGAGATATCACTTATGACGTGGTCCACCGATTCAACCATTTCATCCACCGCTTGAGGCCCTGCGAATAAAAATCTGCCTAATTTTTCGCCGCCCTCCTCTTGAATAAACTTTATGTTCTGACTATATAACTCTGCAATTTCTTCATCGAGCAATGATAAAGCGATGCGTTCGTATCTTTTCTGCATGTCATCTGACATGAGGACAACAAAACGCGCCTGCTGTTTCTGGCGGTCTCCGATATACCTGTCGATGATATCCTGCCAGTAGATATTCTTTAAGATTAAGAGATATTGCTCTCTGTGACTGAATAATTGATAGGTATCGGCATAAAAGAACAGTTCAGCCTCCGGCGCACTTTTGCCTTCTTCCTGAATCCTGAAGTCTCCCAACGCTCTCAGCGCGGCTTTAACTGTTTCTCTCTTCTGCGGCGGGAAGTTTAGCTGAGCCATAAAGTCATCCATGATGCCCTTATCTACGGCATGCCTGGCGTAATGCATATGCCAGGTAAAGAAAGCCCCGATGCGGCAGGCGAAAACAAGAAAGATCAGAATCTCCAGATCTATTTTTACGGCCGCGCCGCTTTTCTCGGCGCCTGCCAGCGTTTGCATTACTTTTTCCTGAAGCGAGCGCCACATCTCCTTGCTTGCCGAAGGATCTCCGATCATCTTTGCCCGGTCTACACTAAAGGAAGATTTGCCATTTACCGATGAGAGCTGCTCTTGGCATATTTTCTCGACTGCCTGCTGCAGCGGCGCTAACCATTTCTTCTCTACTGCGTCGACAACGCTTCTGACTTTCCTGGGGTCTGAAATAATAAAATCCTCTATCGCGCTGCTTGGTTCAAACGCCGGCTGCAGCGGCGCCTCCTTAGTGAGATACAGAGGAACCCTGTATTTTTCGGCGGCAGTCAGGGCCATGGGTAAGGTTACCTCCTGAAGCGATTTTCTGACATCGTCATCGGTAATCAATGGCCTTAACCCTAAGCGCTGAGTATTCTTATTCCCCCATTCTGTCCCGCGCTTAAACTGCGCGCACTGGCGCTGCATATCTGCGGTCATCACCAAAGCAAAGATGCCATAGGGATTACCCTGGAAAAAGTGGTCAAAATAGTATTGCAGGTCCGCCATATCCACGGCCAGGGCAAGGACAATCTCCTTATCAGTGATACCGGCTTCCTTGAATAATTTTCTGGTATCTTCTACTTCTTGGGTTTCGCGGACAGTGCGTAACGCCAAGCCCACTCTGCCTGTCAGGCGCTCTAAAGAAATCTTTAGGCGAGGATCACCGATTAACGCCTTCGACAACGCTTTTAGCGCCATCAGGTCCCAGATAAAGATAGCCCGGTCAGGAGTAAGGTTCTTTTTCATCCCGCGGTTGCCAAGTTTAGGGTTACCTTCTTTGGCTAACTCATAGTATTGATGCCCGATCTTATTCCTGAGGCGGTCTGCCGGAGCATTGGCTGTCTCAAGGAAAAAGGTTTCACCCGTAGCCAGCGCCTGACAGGCAACCGGCAGCATCATATTTACCAACCTATCAATATAATATTGCCTTCCCTGGTCTTTTGCCTTAGAATCCTTAAGATAGCCCTTGCTCCTCAAGAACTCCTCAATCATTTTCTTAAAACGCTGGTAGTCCATTTTTTTCTTAATCTCCCTGATCTCATCACGTAGAGAGCTCAATTCCCCTGCCAGTTTATCCATCACTTCCTCCGGGACTTCTTCTCCCTGCTGGCTGCGCTGGGTTGCCTCCTGATATTCATTCTCAGCCTTATCTACGGCAAGATTAAACTCGGCCAGTTGCTGCTTTAGATCTTCGGCTGACTCAGCCACGTCGAACCTGCCCACATCATAATCCGCAAGCAGGCGATAGTGGAAAGGCAGGCGGCTACGCATACTGTCTACGCTCAGAGAGAAGTAGCGATGGCGTATTTCCGGGCGCGCCTGCGGATTAATCTCATCATAGACATCGTAGTGGCGCTGCTCCAGGGCGAGCTTAAGAGCCGGCAGAATCTTGATAATATTTTCTGGCAAATCCTTCTGGCGAGGCTCGTCATTAATCATGACTAATAAATCCTCGGCGATCTTCTCCCTATTCACTTCTTGTGCCTGGTCACGGGGCAGGCGCAAAACTTTAAAACCGCATTTGACCTCATGGCCGTAAAGATGGTTCAAGAGGATAAAGATTGAATTAAAAGTCCTTTCCAGGCGCGGCAGGGTCAAGGACGCGGAATCAAAGCCTAAGATGAACAGGATTATTGCCCCGACTAAGTCATTAGACGGCCAGTCCCCGCAGAAGCCGAGGGAAATCTTTTTCTTGGGGTCTTGGATCTTTTGATTATGCCGTTTGATCTCATTTGCCAGCGTAGCTAACATACGGATGAGCGAGATAGCCCGGTTATTCAAACTATCAAACCACGGCGCTCCCATCATCATCCTGTCCACGGCTTTGGTAAATTGTAATTGGTCGTTGCCTCCGACAGAACCAAACCCTATGCCTACTTCAATGAACGGCCGTATTTCAAAGGCCTGCGGCGTTTCATTCATTATCCCTATTGTGATTTTATTTCTGTCTAAACCGACCTCATCAATGACCTGCAGAAGATCCACGAATTGTTGCGGGTCATACACTACCGGCGCAAAAATCCTGATCAGATAGCGATTTTTATCTACCAACGCCTTTATCGCCCGTAACTGCATCTTTAGGATCCGCTTATCATCAAGCATCATCCGGATGCCGCGGTATCCGGCCATGGGGTCGCGGTCTCTTACCACGCGGGAACCGGGCAGTTTCTCCAGCTCATCGCTCTTCCTGTCATCCAGGCGGCCAAAGAGGTACTTCTTGATCTGCTCGACAATTAAATATAAACAGAACTTATCTTGCTCTGCGGCGCGTTTATATAGCTGCTCGAATTTTTCCAGGTAATAGTGCGGGCCTTCCGGAACGGCTTCTGCGCCATAGGCGATGCCGGTCAATTGCGCCAAAAGCGTGCTTTGGTGTTCAAGGGCAGTCTGGCGGTAGGCTTTTTTATACATTTCTGCCAGCTGCATTGCTTCTTCCTGAAGCCGGGGATCGTTAATCTGCTGGGTCAATTTCATTAAGACCTCGGGCCAGACGCGGAATGTCTCGCTGATGCCTTCCAGGCCCCGGGAGAGTATCTGAATGTAGCGCTCTTCTGCCGATAACCAGCCCGAGGTAATCTTATCAAAAAACTCTATCAGCTTTCTGTCTTCCGATTTGTCCGGCTCATAGGGCTGATGCTCGGGATCATCCAGATAAGCCTTGTAGAATTCAAGGCCGGAGGTAATCTGCTCTTGGCTGCCGGCCTGCGCCGCCACAATGCGCTTCTCTAATACGCGCAACTTCAGGTGCGCTAATTCGCTGTGCCGGGCAAGAGCCATACCCAGCCAAGCCCGCTCTTGCGCAGTCAGCCCTTCGTTATCCATTTTCTTCAACATATTAAGATAGCGGTAATTATCGTAGCAGATAGCGCCTTCAGGGGCACAGCCAATCAGGCCGAGGAGCTGTTCAAAGCGCACCAGCCCGGAAACATAGGCATCAGGGCGCTTGCCTCCAAAGGGGCGCGCCTTTTGCGCGGTATCCGGTGCGTTGATATTTAAACCCAGCCTAAAACCTTCGGGCAATAAAGGCAATTCATCTACATTAAAATCATTACCCACGGGCTTGAGCTTATCCGAATGGTCTCCGGCAAAAATAATGCCTTTGCTGGCTACTACCGTGACTTTACGGCCGTTATATAATTTGTTCAGGTCCGGAAGGCCGGTAATCACCACCCATCCGAACTCCGTCGCCATAATCGCGGTATGCGACTGCCTGCCGCCGACTAAAGTGACAATTGCCTTTGCCTGATGCATCGCCACATCCATATCCGGAGTCCCTTCTTCGGTAACCATAATTCTTCCCTTGACCTTATACCAATCCTGCGGCTTATTCTTAAAAGTCCAGATCACCCGTCCGGCTTCAGCGCCTTCACTGTGGAAGGTAGGGTCTTCATAAAGTACTAAACCTTGCTGACGCAACATCTCAACGTCCTTCTCGCTCATATCCTTGTATCTTAAGAAAATAACCGCGGGGTTCTTCTGGTTCCGGCTTGTCTCAGGCCTGACCTGCGTATAAACGAAGACATACTGATAGCGCGGATTTCCGGCATGGTCGCGGGCAATGCCGTCCGGTTGATTCGGGTCTTGGACATAGAGCGGCCTTGTCTCCCGGTCGCGCCTGATCACTAACCCACCTTCATAATCCTGATACATATCAAAGTATTCATACATCGTGCGGGCTACCAGGCCCATCTGGCCCAAAAGCTCCCAGTCAGTAGTTACCGGCTTTCCTTTCAGCGCCTGGGGAAACTTTAAGGTAATCAGGCCGGCATCCTTCTCTTCACCATCTTGATTTTCCGTAGCGCCCAAGACATTAGGCACCTGCCACGCCTGCCTGTCTTCGGAAATCTGATACTGCCTTAACTCTCCGTTAAAACGCACAAAGGCATTATCCGTGGTGGCTTTATTAGCCACAATGGCATTAGCCGCACCCTCCACTAAACTCAAGTCTAATTCCGGCATACCGGTGTTGCGGTTGACGCCAAAGCCGACACAGCCGATATCAAAAATCCCCATCTGCTGGAACACCGAGCTCATTTTCACATTATCATCATAGATAGGAAACGGCGGGACTTGCTTCAGGCGGTAATCAATACTGCGGAAGTTAAATAATGAACGCTGATTCGCCAGCCACTCTTTGACAAATAGGTCTATTTCATCCTCTGTTACCGGCCCGATCACGGCATCCTGAAGCTTTAACTCTTCTACTAATGCCTTTAATACCGCGTTCCAGGGTTCAACCGAAACACCCCATTTAGAGGCGTCGAGATAAAGAGAGATCTCCGCCGCTTTCATCGCCTCAACAATTATCTTTAATTTCCCCCAGGGGTCAGGCTGCTGAGCGAGTTTTGCTTCTGTGTCGGGGATATTAATCTTACGGTTGCCCAGAATCGCCAGCACCTTAAGGATCATCACAAAAAGCGAAGTATCCTGCCTGCCGGCAAAAGAAGCGGCTTCGCTATCTTCGCCCAGAGCAGAACTACGGATTGCCAGTATCAGGAGCCTCTCTGTAACCCCCAGGCGCTCCGCCATCTGCTTTAAACTTTCGCGCATCTCCTGAATTAAATCCGGGGCAATCTTGGCCTTACCCCATTCTAAATCTGCTTTGAACTTTTGGGAGCACTCGGTAAGCAAAATAAAGTACTGCTTGGTGTATTCCGGATCCTGTTTAGCTTCCTGGTCGCTGATTTGCTCTTTTGTTTTATTCTGCTGGTCGGCTAATCTTTGTTTAGCCTGATCAATCAGGACGGGTAATTTTCTCTGGAGTTCTGCGGCAAGCGCTTTAAACTTCTCATCGTATCCGGGATTGGCAGCGATGAGCTTATCCGAAAAAGCCCTGCCGGCAGTAGCCAGGGCAGCCAAGGTTACGGCGCCCGGCGCATCCATCATCATCCCGGTATAGCAGGTCTTTCCGCCGAGTAAAGCAGCATCGCGGGCATCCACTTCATAGTCCCAGACAATGGTGCGGTCTTTAATTAAATCCTGATCCGCCAGATAATGGCCTTTCATCAGGAAGGTGGCTGTCCTGTCTTTATACTTATCAGCAGGGTCTTCTCCTTCGGGAGGGGCCTGATATTCATTGACTACGATCAGGCCGGGGTAATCACGGGCAATTGTCCTGAGCAACTTTTCTGCTGCTTCGGGCGTGAACGGCTCTCCTTCGGGAGTGCAGAGGGCAAAGAAACCGAACTCCCGGACTAATGCGTCTAAGGCTTGCCTGGCCTTAAATGAGCGGGTACGCTCCATCTGATCAATGAGCCATAATTTTTTCTCTGCGTCGGTGAGGAAGCGTTTTTCGCTGCGGATTTGCTGCCTGAGATTAAAAAGTTTGATTGCATCTTCCAGGCGGTTCTGGTTGCCGGTGGCTTTACTTACCTGCGCGATACGGTTGACTACTACCTCTTGCTTCGCTATATCATCGGTTGAGGTATGCCTATCTCTTAAGTATAAGTCAGTTAAGATCCGAACAAAAAGCCCGGGCTTGACGCGCCTCATCCCTAAGCGCAACAGGTATTCCATAAAATCTAATTCGATGTAAGCAGTTTTTCTCCTTTTATCTACTGCGTAATGGCGTTCCCCTAATTTTCCGGAACGCACCAGGATGATCCGGGTATCTTTGAGAAGATCCGCCAAATATTGGAACTCTCCCTTACCTAAATAATGACGCAAGAAGTTGTAGGCTAAGGGTATGATCTTGGTGTAGCGCGGCAGGTCTAATCTGCCGACAGGAACATCTTCCATATTAGGGAAGCGGGTGGCATTGATAAGCAGGAGATCGCCGTTTCCTAAGACAAAGGCGCCGTTGTATTTAGTCAGCCACAGCCTTCTTCTGCCCCTCTGGTATAAACCGACTTCATCGCGGGCAATCAGTTCGTCTAAAGTTGCCTTATCAAAGCGAAGCGTTAATGATTTTTTACGCCGCGGGTCAAAAGCCTGCACCGCTATTTTCCAGACGTTTTTGGCAGCGGGTTTCTGCTGGAGCGCTTTTGCTTGCCGTCCTTTTGCGGCAGCTAAACCTAGGGCCATCCCGTATTCCCTATCAAGCTGCACCTCAAAGATGGAGCACGCTCCGATAAAAGGAGTTAATTCATCGGGGTGAGCATAGAAATAATCTTCGCTTAATTTGCGGGCTGACTGACAGTCTAACTTTCGGAGGAGGGCGCCTTCGATATCATGGCGGATAATATCATCAATCATCCTTTGGTAGGCTTTACCTTCGGAAGAATTTTTATCCGGCGGAGCGCGGGCAGCCACACTTTCTAAGACCGCAACTTTTCCCAGCACGGTCTCGGTATCGGCAGCCCTTCCGCTGGCTGTCCTGGTTACCACCTCAACGTATTTAGCCTTGTCGCCAAAGTAACTCTTAAACTGATCCAGTTTATCTCTGGCCATCTCAACCGCTTCGCCGGTATAAGTAGAAGGATGCGGATGGCGGGCGCTGCCGGGCTTTCCAGCCTTGAACCAGCTACGGGCATACCCGCTTATCTTCTTTATTATTTGCTCAGGCAAAGTAGGGTTGAAGTTCGTCAGATACGCAGAATATACTATTGTGGCAATACCGATAATTAGGCCAATGATTTTAATCAAAGGATGGGGATGCGCTATTTTAGGCAGAAGTTTAGCGAAGAATATATTTTCCTCTAAGGCTGTAACTACTACGAAGAAGGCAGTAGCCAGGCCGATTCTTTGTTTGGCTGCGCCGATGGCTGCGCGCATAGCTAGAGCCGGGTCCGCATATCTGGCTTTAGATTCAGGAAGATAGGCCTTGGTCAGGGCCTTGGTGCCGTAAGGCCCGAGGCTGTAGAAGGCAATCGAGGCCAAAACTAGCAGCCCGACAACCCAGAAAGGCTTAATCATCGGGGCAAGAGAAAAATCAAATATAGCATTGCCTTTGGCAAGAAGCTTGCCCGGCAGATATACAGTCAAAACTACTAACACCATGTGCCAGAAACACGACCCCACCACCACCATCAGCGGATCCGGCCTTGGTCCGCGTTCTAATTTAGCGGCGGTAGGGCTGGGATTTCCGCCGCGCTGCATCAGGTGGCCCATAAAGATGATGTAGAGGCCGTAGAATAAATCTACCCCTATCAAACAGGCATAGGCGATGGCAGTGGCTTTGTTAAGGTGAATTAAAGATGTCAGGTATTGCCACGCCAATTTATGCTGCATAGCAGCGAGGGTAGTGATAATACCGATTAAGGTCATGCTGTTTAAGGCCCACTGGTTGATATTGGTGGGCATCAGCTTAAGGTACTTGGCGAGCCTGCCGAAAGGCTTAGCCTCATCTAGAGCAAGCTTAGGCTTACCTGCTTCAACTGCCACCTTTTTACTGCCTCCTCTGATGATTATCTCCGTAATAATCATCGCCGGTATATTGACCGCGGCAATAAAGAGAGAAACTTCGGTGTTAGTAACGCCGGTAGTCTTTACGGCAAAGAAGGCTAAAGAAAGGGCGATCAGCGGCTGCAATGCCCCTACGATAAGCCATGCCAGCCAGTCGCGCTTCCACTCTGCGTTAAAAGAGTTATCTAATTTTAAAGCTTTATATATCACGTAAGGTACGAATCCTACCGCCAGCCACGCCCTTCTCGCCCCTTTATACTTAAACAAATCTTGCCTTAAATCTTTGAGGAAGGTGGGATTTTCTTTAGCTATGGCTTTGATAAGCTTGTAAAATAGGTAGCTGATCCCCGGCACTTCAGTCCAGGCGCTTCTCCAGAAGCAGATCCGCATAAAGTGATAAATAGTGACTAGCGGAGCGCCCATAGGCAGCTTCTTGGGGAGCAGGAAGACCTGGCATAAGCTGGAAGCGATGGTGAGGATAAAGAATACGGTCAGGGAATGTTTATCTTCGAAGATATTTTTGAGGAAGGACTTTATTGTTGTAACAATAGGTGGCGCGTTGGTCTGTTTGGACCAGAAGAATAAGGCGATGAAAGCAAAAGCAGAAATCCCCAAGGCACGGCCTAAACCAAACGCAGGAACAGTAAAACCTCCCTGCTGCCCGGCAAAGAGCGGGGCGATGAAGGCGCTGGCGAGGAAGCCGATGATCGCGATACTGAAGAACTTTGGATAAGTATTGGTGCGCCTGGGATAAACTGGCGAAGGTCTAGCTTGCGGATTCTCTGTGATAACGTCACCTTGACTATGCATATCCTGATTTAATTTTACCCGATGATTCCTGCGGCCTAAGTATTTGCCTAAGGGGCCGGCAAAAATTAAGCCTGCTATCGATAAAACGCCGAATACAATACTCAATGTAATAGGTAATGGCGAATTAGCTGACTTGGCAGTGGTTTCTGCACCTAATGGTACTCCTTGCGCCAGAGCAGGCAGAAGCAGCATGGCGGCGATGGCGATGCAGGCGAGGGTGTGGCGGTTTGTGCTAGTCGGCGCCTGGGCCACAGCAGAAGGCACTTCTCTATCAATCGCATCCAATTTCAGTAAAACCCTGGCAATTCCCTCCCTGACCCCCGGCCTAGAACTATTTGTCTGAATATGTGCCAGGACCATACGAAAAGATGGACGATTAACGCACTGCCTATAAATAGTTACTAATAACTCTTCTGCCGTCGCTGCTACTTGGGGTTGGGAATCAGCTAAAGCACCGCCGGCTATAGCCCCGATTGCGATTTTCATGTGTACAGGGGTAAAAGCGGCCATCTGCGGTATCAATGGCTTTAGCCTCTCGGCCGTGCGGAGGCTGCATTTCCCTAATACACCCACGACTGCCTTAATTTCCCCGTCATTAACGAACTTGGCGCCTTGTACAATTAATCCTCCAGCTAAATCAGCGGTCTTTGCATCAAAGTCATTTTGTACATTTTGTAAAGCGTTAAGCAGAAGATTGATGGTATGGTGTGCCTCAGGCGGATTATTGTGCATGCGGCCTCTTAACTCTTTGCTCACTGCCTCCTGGTACGATAGATTACCCAGATAGCGTACTAACTCCGCCGAATTCATCGCGGATATATCGGATATCTTGGCTGAGCCTGATGGCGAAGAGGAACGGGGTTTTACTGGAGTAGGATGCAGCCTGGCCGGCGAGAGGCGGCGATAAAATATTCCCCCCACCATCAATCCTGCCAGCGGCAGCGAGCCGGCGGCTAGAGAGTGATGGCCTAAGAGCCAGAACGCTGCCAGCGCCGCGGCGCCGAGGAGGGCTAAAATTATATACGGACCCGCGAAGATATCTTTGCGTTTTAAGGCATGGCGGCGGTAAATTGTTACAGCAAGGAAAACTACTCCGGCGACAACTGCGCCAATACTTATCCAGAATATTATATTGGCAATAGTTAAGGCAGTGCTGAACGGCCCACCTAGACTGCCCCAGCCATCTGATGCTCTGTGTACGCCATCGATAATACCATTAGCCCCCTTGACAATATCGACTTTTTGAGTGAGGAATAAAACCGGCGCACCGGCAAAGAAGGCGGGGATAGCGCCTCTGATGCCATCCGGAAGTCTATCTATAATTAGCCTTAGTTGCTTTACTAGCCTAAAATATTCGGTCTTGTTTCTGGGTATTCCGTATTTTCCCGCGCCTTCTTCCTGACGGAATCCTAACTTGTATGCCTGCATGCTGCGTAAAATATCGTCTGCCTCTAAGATGCCTTTAATTGTATTTAGAGATAATACCTTGGCTCTCTTAAGAACAAAACTCCACATGCCCTCCTGGCCAAAATTGTCTGCTCCTAATAAGGTAACCGGCAAGACCTGCGTGGGTGACGGCGTCGCAGTAATCACCAGCATATCCCCTTCTTTCATTTCGCCTATCATCGTGGCATAGAAGTCAACGTGGGTGCCGTGCGTCCTTTCGGGATCCAAATATTTTATCACGTGTATGGCCGGCTGCTGCTTAGCCTCTAGCGGCGTCTTGCCTATGGCGCCGTCTACAAATTTGAAATTAATAACCTTGTTACCGGCCTTTAATCTGACCCTGATAGTTAAGGTTTTCTTATCCGCGCTTAAAGATTCTTTCAAGACTCTAAAACCCTGCTTTGACAGCTCATTCCTGAAACAATCGCTGCTGCTCTGAAGCGAGGCGGGGTCAGAAAAATCGTACTTCCTCTCCAGTAAGATAACCGTCTCTACTGACGGGCAGGACTTGACTAAATCTGCGATTCCGGCAACATCAAAATATGCTCCCGGATAATAGATTACTTTCTTATCGCTTAAGGCATCCTTGATATATAAAGAACGTAATGCTTTAAAATAACCCTGCGTAAACTTATAACCAGGCGTTAACCTGGCCTGCCAGCCATACTTATTGTGATCATCCAATTCTTCTTCTGCCTTCAAGGCGATCATCCAAGGGGCAAGGCCTAAATATTTCTTAATTAACCTCACTACCCCGCCTGCGCCAAGATCAGATTTCTTTTGTTCCGGCTTGATATTATATTCTGGCAGAATGCACAGCAGGGCAAAAAGCTCGTTCTCTGCATCTGTGCTTTCAGGATGAGCGATGACTCTGGCTTCATGGATAAGGGTAAGTAATAATTCAGTGCGGTTTGCATGATTATTTAGAAGGGCCTCATCGAGATCAAGAATTTTGTTGCGGTAGGTTCCCCATATATAGGTAAACGGCCCGGCGCGGGTGACGATAGTATGGCGCATCTTTTCTAAGGCTGTGGTTACGCGATGGTCTTTACTGCCTACCTTAACCCTACGTATAGCTTCCTTGATAGCAGCATCAAGATAAGTTCTATCCGTAATCTTTTTGGCCTTGGCAATATCTTCTTGAATCTGCGCCTCTGTCGGCTGCATCCCGGGCTTTTTGCGGTGCGGGTCGGCTGAGGAAGCGGCGCTGGCAGCCTCCACCATTTCTTTAGCGAACTCATAATCATACAACGGCCTGCCGTCGCTGGTCCTTAAAGTCGCCCTGAGGATATCATAGAGATGCGGCCGCTGTTCTTCAAAGGGAGTATTCAGGCCGACGATTTGCTTACGCTTACGCTCCACTGCCTGAAGCCCAAGGTAGAAGGTTTCCAGGTCAAAGTTATCCAACAATATTTGTTCGGCTCTCTCCTGCGATATTCTAGATTGCACCAGCAATCCCTGCCCGGCCGCTGCGATATCGCGCTCAAACATCTCTTCCTTTGCCTTAAGCGCGGCTAATAATTCAGTGTGGGCTTTTTCTGCGCGGTCTGGACGCGAACTCTGCTTCTCCAGTATATGGGCGACCTCAATTAAAGCAGTGTATTTGGCAACATAGTGTCCTTTTTCTTCTCTGATCCGCTCAAGCACGGTAAGCAGGTCCACCCCTTCGCCTTCTTCTACGCCGCCTAAATAAGAGATGATTGCCCGCTTTATCATATGCCTGCCGATATCGCGGTGCGCCTGCCAATAAGGCTTACCCTGGGCGCGGCTTACTAAAAGGCCGAAGGTCAATTCCGTGGAGAGCACTGCCTGCATGCTTATAGGCTTGACCTGCATGATATGGATAAGGTGCTCCGGGTCAAGGCAGATATCCCGCGTCCCGTCTTCTTTTCTCTTGTTGCGGTCAATGCGGCGCTGCAGGTGATGCCTTAATACGCGCTTTAACATCCTGCTGGTAATATCGGTAATGCTGCCGATTTCAGGCACGCTTTTACCTTCAAACATCTCTCTGAAGTTCCAGTCAAATTCATCGACGCAGTTTAATACCCCTTTGCCGCCGTAACGCTTTGCCCGGTTATATAACTCTGTAAGCCCTTTTAAATCCTGCTCGTACTTGGCGGGGTTATCTTTTTGCTTGGCTACAACTGCCTCCTGGATAGCTGTTAAATCTATGCCCTTTTTAAATTTAAATATCTTTAAGTCGGCTTCGCGGGGGATATCGCCCTTCTTTCTCTCCTGGGGAATTTCGTCAAAAAGGCCAAGATAATCGTCGGTTAATTGACATGCATAAACCTGGCCGTCAGTGCGGTATAAGGCCTCTTCAAAACCGGTGGAAGCGCCCGAGGGAGTGCCGGAGACCTCTTCTAAGAACATGCTGAATTTCTTACTATTCGGCACGCCCAAATAACCCCAAATCCCTAAAGTAGGATGGCCGGTATTTAAGGGTTCCTCCATCGCCAGGATATGGGTGCAGATTAAACTCTGCATTAATTTTTCGGTATCCGCTTCCTCCTCTTTAATCCTGGCCTCTTCTTTAGCCAAGGCATCTGCTGCTAAGCCGGCTTTCCATTTAGCATAGCGCTCAAACATCCAGCGCTTGGCCTGGTCTATCTCTTTTACCAGCTCGGTATCTTCGTAAAGCACCCCGCGCTCTGAATTTCCTCCTCCCCCGGTCTTTTGCCCGCGCGCCCTGAAGGCCATGGATAAATGCGGCTCGCGGCCATGGAAGGGGGCCTTGGAGCGGTGGGAGATGATTACCCCGCCGCCTTTACCGTAGACTACGGTTATGGCCACATCCGTTTCCAGAGTAGTTCCGACCTGGTTGTATTTAATCAGGGCGTCGTCGATTAAGCCCATTTCAAAGGCCCATTCAATTACTGAATCTTTGGTGGTAATCAGGTCATCACCGATGCGCCTAAAGGGTATCGGTACCGGCAGGTCTATCTCAATCTTATCTTTGCCCGGGATAATCACTTTTCCGTCGGGAGTCCTTTCAAAGGCAACTACCCTGCTCTGCAATTGCCAGCCTGAGGTATCATCCTGGGCTAAGCCGTCCTCAACCGAGAGGATCGGAACGTTCTTCTCGATGATCGCCCTGGCAATAGCCTTTAAGATATCCACAGCATCGTATAAATCAGGGTTCTTTGCATCTAGAAAAGCCAGGTATTTCATCGCATCCTCAGCTAATCCTTTCCGCTTACGCGCCTCAAGCACCCATTCGCTGCTGGCGATGTCAAAGGCTATTCCTACATCTTCTCCCGGCTCCAAATATTCATCTAAACTTCCTGGCTTGTGCACCGTGCTGATTGCCAAAGTCCCCAGGCGCCAGTTGCGTTCGTCAGCAAACTTATCCCCCTCTGCCCTCTCGACGATACCGGTAACCCCTCCTTCCGGGCCTTTGCCGCCTAAAGAGCAACCATCGGTGCTGGCTAAGAGCCCTTTATATCTATTCTGAATCGCTGTCCTTAAGAGCCGGTCTATTTCCCCGGGATTCTCGTAGAGGCGCGCGCAAAGGATAAGCATCATCATCTCCTGGGAGCTAAGGTTGGTGCGGAACTTAGGCCAGACGTGCTTAGCACCCATGCCGAAATTTAAAAAATGATGGGCAGCAGCTACTTTTTCGCCATTCATTAAGACCGTCTCCCAGAGCCGGAAAAACTCCATGTCTAAGTTAAGCCTTAAGATCTTGTATTTAAAATCCCCCTGCGCTACGGGCTTTGCCTGTTTGGTCTTGCTGTCCCTTTCTCGTTTTGCCTCCAGTTTTCCCGGGTCGGCAAAGATAAAATCCAGGAAGCTCATCTCGCAAAAACTGAAGAACCATCTGCCGATATAAGTGAAGAAGATCATCCCTGTTAACTGGCTTAATGCCATAAATAAGGGCCCCCCTATTGCGCCGATAATACTTAACCTGCGGCTGGCCAGGCGGCCTTCGGCCTCCTGGTCTAACTGCGGCTCTGCCTCGGGTTCAAATTTAACGCCGGTCCTTTTAATCCCCGGGAAGAGCCCGAAGAAGCCTAAATAAATCATTTCCAGGTAGAATAAAATCCTTCTTGGCCTAAGCTGTTGTTTTAAGGAAGCAATGAAGGTGAGTTTTTCCTTATTCGTCGCCTCGGCAACAATCAGCTCGCGTTCGGCAGTCAAGGTCTTAAAGGAAAACCATTTAAGCTTCATTATCAGGCTAAACTTGAGGTCTTGATAAAAGCGATAAGGCCTCCAGAAGAAATATTTAAGATTTTTCTTTTTATGCTCCTTGAATTCGTTATCCCGGTAAAAGTTAAAATCTGTCTGCGCCTTCTTTAAATCATTCTCCATCACCTCTTTGGATTTTAACGCCCCGACCTTAATCGCCTTAAGCACATGGCCTAAGCCTTCGTGCCAGCCCACAGCCGTAGGAAAAGCCACCCCCCAGATCATAGAGCCATAAAGCGGCTGGATAGAGACGAACATAAATTTTATAATATCCGCCGGATGATTATGCCCCGGGGGCATGCTTAAGGGGGAAAAGATAAAGATTGTCTCGATACCGGAATCAAAGATATGATTACCTTTGACCCAGTTTGCCTCTAATTTCGCTCTTGCGCCTTCATAAAGCTTCCTTAAGCTCGCCAGCCAGGGCAGTTGCTGGGCGAGGTCGCTTTCTTGGGCATCCGGGGTCCCTTCTTTCTTCTCCGGACGGCGGCCTACCTCGCCGCGATAGGGCTCAAGCTCATAAATACCCGAGGCCTCCCTTAAAACCTGGGCCAAGGATTTAGCAAATGGCTGCGCTTGGAGCTTCTGCACTAAAAACATACCAGCCTTAAACAGGTCCTGATAGGCAACATAATTAAAAAGATAAGACCAGAGCTCTAAAGCACAGGTCTTGGCTTTATCTTGCTGATATTTCTCTAAAGCAAGCTGGATACCGGCATTATCCGGCATCAGCCTAAAGATCTCCTCGCCTACGTATTTAGCAATCGCCTTGGCTAAAACAAGGTTGGCCGTACCCCGGATGCGCTGCCAGAGTTCTTCGCCGTCTAAATGCGCAGCCAGCCTGTTTACGGCGCCGGAGGTAACTAAGGAGATCCCTGCGCCAAAACCTAATTTAAGCTGCAGGGCCTGGATCTGCTCAAACTCATCAGAGCTAGTGCTCAGCTTTCCGCGGCGCATAGATTCGTCCCGGTCTAAGCTAAGCAATTCTTTTTCTATGTCGATCAGGCTGCCGAGTTCCAGTAAGCGCCTGCCCTGGCCGGTTTCTGCGTCGATAAAGGCAGGCCGGATATAGCGATTAAAATATTCCAGGGCCTTCTGGCAGCCCATTCCGTTAGAGCGCTCAAAACGCACGGTAAAAAGCCTCTCCAGCTCAGGGTCCTCCTGGGCCTTAATCAAGGCCAGGGCCTCTTCCCTGTCTTTAAAGAGGCTGGCGTTAAAAGTAAAGTTGCGGGTAGTCTGGTTAAATCTAAAGAGCGTTCTATATTTAGGGTGCTCTTTGCACCAGAGCTCGTCGAAATACTTCTGCGGCAGATCGTCCATTTCAATGATAGAATCAGTCAAGACCATGGCGTCCCCGGTTGAATGGATATCCGGGATAGATAAGGCGGCTTCAAATTGCAAGAGATCAAACCATTTCTGGCTGCCGTAGATGCCGGCAAGGACATTCAATTTAAAGGTGGGGTCTCCGGAAGCAGTGGGGTATTCGCGCGGGATTAAGGCAGTGATGCGTAAGCGCGAAGCCAAAGTTTGCGCCAATTGCTCCAGTTCTTCAGGAGGCATCTTTTTAGATTCTTTCTCCAGGCGCTTGACGATCGCCCTTTTAGTCATTTTCACCAATCTTTCGTAGCGGATTAAACTAACCATCCCGCTTACCCCGCCTACTGCCAAAACGTTCGGCTCCAGGCCAAGGGTCAGCTGGGTCTCTAAATCGTCGTCTGTACAAAGGGCGCAGCCGCCAATGGTAACATTCAAGCCTAAGAGCCGGGCAGTTAAAAAGGCATTGATCATCTCAGTCAAGCTCCCGCAACGGCCAGGGACAAGCACCACGGTATTGGAATTTCCTTCCTCGCGCTTAAGCCGCGCTGCCAGGTCTTCGATAGAATCATCCCGGCAATAGATAGTGGTATCGTCGGCAATAAAGAGGGTCTGGCCTAATCCCTTTTCGATTACAGCACCGCTGGCATCCCGTTCTCCATAGTATAATTTATGGCTAGTGGCAGGGTCCTTGCGGTAGCAGGGGTTCTTATACATAATAATCGGCATCCCGTCTTCATTGACCAGCTTCCTTAAGAGGCCCAGGTAATGCGGCGGCGTCAGCGAAGACTCTAAGCTGACCTCATAGGCATAGAACATATAGCGGATATCCCCGGCGTTATTGGGCATCGCCTTATAGGCCTCGACCATCTCATCGGCATTGATCTCAACAATAAAGACTGCGTCCTTGCCTGCGACTAATTTACGGCCTTTAAACTTGGAGTTATTCACTGCCTGCACCAGGTACCTTAAGATGCGCTGCTCCGGAGCAACCTCGCCTTTACCCTTAGGCACGCTTAAGACAAATCCGCCGCGCGGGCCCTCGCCATAAACAATACAGTCTTTTTCCGCAGTGCTCTTTACGGCATCCTGGAATTTTTCCGCGATTTCAAACCAGACCGGGCCCTTATCAGGCTCTTTGGCCAATTCGCCGACGAACTGCACCCAGATATTCCAGGTGACCGTGCTTTCCGGGAAGGAATCCTTGATCTGCCGGCCGCCTTCTACAAATAACTTTGCCTGGGTAGCATCTAAAACTACCCTCTTGATACCGTCTGCCTGGGGGCTATCAAAGAGGGTCTGGCCGTGGTCCTGAGCCATAATCTCTCTTTTTACCTCTGGGGCATGCTTTGCCCAGTCGCTTACGGTCATTGCCCCGCCTTTATGCGTTCTCTCTTTGCAGCGTTGTCTTGCGCCGGGGTCAGCGGTCCACCAGTCTAATCCAGCTGCCCAGAAGTTACCGAAGAAATAGCGGAAAAATCTGGTCAGCCATAACGACTGCGGCACGACAAAAGGCAGGAAGGATAACTGCAGGTTCTGATAGCTTAAAACCGAAGGCAATAAAATTATCGACATCACCAGCGAGAAGATGGCAAATTTCCCGCTGGCTATTGGCCCGGCAGCTAAGAACTGGTCAGAGTCTCCTTTGGTGGCCACAAAATATGCCGGCGGCTTTATCTTAGAGAAGAACCCTCTCTCCTTGGGCTTGTAGGCGACAATCCCCGGGAAGAGCCCTAAAGGAGCGAAGGTCAAAATCTCAGCATATAACAGCAGGTTGATAAAGAAGAATGTTATCTTATCAAAAGCTAACTTAAAGAATGACTGTTTCTTCTTATCTGCCTGCATCCTGGCGCGCACTGCCTCCAGGGTCTTTAAGAATAGCTGGTGATGCAGGAACCTCTGGATATCTGCAGCAAGCAGGCTAAAGAAGGTTTTTAAATCAAACATGAGATTTTTATACCAGGGACGGGTTTTTCTCTGCTGGCCGTAATCCTGTCTTTGCTTGGCAATTTTCTGGCGCAGGTCTTTCTGGCTATTCTCTAATGTCGCGATCAGGTTCTCTTTGCTGACTAAAGTCCTTTCCATGATCGCGGCTTTCAGGTGGCCGGCGCCTTCGTGCCAGCCGATAGTATGGAAGTATTGGGCCAGGGTAATCAAGAGCGTTTCCGGTGCGCCTATAAGATAAGCCCAAATAATATAGAAATAGGTAGGATAGACTGATTCTGGCGCCATGGTAAAGAGGGCGGCGGTATTGATAAAATAGCCCGGCACCAAGAGATGATTGACTAAGACCATCAGGCGGTCAAGAAAACCGGCGGCCAAGCCCGGCGCAGCATTCCCGCTTAATTCCCGGGCAGCGCGTTGAGTAGCTCTTTTATCGGAGAACACCTTTACCGCTATGCGTAACGAATAGAATATGGCCAGGTTAAGTAAAAGCGGCCCGAATGCCCGCGGGCCAACCACAGCCAAGAGGGATAAATTTAAGATAGTAACACCTAAGCCTAAGGCAAACTCTGTCAGATAAGCAGGCTGCAGGAGTTTTTTCAATTCAACGCTCAGGCCCTGGCGCGGGTAGTGTTTTTCTAAGAAGACAAAAGTTTTATTGATCGCGGTATTAAGTAGCCGCCCGGCTAAAGGTAATCCTTTAACAAAAAGCTGCTTTAGAGCGATAAACCCGAGAATGACCAAGAAGATGGCCTTACCTTTAAAGGCCAGCGCTATGGCAAGCGGCAAAAGTGTAGGAAGCGGGATGACGTTGTGTATGGCTTTAAGTATAGAGCGAAGGTTTGATTTGATGCGGCCGGATAAGGGGCCTTGCGGCGGGCCTTGCGAGTAGCCGCGGGATTTAAAGAGGAGTTTATAGAGGCCGTAGAGAATAGCGAAGCCGCAGGCAGCTACGGATAAAATCGGCTGACCCACAAGATATCCGGCAATGGCCAGGGCTAAAGAAGTGAGTAAAACCGGCGAATTTAAGATGACATTGCCGGCTCCCGATACACCACCCTTTCCTTGCTGTTGCATTAAACTTTCTAATTCTTTCAGGTATGGCTGCAATACGTCTAGAAATCTATGAACATCAATACCTCTATTAACCTCAATTATATTGTGGTCTAAGAAAAGATGGATATCCATTCTCGTCATCTTGTATAGTATTTTATTATTCTTTTTATCGAAGAGACAAATAAACACAGAAGGCATGCTTTTATCACAGATAGGGCATGTGCTTAAGCCTCTATCCTGAATGAGATAGCATTCAGGATCTGCCATGATCACTAACGGGCATATTTCTAGTGATTTATTATTCCTTATAGCCAAAAGGTAAGCAGCAACTTTACGGACTAATATGTCGGCAGGAGGAGCGGGAGGGGCAGGAAGAGCCAAGCTTTCTCTAATCGCCCTTATCGCCAAAATAGTCTGTTCTGGCGCTAAGACTGTTTGTAAAAGATGCTTATATAATAAATCGGCTTCATATCCTGTGATAGCATCGGCCAATGAATATAAAGCGGCAGCGAGATCGCTTGCATCTATAGGAGGAAGACGCTGAATACAGTCTTTATAATTCTCCAGACTAATCTCTAAGTAGTTACCAGCGGGATCACGCCGAGAAGCCAAAATATATATAATCTTACCACTTGAGAGGAGCACATTTTGTAATAAATGTTTCCTCTCTGCCAAGAATTCCTCGACTTTTCCCAGATCCCAGCTGGTGTACTCGGTAATAGAGGATTTAATCGCTTGGACTATCCCGGGGCGGAATTTTAAATAGGCTAACTCTGCGGCTTTTTTCTCTTCGTAGTAGTCTATATAAGGTAATTCTGCCTGTAAATTCTCTTCGTGCGTGCCGCCACTTAACTCATGGACCGAGTGTTTAACTTGACGGTATAAAGGTAACTCACTACCATCATTGGCGTTAGTAGAGACGATGTAATCTACATCGTCATTGGCAGCATAGTAGGTGAGTCCATCCTGCTCATCTAAGATAGGTTCTGGCCCGGCGCGTAGGTGTCCACCTTTAATCAACGCTCTTAATTTTGCCTCTTTCTCAGTCTGTCCGGTGGCCCGGTAGTATGCCAAGAGCTCTTGAGCCAGGGGATCATTCTCATCGGTGATTTGTCGGATGCCGGGGAAGTCGAAGCCTTTTGCCTTCATCCTGGCAAATTTAGCCTTAACTTGCGCCTCGGTCCTTCCTTCTCTGGGCTTGGCTGGGTCTTTTATCGACGCCTTGCGCGGGCATTCTTTACCATTAGTATTTTTACCAGCCGCTGCGGCTGGGGCTTCCTCCGGATGCAGAATCTTGTCAATCCTGGCAATAATAGCGGTGATTTCTCTTCTCTCCTGCTCATCACAGAAACCTAATCTGCCGCTATGAGTTGACGCCGCCATACCAAAAAGAATAACCAGCCTGTTGTGTAACTGCGCCCTTAAATGAGACATTGCCGCAGAATCGCCCTGTTTAAGATGAATGACTGCCGCGATATCATCTCTACCTTCACTAAGAGTAGTAGGGATGGTAGAGCGCAGTTTACCCATAGCATTACTAACTGCTTTTTTATCATAGCCTGCCTTTTTAGTTTTTTCTTTTTTAACTGCAACTTCCGGCTGCGCCGCAGAAGGCAGAGGCTTGCGCGCTTGGGCTAAATCCGGAATAAGGAATTCGGGATTTAAAAATGCTTCTTCAAGGCTCACGCTTAAATCCGTTTGCTTATTCTGGCCATCGACCATTAAAACAGCCAATTCTAACAATTTGCCTTCTAATTTATTCTTCTCCTGGGGGGCATAAGCGCTAATATAGCTTTCATACTCGCTCCCGGAGATTCTCAGCAATGCCTGACAATCAAGGGTAACCACCGCCAGTATGTTTTTCATAATATTGGCGCGAAGCTCTAATGCCGCATGTAATAGTTTTCTTGCCCTTCCCTGTTCTAAACGGCTTTCAACATCTTCTCTGCTATTACTGCTATAATGCGCTATGGCGCTTAATACTCTCTCCCGGATATTTTTCCCTGTGGGAATAAAAACACTTGGCGCCTCGCTGACAGCAGAAACAGCCGCGACTTCCTTGGGGTCATGCTGCACTGTCCCTGCTGGAGCCTCGGCTACCGGTCCAGCCACGGATGAATCCGGTTCCCCTTGAGACGCCATTAGTGTTGATTTCGCTCTTCTTCTTGCACGCGCCCTATCAGCCCTGGACTGGCGACGGCGCAGTACGCTTCGTTTAATTGACGCCACCGCCTCATCCTTTAGCATCGCATAGAAATCTCCTTTTTTACCTAAAGCGGCTACGAGCTCGGCGAGACCGGCGCAGAGATACAACGCCCCTATAATTTCTACGATAAAAAGTGGCGTAGGCCCGAGTGAAAACGCTGCCCATGGCCTGATTACAAGAATTATAAAGGCATATACAACCACATTCGCCATAAAGCCGCCGAATAGCGTCAGCAGACGGCCTGCAGCATGTCCGCCGGACTCCAATTTCACTTCTCCGGTATAGAATACGCCTTTTAGTCTGGCCTGCATTTTTTGGCCGGTTATTTTCGCCATAATCATGTGGCCTAATACATGGGTGAGGGTAATTAACGTAAACATAAGGATTACACGTATAAAGGCGTTTAGAACCGGATGGCTTTTCTTAAGGAAGCTGGCTAAGTAAAGATGTACCGTTCTATTTTTATCGGCCGCTGCGGCGGGCAATGAAGCCCTAAAGGCCCCCACCAGCCACGGAGAGGTGACCTTCCGCAGCGACCGAGGTATTTCCACTTGATACAACTTAACAAGCGGTTTACTAAAGCAATTAAACTCTTTGCAGACGATAAGCCCAATTTCTCTTGCCGCGCAGTATGCCTCGAATGATTCGCACTCACTTTTATGTATCGGGGCATAACAACCGTCGAGGTCATCGCCATGCAAAATATAACCATGATTTTTGAGGGCCCTGATAACCGCATCAAACAACTTTTCCTTATCTGTTGTTTCCGTGGATACGCCAAGCATAATAATCGCCTTGGCTGAGTGCGGCTTGATTATAGCTTCTTCCATAGTAGTTGGGCGGTAAGAGATGCGGCCGGTGATATCTATGCCGGCGCGCTCCTTTACGGCGACTGCCGCCTCATCCACAAGCTCGCGTAGCGTATGGTTCTGCGTCCTGAATCTATTGGCGGGGTCAGAGCGAGTGTCCGGCTGAACTACGGTCACCTTTGCCCCGCAGGCTGCCGGATAAACAGCCTCTCCATACTTTGTGCGAGGACCAATGTTGATTACGCTATCGCCCCGCTTCAGGTACATTTCATCAGCTGCTTCCACAACCATGCCGGCTCTTAAAAGTTCTTTTACCTTTAAGAGTTTGGCGCGGCGCACGCATTTGACGATTAAATATACAACTATGCCTACCATAACCGTTAGGCAGATTACTAAACGCGCTACCTGCCCAAACTCTGCCTGCAGATGACTGAAGTTGAAGGGACTTGCACTGGCGACACCGACACCAGCCGCCGATAAACCAAGGGCGCATTTACCGATCCTGGCTTTCATAAGTGCTCCCTGTACGGTATATATCCCCCCCGCAGTCCTATCCAGCTGCTGCCTGCCGAAAGAATGCCAATCAATCCGCGATTCATCTATCGGTGGCTTATTCTTAAGCAACAATAAAATATTTATTAGTAATCTTCCGGTGCGGCCGTTGCCGTCTGAAAACGGATGGATATTAATGAATTCCAGAAATGCTGCCGCCACAAATTCATAAAGCTCATCGTCCTTGGCAAATTTTTTACCTCTGATTACATTTAAGTTGGCGATAAGTGACTCCAGCTCCTCTGAAAGCTTATAGCGCAACGCAAACGGGTTCCGCGCCATAAAAGGACGGTCTTCGTTGGCCCTGAACCTCCCCATCACCCAAGACGGATTATCATCTTCATGCTTAGGGACAACCCGATTCATCTGCTGAAGCGCCTGCGCAGTAAATCCATCCTTATCTATACGCGAAAGTATTTCTCGGATTTTACCTTCCTCTACTTGCATGTTTTCGGCCACTGCCTTTATATGCGCCTGCGCAGACGGCTGCCGCTTACGCCGTGCGTGTGCACTCTCCCGCCTTATGCGTAATCCTAAAACCGTGCCTACTGTGGCCAGCGCGCCGAGGCCAAGAATCAATTCCTGCGTCGCGCTTAAATCTATGCCGCAATATAAAACCAGCGTCACCAACCCCAAGCCCAACAGCCCCCTGCCGCTGCCGGGCAGCCGGCTCCGGATTTCGGCTAGCACATCTTTTGCTTCAGACGCCTCGCCCTCGCCGCGGGAATTGCCGTTGTCGCGGGAGATGGGATAAGGCTTATTTCCGTTATCGTTAGACACATTATTCTTTATTAGGTCATGTAAATACCAAAATAAATTAAAAGCGGCATCCGCAAAGAAAAGATACGCCACCAGAGGCATACTTTTAATTAAAGTGGCTACGCCTAAGGCGGCTGGCAATAGAATTGTGGCTAATCTCATTAAAGTTATCGAAAGCGCTTTCTCTTCAGCGAAAATAAAAATTGGCAATGCTCCGGGCCCTTTGGGTGGCCTTCGATTATTAAGAAGCCATAGGATAATAGTAATAGCTATGCTTAAGCCTGATAGCGAACTCATAAATAAATAATTTTTATCCGTAATTCCTATAAGATAACGCGCTACAATAGGCGGCAAGGCTATTCCCGACAGAATAATTAATGGAATTATAAAGGCGTACTTATGCCTGCTTATAAAGTTCTTGAGCCTTGAGGCAAGAGAAGGCGTAAGCGCTGCCTTCTCCTGCTTAGTGAGCGAGATTTGGCTTTGCGATGAGAAGATTTCTGGCTTTCTCTCGGATGAACTCGGCTGCCTCGTTGCTGACTTCAACCCAGTTGCCAGCGCTCGTCCTGCCGCAGACTTTGCCGTCGGGCAGAATGAAGAAGTCATACTCATAGGACCAGTGGTCGTATTTGGCAGACGCCCATAACCCGCCTTTAATAGGAGTGACTCTACAAACCTCAAGATTCTGGAAGTTACACATCGGACACCTCCTTTTGTTTGTCTTGCGGCTAATAATTCTCTATCACTCTTAAGCAGCGCCTGATGGTCGGCGAAACTGTGGATATAGAATACTGCCGTGGCTATCAGCGGCAGAAAAGCCGACGCTTTATCTATACTGCCCAATATGTAGGCTGCCGCAAGAGATACTATCGACATGATAAAACTCACCAGCGGCCCGGCGCGTAAAGATTTCCTTGCCAGTAAATGTCCGAATTCATGGATGCCCCAGCCAACCAGTGAAATAATCAAGGAGGCCACAACGGAAAATGCCAGCCAGACCTGCCAGAGAGCGGCATATTTATTTCCCGGGCCAAGGCAGATAAAGAGCGTGCCGATTACCGCCCCCGCCAGCCACCCGCCCAAGAGGTATTTCCAGTTCAGCTGCGGCTTAAGCGCCTCGTCCTCGCCGCGGTAGGCGGTATATTTATCCGCTACAGCAGAAAGGTATTCTGCAACATGCGCACCTACCGGATACCGCCCGCTTACTTCTATGGGCCATTTTACGGTCAAAAGGAACGCACAATCTTTAGTAGGACTGTAATTGCGTACGGTATAATAATTCCCCTGCCCCTTAAAGATAATCAAATCTGCCTGCTGCCAAGCGCGGAAAAATTCCGGAGAAATACGCGCTAAATCAGTGCCTAAGGCAATAGTGCCGGTGCCAATAATTTTTAAGCCAGCAAAATCCCGGCCAAAAATTTTCCGGATGCCTTCATCTGCCAACAGCCCTGCCAAATCTTCTCTTGTCGCATCATTAGAAGCGGGAAGCGATTTCCCTGCAAAAGTTACCTTATGGCCAAGATTAAGCAGCTCGTTTATCAACGCTAAATCAAAAACGTCTTCGCCTACGTTATCGACTACGTACACAATATTCATCTGCTCGCGGAGCAATCTTTCTTTTAATTTTTCCGTATCATTCTTTTTCCAAAAATCAGCCGCGGCAAAATCACTTTCTATAATTTTCTCTACTAAAGAGAAGCCATCGGAAAGGAGCGCTTCGCGTATACGCGGCTCTGATAAATCTAAAATATTTCCGATTACGCACAAACGTAATGCCGCTTCCAAACGATCTGGCGCCTTATTAATCAAAGTTAGCGCCTTGCCTAAAAGTGAGAATGCGGCAGTACGGATACCTTGTTTATACTGCCAGTCGGGATCAGCGAATTCCACGGCAATGCGTATAATCTCTAAATCTACCTCTAAGACTTCATAGCTGGTCCAATCTTTTATCCGCGGCATTGCTAAGAATGTTTTGATGGCAGAGGCAAATTTCTCCCTTACCTTTTCGTCAGGAACCGCCCTTTCCAAAAGCCTAAGATCGGTTTCACGACGCCGGTTGATTAAGTTAGTGGCAGAATCGCTACCTGCGAGCATATCTCTTATAAATGTACTGCCGTAATGATATTCGCTTGTCGGATGAGCTATCGCATTTAGCACATAGAGCTTGCTGCGGTCAAAGTATCTAATGACATTTTCTACGAACTCTTCAGGGCTAATTTTTCCCGC
The DNA here is from genome assembly GCA_964545575.1 of uncultured Planctomycetales bacterium. Lineage (GTDB taxonomy): Bacteria > Omnitrophota > Gorgyraeia > Gygaellales > Profunditerraquicolaceae > CAZJFL01. The sequence continues at coordinate 245,648 of CAZJFL010000001.1, forward strand.
TAAAAAGCTCCTTCTCAATAATAGCGCGCTATCTTCAAAATCTTCCCGCAACAGGGCATTAACATCTACCGGTGTCAGTAATAAAATGGCTTTGGATACCACCCAGCGCAAAGGATCAAGGTTTAACGCTGCTATATCAATACCATATTGGGCGCAAATACTAGACACCCTCCGCGAAAGCTGGGCGTGTTCAGAATTATCTATATTGATAGTCCTGCTAAAATTATCCAGAACTGCCATGCGATTTTCTCCATCCGGCAGGAATTGCAAACATTCTCTGGCGATATCATCTTCGTGTTCTTCCAGTAAATAGAAATAAAGGTTGCGGATTCCTTCCTCCGTATCCCTGATCGCCTCGCCATTATCATCGCTTAGGCCTTTAACGATGTGGCTGATGAGCTCATGATACAGGATTTCGATTTGTTTGGCTTCGGGAAGGCTAAAGAAATACGGATGGAAATATACGGTCTTGGAGGCAATATTGCATACGGCGACGTGGACTTTGTCGCCTACAGTAAAGTAAGGTTCGAAGTTAGTGACAATCAGCTGCCAGTCAGATAACTCCGGCGGCGCGCGGCCAAAAAACTGCTCCAGCAATTCTAAGGCCTTCCTCATCATATCTTCATCCCGGCTTCCTAATCTGGAGCCTTTAAGCGATGGAACGCGGAAACCTTCTCCCCGCGCCGCATACCAGAGATTAGGACGGAAGTTACGCTGCCGTTCTAGAAAATCCCGGGGCACTTCTAGCGGATGGGCGTTGGGTTCATCGGCATCCTTTACTTCTTTATTAATGACTACCCCTGAATCTTTCGTTACTGTACCAACTACGCCCCCGACTTTTCTTGCCAAAACAACCTGACCACCCTGCGCTGCTAAATCCTCGGCAGCCTCTGTTATATTTCTTCTTGCCACTCTTAAGTCTTTTGCGTTCCTGGTATAGCGCATTACCTGGCCCTCTTCATCGATGGACTGGCCTGTTTCATCTACCATATCTTCTAAATCATCAATGGCATTACGCAACGCCTCTTTATCATGTGCCACTGCCAACAGGTATTGCGCCAGGCTTAAGCCTTTAATCCTGGCGATAGATGCAGAAATCCAGGGAGCGCTCAAGCCCACAGACTGCCTGTCACCCTCTACTAACTCTAATCTGACGTAACCACACTGATATTGGCGCAGCCTGGCGAAACTTGCGCTCAAGCTGGCAAGGGAATTTATGAATTCCTGCTTTTCTTTGTCCCCGTAAGTATCAAGATCCAAAGCCGCTAGACCGCAGGCAGCCAGATGTATTCTCTTTAACACAGCCTTTTCTGCGTCAGAAAGGCGCTCATAAATCCCAAAAAGCTGTCTTCTATATTCCATCTTGTAGCAGGAAGCATCATTAGCTGCTCCGCCCCGCGCTCTAAATTCACCTTCGCTATAGATAAGACAACGCTGCATATCCATATTTCCGTAATGCTGGGGTTTATTCTCATCATTATCCTCGAGCAGTTGCGCAGTGGCATTACTGACGCCTAATTTGCTCAGCCGCCTATTTAACTCATCCCTGTAGCGAGAAACCTGCACCCTAGAAAGATTCCCCTGATAATACAGGGTGAGCCGGTCGATATCGCAACCTACCATCCATAAGCCCAGATTAAACGAGCAAAGCATCGAGCTTATCTCGCTGATCCTCGCCCCGGTCTCGCTTTCTAATTTCTGCATAAAATCTTTTAAGGCAGCTATGATCGCCTCTGTGCCTTCGGGAAATCCGTATTCGCTCTGCGCTACTACATCACCGTTATCTACCGACCCGCCGTTGTCGCGGGAGCCGTTGTTAGAATCACTATCCCGGCGTTCTAACGAAGCGATGTAATCTAGCTTTCTCTGTATCTTGCCTGCCAAAGATGGCTGGAGCCTTACTACTTCTACCCAGTCCGCCCTGGTCTCGCTAAATTTTCCTAAGATAGCATGGGCATTACCGCGATTATAAAGTGCCTCAATATCTTCAGGATCTATTTTAAGTGCTGAGCTAAACCAATTGACGGCTTCACTAAACTCGCGCGCTTGCGCATAGATAATCCCGGTATTCACATGGGCATCGAGATTCTGCTGGTCCAATGCAATCGTCTGGGAATAATCGGAAAGGGCTTCCTTGGTATAGCCATTATCTAAATAGCTTAGCCCCCGGTTAAAGTATACGTTTGGATTTTGTGGATCAAACCCTAAAGCCCGGTTAAAGCAATTTAAGGCATTCTTAAAATCTCCTGCCTTAGAATATCTGACACCCATTTTATCTAACACAGTGCAAATTAGGCCATCTTTATCCATTAACCTGATACGCCGATGCATATCTGTGACTCTGCCTAAATTAGAAAGATACTGACTGCCAGACTCAGCCTTAAACTCATCTTCTAAGACAAAAATATGGCTTACTTTATGATATGCTAAATCTACCAACGCCTTCATATTGTTAGCAAGATTAAGTAATATGGCTACATGCGAAACCCGCTTGCCCCATATGTTTACGGTAATACTGATGGGGATTACCGTTAAGCCGACCGCTTTTGCGATGACAAAGAAAAGCTGGGTGAACCCTACGCAATCAGCCTTCCTCTGCTCAACTATATCTTCAAGATCAAACGCGCTTGCTTCTTCCATATCGGATTCTATTGCGGGATTAAGGGTATCGAAAATCTTTGCTGCGACCTTCACTTCCGCGCGAACTTTCCTTTCTTCGTTGCCACTTTGCCTTACATCCTCAAGCAAACCTTTAAGCTCCAAAATATCTATCCCTAAGCTATCTAAAAACTCTCCTATGCTCTCGGATACCCTCTGGGGATTATCTATGTAACTTAACTCCTCAAGCTGAGCACGAAGTAATTTTTGCGCTCTGACCCTTGCTGTATCATCTAAAGAGCCGCCGTTGTCCACCGAGCCGGCGCTATCGCGGGCAGAACATGCCAATAAGGCTGCTCCCACCAATGCCGCATCTACCATTTCTTTTACTTTTGGAATCTCATCGGCTAATATCACAACAAAATCATAGCTTTTATCTGTAAGTTCTTTTTGCAGTGCGGGCAAGGCATACCGGCGCGCCGGCTTACTTAACAGCCACCCTCCCAAAATAAATATGCTTGTTCCTTTCACGTCCTGCCAGAACTGAGCTTCTAAGCGAGGCTCTTTGACTACTCCTTTTCTGGGTTCTCCCTGCACGCCTCCTTCATAAGCCATAATCATAGTCCTTGCAATGGCTTCTCCCGCTTTTTGATAATAACCCCGTGCTATATCTCTTGCTTCCAAGTCTTCGCTTTCCGTCAACTCAGATATAAATTCTCCGGTTAACGCCTCAGCGCCAAATTTATGGAATAAATATTCGTTCTTCTTTGCTTGATATTCAAATCCTTTACCAGTTGCCAAATCTTCCGGTAGTAAGCATCCCGGGATTACCCTACCGCCTTCGCCTTTTTCTAAGATTATATCGAAGAACTGTTGCGGGCCCGAGATAGGTATTATTTGGCCATTCCTGATAATAAAAGCTCCTGCGCCAAAGCCGCTACCCGGAATAAATCCGGAAATTTTTGCGCCTTCCTTAACTACTTTTCCTATTTGTGTAAGGCTCTCTTTATAGACTAAAAGGCAATGCGCCATAGCTAAAACATGCGCCACTCCATCATTATTAACTACCGCACGCCATTCAGAATTTGTTATCCTAGATAATTTTTTGGATAACTCCTGCGCTAATGTAAAATTCTCCAAGTCCGGCACATTAGGACTCGTTCCATGGTAAGGCACGCCTTCTTCCAGCCAAGCCCCGGGGGCAGATACGCCTATTGTTTTTATCAAAGGGTAATTGTATCTCTCTCTAATCTCTGAAAGGCCGGCCCGTAAAATCGTCACGATTTCTTCTAAGGTAGCTTCTATATCAGGGACTTCTTTTCCCCCTACAGTTTTTGTGGGGCTCTTTATAATTTTCGGGTCAAAAAGAAGCTCGGGAACGCCGATAATTCTTCCGTTAATTATTGACGCTTTTACAAATGCTACCCTTGCGTGAGTTCCTCCTATATCAATTACAGGGATTATTTTTGTTGCGATATCCGCCAATGTTGTAAACTCGATATTTAATCTATGTTCAGTATAATCTAAGATGGCCTCGCTTTCCCGGATATCTTCCCACCCCAATTTAAATATTCTTCTTTCTCCCAATGCCTCAAAAAACTTCTGGCTTACGATAATATATAATTTTGCTGCATCGCCAATGGGGGCGCCGATCCAATACCTAGCAACGCGGCTGCCTTTCTTATAAATAAAACCGAGGATGTGCGAGCCAGCTAAAGTCTTACTGTAACATTCTAGGGTATTAAATTCTTCTCCGGCATCATTGCTATTTCCTGTGGCTTCATATTCGAGCGATGTTTTATCCCCGTCATCCATAAGGGTAAATGTAAAGTGCGCTTCTATAGCTGGACTAAATTTTTTGTTTCTGAAGTGGCCAACGTATTCAAAAGACACCGCACCCTCACTCTTTATCGCCACATCTTTACCATCTTCAGAATCCCAATTGCTACCCAAAGGAATAAAACGGTATCCGTCATATCTGCTATGCCTACGCATAATCTCTTCTTGATGATCTTTGTCTATCGGGTTTCTCTTCCCCTCCGCGCCGAAGGCGGTATCGCAGGAACCGCCGTTGTCCACCGAGCCGCCGGTATCGCGGGAGGACCCCGTCCTTAAATAGGCCTTATTTACATCCTGCACCCAGATAATATCGGCTTCCTTATTTATAAATCCACGGAGATCCTGAAACTGGAATTGCTCCGAGGTAAATTCATTTATGACTTCGTCCACAGTTTTTCCTCTGGCTAATTCTTTGGCTAATTTGCGCTCAAGCCTGACCTTAGAATCCTCAAAGGTTATGGCTATCTTCAGGTCCAATAATTCTGTGATTCTCCGGTCTTCGGCTAATTTAAAAGTTCCGGAAATAATAAATACATCTAGGTCCATAGCTATACTTCTACCTTCCATCTCAAAAGGACTTCTTTGATTAACTTTTATTAAAAGGTCCCTTATAATAGCTAAAAATGTTCTGTATTGGGGATCCTGAGGACCTATAAAAGCATCGAAGACTTCGGAACCTATATTTACGGATACCGCCTTGATACCGGCGGCATTCAAAGAAGAATCTAAATGGTCTGTTAATGTCTTTTTGCCGGAACACGGAAGACCGAATATTCCGATGATTAAAGGCCTCTTTGTGAGCTTCGGTATTAAATCCAATAACATCGCGATGAAATGCTCATCCTGCTGATCTTCGGACCCACCGTTGTCCACGGCGCCGCCGTTGTCCACCGAGCCGGCGTTGCCGCGGGTCATGAATAATTCTAATCTCAAATCATATTTCCAAACCGCCTCTTTCATAACCCCGAAGAATTTAAAGGCAGCCTTAAATATGCCTCTTAAGTCAGTAGGATTCTTCAGGAAAACAGACAGTTGCGGATTAGCAAATAAAAGATACATTGGCTTACCAGTAGCTATCTTTAATTCAGGAATCTCTGTGGCGGGTTCAGCAAATCTTATCACTGCAGGATTACCATATCTGGGATTAAACTGTATTGTAATCTTGCCTTTCTCATTCCTTATAATATGGTATGCGTAGCCCCTGCGTGACTCTATTTCGCTTGAATCAGTCAAGACCTCGGGAGATTCAGTAATGCCTTCTTTGCCTCCGACCTCGCGGCAAATCCAGTTAGCTATCACCAAAGGCGCGTTGCCTCTATTGATTACACGATGGGAATAATTAGGATTGATCATTACCTTTTCCCCCTGCTTGGCAAAGGTAATGATGGCTTCAAACCGGCAGGTTTCCGGGTTAATTCCCTGCTGAATGTAAATAGCCTCACCATACCAGACCTCACATACCTCAGGATAGATATCTCCCTTTACAGAAATTGGATTTTGGTGCCCTCTAGTCATGATAAACTCAGGATCCAGCTCCTTATTGATTACCCCGGGCAGCAGGACGATAAGATCAAATCTTATATTATTCTTCTTAATAGCCCCTCTATCGGATTTCAGGCCTACGTCGCGGTAGCCATAATAAACCACTCTGTCCCGCTCCTGCTTTGCTACTTGGGGCTCAGCGATGCTGTAGGCAATATCTTTAAGCGTCCGGCTCCATTTACCCTCAGAGGCAACCTCTTCGCCAAGTGCGATTTCGCCGGTGGCCAAATCAAGGGTTACCGGCAGGCCGGCAAAACCGGAAAGGTCAACCGCCTTGCTGGCCGACCCGCCGTTGTCCACCGAGCCGCCTTGACCAGCTTGCAATTGCGCTCTTATTTTATCTGTTTTAAGCCCGCCCTTTAGCGGCCTTCTGGCTTGGTGACCTAAATCCGCAAAGGCACACGGCACGATCAGGCTCTCGTCTAAATCAAAGATCCTGGCTATACTAAGGCCGATTTGATATCTGCTGAGCTGTTGCGGCCCGCTGATATGATAAATGCCGGATGCGTTCTGCGCGATCAACCGCTCTATCGCATCGGCTAAACACCCCACCGCTATAGGATTGGTGTACATATCGTCAGCCAGCCTGATCTGGCGGCCCTGGCGACAAGCGCCGGAGACTTGTGCCGTAAACTTTGAGCCTAAGCCCAAGATCAGGGTCGGCCTGATAATCAAATAATTAGAGCGCGTATAGCGGATGGATTTTTCCGCATCTAATTTTATTCTACCGTACTCATTCACAGGAATAGTAACATCACTTTCTGAATAAGGCCCGTTTTCTCCGTCAAAAACATAATCTGAAGAGATGAATACAAGCTTGGCGCCGATAAATTTACTTATTTCAGAGATATTCTCTGTGCCTAATACTTGTATTTGAAATACTTCTTGGGGGTGTTCCTCGCAATAATCTATATCTACCATGGAAGCTGCGTGAATAACCACCTTAGGCCGTAATTTGGTTAATAAAGCGCGCACTGCCTTTGCATCTCTTACGTCCAAGAAATAACCATTGTCAACTTTATTTCGATAGTATGTCCCGCTGGTCTTATAACCGGCTGCGGATAATTTACGCATCAGTTCCTTGCCAAGAAACCCTGACGCACCGATCACTAATATATCTACAGCTTTAGCCGTCTCTACCTCCTGCTTCAAGACGCCTTGAGATTCCAGGAATTCAGCAAGCAACATAGTGCCGATAGCATAATATGCCAAAGAGTGCCTGCCGGTAGGATCCTGGCTGAGGCGGTTTACAGCATCGGCAATAAAATGCGTGGCTTCGGCAAAAAGCGCTTTGGCTAACCAGTCCGGCTCATCTTTTAAGAGTTTATTCAGCGTAGAATGATGAGCCAACAGCCCGGGCAAAGCAGCTCTGGCTTTCAGGAAATTCGCAACTGCAGACTCGCTATCCCAGTATCCAAGCTCCATACGGAAATCCTCGTCTTCCTGCCAAATTCCTAATTCAAAGCGGTTATTGCGCACCAATTCCAATAAGATTGAATGCAGTATCTTGCCCAGCTCATAAGTAATATCTATCTGCGTAGGTATGCTGCGAGGTAAATCTACTCCGCGGATGTCTATCAGGCGTAAGGCTCCTCCTTCTGTCCTTAACACATTCCTTAATAATAAATCTCCGTGGGCGTAACGCGGGATAAAGCCCGGTTTTAATTTCTCTAATAACCCCGGCTGGGATTTCAAAAGAGCAAGCAGACGGGGTAAATTCGGATATTTTCTGCCATTGATATAAATATTTCTTGCCGCGAATAAATCCTCAAATAAATACGAAATATCCCTGTATCGATTGTTTTGTATCGTAATTGCCCTGTCTTTTATCAGGCGGCTGTAGGTAGCGGTTGTCCTATCGGTAAAGAGGCCCAGGCGGTAATCCATCCTCTTTAGATGAATCCTATCTACGTAATCTTGGGGAACTTCTAACCTGCCTTGAGAATAAACAAAATCGCAAAGTAAATCTAGAAGACCGGATATCGTCTCTAAAAACTCTTCTGCCGCGGTAGGCGGATGATTAAGAAAATAGAAAGGTAAAGGTTCTGCATTCTCGATATATTGAGATGTGTAAAATACATAGCCCTCGCCTTCAACATAATCATAAACTTCAGGAATCAAAACTTCCGCCTCAGTAGGTAAAGTTTCTTTTAATTCCTTCAATCTCTTGTATTGGGCTTTTAGCCACGCTACACCATTGGCGCCGATGCCTTCCCAGTCAGAATATTTTAATATTACTATTCTACCCTCGCCATCTCTTACCAGGAAGGTCGTGGCTGAACTTCCGCCGTTTCTGATAACGTCTAAAATTTCGTAATGCTGCGTAACCTCCGGAGGCAGGCGCTCAGATAAAGCGTTTCTATTTCTAAACCCGTGGTAGACGCTTCCACCGTTATCCACCGAGCCAGTGTTGTCCACTGAGCCGTCTGAAATAACCGGCTTTTCATTTCTCGCAGGCGCAAATATCGCTCTTAATCTCTCGATGGCCTCCTGAGGGCTTAATCCCTGATTATTATGCAAAACATACGTTCCGGATATAAAGATACCGGCGCCTTTTTTGATCGCCTCAATGATCGTTTCCCCATTAATGCCACCCTGAACCATAACCGGCTTAAAGAACTCCCTTGCCCGTAGCTGGTCAATCTTAGCTAAAGCTTCTAACTCAGTAGTACCGCCTATCTTGGCAGTAGGTATTGCGGAAACTACTATGCGGTCAACTTCGGATAATATTTCTTCCGGAACCGCGCTTATCTGCTCATCCGGCTCAATCACTACGCCTGCTTTTATGCCGAGGGATTTCAGGTAGCGAATTCTCCTTAAAAGCCTTGCCTTATCTCTTCCAAAGGCGTCAAACTGCAAGTTGATGCTTCTGACTATACCTGTTACCGCAAATGCCCTCAGGTACTTCTTAGATGGCTGCCAAGATAAGAGATGCACATCAAAAGGAAAATCCACACCTGCCAAGCTCATCTTCTCGATTAACTGCGGATTAAATTGGGCGGTGTTATCGGGATATTCGGTATTAGCATTTTCTCTGCCGGTGCGCTCAAAATAGGCGTTGGAGCGGACATCAAAATGTATCCCATCTGCACCTGCCTCCTGGAGTATAAGGGCGGCACCAATTAAAACCTCATCGCTTACTTTACCCAATACTGATAGTGGCACATAAATTTTATAATTTGACTGGCCGTAAGCATCGGTGACAACGGTTAAATCCGGCCGCACTGTTATTGTCTGCAGATAATGTATAAAGGAAGGAGTATTTATCCTCCAGAATACCTCCGCCACCCTATCAATAGGCGAATGCCGGGCATCGCGCGGCAGGCGGCGCAAAATGCCCACCGAGGGCTTAGCCAACATCAGGATCTTTAAATCAAAATACCGGCTATATTTTCTGGTCAAAAGGTAATTCCCTTCAATGATGACCACAGTGGAGCGGTCAATGGTAATTTTTTCTTTGTGCGTTAATCCACCTCCCTCATATTTATCATAAAGCTCAGTTAAATCCAGGGTTAGGCTTTCTTCTCTGCCAGCGTTAAATTGCCTTATTTTTCCCAGTGCTTCTTTTTCAAACTTCTCTGCCCTTAGCGAAATCTCGTTATCATTAAGGCTAAATCCCGTTGCCCCTATCCTGCTTAATTCCGCGTCTTGCCGGGCATATCTATTTTGGCGACTGTCAATAAACCAGTCGCGGCTGATCACCACGGCTTTGCCGCCCGCTCTCCTGATTAATTCTGCAGCCTTTTCTGCGGCGGTGGTTTTAAAAGCCCCGGAGTTGCCGTCAATGGCAACCACTAAAGCTCTTCCTTCTGGCTTTCTTGATAAAGCCGCGGTTATCGCGTTCACAATTCTGGCGATGTAATCAACCGGGCTGGTGACCACAGCACTCAAACTGCTCACGCGCTGCTCATACTCTGCATCAAACCTATCTTGCTGCGCCTGGTAATTCTGCATGCAGTTTTTCTGATAAAAGCCCAGCGTCACCCACCCAATCGCCTCTTCAAAGAACTGCTGTAGTTGCGGGCCGGAATTCTCGTTGTCCAGCTCGATGTTTACGCCCCATTGCGCCTGTAAGCTTTGCTTCTTCAGTTTGGCTAAGAATGCACGGCACTTGGGGTCATCGATATTACCCAAAAATTCCTCTACTCCTTTTGCAGCCTTCAGTAGGACCCAGATATTGGCTAATCTCTGCATCATCGTCAGTTCCCCAAAAGTATATTCCTCTCCCGGAACCGGAATATCGCGAATATACTTCCTGACAACTACAAAAGTCTCAAAGGCGCTTAACAGGCCGTCCTGAATCTGCTGGTGCTTCCAGTGCTGGCCATCCGGCTCCAGGACACAGGCGGTATCTAACCTAAGCAGTCTGCGGATCTCTTTTGCCCAATAGCGGCTGCAACCCAAGAACTGGGTATCTGAACCATAAACTAAAAGGTCAGCGTAAGTCTTATTGTAATCGGCAGCCAGGATTAAAAGACAGGCATAAACACAAGCAGCATTCTGCCTGACTTCCTCATAGGTAATACCTTTAAGCTCAGCCATTCTTCTAAGGAGCAAGTCAAATTTTCCCTGATTTAAACCGCCGCTTCTATAGGCATAACCGTAATCTAAGGTACCGCCCTGAAAACCGGCCCTGTATTCTTCGCCGGAAGAAGCAGCAGTTCTTAAGCTGGCTAATATTTCGCTCACGCCCTTGCCTTGGGAGCGCTTAGCCTTAAAATAAGGCACGAAGCCGCTGAGCACCGTATCTTTACTTACCCAGACGCCCGGCTCATCGGCAAAATTGACGCCCATGCGGTTTCCGGCAATGGCAATGCCGACATTAAACATAGCTACCAGCTGGCCGATTTCTTCTTTTGCGGGCAAGACTACTTCTATCACCGAGAAACCGCTCTGACGCAATCTCTCAATTCTGGCCTGATAGCGATTATCTTGGGGCCCTAGTTTAAAATGCACAAAGAAATTCCGCTGGGGCTTATAGTAAGCCGGCTCTAAATCTTCTTCCTCGCTTAAAATAACTGGGATAACACCTCTCCTGGTTCCCTGGGAATCTTTTTTACCTAAGGACTCGGCAGTAATCTGGCCAAAGAAAGTAGATAAAGCCTTTAATTCCTCGGGCAACACATAAGTAATATGGGTTTTGCCGTGCGTTTCCATAAAGGCAATGAGCAAGCCAAAGAATAATCCGGGGTTAATGACAGTGTTGTCTTCGCCTAATATCTTGGGATTTTGGCAGATAGACATCATCTTTGCTCCGGATTCTGTTACTGCTTCTAACAGCCAATCGCCTGCAAAAGCTGCAGGGACCAGGCCTGGCTCGGCAAAGAATGAAGCATAGCGGCCGCCTGTGGCTTGGTCATGGTCAATGACAGTGCGATAACATCTTTCCGGCTTTTCTGTGGTGCGCAAGACATCTTTGGCATCGCCGTCTTTCTCTTTAGGATCAGCCACAGCCACGAAGTGGCTGCCGGTTTTTGCTTTGTCGCCGCCGTAGAGATCCAGTAATTTCTGATAAAAATAATCTTTCAGTTTGGTGATCTCTACAGTCGTCCAGGACTTACTGATCACAAAGAAAACCGTATGCTCAAGGTCAAGCTTCTCTTCTAATTCCCGAATGACCTGCGGCTCAACCGAACCTAAGATATAAATATTTTGCAGGCCAAAGATGCCTTTTAAAGCCACCATCCCATTACCGGAACCGCCAATACCTAAAATTACTCCTGTGGTCAGACCGCCTGCTTTTAATTCAGCGGAGAGCTTTGTTAATTCAGGGATCCTTGCTCCCTGGATACGGCTTAAGATATCCACCCAGCCTAAACGACTCTTATTGTCTATCCAGTCCTTCGTTACTGTATCCCACCAGGTAAGTTTTCCGGAGAATAACTTGGGAACCAAGCCTTCTCTTTCTGCCTGCGTTACATAATCTCTTAGGTCAACGCTCTCTTTATCGGATAAACGCAGTTTAACCTCTAAAAGCGTAGAGACTACTGCGCTTAATCCGCCGTTATCATGGCTACTGGCTAAAGCTGTCCCTTCAGCTAATCTTTGTAATTGAGCGGCACAAGATGAGCAGAAACCTGCTGCAGTGCGGTCCAATTCATCTGCGCTATGGCTTAAATGCATTACGCAAGAAGGAACATTGCAATGCAGGCGTAATTCGGTAGGAATAATGAATAAGCCACCGATAAGATGCCCTACTTCGTGAATAGCATTTTTGAGGTTACGGCTAATGAAGGTATCTCTATCGGGATGCTGGAACCTGTATGCAGAATTGATAATGATATTTTTGGAGGGGTTGGTGCGGCCAAAAAGATAATTATATGCCTTACCGTCTTTACACAGGCCGGTAATATCTGCTTCGGTAATAACAAGAGTGGGGATTTTCTGTCTGGCGCCTTTAAAGAAATAAGGAAGTACAAATTGCTTGCGCTTTGCATCATAATAACCACCGATATTACTGACGATATCTTCAAATTTTACAGGAGAATCAATTATGACGTTTATATTGAAGGGGAATGCCTCGGTTATTCCTTTGGCAATCAACTGGGCTAATTCTATAACGGTATCGTGCCCTTGTTCTGTCGCGAAAGCAGGAATAATCTTTAAGAAAGGCGGAGCGCGGGAGGAATAAGGCAACCTCTCTACAGAAGCCATAATACCGCTTTCATCTCTTGGCGCTACGCCGCTTGGCTCCAGAGGCACATCCGCAAATAAGCCACCGTTGTCGCAAGAGCCGCCGTTATCAAAGGCACCTTCTAAATTAAACCCGCGCGTAAACCTGCGGATAGATTCTTTGATCCTATCGATTACGTATTGCTGGGGATCTTTTACTCCGGATTCCCTGGCCTGAGCGTAAAGCTCCTGGCGCGCGGCTCTCACTCTCTCATTATTCTGCACATAACGTCCGCAGCCTAAAACAACCTCCCGAAGCTGCGCTTCTCTTAAGCTGGCGATATCCTCAACCCCGGGGAACCATTTCCTCCATCTTTCTGTTCCGCATAAAGCCTCTTCTACGATAGCTAAAAATCCACCTTTACCTGTTAGTTGTTCCAACTCCTCTAAGGCCAAGTATTCTTGGCGGGAAAACTCCGGCCCTACATTTGCACAGGCTATCCCTGCCCCGGGCACCAGCGCCAGTTGCTCTTCTTGCATATAGTCAGAATTATGCTGTTTAAGATGTAACCCGTACCTAGCTGCCAAGTTAAAAAGCCTGACTACGCCCTCGGTATGGAATGTACCGAGCTGGTGGGAATCCAACACCTGGGTACCGGTATCAATAACCAGGTAAACTATGTTCGCCCAAACATAGTCCAACCCTTTCTCATCCAGTTTCTCCCGCAATAACCTTATATACTCTCCTACTGCATCCGGAGAATCCAGGACACTGCCGGAGATGTCAGAACCGACCTCGTAAACAACCGGCGGCATATTCTGCTCTAACCGGTAAGCCTCACAGTCAGAGATTAAATCAACGGCCCTTTCCACCATCTCGCCGATACTTACCAACGAGCCTTTCTTCTCGTAATCTAAAGTTACGTCTATATGGAGAATATCAAAGCCGGCATCTAAATCAGCGCGGTAGGTGCGCTTAGCATTTGCCATAGCTTGGCCTAAAGATAATAATTTATCTTGAGGCCTCTGCCAAGGGCCACCGTGGTCTCGCTCAATGAATACGCGCCCGCTATAACCTACCTCAGAGGCGATTCTGCGGATTATAGTTACCAACTCTGCCTGGTTCCACCCCGTATATGAGCCTTCCACGTCAACCTGCCTTGGAGTAGCGATAAATATAGGAATACAACCGTCTTCTTTTGCGACTTCAAGATAAGCCCTGATAATATCTTCGGACATCGGACAGACAGCAAGCAGCGTCATTTTCTTGCCCCTCTTGGCTTCCTGGCTTTTTACCTGTGCCCACATCCTAACAGATGCGCTCAACTGCGCATATTTGTCTAAAAATTCATTGACCAATATTACACTACGGATATAAAATGCTTTTGCCCTTCTCTGGTCATGAATCCGCGTTAAAACATACCCGGCGAAATTTAAAGCGCAAATCAATTGCATTCTAAGCTGCCAATAGGGCTCGGTCTGGGAAAGATATGCTTTTACGCCTGACTTTGCTAAAATATCCTGGAACCTCTCCTCTAGCGCCTCGAACGCTTCCCATAGATAGCTCTCCTTGGCAAAGGAGAAATCAACGACGGTATTATCGCCTTGACGTATAGCTAAAGTATAAAGGCCTTTCTCCAATAGATAAAATTTACCGAATATGCCTTCTGCCAGCTTGCTTAAGTCATAGACTAAATCTCCCCGCTCATCCCCTCTGGGGTCAACAAATAAGAACTTGCTTCCTTCGGTCAGAATATTATGTAAACCCAGGTCGCCGTGATTAATACACAATGATAATGGATTAAGCAAAAGGAATAACTCCGGATTATCCTCCCATTCTCTTAATATGCGGGGAAGATTCCTGTACTTAGTGCCATTTATAATTAAATATTCGGACTGTAATAGAGATTGAAGATACGGCGCCCGCCTTAAGGCTTCTTCCAACCTGCTTCCCACCTTATCTAAGGTTATCCCCTTGAGATAACCGGCAGGGGCTTTAGCCTTGCTATCCGATACAATATCTCTCATATATGCGCTTAAGACATCCTGGATAATGCCACATGTTTCTTCCATTGCCAGAGAGCCTTGCGCTATTCTATCGGCTAAGCTCTTAGCCTGCGAGTAATAAGGCATCTCATAATAAACATTCCCCTGCTCCAAGGAATAACTTAACACCCGCGGGAAATACCCTTGGAGCCTATCAGGTAGGTCCAAAATCCATCTTATCTCTCTTATCAAATCCTCTTCTGCGAATTCATACGCCTCTTTGCGAACTATATATTTACCCTCTCTGTTTATAAGTAAAACTCTAGAGCAGGATTTACGCTCTATCACTCTTGCTATCTCTTTACGGGATACCCGGCGGGATGGGCCTACATAAGCAGAGCCGAATCTTTGAATTTCGGCTACTTTTTGTTTAAGGTCAGGGGCTTTTGAAAATATGCTTCTGGCGTTGAAAGAATCCGCCCCTGCCTCTACGACTCTTTTATAAGTATCTTCGGTAATGCCTCCGTCTATTTCTATGCTTACCCGGATATTCCTTTGCTGTATTAATCTTTTTAAGCTGCGTATCTTCTCTGTCATCCCGGGAATAAATGTGCGCCCTCCGCCTCCGGGCACAACGCACATAATCATTACCGTCATCATTCTGGCATCGAAATACCGCCAGAGGCTATCTAAAGCAGAAATCGGGGTTTCCGGATTAAGAGAAACGCCCAGATATAAATCTCTCTGTTTGATATAATCGATCATTGCTTCCGCCTCGCCCAAAGAAGAAAAAGCCTCATAAGGCAATATAACTTTGTCTCTTCCGGGCTTTAACCCGGCGTTTATTAATCTATCTATCAAAGCTTTATCCGGATTTACTGCCCAAAGGTGCACATCCAGCGGCAACCCTATGCTGGATATTATCCTGATATCATCTGCGCAGTCCAAGATATCGCCTTGAGTCAACTTCCCGTCAAAATGGTCTACGTGCACAGAATCCATGCCACACTCTTTAACCTGCTCAATTTCCTTTCTTAAACCGCTCTTATCCGCGTAGAGTATAGAATATGCCAGTGACAGGGAGCCGCCCTTACCGAGAAGCTTGACTGAAGCCCGCTTGATCTTATAGGCCTGGTAAGCTTTAGCAAAGTTATGGACCTTGGCCTGCCAGGGGTCTTTGCGGACGATATCCGTAGTATCCAAGAAATCACCGGCAATAAGGAGGCTGAGCACTTCGTCTTTATCTAGTAAGGGGTTGATATCTTTGACAAATCTTTCAAAGGCAGCCTCGTCCGGCTGCAGTTGGGATATAGAATAAAGGGCGCTATGAAGCCTTATTACTTCTATCAAAACATCCCTGCTTGATAAATCTTTAGCTAATTCTGGGTTTTCTCTGAGCATTGCCGTTGATGCTCCGGCATGGTTTGGATACAGCTCGAGCATTAGTCCCTCTTCGGCAACTATCTGCGGCTTGATTCTGGACTTTCCGATATCATGCAGCAGGATGAAGAATTCGAAGAATAACCTGTTCCGCGGGTTAAATAATATGCTACGGTATTCCTGAGGTATGGATTGAAGGGCAGTGGCGGTATTTAGAGTATCGAGCATAACCCGGAGGTGGTCTATAAGTCTGGGCCCTTCGGTGTGTAATGGCAAAGGTAAATTAGGTATATCAAAACAATTATGGTATTCTTGAGACAAGCGGGTACAAATAAGAGCTCCTATATCGGTAGAACCACTCCTTACCTCTTCGCTGAAAGCAATGTCAAAGGCACCGCCGTTGTCCACCGAGCCACCAATGAGTCCATCCAAATATTTATCCCATTTTGAAAAATCTATTCTTTCATACTGCCGCATCTTCCCGAAGAATAAGGTGGCTATCCTCTTAAGCGCTTCTTCGCTATAGCCCTCTGCGCGGCAGATTATCTTTGGTTCGGTTCCCGAGGCCCGCGCCAATGCCCAGCCATCGCTAAAAACAATCCTTAGGCCGTCGGTCTCATCGATATTATAATCTAATCTGCGGAAATACTCTTTGACCTCGCTGATAATGCGCTTCTTTTCTTCATTGGCATTATCGCCGGTCACGGTAAGACGAAACTCTCTGGTAGAAGGATAATGCGGTATTTCGTAAGCCGCAGCCTGGACGGTTGTGCCCTCTTTCCTTACCTTAGCCACAAAGCGCAATAACTTAGCTGCGGTATAAATGCCGTCATCAATATTATGATTATCCGCAAAGAAGAAGTGGCCGGACTGCTCTCCGCCCATAATCGCGTTAACCTCTCCCATCTTCCTCTTAATATGGGAGAACCCTGTTTTCCATCTGATGGGCTTGCCACCGGCGTCTTTTACCACTTTTACTACCGCTTCCGTGCATTTGGCATCAAAAACAACCGCCCTGCCGGGATTCTCTGCTAAGATGTCCCGGCTTAACATTGCTAAAATAATATCTCCGGAAACATCCTGCGCCATATTATCCACCACTACCAACCTGTCAGCATCCCCGTCAAAAGCTAGGCCGATATCTTCTCCGCCTTCTCTTACCGCGTTAATCAGGCACTGCATATTTTCGGCTAATGTAGGATCGGGAGAATTATTTACACAATTCGGGAAATTGCCGTCGGCTACCCCGTTTATCAATCGCACTTGAGCGCCCAAAGCGGAAAATATTTTTGCTAAAGGCAGGGTGGCGGCGACGCCATTTAAAACATCAATCACGATTTTTAACCCGCTTAAATTCCCTGCTGCCTGAGATAATAAATCCGCATAGGCAGAAACCATATCTTTTTCTTCTATCTGGCCTGTGCCAGAGATAAAGCATCCGCTTTCTGCGATTTCGCGGATTCTCTTTAATTGCTCCCTACTGGTATTGACTATGCCTATGGTCGGTTTAAATCCGCCGTAATGGGCGGGATTATGACTTGAAGTAACCATAATGCCGGCATCAGCATTGTATAAAGGGACGGAATAAGAGAGCATCCCTGTAGAAACAGTACCTAAATCAATGACTTTGACTCCGCTGGCTACTAATGCCTTAACCGTATCCTGATGTATTCTGGGTGAAGTAAGGCGGACATCATGCCCTACTGTTATCACTAATTTTCTCTTATTTAAAGCAGCAGCAGTAAAAGTAGCGAATGCTCTGGCTATGCGCGCGACCACATCCGTAGTCAATGTCTCCTCGGCATGGGCAGCGCGGATATCATTTTCCACAAAGATTCCGGCATCGACAGGCGCATATCCTAAATCTACCCATTGGCCGTCCGAACTCTCTATATTAGCCAATACTTGCTCTACTATACCTAAATACTCCTCTGCTGCCTTAGGCCCCTTATCCTTGGCGTTGATGAATAATCTGGAAGGTTTCTCCTCAGCAATATCCGGTCCGACATTAACCGTTGAATCCACCGCTAAAGCAGCTTCGCGGTCATTGCCTTGCGTATCAAACGAATCTCCGAAGAAGATAAAAGATTCTCTGCTTAGACCCAAAATCTCTTCCGCTTTCCTAACCGCAAAGCCCTTATGTATTCCCGCCGGCAATATGTCAATAGCAGTCATCCCGGCAATTCTAATTTCCACCTCTATGCCTTCCTGCTTAGCCCTTTCTGCAATAAAAGCCGCCCAGGCCTTTCTTTCTTCGCTACGGTGCGCCTTAAATTCATCACGCTCTTCATCGGTAGCAGTCTTACCGATAGCCCGGTAAGTAATCTGTGTATTTAAGTCTTCAATCTGGATTCTTTCTTCGTGTTCCGGAATACCGAACTTCCGCATCATCTCTCTTAATATATCAATTAATTTTTCAACTTTTTGGGCACCTAAGACCTGGCGCATATCCTGTTCGTAGCGGCAGAGATAATCTCCCTTGGCTATGTCATAGGCAAAAATGCGGGTGCCGGTAGCCGTAAAGAGATAGAGATTTTCTAACAGGCGCTGCCTGTTACCCAAAGCCTTCTTTATGGGCTCAACAATCTGCCAATCCATGCGCTTCTTATCTGCTCCGGAAACCACGATAAATTTACCGCCGTTCTCCAATATAGCGGCAATTCTTGCGGCCATATCTTCAGTCAAAGCAGTGCGAGACTCACTTAAAGTCTCATCCATATCCGCTATGACTACCGGCGCTACTTTCCTGCCGGCTAAATCTGTCAATTCAAATAATAAAGCTAGCTTATCCAGAGAATACATCAGCGAAACTACCCTGGCATCTATCTGGTCAACCGTCCGGTCATCGCTGGTCTCAATGATCTCTTCGAACCTTTCGGCATAAACTCTTATACCCCTGCTCCTAAGGCTATCTATATCGGCTGCTGACGGCTCGATAATCCCGTAAGGGATTTTACCGCGTAGGTGCTTAGGTATATCCGTTCTCTTTTGATTTGCCTCAGCGATTAAATCTAACACCGCTTGCGGAACGGACTCCATCCTGGTTAAGAATACGTCGCTAAAGATTTCCTCAAATCTGTAACCCATGGAATCCTCGAATAACTTAACTAAAGAAGTTACATCGTGGCCGATAGTTTCTATATCTACGGTCATATTGAAGACGAATATGATACGCACTCCTCTTTTACGCGCCGCAATCAAAGCCTCGGGAATACCGCGCAGGCACAGTATAGGCAATATACTGGTCATCACGCTTCCCGGGCCCAATATAATCTTGCCGCCGGCCTTAACATTCTCCATCAATCTTAAGGCTATAGCGTCTGCTACCGGCCGGACCATCTGGCCGTTTTCATTGCAGTATTCTAATCTGATATAGGGTTCTTTGTGGTTGGTGCCGGTGATGTTCTCCTGCCCGATTACCCTATCCGAACATAAGGTTGCGCCGTTTACCAATTCAGGATTCTTTAATCTACCCGCCAGTGTCGCCCGGTGGTATGAATGGAAGACGCTCGGTATGGCGATGATGCGGCTGCCGGTAATCTGATAGAGCTTATTATGGGCGGCAACGGCTTTAACCGCGTCTACTTTTCCTTTTCCGATTGCGCCCTCTTTAATCATTACCCCTAACCAGAGAAGATTTTTCACTGAGTGCGCTTTACCGGCTATATGAAGCACACCTGTCCGGATTAGCTGCTTTTCTACGACATTTATATATTCGGTAACGATATCGAAGAATTTATTTAATTCTTCTGCGCTAATCGTATCCGCGTATTTATGTATTAACATGCCTTTCAGGATGAAAAGATTTTCTTTTATTGTCGTGAAGCCGGTGAAACGGTAATCCAGCACCGCCCTTTTCCATTCTTCTTTTATGGATTTGGCCATTAAATTCATCTGGTCTCCGGGAGGCGAGATAGAAATATCCCAGGATTCATACAGGGAATCGACAATATTACCGGAACTGCCGCCGCTATCGGCAAAACTTATTATCGCCTTAGGAACGGATTCCCTGGAGAATGACCCGTAAATCCGGTCTAAGCGGATATGCGAAGAGCTGGTCCCTGTGCCGCCGGCGAGGAATAACGTATTAGTGGGAGTGCGCAGGATATCTCCCTCATAGGCCTTTAATACGCCTGCCTTAAATAACCAACGCGCAGGCACAGCCACCAGGCCGGCGACAGTTATCGCGTAGGCGATAATTTCATTTACCAGGCTGGATTTAGTATGGGGATGGAATATTTCGTGTAAAAGTATCAGGCGCTGAATAATCGGATGGGATTGTTTTAAAGCTTCTCTGACACTTTCGCTTTTGATCAGCAGCGCGCCTTTTATGGATGCGATGGAGACACCGAGGGTGGGGTCGATACTGGCATATTCAAACATCGGATGCAGGTCATATTTAGGAGGGCCTCTGGTTTCCTGCTGGCTGAGTTCATCAATTTGCTTTAATTTTCTGGCGAAATTAAGCATGCCTGCACACAGAGATATCATCAGAACAAGCGCAATGCCTTTCATTAATATGCCGGGCATGAATAAACTTATCACGCCGCCCAAAGCCAGTACTGCCAATGCCGCCGCCGCCGCCCCGCGAGGTGAAATGGGTTGAGGTTGATCATCTCTCCCTTCCCCACAGACAGAGCTGAAGATTATATTAATCTGCTCATCCACATAAGCTTCTAATTCTTTCAATATCCTCCAATTGTCTGCTGGACTCAATTCCTCTGGAATTGCTGGAATTGAATATAACTTTTGCAATAATCCTGAAGAATCCCCCTTCTTCTGAGTTATAAATTTCATCCAATCACTTTTAGATTTTAACCAAGAACCGCCGCCAATGTCTTCACTAAGATCATCTACTCGCTCGGCTTCAAAAATTAACTTGGGATAAACTTTTCTTAAAAGAGTGATAACTTCAGGTAGCAAATCTGTGGGTAACTTTAAAGAAGGCTGGCTGTAATGCCTTACCCAAAAATCGTGGCCGTCATACCATGTCTCGGTACTGAAAATTACCTTACCTCTAAACTTACGTTCAACCTCCTGCCTCAATCTAATTATTAGTCTCCATGCGCTATTACAAACTTCGCAGTCATCTTCGCTATACTTACTTAAAGAAGGTAGAATAAGAAGAGTGGTTACTGGATGTCGTTCTATAGCAATCATAGGTAAACCGTACTCAGTTAAATTGTCAAATCTTATCGCCATCTCGTAACGCAGTTCGGCCTCGGAAATATAAAGAAATACTATAATTCTACTTAAAATTTTATGAATACGGTGTCTTTCCCCATCTAGAGGTAATACCCCGGAAGGTCCAGGCCTAAAGCCTGTCTGTCCTTTTAATATCTGGCCAGTCAGTTCTGTATATTTCTGCAGTAGTCTTTGATAAACAACTTCCAGTAATGCTTTAGTTTCAAGTGAAATATCATGCCTGCTTAGAACGGTAGCATATGCCGGAGGAGAAAGTCTTTCTAAATCGGTAAGAATACTTTCATAAGTTTCGTAATCCATACTGTTACTATCAATAATTGTAACTAGTCTCTTTTGAGCAATTTCTTCTATGGAGCCGCCGTTACCTACGGATTCCTCCTCAGAATGTTTGCTAAGATTAAATTTAGATAAAACCTCTATGCCGGTATTAAAGGATAATTCTGTATAGCGAACAACCTGTAACTCATCCGCACTTAATAAACCAAAAGGCTGCTGATACCGGGCGATGATTTCTTTTAACCTTGCCAATTCTTCGATACTGAATGGCTGAGCAAAATAACCGGCAACAATGTGAGGTGGGTATTTACCCGGTATCGCCCACTGCTGTCTGCGGTTAGAAATTGGATCTTTTCCATCTGCAGCGATAATAGACTTGATCTCCCAAAAGATTCCTATATCTATATCCCAATTAACCCCGCCTACTTCGATATCAAAAACAGGAGTTATAATTTCTTTCCCGCTAGAAACACGATCTTTCGGAATATAACCTTGTATAGTAAGATGCAATTTATCCGGATCAACTAACAGAATCTTTCTACCAAACTCCCGGGACAATTCTTCCTGAAGTTCTACCATCTTCTTTCTTGTCAAGCCATCAGGAACCATATACACTTCGCTCAAGGCAGAAGTGTTATCGCGCTCTTCTTCTGGCTTAATATTCCCCGCTGCATCAATAAAACGCCGCGAGCGGGTTAAATCGGCTTCTTGAATTTCTTTTAGAAGGCCGCAAACCACAGCTCCTTTTCCCTCAGGGCCTGTATCATACGAACCGCCGTTGTCTACGGAGCCGCGGGAAATGATTTCTTCTTGCAATAAGAAATCTTTTACCTTCATTGGATCAAGGCCGCCCAAAGTCTCAATCGCA
Source organism: uncultured Planctomycetales bacterium (assembly GCA_964545575.1). GTDB lineage: Bacteria > Omnitrophota > Gorgyraeia > Gygaellales > Profunditerraquicolaceae > CAZJFL01. Next base: position 267,954 of record CAZJFL010000001.1, read on the forward strand.
GATTCTCCGACTACCGCCTTGAGGTTCTTTTTGGCTACACCTACCAATTCCAAGATTTTAACCATATCTTCGGAAAAGCCCATCTCTCTCAAAGCCACTATTTCTTCATTTGTGGCATAGACAAATCTCTCCCACTTTCCTGCTTCCGACCTTTCGTGATAAAGACGTATATCGTGTTCTGCCCAGCTTAAAAGCCAAAGAGCTAACTGTCCAGCATCGGTATTAAGATTAATCCCATGCTGGATGCAGAATTCCGGGTTCTCAAGTAAAAATTTAACATAGCGGTTCCGGTAGATAAATTTGCTACGGTAGGCAAAAACACCCGGCCTGATTTCTGTTCTAATTAAGTCACTACGACTTAGCTCCTTCGGCTGGCCCTGAGGATCTTCCAATACCGGCATAAGCAGTGTAGCGTAAGACTCATAAACTTTGGTTTCCACCTCTATCTTCGTATAACGCACATTGCCATTACCTTTTATAAGTACGCTATAGATTTTACCGTCCGAACCAACATATTGAGGCCTACCTTCGCTATCCAATACGGAATCAGGCATCAATTTAATCTGGCGCGGAGCTTTCTGGTCAAATCCGTATTTTGTTAGCTTACGTTCTCTAATATAATCGTCTATGGCCTTGCTGTATTTTGTCTCATTTATCAGAAGATCGGTAACTATATCTGACAGACGTAAACTAGAATGCTGTTTTAGGACTTGCTCAATAGCCTTGATATAATCCGAGAAACTATAATTATTGCTTTCTTCGGTATTTACGTTATTGAAAAACCAAATCTTTCTATGCGCCTTGCTTCTTTGCACCACCTCTGCCACGCCCGGAGTACCAAACTGAGGAAGTATGCTGGAATATGTGCTTCCTGGCCCGATAATAATGAGAGAAATTTTTTCGTGGGCAAGCCACATGGCTAATTCCGGGTTCATGCCAGGTATAGGGGCATTCGGCTCTAATTCGCTCTTTACTACCCGAAAGTCAACCAGTTTGTTTTCGCGTAATTGATCCATAAACTTCTGGCCGTATACTCCTATTTTACGGCGTTCGTCGGCAGGGCGCTTATCGGTGGGGTCAGGTATTAAACAGGCATCTATATCACTGCCGACTTTCTCCCTAAAGGATTCAATTGTTTTTTTGTCGATAGGCCTTTCATAAATTGCTTCCACGGTGGCAGATTCTAAGGCAACAGGCACAACGTGGAAACGCATATCTACTCCCCAGGCCCTTTCTAACATATGCATCGCTACTTTTGCCTGGTCTGCATCTGTGCTGCCGCTATTTTTAACGATATATTTTGAATCAATGCAGGCGCCTAATTCATGGAAGAGAGCCAAGATATTGAGGTTGCGGATACTCTTGCCATGGAAGAAATCAATTCTTTCCTCTACCGGCTTATTTTTATTTCTCTTATCGAACTGCGTATAATAAGCTTTGGCTCTGCTTGAGTAAGCCCGAGAGTAAGCAGTAAATTCATAGTCGATAATCCTGGCCATATTCAGTTGTTCAATAAGAAAAGGTATAAATTCTTTTTCTCTGATCAAACCTCCTATCTTATTCATAACTACATGTATTACTGTTTCTTCCATAGTGGGATAATCCTTACCCGGAGTTTCACCGGTTTTTTTATCTTTTTTATCCAAAGCGCTAAAGTTAGAATATATCTTACGGCACATAAATTCATCGGGCAAGAACCCGTCGCATACCGCAGCAGCTTCGTCGCCTAAACCGATAGTCCTGCCTTTGCCGGGACGAAGCTCTAATTCCTGCACTCCTGTCCTTCCGCCGTTATCGGTAATGGACTGGCTTAATACCACCGCGCATCCCGAATCAAGCAATGCCGGCATATTCACGGATAAAGAACCGTTACCGCCGATGACCACCACCAGCGGCATATTATGCTGCCGGAAATACTCTTCTCTTATCTTATCTACCTCTTGAGTGGTAAACTTAAGAATACTGTCTCTGCCTAATCTACCCAAGAGGACCTCATCTATAGTTAATTTCTCTTCTTTGGCTATGTGGTTTAACATAACAGTTGTGATTTCTTCGCCTAATATTCTGATAAGGCTTTCCTTATTTTTCTGGATAACGATTTCTCTGTGTCCGCTTAAACGGTATTCTGAAGGGTATATTTCTCTTAAGTACTCTAATATCACTGTGTACTGTTGATGTTTATCAAGTTTCGCCCATTTTTCTAAGTTCTGGAAATAATGCCCTGTGCTAAACGATGCGCCTTGCCGGCTGCGATAAGTATCGATTTTTTTCTGCTTGCCTTTAGCGACAATCAAATTGTGCAATAAAATATCTTGCTGGATTAACCTGGCTTCTTCCATAGCCTTACCATAAGGTAAACCTAATGTATTATAGTGGCCGAATTCGTGGAAGATTCTTTCTGCGAGTATGTACTTAGCTACAGGGAAAGTATCGTATGTGGAAAGGAGTTGCTCTATAAATCTTCTGCTGAGAATAACTTCTACCCTATTCTGCGTCTGATTAAAGTACCTTACCGCGTTAAGCGGTAAATTAGAAGAAACCCTAAACACTACGGGCGGAGCGCAATTGTCTTTACGGCCGTGAAGCAGTTCCTTTATGTATTCTTTAAGGATATCATCCCGGCTGGTTGAAGCTAGGTTCTCTAAAGAAGCTAAGCTATCAGTGAGCAGCTTTGCTAAGCTAACTGATTTACTTCCTGCGGGGCTAAACCTGCTTTTCGGCGGTTTTCTTAAGTCGCAAGAAACCTCTAAGTCATCATCAAAGCTTAAATCGGAATAATTCAGGCTTATCCCTGCGACAGGAGCGAATGTGGATAAACCTTGCTCATCACCGGCTGTAATATCCTTTAACTTCCTCATTACTGCCTCATTCTTTGCCAAAGGCAATAACAAATCAGGGGTGAAATCAACCTGGTCAGTGACAACGCAATCATTAAAGCTATCTGTCAATCGAATGTCGGTTTTATCTTCTATATCCTCTAAATCTACGCAATAAATCCCCCAGATCTCTCCGTATCCTTCCTGCTCTGCCTTCTCCTCTAGCCAGCGTTTGAAATCTTCACGAGTGCCTGCCTGCTTCTTAATATTTAAATCTCTTTTATACTGTTCTATAATCTTTAATTCACTTTCGGAAGGTATATAGGCAAACAATTTCCTTACTTCATTATTCTTGCCTTGCGGATCCGTATATGTCTCCTGACGGATAAATATAATTTTTCCCTGGAGTTGATATTTATCCCTCTCCTGCGTAGGTATCCTTAAGAGTTCTTCTTTTATTTCTCTTGCGATTGCTTCTTCATAAGTGCTATTAGTACCTAAATGGCCGCCATATATAGAGAGGGCCAAAGGATATAAATCTTTATTATGGGCTCTACGCTGTAATACAACTTTGCCATCAGGGGTGACCACGAAAACATTGACTGTCTGATGCAATAAGCCGTAGTGGTGGACGATGCTTCTGTCTACCCGGCTAATTACCCTTTCCTCGCCACCGTCATTTACTTCCACAATATCCAATAGCTCACCTTTTAAATGCAAGGTTCCGGCATTCACTCCGGAGATAACTTCTTCGGTCCGCGATTTATCTAATCCGGCTTTCTCCAGGCCAACCCTTAACCCGTCCTCTTTTTGCAACTCCAACAGCGCCTGTAGTTGTGCAAAAGAATACCCCTGCCATACTTTATCATTCCAGATATCTTTAGGGTTAAGCTCTGTAGTAGAAACTATTCTGATTTTTTCTTGTGCGCCGTTGGCATTGATAATCTTAACATCGCATGCCAACTGACCGGTGGTAATGGCTAACGGCTCTTCGCCTAACTCTTCCACATTCATTATCAGAGCTTTAGACTGAGCATCGATATTCTTGATTACGGAATCGATAATAACGGTGCCTTTACGGACCGTGCCTTTATCAATGCGGCTCTTGCCCAGAATAATTACTCCGTCCTCAACCACGACCTCTTTGCCGAGTTTAACATCCGGGCCAACGATTGTCTTAGGCTTAAAGCCGCTTAAACCGACCAGGCAGCGTAAAATCTCTTCTTTAAAGAGTTGCTGTGTCGCCTGATAGTATCTTAAATTATCGCCTATCTCAGCCGAATAGGTGCGTCTTCCCGCCTCAAGGTAACCAAAGCTCATTTCGGCTTGCAAGACAGCGAGTACTTTCAGCAAATCCTGATTCATATTCTGTTCGGTCTTAGTAATATCCGGACCTTGAGTCCTGCCGGGCTTAAGCAATACAGGTATGCTTCTGGCAGAGAAGTGATATACGGTAAGGTTATTCAGGGCAACTTCGGTTTTATCCTTGACATATTCTGCCTCTTCGGGAGAACCGCGCCTTAAAAGAGCGGTGATCCCATTTGTAGCGTCTAACTGCAATACGCCGTAATGCGCCCGGTCAGGAGAATTGACGCTTATGGTGGTCCCGACAATCTGTATATCCTGCCTGTCTACGCCGGTTAATGGCTCTGATATGGCAATCAGGCGATCAGTGGGCAACACCCATACGCCCGGTTGAGCAGCGCTGTAGAACTGCATACTCTGGCGCAATGCCTGAACGAGATTAGATTCTCCGTTAATGGAAGCGATCAAACCTTTGTTACCGCGGCCACTGGAGAGAGTGACGGGATAATTACGTTTTCCCTCGCCGCCGGCGAGAATCACTAAAAGATTGGAGTGTTCGAAATCAAAACCGGCTTCCCTAAGCAAGTCCAAAGAGCGCAATAAGGCAGAAAGATTTCCGGGTATTGCTTTATTATTTATGGGATAGATAAATACGGGAACTACCCCGGCTGCCTTCCTTTGAGATAAAGCTTCCTGCATCAAAGATATGCCTGAAGAATCTTTTGTAATGAGGATACGCAGGTTATCCGGCAAGACCCGACCGGCTGCATCTTCGATAATTTGCCGGGTATAAGCAGCGGTTTCCCGGGTAGGTAAGACCAATACCGCATCATAATAATGCGCGGAATCAAGCTGGGCTTCTTCGAGGTTGCGACGCTGGGTGCGCATTCCATAAAACGGAGTATCATTATAATAAGTAGTAACCTCTTCTTGACTGATGCCCTCTGCGGCTAATATATCTGGGTGCACGTATTTTAAGGCCGCCAGATACATCGCGCCCACTGCCGGCCCAAAGGCAACCGAGAAGTTACCCTTGAACTTTTCGCTGATTGCCTGGCCGAACTTTTTGGCGTAATCCGCTTCGGAAGCGATGGCAATCTTTACTTTTGCGGCAACCTGCGGAAATTCTTCTTTCAAAACTTTCTCTGCGGACTCTTTGACTATTTCTCCGGACCTGCCCATCATCTGGCCGCCAAAGAGTACAAGGTATTCCATGCGTAAATCCTCATAAGCATCAGCAACGGATATGGCTAAATACCTGCCGATGGTTTCAAACACTTTAATTGCTTTAGCATTACCTGAAGCGGCAAGCTGCTGTGCCCTCCAGGATCTAGCACCATAATTATCTTCAGGGATAGCCTCACCTTTATCATCCTTATCCAGGCTTAAGCCTATTTCTTTAGCTAACCTTAAAACTGCGGCCTGCGGGATATATTGCTGGAGTGCACCTCTGAAACGTAATCCAAAATGCATCTCGGCTTTGGGATGAAAATCGATACTAACCTTGCTCATCTCGCCTAAGAAGTCGGACAAACCAACGCTGCCTACATGGCCGCCGGCAAGGCCGGTGCCTACGCCAAAGACCGCGGCATTGCTGACACCAAGAGTAACTGCTGCAGATAAGGCAATCGCATCACCGTCATTTAATACGCCTACGGGGATATTACCAAAGGCCTTGGAGATATGCTTGCTTAAAGGAGCGATTCTGGCCCAGAACTCTTCACCGCCGATATTCCGGAAGAGACGGGCTCCTTCCTGAACGATACGGCCCTCCACTACTGCGGCAGCCATACTTACTCCTACGGCATCTATTTTAACTATATTGATGCCGCAAGCCTCTACTGCTTTAATGAAGCTATTAATTTCTTTGAGGGTGGCGGTGCGGTTGGCTTCTAAGGTATCCAGCTGAGCACGCAACTGTGCATCGGCATTTGCCTGGCTGCGTACGGAGATAGCCGCCTGGGCAAACCTGATTAAAGTGACAAATACTTCCAAATGCTTATCTGCGCGATTTAAATTCTGAGGCAAGATTTCCCAGTTGTGGGCCTTGGTTAGAACAATTTGCCCGTCCTTTACGGCTAAGACCTTGATACTGGTGCCGCCGACATCCAAGGCTACGAAATTACCTTTACTGTAATCAATGGTTTCCTGCTCCGCGGCTGCTTCTGTCGAGGTAACTTTAGTCCTGAAGGAAGCGATAGCTTCGGCTGTGGCGCGCAATAAAGCAAATGGCTTCTCATAAATACCGTTAAAATACATCAGCACGCGTTCATAACGGCCGCCCGGAAGGAGTATCTTGCTTAACTCCTGATAAACTGAATCGCTGGAAAGAATATACATCTTGTGGGCGCCACAGCGATATAAGGTATTAATAATACTTAAAGCAATGTAATCGATAATCGCGGCGAATTCTTGCGGATTAATGCCTGCGGGAATCTGCCAGCTTAAGATGCGCGGCGCGGATTTACCTCTTTCCAGGGCCACCGTAACCTCTTCGGCCACTCCGGACTTACTGATCATATCTTTTAATCTCCAGCTCCAGTTGGTGATGGAGTCAAAGTAGTAAGCGCTCTTGGCGGTGGATAAATCTCTGACGGCGGCCAATCCCTGCTGATAATCCGCATCCGCAACGATGCCGAACTGTTTATTGGCGTAGACGTTAAGGAGAATATCCAGCTGGTTGAGGCGGCTGGCGAAATATTCGTAATTTACCCTGCGGCAGGCAGCTTCATCCGGATAGATCGGATGGCTGGTCTCGTGGAGGATTAAATCTAAGAGGGCGATAAAGAAGGCGTAAGAATCCTCATTTGAGAGATTAAACGGAGGCGCGCGGATAGGCAGACGTTTATCTGAGATAATCTGCGGCGCAATATATTCGCCCATGGACTGGCCTCTTCTATCCTGATAGACAATAAGGTCTAAAGTAGAAACGGGCAAGCCCAAAACCTTGATGATTTCATTAAGATATAAGCTGAAATTTGCCGTGTCTTTAGTATCAACTTCGGCTTTTTCACCGGGGATGTCAGCAAGGCGAGTGGGAGACTTATCTTCGTCATCTCTAGTGCCTGTTATCCACCAAGGGTCATTTGGAGTATAATTTATTGCTGGCGGTATTTCTTCTTCTGAGCCTTTATCCTCTCTAGAAAATCTATAATTTGGACACTGCTCACAACCATCCCGATAAACATCGTTAGCCAAAGTACAAGTCAATGGACTTAATCCATCTCTGCAATGCACCCTCTCTTCATTATTTCTACGGACTTCTGTATCATTTTCAACAGTTTGTTTTAAGGTACGTCGCCAAATAGTAATAGACCGGATAGCCAAGAATAAACCAACTGCAATACCTACAACAACAAATATCCCTCCTATAATAGGCATAACTCCGATATTCTTAACGACGCCGGAACAGCCAGTTAAAAATAGCGTTGCGGTAAAAATAGAAATCCAGATCAGAATAGATTTTAACGTTGTCGAAGAATCACTACTCCCCTTTGTTCCAGCTGGCTTCTCACGATTTACTTCGCTATCTGATTTAGGAATAAATTTCTCGGCTACTTTTGCCATCCCGTCACCCAAAACCTTCTTTATATAACCTTGCCCCAGCTCTGTAGTGCCCTTTTCTACTTGTTTATAGGTCTTTTCGGCTAGTTCATAAAGCTGTTGCGCATCACTATCTCTCCCATCTAATTTAAATCTCTGCGCCATCTCAAAGAGAATTCTACTAAGAGCGAAATCTAAATCCATTTTAAGCCCGGATACAAAATCTTTTATACTCTTAAACTTAAAATTATAAGCTTGGTCGTTCTTAAATCCACCCTTATCAATACTATCCGCTCTTACTAGTCTCGTAGCATAGTTAGCCAAAACTCGTCTCATATGATAAAACTTATTTATCTCCAGCTCTTCAGCTATTCTGGCGCGATAGGCCTCAGGTATCTGTTGAATCTGTTTTTTCACGTAAGCATTCAGATTTAACTTAATGATTGGCTTTAATACTAAGGTCGTTGCCAAGAAATCCCAGAAGATAAAATAAGGCATGGCTAATAAACCGTGCAATATTGCTTTGCTATATTGTTCACCCTTTAAGCCGGCAATAACTAGCGCGGCGGCAAATATACTGGCAATAATCAAACCGAACGGCGCAGGGATAGGGATAAGGAAATTGTGGATGATGAATGCCAGGGCGCTTCCGCCAAAGATAATTCCGGGGATCCGCGGACGAGAATGCCCGTTCTTTAAGAACGGACCGAAGATATAGGCAAAAGGTAATACATAGAATAATAGCTGGGCTACGACAGCATAAGGATGGAAAGGAGCAAAAATGACGATTCCCAGAAGTATCACTCCCCAGGTGATAGAGGGCCTAAAAATTTCATATAATTCTTTAAAAGATTGAGAAGTAAGGATTGCGCCTTTTGCCCCTTTACTGAACTCTCCGCTCACCCCCTCCAAGGCATCGCGCATCTTCTTTTCCTGGATGGCGTTCAGAGGTAAGAAGGTGAAGATAAGACTCCAGAATCTTTGTCTATAGGCGGCGTATCCCTTCCAGAATCCTAGCTTGCTGGTCAAAGTCCTGATGCCGCCGGCGGTAATGGACTGGGAAAGGATAAAATACAGGCCGATAAAGAATAAAGGAAGCGCCAGATATGAGAACGGTGAGAAGGAAAGGAATAAGGCAAAGATGAATATTAATTCATTGTAACGCGGGATAATCGGCTCATTGAAATAATGGTCATTGTTCAAGAAAAGCGTCAGTTTCTGCGTCCAATGCAGATTCTCAGCTCTTAGCATCTGCTGATAGTGGACAGATAATGCATCATCAAGCACTAAACCGCCAAACCTGTCTACGAAATTAGGCATCCCGAAGTTCTCTTTTTCCCTGGCTCTTCCTAAGATCATCAGCGGACTATATTCGGTATAGTAGCCGGCCTTAGAAAATTCGTTGCCCATCGCAGAATCCTCAATATTAGACATATAGACGGCATACGACCTCATTACCGACGCCCGGATAATCATCGGGCCATAACAGCTGGTGGTACCGATTCTTGGCTCAACAGCAAGCATCCTGGTATTCCAGTTATTCTCGGCTACGCTCTGGTCTTTGTTAGTGGCGGTCATGCCTTCATCGGCAACCTGCAGATTAGTCAAAACCACGCCCAGTTTAGGATTATTAGTAAATTTGTAGGCAATAAAAGGCAGGCAGAAAGCATCCGCGGGGAACAAGGTATGCTCCCAGTCAGTATTGAAGATAACGCCGTCTAAATCATTGATAAACTTAAAGGCAAAACCCCAGGAGTTGCCCTTAGCCAACCACGCTGCCCCGGCAGGATTGACATCGGTGAAATCAGCGATGGCCATCGGCTTACGCTCGTTCGGGTTGTTCGGATTAAGCGCCCAAGGACCGCCACATTCATCATATAATTTCTGATGCAACACATCGCCGCCGACCCTGGACTTCTGCCACCAGAAACTGAAAACACCACGGTAATATCTGTCTATATTCGCTTTTACTTTCTCGTCGTCGCCGCCATATACATGTCTTAATAATATTCCGTATGCCAAAGTGCCGGCATTTTGCACAAAATTAATGGTTTTATAAATGTTATCTACCCGGTAGACTATCCACTGGGTAATAATCATATTGGAAAGCTCTTTTATATGCTGTTCTTGCAGGCCGAGTGCGCCGGCAATTACTTTTTTAGTATTTTCAAAGGAAAGCTGCGAGTCGGTAAGGGTTATTAAAATGTCCTTTAAGTCGCCTGCGGATAGGCCGGTCAACAACCTGTCGACCTCTTCTGCTGTAAGGTCGGCAAAGAACAGGTTGACCGTTTCCTCATCTATGCCGCCTTCCCTACCTCCCAATAGATATCTTAAATAGGCCTCCCAATCTCCGGCAAACGCTTCTTTAATCAGCCTGAATGTACTCTTAATCGCCTTCGGATCATCGAGATTCTTTTCATTTACAAAGGCATCTTGCAGAAAACCAGTGATTTTAGCGACCACCGGTAGGAACTTGGTAGATGGCCCTTCGCCATTTAAGTATGCTGCATCGTTGGACAGAATTTGTTCTTTGACCTTTTCAAAAATATGCACTCTGCGGCCACCCTCTTCTACATACCAATTTAGATAAATCCTTGCCTGATTGAAGAACTCGACGATTTTCTTTCTAGCCCGGGGATTACGTAATTGCGGTAATATATAGGAGTCGCCGTCTATAAAATCCATCATGGCCTTTGCCTCTGCAGTAGTAATAAGCCGATAGTAAAGCAGGCCTTTTTCTATGACTAGGACTTTAAAGACATCCCTTAGGTAGCCATTTTGTCTGATGCTATCTATTACATCTGTCTGGCGATTCAGCTTTTCGTAAGCCTTGGCGCTATCCCATTCTTCATTTAGTTCAATACTTAACCGTTTTGCCTCTACCATCAGGCTCCACCAGCTGCGCATTGCCACCCTGATATTTATAAAATAAATCAATATGGCAACAGGCCAGCCTATTGGAGGGAGAACTCCGATTATATAAAAGAGACTGGCAGCTCCTAAAAGGAAATTAGAACCGATCCACCAATTAAAATATTTCTTAAAGAAATCGGTCTTTTCTTTAATTACCGCAGAATTTGTATCGCCATTAAATTTATTCCTATAAAGATAGATTGTATCCAGTGCCTTTGTCCAATACGCAAAATGAAACTTAAGATATGGCAGTATTCTCCATGTCTCTAATATCGTAAGCGCATATATAAAACCTACAAAGAGTAATCCCGAAAGCGGAATAGTACCTATTAAAGATACAAAAGTTATAGTTAAACCAATAGCAGCCAATGCAGTAATAACTTTTCGTATGCCCTTACGCATATACGGATATACCGGCTGCTTTAATCCTTTTTCCTGATATTTCTGCTTAAGATAATCTAGCCATTGTTTAATAATCTCTTCGATGACTTGCGCCTTCTTTACGGAGGATAAACTAAGCAGGCCTTTACCGATATCCGGTAATAATCTTTCCTGGACGGGGCAGTTGAGCTGATATTTGTTAAAGAAAGCAAAGCCTGTTATCGGGTCTCTTTTCTCTTCGGCGCAAAACTCTAATAAACGCCTTAATTCCCTATCCGTAAACATAAATGTATCTTTAGTCATCTTTTTACGCCCCGGGCTATAATAGTCCTGCCAAGTGCCAAAATCCTGGGCCAGCATTGCTAAGAAGAAACATGCTACCGGTTCGATGATTAATTTCTCCAATTCAGTAAGCTCTATGTCTAATTTATTCTTATAGGCATCTTCTACTTTATCTTTACCTAATCTATCCTGCCGCTCAGAAACCTCTACTTTGAACTTCTTCTTTAACTCTTCCAGGCCGCCCTGCTGTTCGCCTTCCGCATATAACCTGATAAGATAATAGGTAAAAGGCCCGACGAGGTCAATCTTGGAGACGATACGGGAAATCCTGTAGAATTTATCTTCCAGCCATTCTCTCTTGAAGACTTCAAAGGCTTTAGCCGGCTCTCTTTGCGTATGAATATTTCTTATGAGAGGTTCTATCTCCTTAATTGCTTCGTTGGGATCAAAATGTTTAGTAACTGGCAACTTATTCATCTTCATATATCTTATTTTTATATAGCCTTTATAAATTAATTTAAATGGCAGGCTGGAAAGCCACATCAGGAAGTTGATAGGTTTACCTGGCCATGTATAGAACCAATCATACCACTTCTTTTTTGTTTTAAAATTAGTTAAGGAAAGGCAGCGGGTCACCCATAGCAATAAAGCAGCCAATGAAGTCCCGAGCAGAAACAATCCTAAACCAATAACTGTAACCATAGGCTTAAACGTTCCCCTCTCTTGTGGCTTAAGGATAAAGTTATAAATCCAATTATTCTTGGAATGCTCCCGGAAGTGGATCTTAAAAAACTCTCTTATACTTCCCTTGTAATCCTTGCGGAATATCGGCCTGAATCTGCTGGTATGTTCTTTTATTGTAGCGCCTAGGAACATCAGGGTGCCATTACGCAATTGAGGTTGCTCTGCCTTAGCCTCCGCAAGAATCCGTATCCTCGGCGTATTATCGGTTAACTGATTGCCATCGACGAAGGTATTAATACCCCTATTTATTCCGGAGAGCATATTTCTGCTTACATCGCTACTCCAAACCCACATAAACCCTGGCTTATCTTTTAGCAAGATGACGTAATGCTTAAAGTATGGCTCTTCTGACGCTGGACCAAAAATACCTAAATATTCTCTTTTTACTTCGTTACTAATTGTAGGCAACCCGTAGGCATCATAATATGCCCTGATGGTTTTATCTCTCAGGGGTTTACCGCGGTGAAGCTGAGAATACAGCCTTCCGTCCAGCCTTAGAACCATTTGTTTTATGGCTTTATTATTCTCCCTGTTATCTTGCACGTCGTAAATTATTCTGTTCTCTGCGTCAAATCTTAAGTTGCCGGTTCTTGCTCTGGCCTTCTTATTTTTGTAATATTTAGTATCGTCATGGCCCGGAACATAGTTGTAGGTAATGCCTGCTCTGGGAATGCCGACGTTGAACGGCCCGGCTTCAGCGATAGCAAGCATGCTCTTATTTTCCCCATCGGTATAACTAAAAATGGTATAGAAGGAAGGGTTCACGCCAAAACCATCTGCGCCAATACCGGTATGCCAATCAAGCTGAGCGATAACATAGCCCAGGTTGTTATTAATTTCTTCCCTTGTCCTTAAGACATGGAGATCTATGGCGTCATTAGCAACGAGAGAGTCTAATTGCTCATGGGTATAGGTGCCACCGGATAAAACCGGCTGCCCCTGAGCATCGGTAATGATATTACCCTCTGCGTCTCTGACAAAAACTAATCCTTCTTTAGTGCGATGGTGTACATTCCCAAAGGCATCTACGCCTGTAGTCTGGGTGATATCAAAAGGCGTCTCGCTGCCGCTACTGTCGGCAAGAACTATAGTGGTGGCAGACATATCTGGAATACCGTATTGCGCATAGTTGCCATTAAAGAACTGGTAGCTCTTAAGTTCTCCCGCAGGCACCACATACTCTCCGCTTGAATCTTGGCGCACAGTCCATTTGCTTAGCAGCCTTCCCTGCTCATCCCTTACTTCCTGCTTATCCTGAGTAATCAGCTTATCTTTGCCGGTAGCGGCATTCTTACCAAAGAACTCGTCGTGCCTGAGGTAAATAATCCTCATCCAGCCTTTACCCATCTCCAGCTTCTCCAACCCAGACTTGCTGATGGCGCCGCTGCCTGCGTTTAATAATTGCGGTTGTATATCCTTAAACACCTTGCCTGCTAATAACTGCGGTTGGCCTTTGGTATCCAAGACATAGATCTGATCCAACGAATCGTTCAGATAACGCGTGCCGTCCTTGGCAAAAAGTAAACGCAAGTCATTGTTATACCAGCCATAAGTATAAGTCTCCGCCGGTACCTCCAAATGGGAAAGCTGGGCTGCGCTATAGCTATTATGATTAAAACGGAAATCTTTATAGGTAAAGACTTCTTCTGTGCCCCTCTTGAACTCTTTACTCAACTGCTCAATAACTACAAGGTCCTGCTGTGCTCTTAATCTAGCTAACAGGGCGTGGAGGTTGTCTCTGGTGGCATACTTATCCTTGCCCAGATACTGGCCGTTATATTCTCCCCTGAACCTGCGCTGTAAAATACCGTACTGGTCTCTCTCTTCGACAAAGAAATTGTTATTAGCTACGTCGAATGCCAGCCACTGGTCGCGGCCTAAGGAAACAGCAAGGCTTAAGATTTCATTAGCGGGCTTGCCATTTATATACGGATAATCCACACTTCCGACCTTGGTGCCGTTAGCATCATAGATAATCGCTCTTATTTTACCGACGGCATCGTTAATGGAAACGAGCTCCCGCCCGGTCTGGTTATCAAATACCGAGCGCCATCTTTTTACTATCGCGCCGCTATCATCCAGGGCCTGTATTTGCGCCGTAGTGTAGCAGGTATCATCATTTTCTAAATCGTATAAACTATTATTGAATAAGCTGTCGCCGGTCTGCCTCATCCATTCTTTTATACCCTCTACTTCGGGATTCGGATATTGTCTTTCTGTTGGCCCGGACTGAGACTGAAATATTTTCTTGCCTACCCTATAGCCTTGCTCATTCCATTCGTAGGTCTCGCGCACAATCGGATCGCCCGCAGCATTCACCTTATGGATAACATTGTCTTCAATGATGTAGCGTTGCTTTCCTGCGGCGGTAGAGAGCTCATCCTGAACCACTTTACCGAGCGTATCCAGGCTCTGGGTGCGGGTTAAGCGCCCTCCAGAAACGAAGGGATCATTTACCTGCCAAGAAACCGCCCAGCCAATGTTTCCATCAATATTATCCGGAGATAGCCCTGCGCCATCAAGCGTGACAAACGCGCCGTTATCGGCAAAATAGTAACGCCGGGCAAGAACCTCTCTGCCGGTGTAATTGTGCTGCTGGCGGATATACTCAGGCAGAGCCGCAGCTCTTTCGTCTAAATCAACATTAGCCTCGCCTTCTACGCGATAAGTAATGTATTGCGGAATAGTTAATATGGTACCATTCTCGATTTTTACGGTATCATCCTCAATTTTTCTGGTGATGTAGCGCGGGCGGCTGTAGAACTGCGCCACCTCTTCTCCGCTAGAGGTATCCACGCCAAAGGTTCTTTCGAGCGCTCCCGCTACAGAGGTGCGCTGAGATACCACCACAGTCCTCTCGCCGCCATTAGGCAACGGCAGAGTCACCTGATGCACGGCATCCACATAGGCAATAGGCGCGTTTTCCTCGAATAAGCCGTTGTCTTCCAGTACATAGATAGTGGAATGCAGAAGGCTGTTGATTACTTCTATCTCGTGATCCGCTAAATATACCCGCTGAATAACCCGGCCATCGGCATCTAATTTAATAATCTGGGTTAGTCCGGCGGTTAATTCTTCTTTATTAGGAATTAAATCTCCGGGTTTGATGAAATAGCCGTAGTCTTTATCTTTGAGCACCACGAGGTAATTTTCTGCCTGCAGTCTAGCTAAGTAGGCGCGGCCGTCGCCGTTTAATTCCATCACCGCATCTTTGCCGTTAAATCCGGGCAGGCCTTTGACCCGCAGCACATTGTATTTACCTTCGCGGGTGGTAGTCATGTGATAAACCTTGCCGCTATCCTGGCTGCTTAATCCCTGATTAGAATATAATTGCGCAAGGGTGGCGGTGTCAGTGACAGCGGTGCGATAACCTTGATGCGTATCCGAGCCGTACATCCAGCCGATGACTTTCTTGGCGCTCTCAGGTAAAGCAGTCCTTGCAATATCCTCTCCCTGTACGGTATAGGTATTCCCTTCTTTAACCCAGTAGAATTGATCCCCTGCCAGATAAAGATTATTCTGCAGGAAAGCTAAATCTGCCTCCAGCATCGGCATGCCGGATCTGACAATCGTAGGATATGCCGAGTTGATTCCGAAACGGATGGCCATATAATCTTTGGGGATAAGCAGAGTCTTACCTTCAGGCCCGGAAATCTTACCCCGGTAAACCCTGCCGTCTATGACAAAATCCGCAAAATATCCGTCCTTATTTTTAATAATACCTTCGGCGGTTAATTGATCGGCATTAAATGCACTTAGCGGAACAACATAAGAAAGGTCTTCTATTGTAAGCTCTACAGGAAGGATTGAATCTAAGGGATTGGCAGTAGCATAAACGCCTGCCAAGCGAATCGTCCATTGGTTAGCTACCGAGCCCCAGGAGAGCGCTGCGCTATCAAGAGTAATTGGCCTGTTGATGGAAACGCTCTCAGGCGTGTTGCTGGCCGGAGGAGCAGTAGTCATCCGCGGATACATTTCTTCAAACGGCTTCACCGGGTCAGCTGCGGTAATACCTCTTAAATCCACCTGTTTCTGCTGGCCTTTTATCCTTAATAACGGCCCTGTTGTCAAGTCGGTACTTAAGCGAGGATTACCTTCTTTTGTCCAGCCAAGATTAGCATCGATTCTGGCAGAAGCATCCGGATCAAGCGGTGCCGGAGTTTCTAATCCTAAGGATAAATTCTTGGTGCCGTATTTGCCGTTCACATCGCCGCTTACCTCTAACTTCATCTCACTGCCGGGAATGGCAACCTCGACGTTGCCCTGGGCAACTACGTCCTTGCCGCCAGCATAGAGGGCTTGCGCGCTGGCAGTAACCGGGCCCACGGGCAGCTTTGCTTCTGCTCCGGCATAAGGATAGAAGGTTCTTTCTGCCCACTTAGAGAGGTCGACTTCCGGCTGGAAGACTAACTTCCACATCCTGCCCTGTTCATCCTGTTTGCCGAAAGATAAACTTCCGCGCAGGAGTTTCTCATTGACTACGATATTCACCGGGACGTATCTAGTGCTGTTATCTAAATCGTTATGTACATAAACCGAATCATTAAACTGCAAATTGCTTAACGCCGCTCCTGCGCCTGCTTCCCAGAAGAATCCGGAGGCGTATTCCTGGCGTAAATGCAGATC
Source organism: uncultured Planctomycetales bacterium (assembly GCA_964545575.1). GTDB lineage: Bacteria > Omnitrophota > Gorgyraeia > Gygaellales > Profunditerraquicolaceae > CAZJFL01. The sequence continues at coordinate 284,564 of CAZJFL010000001.1, forward strand.
ATGCACCTGAATCTGGTTGTTTTGGTCTAAGCCCACATCCGCATACCCGGCATAAGCCAGAGAGGTTTTACCTTTAGAGAAAGCGAAGTTATCGAATAATATAATCCTGTGCTGCTTAAACTCCCGGTATTCAGTTAATGTGTCCGGCCCGGTTTGCTGATAGGTATACTCGTCAGCTACCAAAAGACCGAAAAGATTCAGCGCATTTTCTCCTAAAGGAGTCCGGATGCCGACGCCTCTCTCGGTAGTGGCAGAGGTTCCTTGGCTATATTGCCCGGAGTTGCGGTAAAGGTCAACCTGTGAACTGCCGAGCCCGAATAAGCTGGTTACGGCAGCAGAATTACCGAGTATCCCGTTCTGTAAGAAGGCGCCTAACGAACCTTGGGCGTCCTGAGCATCTACTATCTGCCGCAGTTCTCCGGCGGTATATGCCGGCAGTTCAGGAAAGATTTTCTTTAACTCTTGGCTTTGCCGGCTCAGCGCGTCTGCCTGCTCGTAAAGCGCTTCTCTCTCCCGCTGGATGCGCATAGAATAATCTGCGATATCGGCAGTTAAGTATAAGCTGCGGCTTCTAGTATCAATCAGGCGGAACAATACATCTATCGCGCCTTTGATTGTACTATCATGCCACTTAGTATAAAGGATAGCCTTGTCCAAAGCCGCTTGCGTTTCCTGCGCATAATCAAGGGCTTTCTGATATTCCCGCTCAAACTTATCCGGGTCACTGGGATCGGCAAATCCTCGTTCGATGTAAATATAGTGGGCGTAGCTGGTGGTATCCTGCCAATTAGTTTTTAACCACTGCATAAACTCAAAGTTGCCGCGGGCAAAATCTACCTGAGTCCTGAAATAATCTAATCCTGCCGGGCTATCGTAGGCCAAGAAATCCCTGAAGGCTGCCAATTTATCCCAGTTATTGCGGCTCTCCTGGAAGTCATTCCAGAGTTTTTCTCTCTCCGCTCTACCCTTATAAAACATCTGCAGGTTATCTTCGTAATACTGAAGCATTCTCTCCCGTTCGCCTACTTCCTCGCGCCACTCTAAAATGGTATTGGTATAAGTCCAGAGAAGGTCTAAATGCTGCGGATCATGCCGGAAGTAATATGCTCTCCTTTCCGGAGTCCAGAAAGGATCTTCTTTAGAAGGATGCTGTTGGAAAGCGGTTAAGAAAATATCTAAATCCTGAATATCCACATCACCGTCGCGGTCTAAATCGTTTAACATCGGGTCTGCCGGATTAAGCATCGCCTGATTCCAATAGTCTGATGTGGCTTGCGCCTCCTTAAGCCTCTGCCTGAAACTATCCCTTTGTGCATTCCAGAGGCTCTCGGCATAACGGCTGAAATTGCCGCTGTCTAAATCAAAGCGCGCCCGGATTGCCGCTTCCAGGAAATAATATTCCATTGCCCCTTTTCCTTTTAAGTCGCTACTCATCAGTTGTCTGTATTGCGGCCATTGCTGATAGACAGAATTACGATAACCTGCCCAGGCCTCGGATGACTTGTAAGAAGCTACGTGCTGGCCAAACTTATAGAGATTAGTAAAATAATTGCTGAGCTTCACTGCGGCGCTATCAATAGCAACTGCCTGCGCTGCGGAATCAGGATGATAATAAGTAGCGGTAGGAGTAATACCCTCGGTGCGAAGAGATAGAGATTCTGTAATTACCAGCCCCGGCGGAACCTTCTTCTCAACACCGGCAACAGTGCAAAAAGTTAAAGAATCTTCTTTGACTTGAGCATATTCCACAATCCCCGGAATAGCCCTGCCGTTTTTATCCAAGGTGACATAATTCGAATCTGAAATCCTCCACGCTTGCGGCCCGACTTTAATCGTCGGTAATCCATCAAAGGTAATATTAAGGGTGTCATCGCTATAATTAGTGTCAGAAGTATCAGGCTTCCAAATAGAGTTACCCAACCCTTCCTGCTCAAACTCGGCCTTGCTGACGAAGCGGGCAGAAGGGGTGCTGTTTCTGGCTGTCCAGATAATCGCAAAAGGCACATCTATTTTCTCCTCGCGCACAAAAGAGAACTTTCCCTTGCGGCCGTAAGTATAGACGCTGTATTCGGTATAGCGCGGGTCACGGGTAATCAGACGCGGCTCGGTAGTCCTGTCTTTGGTCTTACCTTTATCATAGGCAGCGCCAAAAACGGCGCCGGCAGGCAAGGTCTCCACGGCAATCTCGCCGCCTTCTACTAACAATGCTTTGGCGCGGCCGTTATCCACGAAACGCACTGTCTGTGGCCCGATCTGGCCCTGATACATCTTATAATGGATAACGGAGATGGGCAGAGACGACCCGCTCATTTCTCCGGTAGAAGGAATCACCGGCACATTGGAGTCAGTCATCACCACATTGCCTAAACTATCTAACTTATAAGCATTGCCGCTAAAATCAGGCACTGCGGTATGCGCCGCCATTCTTAAATCATAAGGCGAGGGAATTACAGAAATCTTTCCGTCAGGGCTTGCGGTATAACCCCAGCCCCTAATTCCTTCCAGCATCCTGCCGATTTTCTCAAAATCATTGACTCCCGCTCCGCGGCGGAGTATTACCGGGCAAGCTACTTCTTCCGAATCCGTCTTCCACGACCACCAACCCTGATCGCGTAAATAGGTTTCGGTTTCCTTGCCGTTGTTTTGTTTCTGTTTTTCTTTCGGGAAATAAATCTGGGCTTCAGAGATCATCTCTGCGGTTTCATTACCAAAACTATCGGTGACTACTCTGAAGATATGCTGATAGCCGGTCCTGATATCTGACCTAAACCAGTATGCGGCATTACTTGAATCCGGTTCCTGGCCGCTGGCTAATCTACGCTCCACTTCTCCTTGCCTGCGTCCGGGCACCACAATTGCCGAATATTGATTCGGCAGCTTTCCCTGCCGGATTAAGGCATCGAGGGCATTGTTTACGCATTCTCCGGCCTGCTCCATATTATAAAAATTACTTGCCGGAATACTCTCTACTTTTTGCGTCTCGGGATTGATGCGCGGGAAATACATAAACCACCCTTGAGTAGTCTTGACGAGATATGCCCTGTTTCCGGCAAAAGAAACATCCGCGTTTATAGTGGGGATGTAGTTAAAAATACGGTTTCCTAAATTTACGCCTGCTTTCAATTCTACGGCCCAGACATCTAAGCCGACGCTCCAGTCTAAGAGGTTGACTTCAAAGCTAAACGGCCTCTCTCCGCCCAGGCTTAAGTTGAGCGGGCCCAGCTGTAATCCGGCGATACGATTAGGCGCCTGCACCGGGACAATCACCCCGCCGAAGTCAGCTAACCTGTTAGTCTGCGATGTCTGAATGATATTCATGGCGTCGTCATATACTGCCGCGTAAGAAAGAATAAGGGCAGGCGCGCCCACTACCTTCTTTTCAATTAAGCCGTCCACAATCTTGATGATATTCATCAACGCACCTAATTCTCCGCCTAAATCTACATCTAAGCCCACGTTATCTCCTAATTTTAGTAAAGCGCCTTCATATCTTTTCTCAAAGGCTTTCAGGCTGATAGATAAGGAAACCAAATCTTTGACATTAGTTGCCTTGGGATTCTTAAGCGCCTCCCGGCATTTAAAAGCTAAATCCCGCCAATCCTGGCATAACTGCGAATAATCTGCTTCGGCATAGACTAAATCCCTCCAGGCCTGCGAAGCCTGATCTGTGAAATAAGGCTCATCGGCCTTTAATATATATTTGACGCTGGGGAATTTTCCGGCCAAGAGCATCTGCTCTATAGTAGCTTTGAATGCAGGAGTCAGGAAGGAAGTGTCGGCTTCTGCATCCTGCGCCTGCGCGTATTTAATATCCCGGTGTAAGCTATCGATAGCGGCGTGGATTTCGGTAATCTTTATTGGCGTCTGGTCTTCAGGCAAGGTATAGGAGGAAGCTGTAGGAGCGTTTGTTTTAGGGGTTTCAATGACAATAACGTTATGTACCTTTGTGATTAAAGAATCTACGCGTCTTAAATCTTCTTCTGCGCTCTGCTTGGACTGAGCATAGTATTTACCACCGGCTACGCGCAGCCAGAACTCCTCTGTCCAGAACTTCAGCCCGGAAGAAAGCACTCGCCTATAATCAGCGATGTCTTTAACTCTTTGCTCCCGCATGCCTTGAAGCCTGCGGATGGTGCTATCAAGTTTAGCTACTGAAGCGATTATCGGTGTGGTGGCAGCTGCGGAAACTTTAGAAGCGGGGGTGGCGGCAACGACAGGAGTAGTACCGGCTAAAGTATCCCGGGTTGCGGGAACGGGACTGGCGCTACGTTTTGCAGCCGGGGGTATGATTGTTACAGGCGTCATTATTAATGACTCACCTGGAGCAGGAGCAACGAGTGAATCAGGAAGCTTGGCTTGGGAAGCGGGACGATTGGAAGGCGTCGCAACAGAGGCTTTCTGCGTAACCCTAAGCTTGGTTGCAGGCCCCACTAATGTATCATCTGAAACGGGCAGCTTGGCTTGGGAAGTATGAAGACTGTCATTTGTTAAGCGGATAGCGGGCGCAGTAACTTCCGGCGCAGCAGGAGATTCCTTTGCATCCCGAGTTACGAGTTTTGCAGGCTTCACTAACTGCTCGTCTATTTTCTTCTGTTCTTTAGATTCTTCCGGTTTGCCGGCGGCCTGCGGCAACTCCTGCGCCTGCGGCATGACTTGTAGTGTTGACTCTGCCTGCGGCTTTTCTGCGGGTTTCAGGGGTTCCGGCGCAATGACCTTACTGGGCGCAGCGGGCATAGCCGAGGTATCGCTGACAGACAATTTTATTTGGAGTTCTTTGCTAGAGATATCCTTTGGCGGAGTCGGATTAACCTTCAGGATAAAGGGATTGAAACCATCTTCGGCAAAATCTTTCCAGGCCCTGGCGGAAATCGAAGGATAGGTGTTCGACCGCTGCTTTTCTCCCTCTAATATTTCGGCGTCAGCGGTGGCATAAGGAATGCCTCCCTTATATTCTAATTTAGCTAATTCTCCTAAATAGAACTTGGCTTTAGCCTCATTGCCGAAAAACTTATAAGCCGTAGCCATCTGACCGGTGATCTCTGCGAAAAGCACCTTTCTACCAGCGGCAGAGGCAAAATCAAATCCGGAAACTTGCACTGTTTTGCCGTCCGGGCGGGTATAGTTAACCGTGGTCGCGGCGTTCTTTTCCACTGTCTGCATGATTATTTCCGGGTCGATATTGTATAATGATTCCGACATCGCGGCGAGCGCACCGAAGGTCTGCGCTTCGGCAGTAAATTTCTTATCGTTCTGGCCGCGGTCATACCTTCCCTCTGCTTGGTTATAGGCATCCCAGTTTAACCAGTGGCCTACCTTTGCCTGGGCTGTATCCCATTTTGCCTGGCCGCCGGTCAACTCAAAAAGCATGCCCAAATAACTTAGCGCGCAGTTAGCGTTATCGGCCGTTGCCCAGGGGGATGTCGGGCCGCCTAAGATGCTGCCGTCTGAGCGCTGCATCTTTAAGACAAGCTCTCCGATCTCTTCCATAAACGGCAGGAACTCTCCGTTCTTGGTGCCGTTACTGTAATGCGCCATGGCTATACCTAACAAGGCCTGGTCTTTAGTCTTTAATGCGCTGTCTAACACTGCCCCCGTACCGGCATCATAAGCAGCATAAAGCATACCGTTCTCCCTAGGCGCGCTGTCGCGCAGGAAGGTAAACATCTTGCGCGCAGTGGCGTAATCGCCGTGATTCATCAGGTCAATAGCCGTCCATGCCTGGTCAGAAAGCCGGGCGTATCTGGTAAGGTTCTGCTTATGAGAGGTTAAGAAGCTTCTGTCGGCCTGGAAGCTGGCGAATAAACCAGTAGCAGGATACTTCTGGGCATATAACCAAGTGTCCCGAGAAACTGAATCCGCGGCCATAAACGCAGATGCCTGCGGCAGGGCTGCCATCGCTGCCATATTCAGCCAGCCCATCGGCACGCCGCCCGGTCCGCGCGGGCCGTAATTAGCGAATTGATAATCCTGCGACGGCGCAACAGGCGCTTTCTGCGTAACCCCAAGCTCGGTTGCAGGCCCCACTAATGTATCGCCTTGCGCTAGCGCCGCGGTAGTATCCTGTGCTGCGGGAGCGGGAGCAGCGCTGCGCTTTGTAGCCGGAGCTGAAAGTGTCGCTTTGCCGCCTAAGACGAAAGGATTAAATCCGGATTTGGCAAAATTTCTCCAAACAGTAGCGGCAACTGATGGATAAGTAGAAGCCACCCAACCATGGGTCGTTTCTATAATCTTAGTAGCATAAGGAATAGCGCCATTGTATTCTGTTTTTTCAAGCTCTGATAAATAAAATTTACTCTTGGCATCATTACCCATGCTCGCATAAGCAGCGGCTGCGCCAAAAGTCAAATATGCTGAAGCAGCCTGACCTGTCCATTCACCTGAGATGACGCCTCTGGCGTAGGTAAAATCAAAACCATGAACTGAATCTACTACTGTTCCGTCGGGCTTCTTATAACTGGATATAGTAGCTGCATTTTCTTCGATATAACGCATCACGCGCGCAAAATCCACATTATAGAAAGAATCTATCCGGCAGAGACGGCTCATCGCGGCCCAGGTCTGCACGTCTAGGGCAAATGCATTGTCATTTTCACCGCGGTTATACCTGCCCTCTAAGGAATCATAAGCCTCCCAGTTTAACCAGTGAGCTACCCTTGCTTGAGCCGAATCATATTTTGCCGAATCGTTCAGCTGATAAAGCATACCGAAATAACTTAAGGCGTCTTCGTTATGCTCGGTAGAGGCCCAAGAGAAGCTTGGCCCGCCTAAAATGCGCCCATCATTTTGCTGTAATCCGGAAGCGAACTTAAAGATTTTTTCCATAAACGGCACAAATTGTGTATCTCCCGTATTATACGTGTAATGCGCCATGGCTATGCCAAGCCATAATGCTTCGCCGCTTCTCACCGTCCATTCTTTTACTGCACCAGTGGTAGCGTCATAAGCGGTGTAAGGGATGCCATCGGACTTAGCGGCTCTGTCTCTATAGAAGATAAAGATTGCCTTAGGAGTTTTATAATCACCTTTATTCATTCTGTCTATTGAGAATATCGCCTGATCATAAGTCTGGGCAAAATTGGTCAGGTCATAATGTTGTGATTTAAAGAAAGGGTTATCGCCGGTGACCTGATAGCTGGCGACTAATCCGGTATTAGAATTACGCTGCGAATACAGCCAGTCTTTTTTCGACGCGCCCATCGCCGCCATATTCAGCCAGCCCATCGGCACGCCGCAAATAACCGGCCCTATTCTATAAGCGGCAAACTGATCTTCCCGCGCCGGCGCAACCGCGCTGGTCTTCTTAAGCGGCGCCTGAGATTGAGCAGCGCCGCCGACTTTAATCACCTTGGTAGTCTGAGTCTTGGCGCCGGTATTCAGTCTGATAAAGTATGTGCCGGCAGGAAGCTCCTCGCCTCGCGCGTCTTTGCCGTCCCAATTAATCGTATGGCGGCCAGCTGGCTGTTCTGCCTTGATTAATGTCGTCGCAACTCTACCGGTCATATCATAAACAGTCAAGTTCACCAAAGCCTCTTTAGGCAGCTGATATTGAATTCTGCTCGGGCCGCGGGTTACGCTGGGAATTACGCGCACGCCTACATCGGTATTTAAGGTTACGGGCTGCTCCATGGATACGCTCTCATTAACAGCGAAAATATTGATCCCGGCACCGGTAAAGATCAGCCATGCGGTCCCGGCAACCGAATTATAGGGATGATTATAAGGCCAAACTAAAGAGGGGTTACCGATGATATACTTTACTCCTCCGTTAGTAGTATCCTGCATCTTGAAGAAGACCTCGTTAAAAAGACGGTTTGCGTTAGCGGTATCCCCTGCTAGCCAGCGTTCCAGAGCAATGCTTAAGTTAAGTTCAGACCAGACGCTCATCGAATCGGGATTCGTCACAAGCGTCTTAACAGGATATCCCCATAAGGTATCCCCGCCAGTAATCACGACCCAATTTTCACGTTGGCTCAACCAGTTCCAGCCGTCACGATCCTCAGGATTAAGATTATGGAAGGGCCTGGTACCGTACATCATTAAAGAAGTCCAAGCCTGCGAATCTCCATATTCTTTGATTACGGTATCGGGATTAGCTGAGGTGTCCATACCTACTTCAAAACGTTGCAGGGTAGGATTCCAAGCTACATTAGCCAGAAAATCCAAAGATGCTGCGGCGCGGACTATCAGCGACTCCGAAGCAAATACCTGAGAGAGATGATAGAAGGTAGCTGTCACGTCACTATTTTCTTCCGTAGCAAGCTGCCAGACCCGCTGGCCGTTGAAGGTACCTAAGGTGAATCCGCCATAGACCGGCTGATGAGTGAAATCTTGATAAGGATCGACCCAAGCCAGGTAGCGGTTCATCACCTCTAAGGCTTGCGGATCGCCAAACACTTCATAGAATCTGGCGAATGCCTTTGCTACCAAGCTGTTTCTGGCGACCCTCTTCCAACCGCTAAGTACGCGCCCGGTATAGTAATTATAACAATCATTAAAGCTGCCATCTGCGTTCTGCACGAGACGGATACCATGGAACATATTATAAGCAACTAGGGAATCTCCTGGCCGGTATTCCTGAGCATAGGCTTCTGTTAAAACAAGAAGTGCTGTTGCATCATCGTAAATCCAGCTTGCTGAATCGGCATACGGTCTTGAGACATCGTCGCGGGAAACGCCGGTCCCTTGATAGCTCTTGGTAAGATGGATAGGAGAAATCTCGTTCATCATCTTTATAAAATTCACGTTCCTCTCAAATCTAGGATAAATACTTTCGCCGATTGTCGGCCTATCTGTTAATCCCGGCGTGGCGCACATCGCTGCCATATTCAGCCAGCCCATCGGCACGCCGCAAATAACCGGCCCTATTCTATAAGCGGCAAATTGATCTTCCCGCGCCGGCTCCACAGCGCTGGTCTTCAGCGGCGCCGGTAACGGCTTTTCAGCCAGGTGCTGGAATGCTGCTTTTAATCGCTCCTCTACCTGCTGTTTTGGTAAGCCCGATAACTTCGCTGCCTCGGAGACCAGATTAGCGCTCATAGAGCTGGCGGTAATCGAAGCAGTTACTATTGTTTGCGTAACCGTAGGAACATATTGTACCTTGTCTTTTGCGATAAGCGCATAGACGATTAAAGGCAGGAGCGCGCCGCCTAAAAGCCCGGCGATGCCGATTGCCGCTAATCCGCCCCTAATCATGGTAAATACTAAAGTTACTATGCCCATGCCGCCGAAAACCATCGTCACTATATTCTGCGGGAAAGTCTCAAAGATAGCTCTGCCCCGGGAAGTTTTTTCCAGGCGTGCCTGGCGGCCGCTATGGGACCACCCGAAGGCAGCTGCCAAGATACCTAAAATCAGAAAACCCAATGCCGCCCAAACCGAAACCGTAGAACATGCCCTCTGGATGGCCGAGCTGGACAAAAGGTTGCGCAGAAGTAAGAAAGCCGGCACTGAACCTAAGAAGCCCAAAGATGACCATATCTTTGCCGGCGCATCTCTTTTTGTAAGTATTAAGAACCAGTAAATACCGAAAGTGATTCCTGCTCCGGAGAGAATGGCCATGATTAAGGCATTCCCCTGCCCCGCTAATAATACATAAGAAACAATATTCGCTACCAACCCCACGCCTAAGAAATCAAATAACCTCTTTAGCCGGTAATTCTGTTGCGTATCGCCGGGCATTACCTTGGTCAGGCGGATATTCCTCCAGTTGAATAAGACGCTTAAGAGCGTGGCAACCGCTCCCATAATAATGAAAGCCCCGGCCAATTGCGGCACGCTGATTCCCAGGGCCTGAGTAATGAGCCGGTTAATATACTGTACCGCAGGAGAGAACTTGACGGCAAGAGACAACATCAATCCTCCTATGCTGCCCAGATAACTCAACATCAGCGGCAGCCAGCTGGCTACAAATCTTGGCCAAACCGCCGCGGCCTTTTTGTTGCCCTTACCTTTTAACCAGCAGGATAAATCCGTGAGGCTCGTATTTTTGGAAAACGCAGGCGTAATGTAATATCCTTGCGCAAAGAGGATTACTGCGCTCAATACTGCTATTAGCGCGTTGCTTAAAACCGGCAGATGCAGCCCGGAATGCGCCAAAATCCACAGCCCCCCGCCTACCGGCCCGACAAAGAATAAACCTATAATTATCCCGATTGCCAGAAGAGCGACGGCCGCTTTTCCCGCGGGCACTCTTGCTCTGGATACTTTTCCTTTGGTTTCTTCTCTTTGCGGCAATTCTGTGCCGGTCATTGTGCTTATGGCGCTGATTACCGGCGCAGTGACTTTACTAAGATCCGCCACGGTGCTCTCCAAGGCTAAGTCCATCCCTGCTAAATGGCTGGCCGTGGTCTCGTGCTTGAAAATCCCCTGCCAGCGAGAGGTATGCCGGGCATCATATTCTAATTCCCGCGCATAGTCATGCAAATGGGTAAAGAAATTGCCGATCTGGGAATCGATTAATTGCAGGGCGGCGCAGCTCAATTCTTCTTTTTGTTTATCGGTAAGTTTATCTTTGACCTCTTGGGCGCGACCGCTAAAACATTCGTCTATCAAAACATCTATCCCCCCAAGGACAATATGCCGGCGCATCTTGATCAATCTGCCTAACCAGAATCTTCCTGTCTCTTCCTGAATCGGCCGCTGCAACCGGAAACTGCGCATATTTTCTTCTGTTATCTTTCTCTGCATAATCGCGATGATTCTTTCCGTAGTTTTTAAGTCGCTACTGCCGGAGCTTAAGATTTCCCTGGCCTCGTTGGTTAAAGAAGGATGATCGCGGAAGATGGTATCCTTAAAAGTATAAACGCCCCGCCAATACGCATCTTCATCGGGATTTCTTGCGCCTCTGGCTTTAAATTGCGCGCTCTCCAAAGAGCTGTCAGACAAATCGGCGTCAATGAGGTAAATTTCTTTTCTTTGAACTTTTTCATCAAGCTCAAGCAAAATATTCACTCCGCGGTTGCCTACCAGCGTCAAAATGGTAATTTTACCGCTCCTCCCTGCTGCCTCGATAATCTGCCTTATTTTTTTTGGATCATTGGAAATGCGCGCGTCAACTATACGCACATTATCTACGCCCAAAACTCCTGCCAAACAGTCTGCGTGGAGTGATGAACCCGCCTTAATCACAAACGGCTGTTCCCCGGTTCTCTGGTCATAGAGCTCTCTGATGCGCTCTCCCTGCTGCTCCCAAAGCTTTTTCAGATTTTCCAGCTCTTCCAGCTCATCGCAGTCCGGCACAAACTCTATACCCAGGGTGTACGCCCGGCCTCTTGCCGAACGCTCCTTGTATCTTTTAATTTTAGCCTGGGGATAAACCTCCCCTACTACCCCGTCTTCAAGCGTGCCGCTTAAACCGATAAAACCGGCGAAATGTTCGGATTGAAGATAGGTTAACAAAGGCATCTGGGATACCGGCCTGTCTTCGCCGCTAAAAGGCAGTTCTTCAGCAAACTCAACGAAGAATTGCAGGTCCTCCCACCGTTTTCCGTATTCAGATTCTCCGGAGAGCTTTCCGTGGATTACCACTTTATCGTCCTCAACTTCGTACTCAACGCCTCTTTCATAATGACGGAATACCTTTAAGGCAGTTTCTACCCAGTAGAGATATAACCATTGCTCTGCCGCCGGAGCGGAGGTGCAGGCGGGTATTTGTGCGCGCACATAATCTTCTCCTGCCTTATTCAGAATAACTTCTTTGTTTTCATCTTTAAAATATGTCGCATTATCTTTGATAGCCATGGCTACCTCGGCAGCCTGCAGTTTTTTCTCGTCTAACTTTCCCTTCTCTTGTAACTGGGAAATGATATGCGGAGTAAATGCCTCTGCCACCAAGGTCCGGTCTGCCTCATCCGCCATAATTACCCATCTATGTTCGGATTGCGCCAGTTCCTTAGTATAGGACAGGAGGTCTAATTTCTGATAATCAAAGTTAAAGGTGGAAATCTGGCCGTAAATTACGTCTGCTCTATGATAAATATCTTTACGCTCGGCCAACTCTTGCCATTTTCCGGCGTCATAGATGAAAGTCTGGCCATCTCTGGTGACATAGCCTACCCTTATGCCAAAGCGGCTCAATAACTCCGCTGCCCGCTTGCCTTGGTCATAAGCAAAATGGTCGTTACAGACCACGGCAAATACTTTCAGGTTCTGGCGTTTTACGACGAGATAAGCTAAACCGGGCAGGATAACCGTGCTCTTTGTTCCGGCAAAATCTTTGACCACGAAGAGTTGGGGTGAAACCAAATGCCTGGCGAAAGTTTCCAGGATAGCGGTTTTTGCGTCCGCGAATTTTTCCGCGCTAAATGGTATTCCCTCGGCGCTAACTTGTTCTCTAACAGTTTGCTCGAATGCCTTTGCATCCAATAACTTTTCTGCTTCGGGAGCTGCCCTCGTGGGCGCGGTCGCAAGTTGCGCCTTGGTCCTGAGGGCACGGATACCGGCGGCGATGTTTTTGCGCTGTGCGATGGCGATGGCGGCGATGGCGGCGATGCCCAATATAGGTAAGAGACTAACGGTGCCTACCGTTGTGCCGCCAGAGGCAAAAGCCAGGTCGACGGCCAAAGCCGCAATGAGCAATACCACAGCGCCTGCCCCGCGGCGGTGGTCAGTAGAAGGTTTTTGCTTTCCGTTTAATATTTCAAACTTTAATTTCTTAGCAGCATCTGACAGGCCTATCTCGAGTGCCTTCTGGGCATTAGTGCCTTTTACAAGAATACCAACGACTCCTTCTGCGCGGTATCCTGTGCGATCATCAAATATAGTTAAATATACCCCTTGGTTTTTACAAACACGGTTAAATATCTTCTGTAATAACTTTACTTTTTTCTCTAACTTTTGCCCGCGTTCTCTAAATTTTATCTCTACATAAGCGCTATCCGGGGCTGCGTCTACCGCCGCGCTGTCGGCGCGGGTTCGCTGGCTGCGCTCTAAGGCCGCAGCCCTTTTTGCCTCAATGATTCTCCAAATCATAATTCCGGAGAGAATTAATGCAGCGATGCTCACTATAGGTAAGAGGCCGATGACAACCGTTGCGCCGGTGCTTGCCTGCGCCAGGCCAAAGGCGATAAGCAGGCCGGCAACCACTGCGCCTGCTCCGCGACGAGGAGTTAATTTATTAATAAGGGCGCCGACGGGGGTCGTCCCGGAGGTATGGGCCGTCGGACAGCCCTCATTATTATTAATATATGCCCGGTCAGAATTATCGCTAGAGGCATCTTGATACTCCTCAAGAGGTTCAATGATTATACTTACCTTCATCCCTTTTTCGCTGCCATACGCTACATCATCTTTTTCCACTTCCACCCGCGCTAGAGGATATTGTTTCCTGAGTTCTCCTTCAAACTTTCCCATAAGGAACTTGTGGCAGGAATATTCTACCGTAATAATTATCTGGCCTTCACTGTAAGCGTAGTTTATGGTGGTTATATCCGCCGCCTCTCTGTTGAATCCGGCCGGACCAATAATGAATTCGTCTATAAAAGAATCCCGGGCTTGATGAGAGAACCCGCATTGCGCCAGATGAAGAGGGATTCTCTTTAATGCTGGATAATAATCAGAGACATCCCCTAATGGCCGCGGGCCTTGATAGTGATCCGTATCTAAACCAATAAACCCTCTTCTATATTTATATTTATATTCTCCTTCTCCCCGGAATAATAATCCCTGCAAATTATTGACCTCATGCGGCTTGCCGCTGCCTTCGTGCAGGATAATCTCTACAAGATGATAACCGTGGTGGGACGGATTAATAAAGACGTATTTACCGCTCTGGTCTTTGCAGGCCACCAGCCTTCTTCCGCCGGTCTCTTCTTGGAACATCTGGAATAACTTTCTTACTTGTTTATCCTTCACAATCACCTGATCTTCTATTTGCCGAGCAAGTTCAGTCAAGCCATGGCTTCGCGCAAACTTAGTCGCATAGGGCTTGTAGCGAAGATAAATCTGCTGCTCTCCCTTATTCTCGCTTAAATGCGGGAAGAGCTTATTAATCAAGTCATCTAATTTTTCTATCTCCTGCGCGGTAAGCCCGTCTCCGTCATCAGTCATGGCGCGGTCGTAATGTCTTGTAGCACCACCTATCATCTTGCGGTCAGTAACCATCTTACGCTGCTCTATTAATCCCTTTAATCCATCTATAAATTTATCCGAGAAGCCCGTAGCGCTATCTTCAGCAAAATAATCAAGGATCGCCGCCTCTTCCAGCCCTACCCTCACACGGCCCTGTAACTCTTTATAAATCCTAATTATCTCCTCTTTAGACAGACGCCCTGCCTTAACTTTCTTTAAGAAATCTTTGATCTCTTTACTCCGGATGCAGAAATCTACTCCCACGAGGCTCCAATGGCAAACTTCATCGTATAAAGAAAAGCCCCTCACAACGGCTGTGATAATTTTCCTCATGACAAGAGGGATATTTGCCTTAAAGAATTCAAGCTCTAACTCTCTTTTAATTCCTGCGTTATGTATTCTTCGGAAGATCCGCGTTTCCCTTGTCCGTTTTTGCTCATCTGCTCTGGCCAGTCCAGCTAATGCCCTCTTCTGCTTCCTTTGATATTCTCTCCGCTTGGCATCTTCTGCCGCCAGCGCAGCCGCGCCCACCACGCTTGCCGCCGCGTAGAGGCCGAGGCCGCCTAAACCTAATAAATTCTCCGGCGCCAGGAACCCTGCCTGCTTGGCCGCTGTGCCGCCGAGCATATAGTGGTCTAAGAAGTATGCCCCGCCGGCCAAAAGCGTCAGGCCGATACCGGCGATAGTTCTTCTGTTATTGCGTCCGGATTTTTTGGGTATATGCTGAAGCTGACGCGTCTTTCTGGGCTGTAATTTAACTTGTGGCCGCTCGACCACCCCAATTACTCTTCTAGGAGCTAATAGTTGCTGCACTTCTACCTTACCTTTAATATAGAAATATCCGGAGATGCCGCAATCCACAAACCAGGCGTTGCGGACATTAAATTCCTTAATCATAAAATCCGCCATCTGCGTGGTGGTAGGGAAGCCGCCGAAAAGCTTACCGTAGGTGAGATTATCGGCATCAGTAGAGACTAAAACCAGGTTGCCGCGCTGATCCACGCCTACCAGGGATTTAGCACCTTCCCAATTTTTCTTAGCTACATTTTTACCGTCTTTTACTGCCTGCGCAAATACCCTTAAATTTACGGTATCTCCCTGCCGGGTGGTAAACTGCGCCGGGTAGCCGCATTGTTCGTTAATATCGCCACTAAAAGGAGCTTCGGACATCGCTACCACTACTGGCGCGCTATCGCCTAAGTTATAAGCATGTTGTAGGCCGGCAGCGGCAAAATTATATACCCCCGGTTTATATCGACTTAAATCGATAGTCGCGGTATGAAGCAACAGCTCGTTTAATGCGGGATAAACAGCATAATTTATCCCCTCACATATCTCTTGCTTCTTTATCGTGTCGTGCGGTAATTTAAATATCGCCCCGAGCAGCGCGGATATAAACGCTGCCGCCATGGCAAAATTGATGGCCGCGCGCAGGCTCATCCGCATGCTTGTGTATTTATAATGAGAAGTGCCTTTACCTTTAGTAGCCTCCGCTCTCCAAAAACCTATAAAGGCGAAGGCGTTAGCTACGATCCCTGCAACTAAGATATATATTTTTGCGTTGGTGGTTAAGATATATGCTCCGGAACCACCCGCGATAAGGTACAGCAAAAACGCGCCGGCAAAATCGCCTGCTAGCGTGATAATTGCGATGGTGCCGATAATACCTTGGAGTATACTGGTGGAAGAAGTGACCAGATGCTGCCTGATTAACCATCTGATTCCCAGGAATAAAAAGAGGGCTGAGACAAGCAGCAGTCCTGTTATCAACAACGGCTTTATCAATACCATTGGCCCGCTTAATTCTCTAATCATCTGCGGCGGTGCGCTAGCGCGAACAAAAGCAAAGATAACTAATATTCCTAAGAATAATTTTGACAGGATTCTCGTGAATAATGTGACGGGTAAAATTACTTCTTGCGGATTCACTTCTTTATTATCAATTGGCGCCAGAGCCGGCGGAGCCCGGGGAGCCTGAGTAACCGCTATTATAGATAAAACCAGTGCCGTCAAAATCATGAATCCGCTGAAGGCTGTCTGCGGCGGGATATGCAGCATGCGGGATGCCGCCGGCACGCCGAATAACCCGGCCGCACCGATGCCTAAAACAACTATTAATAATTCCATTAAGGCAAATCTCTTGTCGCCGGTATTAACTGGGACCGTAGCGGCCTGTTCTCCTTGAATATCTGCTAGCATCTTACGCCCATCCAAAACTTCTACGCCAAAATGCTGCTTTTCGCAAGTAATGATAACCTCGCAATGCGGTTCTTGTCCGAGCCTATGCAGTATTCTCACTAAATCTCTAAAGGTATCCGTATCGGTGTCGCACACCAATCCTAACTTCCGCTCTAACTCAATTCTCTGCTCCTCTGTCAGGTTATCGCTAAATTGTAATTCCAGCTCAAAATGCACCCGGGCGAGTATCTGTCTTTCCTGTAATAATCTCTTCATTTCAGGCAAGTCTAAATAAACCATGCTTCCCACCTGCTGTTTAGTCTGGGAGTCGATCATTACCGTCTTATTATTAAAAGGAACTAAGCCGCATTCACCGCTATCGTGCCTTGCCGTAATATAACAACCATATTCAAGCACGCCCCTAAGGCCCTCTTCTTGCCACTGCGCTCTCTGTTTTGCGTCAATAAAACCTTCATTTTCTAACAGGGTAGGTAAATCTATACATTTGCCTTTATCGTTCAAAAGGGTAATACGATGCACCCGGGATGCTCCCCATGCTGTATGTATATGTCCTCTATAAATAATATTGAGATGCCTTACCGCAGCGCCTCCTATAATATCTACTATTTCTATGGCCTCTCTGCGTAAATCAATCGTCAATATTTTCTCCGGTTCTAATTCAGTACCTTCCTGCCTTACTAATTCGAAAGAGATGCTCTGGTTAAATTCGGCCCGCCCTTTTAAAGCCATCATAACGCTATTGAAAATTAAACTTGTATACCTTTCTGTATCAAATCCTCCTGCGATGGAAGCAGAATACCTGCGCCCTAAAACCCACATGGCGCTTCTAATATCTCCCTTAAGCTTCATGTTCCGGGCGTATTTTATTCTGCTGGCAAGTTCATAGTCTACTGCAATATCGGTTCTTTCTGCCACCGCCACCGCGCCCAAGGCCACAGGCGCCAAGCCAAGCAGGAAAGCCCCATTATTGCCTGCAGGAGCTTTGCCTAATAAAGTAGCGACTAACAAGGCATCGCCGATAATCGCTGCCCAGAAAAGTATCGAGCCTATCGGTGAATCCAGGAATGCCATTATTTTATTAAATAAAGCCTTGGCCGAGCCATCCAAGATGCCGTCCGTGCCGCAAAAACCTAAGCTTACCATCTTCTTCCGTACCGCCGCCGTCGCGCCAACGGCGCCAGTAAATTTTTCTTCCAGTGGCAACACAATATCAGCGGTATCGACTCTGGCGGCGGCCGTCTCTAGCAAGCCAGAGGTGGAAATGGTCACCGCTACATCCTTCCACCAAGAAGGCTCCGGCGATGGTTTCCAGTCCTCGTATAACGTAGTATTGCCAAAAAGCAACAGATGCCTACCCGTCGGAGAAAATGCAAAGATCAGCGGAACTTCATTTTTTTCTTTCTTTACTACCACAAGATTGTTCAGACCCATAAAGATATTGTGCCCTTTGAGTTGCGCAGAAAGCAGAAATACCTCAAGGAATTCCTTAATTCCATTCCTGGATGAGCAAGGATCGATGCCTAGAACCATTGGGATAGAACTCTGCCAATTGATCCGCGCCTCACCGTCTGCAGCCAAAACACGATGTACCTCTTCCAAGGCACGTAACTGGTCGATTAGATACTCAAATGTCCGTACCGACATAGCAAAATGGAACTTACCAGTCCAATCATCAGGCATATCTTCCGCTAAAGACTTTTTCAAAGTAATGACGCCTTCCTCTTTAAAGGCCTCCCATAATCCTGCACCTAATTCATCTACTCCTATATTTTCATCAAAATCGAGGCTTATTCCATAAAATTGGTATTTTTGTTTCAGCAACTGCGCTAACCTGCGGGTCTTTTGGGAATCCTGAAGAACCTCTTTAAATATATCTGGTCTACTTCTATTTTTCAGGTCTTTGGTCAGCTCGGGCCATTCTCCTTTTGCAAGTAAATTCTGCGCAATATACGCAGCAAGGTAAAAAAGCGCATATCCTTTGCCTGCCCCTATATCCAAAATCCGCATTGGCTCCTCTTCCCGCAACGCTCCGGCTGTAATCAAATCCTTTCTCCTCTTCATCAAAAGCGTATCACAATAAAGCCTGTATCCTTCTTTATCAATACCAAGTATGTAAGAATCATAATATTCATTATTAACACTTGCCTGAGATCTAAAGGGAAGCCTCGCCCCTCCCCCCAGTACCGTTCTAATATCCCTAACATCTCCTTGGTATGCAGCGACGTAATTATCCGCTGCAAAGCTCTGCAAAGCCCCCCTCGTTGAATCTCGGTCGGTATTCTTTTGACCACTATACCATCTCGCCACTACTCTATTTAGATTGCCCGCGGCCCTAAAAGGAATAACGGTTCTTTGCGACCCGCTAAAGGTTCTTATAGGAAACGGGTAAAAACGATCCCTGTATGCCTTTTCTAGTGTCCCTAAATCTCTCACTCCGTAGAAATCTACGACTCTAGATCTTAATCTTCTCTTTGCTCTTTCATCGCCTGCAATTTTACCGAGTATATCTCTTGCTTCTTGGACTAATTTTGTTTCATCTCCGGCTAACCTGGTCATTGCTTCGGCAATAGCTGCGAAGATGTCATATACATCTAAACCTAAAGGTCGATACTTATCAAAACGATCTATCTCAAAATGCTCGAGATAAATTCTATGAACGTTGGCGTCTATTATAGACGGGGTTTCTGGCCATTTCATATTGCGTATCCGGTTAAATCTATCGATCTCTGCGCTAAGAGACGCTGGCAGTTGAGTGGCCTTTCCTTCGGCAAACTCTAATAGGCCTTCTGCTTCTTTTATTTTTATTTCTATCTCTTCTCCTTCGGCTTCTTCTTTTTTTGACATACCGAAAGCACCGGTAGGAATAAGGATGTTGCCATCATGGATAGCTGTCTTGAGTAACTCCATTGCCGTATATTTATCGGATTCTTTTTCGTAGTCAATGGGCCCTTTCCTCAATTTGTACACTTCGTACACTGCCAGTAATTTCGTTGCTTGTATTATCATTTGATACATGCCCGCTTTTGTAATAATAGTCCCGACAATTAAACCCAGAGACGCCAGGCTAAGCGGGGAATTATGCGTGGCTGCGGGAGCTTTACCTAATAAAGTAGCGACTAACAAGGCACCGCCGATAATCGCTGCCCAGATGATTGCAGCTCCGGGTAAAGTGTCCCAGAAAGATACGCGGGAAGAACGAGCGGCCCTATTTCCTCCGCTAGATAGAGCCGTTCGTCCCGTTGATCTTGTAGACTGGAATGCTACCGCGAACAGCAGCAAGACGAGCAAGAATTGTATCGCGGTGTGGGCCAGTGAGCTGTTCCCAGGAATCAGCCCGGCCGTTACGTGTGTAAACATTACCGGTAGCGTTGTTGATAAGAAATATCCTGAGATGGCCGTTACCGTTCTCGCGTGCAGCAGCAAAGATGGTAGAATCTTGACTAAACTCGACAATGTGGTCAAACTCCAGTGCATCAAACTTGACAGGGCACATGGTACACCTCCTTCTCTAATTAGTTGCCCTGCAGCCCCTACGTGGGTCGCCTCGGAGGTGAGGTACGCAAAGACTGCAGGAACAACTAAAATAGCCGCAAACACTACACCTGCCACGGTAAGTAGGAATTGCGGCTGGGTTAATAAAGCCTTGAATGTCTTAACTATATTAGTAACGACTGCGCCAAAGTTCGGCGCGCGGGCAGCTCCCACTAAAGCGTGAATCTTTGCCCTTAATAATTGGGAACGGACGAGGAATGTAGCGGTAACGCCGATGGCTAAAGCGGCTAAACCAACAACTACCGGCAAACCGATTCCTGTGCCAAACAGCCACCCAGCTAAACCCAAGGCAACCGGCGTGCAATTGGCAGCCGGCACAGCAGGAGCGGTAGGCGCCTTTTCTCTTAACTCTGTAATCTGTAAGAATATTAATACTGCTTCTTTTCTGGTGAGGATCAAATTATGACGGGGTTCTTTGCCCGGAGAAACAACAGTGATTGCGTATTTATCGTAATTTATTCCTGTTTCTTTTTGTCTACCTATCTCTTCCTGTGTCAAAACCTCTTTCCATTCTGACCATGTTCTTCTTTCTCCCGGCTGGGAAACTGAATCTTCCGGCTGCGGAATCATAGCCGGCTGAACTTTCTTTGTAGGATTAGCTACCTTGGATTTAATGTTTACATACACCTGTCCAAGATGATTATCTCTGCTGAATCTAACGATTGCGTACAATGCGATAGCAACAGCTATGCCAAGAACCAGGTATAGCAATAATCTGACATCTGCAACGGAATTCTCAATAACGTCGCTCTTTGCCGCGATGCTGAATAATGATAGTGCTGCTACGGGAAGGATTCTAACAAAACGTCCGGCAGTCGGCGGGCTGCGGCCTTCGTAAGATACGTGCTCATCATTCTTCTGTGCTTTAGCCCTCAACATCTTTATGCCATAATAAGCCAAATTGAATAAAACAATTGCTATTACCGCGATAAGCGCTGCTTTATTGCTGGCGAACCCGAAACCAACTGCGCAACCTGACAAAGCCACCGGCATCGCAACCGGCTCAACCGCGCCGGTCTGAAGCGGAACTTTAGATTCTTCCAGTTTGCCGCTGGGGCTGATAGAGTAAACTTCTTGGATGTTCTTTGAGTCCTTTGAAATGTTTACTTTTACGATTCTGCCGGAAACCTCAAAATTAACCCTCTGGCCTTTATCAATAACTTTTACTCCGTCTTTGCCGAACACCTTTCTGAATTCCGGATTTAAAGCATCCTCGTATGCGTGACCGGATGCAGAAATCAAATTAATAACCTTTGCCTCTTCCGGCTTCATGCCCTGCCCTCTTAATATCTGCGCCAGATTACTGAAATATACACGGTCGTTTCTACGCGTAGGCCAATATGCTGTGCCGCGATGCTCTATCTGCCAAGGGCAAAGATGAATCACAGCGGCTTTATCTTCAAACACAATCACCGCCCCTACGCATTGATATTCAAGCAGCGCGCTCGTCTTAACCACGCGCCCATCTGAAAGTGAGAATATTTTTACGAGATTTTCTGTTACGATGGTATCTTTTGCTATTAGACTGTCTGGATTATTTATATTATATGTAACTGGCAGCGTAATTGAATCAGCCTGCGGCAGGGCGCCGACATTCAACTCTGCTCCATAAGCGGGATTACCCAATGGACTACGGGCAACATCGCGCACAAAATTCAGCAGCGGGTTACCCTGCGGCCTGACCGCGCCGGTCTTTTTCGGCGCAGGAGCCTCTGTTCCATTATCGAAGACATGTTGCATAAAGAATTCCCTGCGGTCTTCGGAAGAACCCTCGTTGCTTATGTTGTAACCGGCAGGCCCGATCACGCCATCATCCAACCAAATCATATGCGCCACATCACCCATTAATACTATATGCATATAATCGGTAGCAAACCATTCTTCAATATATCCCGGGCCAAAACGCGAAAATCCTTGAGAACCTACTATCTTTATCCATTCCTGCTCTGCCGGCGTCCCCTTGACTAATTTCTTATAAACTTCTCTGCCAAAAACCATCACCAATCTCTGTCCATCAGTGTAGGGTTCGCTTTGCAGATACTTAACTACTTTTAGCTTTAGCGGCTCTCCCGGCTTAGAACCTAAAATATCAGGAATAGTATCGGTTACTTTACGTATGCCATTATGCGCTTCGATGCGGCAGCTATCCACTAAAGCGACGTGCTGCGGAACCGCGCTTCTTAATTTCTCCGCTACTTCATCCAGAGTCAACTTCCGCATCTTTTCTTCCCGAACAGCATAATTATCAACGCTAAGTTGCGCTCCCGTTAATTCCGCTACCTTCTGGTTGAGTTCTCTTCTGGCGCTATCGCTTAAAACCGACGGCCGCATATCAAGAATCTCCTGTCCGAATGCGACCAGCTTTTCTCTTTTAACGCCATTGCCTATTTGAGCCGTTAAATTCGGGAAGTCATATTTAACTACAGCCTCAGCTGCTGCAGCGCCTCTTGCCCGGATAATATCCAATACGAAATCATACTCGACGCCAAAGGCATTATTCATTCTGATAATCTGAGAGAAAGGAATCCGGCTGATTTCTTGATCGCTAAAGGTCTCAAGAACCAATTTCTTGGCCTGATCGAATCTGGATACAATAATATGATTAATCTGTGGGTCTACTGAAATGCTGGTGATAGTGTGGGTCAGCTGGGCCAGATAAGCATTCGCCTCTATTTTTTTGGCTTCTTTAATTGTCTGCTGGCTGGCGCCGGATGCCTCTAATTTCTTGAGGAAGGCTGTGAACTCTGCGGGAGACATGCGCCCGACTTCATCTAAGTTAACTCTTAACTGCATGCTAGTCGTGGCAGCGCCTATTCCGGCATCGCTGTATTTATCATCCGGCAGGGCGCCGATGGCAGCCTGGGCCACGGCAAATGACATCAGGTTCGGATAGCCGCCGACTCCGGGTTCAACCATGCTGGTCTGAGGCGGGGCTTGCGGATGGCGCTGGCTCGCTAGCCGCTCTTGACGCATATGCTCCGCCTGCCCAAGCGTAGGCAGCACTGCCATTGCGCCGATAAAGAAAATGGCACCGGTAAGAATAACTGCCCTGCCGATTCTATTCTTACCTAATTTGGCGCCGGCATAACCTATGCCCAGCGTTAAAACGGCTAAAGCTAAATCGGCGGTTTTCGTATCGCTGTCGGCAATGCGCCTCTCCTGATTTGCCTCTAGTTTTCTGGCGGCATCATCAGCCTTAGTCGGATAAAAATGAATAAACCACTTTGTGACTTTGTCTTTCAATTCCCCAAGGCCCGCTGCGATAGCAACAGTCTCTTTATTTCCTTTAGTCAGAGTTAATGCCCGGTCTATTCTTTCCATGGCCTGAGTAAAATGCTCCGGGTTCCGGGCTAATCTGGCGCGGACTACCATTCTAATCGCGGCTTGTAATCTCGCGGCATTAATGCTCTCAACCTTAATGTAAATTTTACCGTTTTCAGTAACGGTGATTCGGCCTTTTCCATTTTTAACTACTATCTCTATCGGCCCGGCAATCAGATTCAACGGCAGGACGTGCCCTTCAAGAAGCAGGCCGTACTGACGGATAAATTTTGCGGCAGCCTCTTCAATCTTGCTGCTCTCTTCGGGAGTAAGCTCAACATAAGACTTTATTCTAAAATACTCTCTGGTAGTCTTAGTCGCCACCACTGCGCCCATTGCATCCGCCGCGCGGACAAAGCCCGCTCCCCAGTCGATTTGCATAGGATTGGAGACGTTGCTTGAATCATCGGCGACTCTTTGGCCCTTGTTTCTTCCGGCGTTTTCGATGGTGAGTTTGAGCTGCCTGCGGCTGAGCTTATCTAACTCTGCGCGGATATGCTTTCTGGCATAGGTAAAGGTGGAAGGCGACACATCTAATTTAACCCGCGGAAACGCAGCAGCGCTCATTTGAGCAATGTCCACCGCGTCACTAATTCCTATTACTGGACTTGGCCTGTATGGCCCGTATTGTCTTCTTCTCTCTATTAATCTTCGCGCCTGGGCATTTTTAAGCGCATTTAATCTTGCTCTGTCACCAAAAGCAATGCTTACCCGACTGGCCAATACGCGGAGAACATTTTCCCGCATAGAAGGCTTACGGGTATTTAACCGGTGCGCGCCGGTGCTACGGTAAAGTTTTTCGATTTCTATATTATTATCATGTCCGCTCTTGCCGGAGAATGCGGGATGGAGGGTGCTAGCTAGTAACTCGTGCAATATCCTGCAGACAACTTCTTCTTCGAGGTTTTTCTTTATAAGGTCGAAAGGTAGGTATACAACGACTGTTTCCTTGCCATTCAGCGGATCTGTGCAGGTTTCCCACCAAGCCCTGCCCTTTAAGCCAAATCTTAATTCGATGCGAACCCCTCTACCTCTGACTGCCCAGCCTAATCCTATAATCTTAAGGAACTCTCTAGCCTTGATAATCAGATGGCCATAACGGGGATTATCCGCGTCTATGGTGCCAGCATAAGCTGAATTGGCTATATCACTATCTCTGTCTTTCTTGGTACCAAAATCTGCGCCGAAATCAGGCGTAACGATAGGCGGACTACGTACACTCTGGGAACCGGTGGGGAATTGTGATGGTCTTGTAGTAGAGCCAGTAGGATCTCTACGTGATAAAGACGACTCTGGTATCTTTACCTTTCTGGCACCTACACCCCGAGAACCTCTGCTTCTTCCATCCTTTGTAGTAGTAGCTGCTTGGGCAGCCGTAGCTTTTTCCATGCCTTTGCCGCCGGCTACTGCACCGAATGAGCGTCTAACCAATCTACCTAATTCAACTAGTTTAACTAATTTAACTAATTCAACTAAACCTTTGCGCGTTTGTCTGTAACCACGACCTGCGATTGCGCCAATCGCAGCCGCGCGCCACACGCCCGGGCTAAGCGTTCTTCTAGCCATTCCTAATTCTTTAATAAATTGCGCTGTCCCTATATAATCAACCGACTTCATTCCCCAGTTAAACGCGGGCTTCAAGCCAGCCGGCAAAGTACCCAACGCCCTGCTGATTCCCACGTTGCCTACTACCGAGCCAAACTCAGCCGCCGGCAAGCCTTCAGTGATGCCTTTCGGCGCAGCCTGCGCCGCCTGCTGTTGCTGCCGTCTATTATTAAGCCATCCTTTTACCGCAGCCGCTGCTGTATCCCATAATTTCTGTAGTTCGTTTTTTGGTGCCCCTACCAATGCTTCCACCGGGTCAAACGAGCGCAGCGTAGAAGTGGAAGAGGTACCGGGATCCTCTAATCCCTCTAAGTCCAAATCGGATAAATCGCCGAAATCGCCTGAATCAACGCCGGCAAAATTACGCCCTGCCTGCGGCTGAGGTTGCGGCGCCGGCTGGCTGGCCTTATTAAGGTAAGGAGCGAGCAAGGCTAATCCTCCGGCAAGAATAAAGGTAGCGGTTAGTTCAGGAGGCAAATGCGGGATAGTGTGCGTAGCTTTAGCTACTGCCTGCATGCCGGTATTACCTAAGCCTGCGGCAAATAACCAATAGGGCACGCCCTTGATATCTTTAAATATCGTGCCGCCATCTAAGGGTTTAAGCGGAAGTAGGTTAAATACGGCCATGCCTAAGTTAACCGTAGTAAATAAATTCAGGGCGGTCTGTAGATTCAAGCTGCCTTGCGCATTTACCCCGATATGCCCGCCCAAAGCCAAACCCGCGGCCATCAAGCCTAAGCTCACTAACGGGCCGGCCGCATAGACCAGCCTCTGCTTCCAATTACCGCGGGAATTTAAGCTATCCAGATCCTGTATGTTTGCTTTCCCTCCCAGCACACCCAGCTCTACCCCAGAAGTCTTGCGGCCAAAAATTCTGGCTACCAGGCCATGCCCGGCTAATTCGTGGCCTAAAACCGAAGCACCGATAATACCCGCGGATGCTAATCCGCCAATGAGACTGGTAGAAAGATTATGATGGCCTAAGAATAAGCCAGCGGCAGCTAATACCGGTATAGCCAACGAAGTCCATTTAATAGTAAGATGATTGATCAAAGGCAAAGGTATGCTGATTCCGGATTTATTGATGAATTTCGGCCGCGGCGCGGGTGCCTGGGCAGCTGCTTCCGGCTTAGCCGGATGGCCTTCCTGCCACTTTTTATCCCACTCTGCCTGCATGGACGCAAAGGCATCCACTGTGCCGGCTGCAGGCGTAAACTCTGCCTCGGCATCAAAAACTAACGGCTCTTCTGCCGTCGCCGCTGCCGGCTTCGGCGACAAGCGCTTGACTGTCGGTTTGCCGCTTAAAATTATCTCTCCTGTTTCTGCCTTGCTTGAAAATTCATCCCGCTTCACCTCGCAATATTTGCCGTTATCCATCACCCCGACATACTCTACCAGCGTGCCATCCGGAGCGACCTTAAGGATGCCTGTCTTGACCACTGCTACCGAGTGCGCCGTGCCATCGTGGCGGATAAAGGCAACAAAAGGAGCGGCTTCCTCCATTCTCTGCTTATCTACTTCATTTGCCTGCCTTACCTCCTGATTACGGGCGGATAAGGTCTCCTGATAGTCAGCCAATTCTTTCGCTAAATCCTTTAATTGCTTCTGGTCGTAGGCAATCACTCTATTCTTGAGCGAAGGAATCAGTTTCGCCAAAAGGTTATCCCGCCGGGTTGCCAATTGCCGGTTGTAACTGATATCACTTTCTAGGGCTTCTTTATACTGCTCCAGTTGCGTGAGTAAAACGCGCACCTCATCTTCCTGGAGACTCAAGAGGACCGAAATTAAAATACCGTCTAACCCTTTATAATAATTCAGCCACCTTCTATTCTGGGAGCGCACGCGCGGTATATCATTATCCAGCTGCCGGCTCAAATATCCCTGCAACACCCTGATTAAATACCCTAAATAAACATCGTCGACTTCTGCGGGAGGAATTGCCGTTTTGAATGCCCGCGGCATACCCTTGAAACGCGCAAGCACTTTCTGGGCGCTCTCTGTCTTTGGTGTGCCCGCAAGCTCGGCTAACTCTTGAATAGCCTCAATCGTGGCAGTTAATTCTTTTTCCCTTGCCTCTGCGTCGCTGGCAACGATAGCATCCTTTAAGCTAGCCGGCGGTTCTTTAACCGCAGCAGGCGCCGACTTCTTTAATGCCGCCAGGTTAGCCGCATTTAAGCGCACTCCGTGCCGGCGGGCGATTTTTACGATATCGGAGACATACAACCCGATCTGATTGTCACGGCCCGCATTAATAACTATCCTTTTTCTGCCGTTATTGCTGTCACTGACCAAAATATCCAGAATATCGCGGGTAATCTCCTGAACAGCATCCGGACCCAATTTTCCCCTTTCCCGCAATAAAATTCCCAAGATCTGCGTGGCGCAGATGCTTAAGGCCCTGCCGCCGCCGTTAGAGAGGGTATTAAATAACTGCTCTAATTTATCAGGGGCCATCTTCAATAATTCACCTTGCCAGCGGCTTAAGCCGTTGCGACCAAGATAATCTTTTCTTCTCTGGATTACCTGCTTCCTTGCCTCAATCTTTTCCCTCTGTTTTCTTTCTTTGATATTCTTTATCAGTACCTTCGCCCACTCAAACAGCCCCTTCTTAAACGAAGGTCTCTCCACGGCAGGGGCGCTGCGGTCGCCTTCCTTAACCACCTCATGATATCGCCTCAGGTCTTCTGCTACCCTTTGCGCTTCCCGCTGTGAGGCATCAAACGTCTGGATGGTTATCTTATTCACCATCAGTTTATTCTGCTTCAAGGAGATAAGCCGCTCTCCCAGTTCTTTTGTTGTAAGCTTCTCGTCAAAGACAATCTGTAACAACCCCAGCATATCTTTTTCCTCAACCCGGCCTTCTTCCTGCGCGGCCTTCAGCAAGTTGGCCTTTTCCTGAATATCCTTTAAGATGCCCTCTCCGGCAATCATCCTTTCTCTCTGCCATAATACTGACAACTTTTCTTGTGTTAAATCTTTCAAGAACTGCGTATATTCTTCTCGGGTAGTAATCTTTGCTAGTTTATCTGCGTATTTTACTATTCCTTCATATCTGCTACCTGCCAATAAAGCTTTTCTCTGGGCTTCTGCGGCGCCGGCTATCTGTTTCTGTGTCCCCTGGAATTCTTTTAAAGCCGCCGCTAGCGATAAAACCGCTTCTCTACCGATACCGGCAAGCGTATGCATCAACGCGCCTATGCCAAAAACACCGCTTCTACGGAGAAACTCCCTATTATTTACCGCGCTGCGGCCATTCTTGATATACTCGGCGTACTTTTCAAGGGTATCGATAAGTTTAGAAATATCTTTTGGCCCTAAGACCACGCTGGATAAATCCCTAAAAAATACCGCGTTATAATAAGTTAACCTTTTGGGAAAAGTTAACCTTTTGGAAAGCGCCTGTCTTAAAGCACCCTGCTCTCTTTCTCTCTGCTTTCGCGTTATACCCTTATCAAACATAGCCAAATAATTATGGAATGATTCCGTTATCTCCAGTAACTCTTTATCCTCTATGCCCTCTCTAGCGGATTTTAATGACTTATTTAATAGGTCTTGAACTAAGTCCCGGTATTTATTTTTATTTTTGGATTCCTGCGAATAGTTATTATGAGAGACTAACCCGAAGGCCTGTAAAACATAAGTTATTATTTGAATTCTTCTGGCAACCATTTCCGCATCGCTCATCTGGGGTAAAACCGTCCCCGCCTTTTCTCTTTCTACGCTAGCAGCAATTTCTTTCGGCTTCTCTTTACCAAAAACAGTAATGGGTTTTGTCAAGTAAGGAATTTCTTCAAAGTCAATGGATGCAAACCCGTCATAGGTCTCGCCAAAGCCCAAACTGATTTTCTCTATGCCGTTCTCTTTGGTAATGCTGAGGCGCGGCACTAAACCGCCCGCCACGTGGACCTGCGGATGACCGATAGAAAACAAGCGGCTGCCGCTGGCAGTATAAAGCGTGCTGTAGCCGGTCTGGCGCGTGCCGCCCTGCTGGGCGCTTACCAAGATAAACTGACCGCCTTTTACCTGAGAGACAATATATTCCTTGCCGTCTTTGGTCTTGAGCCTGAAAAGACGAGAAGTAGAGTTTTCTCCTTCCAGCGCCAAAATCTTCTGATTAGCTTCCTTTAACTCGCCTTCTATCCTGCTGATTTTTTCTTCCACCGGCCTGATTAACGCCTGCGCACTCGGCGCATCTGCTAAGACAACATTCTCATCGTCAAGAATATCCTGCTTCTCTCTGCGGGCTGCTTCCAGCTTTACGAGCAAAGCTTCCTTCTGCTTTCGGGCTTGGGCTAAAAGAATTTCTGACTGGTAAGGTTGTATCCTTACGCTTGCTTCCTCAACCGCCTGAAGTTCTTCTTTCGCCAAAATCTTCTGATTAATTTCTTTTAACGCGTTTTCTATCCTGCGGATTTTTTCTTCCACCGGCCTGATTAACGCCTGCGCACTCCTCGTATCTGCTAAAACAGTATCTTCATTGTCAAGAATATCCTGTTTTTCTCTGCGGGCTACTTCCAGCTCTGCGAGCAAAGCTTCCTTCTGCTGCCGAGCCTGGGCTAAAAGAATTTCTTGCCCCTGTAATTGCGCTAACAAGTTTATCTTTCTGCGCTGTAAATCGGCAAAGTGTTCCGGCGCGATTACCTCAGCATCCTGAACATTCTCCGCACCGCCCAATAAACTAATCGCCGCCTTAAGGGTGTCTTTTTCGGCAAACCAGGCAGGCGCGCTCTTTGTGCCTTGCAATTGGGCCAAGGTTACCACCTGCGCTGCAGCATCGGGATATTGGAAAGTAAAATGCCTTCCTTGTGGGTCATAGGTAATGTTTAATGTAGTCTTGCCTGCCTTAAATTGCACCGGGGCGGATACCCAGCGCTTACCGGCGGTATCATAAAGTAACAGTTTCCCGCCGGAAACACACATCTCTACCTTCCGACCATTGGCTAAGCGCAAAACAAAAGGATTATCGCTGGAATAGCCATTTGCCTTTAGCTGCTGCTCTGCTAACTGCCGCTCCAATCTCTTTTGTTCTGCTTCTAAGGGAGCGCTCTCGGATTTGGCAGCCGCCTCTGCTGTGATGAGTTCCGCAGACTTGGCCATTAGCGTATCTACCGCCGGCAAAATTTCGGCTACGCTATGGCCATCCACCTTTCCTGCCAGCTGCGGCAGGCCGCCTAATCTCTTTAGCTGTTCTTGCAGCGCAGAAGCGGCAAAGGCGACAGCCGGCAAAAGACGTTCAGTAGCGTCCTCGGACCTTCTATTTATCACGACGGTCCTGCTCTCGACATCATTAATCTGGCCAGTTTGTTCTTCAGTCTCTATGTATCTGCGTGCTGCCCTGCGCGAAGTGCCGCGGTTGGCTGCGAGAATCAGTCCATCGATAGCTATGCTGACTTCGCTGAATGCCTGGCCGGCTTCTTTCTTCCCCAGCACTACCGGCAGGAAAACCTTGTTCCCATTTCCAGCTTCACAATAGAGCGGGACGTTCAAACCCGCTTCTAATTCTAATTGATAAGGATTATTCTTGGAAAAATCGCGGCTTAGCGTCGCTGCATCAACCCAGAAAGCCTTGCCTTTATAAACAAAGCTCAGCTGTTTACCGGCGTATAATGTACCGGCGGTTAACTCCAATTCCACCCGCTCTACCACCGGCACCGTAACCTTAGCCCGCGCATCTTTCTCTGCCGGCTGCGCGGCCTTTTTGGGCGTAGAAAAGACATCCTTCCAATTTTGCGCCAAAGGATCCAAAGAATCTCCTGCCACCGGCATAGAGATCGTCAGTTGATTCTCAATCGAATGATAATATAAAGGAATCCTCGCCCCGCCTAACTCGATATAAGCCGGCGCCTTGGCCTTGCCATTTAAGTCGCTTGCCTTATTCGTTACTCTGGCGCCGTTGCCCTCAAAAATAAAGACACCTTGTTCATAGTCATAGCTTACGGTAACCTCAACCTTCTTGGCTGCCAGGGTGGTTACTTTCTGTCGAACATCCGGCTCGCCAAAATCCGGCACGCTGATATAGCCCCACGCCTGCCAATCCGCAGTTAAAGCAGCGGCGGCCTTGCCAATTGCTGCTCTTGCCTTCTCCAGCTCAGCGAGTAAATTGGCTAATTTCTCGCGCGCCTGCTTCACTTCAGCTTCTAAGCGCGTTTTTTCGGCGCCAGCCTCCCCCTCCCCGGCCTGCTTTTGTAATTCGGCGATTCTGGTTTGCAGGCGCTGGGTTTCCCATGCCTGCGCCACATTCATATCCTTACTTAATTGCACCAGCAGCGGCTGTGCGCTTAATTTATTCAGCGCTTCCAAGGGGTCATTGTCAAATCTAAGAGCCTCATCACTGATTAATTTTACCGCTTCAATAATCCCTCTTTGCTGGTTAGTTAAATACCCCCTGTCGACCAGGGAATCGATATTTTCATCGCTGGGATCGGATAAGCGCGCATTGATCGCCTGGGTTCTTAAGGTCATCCTTTGCCGGAAGGCTAAAGCTTTCTTATCATCTATCTGGGGAGTTAAAGCCGCGATGTCGGATAAATCGCCCATCACTGCCTGCTGGAACTGAGCTTTCTTCTGCTCCAGCGGAGAAACTGTTGCGCTGGTTTGCTCTGGGTGGGTGACCGGGGCCGGAGTCACCGGAGCTTCTACTTTCAGCTTTAGGGTTCCGTTATCCGCCAATTCTAATCCGGCTTCCTTGCGCCGGGTCTCTACCAAATCCCGGACATATTTCTGTATTTTAGTGTCGGGAGTGGTAGCCAGTGCAAATAAATCATCATTAGCTAGATTAGTTAAGGAAATTGCTTTTTCTAATCCTGTGCCAGCTCGACGCACCTGCTGGTAACGTTCCCATAAATCAAATCTAGCCCCGCTACCTATACCTAAAAAGACCTTTTGCATTAATTCGCGGTTCTTGATATCCGGGGCCTTCTCCAAATAATCTTTGACTTGCTCGATCTCCTCGCCGGTTAAATCAAAGGTGCCTTTGTGCAAAGAGGCGATAATATCGCCTTCATTCTTTCCTTTCATCCTGGCAATCTCACCGGCGATTAAACGCATCTGCTTGTTAAGTTGCCTGTCACTATAACCAAGGTCGCGGTTTGCATAACCGGCGAACCATTGCAATACTCCATAAACTACTTTCTTACCCAGGTTCCAATTTTCTCTGTTTTCGTTTGTAGCCATAAAAGTCAGGGACGTCTTTAACATATCTCCCCTGGCTACCTTTAAAAGCTGATCCTCGGTTACCTGCCGAGCGAGAGGCTTGCCGCTTGTAGCCGCTAAATCATTACGCACCTCAGCTGCTTTAACCAAAAGCTCTCTTGCCCGGACTAACTCTCTATCGGTCAAACTAAATCCCTGGTGCAGCTTAATCGCAAAATTAATATCATCTATGCCGTAAGCTTTTGCCGAACCCTCTAAGGTCTTACCTGGTTTGCCGATATCTTTGGATAATTTGTATATCCGCTCGCTAAACTGCGCTGCCTGCCGCGGATGGAATACCCGGTTCAAGAAACTTCGGCTTTGCTTAATTACCTGATAAGGATTATCTGAAACCAAAAGATTCTGCAGCGTGGATAACTTGACTTTATTTATAGCGGAATCCAACACGGGTGCCGTGTTTCTTGTCGTCACTGGCATGCCGAATATTCTTTTTACGCCACTGACTATGTTGCCAATATTAAGCGACCCGGCCTCATCACTGAGCACATTAAGCGGATTGGATGTTTTTGTATAGATCTGCTGAATATATCCCAGATTTTTCTGCAGACCTGCCGCGCCTAATGCCGGAACTAATAAAGTAGCGAATTCCGCCGCGACTGCATTGTCATTTGATAAATTCAGCTCTTTCTTTATCTGTCCCCAGCTAATATTAGAATATTGCTTGAGTGTCCTGGCTGAGCGGATAAGAGGCAGGCCATGCTTAATCTCAGAACCGGCTAATCTGCCAAAAGAAATAACCGATGAGATTGCATCGCTAGCAGACTTTCCTACTTTACCCTCGGATCGTAAACTAACCAACCATTTGCCAAATCTGTTCTCGCTAAAGAATCTCTGGGCGGTGGCCTGATAACGGTCCATAGCGGCGGCACGCAGGTCTCGCGCTGCCTTTGCTTTATCCAGTAAGCCGCTGACTCGGCCGCTGCCAAAAGAAACCTTGAAATTATCGCGGGCATATCTGGCCAATGCCGTGCGGTCATTACCCTCTGGCCCGCCTTGGATTAAACCTACCATCTGAGATAGGCTGGGCAGTTCTCTACTATCAGAATTATGCTTTTCTAAAATCCCGTAAGTCTCAATGGCTGCCCGGGCAGTATGCAGGGAATAATCCGGATTTACTGCCGCATAAAGCACAGCTTCTATATCCGGATTGATTGCCTGATACGGCGCAGCAACTTCATTTAACGCCTTGTGGGTAAGCTGGGTTCCGGAAGTAGCGGCAGCCTGGACTTTCTCTCCTAAATCTAACATCGCCGCATATGAAGCCAGCTGCTTCTTTTCTTCGCCTTTAAGTTGGGTGAAATTATTTATATTGGGTTTAGTTAAGGGCGTTGTGGGGGTAGTGGTAGTTGTGGTAGATTGGGCCTGGTGGTAACGCTGGTATTCTGACATGGCGGCAGCCAGATGTACACCGACCGACTGGCTCAAATTCGGCCCGTTCGGCATATAAGAAGAAACAAAATCAAACCAGACCTTATTCGGGGTCTCGGAATTCTGCGCCTCTGCTACCTTAGCCATGATTGCATCTCTACTTGGTAATTCGGCAACGCCCGCCTTTAGCATCGCCTCCTGCACCCTGGCTACTTGTGCGCTAACCTTAGAATCCAAGTTAATATTTGTAGAAGGCATGATATTGCTGCCTAAGGCGCGCGCGGAAGCCACCAGATCCCTAAATAACGGAGTTCTTGCCACATAGTCTAATTTTATGGCAATACTTTGATAATCCTTGATCCTGCCGTTCTCATAACCTATGTCTTGCAGGTTAGCTAAATATAAATCCAGAAGATTCTTGCCAGTTTTGGATTTTACATTTTTGCTTAACTCTCCATGTACATCGTAACCCTCTTTGACAATAGAAGAAATCATCTCCCTTACCGCATCTTCAGCCGTACCCTTTAACGCATAGGGGCCCTTATGGAGAAGATCTACTTCCCGGGCTTCGTAATTTATCTTTTTCTCCAGTAATTCCTGGAAGCGGTTAGCATCTTTTAAGGCCTGCGGATCATCAGCAACAGAAGCGCGTAAGCGCTCCAGGCCTCTCTTTAAAGGATTGATCACAAAAAAGTCACGCATCTCTCTGATATTAAACAAGCTTGCTTCGCTTCTCTCGGAGTTTTGTTTATATTGCGAATTAAGACGTATTTTTTCTAAAGATGTCAGGCCGCCCTTCCCATCATAGGGTTTTTCTAACGCGCTTTTAACGAAATCCCGATCCGAATCCGAAGATACCCTTTGCATCCAATCCCTTAACTCGCTATCAGATTTTACGCCTTCAAAATTGCTCTTGATTTTTGCATCATTAAAGTTTATCCTGAAATAGGCTGCCTCTCCGCTATGCCGCTGCGCCCTGGATAAAAGCTGGGTAAGGGTATTATCGGGGAGCAGCTCAGCATGGTTTAACACCAACAATTGATTCATTAGTCCGTTTTCCAGTATAAGCTTAGAAAGAAATTCACCATAATCTAAACCGGTAAATGCCGACGGTCCCATTAAAAGCACCTGGCCTGCCTTAGCCTTTCTTGCTGCATCTACCAAGGAAACCCTATTATCCATGCCGGTCATATCCACAACAACCTTATTAATTGCCCGCTCTGAAAGGCCCGCCTCTTTTAAGTTCTCGCTTAGTCTTGTTTTCATCTTGGACAGGCTTTCTGCGCTCCAGTCGGCATCGCCAAACATAAAAAGTCCCATACCTAGGGTTAACTTAACCCCTTGCCCGCGCTCCTGCCACTGCCGGCCGTCTCTAAGGATTCTTCCGGCAAGAAACTCCCTTGTCCCTTCTTTGGTCTGCATGCGTTCTCTTAAATAAGCGTCTCTGGCAGCTCCACTTAAACCCCGTTGATCGGCGGCCTGTTCAAGGCGACTGCGTCTTTCCGCAAGTTTTCCTTCTATAAACTTACCGGCCTCCTGCATTGCCCATTTCCATTCCCGACCGACAAAACCAGCAAAAGTCTCTGGCCCCATCCCCTTAAATATCTTCGCCAGCGTCTGCTCATAATGCTGCTCTACAAATTTGCCAATTGCTTCAGCCCCTTCTATGCCCTGCTGAACAGCTCTGCGCTGAAGGCCTATTCTTAACAGCTCTTCGATTTTTTCAGGAAAACTGGAGGCGCTTAAATTCATTGTCTTTGAACCGATCTTAAACAAGGTGAGCATATCTAAACCCGCGGTAGTCCCGGAGGCGCCGTGGGTCCAGGTAAAAGGATTAGCCAGGGTCATAGAAAGAGCGCTCTGATGAACGGTAGTCCCTTCCCGGCAAAGAAGGCGCGCTTTTTCTACGTCGCCGCCTTTAAGCTTTAAGGCGATCCCTAATTGTACATACGGGCTGCTAAATACGTTATTTTCTAAGACCCTGCCGGCATGAGTAGGAACCAAATGCTGGTCTAGCCCCTCACCTACGAGCCGCCAGCCCTGAGCATTGTGCTTCGCCCCTTCTCCCATGTACATGCCTACCAAAAGATCATTAACGATCCCGCTGTCTTTCCCGCGGCCGTGCTTGTTTATGTCTGCGACCGACTGCAATTCTTTTATTGCCGCTGAGGTAAGCTTATACTGCCCGTATGCTTCTTCAATTACATACTTACCCCTATTTATCTGCTCGCCCTCCTCAGGGGTTAATTTTTTGCCACCGGCAGTATAAAAATCTTCTCCATGCCTATAGACTATCGGGATATCTTTTAATACGGCGTAAAACTTACCGGATGATCTGACTTCTTTAGTACTCTCCAGCGGCTTGTGTCCGCCTAAACCCGCTTCTATGGCGGTCTCGGTGGCCAGAAGATGCAGATGGTGTTCATCAATCCCTCTCCAGTTCGTCTTAAACATCTCCAGCTTTAAAGCATAATCATTTGACCAGCGGTTCTCTAAAAACCCGTGGATCACGCTGCCCTCTAAAACCGTAACCACATTAGGATTGGCAAGCCAATCTTTCACTAAGTCGGCCCTATTCATGGTTTCTCTATTGATCAGCTGAGGATTCAGCCCAGCGCTGGCAAATAATATTTTGGCTTCACCCTTAAGATATTGATCCGCCGCAGATTGAGGCACTAGCTGGCCCCGGAATTTATCACCTAAGAAAAGACGGGCATTAATCTGGTCTAAAATAAAAATATAGGTTTTCCCGCCGGCGGTATTTACGCCGGCGTTATTATTTTGGGCAAATTCTCCTAACATCAATTGCTGGGCTAAATATATTGTTTTGCCTTTGCCTAAAAAGCGGTTCAGGATAGTTTCCGCATAAGCCCGGGCCATAATGGGATCTATCCCTTTGTTGACATCTTGAGAAATAGAGAATTCTTTAAAAATTTCCTCGGCTTGAGCTCCGCTTGTAATATAACCGCCCTTACCACCTACCTTGCTATCTACTATTTCATTAATGTCCTTGGAACGGGCTTCAAATGTTTTAAGGGCATCCTGTGCCCCCTTCCGATAATCAGAATTTTGCCATTTCTCCCCCCAGCTGCCTTTTTCATACCCTCCTTCTTTTGCTCCCCACAATTTCTTTAACCCTTCTTGTTGCGCCTGGTTTAATTTATGTATTTGCGCGTACTCACTGAATTTCCCCTGGCTTTCCATTAAGCCTGCCAAGAGCGCTACATTAATTAACTCATTCTGCTTTGCTGCGTTATCTACCTTATCCTTTAACTCAGTATGCAGGGTACGTAACATTATCGTATCCTGGGGTTTTAAACCATACCATAATCCCTGCAGTACCTTAGCGTTGTCTACCAAAGTTGAAATAAGGTGCGGCTGCTTTATCTCAACTTCTCCCAACTGGCCTAAGTTAAGCTTAAGCGCTTCACTAGGAACCACGCCATTAGATGTCCTGCTCAAAAGTTCCAAATTCATTTTTTTATCCACTTCAGATAAGTGTGCCATCATAAAAGCAGCGGTTTCTTCCAGCCAAGGGTCATTTTTTTCTAAGCTATTGTACCTTTCAACAAGCACTTTTGCTTGCCGCAGCGATAAAGTTCCGCCTGAAGATAGAAATTCCGTATTCAGAGACTGTTGCCTTAAAGCTTTTTCTAACCAACCAAAATCTCCGCTGCCAAGATCGATCATCGCTCCTGCTAACTCTATATATTTTCCTTCTCTTAGTGTGGTGATCTTAGTTTTTATTTCTGCTAGATCACTCAAGGGAGATATATCTTTATTAAAAATCCTCTGGCGGGCCAGACCCGAGGTAAACGCATCAGCCTTCACATCTACTTTAATTTCCCCTACTTTAAAAGTTATCGGATTACCTTCTATGCTCGCCTGAAAGAGTTCTGTGGTGGTAAACCTGTTAACCTGAGCTGAGTTCAAAGACATTGCTAATGCTTGACGGTCAAACTTCAGCCCTGCAAAACCTAACTCCTGAGAGAGATCGACTGTTTCTCCGGGGGCAGAATTCGCTTTTTGTCCGATGATCTCTAATATTTTATCTTGGCCGAGCCTATTTTTGATCTGCATAGAAGCGGTTTGCCCGGTAGCCACAAATTCACCTGCTATATTATAGGCCATCTGGTGAAAGATAGCTGCTTTGCCGTCCAGAAATTGCCTGGATAGATTATCGGTCTTCAGCCGCGGCCTAACAACCCTTTCAACCAACCGCTCTGCGCCGGGCGTCTGCATATATTCCAGCGCAAACTGCTCCCTGTCCTGTACGGTCTTGCCCAGCCTCTCTGCTTTTTTATAGGCGAACTCTTTAACCCTGTTTACTGCCCAAGCCCGTTGCTGCGTATTATAGGTATCTCTCTCCTTCTCCCAGGAGCTCGATTGATTTATCGTCTTCACCATTACTGCCTGAGCTGTTTCGCTGCGCGCTATATCTTTGCTGTTCAATCCCGCTACATCTTTGATCGCGCTGGCTAATGACATTAATAGCTGAGCCTGCTGCGCCTTATCCAAAGAAGCGCCGCCATTACCCGAGAGCATTTGTTGACCGATCCTGATGGCCAATAAATTATTCTCTGTAGGGGCGATATTTGCCTTCATGAATAACCCTATCCAGCCACCGGCTTCCGCGTCAAAGCTAGAAAACCCTGTCCGGTATTTTTCTTCACCAAACTTATCAAACTTAGTAAAAATCTGTAAAGCTTGGTTTATCCCGCCTACAAAGCCGGAGATATATAGGTAGGAATCGAAACTGGCTAATTTAGCTCCGATCCCCATCCAACTCAGTTTTCCTAAAGCCCTATCTACCCAGGCGCCTTTAATGGTCATAGGAAGAACCCTGGCTAAACGCACTATTGCCTTTTGCTCAAGCTCTATTCCCTGGACAAATAATTCCTTGCTTAACTGCTGCACGATTTCTTTTTTTACCGGCCCACCGATTATCCCAGACGCCTTTCCCAAAAACTCTATTTTTTTCAGGGCACTACCAAAGAGCCCTCCACCAGATGCCAACGCACGTGAAGTATCCAGAATGATATCGCCTCCCAGTTCCTTTTGTACCAAGGGCCGGCTGCATAAAAATACCAATAAGCCTATTTTCGCTCCGGTGCGCGGGGAGGTGATCATATTAGGGATCAATGATCGGGTGATGTATTCCACTAATCCCTGCTTCATTACTGTTTGGGTCTCTTCCCCTGTCCAAACGTTATATTCTCTTTGAATAGCATCATTTTTATATATACGGTTCCAGACTAAATAATCAAAGGCCCCGAAACCGAAAGAAACCATCGGCCACCTTATCGCCTGTTGCAGCATGATCTTGTTTAAAAGATTTGGATTTTCAGCAAGCACCTCTAATTTAGGTAATATTCCTTCGGGCAATTTACCGTCTATCAGGCCGAGCTGTTTAAGCTCACCGTTAATATTCATTTTTAAACTCATGCCCTTTAAATCTGGATTCGCTGCCCCGAATTTATTATTGCCGAATAGATGCTCCTGGCCGGCAGTGCTGGCTAAATAGCGGAACAATAACCCGATGGCCGCTCCCTTAAGAGCGCTTCCTAAGAGATCCCGGGAAGAATACTCCTTCAATTTTCCTCTTGCTGCAAAAATAATAAGATCTTTAAGCGTGTTTACTTCTGCCCCTGCAAGGGCAAAGACAGCATTTTTACCTAACCAGATTCCTGCCCTGGGAAGGAAATGAGCCCCGGGCTCAGCGCGTAAATTGGCTAAATTCCTTACTCCTTTCGCGCGATAAAGCTGGTATGCGCCAAAAGCAACTACTCCCATACCTATATCCTGAACCAACCTCCATGTAGGATTGGGGTCACCGTAAGCACTATTTTTGCCTACTTTCCCATTCAATATCTGCGAGTCCTTAATTAAATATGATTCTAGGCCGGTGAGTCCGGAAATACCTACAGAGCCGGTTAACCTCGCCAACCAAGGCGCTTTATTAAAAGCGACATTAAACCCCCTAACATTTAATTTACCAGCTGTATAGCCGCCGGCAAAGCCGGTAGCCAAGCCTAAACCGGCATCAATAGCCGCATCGGTAAAGCTGTAATCTCTGCCTCTGATTTCCGCATCCATCCAGCCCCTGACTAAACTCACTCCTGCGCCGGATACGCCCCATCTTATACCATTAGCAAAATTCGGGAATTTTCTGGCAAGAGCCGTATTACCCAATCCTAAGCCTATTGCCCGAGAAGCCACATTAAACACAATGCCTTCTGCCACTCCTGAAGCGAAATTATCTGCAGTGCCTAAAGTCAAATCTTCTATAAACTGTCTGTCCCCATACTCTCCGCTATATTGCGGAGCACTTAAGGCATATTTATTGTATAATACCAGCGCTACATTAGTGGTAGCATTAATCCCGCCCATGATTAGCCCGGTTTTAAGCGCTTCTGTGGCGAATTTAGCGGCTGCGGCATCAAAGCTAGCAGAACCAGCAAGCGTGGTACCGGGACCGGCGGCTATGCCCAGAGTAGCCAAAATCACTATTGCTCTTCCGCCGGTATACAGTATATCAAAACCGCTGCGGGTATATTTTTCCGGAGCCCGCCCAAAATTTAAAGTCCGTTGCCCCCAATAACTAAATTGTCCTGGAATTTTAATACCTGTGTCAACAAACAAAGGAGCATTTCTAACAATTCCTATCGTACGCAAAATAAGTTGGGGAATAAATACTGGGTTGGGTAAATGCAAGCTAGTTTGAATCCGATCACCCTTTAAATCCGTCCAAAAAGTATTTACGTCATCCAGGCTTTGTGAGTAGGCAGAAAGCGAGCCGTTCATGCTCAGCCAAACCTTATTGAGCAACCTGTTCTCCTTATTCTCAAATAATGAACTGTTTTTTCTTTTCTGTTCGGTAAAAAGGGTGTCCAGCCTCTTTAATAATGTAGCGGGGTCCTTTATGTCTAACTGCCTGAGCATATCCTGTGTCTGCTGATTATACCCCTTGGCTACATCTTGATAGTTAGTTACGCCAAAAACATAGGCATCCCGGTAGCCAGGCGCCGCATCAGAAGCTAAGGGGCCGATTGCTGAGTACTGGGTTATAGTGTTTGCCAAAGCGAGTTTCTGGCCCACAACTCCTTCCACATCCATATAAATCTCGGATAAATCTTTTGCTGAAACTTGACCATTGCTGCCTATTGTTTGCTTGGAATTACGCGCATTATATTCTAGGATGGCTGTCTTAAGAACAGGTGGTAAGCTATTTATCTTTTGGCTCTTCCCGCTATTGTAAACATTGCTTACCGCTGCCATCTCCTGTGATAAATTACCGTAGTATTCCCCCAGCGCATTGTGTAGCGAGCTTAATTGCTGTGCCTGAGTAGCTGGGGGATTAATAAATGTTTGGTAGCGAGCATTAAATAATTCTTCATCGAGTAGGGGATCTGTTCGCATAAGTTGATTAAATCCGTCCATCCTCCCCTCCGCTGCTTTTGCTCTCCAGGAAAGACCGACTAAGGTATTGCTGTTGCCAACCATTGTTTCCTGCCGCTGGGCTTCTTCGAGTTGCTGGTTATTTATTTTTTCCGTTACCCCTACTCCCTGATTTAAAAACGATATCCGTAGCTTAGCGGTAGTCGATTGTAAATCGTCATTCCAATCCTTATAGGTTATCCCGGTAAAATCCCCTGCGCCTATCGTCTTTAGGTAAGCTGTATAGTTACGAAATGCTAGCGCAAAATCACCAAAAGAAAATTCCTTTCTAGTTGTAGCACTAAAAGGATCAGCCCCGGCTTTAACAGTGAACGGGACCAGCGCAGATGAAGTTGTGCCTACCTTGCGTCCCAGCCAGGATGATTTATTTCCCATTAAATTCTGGCGGCGTGAAGCGGTTTCCCACAGCGTCATGGACACAGTATACATTACTGAATATCGTTTTAAGTCCTCCTCGCCGGCCTTAACATCTGGTGAATCTGACTTTAAGTTATTACGTAGATTCTCTAATCTACCCAGTAATTTTCTGAAGTCGATATTATTATCATTACCGCTTTGCTTGATTGATTTTTCCAAATCATCAATGCGTTTTAATAAGTAGTTCACTACTGCGATTTTATTTGGAGCGTTTAAAGCGCTGTTTACAGCCATACTAGAAGTCGTCCAGTTCTTGGTCTGGGCAAATACTTCAAAAAGCCGGCTGGCGTTGACTGACTCATCGGAAGTAAAAATAGATACCCAGGGCGAAGAATTATTAAATCTCTCTACCATGGTCGTAGCTTTCCCGGCCCCTCCGGGAGCTTTCCCACCGCCCTTTAGGTTAATGCTCCAGTAGGCAAAAGGCGTGCCGGGCAAAATCGCAGCATTACCTAAATTAGAACCCTGACCTTCTTCTTGCCATTCTATCGGCACCGAGAACGCTTCGCCGTCCCATTTCCCGAAATATTTCTTTTCGCTCAAAGGCAATATTTTATCGTTGATCAGGAAGCTATATTTGGCTATTTTATCTAACTGTTCATATTTAAGTTCTAGGGTCTTAGGCATATCTTTCTTGAAATCATCCAGAGAAATCCCCAATTCTACCAGGGCGGCATTTAGTAATGCCCCTTTTGCTCCGTCGGAATTCAACAGCCCCATTATCTCGTCCTGCGAATGGTTTTCCAGAGTGACCTTTAAGCTGTTAAACGCCAAAAGATATTTACTTACCGCCCCTAAAGATAAGTCTCCTAATCCTCTGGCTATCGGAGCAGTATTGCCGCGGTAATAAACATTCTGCTCACCGGTAGTTTTGTCCTGGAGAGTAACCACATCGTTCAATTTATAGCCAATCTGGCGGGTGATCATGCCGCCGGCATCCTTAAATCTAAAATAGGTGGTTTCCGGCAGCCAAATCACGCTGTTGACATCAAAACGCGGCGCGCCTTCTTTGCTGCGCACAACATAACTTTCCTTAGGCGCTGCCTGTCCCTGGCTCATCGGCTCTAAATATTTCGGGCCTCCAGCGAACTCGTAGCTATCCGGCCCCTGCGTGGTAAGAATCATCCTTCTTCCAATCGCTCCTGACTGGCCAAAAATATCCCTGGCTGCTCCTGTATATCCGCTTAATGGCGCCAGGCCGGTGCCCAAGACTGTTTCGCCGGTCAAAAGATCCTGTTGAGTTTCGTTCCAATTTTGGCCTTTGGGCATTAAAATACCGAAACTCTTATTGCCCTTTAGAGAAACCATTTCCCAGTCGCCGTAGGTGACATGGAAAGTAAGCGGGCCTCCGGTTCCTAATCCTTCCGAGGTTTCGCCATATTGGTCCTGGCCCTGATATCCAAAACCCATCAGCCCGCGGGAAAGAATAGCTACACCATTGGAAGAAACGTTTTTTGAACTGCCTTTATCATAGTTTCCCCGGCTGCCGCTAGCAGGACTACCGGCGTTAAGCTCAATCTGCGGATGCCTTTCGCCGATCAGAGCGCCTTTCCAAAGCGGCACGATTTCTTCTATGCCACCGCTAAGTTTATTAGTTACTTTCGATTCCGGCAAAGTTGCAGCACTTCCAGCGACTACTCTGCCGGTTATGGGATCCCGAACTACGCCGGCATAATCTCCCTTATTAATATCACCCTTACCTTTATAACGGTAGAATAATACATCGTAGCGCGGATCCAGCGTGTTCACCGCCATAGGATTATCACTGCTGCCAAATTCCATCTTCGCTACGTCTTTTCCTAAAAATGTGTTGCCGTCGTAATAAGTATTCAAGATGCTGACGTCTCCGTAAATAGATGGCCGGGTGAGGCTGGCGTCAGAAAAAGGATGTTCCGCAGAAGCTCCGCCGATGCG
This sequence comes from uncultured Planctomycetales bacterium, assembly GCA_964545575.1. GTDB lineage: Bacteria > Omnitrophota > Gorgyraeia > Gygaellales > Profunditerraquicolaceae > CAZJFL01. Next base: position 327,677 of record CAZJFL010000001.1, read on the forward strand.
CATGCCGCCGGCAATGCTCTGCTGCATATCCAGGTCGCCATTATTATATACATCCTCGCCGAACTTGACCTGGGTGTATCTGGTGGTGCGGAAATTAGAAACTACATATTGCTTGACCTGATAATCTTTGGTTTGCGGGAAAAGGTCCTGCGTGCCGGGTGAAACGGTGGTAAAATCATAGCCGCCGGGGATTTCTAGTTTGGAACCTATACCTAAATTCTCATAAGGACGTAAGCCTTTGCCTGATAAAACTAAAGAAACGCTTCCGGTAACCAGATGATTTCCCGCGGCGCTATGGTCTATTACTCGCATCCGGCTGTTTCTTCCTTCCCAGGCTGACCCCCGCACATTAATTGCTTTCTGAGGATTCTGGGTATCCTCTCCTCCGTAAAATTGCGTTTCTCCGCTCTGGGCATTATTGGTGCTTGCGGCAAAACCCGAAGCCTCCATTGCCTGGGCATATTCTTCGGGATTGGTGCTGATATATCTGGTTTCGTGGGCAATGCCGTCTTTGGTGATAGTGCCGACTAACTCCAAGGCATATTTTGCTTTGCCAAAAGAATTATTACTGCCGCCCTCGGTGACTGCGCCCAGCCTTAAGTCGGCGTAGCCAGGGGATTTCTCCCAAACGCCAGCTATTTTTTCAAAGGTTACGAATTTATTATCCAAGTCTGAGCCGATGCCTACCAGCCCGATTTTATTCTGAGCGATTAATTTTCTTACTGCGCCGACAGTCTCAGCGCCTTTTATGCCCCAAGCCTCTGAGGAATTAATCAACGGGTTTCCCAACTTATCGGTAAACGGCTTTCCTGCCTCATCGGTGATTGTTTTCTCCAGCCTTCTCCAGACCATCGGATTGCTGCGGTCAAAATGTAATACGGTGGTAATTACTTTGGCTAATTGAGAATCTCCCAGCACATCTACTGCCTGAATGGGAGCATATTCTACGGCTAAATTTTTGCTGTATGACTCAGGATGCAAATTGCCTTTGTAGGACACATTAGCTTTTTGCTGCGGGTCTAAAGAATACATCCAGAAGCCGGTCAAGGGATCCGGCGCTCCCTGCTGGTTATAGCTTAAATTGCTGCCATAGGTAATATCTACGTGATTATCAACGACCGCTACCTGGCCTTTTAAAATTCCTCTGCGAGGCGCGCCGTCAACCAGCCAGCCGGAATTCTTATTCGCTAAATCTCTGCTCAAGGCGCCCACATCCGCCACTGTGCCGCCTACTTTCACTGTCCTTCCGTCGGCGCTGACCGCTCCTAATTTAGTTAGGCCAAAACTCTGGGCAGGATTATTAAAACTAGGCGTAACCTCTGCCTCATTACGGACGGTCTTGCCAAAATCATACCTTACTTCCCCGAAAGCCCAGCCGTTAAAATGAATGCCGCCGGACTGGTCAATCATTAAACCTGCTTGTTGAAATTCGGGTTGCGCTTTCGGCGCTTCTAAGGGAAGAGAAACTTTTCCAGAAGAGGTTTGTTTCATCTCTACGCCGGCGAAAACCAAACCTTCGGGCTGAGCCTTTAATTTGTTAGTATAATCTTTGACTAATTGGGCGGCTGCTCCCCAATCTGCGGGCCCTGAGCCTGAGGAAGAAGCCTGCAGTAAATACCCGGCTACTTGTTCTCCTGAAACAATATAGCCGGTTTCTCTCAATGTCCGGTCTAAATCCTTTACTGCCTGTCTGTATTGTGTTGGGTCTTGGGAAGCATTAACCGGCCTAACCTCACTGCCGCTACCCACAACCAAGGTTTTATAAGTCCGCCCGGGTTTATCTATATCTCTTGCCTGCTCCATCCCGGGTAAACTTGTGGTTTCCAATGGATTATCTAAATCTATTGGCCTGCCGGGCTCTAGCGCGTCATTAAGACGCTGAGAGTCAACGGTATATACCTTCCTAGTCAGGCCAGGATGCATTTTGCCTGCATTGGCTTGCTCTTTAAATTTGCTTAACTCTTTGTCATTCGTTAATCTGCCCTCTTTATTTAAATCAAAAGTCTGTGCATCTTTTGGCCGCGTAGATAACCGAGCAATTTCGCTCAGCTTGCCATTTTCATCAAAACTAAAATGCTTGCCGGTAAATATTATCCCGTCAATATTCCCATCTCCCACATAGCGCCGGCCAGCCTCCATGCTTTTTCCTTCTGCCAGCTGGACAATAAAATCTTCTTCTATTCTTGCCCGGGTAAATCTGCCATTAGCAAGCCCCATCTCTCCGTACATTGATAAGCTAGGCCGCAGGCTTATTTTACCTTGGGAATCTTGGACTAAACCCAAGCCTGCGGGGTTATAATTGAAAGACACCTGCGAAATAGCCGTGGCATCGGGGCTGGCTGTTTTTTCCTCTAATGCGCCCCAGGTCTTAGGCCCGACTATGCCGTCCGGCTTAAGTCCATTTGCGCTCTGAAAATCCGTAATCGCTTTCTTAGTCAGCGAACCTTTTATCCCGTCAGGCAGATAGGGATAAAAACCTGCTTTATTTAAGCTAGCTTGAATTTGTCTAGCGGTAAGATTATCTGCTGAATATGCAGGCTCCGTTCCCCTTGTTCCGGCGGTGTTGCTAAAGCTACCCCACAAAATAACATCTTCCGGTTTACCGGTAGGATTAAACTTTATGTTCCCGACAATGTAATCTATATCCCGGGCAGGCATTTCCTGTGTAGCAGCCAAAGCCAGGTAAGGCAGAAGGTCGCGACCGACTTTCTTTTGTAAGGCATAAATTTTATTCTCCGGCTGCTTTTCCAACCCTTTTAAGGCATCGGCAAAAATTTTCCCTGTTCCCGAAATAGTCCTCTGAATGCCGGTCGTGCTACTTAGGCCATCTACATCGCTATACTGTTTCTCGATGATCTCTTGCGGGCTGATGCCAAAGGCCGCCGGAGTATTGTCAAAAGCTACGGTTACATATCCCGTAGCCGAGGAGCCGCTTTTTACTCCCTCAAGCACATCCAGAGTATTCATCTTTTTGTACTCTGTCTTTCTAATCTTATCGTCTTGGATACTGAGCATGCTGGGCTTCTCGGAATAACCCGGAGTAATATTGCGCCAGTTCGTCCCTAACGTCTCCTCTAATGCTAAATCTACTGCTTCGCCATAACCGGTTCTTGACTCGGTCTTTTGTCCTACTAAGACATTTTTATTAAAGGTCTGGGAAGTCTGTATTGTTTTCATGTAAGTCCACCCAGTATTTCCGCGCAGAGAAGCATCCCTGCCTTTTACCGGCACTGCCCCGCCTTCGTTATACCAGTAAAGCCGCTTTCTATCGGAAGCCTTGATGCTCCCGGGTAGACCTTTACCCTTCTCTGCTTCTTGATCTAAAATGTCCTTTCCGCTCCGCAAAGAGGTAGACCCGAAAATATAGATTTCTGAAGGGGTCTCCCGAGCCGCTACCGCTACGTCACGGCTCATTGTTGCTTCAGCCGTAGAGCGTTGCCTGGTGCCTGTCTCTATTTCTTCTAAGGTAGTGGTCTGAGAAACCTTGAGGCGGTCCGGAACGCTGACTTCCCGAACTATTACTTGTGTCTCGCCGGAATTTCCTTTCAGCGTCTCTGTCTTTTTGCCAAAGCTTACTTTAGAATCGGAAACGTCGGCTACCTTAATAGACGGCTTAATTGGCGCGCCGGGCAAAGAAACAACTTGCGGCTTAAGCTTAATTTCATTGGATCTGGTAGTGTGATCCTGCAAGGCGGCTTCAGCTAAAACAAGGGCGACATCTATATTTGGCCCTGTTGCGTCCGACATAACCATCTGCCTGATATCCTCCCACTGTTGTGCGGAAAATGCCGGGGAAACTCCAGCGTGCTTGGCGATACCAAACCCTGCTGCTTCGTTTACCGCCAGAGAAATAATTCCTGTAGCGAGGAAGAAGTCCTTGCTTTTACCCGCCTTCTTTGCAATAACGCTGCTGATAAACTCCGTGGCAGAGTCTTTTGCAGTTATTTCTCCGCCGACCACGCTTACGATAGGATCGGGGCCGCTGATGCCTGGCAATTTAAAATCCATATTTCTGCCGGATATGGCGAATACCCTGTGGCCGTTTATCGCCGCCATTGCCAATAGCTTTGTGCCCCCCAGCGGCGCTGCATCTTTAAAAATAAGCTTGTAACTATCATAAGAATATACGGTCGGGTTGCTTCCTCTGACTAAAGCCGCATAAATAAAATATGGACTCTCCAGCAATTTATTTTTATCAAGCTTCCACATACTCATGCTCTTGCGTCCGCTGGTTATTCCCTCGGCTATCTCCGGCATCCAAGTCGCTATGTAATGCTGATCGGCATCAAAATAGCGCTTAAACTGGCCATCGCCCCAACCAAATCTTCCTCTCTCTACCGCCTCCCTGATCAACGGCAGGTCCGGCTGCCAGCCAGGCAGGTTCCATTGCACAAATTGTGCCGCTACGGGATTATTCTGAACTTTTTTATGCAAGATTCCGGTAGGATTTTTACCTATCGTCACCAGATAGAGCGCATGCTTTTTGGTGACTCCGGAAACATCTATGGTAAAGGTATCCTTTGCGTCTTCATCAGATAGGTCAGCTTGCAACACTCCCATAGGAAGTTTGTCGCTAAGCTGGTCATTAAGCTTTTTCATGTCGAGCGGCTCAAATAACTCGCCTATTAGTTCCTCAGTTTTATCTTTATCCTCGGAAACAAGCACTATTGTCTTACTGTCTTCCCCGAGCTTTATGCGCTTGTTTGGATTTGATTTTTGGAGTTCAACTAACACCTTGATCTTTTGCACTTCGGAAGAACCTGTCAAATCAGGAGACTTCAAAATCTCATCTATCTTTGCGATGTTTATTGTATCTTTTATCTTTTGGTAGCCGGTCACCGGGTTATGATTATCAAATATATTCCAGACAGTCCTCGCCAGCCTCCATAAATCAGAAGCGGCGGTGTAAGTAAACTCGCTTGCGTTCTGCGCCGCGGCTGAATGGAGAGTGGCTGCGCCGTATTCAATCATCGCATACTTCGGAAAAAGACTCTCCAAGTTTCCGTCCTTTACAAAATCTCTCCAGGCAGTCTGATAATCGCTATACTTTTCGGCGCGCTTTCTTGATTCGGAATCATGAAGATCATAGTCATAAGGTTTAAGGTAAAGCGGGTCTTTGTCTTTGTCAAAGGGCAGGTAACCCATCGCCCGCATCATCCGGTCGGCATTAGCTTGAAAATTGTCTATCCCCGCCATTTCATTGACCTTGTTGATATACATATTTAGCGTCCAGCCTGCCATGCCTTCGGTATAAGCAGGAGATGTCCTACCTAAAGTGCCGTAATTGACAATGACTTTCTCCACAAAATTATCTTTGAAGTTATTGAGAATATTACCCCAATTCCCATGCCAGCCAGTCTGGTAGAGGACATTAACCAGAGCCGATCCAGAGTAGGCGATAAGCGCCATATCACTGCGTGTCAGGCCCCAGTCATTGCGGTATACCCCGTCCTCGCATCTTTTATATGTCCCGGCGAATTTGGTCAAGGTGGAATCGAGTAACCACGTGCTTCCGGCACCGATTGCGCTATCCACTAATAGCGGCACTACCTTAACCGGCTGGCCGGCAGAGATCGCGCCCCCGACCCCACCGATAAAGGAACCGGCAAACTCTCCCAAGCTCCGGGAGAAACTGTTACGGTTCGTCCATTCTTCGCGGTCTTCTTCGCTTAAATCCATCCATGTCGGCCGGCCATTTACGCTCTTATACTTAGGAAGCGCAGACTTTCTGTTCAAAAAATTTTCATAATCCTTATAATCTATACCCAAGCCGGCTATTTTCCCCAGAGATGAAGATACAAACTGTACTTCTTTAATTGGGGCGGCGAGCCCGCGCCAAAAATCAGAGGAATTCCCTTTAGGCACAATCCCTACGAGTGCGCCGTCCTTCTTCCCCCAATACCTGGTAAGCCCTGCTGAAGAAATAAAGCCGGAGGTTAAGCCATACGATAAAAAATCCGCGGTAAAGTTAGCTGTCTCAAGGGCAAGTTCAGGATTCTTTTTATAGAAAGCAGAGTCCTTTATTGACAGGTAAGCTATATATCTGGCTCCTGCTTTAAGTGCGCCCATTCCTAACCCTACCTGTAAACCCCGCGTAAAGGACGATTGAGCGTTCCAAACGGCATCTTTAATGTGCATAAATTGCTTTGGCTCTATTTTGGTTGTGACGCCGTAAGAAAAAGCTGTAGTTGCCAGTGTGCTGATGGCTTGGACGAGCCCCGGATTCATTCCTGTTTTGGATAACCCATAAGTTGCTATCGTGCCTAATTGGCCGGTAAACTGCGCAACCGCTAAATCAGTGATTCCTCCGCTGCAAATACCGGGTATAGCAGTTAACACCGTCATCCCTAAGTTGATTGCCGTTGCCCTCAAGTCTGGCTGTTGGAAAAGCGGGCTTAAATCCGGGTACTTGCCTCTGTATCTCCTTGCCCCTAAAATAAGTTTGGCTTCACTATCAGCGATGGCGGTTAAGCCGACCGCCTCTTTTTTCTCGCTTAAAATATATCCGGAAAATCCTTCAAGGAACTTCTCGCTGGGCAGGAATTCTTCTTTATGCTCATCAATAAAATAAACCTTATCTCCAGAAATGCGGGCAACTAAGACATAGTGATCGCCTTTTAAGTGGGCGATAAAAGGGACTGTCCCCGACAAGTCTATTAGTGTGTTATTCTTAGGGGACTGTCCCTGATTGAAGTCTATTTTTGCCGGGTAGAGTTTGTGGCCAAAGAATGCTGAAGCTTGAGATAAGGCAAATAATGAGTTTTTAATCACTTCCGGGTTACCTTCAGGCTTGACTACCCCGTTTAAAATATCCACGGTTAAGGCTAAAACCGCGATATCCTGCTCGGCTACCTGCGCGCCGGCATAAGTTAAATAATCATATAGCGCTTTTGTGCCGCAGGGCCTGCCTTTTAACCATTCGTAAATCTCATCTATTCGCTGCTTGCTGATGTTTAAGGGCTTTTCTAATTTTAAGGTGAGTTCCGGAGATAACCTGATAGCATTGACGGACTTACCGGAAATATCTTTAAGGATGTTCCTCACCGCCAGCGGAATGTCCAAACTGCGGGTATCTTTAAGATAGGCCGGGGCAAAAGTATTGAGTGTACCAACCGCAGGCCTCTGCCAGAGCACGCGCCAGTCATATTCTACTGCTTGAGCTACCTGCTGAGGAATAAAAATAGCCACTACTACAAAGGCTACTACCCTGATCCAGGCCTTAAAGTTGGAGTGAAAATGCGGCTTCTCGTTCTTTCCCGTAAAAGAACTTACAGCAGAATCAGAAACCTCTACGGCTTCTCCGATCCTGCTTCCGCGGGATATTTCTTCTAATTTTTCTGTACGGGTTGCTTTTTCCATTTTTTATCTGTTTAAGTGCCCTATTTTGCCAATCTGTTTAATCTCAATAACCGTACTCTTCATCGACTTATTTGCAGAAGTACGTTGTAAAGCGCTATTCGCGCGGTTTGAAGTAACTTTAGAAAACGCCCTTTCTCTATGCTTGCTCATACCCAGGTTAGTCTTTAAGGGGGCCTTTACTTCTTTTAAAAACGATCTTTGATTTATCTTTTTGATTGTAGGAACGCCGATTTTTTTATTCAATTTTGGTATTTTGGCCCCAGCCGGAGGCTTAGCAGGCCTAATAATATTATACGGCCTCTCAAGTGGGTTAAAATCGCCGGGCCTTCTACTTGGCCTTTGGTGATCGCGCCATTGGTAACCGGCGCCTCCTATGCCTTTGACAATTGTAAATGCCGCCTTACCATTATTATTATTCATTCTAGCTCTTTCTGTCGGCCCCATTATTCCAAAAACTCCAATCGCTGCTATCGCTATTATTACAAATATGCCCATTTCGCCCTCTCATTCCGCCTATTTAAGGCTTCAATTTTTACTTCTGGCTGGTTAACCGCTGCCTTTTTGTCCTCTATAAAACAAAAAAGGCCACAATTTTCTTGTGACCATCCAAGTTTGTACCCTGATTTTGCCTCTCTTTTCCCCTGATGGACGTATGCGAGGAGACATCCGTCCATCTGACTTATGTTAGGCGAACGCGCTCCAAAGATAACGCCGATACCGTTCTTTAACCTGCGTGAAATTTCACTGATAATCTGGCTTATTCTTCTTTTAGATGAAACCGGGAAATGTCCAAACAGGCCTAAAATCAAGGGCGCGGAAAAAGGACCATCTAAAACTCCGTGATGATGCCCTGAATTATTGCTATTGGTGTTGCCGGTATTACTGCCGGTAGGTTGACTTATGGGATTGTTCGGAATTGAAGGCGCTACCGGTAAAACCGGCTGTCTTTCCCTTGAAGGAACTAGGGGGGGGATAGCCGGGCCGCGCATAGGAAGCCTGGCCGAATAATTCTGCTTGGGAATAAGTTTAAGCGCTCGCGCCTGTTTAAGATTAAGCGCGACTGGTTGCTTTAGCGCCGGAGTAAGCGTATTTATTTTACCCGAAGTAACTTTTATAATGGGAACTAAAGGAATGGTTGTTTTGGGAACAGCTAGATTCGGATTTGTTTTAAGCGCCTTGGGAGTAAAGCTATTTAATTTCGGAACTAACGGAACAGCTGTCTTGAAATTATTAATCTTGGCGATAGGTATAACTGTAATGCGATTATTCAGTTTCGGGAAACTAGGCGCAATGGTTTTAATCGTGGGGGCACTGACTTTTATTTTTGGCACTAAAGGAGCAAAAGACTTGGCGGGTGCGATCCTTGTCGCAGGGGCAGTCAGAGATGGGATAACATTGAAATTATTGCCTCGCGAAGATCTACTAATGCTTTTTTGGTGACGGCTGTTTAATTGCAGGGTTTTGCTTTCGGCATAAAGAGGAGCAGCCGAGAAGATTGTCGCTATAATTAACAATAGAGCTATTTTTATAATATTAGCTCTAAACAATATTTCCCCCTTACCCCCATTTTTATAAGCTTTATTTTGGCTCTTCATCTTCGAGTTTTGCAAAGTCTTTTGAAAACTTCTTTTTAATCCCTTAAAAGAAAACCGGATTATCAAATACTCGATTTCGCATCGGTATTCGGTAACCCGGCTGTCTTTAAAAATCCCTTTTAAGACCCGTGGCTTTGTGCCCCCACCTCACGGTGGGTTTACCCTTTCGTCCCGTGGCTTATCTTATTTACACGCAAAGTATAATATATAGAAGGTGGCTTGTCAAGCATATTTTTATAGTTAAAAGGGAGCGTTTTCTTATCGCTGATCCGGGGTGTTTTATGCCTGCTAAAACCACTTAGGGACTGTCCCCGACAGGTCTCTTATTAGCTGTTCTTAGGGGACTGTCCCTGTTTTAGTCTCTATTTTAGGGTCAGCCCCCTTAGGAAGATAAGTAATGGCTCTGACGGGGACAGACCCTTCATTTACGGGGACAATCCCTTACAGATTGGACATTTTTAAGCTTGCAGAGTGGACATTTAACTACGGATTTCACGGAAAAAATCCACGGATTTCACAGAGTATAACCGTAAAATCCGTGTGCAATCCGTGTAATCATTTATATGTATCTTCCCCTCTTTTTCTTAGGACAAATACCCAGATTATCTTCTGCGTTTCATCTACATCATATAAAACGCGATAATCGTCAATACGGAGTCGATATTGGGCAGTATACTGCACTAATTTAAGCGGCGGGGTAAGTTTTTTAAAAATATTCTTACCTTGCGGATAAGGATTTTCTGCGAGTCCTGCGGTAGCATCCATAATTGCATCTTGAACTTTACGAGGAAGTTTTACCAGCGCCTTATGGAATTTGTCTTCGAGAGAACGCGTTGGGAATAAAAGGCGGTATTTCATTTACGTGCCTTACGGGCTCTTGAGAACAGACGTAGTACAGATACGCCTTCTTTTTTCGCTTTGATTGCCTTTCGACCTTCTTCTACAGCTTTCAATGTCTCTAAATCCGTAGCTTCATCAATCAGATCGACCATCTCAATAGCTTCCGTATAAGGAATAACTACATCAACAGGAACCCCGCGTTCAGTAATAATAAGGGGGTTACCGCCTTTTAAGAGTCTGGATAGGCGTGCTTTAAATTGTCTTATGCCTATGTGCGGTGCCTTTAATAGAATTGTCGCGAGAGTCATTTTTCTACCTCCTTATGTAGTCTCATTTGTGCCTACATAAAATATACCATAGGCTAAACACTTGTCAAGATAAAATTAAAGATTCTTGGTTTAAAATCCTTGTCCTTTTAAACCAAAACCGCCCTGCATAAATTGGATAAGGATAGGGCCGCCGACAATAATTGCCACTACCGGCATGATGAAGAAGATAAGGGGAAAGAGCATCTTAATCGGGGCTTGTAAAGCCAGGCGTTCACCTCTCTGGAACCTTTGACGGCGGGTTTCTTCGCCTAAGGCATTCAACACATCATAAACCGGAGTGCCCATACGGTCCGCAGAGACTAAGGTATTCACTAGAGAAAAAACCTCCGTAATATTTAAACGCCTGCTCATCGCCTTTAATGCCTCCTGCCGTGACTTGCCTACTTTAATTTCCTGAGTAACCATACTTAATTCCTTAATTAGGGGGCTGGGCTTTGAACGCTGGAGCACCCAATCTAGGCCTTGCATAAAATCTAGCCCTCCGCCGACGCAGAGAGTAAGCAAGTCGATCACATCAGGCAATACCTTTATAATAATCCGGTTACGCTTCTGAATACGTATCTTTAGATAAATATCCGGCAATAAAAATCCGATGCCAAAAATAATCAAACCCCACAAAGGCTCAAACCTTTTCAGCGTCAAATATACCCCTAAAAATAAACCCAGCATTAATAATTCTTTTATCCCTAAGTAATCTTCGGGCAGCAAATTTATCTCGGCGGATGACAATTTATCCATTACTGCCTGCCGTCTTAGCTTAGATAAAATAATCCGGTTAAGGGGAAAAAGCGGGCGGGTAAAAAATAAAGGGACCTTTATGAATTCATCCTTGGGGGATAATTTCGGGGCTTGCGGCTTCAGCTCGGGAGACAACTGCATAGGCCGGCGCAAGACAAAAAAGAGCGAAATACTTAAGATCCCGCTAAATAGCAATACGTAGATTAAAACCGGCATTACACCTCCACGCGGCTTAAACGATTTAACATTACCGCTCCGATTACCTCCGAAACCACGCACCAGACCAAAAGAATCCTGCCCACTTCTGATTCTAACATCACATCAAAGAATTGCTTATTGGTGCTGATCACAAAAAAGGCAAAGATAATAGGCAAGACCGACATAATCATCCCCTGCCACCTCGCCTGCGTAGTCAGGGTTTTAATCTGATCATTGATTCTTTTTCTGATCCGGATATTCTCGCTTAAATGGGTAAAGATATCGGTCAGGTTTCCGCCGGTTTCCCGCGCTACCAGAATAGCGGTGCTCATTAAATTCAGGTCTTCAGAGCCCATCTTTTTATTCAGGCGCTCAAAAGAAGTCTCCAGGGGAACTCCCATTTTATTCTCTTTGACCATCAGCGCAAACTCCTGGGAGATGGGCGCAGGCATGTCTTCGGTTAAGACTTCCATTGCCTGGAGCAAGGATAGGCCGGCTTTTAAAGACTGGCTCAGGTTCACCAAGGCATCGCTTAGCTGGGCGCCAAACTTAGCCCTGCGGACTTTTTCCATCTGCCGGATGACCAGCATCGGCAGGATAAAACCGATCACAGCCCCGGCAAAAATCAAAATTATATTCTGGAATAAAAGGAAGGAGGCGACTGCGAAGACGATCGGGCTTACGGAAAAGTAGAGGGCGAGCTTCTTCTGCTCTACCCAGACATACATCTCTTCTAATTTCCCGGCGGCCCGCTTGGCTTCCTCTTTATGCGCGCGGCCATAGCGCGCAAGAAAGAAAGGCGCCAGCACATAAAAAAGCGAGGCCACTGCCCCGAAGCTAAAGAGAAAAATCAAAAATTTTAGCACTGCCGGATAATTCTCCTAATTTTTCTGTTAGGGATGCGTTGTATAGGGATCGAATTGCCTACCGTGGCCAAAGGTATCTCCCACTTCCCGCATCTTGCCTGAAATAGCCCGCTTCAGGTATATCGCCATCCCAATTAATGCTACCACAATTATGAGGATTAGGAAAGCGTATTCTATTGAAATAAACGCCTTCTTGGCATTTTTCATTTTATCTCCACCACCTCTAAACCCACCAGTTTTCTCTTCTCGCCTTTAGCCAGGGTAAAGAGCATTCTTCTTTTGCCCGGGCGGTAGTCTGCGGCGATAACCACCCTCTCTCTTGTTTGGCTAAATATTCTCCAGTCAGCGAGGGCGTTCGGCTTCCCGCCGGTATAGGCAAACCCTAAGCTTACCCCCCTGATAAAGACCTCTTTATAATTACGCCGCTCTGCCTCATTAGGCGCCTTAGCGAAACCCGCTCCCACGTCAACTCCCACGGCAATCAGCTTATTCCAATCGATAAATTCCCCTACCGAAGCCTTCCCTTCAATCATCCCCTTAAAGATTACGTCACGGCAGAACTCCACATCCTGTTTTTCTTTGTTCGTGAAAAACATAATCCCGGCAGCCAGGATACTGATAATAAAAACGTAGATAAGCAACCTGTAATCCTTATCCATCTTGATCACCATTGGCTTGTTTTTTCTTTAATTTTCACAAACGGCCTATAACTTGCTCCTTGGTATAATCCATACTCTACCTTTGTCTTACGGGTAACCCTAAGCCACTCACCATCCACATGATAATTCGCCCAGGGGTTCCACACCCCCAGCAAGCCCGCTGACTTGCGCGCCTCATCCATCCGCGTCACCTTCACCCAGTGGTCATTGCCTGAGCCGCTATAATGGTCAAGATAAAAACAAATTTCTTTGACATAATTATTAAAACTATCTTTTTCTGACATCTCCATACGCGCAAAATCAAAGTAGGCCGGCATCTCTACGCTTACGGAGTGCTTGCCGCGGGAATCAGTCCAATTATAATAAGCCGGGGAAAAGTAGTAATACCGGCCATAAACAGGATGCGGGGGATCAAAGCTCAACCCTTGCTCTAATTGATCTAACCAATTTCTTATCCCATAGTCGCCCCCTGGATATTCACCCGGACCGTAGAGCGTATAGAGATATTGATTGAAAGCAGTAAATAAGGGGACATATTGCTCTACAATAAATTGCTTTTCAATCGTTGCCTTGATATCCTTTGAATAAAGACCACCGCCGGGGGGATACGGAACAGCAACGACCTCGTAGCTATGACCATTCCAGCTATAATTCTTGCAGGGGACAGGATTGGGCGGCAATATAAAGCCAGTAGTGGGATCGACAACGCAGGCAGTAAGACTCTCCATTTTGCTCTGTATCTTATTCCTAAGAGCTTCTAAGCCCGGAAACGGATTCGCCCACCCGGGCGGAGTCCCGTAAAATACTACTTCGGGTAGCGGCTTATCATCCTTATAAGGAGCTTGGGAAAACTGGTCAAACCAGAACCGCCAGTCAGAAATTACCGTGTAAAAAGAGTTCTGCGTCCCTTCATCTATTAACTCTTCCAGCGATTCATCCAGTTGCTGCAAGTTGTACCATATCAGGTCCATTGTATCCACGGGCGTCTGCCCCAACTGTGCCGGCCGGCTCCCTGAAAAAAGCTTTTTTTCCTCATCGGTGTTCCATAACCCTATATCCATCAGGCGGCGCAGGAAAAAAATAACCGGACTATCCTGCCACAGGTTACCCTTAATACAACAAAGGTTTTCCTTATTGTTCTGCCTACAAAAAATGCCCGGGGCCCTCGGAGGCGATTCGAGTTCGACGTTGGAAATCAAACCCTTGAGAAACGCTTTAAACTCTGGTAAATTACGCTGCTTTGGAACGGGGTCACGATAAATATACCCTTTGAGAAAATCTTTTATCTTATCGACTTTTATTTTCTGCATATTAAGCCGATCCAGCCACCAATAAGCAAACATAGGCGTGGATTCTGTGTAATTGCCGTCTCCGTCAACATCGCAGGGGTCGCGGCCCACTTCAAACTGCGGGTCGATAGACCCATCATGATTGCAGTCATATTCGAATGTGCTGTTTGTCATCTGCGGGTCGTCAACAATATTACTTAATACCTGCAGGGCTATTCCTTCTTTTATCTGATCGGGCTGAGGCAGGCCTCTTAATGCCCGGGCAAAAGAGCTAAAGGCAGCGGCGAGGTTCTTTAAGCCCTTCTGTCCTATCTCTACTGATTGTCTAAAGGATAGGTATTGCGCGCCTCCGGTAAGTAGTATGGCAGCTACCAATGCTTCCGGCACCAAAATCGATGCTACTCCTGGCATAGTAATCGTTACCTGGGTCAAGCCTGTGATAACAGGAGCGAACAGGTCTGATGCCGCCGGAATCATTGAAGCCTTAGCGCCGGCTGCCGTAGCTTCGGCGGCCTTAGTCAAGGCTTCAGAAAAACCAACAACGCTTGTGCTAACTTGCGGTGGGGCAGCAGCAACGCCTACGCCGGTAAAGACGCACGCTCCCCCGACAGCTAAACCCATTGCTAGCCCTATAGCCATACCGCTTAGCGCGCTGTTCCAAGTTGACGCGCCCCCCCATCTAAATCTATCTCCCGCAGCAGTCACCCGCGACTGCAACCCTCCTCCTATATAACCACCTATCCCCCCTCCTAATAAGCCTGCTCCAGCAAGCACAGCTACTAACACAGGCGCTGCCAAGCCGCCAGTTAAAATTACGATAACCAGGGTCGCTAATATTACTATGGCGGCTACGATAAACCCCAAAATAACATCCAATATACCATTAGATTTGCATATTTTGGGAGGCGAAGTTTCCGTTCCTTCTATATAAGTACCTCCCGGAAGCGGCTGCCTCATTATATTGCGAAAATGCGCTGCCCGCGAAAGCAGCTGTGAGCCAAGGGAAAGCGCAGCCGCGTCGGCAACGGTAGAGACCTTGGTGGCGGTCAAAGCGACTTCCCCGATATTTACAAAGACCATAATCAATATCAGGACGACCACAAGGATCAGGAGAATAAAAGTGGCTATCTGGCCGGCGCAGTCCCCGCACCTGAGATTTCTCAATGAGGTTGTCTTGCTTAATTTATTTATCATCGCCCTATTTTCCTTTAGGCCAATTCTCAAATATATTCAGCTTCGGATAATCCTGCTCATTCTGTTCATCGACTATCCCCGGCGTAGAGTCAGGAGGCGTAACATAGCGCCATGCCTTGCAAATGTAAGGGCGGTTACAAGGATCTGGCGGTTGTATTTCCCTTCCGTTTAGGACGTCTAAACACTTAGTGCACACGAGCTTGGGTGTGGACACCTCTACGCTTCCTGCGGCAACAGCTGTAGCTTCATAATCCACTTGTCGCTGAACCATCCGGCTGCTCAGCCAGACAAATATCCTTGCTGTAGCTACCAGCAAAAGCAGCATAAGAAAAATACTAATACTCAGCTCCAAGGTAACCTGCGCCTTTCTCTGGCTCCTGCGGCCGGCTACGGCGGTAGAAAATAATAAACTCTTCTTCGCCCTAACACACATCTGCTTTTTAGTTCTCCTGCGCTAATTACTTCCTCGTCTTATTGGACCAATCCATATCTATGGTCCGGTTACTGTAAAGCCAGTCTATGCTCGACGTAGGCCTATCTGGACGCAGCAGATACCCTCCGTCGCTCACTTGATTAAGGTAGTGGATCTGCCTCACTGTGGCCTGGTTCAGATAAACGCTGTCCCTGGTTTGAATCTGCTGCAGGAGCTCTCTTTTGCTTAAAGTCTCGGTTTTATTAGTTGTGGTAAGCAAATCCGGGCTTAAGCCCATTGCTTTAGCTTTATATGTGTGGCGGAAGATTTCCTCTATCACCGGAAAATCAAAGGTGTCATAGCGGACTGTGCCTTCATGGTACCTCACGTAGTCTCCGCAATACCAGGCGCCGCCATAATGATCATTATAGTATTGCTCCCGTTGCTCGTTAGGGCGGTTAGTGCTCTCAATACATATTTCATCGCAACGCGTCAAATTCTCCGCCTCCGTTTGTCCTAACATTCTAGCCTTGTTGCACTCATCGAAACAGAACTGCCTATCCACGATCATCCGGCACTGCGCGGTCAGGGAATCCTTATCTATAATCTCTGCGGCTGTAGTATCGAGTATATATATGGGAAAGGTGTAGTCAAGACACCGCCAACCCCAAGGACCACGGAGACAGCTTCCCGGAGGATAATTTCTGGCCTCCTCAAAAGATGTTAAAGTGCAATTGTCGCCTCCAATACTTATACCTACCAACTCCTTCCAGCATTCCGCACAGACACCATTCTGCCTTGGGCCTTTACACCAATAATAGTTATTAGCGGAAGGATTAGCCCCTAAGTCCATCATAGCATATCCGGTATACGGCTGAAAAAAATTACATTCTGCATTGCCTTGTGGAGCTGGCTCCCACCCGATATTCCTGCAATCACTACATTTGCGGTAATTTCTGTTCGCCAGGTCCGGCTCCAGATCGTCCCACCAGACATTGCTTGCTCCGTATATCTCCTCGTATTTTTCGTACTGGCGCTCGTTGACATCGCGCTCCGTCCTGAAGGCCTGAGTCTTAAAGGATTGGGTAGAATAGCCGGCCGGGCTGCCCGGCTGATATTTACCGTCGGAGACGTGGATATCCATCCGGTTTAATTCCAGCGCGTTTTCCGGATTCTCGTATAACCGGTGCGAACGTATCGGGCTGGTTGCTGAACTGGCAACCGGGAAAATCTGCCCGATTCCTGTAGGGCTGGAAGGGTCAGGTACGTGTATATCTTTAATCATTATACTGGAAACGCTGGAGGGCTTATTGTCTTGTGCCGAATATTCCGCATCATAAAGCGCCTGCCTGAAAACCCGCCAGCTGACTTGATGCTGAAAATTATACCTTAAGCCATAATTTATCAAAACACCCAGAAGCATGATTAAAAGCGAGCCGAAAATTGCCAGCTCCAATAATGACTGGGCTTTATTATTTACCTTATTCATCGAAAAGTGATGACCCCAATTTTCTCACGTTTTCATTGCCGCTGGTATTGGTCCATCCTTTATTAAGTATGCTGTTTGTTTCGGTAGCAAATACATCTGTATCGTCAAAATCTCCATCGTCATTAAAGTCAATTTGCGTGCCGTGCGCTTCATTATATGCCTTCTCGCTCCAAGTTATTACCGTATCTGTCGTGTTGCTATAGGAATAAACTACAGATGAGCCGGTAGTCTTTTTCGGGGCATACTGCTCACCCAATTCATCGGCCAGCTGCCTGAACCTGCCCTGCATGCCGCGCTTAAGATAGACTGCCATTGCTATTAAAGCAGCTACGATGCAGGTAATTAACACCGCCACTTCTAAGGTTGTTTGAGCCTTATTCTTTTTCACTCCACATCCCCTGAGAAAGAATTCCCTCTTTTTTAAACCGCTCGTCTCTTTCAGTCGTTACCCTTCCTTCTAAGTCTTTATTTATCTTTTTATAAGGAACCTGGTGTTCATCCACCGTAGTACTTATATTTGAATAACCTTTCATTTTCCAGAGAAGGTCGTAATCAACTTCTACTAAGCCCTTTTTCTGGTCGCCGATAGCGTCGGCGGCCACCTGCACTACTCCCTGCACGCCGCGCTTCATATAGGTCTGCATCCCTATGAGCGCGGCAGTAACAACCGCAATAAGCAAAACATACTCGGACAGACTCTGAGCTCTGCTATTTCTTCTTAGTTTTACCATTTTTGCGCTATTTTGTCTATACCTATATCGCTTAGTTGCCTTGTGACCCTACGGTTTAATCCCGCTCAGCGGCTTCCAACTTGCAACATCTTCTGCGCTCTTTTCTTTTGTTTCACCGCCCGACTGTAAGGTAGACGTAGTTACTCGATTCTGGATTGTCTGCACGCTGGTTGTATCTTTCGTTGTCTCAAAGTCTACCTGATTAGAGGTTGCGTTAGCCTCAAATTGCGCTCCGATATCGTCAGTGGACTGGCGCAGTTTTCCCTGCACGCCGCGTTTCATATAAATTTGTATGGCGAATAATGCCGCTACCACCACAGCGACAATTATGGCATATTCCAAGGTGCTTTGGCCTTTTTTGTGCATACACATCGCTATACTCACCTCCTTATTGGCTTATGGCTACTGTTGTACCGGTACCTTTACTGTTTGGGCCCCGCTACGCTCTGTCCTCCTATCAAGAGACTGACGGCTGACCGCGCCACCTAATTTGGTCTCATCCGTCTCGGTGTAGCCTTTTTCAGTATTGGTATAACTAGATTCGAGATAATACGGTTCATACTGGCCCGTGACATTAGCGGCTTTATCTACGGCGTATCTTATACCGCCCTGCATACTTCTCTTTAAATACACCTGCATGGCCATAGCCGCCCCAACAACCAAAGCAATCACAATAGCATACTCGGCAGTGCTTTGGGCCCTTTTATGTCTTAACATTATTGTTCACCTCCTTAGTTATTATTCGTATAGCTTTTCGTCCTTTAAATCCGTATTCACCTTTTCGGCGTCGTTTCCTAAGGCGCTTCTTTTTACGTCAGCCGGAGTTACTACGTCATATCTAGATGTGCCCACTCCTAGCTCCTGTGTGCCAAATCGTTCCGTTGTAACCTGATCGCCTGTCTGTGTAGTGGTATATTTGGAAGTCATACGGCCGGCGGAATACTGTTCGCCGATTTTATCTGTGGATTCACGCAGTTTTCCCTGCACGCCGCGGCGCATATATATCTGTATGGTCAATAAAGTTCCCACTACTACTGCAATAATCACCGCATATTCCAGAGTGCTTTGTCCCAGCTTATTTTTAGGCATCACTTTATCACCTCCCTTAATCCCTGCTAAAAACACTATCTTAACCGCTCACAAACCTTTGCTTAAGATTTAAGGCGGATTCTGATTTCCCGGCTCACCAAAGCGATATTCCTGATAATCATCTTTTGCCTGCCTAGTCGTCTGATCAGTAGTACGTGCTACTTTACCTCCCTTGTCCATCTTTGAAGTATCCTTCGAACCGGCTACGGTTGTCGAAGTTGACACAGCGCTCAGCCCCTCAGGTTCGTACTGATTACTTAGCTCCACGCCCTGCTTAGCGCCAATATCATTCCAATAGTCCTGATGATCTTCAAGTGCTTTCACAGACTGATCACTTGCATCCTTATATCTACCCTGTATGCCTCTTTTAACATAAGTCTGCATCCCGACTACTGCTGCTATTACTAAGCCGATGAGAATCGCGTATTCAGCGGTGCTCTGGGCCTTTTTATTCCTGAATAACCTTAGCATTTTTTTCACCTCCTTGGCTTTTGGTCGATATTTTAGAACTTCTTCGCTACATTCTGAATCGCAGTATCCGCATCAGTAAGGGTTTTATTTACGGCCGGCTTAATATACTCTTTAGCCGCGAAGAGAATAACCCCGATGATAGCGGTAATTACCAACACATATTCCAAGATGCTCTGGCCTCTTCCGTATCTTACTCTTGCCATATCTTCTCCTTTCCAATCATTCTTCTTTATTTTGTCATATTCAATATCTCCCCCGAGCTGTCCCCAATTTTTGTCGCTGATTTATTCATTAACTGCCCTACACCGGTGCTACTGGGATCTTGTTTCATAGTGAACACAAAAGCGGCAACTACACCAACGACTAGCGTCAGAATAATGATGTACTCCAATGTATTCTGCCCTTTCTTCTTTCTTAACATGTACTCACCTCCTTATTTTTTATACTATGGCCTGACTACTTCTGCGTTAACCTGATCTTCTATAACTTTAAGGTTTGCGTTAAGGCTGCGCTGCACATAGGTGCTCATTGCCATTAGCGCTGCTACCACTACCGCAATAATCACTGAATATTCCAATACGCTTTGGCCTTTTTTCATCTTTTACCCCGGATTAATTATGCGAGAGGCGACCCTCCCAAAGAATCCCACGGTTAGTCTTGTTCCTTGCAAAGTTCTTTTTACATTTACCAAAAAATTTAATCCCGGGCCTACCGACGCAATTGTTAGGGCTGTAATCACCGCGAAAAGAACAAAATATTCTATAGCCGCCTGTCCTTTTTTGCCTTTGCGGATTTTTAAAGACTTTATAAAACTCATTTCTAATCCTCCAATAAAAAAACCGTTTTACCAAAATATTTTCGGCTTTCGGTAACCCGGCTTAAAGTCCTCGCTTCCGACCCTAAAGCAGTTTGCATCCAAATTGTTGACGAGCACCGCCGTGGCTTTTCTCTCCACTTAACCTCCTTAAGTGGATCATCCGTTGCCGTCTTTTATTGTTTCAACTACAGTTAAAATATAGCATTTATAACTAGCGCTGTCAATGATATTTCGCTACTTTAAGAAACCGCTTTCTTAGGGACAGTCCCCTTAGGATTCAATAGCTTAGCTCTGGCGGGGACAGTCCCTACGCTAAGAACCAGAGCCGCTTGCCCCCGGTGAAAATAATCTCCTTTTCATTCAGCCTGCGGCAGGCGTATTCCAGCGCCTTTAAATACGGATATCCCGCAGGGGGTTGAAAGGTCACCAAAAGGCTATCCTCTTGCGCCTCCATCCGGCAGGTTAAGCCATAAAACTGCTCTTTTGCCGTCGGGAAATCCTTATCCTCATAGCCGATAGGCAGGAGGTGCCAGCGGGCATAGAGATCCAGGGCTTTCAGGTAATAACTGAATATCGCGCTGATATCAAAATCCGCTCCCTTGGGCAATTCCAGGTTCTCCGTCGAGAAAAAGCGCTGGGAGGTGGCGGTGTAGGTGAACAATTCGACTTTGCGGCTATAATCCTGAAAGGCCTCTTCCAAGTTTGGCCAGCGGTTAAGATAAGTAGAAGCCAGCTCTTCCAGATTTAATTTTTCCGCGGGGAAATTGCTCAGGATCAAGAGCCGCGCCTTCTCGGCAGGACCGGCCTTTAAGGCACAGCCTCTTAATGTAACACTTTTATTTGCATCAGGTTGTATCAAGTCTAATTCTATATTCGCCAGATAAAAGTCCTTTTTTAAAGGCGCGAAATGAAAGGGCTTAAACTCGCCCAACGTCTTGACCTGACGGTATTCGGCAAACTGCCAGGGCCAGAGGCCAAAGATAAAATGGCGCTTTTTCATCGGGTTTACCCGTATAATTTCTATCTCTTCAAACCTGTTGCTGTAAAGGCCTAAGCTCATAATCCGCTTTTCATCCCCCTCTAAACCTAAGATAAAATCAAAAAACTCTTTGGTCGGCAAATCATAACCCGGAGCCATAAAAAGCACGAAAGGCGCGTCCTCCTGAAAATATCTTTTTACGTAAGTCTTTATATTATAAATAGTTGTGGAAAAATTATAGGGGATATGCACCGTGGACCAGGCTGTATGCAGCTGGCCGTCTAAATAGACTGCTGTGCCGTCGGATAAGTTTACTTTGATCCCACGCACTTCCTGCAAGACACTGGCAATTGTGCGCAGTATGTCCATTGGCAAGGCTTTAATTGCCTGTAATTCATTCAGATAACCTGACAGCTCTTCAGGGCTGAACCTATAATTTAACAGCGGCCATAAGCCGTAATCCGGCTTGCTCTGGGCAACGACTGATACTTCAAAGAGGCTATTGTAGATGAAAAACTCAGTTTTGGCTAAAAACTCTTTTTCTTCGTTTTTCAAGCGGCTGTTGATTACATCAGCAATAAAGCGGCTTCCGCCTAAAAGATAATCCGCGGATTTCAGCAAAATCGCCCCTAAACCCGTAAATGTGCCTTCAGTTTGGACAATTTTAGCGGCTTTAAGATTAGCTTCCTCTACAGCCCTGGCCTTGGCTTCGGCTTCAGCTGCAGCTTTTCTTTCTGTTTCTACCTGAGCCTTTAATGCGGCTTCGAACTTTGCCTTTTCTTCTGCTTCCCTGCGGGCTATTTCTTCGGCTAAGCGCTTTTCGCGGGCCTCGACTTCTGCGCGCGCGCGCTCATCCGCTTCATGCTTGGCCTTGACTTCGGCTTCTGCTTCTTGGCGCGCTTTCTCCTCCGCTTCTATGCGCGCTTTTTCTTCGGCTTCTGCCTTAGCTTTTAATTCCGCTTCTTCTCTGGCCCTAGCTTCCGCTTCCTCTTTGGCTTTTCTTTCCGCTTTAAGCTTTGCTTTTTCTTCGGCTTCTTTGCGCGCTTTTTCTTCGGCTTCTGCCTTAGCTTTAGCCTCTGCTTCCTGACGCGCTTTTTCTTCTGCCTCTCGACGAGCCTTCTCTTGCGCCTCAGCTTCGGCTTTGGCGCGTGCTTCTGCTTCTAGCCGCGCCTGTTCTTCTGCTTTAATTCTGGCTTCTTCCTCGGCCCTGGCTTTTGCCTCGGCTTCGGCCTTTGCCTTTACCTCAGCTTCAGCTTTCAGCTTCGCTTCTTCTGCTGCCTCGGCTTCGGCTTTAAGCTTGGCTTCCTCTGCTACCCTAACTTCGGCAGAAGGCGGGGGCGCCGGCATTTCTATCGGCTTAGTTACTTCTGGCGGAAATTCCAAAACAGGGACAGTCCCCTTCGGGGACAGTCCCTTTTCAATCACACCTTTGAGCTTAAGGGCATACTTTCTCTTGGTGCGCCTTCTACCCACCGGCATGCTTAAGCTGTTCTCTTTAAACAAAGCGTTAATGCTGGACTTAGAGACTTTAGCCTGAAACTTAGTTTCTATCAAGGCGGCCATACTGCGGCAGCTGAGCTTAGGATCGGCTTTTTTGCTCTCCAGAATAAAAGTGACTATTTCCGGTTTTAATTTATAAATTACGCCCACAATCCCTCCATTATGGACATTTTAATCTCAATTAAAGCCTATCATAATCATCTGTTTTTGTCAAGTTCTATTTAGTTTGGACATTCTTTATTAATACCTGGCACGAAAGTAATCGGGTTCCTTGTACCTAAGCGAGGACACCCTGCCGATTGGTAGAAAGGGTGTTCCTAAAAGATTTTACTTGACAACTCCAAAAATATATGTAAAATGGAACTATGTATTCCAGATTAATAATACCCCCGGAAGATAAAAGTTTCTTTTTATTCGGGCCCCGCGGCACAGGAAAAACGACTTGGGTTAAATCAAAATTTACCAAGGGCATCTATTTAGACCTCCTTGAAGCCGAGCTTTTTAATGACCTTCTGGCCAATCCTCAAAGGTTGGAAAACCTTATACCAAAGAATTTTGATGACTGGATTATTATAGATGAAATCCAGCGAGTCCCAGAACTTCTGAACGAAGTTCATCGGCTTATCGAAAAGAATAAGTATAAGTTTATTTTAACCGGTTCCAGCGCCAGAAAAATAAGAAGAAAAGGAATAAACTTATTAGCCGGGCGTGCCTTATCATATCATCTCTATCCGCTCACTGCCGCGGAACTCGGAGAGGACTTTAACCTCGACCATTCGCTGAGCTACGGCCAGCTTCCTTGCGTTTATACCGAAGAAGATCCCAAGGCTTATTTAGAAAGCTATGTCAAAACTTATCTTGAGGAAGAAGTACAGCAGGAGGGATTTACCAGAAACCTGGGGGCATTTTCCAGATTTTTAGAGGCGGCCAGCTTTTCGCAAGGCTCGGTCCTAAATATCTCGTCGGTGGCGCGCGATTGCAGCGTAGAGCGAAAAGTGGTAGAAAATTATTTCTCAATATTGAAAGACCTGCTCATCGCTTATAGAATCCCCGTCTTTACAAAAAAGGCTAAAAGGCGCCTGGTAACGCATCCTAAATTTTATTTCTTTGACGTTGGGCTTTATCGCGCACTAAGACCAAGGGGCCCTCTTGATAGTCCGGAAGAAATCGGCGGCCATGCATTTGAAACGCTCTTTCTGCAAGAGTTGGTGGCAATCAATGCCTATTTGAAATCAGGCTACAATATATTTTATTGGAGGGCTTACAATAATACCGAAGTAGATTTCGTGCTGTACGGAAGTAAAGGCATCCTGGCTTTTGAAGTTAAAAGGACAGGTAAAATTTCTAACTCAATGCTTAGAGGATTGAGGGCTTTTCAAAAAGATTATCCCGGCTCCAAGCTGCATTTCATTTATGGCGGAGAACGCCATCTTCGGGAAGGAGAGATCGTAATCCTTCCCATAAAAGATACCTTAACAGAGCTTCCGAAAATACTTTCCCGTTAAAAGAATCCCTGTCAGATTGGACATTTTCTAATACGGGGACAGTCCCCGCAGGAGGCGGGGCACCAAACCATCCGATAGGTTTGGGTGCCTACTCGTTGCCTAAGGGGACAGTCCCTGTTCAACAAAAAAGCTAAAAAAGGGGTGTGTAAGTTGACAAGTTGCACAAGGAATGATATACTTTATATGTAAAGAATATAGTTCTTTCAGAATAAAGGGAAGACGATAAAGGTAAACTATCCGAAAGGATGGGGCGCAAAGCTATAGAGCCTAATCTCCGCGTAAGCGCGGGGCATGGCAGTCAGTTGCCGAAATCAAGATACGAAATGCTATAAGCCCATTCTAATAGGATAGAGTGGGCTTTTTTATTAGGAGAAATAAAATGACTAAATTAAGGACAGTCACTTTTTTGACGCGGGAGCAAATTGATTTTCTGGATAAATTAGGAAAGGACGCATTGTTTTATAAAGGCTCAAAGCTTTCGCGCGCGCATATCCTTGCCGAGCTGGTCGATTTATTAATGGAGCTAGGAATCGACGTGAAGCAGATAGACTTAGCCCATGGTCACTTAGCAGGCGAAATATTAAAGGCAATGAACAACGGGCATAATGGGCAGGAGAAAAATGAAGAAACACATTTTCACTAAAATCGGCTTGATTATTTTAAGCGCGGGTTTATTACTGGCGACGGCGGGAAGCCCTAGCTTTGCCTTGCCTACAGACCCCACCGTAGCCGCAGGGACAGCCACCTTTTCTAATCCTGACCCGAATACCTTAGCCATTAATGCTTCCAACCAGGCGATCATCAACTACGGCTCATTCAGTATCGGCAGCGGCGAGTCGGTAATCGTGCGCCTGCCTTCAGTGGATAGCTCTATTTTAAACCGCGTCTTAGGCAACCTCCCCAGCGATATCTTAGGTAATTTAAGCTGTAACGGCTTATTTATTCTGGTAAACGCAAACGGCATCTTTATCGGGCCGAATGCCAATATAGATGTGGGAAGTTTGATTGCTTCCACCCGCGATATCACCAATTCTGATTTCTTAAGTTCCAAATATGTCTTTGAAAAACTCTCTAAAGAGCAGCTGGATATGTTGCTACGCAACCAGGGGACTATTACCGTCAGGGACGGCGGCTTCGGCGTTTTAATTGCCGGCGCGATCGAGAACCAAGGCACGATCATTGCTAAAGTCGGGACTATCGCCCTGGCCAGTGGCGATAAGGTTACTTTAAATATGGCTGGTAACAGCCTTATTTCTGTGGCAATAGACAAAGAGGTGGCGGCAGGAGTCTATGATCAAGACGGTAAACCCATCCTTGACCAGATTAAAAATACAGGCAGATTAGAGGCTGATGGCGGGGTAGTGATGCTAAAGGCAGAGAGTATATCCGGCATCTTTAGGTCCGCCATCAACCTGGAAGGTTATGTCAAAGCAACTAAAGTAGCCGAGCGTGACGGTAAAATCACCATCGTAACGCAGCGGGATGTAGTAATAGATGCGGCTCTGGAAGCCACGGAAATCGAAATCGGCAAAGCCGATGAGGCAGTGCCGGAGAATGTCTACTTAGCCGGATTCTTAGCGGCAGAAAAAGCCATCACCGTGCTGGCGCAAAATGATATCCAGACCTCTGCGGAAATCACCGCCCAAAGCGGCGATGTCAGATTATTTGCCGATTATGACGGTAACGGCGCGGGAGAGTTTACCCAAAGCGCCGGGGTGATTGAAGCCAAAGGTAATGGTAATGTCTATATTGACGGCTCAGAAACCATGACCTTGGGCGAGATCAGGACAGAAGAGGGAGCAATCAAGATCGGCACAGAGAGAACTCCTTCAGCTATTGCCGGCGAACCCAAATATGTCCACACTGCTGGAGATATTAAAATTACCGAAAAGGAAACTACCAATAATGTAGTCACTATGGAAACCGATAGAGGCGATGTTTTAAAATATAATCCTTCAGGCAAACTTACTCTTGAAGCAACAGCTGGCTTAATCCAAGACTTGACTCTTACTCCTCTGGCAGCGGATTATTTAAAATTAATTGCTAATGGCTTTATGGTTAATTCCTCAGCTCTCACCACTGAGCTCTACAAGAATACCGGGGACCTGGTAATCAGAAGCTCTACACCCCAGGACTCCAGCGTGGCCTTAGAAGGTGAAGGGATCAATGTCACTTACCTGAAAGACAGTGCCTTGACCCTAAGGTCAGATAATGCAGTCAGGACCAGCCCGGGAGTGATCATCCAAGCTAATCAGGTCAAGGTCATTGCCAATCAGTTCGGAACCCAAGAAGTTCCTTTAAATGTCCAGGCTAACCATACCTATTTTACTAGACTAAACGGCAGTATTGATATTATGGAGAGTTTAGGCTTAGGCTCAAGCATCATGCTGCGCGGCCCTCCGGACGGCTTTGGCTATATTATCTATTCTTATGCTACAAACCTCTACTTAGATGCTCAAAGTGTAAACCTCTTAGGTACAAATCCTACCTATTTATACGGTAACATTAATTTTAATAACTTTAACTGCACCATACCGGGAAAAGAAATCTATTTTGAAGCCGGAAAAACCTATACCTTCCAAGGCAATACCCATATCGAAGGCAGTATTAAAAATATACCTATATACCTTTATTCCGGCCAAGCCGGCACTCCTTACTACACTAACTTTGAACAATCTATTACTTTAGCCTTACGCTACGTAAACTTACGCGATGCTTATAATTTAGGGGTGCCTATCACGCTGATACCGGGAAAGAACCAGGGAAATTGCGCCGGCTGGATCTTTGACCCGCTCTGGACCGGCTTAGCCGGAAGCGAAATTTGGTCTGATGCGGGAAACTGGTGGGGAGGAGATGTGCCGGAGGACGGCGAACCGGTGACCTTTGACGCTACTGCAACCGGCCTGGTCTCGCTGATGGATATTGCCGGCCTGAATCTTCTCTCTTTAACTATCGATGGCTATACCGGAACCATCACTCTGCAGGCCGACCTTGATGCCGGTGCCTACAGCCAAAATAACGGGACATTTAATACTACATTTGCTGCTCACAGCTATAGCTTAAATGTGAGCTCTTTTGACATGGCAACAGGAGGAGTCTTTAACGCCGGAGCCTCCACTATCACCTGCAGCGGAAACTGGTCTATCGGAGCGAGCACCTTTAACCATATGACCAGCACGGTAATTTTTAATAAGGATGTCGGCACGCAAACTTTGGATTGCGGCCCTGACGGAGGGATAGCGCCCACTTTTTATAAACTTACCCATTCAGGAACAGGCATCTTACAATTAATTAACAATCAAATGCAGCTGGAGAGCGATTTCCTGAATTCCGCAGGCACTTTTGACTCTAATAACCAAAATATGATCTTTGCCGGGAACTGGACGAATAGCGGCATTGCCACCTTTACCAGGGGAAGCGGGGCTTTAGCCTTTATCGAAACCACAACACTTACCAATTCCTCCTCTAATGCCGAAGATCTAAAGGCAGTGGTTATTACCGGCGCAGTAACCTTAGGCTCAAACGTGACTATGACCTCAGTCAGCGGTGCTGGAACGCTCAATTTAGGAACCGGCGGCTACACGCTTACCCTTTCCGGAATCAACACGCCTTTAGCCGTAACTACTTTTAATAAGGGCAGCGGCGGCTCCACGGTTAACTATACCGGCTCAGGCGGCATTATCGGCGTGAGCGCGGTAGCCTATCATAATCTAAGTTTTACGCCGACTGTTGCCGCTACCTATAATCTGCTCGGCGATCTGACCGGGGCAAATGCCCTAAGCGGAAGCCTGACTATCGGCGCAAATGCTACCTTAGATGTGCAGGATCCCCGCACTATGGTTGAAGTTTACAATATAGAGCTGGCCGGCGACTGGACTAATAACAATATATTTATCTGCAGGACCGGCACGGTGACATTTAACGGCATCGCCGCCAAGCAGAATTTTAACCCCGGAGCATCTGCTTTCAATGAGGTGATTATCTCCAATGCCCACGCTGACGGAGTGCAGCTGAACACCAATCCTTTGATCGCCTCCAACCTTAGCATAAGTCCGCTTAGCACCTTTGATATACAAAATCTGGACTTAAACTTATCCGGCGGCCTAAACATTCGCGGAACGCTAAGACTGATCGGAAACCAGGCAGTGACCTATTTCGCGCTAACCCCATGGGCTGGCAGCAGCGTGGACTATTACGGCAGCGAAAACTACACCAACCTGGCTGTAGGAGCAACCTATTATAACCTTAAAATAAGCGGCGGCGGAACTTACGATATAATAGCAACCCTAGGCACGATCGCAGTCGGCGGAGACTTAACCATCTCAAGCGGGACACTGGACTTAGGGGGGAACAACTTGAGCATGAACCCCGCTGGCACGAGTAATTTTTATAATGACGGCACGTTAAGGTTGCATGGAGACGAAGTATTTACCCGTTTTGATAACGATACCGATTCCGGCACCATAGTCTTTGACGGAAGCCTGGCCTATGCCGGGCCGTGGACCAGCACCACTAAAGGCGGAGCAATATTAACCGGCCTGACCACCGGGCAGAATTATAACAAACTTACCTTTAACGGCACTGGCAGCTGGACGGCAAATAATACGCTGGATATAAACAGCGACTTTGCGATTACTCGGGGCACATTAAACACTAACTTTGATATGACTGTAGGGGGCAGCTGGACAGTTGCGCCGAGTCCGACTGCGGCCTTTACTTCCGGAGTTAATATCGTCGTTTTTGACGGCGCAGGTTTGCAGCTCTTAAGCTCAGGCGGAATAGATGCTGACCATGATTTCAATCAGCTTGCCTATGCCGGAACGGATACCTTAAGACTTATAGATTACGCTTTAGATGTGGATGGAAGATTATGTATTGGTACATCGCTAGGGACTTTCGATGCTAGGGCTCAGAGTGTAACTGCGGGCAGCCTATGGATGCTAGGTGGAATACTCCAAGCTCCCAATTCACCGGCTACGCTCATTGTAAACGGTGATTGCATTTTTGATAACGGCGGAGGCCACCCCACCCCCTACGCTACTGGAGATATCACTTATACCGGAGGCTCAGGAGCAGTC
Organism: uncultured Planctomycetales bacterium; assembly: GCA_964545575.1. Lineage (GTDB taxonomy): Bacteria > Omnitrophota > Gorgyraeia > Gygaellales > Profunditerraquicolaceae > CAZJFL01. The sequence continues at coordinate 356,815 of CAZJFL010000001.1, forward strand.
AATATTACCGGGGATTTGGCTCTCTATAGGATAACAGACGGTTCGCTATTGCTGAATTTTACCGCAGGAAACGCGGCCGCAAGGGGCGTGGTGACAGTCAACGGCCAGTATATAAACGGCGGAAGACCTACTGTTGACTGGATCACCAACCAAGGCAAGCTTTATATGCGGTCTGATATTGGCCAGACTCTGCCGAACAACGACTATTATCATTTGGAGCTCGATCATAACCTCGTAGGAGTTACTGCATACGGATTAAGCGGCACAAGCACTAATATAAATGGTAATTTAGATATAGACGCAGGCGCAGAACTAGATGTCAGCGCTACGCCGGGTTATGCGATTAACTTAAAGGGAAATTGGTATGATGACGGGATATTTATGGCAGGGGACAGCAGCGTCGTTACCTTAAACGGTGAAGGCGCGCAGACTATTGACGCTCATTTTGTCTATATTGCCCAGGAAATTACCCCTAAGGCATTCTACAATCTAATCATCGCTAATACAGGCGCTGGAGTGCAGTTAGTCAATACTGATTTTGGCGTACGCGGCACCTTCGAGCTGCAGCAGGGCTCTTTTGACGCTAATAGCCTGGATCAGTATTACCTCGGCGCAGATTTTACGTTAGATCCAGGCACCACCTACCTTAAAGGCGGCACCCTTTACTTTTTCGGCGACTTAAACTTTGCCGACCATACTGACCCCTTGCAGAATCTCGGCACCGTAGTAGTCGGCTCAAGCCCGGACACGGTAATCCTGACCACCGATATGTCCGCCGACTCTTTGACCATTAACGATGGGGACGGCGTGGCCACCGATGGCTTTGATATCACCTTGACTGACTTCCTGACGATTATGCCTGATGCCGGTTTAGGCGGCGGACTGCTTGATGCTACTACAAGCTTGGTGACCAGAAACTCCACGATTAGCTTAGGCGGGGATTGGACTAACTACGGCAACTTTATTGCCGACGCAAGCACCGTAGTCTTAAATAGCGCAGGTGACCAAGCCATCAACGGCTCAACCACCTTCTATAACTTTACCGCCATAGGCGTACGTACCCTGACCTTCGAAGCCGGCTCGACCCAGACCATCACCAATATCACCATCCTACAAGGCGATGGAGCAGTTAGCCTGCTTTACTTAAGAAGCTCTGATCCAAGCGTAACCCAATGGATGATTGCTCCTGCCGAAGCAGGCAGAAGCATCAGCTATGTGGATGTGCAGGATTCTATAAATTTAATCCCCCCGACGATCAACCCAGCTGATTCCAATAATAGCGGGAATAATATCTTCTGGTTTGGAATATATGATATTTTAGGCAGGGTTTACCAAGACACGGGCGTAAACCCCATCGGGCCGAACGTCTCGGTTGTCTTAATCATCAATGGCAGAGAATATGATTCAGCCCTTACCGATATTAACAGTGATTACCAGTTCTTAAATATTGACTATGGCGCAGGGGATGCCATTTTAGTCTATCTCGTCACCGAGCCCGCCATACAGGAAATTACCGGCAATACCGTAACAGTAGCAGGCGATGCTGATATCGCCGGCCTGGATATCTACGGCTACACCGTTATCGCCCGGGATGACCGGGGCTTAGGGATCGCCAATATTGATTTTGACGCCGCCAAAGGGCTCATTGACGACTCGGATATCCTCTATGACGTAAACCTGGTGAATGAATTATCTATAGATGCTTCCTTATATATTTGGCCAGGCAGCACCTTTGCTCCCGCGGGAGATGTCTATGTATCTGGAGACTGGACTAATGCAGGGGTCTTTGACCATACAAATAATATTGTAACATTTAACGGCACCGGCCTGCAGCTGTTGAGTTCCGGGGGAGCTGATTTTGACCATGACTTTTACATGCTTTTATACAGGGGATCAGGGACTTTGCAGCTTACTGGTTACGATATACTCGTAGAGAATCTATTAGAAATCAATGGGCCGGGAATATTTGATGTTACTGCTGAAGATAGAAACATAACTACAGAAGACTTAAATATATTTTATGGCACCTTTAAGGCTCCGGATGCACCAGCTACCATTACCGTCAACGGTAACTGCTATTTATGGAATGGCACGGCTATAGCCTCTGGCCCGATTACTTATATCGGCGGCTCCGGAGAAGTAAATATTACAGGGGATTTCATAATTAGACGCTTTTCTGTTATTGACCCCCTTGTCTTCACCGCCGGAAGCGGCACCTTTACCGTTAACGGAGAATATATTAATGAAGGCACACCTAGCATTGATTGGGCCACTAATGACGGCAAGCTCTACATGCAGTCTGATACCAACCAGACCCTGCCGGATAACACCTACCATCATCTGGAACTTGGCGGAACTGCTACCTATGCTTTAGACGGCACAATCACCAATATAGAAGGTAATTTAGATATAGACGCGGGCGCAACCCTGGATGTAAGCGTTACTCCGGATTATGCCATCAACTTAGGAGGCAACTGGAATAATGACGGTATGTTCTATGCCGGCACAAGCACGGTTTATTTTGATGGCACAGGCGCACAAGAATTAAGGTCTGGAGGGATAGGAGTGAATAATGATTTCTATTACCTTGACTATAGCGGAACAGGAACGCTCACATTGGTTGATGATGATTTAGGTGTAAACTATGGCCTGATTATTTCTGGTGGAGGAATTTTTGATGCTACGACTAATGACAAGAGCCTCGTAATAAACGCCTTGGGGATACCGAATGGTACTTTCCTGGCTCCGGATGCCCCGGGCAGCGTAGTTATTGCAGATGTCTGCAAAATAGCAAACGGAGGAGAAGCTTATGATGTGACATTTACCGGAGGAACAGGTGCAATAAGTATTGGCGGGCTTTTGGGTATTCATACCAACTTTCCGCTTGGTGATGTTAACTTTACCGCGGGAAGCGGCGTAATAACCGTAAACGGACAGTATATAAACTTCGGCTCACCTACGGTAGACTGGACTACTAATGACGGCAAGCTTTATATGAACTCTGCTATTGACCAGACTCTGCCGGATAACACCTACCATCATCTTGAGCTTGGCGGAACAGCTACCTATGCTTTAGACGGCACAGTCACCAATATAGAGGGCAATTTAGATATAGACCTAGGCGCAGTCTTGGATCTAAGCGATACACCGGCGACTTACGCCATCAACTTAGGAGGCAACTGGAATAATGACGGTATGTTCTATGCCGGCACTAGCGTTGTTACCTTTAACGGCGCAGCTGCCCAGACTATTGATGCTGATTTTACCTATGTCGTAGACATTAACGCATTCAATAACGTCACCATCAACAATTCAGGCGCTGGGGTGCAGTTAGTCAATACTGATTTTGGTGTAGGCGGCACCTTCGAGCTGCAGCAGGGCTCTTTTGACGCTAATAGCCAAAACCAGTATTACGCCGGAGATTTTACTTTAGATTTAGGCACAACCTACCTTAAAGGCGGCACCCTTTACTTTGTCGGTGACCTTAACTTTGCCGACCATACCGACCCCTTGCAGAATATCGGAACCGTAGTCGTCGGCAGCAGCCCTGATACGATAAGCCTAACCACCGACATGTCCGCCGACTCTTTGACCATTAATGACGGAGACGACGTGATCACCGATGGCTACGAAATCACCTTAACTGACTTCCTCTATATTGCCTCAGACTCAGGCGCAGGCGGCGGCCTGCTTGATGCCTCAAGCGGAACAGGCGGGGATACTACGATTACCTTAGGCGGAGACTGGACGAATCGCGGCAACTTTATTGCCGGTGGGCCTCTGGTGGGAAGCACTGTAGTCTTTGAGGGAGCAGGCGAATCAATTATTTATGGCGATACCACCTTCTGGAATTTCACCTGCACTACTGCGAGTAAAACTCTTACTATTGAAGCGAATTCAACCCAAACCATAGACGGGACTCTCACTCTAGACGGAGGCAGCAGTGGCTCAGAAATAGTCTTAAGAAGCACTGATCCCGGCGTCCAGCGTTTTACTTTTTATCTGACAGCAGCAGACCAAAACGTATACTATGTTGATGTGCACGATTCGAATGTCTCAAGTCTAGATCCCCCAATCTATAACATTAATGCCTACAGCTCCATAAATGGCGGTAATAACGATGATGGCGAAGCGGCGCCGCACTGGATATTCGGGGCTTCACCCAATATCATACATTGGCTAGGAGGAACCACTGGTCACGAAACAGAATGGGCAAGCGGCGCAAACTGGGATTTAAGCCGTGTACCCGACGTCGCGGATAATGTATTTATCCCTCAACGTGACTATGACCCTGTTTTAGTTTTAGATGCAGACTACACCGTAAATGATTTAACCATTTACTCCGGCGCCACTTTAGACTTAAATGGCCATAACATGACGGTGGACGGAACTTTCACTAACAGCGGAACCTTACAACTGCAGGGCCCTGAGACCATCAACAAAATGTACACGGCCTCCGGAACAGTTAAATATATAGGAAATGGGGATGGCATAATAGATACCTATACCATCATGGACTTCGGCGCTCCGGATTACTTTAATCTTATCATTAATGAACCGCATACAGTTAAAGATATCTTTCAGACAGCCAACGACCTTACTTTAGCTGGCTCTTTAAATGTTACTGCTGGCACCTTAAATATCTTAACTAATATTCTTAGCACAGCCGGAAATTTAACTGTTGACGGCGGCACATTAACCGCTACCAATGGCACTATCAATGTCGAAGGAAACGTAACTCTCTCTTCTTCAGGCGTCTTAGCTGCTCCTGCAGGAAGTTTTACTATTGCGGGTGGCTTTACGAATACTGGCGCTACTTTTACCGATAATTCTGGCAGGGTTACCTTTGACGGCACGCTGGCCCAGGCGATCAATACCGGCGGCATTGGCGCAGGGCAGGACTTTTACGACGTGACTATTAGTAATGCTGCTGCGGCAGTGACGGTAACCGGCAATAATATGAAGGTCACCCATAACTTGACCTTAGATGCAGGAACTGCCTTTACTTTAGACACCAACAGGCAGGTCTGGGTGGATGGCGGGACATTGACTTTAACCGGCACACCTGTCTATGCCGCGGCCAGCTGCATCATCGACCATAACGGCACCACCTATAATTACTATGGCGGCACCACCGGTATTAATAAAGATGCCTTGATCTCTGACTTTGATGCTACGGATAACGTGGATATTAAGGCCGGAGTCTTCCCGCAGAACGAAGCAGCGGCAGCTTTAAACTTGACTATCGACTTAGGGACTACCTATGCCATCAGCGCAGGAGACCTGAATGTAGCCGGCAACTGGGATAATAACGGGGCCTTTACTTCCGGCACCAGCTTAGTCACCTTTGACGGCATTGTTGCGCAGGCAATCGATACCGGAGGCATCGGAGCAACTCAGGACTTTTATGACGTCTCAATTACTAATGCTTTAGCGGCAGTGACGGTATCAGCTGAGAACATGCACGTCACCCATAACTTGACCGTAGACGCAGGGACACAGTTTACTTTAGCTGATACTGCCCAGGTCTGGGTGGATGGCGGGACATTGACTTTAACCGGCACACCTGTCTATGCCG
>CAZJFL010000001.1:362492-364647 GCA_964545575.1 uncultured Planctomycetales bacterium
CTTTGATGCTACGGATAACGTGGATATTAAGGCCGGAGTCTTCCCGCAGAACGAATTAGCTGAGGCTTTATCTTTGACGATTGACTCAGGCGCTACCTATAATATGAACACCGGCAATTTAGATGTGGGCGGCGGAATCACCATCAACGGCACACTCAATGCCGCTAATAATATTAACGTAGCAGGAGATTGGGATAATAACGGAATATTCGATGCCGGCATAGGCACGGTGACCTTTAATGGCATAGCAGCTCAAACCATCTATTCCGGCTATGCCGCAGACCCCACTGATAACAAGGCCTTCTGGGCTGTGGCCATTAATAATCCTTTAAGCGCTGAGGCGGTGACGGTCTCAGCTGAGCATATGAAGATACGTAACAGCCTGCTGGTTGAAGCTGGTGCTAAATTAGCCCTGGCAGACCAGGCCCAGGTCTGGGTAACCGGCACCTTAACTTTAAATACCGATCCTACTTATGCTCCGGAAAGCTGTATTATCGACCTTCCCCCGGTGGTTCCCGGAGACCTCACTTATTTTTATTATGGTGGCGTAACCGGGATAAATAAGAGTGCGTTAATTTATGACTTTTTTGCCGGATATGATGTCTTTATCAAAGCTGGAAGATTCCCCCAGAATGAATTAGCTGAGGCTTTATCTTTGGCTATTGATAATAACCTGCTTAACCCTGCTTCCTATATCATCACCAGCGGCGATCTAGATGTGGGCGGGGCAATCACTATTAACGGCACCTTATCCGATATTTCCGCAGCGGGAGTGAATATCTCCCTGGAAGGGAATTGGGATAATACCAATGGTATTTTTAATGCCGGATTAGGCACCGTGACCTTTGACGGTGGCGCTGCCAATATTACTACCGGCGGAATCGGAGCAGGCAAAATTTTCAATAATGCCGAGATTAATTGTTTAGGTTTTACCAAGACATTAGACGGCGACATCAATATTGACGGAGATTTTACGATTACCGCCGGCACCTTTGATGTTTCCGCGGCGAACGATTACGATATGACCGTTGGCGGGGACTGGGATAATAACGGCGTCTTCAATGCCCAGCAAGGCATAATCACCTTTGACGGAGGAGTAGGCACTCAGACCGTGGATGCCGGAACAAGTAATTTCTATGATGTAACTATAAATAATACCGGTGATATGGTTCAGTTGATTAACAACGATCTCACGCAAAGCGTAGGGGGCGCACTTAGCTTTACCCAGGGTACGCTAGACTTAAACGGCCTGACCTGGAATTTAGGCGCTAATTTTGCGCCCGCGCCTGCAGCTGCAGCAGTGTTAGATATTTCTGACGCAACCAGCAGGTTAAATGGCACAGGATACGATGTCACTTTGGCTGATGCGAATATGACTGTACTCCTGGCCGGCACTTTGGATGCGCGTGATTTTTCACTTACAGCAGGCACCTTTACCTGCTCCGGAACTTCAGCAATTAACGCTAGCGGCGATGTAGTGATTACCAGCGCCTGGACTAATACCGGAAATACCATTACTATGAGCGGGTCACCTACCACCATTAATGCCTCTGAGACAGTGAATAATTTAACTATTGATGCCGCAAGCGTAAAGATAGCTACCAATGATCTTACTGTAGGGGGAAACTTGGTAATAGGCCAAGGAGGAATCTCTCCTCGGTTTGGGACTAACAGTAAAAATCTCAGGGTCAACGGAACTACGACTATAAATACTACCTCTGTTCTAGATCTAAGCGGAGAAACAGCTAATTCTACTTTAACTATTGTCGGAGCCCTGACCATTAATGGAACTGGATGCGTTCACCTCAGCGACGACACCAACGCACTGTCAATAGTCGGCTTAGGTGCCAGCCCGGTGATATTTACCGGCAATGATATTGATTACAATACCAATTCGGTAACCTTAACCAATATAGACTATCAGACGGATGTTAGTTTGGATGAAGCAGGCGACACTATTATCTTAGGCGACGGCAACTGTTTATTTGACGGTATCTCTATCGGCGCAGGCAGCGCATTTAACGCGGGAGGCAATGCCTTCACGGTCTCGGGTAACTTTACCAATAATGCTGCCGGAACCCTGACCTCTACGGGTACGGTGACCTTTGACGGCGGCATAGGGGTTACACAGCTTCTGAACGCCGGAGGCATAGAT
>CAZJFL010000002.1:0-131692 GCA_964545575.1 uncultured Planctomycetales bacterium
TAATGCGCGCGGATTTTAATGTCCCGCAGGACGCCAATTTAGCTATTACTGACGACACACGTATCAGGGCGACATTGCCCACTATAAAGTATATTTTAGACAACGGCGCCAAAAAACTTATTTTAATGAGCCATCTGGGCAGGCCCGACGGAAAAGTAGTGGCAAAATATAGCCTGGAGCCCGTGGCGCAAAGGCTAAAGGAGCTATTAGGCGAACCGGTAAAGTTCTTAAGCGATTGCGTAGGGGATAATATCAAGAAAGAAATCGATGCGGCTAAAGATCGGGTAGTGCTGTTAGAAAACTTAAGGTTTCATCCTGAAGAAGAAGCTAATGACCCGGGTTTTTCTAAGCAGCTTGCTTCTTTAGGCGAGATTTACGTTAACGATGCCTTTGGCACGGCGCACCGAGCCCATGCCTCTACTGAGGGTGTAGCGCATTATTTAAAAGGGGTATCAGGTTTTCTTCTGGAGAAGGAAATTCAGTACCTGGGCAATGCCGTAGAGAAACCGCAAAAGCCGTTTATGGTCATTTTAGGAGGCGCTAAAGTTTCCGATAAGATAGGCGTGATTGAAAACCTGCTGCCTAAATGCGACGCTATTTTAATCGGCGGGGGGATGGCTTATACCTTTCTTAAGGCGCGGGGTTTGGCTATCGGAAACTCAAAATTGGAAAAAGATAAACTGGACCTGGCAAAATCTATTCTGGATAAAGCCAAGGCGCTAAAGAAAGATATCCTGCTTCCCGTAGATAACCTGGTGGTGGATAACATTGACGCCAATGCTAAGACAGAGGTAGTGGGAGAAAATATCCCCGACGGAAAAATTGCCGTGGATATCGGGCCCCAGACTATAAAACTGTTTGAAGAAAAGTTAAAATCTGCTAAAACCATTGTCTGGAACGGCCCCTTAGGCATTTTTGAGATGGACGCTTTTAGTAAAGGGACGCAGGAGTTAGCTAAGTTTATAGGGGCACTCCAGGCCACCACCATTATCGGTGGAGGCGATACGGCGGCGGCAATAGCTAAATTTAAATTAGAAGATAAAATGACGCATATTTCTACCGGCGGAGGCGCCAGCCTCGAGTTCCTGGAGGGCAAAGTTCTGCCAGGCGTTGCTGCGTTAGCGGATAAATAAAATGAGGAAGACGATTATTGCCGGAAACTGGAAGATGTATAAAACTATAGCCGAGGCTATAGAATTAGCTAATGGCCTGAAGCGCCAGTTATTCTCTTTAGAAGATGCCGTGGATATAGTTATCTGTCCGCCTTTTACCGCGTTAAGCGAAGTAGCCGAAGTGATCGCTGAATCCAATATCCAATTAGGAGCACAGGATGTTCATTGGCAGGAGGAGGGCGCTTTTACCGGAGAATTATCCTGTAAGATGCTTGAAGACGCCGGTTGCAAATTTGTGATTATCGGGCACTCCGAGCGCAGGCAATATTTTTCTGAAACCAATGAAAGCGTAAATAAGAAGGCAAGAGCGGTTTTAAAATCCGGCCTCACTCCTATTATCTGCGTAGGTGAAACCCTGGCGGAAAGAGAGAAAGGGCTTACCTTTAAAGTATTAGATGACCATATCCAGAACGGCTTAAAAGATATCGCTGGTGAGGAGATTTTAAAAGTAGTCATTGCCTATGAGCCGGTTTGGGCTATCGGTACCGGTAAAACTGCCACCCCCCAACAGGCAGAGGAAGCGCAAAAATATATTCGGGATTTATTAACCAAGATGTATAATAAAGAGACGGCAGAAGAGCTACGGATACAATACGGGGGAAGCGTGAAGCCGGAAAATATTACCGAGCTGATGCGCCAGCCTAATATCGACGGCGCACTGGTGGGGGGTGCGAGCCTGGCAATAGAAACCTTCTCGGTAATAGTCAAAAAAGCAAGCGAGGTTATAAAATGACGGGATTAATTATCGGCATACATGTGGCTATTTGCGCGTTACTCATTGTGATTATCCTGATTCAGGCTGGCCGCGGCGGGGGTTTGGTAGAGGGTTTTTCCGGGGTAGAGTCGATGTTTGGCACTAAAACCAATGCTTTTCTCACGCGCATCACCACGGTGCTGGCTGCGTTCTTTTTTGTTACCTGCGTGTCTCTGGCATTACTTTCGGCAAGGCAGAGCCGTTCTTTAATGCGCAATATTAAGCCGGAGAATGCGCCCGGCGCCTCTTTGCCGTTAGGGGAAGGATCTTTGCCGCAAGAGCTACCTAAACAGGAAGCAGCACCCAAGGCTCCTTAAAAATATTTTCATGGGTAAAACCATAAGGTTATCGCAAAGCTGCCGTTTTAAAACGGCAGTTTTTTTATAGAGTTTGGTTTACTTATAGTTAATCATGATTACTTAAACTTACTTATATTTACTTTAAGATAGGGACACCCTTTCTGCTAATCGGGAGGGTGTCCCTAAAAGAGATGAAGAATAAAAAATTATTCTGGGTTTTTGTTTTAAGCAGCGCTATTTATTTTACCCAAGGCATAGAAGGCCTTCCTTCTCAAGGCTTATTCTATTATTTTAAGGAAGCGCTTGGCCTGTCTCCCGAAAAAATAATGGTTATCTCCAGTATTATCATGGGGGCCTGGCTGGTAAAGCCGTTGATCGGCTATGTGATCGATAATTTCTTCAGCAAGAAAATCTGGATATTTCTGGCTATAGCCTTTGATATATTGCTGGTATTTATCATCGGCCTGTTTCATTTACCGCTTTTTATCCTTATCGCCATACTGATCCTTAATTCTACCAGCGCCGCATTCAGGGACGTCAGCGTTGACGGCATTATGTGCGTGGAGGGCAAAAAGTATAGCGCGACGGGTAGAATCCAGAGCATCCAATGGATCTCGATTTCTTTCTCAGGGCTGATTACCGGCATCGGCGGAGGTTACATCGCCCAAAGGTGGGGGTATCGGGCGGGATTCCTCTGGCTGCTGCCGTTTTATATCATCACCGCTCTGGCGGCGCATTTCTACAAAGAGGAGGGGAGCACCAAAAATTTGAATTCGGCTACTTTGGTTGTTGATTTAAAGAGATTATTCACCGATAAAAAATTGCTCCTCGTTTGCCTCTTTATTTTTCTTTATAAATATTCTCCGTCGTTCGGCACCCCGCTCTGGTTCATACAAAGAGACACCTTTAAATGGAGCAAATTATGGATAGGCGTACTCGGTTCTATAGGCACGGTCTTTGAGATAACCGGCGCCATCCTTTATTATAAATTCAGCACCAGAATCAACATTAAGAAATGGCTGTTCTGGTCTGTGTTCCTGGGAGCCGTAACGACCTTAAGCTACCTTTATTACACGCCGCTCACAGCTGTGGCTTATAATATAATCTATAGCTTTATCGGGATGTTTATTTTTATTATGGTAATGGACTTTATGGCCCGCAGCACCCTAACCGGGCTGGAAGCGACTTCCTTTGCCCTGCTTTGCAGCGTCAGTAACCTGGCATTGGTATCCAGCAATCTTTCCGGGGCCTGGCTATTGCCGGTCCTGGGCCTGAAATGGCTGATTATTATCTCTGCGCTGACCAGCTTCCTCTGCCTGCCTCTGATTAAGAAGATTTAAGATGATTTGCCTTGCCTTTCCCCCGGTCCTCGTATATAATATAAAGCTATGTTAACGATACTGAAGCCTTATCTTTTAAGTTTTATCCCGATATTCGTGGCAGTGGATGCCATCGGTAATATCCCGCTTTTTGTTTCTTTGGTAGAGGGTACCACCAAGAAACAAAAGGATAAGATAATTGTCGATTCGGTAACTACGGCTACGGTGGTGGCGATTCTCTTTATGTTCGTCGGAAAATGGGTTTTAAGCATACTGGGGATTACCATCCCTGATTTTCAAATCGCTGGAGGCCTGCTCTTATTTGTCATTGCGGTGCGGCTCCTGCTTCCCGGTACGCAAAAAAGCCTTTTGTCCAACGGCCATGATAAGGATGTGGGCGTTTTTCCTTTAGGCACGCCTTTGATCACCGGCCCGGCAGTTTTAACCACTACTTTAATCATGCTGGATAGTTTCGGCCTGACAGTTACCTTCGTATCTTTAGCGATTAATATGTTGATCGTTTGGCTTACTCTGGTTAAAGCAGATTCGATTATGCGCATTATGGGTTCCGGCGGCACCCGGGCCTTTGCCAAAATTATGTATATCCTGCTTGCCGCAATCGGAGTGATGATGGTCAGGCGCGGGATTGTCGGGGTATTCCTGAAATGATGAAGAAAGTCTTAACTTTTATTATGGCCGGCGGCAAGGGCGAGCGTTTATGGCCCCTGACTAAAGACCGCACCAAGCCGGCGGTTCCTTTCGGCGGAATATACCGCGTCATCGATTTTACTTTAAGCAACTGTATTAATTCGGGGCTGCGCAGGATTTATGTGCTGACCCAGTATAAGTCCGCGTCTTTACAGCGCCACATCCGTTTAGGCTGGAATATCCTGCCTTCGGAGCTCGGTCAGTATATCGAGCTTTTGCCGGCGCAGCAGAGGGTAGGGGAGACCTGGTACCTGGGCACGGCAGACGCCATTTATCAGAATTTTTATGCCGCAGAAATGGAGCGGCCCGATGAGGTGCTTATTCTTGCCGGAGACCATATTTACAAAATGAATTATTACACCATGATTGATTTCCACCGCCAAGAGGAGGCGGATCTGACCGTCGGGGTGGTCGAGATAGATAAAGAAAAAGCCAGGCAATTAGGGGTAGTAGAGGTAGATAACCGGGGCAGGGTAAAAGGATTCCAGGAAAAGCCGCTTAGCCCTAAAACAAAAGGCGATGATCTTGCCAAGGCCTATGCCTCGATGGGGATTTACGTTTTTAAGAGTACGGTGCTGGAGAAGGAGTTGATAGAGGATTCCCGTAAAAATAATTCCACCCATGATTTCGGCAAAGATATTATTCCGCAGATGCTTAAAAAAAACCTTAAGGTTGCGGCTTATAATTTCATCGATGAAAATAAAAAAGAAGCCAGATACTGGCGCGATATCGGGACAATCGATGCCTATTACGAAGCAAATATGGACTTGATCACCGTTGACCCGGTGTTTAATCTTTATGACCAGGATTGGCCTATCCGGACTTATCAGGAACAGTTTCCTCCGGTAAAGACGGTTTTTTCCGGCGAAGAGATTGCCGGGCGCGTGGGGTTGGTGCTGGATTCTTTGGTCTCCAGCGGCTGCGTGGTCAGCGGCGGCCGGGTGCAGCGTTCGGTGCTTTCTCCCAACGTCAGGATCCATAGCTATTCCCAAATCCATGATTCTATACTCATGGAAGGGGTAAACGTCGGCAGGTACGCTAAAATAAAAAGGGCGATCATCGATAAGGACGTGGATATCCCGCAGGGGATGGTCATCGGTTATGATGCGGGAGAGGACAAAAAGAGGTTTCAGGTCAGTGAATCCGGCATTGTGATTGTGGCCAAAGGCACGGAGATTAAGTAGGGGAACATAGTGCAGCTAGTAGGGTCTGTCCCCGAAGGGGACTGACCCGCGACAAGATAAGTGTTGAACGGGAGATAAGCCGATGATTCGCAAGGCCAGAATAAAAGATATAAAGCAAATACAGGCTTTAATTAATTCTTTCGCTAAACAGGATCTTATGCTGCCGCGTTCTTTAAATGAATTATATGAGCAGATCAGGGATTTCTGGGTAGCAGAGGAGCGTAATAGGGTGGTGGGATGTTCTGCGCTGCACATTTCCTGGGATAATTTAGCCGAGATAAAATCCTTAGCCGTAGCTAAAAACAGGCAGAAAAGAGGCCTGGGAAGAGAGCTCGTCACTGCCTGTCTCAAGGAAGCCGGGGATCTGGGGGTGGAAAAGATTTTTGTGCTCACTTATAAACCAGGTTATTTTAAGAGATTCGGCTTTAGAAGGATTAAACACGCAAACCTTCCCCACAAGATCTGGGCAGAATGCATCAATTGCTGTAAGTTTCCGGACTGCCAGGAAACCGCACTTCTAAAAATCTTGTAGAATATAATCCGCATGGTAAAATTTCGCGCGCAATATACATAAAGGAGGCAAGAGCATGGATTATTTATTGACCGATGAACAGAAGATGGTAAAAGAACTGGCGCGCAAGATCGCCGAGGAAAAAATCCGGCCGGTAGCGGCCATTTACGACCAGAGAGAAGAATACCCCTGGGAGATGATCAAAGTCATTGCCGACGCCGGGCTCTTCGGCTTATTCATACCGGAAGAATACGGCGGAATGAGCGTAGGCGTGCTTAACCTTTGCATTGCCACCGAGGAGATGTCGCGTGCCTGCGGAGGTATCGCAGTATGCTATGCCGCTTCAGCGCTGGGGACGTTTCCGATAGTGCTTTTTGGCAGCGAAGAGCAGAAGAAAAAGTATCTTCCGGATTTAGCCAGCGGTAAAAAATTAGCTGCTTTTGCGGTTACCGAGCCGGAGGCAGGTTCTGATGCTTCGGCAATTACCACCAGCGCAAAAAAACAAGGGGATCATTACCTCTTAAACGGCCTGAAGCATTTTATCACCAACGGCGGGGAGGCCGAAATCTACGTCGTTATTGCTATGACTGATAAAACCAAGGGCGCCCGGGGCGCATCCGCTTTTATCGTCGAGAAAGGAACCCCCGGCTTTACTTTCGGCAAGAAAGAGGATAAATTAGGGATACGTGCTTCTTCTACCCGTGAGCTTATCTTTACCGATTGTAAAGTTTCCAAAGAGAACCTATTGGTCAGAGAAGGCATGGGTTTTATCATAACTATGAAGGCCTTTGATATGTCGCGGCCGGGAGTAGCTGCCCAGGCATTGGGGATCGCTCAGGGGGCATTGGAGTTAGCGGTAAAATATGCTAAAGAAAGGCGCCAGTTCGGTAAATCTATCTCCGCTTTTCAGGGGATTCAGTGGATGATCGCGGATATGGCGACCCAAGTAGAGGCTGCGCGGGCTTTAGTATATGCCGCGGCAAGAATGGTAGATGCCGGGATTAAAGAAATAGGCAAAGAATCGGCGATGGCTAAGATGTACGCTTCGGATGTGGCGATGAAAGTTGCAATCGATGCGCTGCAGATATTCGGCGGATACGGCTATATGCGCGATTACCCGATAGAAAAATACGTGCGCGACGCTAAGATCACCCAGATTTACGAAGGCACGAATCAGATCCAGCGTAATATCATTGCGCTAGAAATAATCAAGGAATTGGCAAAATAGTGTCAAAGTGTCAAAGTATCAGGTGTCATGACACTTTGACACCTGACACTTTGATACAAATACTAATTTTAATATGCACATTATAGTTTGCATCAAACAGGTCCCCGAGACTACCGAAGTGCGGATTAATCCTGAAACTAACACCCTCATCCGCGAGGGGGTCAAGTCTATTATTAATCCTTTTGATATGTATGCTATCGAAGAAGCGGTGCGCCTGAAAGAGAAGTTCGGCGGCAAGAGCACGGTCATTACCATGGGGCCTCCCCAGGCAGAAGCAGCTTTAAGGGAAGCTGTATCTTTAGGGATGGACGAAGCGATATTGATCTCTGACCGCGCCTTTGCCGGAAGCGATACCTGGGCTACCAGCTACACTTTATCCGCAGCGATTAAAAAAATCGGGGCATTTGATTTGATTATCTGCGGTAAACAAGCCTCTGATGGCGATACCGCCCAGGTCGGCCCGGGCATTTCCACCCATTTAGATATCCCGCAGGTAACTTATGTGAAAAAAATAGAGGAAGTAAAGGAAAAGAGTATGCGCGTAGAAAGGATGCTAGAGGAGGGGTATGAAATTATCCAGACCCCGCTGCCGTGCTTACTTACCGTAGTCAAAGAAATCAATGAACCGAGGCTGCCTTCGTTAAAAGGGATGCTACGCGCAAAATCCGCCCGGATCATTACCTGGGGACAAAAGGATCTTAATCTTAACCCGGAGCAGATAGGTTTATGCGGTTCCCCTACGCAGGTGATTAAAATCTTCACTCCCCCGCATCGTTTGGGAGGGCAGATCTTAAAAGGCGAAATCCCTGAGATCGTCAGCCAGCTGGTAGACTTACTCCGGCCGGAGGTGCCTTAACTATGTCGATCCGGGTGATCATAGATAAATGTACCGGTTGTACCCTCTGTATAAAGGCCTGCCCTTTTGCCGCTATCAATATGATCGAGAAAAAGGCGGTCATCGATTTAAATAAGTGTACCCTCTGCGGCGCCTGTGTCCCGGCCTGTAAGTTCAAAGCCATTATTTTAGAAAAAACTCCGGTTAAATGCGAGACTCCGGATATTAAAGATTATCAGGGGATCTGGGTTTTTATTGAACAGAAAAGAGGAAAAGTCCAATCCGTCGCTTATGAGCTTTTAGGTAAAGCGCAGGAATTAGCCCGGAAGTTGAATTGCCAGGTCAGCGGCGTCTTCATCGGCAATAATTTAGAGGATCAGCTGGATGAATTGATCTGGCAGGGAGCGGATAATATCTACCTGGTAGAAGCCCCGGAATTAGCCGAATTTCAGGATGAGCCTTACACGAATATCATCACGGAGCTAATTAAAAAACATAAGCCTGAGATTGTGCTTTGCGGGGCAACGGCTATAGGCCGTTCTCTGATTTCGCGCGTCGCGATTAATATAAAAGCGGGCCTTACCGCAGATTGTACCGGCCTCGATATTGAGCCAGAAAAGAAGATACTTCTACAGACTAGGCCCGCCTTCGGCGGCAATATCATGGCTACCATTATCAGCCCCAACTACCGGCCGCAGATGGCTACGGTAAGGCACAAAGTAATGCCGCCGATGGAGCCGGATAAAAGGCGCAAAGGTAAAATTATCCGGGAAAGTTTTGGCCCTAAATTATATTCTTCTCGCACTAATCTTCTGGATATCGTGGAAGAAGTGGAATCCCTGGTTAATCTTGCCGAGGCAGATATTATTGTCTCCGGAGGCAGGGGGATGGGCGGCCCGGGAAATTTTAAAATCTTAGAAGAGCTGGCGCATGCATTAGGGGCAGCAGTGGGTTCTTCGCGCGCGGCAGTAGATGCCGGCTGGATGCCTTATTCGCATCAGGTGGGGCAGACCGGCAGGACCGTTGCCCCCAAAGTATATATTGCCTGCGGCATCTCCGGCCAGATTCAGCATTTAGTGGGCATGCAGTCTTCCAAGATCATCGTGGCCATCAACAAAGATCCGGATGCGCCGATTTTTAAAGTCGCTACCTACGGGGTAGTAGGGGACCTCTTTCAGGTAATTCCCGCCTTAACCAAACGCTTCCAAGAAGTGCTCAAAAAATAACAAGAAAGCCTTTTCTTTAAAGCAATAAATATCCTTGAAATCAGGAAAAATTTAAGATATATTTATGCTATAAGAGTTTAAGCGATGGATAATGCAGACTTTATAGAAAAACGGGCTTTTCCTCGATTTCCGGTAAGCATCCCCGTGGATTACTCTGATTTGACTTCCCATAAAACTGCCCAGGGATATACCCAAGACATCAGCGCTCAGGGTTTGGGTTTAGTTACGCAGGATAAATTATCTGTGGGCACATCTTTGGATATTTGTTTGCGCATCGCGGATAACGGCGAGGAAATCCGCAGAAGAGGCACTGTGGTCTGGTCGAATATGCTCGAACCGGAGAAATACCGGGCAGGAATTAAATTAGAAGAGCCAAAACTTAAACCCATCCCGCTGGTTTTAAGAACCGTCAGCCAGAAAATCTAAAACCCCACAACTTACCGCTCTAAACACCCTATTTATCAGTATGTCAACATTAACACTCTTTAGCATCTAAATTACTCTTTTAGGATATATATGTTAAAGAATGTAAAGATTTTCCTTGACAAATCCTATTTTCTTTATTATAATTATTCTTGTAAAGAGGAGAGAGATATGACAGCAGTTAACGGCGGGTTGATGACTATTGAAGATTTAGCAAGTTATCTAAAGGTCACCCGCAGGACTATTTATGATTGGCTTAAAAATAATAAAATCCCGGCGGTAAAGCTCATCGGGCAATGGCGTTTTCGTAAAGATAAAATCGATGCCTGGATTGAAAATAAATCCCAACCACATTAACGCCCGAACATATCTAGCACCCCGCCATATCGGAATAGCGGGTGTGCCGCCCATCGCGGCAATTGTTCGGCGTGCGCTTGCTGCGCAAGGAGAAGCTTTATGTATTTTAAAAGATTAGAGCTCATCGGGTTCAAATCATTTTTCAATAAAACCACGCTTAATTTTGAGCCCGGTATCACCGCGATAGTCGGGCCTAACGGTTGCGGTAAGTCTAATATCTTTGATGCCATCCGCTGGGTACTGGGCGAACAATCCGTCAAGTCCCTGCGTGGTTCAGAGATGCAGGACGTTATTTTCAACGGCACGGATCTTAAAGAGCCTCTCTCTATGGCAGAGGTCACTTTAATTTTTGATAACAGCACCCGGTTTTTTCAGCTAGATCAGCAGGAGGTGGTAGTAACCCGCAGGATTTTCAGGTCCGGAGAGAGTGAATACCTTCTGAATAAGACACTGGTGCGCCTGAAAGATATTTTAGATTTACTGATGGGTACCGGTATCGGAGCGGAAAGCTATTCTTTGGTGGCGCAGGGCAAAATTGACCTCATCTTAAGCTCAAGGCCGGAAGACCGGCGCCTGGTTTTTGATGAGGCAGCAGGCATCACCAAATATAAAACACAAAAGAAAGAGGCCCAGCGCAGGTTAGAAGAGACAGAGCAGAATCTTTTGCGCGTAAATGACATCGTGGTGGAAGTCAAGCGCCAGATCGGCTCGCTTGAACGCCAGGCGAATAAGGCGCGTAGATACCAGGAAGTATTCGCAGAGTTAAAAGCTAAGGAGGGGGTGCTGGCGCTTTCCCAGAAGAGCGAATTAGAGAAAGAGAAAAACGAAATAGCCGCAAAACTTGGCAAGATCATGTCCAGGCAGCAGGAATTGCTGGAGCTGATCACCCAGCAGGAAGCCCGGATTAATTCCCATACTCGGGATTTAAAGGCTTTTGAAGACAGGATCCTGGATATCAAGAATCAGGTCTTAAGCCTGGATAATGTTATCTTGCGCAATAAAGAACGCATCGGCTTTAACCAGGAGAGGGTTAAGGAGCTAGAGTCCGATAAAAAATATCTCCAAGGGCAAATCGAACAGACCAAAAACAGGCTCGCGCAGGATGAGGAAAAATTAGGCCACCTGAAAAAAGAGTACGCCGGCATAAATAATAATATTTTAGAGAAAACCGCCCTATTAAACGAAAAAGAAATACAGCTTAACAATATCACCGTCTCTATAAAATCAGCTTTAGAAAATATCGCATCGGCAAAAAAATCTATTTTAGATTTAGCCGCCCGGATCGCCGGTAAGAGAAACGAAATTACGGAATATTCTTCTAAAGACCAGATATACCTGGCGCGCCAGAAGCGCTTGGCGTTAGAAAAGGCTAAACTTAATGAAGAGCGCTCAGTAGTAGAGGCCAGCTTAAACAGCGTAAATCAGGAAGTAGAAACGCTTGAAAGGGACTTCGCCGGCATAGAGGCAGGGATCCGAGACAGGCAAACCGAAGCAGAGAAAGAAAACGGGTCTTTAAATAGCCTGAATACAGAAATCGCCGCCTTAGAAAAGCAAAGCCTCACCCTGCATTCGCAGAAAGAGTTTCTGGATAAGCTGAAAACCGAATACGAGGGGATAGGCGAATCGATGAATGCGCTGGTTTATCTGGATAAATTACCCAGCGATAAAGTAACCGGCCTGGTCTTAAAAATAAAAGAATACCTTAATTTAAACGACCAGGATAAGCAGGCGTTCGGCGTCGCCAGCCTTAAATTAAGCGGCGAGGCAAAACCCGTTGATTTAGATACGCACAAGATCAGCGAAAAGATTGAACAGGCGAGAAACAAGATAGAGGCCTTACGAGGCGCCAAAGCAGAAAAAGAGAGGTGCCTGGAGGAATTAGGCAGCTTGATCGCTAAACTTAAAGAAGGCCTGCGCGCCCAAGAGATAGAGCTGGTCAATAAAAAGGCTTACCGTTCCGGCATCCTGGAGCAGTGCGGAAAAATTAAAGAAGAAGACCAGATCATCGCCCTTGAGCTTGCTGACGTGGAGCGGGAATTATCGCTGTTAGAGGAAAAAATCTCCCAAATGCAGTCTGCCTTGGCGGCTGTAGAAGACGAAGAGAAGCATAAAGACGAATTGATTTTGCGAGAGCAGAATAATATTACTGCGCAGAATAGCTCTAAAGAAGAAGCAATAGTATTGATTACCCAGACCAAGACCGAAATAGAAGACTTAAACAGGCGCCTCTCTTCCGACCAGAGTACGCTGGTTATCCTGGAGGATACCTGTCGGCAGGATAGGGAAACGCTGGAAAATCTAGAGCGGCAAATAGCGGATAACCAGTCCAAGTGCGCATCGCTTTCGCAAGAGATAAAAGATTTAGAGGCAAAAATAAAAGAGGCGGCCGATGATATCCGGGTCCAGCATGAGTCTTTAAGCCAGGTGCAGGATAAATACCGCGAGGTTTTCGGTGACCACGACGAGGTGCTTAAAAAAATAGAGCTGGATAAGAAAGAGCTGGATGGCCACAAGAACGGGGTGCACGAATTAGAAATGCGGGGCAAAGAAATAGATTACCGCTATTTAAGCATCAAAGAGAGGATGCTGGGGGCTTACAAAATAGATTTAGATAGCCTGTATCAGGATAATCCGCTGGCGATAGACCCGGGATTAATTACTGAAGAAATACGCCTCTTGAAAGAGAAGCTGGATTCCTACGGCACGGTTAACCTGGTGGCGATAGAAGAATACGATGAGCTTAAAAAACGTTATGATTTTCTAACCCAGCAGCAGAATGATTTACTTTCTGCCAAAGGATCCCTGCACGATGCAATACTTAAGATCAACCGCACCACTAAACTGTTATTCATGGAGACCTTTGAAAAAGTAAGGCAGGAGTTCCGCAACTATTTCCGGCTCTTATTTAACGGCGGCGATGCGCAGGTTTTCTTAATTGACGAGCAGGACCCTTTAGAATCGGGCATCGAAATCATCTGCCGGCCTCCGGGAAAGAAGCTGCAGAATGTCCTCTTGCTTTCGGGAGGAGAAAAAGCCCTGGCGGCAATAGCCTTGATTTTCGCCATCTTTAAAATCAAGCCCGCGCCCTTCTGCGTATTGGATGAAATAGACGCGGCGTTAGATGAGGCTAATGTTGACCGCTACAGCCGCCTGCTTCAGGAATTTGCCAAGGATTCGCAGTTTATCGCCATTACCCATAACAAAAAGACCATTGCCAATGCCGACGTGATGTACGGAATAACTATGGAAGAGTCCGGGATTTCCAAGATCGTCTCGGTAAAGCTCGCTCAGAACAGGGATAAAGATAAAGCACCGGATATGGCGGCGGTTTAAGTAGCTTTAAGAACAGGTGGTGTTTTTGCCTTTATGCTTTGCCTGGTAGAGCGCCTGGTCGGAATAGTGAATTAGTTCGGTAGGGTTAGAGCCGTTTTCCGGATGGGAAGATACGCCGATACTGACGGTTAGTTTTTTATTGGGCAGGACCTCTTCATAGACAAAATGCTGCTTTCCAATATCTATCCTTAATCTCTCCGCGATTAAAAGCGCCTCTTTCTTGTCGGTCTGCGGTAAGATAATCATAAACTCTTCTCCGCCGTAACGGCAGACAGAATCCATTTTACGGGATTGGTTTTTAATCAGTGCCGCCATTTCCTTAAGTATTTTATCGCCTGCCTGATGGCCGAGGGTGTCGTTATAGATCTTAAAATCATCTATGTCTATGGCCAGGAGGCTAGTGGGCTGCTTGGTTACTTTTGCTTTTTCTAATTCCGTCTGCAGGAGATACTGGAAATAACCGTGGTTCCAGAGCTCAGTCAGCGAATCGGTGTGGCTACGCATTACCGTTTTTTCGTAAAGTTGGGAGTTTTCTATAGCCAGGCCGGCTTGGTTGGCAAGCATGATCAGCATGCTCATATCGTCCTTGGTAATCGGCTCTTTGGTGATGAAATTATCCGCCAGGATTATACCGTTTACCTTATCCTTTGCCTTTAAAGGCACGATCGCCATCTCCTCGCTGTGTAGTAAATGGATAATCTGGTCTTGGAAGTGTTTTTGTATGTTATCTTTAGTTAAATGCAGGGGCATACCGTCGAGTACCCCTAAGGCAAGCAGCCCTCCGTTTTGTTCATCCATGGGTAGTTTCAGGTGTTTGATCTGCTGGTTGAGCCCCGATTCGATGATGCCCCCGGAGATCTTATAGGTATTAATCAGGTCATCCAGGGTCATCTGCTCCTTTTCTATATGCCACCAGATACGGTTAGCCTCTTCGGTGTTTTCCGGCCCGATCCCCATTTTGCCTTCGATAATACCTTCTTTTTCATTCACCAGGAAAAGCATTGCCCGGTTAAAACCCAACCCTAAATGCGCAGTGACGCCGGTCAGGATGATGTATAAAATCTCATCCAGTTTTAAGGTTGTGCGCATGGCATTGGAGATCTCATAGAGGATGGAAAGCTCTACCTTAGTGCGCTCTAGCTCCTGCTTTATTTTAGCCAGTTCTTCCATAATTCATTAACTTTAACACATTTTTACCCTAGTGTCAAGGCTATAGCCCATTTAAAGCGTTGACACCCGCCTAAAAGCGTGATATATTAATGACTTACGTTATAAAAAAATTAAGGAAAATTTCAAAAATCTACAGGAAAGGGGATGATATACTTGCCGCAGATAGAAATAAGAAAAGACGAATCTTTTGAAGCAGCATTGCGCCGTTTTAAGAAGAAAATCGAACAGGAGGGCATTTTAAGGGAACTCAGGGACCGCAAGCATTACGAAAAACCCAGCGAGCGCAAAAGAAAGAAGATGCGCCGGGGCGTAAGAAAGCCATAAACATGCTTGGGCTTTCTACTGCTTGGCGGGCGTCACAATATGAAGACGCAAAGCAGATGATCTTTGAAATAAAGGCCGCAGGCTTTACAGAGGTGGAGCTAAGCTTTAATTTAACTCATGGCATGGTAGGAGAAATCGCCGGGATGGTTAAAGAGGGACAGATCAAAGTGGTTAGCCTGCATAACTTCTGCCCCATACCGGATAATCTGGCGAGAGAGGAGGCCCTCCCCGATTATTATTCTCTATCTTCTCTGGATGAAACAGAGCGGCTAGAGGCGCTATATTTTACCAAGCGCACCATAGATACGGCGCAAGATATGGGGGCGAGGGCGGTAGTTTTACATTGCGGCAGGGTGGATATTCCGGATAAAACCAGGGCGCTGATCGACCTTTATCAGCGCGGGTTAAAAGGTTCCCGGGAGTTTGACCAGGTCAAAGATGCTTTCATCATCCAGAGGCAGGCTGCTGTAAAGCCTTACTTGGCTTGTGCGCTGGAAAGCATAGCTACGCTTAGCCGATACGCTAAAAAATCAGGCATCCTTTTAGGCATAGAAACCCGTTTTTATTATCGCGAAATCCCGTCTTTGGAAGAATTAGGCATCATCTTAAATCAGTTTAAAGGCAGCAATGTATTTTACTGGCATGATACCGGGCATGCCCAGGTGATGGATAATCTGGGGTTGGCCAGACACGAGGAGTATTTAGAGCGGTATGCTCCGGAAATGCTCGGCATCCACCTGCATAATCTCATCGGATGCTCTGACCATCAAGCCCCGCATCAGGGGGATTTTGATTTTTACCGGTTAAAACCTTTTTTAAAAGAAAATACGCTTAAAATCATCGAAGCCCACGAACAGGCAACCGCCAGAGACTTAAAACTGAGTAAAGATTATCTGGAAAGGGTTTTTCATGGATGAAGGAAAGTTTATCCCTCCTGAGCCGGATTTTAATTTCTTTGTGACCACCCTTGCCTTGCAGGCCGCCATTGCCTTAGGGCAGGTGCCTAATCCGGCTACCGATAAAAAGGAAGAGGACCTGACTCAGGCTAAGTTTTTAGTGGATACGCTGGGCATGCTCGCCGATAAGACTAAGGGTAATCTCACTCAACAGGAGGCGTCTTTCATCGATAATTTACTTTACGAATTAAGAATGCAGTATCTTGCAAAAACAAAAGGAGAACAGAAATGATTGACAAGGATTTATTAGAGATTCTGGCCTGCCCCGCCTGCAAGGGAGATGTGGAATTAAAAGACAATAAAATCGTCTGTAAAGCTTGCGGCAAGAAATACCCCGTAAAAGACGGGATACCGGTGATGCTCATTGATGAAGCGCAAGATTAAAAAAACAAAGAAAATATTGGTTATCCACGGGCCTAGTCTTGGATTACTGGGCGAGAGGGAACCGAATATCTACGGCAGGGTGACCTTGAAACAGATAAATAGCGCTTTGCGCAAGATCGCTTCCAGCAATAAGGTAAAGCTGCTGATCCGGCAGTCTAATTACGAAGGCGAGATTGTGGATTTGATTTGCCGCGCGAGAAATAAGTTTAACGCTTTACTGATCAACCCGGCTGCCTATACCCATACCAGCGTCGCTATCCGGGATGCCATTTCCGGCTCAGGGATTATTACCGCGGAGGTGCATCTTTCCAATATCTACGCCCGGGAAGATTTCCGGCATAAATCTTTGATCAGCCCGGTAGTGCAGGCTACCATCACCGGCTTTGGGCCAAAGAGCTATTTATTAGGCCTGGAGGCATTAATAGATCTGCTTGATGCGCAATGAACCTACGCATAAAAAAAGTTTATGCAAAGTTAAAAGAGGAAGGCCTGGACGGGCTACTTTTATCTTCCCCGGCAAATATTTCCTACCTTACCGGATATTTAAGCCGTGATTCCTATCTTTTAATTTCCCCCCGAGGCAAGGTTTATATCACCGATGCAAGATACCTCCAAGAAGCCAAGCAGAGCCTGAAAGGCTATTCTTTCCGGGAAACCAAAGGCAACCTTTCCGAGGTGATCGCCGATGCTTCCGGGAAACTAAAGCTAGAGCGTATCGGTTTTGAGGAAAGAGACTTAGTTTTTGCAGATTACAAAAAAATAAAGAGCGCCTTAGGCAGAACCGCCGATTTCATACCTGTCTATGGCCTGGTAGAAGAATTAAGGCAGATAAAGTCCCCCCAAGAATTAGCCTGCATTAGAAAAGCTGTCCAGATAACCCTAAAGGCGCTGGAGTTTGCCGCTGATTTTATCTCTCCCGGTAAAAAAGAGACTGAAGTGGCAGGGGAGCTGGAGCGTTTTATCCGCTATTGCGGGGGCAGAAGCTCTGCCTTTGATATCATCGTCGCCTCCGGCCCCAACTCCAGCTTCCCGCACCACTTGACTTCCCAGAGGCGCATCGGCAATAATGAGCCGGTCCTCATAGACATAGGCGTTGAATGCTCAGGATATAAATCCGACTTGACAAGGGTATTCTTTTTGGGTAAAATAAACCTTCTAAACAGAAAGATTTACGATATAGTGCTAGGGGCGCAGGAAGCTGCCATAAAAAGGATAAAACCCGGTATTTTTATAAATAAAATCGATACAGCTGCCCGCCAATATATTAGCAGAAAAGGATACGGCGGGTTTTTTGGTCATGCTTTAGGCCACGGGATAGGCCTGGCAGTGCACGAAGCGCCCGGTATATCCCCCCGGGCAGCCGGCAAATTAAAAGCCGGAATGGTTTTTACGGTTGAGCCGGCTATCTACCTTCCCGGCAAGTTCGGGATCAGGATAGAAGATATGGTCTTGGTAACCCAGAAAGGAGCCAGGGTAATCAGTGGCGCTCTCCATAAATGAAATCAAATCCGGGCTTACTATCTTGGTCGACGGGGAAGTCTGGCTGGTCATCGATACCCAGCACGTCAAACCCGGTAAAGGCGCTGCCTTTGTGCGGGCTAAAATCAGGAACCTGAAGAACGGGAGCGTCCAGGAAAAGACCTTTAGGGGCGACGAAAAGATCGACGAGGCGTTCGTGGAGGAAAGAAAACTTCAGTATCAGTATTCCTCCGGTGGCCTCTACCATTTTATGGACCAGGAAAACTTTGAAGAAGTAGCAATCCCCAAAGACTATATTGCCGAAAAGGCCAAGTTCCTCAAAGATAACCTGGAAGTGAGCGCATATTACTATAAAGGCGATGTTTTGAATGTCAACCTTCCTAATTTTATCGAGTTCTCCATTACGCATACCGAACCCGGTATCAAGGGCGATACGGCAAAAAGCGGCACCAAGCCGGCAGAGATAGATACCGGCGCTACCGTCCAGGTACCGCTTTTTATCAACTCCGGCGATAGAATCAAAGTGGATACCAGAACCGGCCAGTACATAGAAAGGGTCGCTTAAAGCAGGAGTATGCTTATGAACTTGAAAGAAATCAAAGAAATGATCGCTCTCATGAATGAGAACAATCTGATGGAACTTGAAATCGAAAAAGACGGAATGCGCATCAGGTTAAAAAAGACAGCCCCCGGAACCGAAGGAATAAGCAGCCCGATCATAGTAGAGAGGGAAAGGGTAGCCGAGCTCCCCAGGTATAAAGAGTCTGCGCAAGGCGTGGCAGAGAAAACAGGCTTAGGCACGGTAGAGATTAAGGCCCCGATGGTCGGGACTTTTTACCGCGCGCCTTCTCCGGAAGCGCCGCCCTATGTGGAGGCAGGCCAGATCGTTGAGGCAGGGCAGGTCATCTGTATCATCGAGGCGATGAAGCTGATGAATGAGATCAAATCCGAAATAAAAGGCAAGATTATCGAAGTCCTGGTGGATAATGCCGAGCCTGTAGAGTTTGGCCAGTCAATGTTTCTCATCGAACCTATCTAAAGATGTTCTCCAAAATCCTGATTGCTAACCGAGGCGAAATAGCCTTAAGAATCATACGTGCCTGCCGGGAGCTCGGTATCCGTACGGTTGCTGTTTACTCCGAAGTAGACCGGGAATCGCTGCATGTGCGCTTTGCCGATGAGGCGATTTGTATCGGCCAGGCGCAAAGCAGCAATAGTTATCTGAATATCCCCGCCATTATCAGCGCAGCCGAGATTACCGATGTCGAGGCTATACATCCCGGATACGGCTTCTTAGCGGAAAACCCCCACTTTGCGGAAATCTGCGAATCCTGCCAGATAACCTTTATCGGCCCGACCCCGGAAAACATTAAGCTGATGGGTGATAAGATGGCGGCGCGCGCCACCATGCAGAAAGCAGGCCTTCCCATTGTCCCGGGCGGCACCACCGTAGTGAAAAACAAAGAAGAAGCGATTAAAACCGCCAAGCGCATAGGCTATCCCGTAATTATTAAAGCGGCTGCCGGCGGAGGCGGTAAAGGGATGCGCGTCTGCCATAATGATATCACGCTGATTAGCAACCTGATGATTGCTCAGCAGGAGGCAGAGGCAAACTTCGGCAATCCTAATGTCTATATCGAGAAATATATCGATAAGCCGCGGCACATCGAAATACAGATCCTGGCGGATAAGCACGGCCATATCGTGCACTTAGGAGAAAGGGATTGTAGCATCCAGAGGAGGCATCAGAAGTTGCTGGAGGAATCCCCCTCGCCCGTCGTAAACAGTAAACTGCGCAAACGCTTGGGAGAAATGGCGGTCAGGGGGGCAAAGACCGTAAATTATATCAGCGCCGGGACCATAGAGTTTCTGCTGGATAGCAATAACAATTTTTATTTTATGGAGATGAATACCCGGATTCAGGTGGAGCATCCGGTAACCGAGATGGTCACGGGTTTAGATTTAATCAAAGAGCAGATCAGGCTTGCCGCGGGAGAAAAACTACGCCTGCAGCAGGATGATATACGCCTTCAAGGTGCCGCCATAGAGTGTCGTATAAATGCCGAAGATTTCGAAAATAATTTTATGCCTTGCCCGGGCAGAATAGAGAAACTTAACCTGCCGGGGGGGCCGCGGGTGCGCGTCGATACGCATATCTATCAGGGGTATGAGATTTCGCCTTATTACGATTCTTTAGTAGCCAAGTTTATCACCCACGGCAATAACCGCAAGGAAGCGATCAGGATCATGCAGCGTGCGTTAGGGGAGTTTGAGATCAGCCCCGTAAAAACTACCGCTGCTTTTCATCTGAAGCTCTTGAATAATCCGCTTTTTCTTGAGGGCAGGATATCGACGCATTTTGTCCAGGACTTACTGAAAGAAGAGAAGCTCCCAGAATGATTAACCTCTATTAAATAGAAAGGGGGTAGAGAGTTGAGATTTCTTACTAGTTTAGTAATCGTTTTTTATACCCTGATTTTTATTTTAATCGGAGCCGGTTTAATAGCCATTGCATTGAATCTTCTCCAACCCCAGGATATCACTCTACTCTTGACTTACGCACAGGCGAGCTTTAATTATAGAGTCGTATTCGCGCTTTGCGGGTTTCTCCTGATGCTGATCAGCGTATCTTTCGCGCAGCTTGTTTTGGGCCGCTTTCAGCGTGAAAAGACCATTGCCTTCAGTACCTCCTCGGGCCAGGTGACTATTGCCCTTTCTGCGGTGGAGGATTTGATCAAGCGGATTAGCAGCGTGATCCCCGAAATCAAAGAACTAAGGCCGGACGTAATAGCAACTAAGAAAGGCATCATCGTTGATCTGAAGCTGGTCTTAAAATCCGAGGCCAATATACCGGAATTAACCGCGCGGCTAGAGGAGATAGTCCGTGCCAAGATTCAGGAAGTTTTGGGAATCGAGGAGCAGATTCTGATCCGCATCCATGTGGCAAAGATAGTCTCTGAGGAAAGAGAGAGAAAAAGAAAAGATTCAGGCAAGGAAGAACCCACGATACCATTTGGTGGGTACGGTAGAGTTTAAGTGATTAAAGAAGGAGTGAGTTTATGACAAGGATAGGCATACTTACTGGCGGAGGGGATTGCCCGGGATTAAATCCTGTAATCAGGGCAGCGGTGAGAAGGGCGATTAACGCAGGGTATGAAATCATCGGGATTAAAAACGGCTGGAAAGGCTTGATTGAAAACGATACCATGCCCCTGGACATAGAAACTGTTTCGGGGATATTGCCCAAAGGGGGCACGATCCTGGGTACCAGCCGGACTAACCCCTATAAAAAAGAAGGGGACGCTATCCGCCTAAAGGATAACTATAGGAAACTCGGCCTCGACGCATTAATTGCCGTCGGAGGAGAGGATACTTTAGGGGTAGCCGCCAAATTAATTAAAGACGGCATAGCGCATATAGTGGGGGTGCCTAAAACAATCGATAACGATTTATCAGGCACGGATTACACCTTCGGATTTGATACTGCCTTAAATACGGCCACCGAATGCATCGATAGGCTGCATACCACTGCGGAAAGCCATCACCGCATCATGGTGGTAGAGGTAATGGGCAGGCATACCGGCTGGATCGCTGTCGAATCCGGCATTGCCGGAGGAGCGGACGTAATTTTAATCCCTGAGTTGCCTATTGATATCAAAGAAGTCACTAACATCATCAGAAAAAGGCACCAGCGGGGTAAGACATTCAGCATTGTAGTAGTGGCAGAAGGGGCGCAATTCAAAGAAGGGACGATGGTCTTACAGGAAGCAAAGCTCGATGAGTTCGGGCATGTGCGCTTAGGAGGTATCGGCGAAAACCTGGGCAAGGAGATAGAAAAAATAACCGGGTATGAAACCAGGGTGAGCGTCCTGGGGCATCTGCAAAGAGGCGGCACACCCACCGCCTTTGACCGGATACTGGGTACGCGGTTCGGGGTAAAGGCAGTCGAGCTGATTGAGAAAAAGAAATTCGGTAGAATGGCGGCTTTAGTGGGCAATAAGATTGTAGACGTGCCGATAGAAAATGCGGTAAAGGAGTTAAAAACCGTAGATATGGAACTTTATGAAATCGCCAAAGTTTTCTTTGGTTAAAAAATAAAGGATAGGGCCATGAGAGATAAAATTAAAGATATATTCCTGGAAAGTATCCACGTAAAAGAAGAATTGCTGCGCAATAATATCGGACAGATTATCGCGATAGCCGATATGGCGATAGACTCGCTTAAAAAAGGCGGCAAGGTCATTGTTTTCGGTAACGGCGGCTCAGCCAGCGATAGCCAGCATATTGCGGCAGAGTTAGTGGGTAGGTTTAAAAAGGACAGGACCGCCCTGGCGGCAATCGCACTTACCACCAATACTTCTGTTTTGACGTCCCTGGCGAATGATTATGGTTATGAGGTGGTTTTTGCCAAACAGATCGAAGCCTTAGGCAGCAAGAACGACATTGCCATAGGGATCTCTACCAGCGGCAAGGCAAAAAACGTGATCCAGGGCGTAAGACAGGCCGCCAAAATGGGATTAAAAACCGTCATCCTTACCGGCGGAGACGGAGGGGAGTTGGCAAAAGCTGCGGATATAGCTTTAATCGTGCCTTCTTCAGTCACTGCCAGGATTCAGGAAGCGCACATCACCATCGGCCACATCATTTGCGAAATGATAGAAGAAGCCTTATGCTAGAATCAAAGATAAAGAGTTTAAAAGAAATCGAAACTATCTCCCGTAGGCTGCGTGCTCAAGGCAAGCGCATCGTCTTTACCAACGGCTGCTTTGACCTTATCCATTACGGGCACGTCAAATACCTCCAGGATGCCAAGAGAAAAGGCGATATCCTGGTGGTGGGGGTTAATTCCGATAGTTCGGTAAGGCATATTAAAGGCAGGAACAGGCCGATCGTCAGCGAAAAATACAGGATCAGGGTAATTGCGGGCCTGGAAAGCGTAGATTATACGTTTTTATTTAACCAAGATACTCCTTTGGCAGCGATCAAATCAGTTAAGCCGGATATACTGGTCAAGGGCGCGGACTGGAAAAAAAGCGATATCGTCGGCGCATCCTTTATGATCCGGCGCGGCGGCAGAGTAGATAATGCGAGATTAATAAAGAACCAATCCACAACGGGCTTGATTAGAAAAATTGCCAAGACATTTTAGGGCAAAAACCGTCAACAGGATTATAGATGCCAATATTAATCGGGCAAAAGAAGGTTTGCGCGTCTGCGAAGAAATAACCCGTTTTATCCTGGAAAGCCACAGTCTCACCGCCGAACTAAAAGGGGTAAGGCATAAAATAGATACCTTGTTAAAGGCGCTACCCGCAAGCAGATACCTGGTTCGCGAGCGTTCCAGCTTAAGCGATGTGGGCAGGGATATCTATGCCGGGGAACTAAAAAGAAAGAGTTGCCGGGATATTTTTTTTGCCAATATACAGCGCGTTAAAGAATCGATCAGGGTTTTGGAAGAGTTTACTAAACTTACAAACATAAGGACGGCAGTCGCTTTTAAGAGGCTAAGGTACACTCTTTATGAAATAGAAAAGAAGATTATTGGCAGGCTTTCGTCTTCATCTTGCCGTCGCTAGCCCTTTAGGATCTTATGACCCAGTTAGAATACTCTAGGAGTAATATTGTCACACCTCTAGTGAAGAGGGTTGCTGTTTTAGAAGGTGCGAGCCCCCGCCTGATTTTGGCGCGCATAAAGTCAGGAAAAATCGTCATCCCCCGCAATAAAAATCACAAAATAGCTAAACCCTGCGCTATCGGTTACGGTCTGCGTACTAAAGTCAACGCTAATATCGGCACCTCTACAGATAAATCGGGGCGGAACTACGAATTAAGAAAACTGGACGCAGTAGTAAAAGCCGGCGCGGATACGGTGATGGATTTAAGCGTTGGCGGGGATCTTGCCGGGATAAGAAGGGAAATATTAAAAAAATCTCCGATACCGGTGGGGACGGTGCCGATTTATGAAATATCCGTTAACGCCAAGAGAGATAAAGGCGACCTCTTAAATTTCGGTATCACCGATATACTGGATAGCTTAGAACGGCAGGCAGAAGAGGGGGTAGATTTTTTTACCATTCATGCCGGCGTGACGCAAAAAAGCTTAAGGGCCTTAAAGGCGTCGGGAAGAATCCTTGGTATCGTCTCGCGGGGCGGTGCTATCTTAGCCCGCTGGATGAGCTGTTACAAAGAAGAAAACCCATTTTACTCCTGCTTTGAAGATATTTTAGATATCGCCTATAAATACGATGTCACCTTAAGCTTGGGCGACGGTTTAAGGCCGGGTTCGATCCTGGACGCTACTGACCGGGCCCAGATAGCCGAACTTAAAATATTGGGTGAATTAGCTCAACGGGCCAGAAGAAGAAATGTTCAGGTGATGATTGAAGGGCCGGGGCATGTGCCGCTGGGCGAGATACAGAAAAATATTATCTTGGAAAAAAAACTTTGCGCTGGCGCTCCGTTTTATGTTTTAGGGCCGCTGGTGACGGATATCGCTACCGGCTATGACCACATTAACGCTTCTATCGGCGGGGCAATAGCGGCAAGCTGTGGTGCTGATTTTTTATGTTACGTCACCGCCTCGGAACATCTCAGGCACCCGTCTATAGAAGATGCAACCGAGGGGGTAATTGCCTCCAGGATTGCTGCCCACGCCGCAGATATCGCAAAAAAAGTAAAATCCGCAATAGAGCAGGATAAAAAAATGTCGCAGGCGCGCCGCAGGCGCGATTGGAAGAAACAAATCCAGCTGTCCATAGATCCGGATAAGGCGCGTCGCTACCGGCTTTCTTCAAAGCCAGAGCTGTCGGATACCTGCACTATGTGCGGCGAGTATTGTTCCATAAAAATGGCAGATGAATGTTTGCGGGCGTAGTTCATCGGTAGAACACCAGCTTCCCAAGCTGGATAGGTGGGTTCAATTCCCATCGCCCGCTTTTAAATAATCAAAGTTCCTGCCTGGCCGGCAGGCAGGCAAAATGAAAAATGCGAAATCATAATTCAAAATTAAAAATTTTTAATTTTAAGCCGTGGTTTTACATTTTACCTTTTACCTTTTATATTTTGTCTTTTATAGGATGCGCCACTGCTCCTTATATCGCGCCTACGGTAACGCCGGCTGTACCGGGGATTTATCACCGCGTAGAAAAAGGAGAGACCCTTTGGCAAATTTCCAAAATCTACGATGTTAGCCTTAGAGAACTGGCCAGGGTTAATCATATATCCGATGCCACTAACATAGAGATAGGCCAGCTTATTTTTATACCTCATCGCCGCAAAGTAGAGCCGCCCCTGCGGGGGTCCTACGGCGAAGATTTTATCTGGCCGGTGAGAGGAAAAGTTATCGCTACTTTTGGCCACGCCTATAATGATATGCTAAATAAAGGGATAAATATAGCGACCTCCGGCGATGCCAGCATAGTTGCGGCGCGTAGCGGAAGGGTTGTTTTTTATAGCCCTGCCCTTAAAGGATTCGGCAGGACTATCATCATCGACCACGGTGATGGATTCTCTACCGTTTATGCCGGTATATCCGAAGCG
The DNA here is from genome assembly GCA_964545575.1 of uncultured Planctomycetales bacterium. Taxonomy (GTDB): domain Bacteria; phylum Omnitrophota; class Gorgyraeia; order Gygaellales; family Profunditerraquicolaceae; genus CAZJFL01. Next base: position 25,202 of record CAZJFL010000002.1, read on the forward strand.
CAGGTGAAAGCAGACGATAGAGTAGAGAAGGGGGGAGCCATCGCCAAAATGGGGACAGCGATGCAAAACAGCTGTTTGCATTTTGAGATCAGAAAAGGCTATACCCCGGAAAACCCTTATTTTTATTTACCATGAGCTTAAAAGAAGATTTTTTTGACCGTAAATATTATCTGGGCATCTTAGAAAAACGTATCCGCGACCTCAAAGATGGCTACCGCCAGAATATTGCCATGATCGGGGACGAGCTCGTCGGTAAAACCGCGATCATCTTTAAATTCCTCAATAAATATTACGATAACCGGACCCTGGTATTATATTTAGAAACCAGGCCCGAAACACTGGCTTCTTTTGCCGAGAGGTTTATCGGGGTATTACTCTACAATTTCCTGCTTAATAGCGGCCTCCCCTTAAAAGAAGAGCTTAATTTCCTGCTTAAAAAATCCGCCAGGTATATCCCCAAGACAGCCGAGAAGATCAGGTTTATCCTGACGGCCTTAGAGGGAAGGAAGAGAAACGACGTCTTTACCGAATTACTCTCACTATGCGAAATACTGCATGAAGAAACCGGTAAATACTGCGTAGTTATCTTTGACGAATTCCAGAACCTGGAGGCTATGGAGGTAAAAAATATATATTCCGAATGGGCCAAACTCTTGGTTTTGCAGAAGAGCACGATGTATATTATCATCAGCTCCGCTAGCTTTAGGGCAAAGCAGGTGCTTTCTAAGAATCTTTCTTTGCTCTTCGGTAACTTTGAAGTAGTGACGGTTGAGCCTTTCGATACCAAGGTTAGCGAGGAATACCTGGAGCATAAGCTGGAAGCCATCCAGCTGAATGTCGGGTATAAGAACTTTATTGTTAATTTTACCGGCGGCTACCCGTTTTATCTAGAATTAATATCCGAAGCCCTGTTAAGATCGCCGCAAACTAATTTAGCCGATACGCTGGAAAACCTGATCTTTGAGCCAGCGGGAATATTGAACCAAAGGTTTTCTAATTATATTAAGCGCTTTTCAAGCATAACCCACAGCCAGGATTATATAACCATACTTTACCTGATTGCCAGCGGCCATAATAAGATAAAAGATATCGCGCATCTCCTGCGTAAGCCCAGAAAAGAGCTTAACTTTAGGATCGCGCATCTGGTGGAATGCGAAGCCATCTGCCGTAGCGGTGAGTTCTTAAAGATTAATGACCGGGTATTCAGTTTCTGGCTGAGGTTCGTTTATCAGGAGAAGCTGCGCGCCCTGACTTTTGATGCTAAAAACCAGAAGGACCTTTTTCGTGGTAAAATAGAAGTGATGATCCAGGAATTTCTCCTGCAGATGCAGAGGCCGGTGATAGAGAGGGTTTCCGAATTGTTCCGCCTTTTTGAGGACGAGACTGTGCAGATAGAAAGGAAAAAAATCAAACTGAACAGTTTCCGGGAGATAAAACCGGTTGAGTTCGGCGGCAGGCATTTGCGGGACGGCCTGATCGGCCGCTCGCGCGACAACCTTTGGATAATGGCCTTAAATTATGAGCCGCTCACCGAAAAAGACGTCATAGATTTTTCTAAAGAATGCAAAAAATACCGCAGCAGGCAGCAGCGCAGGATCATTCTGGCATTTAAGGACGTAGATAGCAATGCCCACTTAAGGGCACTGGAAGAAAAAATCATCACCTGGGATTTAAATAACCTGAATCAGATACTGGACTTATTTTCTAAGCCGAGAGTCATACTATGAGGATAGGGGTACTTTCAGATACGCATATTCCTGACCGGGCCCCAGCTATACCGGCAAAGGTGCTGGAAGATTTTAAGCACGTAGATATGATTATTCATGCCGGAGACCTGGTGGACTTGGGGGTCTTAGAACAGTTAAAAAGCATCTGCGCCGATACCCGGGCAGTCTGGGGGAATATGGATCCCTATGAAGTGAGAAAACAGCTGCCGGAAAAAGAGGTGATTACAGTCGGAAATCATAAGATCGGGTTGATCCACGGTTATGGAGCGTCGGCAAAATTAATGGAATTGGCGGCGGGTATTTTTAAAAATGACCGGGTAGATATTATCGTCTTCGGCCACGCGCACTGTCCGGTCAACGAGAAAAAAGAGGGGATCCTGTATTTTAACCCCGGCAGCCCGACGGACAAAATATATTGCCCGTATACTTCTTACGGAATAATAGAAATTAACGATAAAGTAGAAGCTAAAATCATTAAGATATAAGTTTGCCATGGATAAGCTCTGGGCCCCCTGGAGAATAAAGTATGTACAGTCTAAGAAGCGAAAGGGGTGTATTTTCTGCGCCGCCCTTAAATCACCGGATGAGAGTTTCCTGATTTTTAAAAATACGCATGCCTTCTCTATGCTCAATACCTTTCCGTACAATAACGGCCATGTGCTGGTTTCGCCGAAGAGGCACCTAAAAAATATAGGGCAGCTAAAAAAGGATGAGGTTTTAGATTTGTTCAAGATGCTGGACCTTACTACCAGGGCTTTAGAGCGGGCATTAAGGCCCGACGGTTATAACATCGGCATAAACGTATCGCGTGTTGCCGGCGCCGGAGTAACCGGCCACCTGCATATCCATATTGTGCCGCGCTGGCAGGGCGATACTAATTTTATGCCGGTAATCTACAATACCAAGGTGGTTCCCGAGTCATTAAAAGAACTGTATAGAAGGCTAAAAAAATGTTGACCCAGGAAGGGATCAGGGATTTCGAAGATAATTTCCTTGCGCCTTACGCCATGAAAAGTTATAATACCAGGGGTAGGGTGTATAAAGAGAATGAGCATCCTTACAGGTCAGCATACCAGCGAGACCGCGACCGGGTAATACATTCTGCTGCCTTCAGGAGATTAGAATATAAAACACAGGTCTTTGTCAATCACGAAGGGGATTATTACCGCACCAGGCTCACACACACGATAGAAGTGGCCCAGATCGCCAGGACCATCGGCGCGGCGCTACGGTTAAATACCGACCTCATCGAAGCAGTGGCTTTGGCGCATGATTTAGGCCATACGCCGTTCGGGCATTCCGGAGAAGACGCGCTCAATGAGCTGATGCTTAAGTTCGGCGGCTTCAATCATAACCTGCAGGGCTTAAGGGTGGTAGATGTCCTGGAAGAAAGATATCCGGATTTCCCCGGCTTAAACTTGACCTGGGAGGTAAGAGAGGGTATTGTCAAACATTCTTCCGCCTTTGATAAGTCGGCAAAGATTAAAGAGTTAGCACCCGCTGAGCAGCCGACACTGGAGACGCAGTTAGTCGATGTCGCCGACGAAATAGCTTACGATAACCACGACTTAGACGATGGGCTTACTTCCGGGCTGCTTAAGGAAAGCGACCTGGAAAAACTGGATATCTGGAACGAGATATTAAAGAGAATCTCCAAAAAGTATGCTAAAATAGACCCGGAAAAGAAAAAACACCTGATCATCCGGTCGCTGATCGATATCCAGGTCACGGATTTGATCCGGGAAACCGAGAACAAAATAAAGAAACTAAAGTTACGGTCCCATACTGATGCCAAAAAACTGGATAAAAAGATAGTCTCTTTTAGTAGCCAGATGCAAGAGGCAAGAAAGCCGTTACGCTCGCTGCTCTTGAATAACCTTTACCATCATTACCGCGTAACGCGCATGAGCAATAAGGCCAAGCTTTTTATAGAAAGGCTCTTTCACAGTTATATGCATAACCCCGACGCGCTTCCTACAAAAATACAGAAGAGGATCACCCTTGACGGTACGCGGCGCGTAGTCTGCGACTATATCGCAGGCATGACAGACAGGTATGCCTTAGATGAATACAAAAAACTATTTGACCCATACGAAAAAGTATAAAACGCTGATTTCTTCGGTGCACAGCCTTTACCGGTTGATCAATTCTACTTTTGAATTAAATGACCTGATTACGCGCCTGAGTAGATTGCTCTGTCAAATATTTAACGCTAAATCCTGCCTGGTGATACTGATTGACCCGACAAAGAGGCATTCTTTATTTAAATGCCTGATCAGCAGAGGCAAGAAATATACCGTCGATAAAAAAGCAAAGATTGCTAACTCCGTTGAAAAGAGGATCATTAGGACCGGATCATCCTTAAGGAAAGATTATCTTCTGGGGATACCTCTGGTTTGCGAAGACGTCATCGGCCTGATCATCATCCAGAGGAGTAAAGATGACATACCGTTTGATAGGTTTGAAAGCGAAGTTTTAAATACCCTGGCCGAACAGGCAATCATCGGCATAAAGAACCTGCAGTTATACGAAGAGCAACAGAGAATAGTCTTAGGCAGCATTAAGTCGCTGGTTACGCTTCTGGATATACGCGTTCCCCGGGAGTATACCCATTCGCCGTATTTTAGCCGCCTGGTAGTCTCGATAGCGCACCAGATGCATCTTGACCAGAAACAGATAGAAAGCCTCAAATACGCCAGCCTCCTGCATGACGCCGGAAAAGTAGACATCCCTATGGAGATACTCACAAAGACCACTAAGCTTACACCCCATGAATATATGATCATCAAGCGCCATCCGGTAAAAGGCGCCCAGATACTTAGGCCGCTGCAGATTTTAAGGCCGGTAATCCCTATTATTATGCACCACCATGAGAAATACGACGGCACAGGCTATCCTTCAAGGCTAAAGAAAGGCCAGATCCCCCAGGGCGCACGGGTAATGGCGGTTGCCGATGCCTTTGAGGCGATGGTATACGGCAGGCCTTACCGCGAAAGGATGGATATTAACTCTGCCGTAAAAGAGATAAAAAAGAAAAGCGGTACCCAGTTTGACCCCAAGGTAGTCGAGGCTTTCTTAAAAATTTTAAAGAAGGTAAATTTAAAGCAGTATACTCAAGGACCCCTGGGCAGATGAAAACAGAAAATAATTCGCAGTTAGAATTGTTTGGCGATATCAAAGGTGCCCTTGGCCAGGCGCCCCAGAAGCGCGGCTCTTTTTTCGGGCGTATGCAGGGCTACGAAAAAAAGGTGTTGCTGGTGATATGCTTTATTGTCGTCGCTATTGCCGCATTTTCCTTAGGCGTAGAAAAAGGCAAAAAGATCACACCAGAGGTAAATCTAGTTGCGGCCAAAACGCAGGTAGTTTTGCCAGAGGCTCCCGAGAAACAGGCTCCGGCGCTTATGCGCAAAGAGGATTCTGTTAATCCTAAGGAAGCCAAGAGCCCTCTAGAACGATATACTATTCAGGTAGCTAGCTATAAGACTGCCAGATACGCCCAACAGGAAGCAGAAGAATTCAGAAAAAAAGGCCTCACCCCTTTAATTATCACTAAAGGGGTTTATACCGTATTATACGTAGGGAATTTTCCTGATCAGGAAGCAGCAAAATCGGCATTATCGGAATTAAAAAGGCAAAAACGTTATGCAGGTTCAATGGTAAGGAGGTTATAAAAATGTCAATACACCCGTCATTAAGTAAAACCGGCAAGGATAGTAAGCCTAGATCCGTCTTAAAGCGCACCGAGCGTTTAAGAACGATGATGGAGAAGGGTGGCTGGAAAGAAGGGGACGATGTTTACGGCCTGCCTAAAATCAAGACCATAAGGATTAAGATCAAGAAAGAAAAAGCGGCGGAGAAGCCGGAAGCAGCAGCGGTTGAAGGTGCTGCACCAGCCGCAGCCGCTGGCGAAACCAAGGAACAAATTACCCCGGCAAAAGGCGCCGCCGCCAAGGGGCAGGAAAAGAAATAATATGTATACCCAGCGCCGGATATGCGTATTTTTCGCACTGGCGTTATTCCTCTGGTTTAATAATCTTCGGGCCGCAGATTTTACCCCTTTTAGGGGAGAGGTTAACTCCTCGGATATCAATCTACGCGCTGACGCCACCATCTACTCCGAAAGCATCCTGAAGCTAAATAAGCAAGATTCTTTAGAGGTAGTAGCAGAGTTTTACGACTGGTATAAGGTAAGGCTGCCAGAAAATACGGCCGTATTTATTAAAAAGGATTATGTCGCGTTGGCCGGTGAGAAGTCAGGCAGGGTCAGGGGCAACAACGTGAATATCCGCCTGCGTCCGAGCGATTCTTCGCTGATAGTAGGCAAAGTTAGCCGGGATGAAACAGTGAACATCCTCACAGAGGAGTTCGGCTGGTATAAAATAGAGGCGACAAAGAACAGCTTTGGCTGGATACATAAAAAATTTCTGGATAGGGTAAAGGCGGTGGATAAAAAAGAATGAATATTGTAGGATTTTTGTTCTCCTTTGGTTTATTGATCCTGGCGATGAGCGTGCATGAGTTTTCTCACGGCTGGGTAGCCTATAAACTGGGAGATAATACCGCGCGCTATTCCGGAAGGCTGACCCTGAACCCTTTGGCGCATATAGACCCGATCTGGACTGTGCTTATTCCGCTTACCCTTTTTTTGACTAGCGGCGGGCGTTTTATTTTCGGCGCGGCCAAGCCCGTACCGATAAATTATTGGGCCCTGAAAAACCCCAAAAGGGATATGCTCTGGATAGGATTAAGCGGCCCCTTAGCCAACTTTATCTTTGCTTTTCTTTTGAGTATCTTACGCAGGGTTATTCCCGCTCCCTTGATCGTAAGTTATCTCCTGGGAAACCTGATCTTAATCAATATCGTCTTGGGAGTCTTTAATCTTATACCTATTCCGCCCCTGGACGGTTCGCGGATTTTAGCGGGGTTGCTTCCCGAGCCCCTCGCTTCCAGATACGCGGCGATTGAGCCTATGGGTTTCATTATCATAATAATTTTTCTTGCCACCGGCATGTTTGATTTTATTGTCTGGCCTCTAGTCAGGATAATAGCTGGATTCATGGGGGTAAGCTTTTAAAAAATGAAGACCATAAAGGTTAGGTTAAAAAAACGTTCCTATGAAATTATCATCGGTAGCCGGATTTTGAGGCTTTTGGGAAAATATGTTAAAAAGCTAAACTTAGGTTCTGATGCCTACGTGATTACAAACGCCTACCTAAAGAATAAATACGGTAAACTGCTTAAGGGGGCGCTTAGAGCCGCGCGATTGAGCGTACGTTTTAAACTGGTTGCCGACAGCGAGCAGAGCAAGTCCATCAATACGGCTTCTCGGGTAATCGAGGATTTAACGCGCTACGATAAGAAAAGGCGCATTTTTATCATTGCCTTCGGAGGAGGTGTAGTCGGAGATCTGGCCGGGTTCATCGCCTCTGTCTACAAACGGGGTATACCCTACGTGCAGGTTCCTACTACTTTATTAGCTCAGGTTGATTCCAGTATCGGAGGTAAGACCGCAGTTGATTTGAGGCAGGGAAAAAACTTAATCGGGGCCTTTTATCAGCCAAGATTAGTCTTTAGCGATGTCAGCTTGCTGGAAAGCCTCAAACCCCGGCAGGTGAAAGCGGGTTTGGCGGAAGTAGCTAAATACGCAGTGATTAAAGATGCCCGCCTGTTTGATTATTTAGAAAAAAATTACCGCAAAATTCTAAAAACAGAAGAGCCGGCTTTAGAGTTTATCGTTTCCCGCTGTAGTTTAATCAAAGCGCGCATTGTAGAGCAGGACGAAAGAGAGGAAAGGGGGATCAGGACGATTTTAAATTTCGGCCATACGCTGGGCCATGCCATCGAAGCAGCGGGCAGTTATAAAAAATATAATCACGGCGAAGCAGTGGCTATAGGTATGCTTTTAGCCTCAGACTTAAGTAGAAAAATGAAGTTGCTTAACCAGGCGCCGGCCTTAAGGTTAGAACAGCTTATCCGGAAGCTCGGCCTGCCGGATAAGATAGACGGTATCTCAGTCAAGAAGATAATCGCCGCGCATTACCGGGATAAAAAATTCATCGGCCCTAAAAACAGATTTGTGCTGACCAGAGGTATCGGCAGGACGCAAATAAAAGAAGCTGTGGCGCTAGAAGCGATAAAAGAGGTTTTAAAAAAGAGGTCCTGATGCTTAGTTGGGGGTTCTAAGCGTGATAGTTGAGTCTTCAGATTTAAGCTCTACCAGATCATGCGTTATACTGAGCACCGTTGCCCCGCAAACTTTATCTCCCTCCCTTACAATCTGATTGTTAATTAAAGCAAAGCCCGCATCTTGAGAGAAGAATACCCCGTTTAATACGAAAGAAGGGGAAGGCGTCTTTGGTGTTTCCAGAGCTTTGGCGGTTAAGTCTGGCGGGGGAGCGGGCGGCGGGGGCAGGGCAAGAGGCGGAGGCGCGACCTCCGTTTTTAAAGGCGCGGCAGGCGCGGCAGCGGTTTTATTTTGCGCTGGCGGATGAGCGAATAAGCTAAAAGATAAATTAGCGATAAATAACACCAGGGCCAGCACCAATATGTACACCAGATACGCCTGAGGGGCTTTTTTTTTGTTTTTTTCCTGCCGGGGGGCAGGCGGATTAGCGCCGGTAGATTCGTTCACCTTTTTTAAGGCATCGTAGATTACGCTCATTGTTTTACAAAATAATGGTCCAGTTCTTCCGCACACCTATTAAAGATATCAAGGTCTATCAGATTAGTTTCTGCCACAAAACCTGCCAGAAGCGCCCGGTCACAAATGATATTGATCAGGCGCGGCATCCCTGCGGAAAAGTCAGAAATTGCCTGAAGCGCTTCCTGGCTAAACTTTATCCTGCCGCCCGCACCGGCAACGCTTAAGCGGTGATGGATATAATTTTCGACCTCTTCTTTGACCAGGGGGCTGATATGGTAGCGGACCGCTATCCTCTGCTGGAGCTGGCGCAGTTCGTAGAGGTTTAACTTACGGTTCAGCTCGGGCTGGCCCACCAGTATGATCTGGAGCAGTTTATTTTTTTCCGTCTCCAGATTAGAAAGCAGGCGTATTTGTTCCAGCTGGTGCGGCTTTAAGTTTTGCGCTTCGTCGATAATCAGGGCTACGTTATTTCCGTTTTCCGACTCCTGCAGCAGGAAGCTGTTTAATCCCCAGATAAAGGAAAAACGCGACTTGCTTTTTATGGCGATGCCGAAATCTTTTACTATGGCCTCTAATAATTGTATCTGGGAAAAATAGGGATTCAGGATAAAGGCGGTCTTTACGTCTTTGCCTAACTGGTTAAGGAAAAACCTGCAGAGCGTAGTTTTACCCGTGCCTATTTCTCCCGTAATCACGATGATACCCTTCCTGTTGCTGATGCCGTAATGCAGGTGCGCGAGCGCTTCTTTATGCTGCCTGCTCAGGAAGAAAAAGGTAGGGTCTGCGGTTACGTTAAAAGGCCTCTCTTTTAAGGAATAAAACTGGCAGTACATAGGTATCCTTTGGTTGATTATATTATAACAGAAAATAAGCTGATGTAAATATCTCCTATATTCGGTGTCAAAATGTCAAGGTGTCAGAGTGTTAGAGTAAACCTGATACCATGACACCCTGATACCATGACACTTTGATACACGCTCTGATACGCAGCTATTGACAGACGGTAAAATATATGTTATATTTTATCTAAATCAGGGAGAAAAAGCCACGGCTTCCTTGAACCAGAAGGGAGCAAATATGGTTTTTATACCAGAAGAGAAGAGGCGCTTTCCCCGTATAAAAGTCCGGCTGCCGCTACGTTATCAGGTCAGAGGTACCCCTGAGTTTAATAATGTCATCACCGAAGATATTAGTTTGTCCGGCATAGGCTTTGCCAGCGATAAGTTTATTGCCCCGGCGACTAAAGTGATGTTAGAAATCAATGCCTTGTTGCACATCCTTACTCCTATAGGCAGGGTCGCCTGGACCGCATCTTCGCCGCATTCTGACAAATACCATTCGGGTGTCGAGTTTGTCCAGCTGGACCGGAACCAAAAAAAGTACCTCCAGGATTTTATCGGCATGCAGGCATTGAGAGTATAGAAAGGAAGATATAAAATGGCAGCTCCCGAGGCAAAACCAACGGTAACACAGACAGCACCGGCTGCGCCGGCTAAGCCGGTAGTGGAAAAACAGACTAATTGCCCGGCTTGCAATAAGCCGATCAGGAAATTAAAACGCTATTACCGCGACGGTAAGTTTTATTGCGATAAAGAGTGCTGGAGAAAGTTTACCGCCCCCTTAAAGTAAGAAAAACAGGCCTAAATATGACCAAGCGAAAAAGCGGTATCGAAAGAAGGCGGCACCCGAGGCTCGAGCAGGCCTTACCGATCAGGATTGCGGCTAACGGTTATGATTTTTTAACCAGCACCCAGAATATTAGCTGCCTGGGCGCTTATTGCCGTCTGGATAAGTATATACCGCCTTTCACCAGAATCGCGGTAAGGCTGATCTTGCCCAGTATCGCGCGCAAGAAGGAAGATTCCCGCGTGGAATGTAAGGGCGTAGTAGTCAGAAGCATAGACGCAGAAAACGGCGGCTTTAACATCGCCATCTTCTTTAACGAAATCGCAGATACCCAGAAGAAAAAGATATCCCAGTATATAAGCCGATTCTTGGCATAAAGTTTCCCGCGGCAGATTATGGGCCAGATTAAAAAACCCCAACCGGTAAAATTGATTACCGGTTTTATTTTTAAGGATGAAGCGGTATTAAAGAAGGCTGAGTCCTTCCTCAGCAAACAGTTCGGCGCAATAGATTTCCAAAGCCAGATCCTGCCGTTTAATTATACCGACTATTATGAAAAAGAGCTGGGGAAGAACCTGAAAAGACAATTTATCAGTTTTAAAAAGCTGATCCGGCCAGAGGGATTATCCCGCATTAAAATAATCACCAATAATATCGAGCGTAAATTGTCTTTCCGGGGAGCGCGCCGGATTAATATTGACCCCGGTTACCTTAACTTTTCCAAACTCATCCTTGCCTCTACCAAAGATTACAGCCACCGCATCAGTTTAGGCAAAGGCATCTACGCAGAACTGACCCTGCTTTATCAAAATAAGGCTTTTGGGCCCCTCGCCTGGACTTATCCGGATTATCGCACGCCCCAATATAGCGCAGTTTTTACGCGCATCAGGGAAATCTACGCCCGGCAGGTATAAAGATGTATCCAGCGTACCTAGAATCATACCATCAGGGGAAACTGAGCGAAACCAGCAGAATAGTTTCTCGAATGCTTGGTTCTTGCAGCATCTGCCCCCGCAAGTGTAAGGTCAACCGCCTTAGGAACGAGAAAGGTTTTTGCAAGACGGGACTTAAGCCTAAGGTTTGCAGTTTTATGCCCCACCACGGAGAAGAGCCTCCAATATCCGGCATACAGGGTTCAGGGACGATATTCTTTTCTTACTGCAATATGCGCTGCCTCTATTGCCAGAATTACGCCTTCAGCCAGCTGGGGGAGGGCAGGGAGGTGGAAATCGAGGAATTAGCCGATTTTATGCTGCAGTTAGAGGGGATGGGTTGCCATAATATCAACCTGGTTACCCCTACGCATGTGCTGCCGCAAATACTGCAAGCCTTGTGCCTGGCTATACCGCGGGGTTTAAAAATCCCCCTGGTATATAATACCGGCGGATATGAATTACCGGAAATCATCAAATTATTAGACGGCATCATAGACGTATATTTAGCAGACGCCCGTTACGCAGATAACGATATTGCTATAAAATACTCCGCAGCCCCGGATTACCCTAAGTTTAATCAGGAATCACTAAGACAGATGCACCGGCAGGTCGGTGTTGCCAAGATGGATAATCAGGGTATAATAAAAAGAGGGTTAATTGTCCGGCACCTGGTGATGCCGGGGAATATCTCGGGAACGGCTAAAATTATGCAGTTTATTGCCCGGGAGCTGTCCCCGGACACTTATGTGAGCCTGATGAGCCAGTATTTTCCCTGTTATCAGGCAGAGGGAATCCCTGAGATTGCGCGCCGCATTACTGATCAGGAATACGCCGCTGCCTGCGAGGCAATGCAGGAATGCGGATTATATCAGGGCTGGACTCAAGACACCGGAGGCTTAGAACGGTTTGCCGGGACTAATATTAAGTCTATCTTTAAAGAAGGACGATGATACCTAAAAACCTGGGGGAACTCTTAAACTTAAGCGCTCGGCGCTACCCGAAACGAGTAGCCATTGTCTTTGGCCAGAAAAAGATAAGCTACAAAACTTTAAATGACTCAACCGATCATCTTGCTGCCGGGCTGATCCACCTAGGCATTAAAAAGCAGGATAAAGTAGCGATATTCCTGGATAACTGCCCGGAGTTTATGATCAGCTATTTTTCTATTCTTAAGGCCGGGGCAGTAGTAGTGCCGGTTAATTATATGCTCAAGATAGAGGAGGCCAGGTTTATCCTGCAGGATAGTTCGGCAAAGTGCCTGATCACTTCCCGCGCTTATCTGGATATGGCAGAGGAATTAAGGCTCAGGATAGATAGTTTAAAAGATATTGTGACCACTACCAAGACCAAAAGCAATGTTTTAGATTTCCACGCTCTAAGGAGAGATCCCCGCGGCGCGCTGGATAAAGTGTCTCCTGACCCCGGTGACCTGGCAGTGGTTTTATATACCTCCGGGACAACCGGGTTTCCTAAAGGAGCGATGCTGTCGCACTACAACCTTATCTCCAACGCCCTGGATTCGGTCGGCGCGATAAAGGCTGATTACAAAGACAGCTTTATCTGTATCTTGCCGTTATTCCATTCCTTTGCCGCTACCGTCTGTATGAACATGCCGCTGGCAGCGGGGGCAAAAATAGTGGTGATGAAATCCGTCCGGCCCTTTAAACGCGTCATCCGCGCCATCAGGAAAAACAGGGTGAGTGTTTTTGTGGCAGTGCCTTCGATTTATAATATACTCAAAAACATGAAATTGCCCAAACTGTTTAACAGCATGCTGATTAAATTGTTTAATCCGGTAAAAATATGTATTTCAGGAGCAGCGGCTTTGCCGGTGGAGACCTTCCGCGGCTTTGAAAAAAAGTTCCGCATCCCGTTGCTGGAGGGTTATGGTTTGACCGAGGCATCTCCGGTAGTCACCCTCAATCCCTTAAGAGGCCCCAGAAGAGCCGGTTCCATCGGAGTAGGCCTATCCGGCAATATCGCATTAAAGATTATTGATGGGAAAGGCAATGCCCTCGCCTCCGGCCAAATCGGAGAACTTCTGGTTAAGGGCCCCAACGTGATGCAGGGCTATTATAAGCAGGAGGAGGCCTCAAGAGAAGCCTTAAGAGATAGCTGGCTTTATACCGGAGATATGGCTAAGTGTGACGCCGCAGGTTACTTTTATATTGTGGGCAGGAAAAAAGAAATGATTAATGTCCGGGGTTTGAATGTTTACCCCAGAGAGATAGAGGAGGTACTTTACCAGAATCCCAAAGTCAAAGAAGCCGCGGTAATCGGCATAGCGGATACCCATAAAGGAGAGGTGCCCAAGGGGTTTGTGGTTTTAAAGGAAAACGAATCCGCCGTGGAACATGAGATTATCCAGTACTTAAGGGACAAGTTAGCCGCCTATAAGATACCCAAGTATATTGAGTTTCGCGCCAGCCTCCCTAAGAATACCACAGGCAAGGTCCTGAAGCGCCTGCTCCAAGAGGAAGAAGTTAAAAAATATAAAGCATGAAAATAAAAGCAAAAATGGTTTTTATTTTATTACCGGCTCTTTTTGTGGCGGCTTTAGCCCTGGCAGCCCAAAATATGGGGGGGCTTCAAGTAGGGCGGCTTTACCCTGAACGCGCCGGAGAGGAGATAACCTATGAGGTCAAACTCGGCAATCTCTGGGTGGGTGAGGCCAGGTTTAAGTATAAGGGAAGAGTAGACTCTAACGGCAGGGCACTTAACCTACTGGTTTTTGAAACCCGGGTGATCAACTTTGCGGATACCGAGAATATCTACAGCGATCCTGGAAACTTTCTTCCGGTCAGGATTGAGCGGGAGGTTATCACCTTATTTAAAAGGGAATATATTAGTGAAAATTATGACCAGAAAAACCACCGGGTTACAATCACCAAAAATAACGGTAAGGCCACCACTGAACAGCGGGTGATTAGCAGCAACGACGTAATCCATAATGCCATTTTGTTTCCTTATGCCGTACGCGACCTGCCGGATTTGGTGGTCGGATGCGAATTCAGGGTAAACCTGCCTAAACGCACCCTGCGGGTAAAGCTGGTTTCCATAGAGAACTTAAAGCTTGGGAATAAGGTTTTTCAGGCCTTCCGCTTTGAAAGCACCCCTAAACAGATAGCAGTCTGGATCAGCACTGACGCGCTCAGAATTCCCCTGAAAATAGAAGGGGCAGGGGTATTCGGTTATACCCTGATTCTTAAGAGTTATCGCGGCCAGCCAATCCGATCCCTCTAATTTTCCTGTCAGAGAAGATCCTGTTTTGCCTCTAAATGTCAGGCTTAAAAAAAATAAGTAAGAAGAAGTAAATCGAAATCGGCTTATCCACAGGGAAATACCATTTTGCTGTAATTCCTTATATACAAAGGAGTTATAGCAATTTATTTCCTTTGCTCAAGTTAACATAAGATATCTTATAGGCACAAGTGCGACATACCGAAGATAAATAAAAATCCTGTTTATAAAGCAGTTTTTGGCTCGTTTTCTTTTAAATACCTGCTAATTTGGGCTAATTCTTCTTTGCTTGGCTTGGCCTTTTCTTTAATCCACCTTTGTATTGTCCGGGGGCTAACCCCTAGATATTTCGCAAGATCCTTGGTTTCATAGCTGTCGGAATAAAAATGAAACTCATGCAATTTATACCACTCTTGTAGTTCTTTATCCATTCCTCGCTCCTCATGCCGAACCAGCTAAAAACCGCTCATATTTACGCTCTAAAAACAGCCTATTTTGGGCATTTTTATATAGAATATTGAATAATTTAACGCTATCTTTGTGGTCATATATAAACATATAGCTCCATCCGTTCTTCGTCTTTTGAATATATATGGTCCTTTTAGGCATACCTAATGACTCAAGGCTCTGCTGTAATCCTATAATAAAATCTTTAGAACTACTGACAAATTTTGACCTTAAGGGGAATTTTGGCCGGCGTTTATCAAAAAAAACGCTCCCATCTCCGTCAAAAACGCCTCTTATAAAATCCGCTAGATAAGCTTCCGGAACGTTGGGAAATTGAACTATCAGGCTTTTCTTGGGCACAACGCATAATTTCTTTAGATCCTTAACTATTTTTTCTCTAGAAAAGTGGTAACAATAGAGTCTTTTTTGATGCCTAGATGGAGTTATTTTATGTGCCGAACCCATAACTTTTTTAACTTTTTCAAGTAACTCTTTGTCATTCATACTAAGAGAAACGGTTCCTGCCCCTGAAATACAGCCATCTGTAATGATTAGGCCTAATACATATGCCATTTCTGGCGACCAATCGCTAAAGAAATTCTCGTTTATATCAAAGAATTGCTGCGTTAATTTGCCCTGTTTTTGGGCCTCAATTCGAGCCTCTGATTTAGAGCGCTGGGCTATGCCGAATTTCTTAAGTTTTTTATAAACCGCTATGCGAGAAACCTTGTATAATCTGGCTATATCTTCTAAAGACTTCTTCTTATTTATATAAAGATCGGTTAAATTTTCTTTATTTAAATCGTTTAATTTAGCCATCTATAGTGTCTTTCTCAAGAGGATAATCTTGTAGCTACCTCCCTGTATTTTGATAATCTTCCCGTTGACCAGGGCGTCAGCCACTGTCTGGCGCGCTCTTTTGAGGATCCGGTTTAGGGTCGGTTGCGAGATATGCATTGACTTTGCCGTTTCTTTTTGGCTTAAGCCGGTGAAATCGGCGAGCCTAATCGCCTCAAACTCCTCCATCTTCAGCTCTACCTGATCCGGCCTGCCAGGCCTGCCCCGGGGGCTAAATTGGCTAATCCGGGGGTCCAGGCGCACAATCCGGTATTTTTTAGGTCTGCCTCTAGGCTGCATTTTACTTAAACTTACTTACTTTTTCCGCCACAATGCTTGGCGGATGCGCCAATATTTGTGGCGCAAACCCCCTATTTATTATGAATAATTATCCATAAATAGCCAATATAAAAAGGCCTTTGCAGCGAAGCTAGGCCCTTTTAATTTTTAAATCTCGGCGTCCTTAACTAACTTGCGGTAATAATCTATACACTGATGACAGGTTTTGCCTTCTTTTTTCCACTCCGGGTGGGCTTTCTGGATTAATTGCAAAAGGTATTCTTCGGCTTTAATATGCGAGATGCTGACATAATCATCGATATCCCGATCACAGAGCTGGCACCTGTATTTCATCTGATGCAATCCGATCTCCAGCAGCAGAGTTGTTGGTCGCAAGAGCCGCGGGCAGTGCCGAAACAGTCAAAGCTACCTTCAGAGCGCTGGATCTGTTTGATCAGCTCTTTTTTAGAAAACTTCCAGGTATCTTTGATCCTTAAGTTGCGGGCTTTCTTTTCTATTTCCGTAAGCCTCATACTCCACCTCCCCTTAAACTTTATAAATTATATCGTGTTGCCTTACCCGTGAATTGACCTGAAAGCCTATTTCGTCGCCTTTTTTAGCGGAATCGACCACCACGTGGTTAATCTGTATGGAAGCGATGGTTTGGGTAAAGTCAGTAGTATGGCCCTTGATTTTGATGGTGTCTCCCACCGCTAAAGGCGCCTTTAATTTTGTCACTGCTGCCTGGACATGCGGGAAATAATGCGTAACCTTTCCTATGACCGTGCCTTGTTCTTTAGGTTTAGCTGCAGGAGCAAGAGCCTTGCGTTTTTTAGCTACAGGCTTTCTTTTACGGGGTTTTAGAGCAACCTTTCTTTTGACCGCCCTCTTTTTAAGGGTTATTTTCTTCTTTTTTACCGCTTTCTTCTTTTTTTTCGCCATTTCCCCCTCCCTTTTATTTTAAAGTATCACCTTATCGGCGATATTTGAAATTACCGGCATGCGCCCATAATTACCCGCTAGTGCCTGCCAGATGCCCCATAAGGAAGCCAGGCTAAATACTACTATTGCCGCTATTCTTATCGCTACACCCACAAAAGGGATAATCGAGAGAATAAATGCCCCCACCTCAAAGACAAATAATACTAAGCCTTGCTTGGCATGATAGAGCGCAAACTTATTATCCTTTTTTAGGCTCAAACTGATGATGCAAAAGAAAGCAAGGTAAGAAATCAAAGCAAAAACCTTACCTTCCTGTATTTGTTTATCTGCTTCGGATATATCGCTCAATTTATTATCCCGCCGCCTTTACCTCTACGAGGGAGTCCATTTCGCCGTAGGGGTTAACCTCTTTGTGGGGGTTAGCCGGGTCTTCGGTCCATTTTCCGTCAATCACAAAACGATAATGGTGCTGGCCGGGGGCAAGCCTTAATTTTTTGGTCCAGGCACCGTTATGTTGCTCCATGCGGCTTTTATGGTCCAGCTGCCAGCCGTTAAAATCTCCTGCGACATAAACTTCTCCTGCCCCGGGCGCAGACACCGAGAATATAGTTTCAAGAAACCTGGGGAGCTCTTCTTTGAGTATCTCCTCCATTTTTTCCCTTAACTTCGGCATGTCTAAGGGTGTTGCTTCCTGCGTGATCACCTCACGCGATAAGCTAAAATAATCTTTTGCCCCGCGGCAGTACTTATCGTAGCTTAGGATATGCCTGCCTTCGTTTTGCGCCTCTTTAAGCTTTACATTTACGTGGATGATGGTGCTAAACATGCGGTTAGGGAAAGCCGCTTTTACTTTGTTTAAGATTTTGAAGGAGTGCTGCAGGCGCGAATCGAAGTTGATCACTAAGATGCGGTAATCCACCACATGTTTTAGTCTGTCTCTAATGAGGTTGATGATTTCCGTAATCTGGCTTAAGCCTTCCAGGGAGAACCTGCTTGCCTCTACAGGGATGATTATTTCATCCGATGCGCGGATAGCATTTATGGTTAAGATGCCTAAACTTGGCGGGCAGTCGATGAGGATATAGTCGTAATTGTCTTTGATGCTATCCAGTACTTCCCAGAGCCGCGATTCCCTGCCGATTTCTCCGGCTAATTCCTGTTCCAGGGTGCTTAAGACTATTCCCGAAGGGGCGATATCAAAATTAGCGCCGATATGCTGGATGATATCCGCAAGCTTTGCCTTTTGGTGCGTCAGTTTGGAGAGGACATTATAAATACTTAAGTCTGATTGAATGTTAAGCCCGAGGGTGGCGTGTGACTGGGGGTCTAAGTCTATCAAAAGGACGCGCCGGGCATTAGCCGCCAGGGAGGCAGCCAGATTTACGGCGGTGGTAGTTTTGCCGCAACCCCCTTTTTGGTTAGCGATAGAAATGATGCGCATTAATCCCTCCTCTTTATTATTTTAACAGGCTGATATTGTCAAGATAAGCGATGCCGTTTTTCTCTTTTGCGTTCCATTCCTCCACGATAAAAGAAAGGCTGGTAGCTTGCGATAATCTGGCGATGCCTTTAAAATCCGCCAGATTTATTTTATACTCCTGCCATTTATAGGGTAAGTCTTTGATATAGACTGCGGATTTCTCTTTGAAGCCGCTGGTAAGTTCAATCTTTAAGTTTATTTTATTGAAATAGCCGGTTTTCCTGGCCGCAAAAGATAACACCCTAAAGCGCGATAAGTTTAAGCGGTTTAGCTTTATAGTATAGGCTTCCTTTTTGGCAGGGTTAAAATTAAAGTTAATTTTTACGGTTTCCGGTTGGAGGATTAAAGCGATTTCAGAATCAGGCGGGGTTTTGCCAAGAGGGCCAAGGACCAAAACAACGAGTATCAAGGCAAGCGGAATACCCGCCCAGAGTATTTTTTTAAAGCCCAGAGGGTATCTCCGGCCCTTCTTTTTACGCTTAGAAGAAGCATCCAGGTAGATTTTTGCCAGATGTTCGTAGATATCTTTTTTGTCCATAAAACTGAAGAAAAGTCCTGAATTATCTTTATTTTTATAGCACAAAAACCCTTATCTGTCAAGGATTTAACTTAATGGCTTGTTGAGGTATTCAGGGATATCTTTGCCAAGCAGCGTATAAAAATTAGTCAAGTGCATCCTGAAGAGCCGGTCAAAGCTGCCGTCAGGATCTTCTCCTGCCCACCAGAACCAATCGCTTCCCTCCAGTATATACATTTGTTTATAGGCTAGTTCAGTGTTCAGTGTTCGGTGTTCAGTGCTTGCCAACTCTTTCCGGGCCAGCGCCAGCCACTCCCAGGCTTTAACTTTTTTTGGGCTACCTATCCATTTGCTGAAATTGCCGTATATCCAGGAGCCTGCGCTCAAGCGCTTAATTTCATTTCTGGGGGGGTGAGTTTTTAGGTATTCGCTTACGGTGGAAGTTTCAAGGAATGGGCTTTCCGACAATTTCCGGTAAAGCAGCTCCAGGAAGTCATGGCCGTCGCGGGGGTAATATTCCCAGGCATTTTCTCCGTCCATGGCCACCGTAACCAGTATATCTTTATCCACAAAAGTATCGGCAATGATTTTTAAGTGCCCTAAGAAATCCGCTACCGCATCCGCGGCAGTAAGCCGGTGATAGACGAAGCCGATTAGATCAGAGAGGTTCCTGTCCCTAAAGACGATATTTAAGTTGCCCTCTTCTCTTTTTAAGAGGTGGGGTTGGTAAATTAGCGAAGCCTCCCTCCTCTTCTTTTTAAGCGACTTAAATAATATTGCCTCGTCCGCAACTATCCAGTTTATGCCGGCATTGATGATAAAAGGCAAGATGTGCTCGGATACGGATTCTTCCGAAGGCCACATCCCGCCGGGGGCTCTAGCGAAGAGGGATTTATGCAGCTCTACGGCTAAGGTTATCTGCTCCTTAGCATCTTGGGGATAGGCAAACTCTATCTTAGGCAGGATCGTTTTGGGGTTAGCTTCTTTGGCAATTTTGGTGCTGTAAAGCAGGGGCAATATCGGGTGGTAAAAAGGAGTGGTGGTAATTTCGATCTGGCCGCGTTCTTGGATTTTGCGATAAGCAGGTATGATTTCTTTTAAAGTCCCTAGCTGGATATCTAAAACCGAAAGCTTCTCCTCTTCGCTAAAAAATCTCCCTTTCTCAACTAATCTTTTTAATTCCGGGATGCGCTCTCTTAAGTCCGGGTCAAACCAGGCCAGGTTAAACCAGGCCACCAGGTCCAGATAATCCTGGGTATTAAACTCCTTCGCGTTCCCTTTTTTAAAATATAACTCATAATAACGGGGGAAGAGCGAGATTACGGTCTCGGTGTTAATGCTGAAGAAGTTTTGCAGGATAAAGTTTTTATCCGCGCCGGTCAGTTCCCGGGCCGGTTTACGGGAAAGCTCAAGGTAACTATCTTTTACCCGGCCGCCGCAATAATCCTCTATTTGTTCTAGCATAGATGGCACAAGGTTAAAGGTTTGCCTTATGGCGGGGTAATTCTCTAGGATCTCTACCATATCCAGGTAATCTTTAATCCCGTGCAGGCGCACCCAGGGCGTATCCACCTCCTGGTTCAGGAGATTTTTGTAATAAGGCTGGTGCATGTGGTAGATGAAGGCTAGATATAGCATAAATTAGCTTTGGGTTGATGGTCTATAGTCTATGGTCTATAGTCGATAGTTTATTTTTTCAAATAATTTTTAAAAGCGTGCAGCATTTTTGAAATTTGTTCACATTGGCCATAAAAAGAAGAAAATTCAGTTTGGCTCATATACTTTTGTTCTAAGCTTATATATAGAATAGTAACCACCTCATTTAGGGATCCTATAGCTATTTGGATAAAGCGGCGTAAATCCGCGTCAGAACCCCTGCCTTCTCCCTCTGCTATGTTTAAACTGATAGATACTGCGGCCCTGTTTAACTGTGCAGTTATCCCGAATTGCTCTTCTTTTGGAAATTTTTTCGTTAAGGTATAAATTTCGCTGGCGAATTTAACCGATTCTTTCCAAATTTTTAGCTCTTCAAATTTAAACGCCATATTTGCCTTTACTATAGACTATTGACTATCGACTATAGACCCAGCGCTATTAGCTGTCAATAATAAAAAACCCCCGGGGGATTGCTCCCCCGAGGGTCTTGTTTATTACATTAGCTGTTTTAGAAAGTAACCTTCATCGAACCAATCATCTGGACAGCGTTTTCGTCGAATCTCCATATACCATTTGCTGTTTTATCAAACGCGGTTCCCGGGTTGAAATATCCGAAAGTCAGGCCGAACTGCACATCTTCGGTGTAGTCGTAAGTAGTGGTAATATCAAGTGCCTGGCCGAGATATTTGTCATTATTGTCTGATAAGGAGTATACTCCTCCCAATCCGACTGGACCATAGGTTGATGGCACCCATCCAAAAGTGGGCTTTACCCAGAGTAGGTAATAACCCCAGACACCGGATACGGTAACATCCTCCATCGGTTTAAAACTACCCTTAAGCGCAACGTATTGAGTGTTGGTATGGGGTAGAATAGCATTAGTGATGCTATTAATGGTCTGGTCTTCAAACATCGGGTCCCACATAGTGTATTTTTTATTGTCTTTCTTGTCTCCGCTCAGGATGCCGTAAATAACCCCGACTTGAGGGGAGTATTTGCTAATACGCGCAACATCCTTTAAGTCGTAGTTAGCAGTAAGCTGCAGCGCCCATGCCCTGCGTTTAGCATCAACACTAGCAGTGAAGCCTTTCATATCGCCAACTAAGGGATTAGCAGCGTTTCCAAACTGAAAAGCGCCTTCTAAGCTGGCAGTAAGGTTATTGACGATTTGACCACGGGTCAAGAAACCAATGGTATGGACGGAATCTTTCTTTTGACCAAGGACGTAAGCTGGAGCTCTGTTCATTTTGCTAAACCAGTATATGTCAGTCGCTCCTTTAAACCCTAAGGCAGTCATGTCATAGCTGGCATTCATGCCATAGAGATCAACATCGTTTTTCTCGGGGGTACCTACACCTGGCCCCATCTGCATCCACCAAATATCATTTTCCTGGATTTTGGAATAAATGACATCTACCACCAGAGGCTCGTAGTTTAAGGTTGCCCTCACAGCATCAAAGGATTTCCTTAAACTTAAGTCCCAGGGTATCTGCCATTCATTGGCTTCCGGAACACCATCTACGCGCGGCGAGTTGGTATCCACATCACCGATGATTAAAGCATTACCGAACCTTAATTCCTGACGGCCTACGGTAAGGCTCAGCGGTGAATAAAGGAACTCTTTTAAGGTAACATATGCTAAATCAATACCTACGCCATCATCTCTTTCGTTAACTGCCAATGCTCCGTACCAATCGTTTCCCCATGTCCTTTCATTAATTAACCTGATGCATGCGGAAACATTATCGGTTAAGTCGGCATCAATTCTTACGCGCACCTGCGAAATGAACCCTGAATCATGATATTTATAATCTTCGCTGAGGCTGAAGTTCTGCCTGTCAATTGCGCGCATAAGGATATCGCCGCTTACCTTTATATTCTGGACCGCTGCGAATGCGCTGCTCAGTGAGCAGACCACAAACGCTATGGCCAGAACTAAAATTAAGCGTTTACCCATTTTGTATATCCTCCTTTAATTTACAAAAATATAACTGCTATTGCCTTTGCTATATTTAACTAGGGAATTCTAAAATCTTTCCTAGAAAGTTACCTATCTATATGTATATCACTGGATTTCTCATGGCTCCAGGCTTTTTGTTTATACTCACCTCCTTTTGCCGCCTAAGATTAAAACCATATCCAGTGGTATATCCTATTTTGTTTCTTTTTATCACATAACTCTTTAATTGTCAAGTGTTTTTTATAAAATTATCAATTTACCCAGGAATAACCCCAAATTCCGGTAGATTTTGGCGATATCCCTCGTTTTTAAGCCGGCTTTTCGGGCGATTTCGGCTAATTTAGCGGGTTTGGGGATATCTTGCGGCGAGTGGCTGTCGGTATTGACGATTAATTTAGCACCCAGCCTTAAGCCAGCCGCGGCAACATGGGCGTTAGTATTGCGGTGCCCGCGGCGGGCAGTGAGCTCTAAGAACACGCCCTTAAGCTTAGCCAGCTTAATATCCGCATCGGTAATTAATCCGGGGTGGGCTAAAATATCTATGCCTGCCTCCAAAGCGGCGCGGTTAGTCCCTTTGCGCACCGGCTCAGCCGGGGATTCGCCGTGCGCCACAATAATCTTAATTCCCATTTTGCGCGCATAATTGCATAGCGGCTTAAATTGTTCCAAAGGCAGATGCGTCAGTTCAATCCCGGGCAAAACTTTTATTTTAGAAGTTTTAGGCCAATGTTTGGTAAATTTTAATATCGCTCGGGTTATAAATTCAATGTTACTGTAATCAGCGTGATCAGAGATTGCGATTACCTTATAGCCTAGCGCGGCATACCTAGCCGCAATTTCGGATGGCAATAGTAGGCCATCGCTTAGTAATGAGTGAGTATGCAGATCATACATATAAAATTTGTACCCTTATAAATGAGGGATAGATTTTGCGGGTGGCACGGGGATGCTTCGCAGCGCATCTAGCGCAAGAAGCGCCCCGTGACAGGACCCGCAAACTTTATCCGAATGTAAGCGCCCCTGGCAGGAATCGAACCTGCCACCCACAGTTTAGGAAACTGCTGCTCTATCCTTATGAGCTACAGGGGCGTTAATCTTTTTATATCCTGTAGTGAATCCGCCAACGCTTTGTGGCGGAGAGCTACAGGGGCGTTAATCTTTTTATATCCTGTAGTGAATCCGCCAACGCTTTGTGGCGGAGAGCTACAGGGGCTAATTTTAGAGAATAATTTACTAAAACATATTTTAAGGATCTCTTTCATATAGTCAGAGGTATACGGAACGTCTTCTTTTTCTTGGAAATACTGCCTGATCACTTTTAATTGATCAATCCCGTCATCATATCCTGTAATGTGGGTGCGGTAATTATCGAACGTACAACGGTTATGCATGTTCAACAAATACAGGAGCCCGCCCGGTTTTATTACCCGATGCAATTCCTGGACCGCCTTTTGGAATTTGGAGGCTTCTACGTGCTGAAGCACGTGCAAAGAGAAAGCAAAATCAACGGAATTGTCTTTAATCTTGCGCATTTTATCAAAATGAAACAGGTGTAATCGCGCGCGGTATTCCCTGGGGATATATTTTTTGCAATAGGTAAGCATTCTCTTTGACTCGTCTACTCCGTTAACCTCTACTCGCGGAAATTCCTTAAGTATCTCTTTAGATACGCGCCCGACTCCTATCCCAAAATCCAGGACTACGGCATCCTGTTTAATCCATCGCCTGAAATGAGCCATCTGCTCTTCGGTCTCTACCTCCCAGCGATAACCGGTATGTAGGGTACCTATATCCGAGAGGATCATTTTTTTTGCGTCATCAAAGCAAAAGGGATAAAAAGCGCGCGTTGTTTTTTTAAGAAATGGCTTAAGTATCTTTTTGTGTATCTTTTCTATAATATTTATTTGACTCCTCCTCGTTTATTGTACCACTCTTAAATTGTCAATACTTTATCAATGAAAATACCGGATAATCTTTTAACTTATCTCTGCCTTTTAAATCCTCTAGCTCAATAAGAAAAGCAATACCGGCAATTTTTCCTTTTTGTTTTTTGACCAATTCGATTACCGCCTTTACCGTTCCTCCGGTAGCCAGCAGGTCATCGACAATCAGGATTTTATCCTCTGGCCGGATACTCTCATGATGCATCTCTAGGGTGTCGGTTCCGTACTCCAGGGCGTAGCTTACAGAATGTTTTTTCCAGGGGAGCTTTCCGCTTTTGCGCACCGGGACAAACCCGGCGCCTAATTTATGCGCCACGGCGCCGCCTAAAATAAAACCCCTTGCCTCTACCGCCACTACAGTATCGATTTTTTTACCTTTGTATTTACCTGCCAGGGC
Organism: uncultured Planctomycetales bacterium; assembly: GCA_964545575.1. Classification (GTDB taxonomy): domain Bacteria; phylum Omnitrophota; class Gorgyraeia; order Gygaellales; family Profunditerraquicolaceae; genus CAZJFL01. The sequence goes on from CAZJFL010000002.1 coordinate 49,831, forward strand.
ATTCACCGCATATCTAAATGCGCCTTTGTTTTGTAATAAGGTAGTGATATCGCGGAAGAGGATTCCGGCTTTCGGAAAATCCGGGATGGTGCGGATATGGTGTTTTAATTCTATAGTTTTAGCCATCTAAAGCTCCTGCCTCTGAAACTCTATAAAGTCTCTTAGCTTCTGTAACGCCTGCTCTTCGATCTGGCGCACCCTTTCCCGGGAGAGCGAAAACTTTTTTGCCACTTCCGCCAGCGTATGCGGTTTGCCGTCTGCTAAGCCAAAGCGCATATCCAGAATCTCTCTCTCCCTCCTAGTCATTACCTCTAATAGGTTAGACACTCTTTCTTTGTCTAAGAGGCGTTCTATCCCGGCATCCGGAGAGGCGATATTCTGGTCTTCCACCAGATCAATGACCTGCCCCTCCCCTTCTTCCCCTACCGGCGCATCCAGGGAGGAGGTGCTGGTAGAGAGCCAGAAATTTATCTGGGAGCTTTTTTCTTTATCGAGTTTCATAGCTTTGCTGAGCTCCGCATCGCTAGGCTGGCGTTTTAATTTTTGCGAGAGGCGTTCCTTGGTCTTTTTCCATTTAGTGATCAATTCGTTCATGTAAACCGGCACGCGGATAGTCTTACCGTGCTCGGAAATAAAACGGGTGACCCCCTGTTTTATCCACCAGGCAGCATAGGTGGAAAAACGGTAGCCTTTTTTGTGGTCGAACTTATCCACCGCCTTCATCAACCCGAGGTTCCCTTCTTCGATTAAATCCAGAAGCGGAACACCCAAATACATATAGCGCTTGGCAATATTGATCACCAGGCGCAGGTTTGAGCGGATCATCTCCTTGCGCGCCTGTTCGTCCCCTCTCTTGATGCGTTTGTTTAAGGTTATTTCCTGCTCTGCAGTCAAAAGCGGTATATCGCGGATTTCTTTAAGGTAAGTTTTGAGGGCTTCCATGGTTTAGTTCAGGGTTCAGGGTTCAGAGTTCAGAGTTCATAATCAAGTCGACTATGGACAAAGAACACTGAACTATGAACTAACTCATTTTTTTCTTTCGCGAAGGACTGCCTGGGCTGCCGCCAATTTTGCAATCGGTACCCGAAAAGGCGAGCAGCTGACGTAATCCATGCCTACGCGGTGGCAGAATTCTACCGAGCGCGGCTCTCCGCCGTGCTCGCCGCAGATACCCACTTCTAAATCTTTACGCGTTTTTCTACCGCGCTCAATGCCGATTTTAATTAATTCGCCGATGCCTGTCTGGTCAATGCTCTGGAAGGGGTCTTCGGGGAGTATTCCTTTTTTAATATACTCAGGCAAAAATCCGCCGATATCATCGCGTGAAAAGCCAAAGCCCATCTGGGTCAGGTCATTGGTGCCGTAGGAGAAAAATTGCGCCACCGTCGCCAGCTGGCCTGCGACTAATGCCGCGCGCGGGATCTCTATCATCGTGCCGAACATATGCTTGATTGTTTTTAAGCCGTATTTCTCTAGTACCTCTGCGTAGACTTTTTTAGCAATTGCCAGCTGGTCTTGCAGTTCCTTGACATCCGAGACTACCGGGATCATGATTTCCGGATAAGGTTTTTTACCCTCCTCTAGTAGTTCCGCAGCCGCTTCCATCACCGCGCGGATCTGCATGGTGCTCACTTCCGGATAAGTAACCCCCAGGCGTACGCCGCGGTGGCCCATCATCGGGTTTGACTCATGCAGGCCTTCGGCTCTCTTGGCCAGTTCTTCCATGCTGATATTTAAATCCCGGGCGAGCTGCTCCAATTTTTCCTTTTCGCGAGGGACGAATTCATGTAAGGGCGGGTCAAGCAGGCGGATGACTACTGGCAGGCCGTCCATGGCTGCCAGCGTATCTTTGATATCTTTTTTCACAAAAGGAAAAAGTTCATCCAGCGCTTTCTTTCTCTCCTCTTCGGTTTTAGAAATAATCATCTTGCGCAGGAGAAATAAAGGCTCATCCGAGCCTTTACCGTAGAACATATGTTCTGTCCGGAATAAACCGATGCCTTCTGCCCCGAACTGGCGCGCTTTAAGTGCATCTTCCGGAGTATCGGCGTTGGTGCGGATACCCAGCCGCTTAATCTGTCCGCAGATTTTCAGGAAATTATCCAAGAGTGTATTTTCTTCGGTAGCATCCATCGTCGGCAACTGGCCCTTGTAAACATTGCCCTTGGTGCCGTTTAAAGTAATCCAGTCCCCTTCTTTTAAGACTTCTGCCTCAATTCGCAGTTCTTTTTCTTCGTAAGCCACATGCAAGGCGTTGCATCCGACGATACAGCATTTTCCCCAGCCGCGGGCGACTAATGCCGCATGACTAGTCATGCCTCCCCTGGCAGTGAGAATTGCCTGGGCTGCGCGCATCCCCTCTACGTCTTCCGGATTGGTCTCCTCGCGCACCAGGATTACTTTTTTACCCTGTTTTGCCCAAGCCACGGCATCGTTAGCTGAGAAAACAATCTGTCCGCTTGCGCCGCCCGGCCCGGCAGGCAGGCCTTTTGCCAAAGGCTTATGCGTCAGTTCTATTTTAGGGTTAATGATCGGATGCAGTAATTCATCCAGCTGCGCCGGAGTTACGCGCATGACTGTGTCTTCTTTTTTGATTAATTTTTCCTTGAGCATATCCATGGCCATGCGTACTGCTGCTGGGCCGTTACGTTTGCCGATGCGGCACTGCAGCATGAAGAGCCTGTCCTTCTCGATAGTGAACTCGATATCCTGCATATCGTGATAATGCTTTTCCAGGCGGTTCTGGATATCGAAAAGCTCTTTATAGATTTTCGGCATCGCTTTTTCCAGGGTGAGCAATTCTTTATTCTGGCTGGATTTGGAATATTCGTTGATCGGCGCAGGCGTCCTGATGCCGGCGACTACGTCTTCACCCTGGGCATTAATGAGGTATTCGCCGTAAAAATTATTTTCTCCGTTGCCGGGATTACGCGTAAAAGCCACGCCGGTGGCGGAATCATCCCCCATGTTTCCGAAGACCATGGTCTGCACGGTTACCGCCGTCCCCCATTCATCCGGGATCCCCTCTATCCTTCGGTAGCTGACTGCGCGCTTGCCGTTCCAGGAGGCAAATACCGCGCCGATGCCGCCCCATAGCTGCTGCTCTGGTTCGTCGGGAAATTCCTTTCCCAGCACTTCTTTTATTTTTACCTTAAAGGCGGCGCAAAGAATTTTGAGGTCTTCTGAGTTTAGGTCAGTATCGCTCTTGTAGCCTTTATCCTTTTTTATCTGCGACATGATTTTTTCCAGCTGCTTACGGATGCCCTGCTCGTCTTTAGGTTCTATGCCGGCTGCCTTTTCCATGACTACGTCAGAATACATCATCAGCAGCCGCCGATAGGCATCATAAACAAAACGGGCATTGCCGCCGCTTTTGTTGATTAATCCGGGGATAGTTTTTTCGGTTAAGCCCACGTTTAAGACGGTCTCCATCATCCCGGGCATGGATTTCCTCGCGCCGGAGCGAACAGAGACTAAAAGCGGGTCATGCGGATCCCCGAATTTTTTAGCCATCAGTTTTTCTATTTTTTCCATGGCCTTTTCTGTCGCTTCTTTTAAACCCTTAGGATAAGTGCGTTTGTTTTTATAATAATGGATACAGACTTCGGTGGTGATCGTAAATCCCGGCGGAACCGGAAGGCGCAGATTCTTGTGCCCGGCCATCTCGGCAAGGTTTGCGCCTTTTCCGCCGAGTAAATTTTTCATGCTTTCGTTTCCGTCTGCCTTACCCCCGCCAAAGCTGTAAACGTATTTTTTAGTTGCCATGTGTTTAAAAACCTCCTTTATTGTTCAGTGTTCAGGGTTCAGTGTATATAGACGATGAACTCTGAACCATGAACTATGAACACGCTAATTTCTCTAGCAGGTATTTTTTTAAACTATCTATACTAATCCGTTCCTGCTGCATGGTATCACGGTCTCTAACCGTAACCTGCTTGTCTTCTAGTGTCTGCACATCTACGGTAATACAATAAAGCGTTCCTACCTCATCCTGCCGGCGGTAGAGTTTCCCGATAGCGCCGGTGTCGTCATAGACCGTAACAAATGATTTCTTTAAGTCCTGGGCGATTTTTTTCGCCAGCCCTACGATTTCCGGACGGTTCCTTAAAAGCGGCAGCACCGCCACTTTGGTCGGAGCCAGATCTTTGTGCAGGCTTAATACTACCCTGGTATCATCTTTGACTTTTTCTTCCTTGTAGGCGTCTACCAGAAATGCCAGGACCGACCTGTCTACGCCGCCGGATGGCTCGATAATATAAGGATAAAACCTTTCTTTGGCTGCGTCGTCAAAATATTGCAGGTCTTTGCCGCTTACTTTTGCGTGCTGCTTCAGGTCAAAATCCGTCCTGTTGGCAATGCCTTCCAATTCCGACCACCCGAAGGGGAAATTATATTCTATATCGGTGCAGGCTTTGGCATAATGCGCCAGCTCATCTTTACCGTGCGGGCGTTTACGTAGATTTTCTTTTTTTAGGCCGAGACCCAGATACCAGCTGAAGCGGTAATCAATCCATTCTTCCAATTTTTTATCCGCGTCGGAAGGCTTGACAAAATACTCGATCTCCATCTGTTCGAATTCGCGCGTCCTGAAAGTGAAATTACCCGGAGTGATTTCGTTACGGAAGGCCTTGCCGATCTGCGCCAGGCCAAAGGGAAGCTTAGGGTGCCGCGAGTCTAAAATATTCTGGAAATTGACAAACATGCCCTGCGCCGTCTCGGGCCGCAGGTAAATCTTATTGCTATCGTCTTTAACCGGCCCCTGATAGGTCTCAAACATCAGATTGAATGGCCTGGCTTCGGTAAGCTCTCCGCCGCACTCAGGACAAATCTTTTTATCTTGTAAATCCGCTGCCTTAAAACGTTTTTTGCAGGATTTACAGTCGCTCTTTAAATCAAAGAAGTTCTCTAGGTGCCCGGAAGCCTCCCAGACCTTTGGGTGCATCAGGATTGCCGCATCCATGCCGAAAATATCATCGCGTTCGTATACTACGGATTTCCACCAGGCTTTTTTTAGGTTATTTTTCAGCTCTACGCCATAAGGCCCGTAATCCCAGGTATTGCTTAATCCGCCGTAAACTTCCGAGGATTGAAAGATAAGCCCGCGGCGCTTGCAGAGAGAAACTATTTTATCCATTAAATTTTCCATAGAACTTTATTTTTAACTCAAGTTAGCCTAAAAGTCAAGGCAATTCTAGGTTTAGCTCTTCGGCGGTGGAAATTATGGTAAACACTTTAGTTAAGTCTAAAATCCCTTGCTTGTCCTTTATATATACCTTGAAGAATCCGCCTTCGTTGTCGATGATATCGCAGTTAAAGTAATTTTGCTTTTCTCCCAGATTATAAGTAATATAGCCCCGGTAATCAGGCATCACGAATTTAATCATTTTAATATTTTTCTGGTCCCCCAGGTTAGGCGTGAAGATGGTTTTCATGATCGCAAAAAACGCATCGGTCAGGTTTTGTATTCTGGCAGTCTCGGCGGCCAGGGTGCGGCTGATAAATATATAATTATCGCTTACGCCCCGCTTGATTAATTGCGGAAATAATTCGGGGAAAAACCCGGGCTTTTCATAAAGCAGGTAGATTGCCGAACCGCTAAGCTTACGCGCGCCTTTAGTGTAGTAAAACTTCTTCATCTCCTCCTGTGTCACGTTAAACCCTTTGGGCAGGTAGATTTGCATCTTGGGGAATTTATAAAGCAGGAGCCCGCTTTTGTAATCCTGGTCGATTAAAGGGTTTACGATTTTGGTCTCTGGCGATAAGCAAAGAACGGGTATCTTCTGGCAACTGCCGACACCCGTCTGTACATAAGCCCTTAATAAAGAAGGCCCGCCGAACTTAATCAGGAAAAACAGGGCAAAAATAAGGACAACGGCAGTGGTAATAAATTGAGCGGCCTTCTTTTTCATAGCTTTAGCTTTCCAAGCTCCTCCTCTTTTATGGTAAAACTATGTTCCTTGCCGGGGAAGGCGCCTTCTGTCACCTCTTTTTTAAACTCTGCTATCGCTTTTTGAATTAATTGTGAGAGATTGATATACTGCTTTACGAATTTAGGCTTGTACCTTTGGAAAAGCCCCAGCATATCGTGGATAACCAGCACCTGTCCGTCGCAATATGGCCCTGCCCCGATGCCGATGGTGGGGATTTTTAACTTTTTAGTGATCAGCTCGGCGATTTTATCCGGCACGCATTCCAGGACCAGCGCAAAACACCCGCATTCTTCTAGCGCCAGAGCTTGTTCAATCAGCCGGCCGGCAGCATCGGCGTCTTTTCCCTGCACTTTAAATCCGCCTTGTTTTTCAGCTGTCTGAGGGGTCAGGCCGATGTGCCCCATTACCGGAATGCCGGCTTTGACGATTTTTTCAGTTACCTCTAAACACCGGTCAAACCATTCTAATTTTACTGCGCCGCATTTTGCTTCCGCGATAAACCTGGCGGCATTTTTAACCGCTTCTTCAGGGTGCAGCTGATATGATTCGTAGGGCATATCTCCTATTACCAGGGCGAATTTTGCCGCGCGAGTCACTGCTTTGGCATGATATATCATTTCGAGCATGCCGACCTGCGTTGTAGATTCCAGGCCCAATACTACGTTAGCCAATGAATCGCCCACTAAAATCATATCAATCCCTGCCTGATCCAGGAGGTACGCAAGCGGATAATCATAGGCAGTAAGCATGGTGATCTTGCGCTTGCCTTTCAGGCCGGTTATATCTTGGATAGTGATTTTAGTGCCCATTTTAAAATCTTAGCGCAGGTATAAACAGCTGCGCTGTTTTAAAATATATTATCAGCCCCACTACATCTACTATGCTTGTAGTGATGGGGCCTGCCAGGACTGCCGGGTCAAGGCCTATTCTTTTAGAAAAAAATGGCAGGAATACGCCTGTGGCTATAGCTAAAATCGCGATTAAAAGCATGGTAATTCCTACTACGATCGCCAACATAAAATCCTTCTGCAGCAAAAATGCCCTACCAAAGGCGACCGCACCGATGATCGCGCCCATTAAAAGTGCAGCAACTAATTCAAGCCGTATGACTTTAAATATATTTTTGAAATTAACGTCTCCGGTGGCCAGCCCCCTGATTATTGTAATAGATGTCTGCGCCCCGGCGTTGCCACCAGTATCTAAAAGCATGGGGATGAAGAAGGCCAAAGCCACGACTGTGTTTAAGCTATGCTCGAAATTTTTTAATACCGTGCCGGTTAAAAAGTCAAAAATCAAAAGCAATATCAGCCAGCCGGCGCGCCTTTTTACCAGATCACCTACGCTCGAGCGCGCGTAGCTAATTATCTCTCCGCCTTTAGCCGACATCTTACCGATTTCATATATATCCTTGGTATTTTCCTTTTCTATAGACTCTACGATATCGTCTACGGTAATTATACCTACCAGCATATTATTCTGGTCTACCACTGGCACATCAAGCAAGTCATACCTTTTAAACCAATTGGCTACGTCCTGAGTATCTGTCTGGACGTTTATTTTGATAGCGTCCGCTCCGGACATAATATCCCTTACCAGTATATCCGGCGGCGCCTTAAGCAGGTCCTGCAGGCTGATCAGGCCGATAAGTTTATGGTTTTCATCGGTAACAAAAACAGAATAAATATTTTCTCTATATTCTCCGCGCAGGTTCTCCTGGATAGAAACAATTGCCTGGCGGGCGGTCATTTCTTTCTTGAGCCCTACAAACTCTGTGGTCATCAGACTTCCGGCAGTGCCTTCTTTATAAACCAAAAGCTGTCTTAGGTCCTGGATTCCTTCTTTACTGACCAGATTAAAGAGTTTTTTGGATATTTTATGAGGGAGCTCCTTAAACAAGTCAACCCTTTCGTCCGGAGCCATTTCGTTAATAATATTTGCCACTTCCGCATTATCCAGGTTATTCAAAATATAGGATTGCTCGGGGAGTCTCAAGTCTTCGAATACTTCAACCGCTTTTTTAGGCCCCAGCAGTTTAAAAACGATTATTTTTTCCGTCGGCGCAAGGTGCCTCCAGCCATAAGCTAAGTCAATAGAGTTTAGGTTTTTGACAAAGGCCTTCAGGCCGTTAAAGTCTTTCTTCGCCAGTAATTCTTTGATTTCCGGAAGGAAAAGCGCTACCCAGTTTATGTCTTTACGCAGGTAATTTTTCATTTTAGCGTTCCTTTTTCAATAATTTTTACTTTAGCAGAGGGGATTTTTTTCGCCAACCTTTCCCCCTTTTCTCTTCCCAAAATAAATATTGCGGTAGCTGATGCGTCCGCGGTCAAGCCGTCATCAGCGATTATGCTGACCGAAGAAATGTCTGTATCAGCAGGATAGCCGGTCCGGGGGTTTAAAATATGGCCATAAGCTTTACCGTTTTTTGTAAAATACTGTTCGTAGTCCCCGGAGGTCGCCACCGCCTTATCCTTCAGGAAGAAAGTCTCGGTAAAGCCTTTTTTATCCGGGCGGCGCACCGCTATCCGCCAAGGCTCTCCGAATTTATCTCCGAGCGCGTAAACCTGCCCGCCGGCATTAATCAGGCAGCTGTTAATCCCGGCCTGCTTCAATTTTTCTACGGCGCAATCAACGGCGTAGCCTTTGGCAATCGCACCCAAATCGATTTTCATCCCGGAAAGCCTAAATTTTATCACATTATTGCTCTCATTCAAGATGATTTTCTCGGAACCCACCAGCTTAAGAGCATTTTTAATATTTTCTTCTTTAGGCAAGGCATATTTTTTATCCGTAAATCCCCATAAATCCACCAGCGGCGCCACGGTAATATCAAAGGCGCCGTCACTTGCCTGCCAGAATTCCTTTGCTTTCTTGATAATATAAAAAGTCTCATGACTCGCCTTTAAATAACCGGTTTTGTTTAGCCTTGAGATTTCGCTTTGCGGGTCATATTTACTTAGCAGGCCCTCTATTCTTTTTATCTCCTCAAATACTATAGGAGCTGCTCTTTCTTCAGGAGCGGTTACCTCTATAAAGGTGCCCATCATCACGCGATTATCTTTATAGAGTCGTTGGTTCTGGCAGCCGGTGATAAGGATTACCAGTAACAAGTTGCAAGTCACAAATAATAAAGTTTTTACTTGTGACTTGTGACTTTTTAACTTGAAACCCATAGTCATTTTACTTCCTTATTTCCTTCAACAATTTCTCCAGCGGCAGCGTATTGATCACGTCCTGCCGCGATAGCCAGCCGCGGCGCGCCACGGATATCCCCAGTTTCATGGCGGGCAGTTGTTCGGCGGAGTGCGAATCCGTACCGATGGCTAATTTTACCCCCAGCTCTTTTGCCCGGCGGCAATTTGTGTCATTTAAATCCAGCCGGTTCGGGAAAGCGTTTATTTCCAGGGCAGTATTGGTGTCGCAAGCTGCTTTAAATATCTCTTCCAGGTCTATGTCAAAAGGTTCGCGCACCCCCCACAACCTTGCCGTAGGATGAGCGATAATATGCACGTATTTATTGCTGCAAGCCCTGATTACCCTTTTGGTTAACTGCTGGCGCGATTGTTTAAATCCGGTATGGATTGCCGCCACCACTATATCAAAATCTTTTAAGACCCCATCCTTATAATCGATTTTTCCGCGAGAGTCTATATCTACCTCTGTCCCGTATAAAACGCGGATGCCTTTTAATTTTTTATTCAGTTCTTGTATTTGGCGCTTTTTCTTTTTAAGGCTGGCTAGGCTTAGGCCGCCGGCAACTTTAAGGCTCTGGGAGTGGTCAGTAATAGCAATATAGGAATACCCTAGCTCTTTAGCTGCTTCTGCCATCTCTGGAATGCTATTGCCGCCGTCAGACCAGCGAGAATGCGCATGCAAGTCCCCTCTTATGTCCCTTAACTCTATTAAATCAGGGAGCTTATTTATTTGCGCCAGCTCTATTTCTCCGGTATCTTCCCTTAATTCCGGCGGCACATAGGACATGCCTAGCGCCTTAAAAACTTCTTCCTCGCTGCGCCCGGCGATAGATTTTGTTCCTTTAAATATTCCGTATTCGTTTAATTTTAAGCCCCTTCTGATCCCGAGCTGTCTTAATTTTATATTGAAATTTTTTGAGCCGGTAAAGTATATCAAGGCCGCACCGAAAGATTTGGCTTCTACTACCCGGCAGTCTACCTGCACGTTATCCTTGGTGCGCAGGGAAGATTTGGTTTCTCCGTGAGCAAGGACTTCTTTTACCGGAGGAAGCCTGAGGAAGGTATCCATTATTTTTTTGGGTTTATCCGAAATCGCCAAAATATCTATATCTCTGACGGTTTCTTTTTTCCGGCGCAGGCTCCCGGCAACGGAGATCTTTTTGACCTCGGGTATTTTTTCTAAAGGCTTCAAGAATTCATCCGCCGCCAACATCGCTTCTTCCAGGGTCATCCTTTCCTTGCCCTTTTTAACTATCGCGATGCCCTTGGCGATATTTTCTATGGTTTTTTCTTTGATGCCAAAGATACCTTTTAGCTTACTTTTGGCAATAGCTTTTTCTAAATCAGAGATGCTCTTTATTTTTAATTTTTCGTAAAGGAGTTTGGCGGTTTTGGGGCCGACAGAAGGGATATTCAGCAGGTCCAGCAGCCCGGCAGGGATGCTTTTCTTTAAGTCTTGAAAAAGTTTGATTTTTCCGTTTTTAGCGAACTCTTTTATTCTTTCGGAGAGGTCCTTGCCGATGCCGGAGATTTCTTCGAGGCGGTCCTCTTTGATAAAATCTTCGATATCCTGCGAAAGGCTTTCGATATTCTGCGCTGCCCGCTGATAGGCGCGCACGCGAAACACATTCTCACCTTTTATCTCTAAAATATTGGCAATATCGCGGAATATATTGGCTATTTCCAGATTCTTCATATTAATAGTTGTGTCAAGGTATCAGGTGTCAAGGTATCAGACGTTACTTACTTTGACACTTTGATACTTGACACTTTGATACCCTTCAATTATACAGCCAAATTATAACTTGCTTCGATGGTCTTAATTAAATTAGTCAGCAGCGAGTTGACGGGTGTGGCGATGCCGAGTTCCTGCCCCTGCCGCACGATCACCCCGTTAATAAAATCTATTTCCGTGCGCTTCTTTCTCAACACATCCTGCAGCATTGAGGATATGTTTGTTGCCGTGGCTTCACAGACCGCTTCTACTTTTGCCAACGGGTCATCGTAGATTAATTTGATGCGTTTGCGCTTGGCAATTTTGGTTGCTTCGCTGACCGCTTCCCTTAAAATCTTACCTGTTCCCTCGTATTCAATAATTTTTCCGTTAGGCAGGCGCGTTATCGCAGTAAGCGCGTTTATCCCGGCATTAATAATCAGTTTTGACCAGAGTAAGCCTTTGATATCGCGCGAGATCTTGGTTTCCATGTCGGATTGGTTAAAGATTTCGCGGATAGAGCGTAGCTTGGGCGTGATTTTACCGTCCAGCCTTCCGATAATGGTTTCGCCGCGCCCTGCATGCCGCACGCTTCCCACATCCGCCAGCGTCGCCCCCTGGTTAGTTACGCCTGCGATAACTTTTTCCGGGCCTACCATTTCGCTGATAATTTCTAAATTACCGATACCGTTTTGCAGTGTAAGCACGGTCGTGGCTTCGCCGATTAAGGGCTTGGCATGTTTTATCGCCTCTTTTGTATCGTAAGACTTAACGCTGATGATGACTAAGTCCGCTATGCCTATATTCCCGGGGTCAACGGTTATTTTAACATCGGCCTGCCAGCTGCCGGATAGGCCTTCGGCAATTATACCCTGTTTGCTGATTCTCTCGGCTCTTTCCCGGCGTTTATCTAAAAGCCATAATTCCTGTTTTGACCGGTGTAAAAGGGCGGCGGATAAACAACCCATTGCCCCGGGGCCCACGATAACTATTTTCATAAGTTTCCTGCCTCCTATTTCGCCAGAGCCAGAGCGCCATCCATCTTACTGAGCACCTTCTCGGATTTAAGGTCTTTTTCCAGATGGAACTTAAGGAACGAGTTTAAGACCAGCTCCAGCTCTTTTTTAATCTGGGGGTTCATCCCCAGCGTCAGCGCATCCTTAAAATTATTTTTTTCGATATGCAGTATCGACGCTACCGTTCCCCTAAAAATTGAGCGGGCGGCAGCGTCTTTAGCGTAGCACTTGGCGCAAAGTAACCCTCCCTGCTTTAGGCTAAACTTAGATTCACCCAGTATTTTTCCGGCGCAGGAAACACAGGAATCAAGATGCGGCTTAAATCCCGAAAGTGCCAAGGCCTTGATTTTAAAAATGCTGATGACTTTATCGGGAGAGTAACTTCTCTCTAGCTCATTAAGGCTATCGAGGGCAAGATTAAAAATTTCTTCATTCTTATCTTCCAGGGGCATGAGAATGTCTAGCATTTCGGCAATCACCATCGCTGCCCCTATCTTGGGGATAGTCTGCCTGATGGCGCCGAAGTTATTGATGCTGTCGCATTGGCTGACCAGGTGCAGGGAAGAATTCCTTTTTTTATAAAAGATGATTTCGTTATGCGAAAAATGCTCTAATGTGCTGGCGAATTTAGCGGGATCCTCTTTTATCCCTTTGAGCAGGCCGCTTATCCTGCCGAAATCGCGGGTGTAGAAATTGGCGATTACCGAGGTCTCGCGAAAGTCGTATTTATTCAGGACTATGGCTTCGGTTTTATGGATAGGCATATATTTTGCGCCCTTTTCTGCATCAAATCTCTTTTTTTTTGGGTATTGTCATCGTATCCTAACAAATGCAGGGCGCCGTGGACTACATATAGATAAAGTTCGCCTGCCGGGGTAGTTTTAAAAATCCTGGCATTGCGCAGGGCGGCGTCAACAGATACGACTATGTCGCCCACTAATTCTTTCTTGGTATCGACAATATGAAAAGAGATTACGTCTGTAGCAGAGTATTCCCCGAGGTACAAAAGGTTTAGCTTTCGTATCTCTTCGTCGCTGGTAAAGCAGACAGTTATTTCACCCAGTTTTTTTATTCCTTCGGACGAGAAGGCCTTAAGAACTGCTTTCTTTATCCTTTTCGGATAGATGGGGATTTTCTTTTGGAGATTTATTATGATTACTTTCACTTTTTATATCTTTTTCAGGATAGGCGATCCGGCTGTGGTAGATGCCGTTTAAGATACGGATAAATACCGCCGCTATAGTCTCAAGGTTCTTCAAGGTTAAATCGCATTCGTCAAGCTGGCCGTCGATAAACTTGTTATTGATTATTTTATGCACCAGCTCTTCTATTTTTACCGGCGCAGGTTCTCTAAGCGTGCGGCATGCCGCCTCCACCGAATCCGCCAGTAATACGACTGCGCTTTCTTTGCTGTCCGGTTTAGGCCCCGGGTATCTAAACCCCTCTTCTTTTATCTCCTGATCGTCCTCTAAGCTTTCCAGGGCCCGGCGGTAAAAATAATAAACCAGGCTCTTACCGTGATGCTGGGCGATAAAATCTATAATGCGCTGGTTAAGTTTATATTTGCGCGCTAATTCCATTCCATCTTTTACGTGGTTCATGATCACCATCTTGCTCATCGTCGGGACGAGCCTTTCGTGTTTGCTTTGTTCTTCGTTCTGGTTTTCGCTGAAATACTCTGCCTTTTCGACTTTTCCTATATCGTGGTAATATGCCCCGATCCGGGCCAGCAGCGCATTAGCGCCTACCGCCCTGCAGGCAGCCTCCGATAAATTACCCACTACCAGGCTATGGTAATAGGTCCCCGGCGCCTCCAGGATCATGCGTTGCAGCAGCGGATGGTTAAAATCTGCCAGCTCCAGGAGGCTGATGTTGGTGGTGGTTTTAAAGAGCATTTCAAATATCGGCAATGTCCCCAGCACAATAAAGCTTGAGACAACACCGTTTAACGTAAGCATGAGATATCGCAAAGGGTAATAAACTTTAAGTCTATCCATCAGGAATAAAGTTATTGCCTCCAGGATCCCGACAATCAGCCCCGCCCTTATGATATCCAGGCGCCTGCGCGCGTTCAGCACGAGCAGGCTTGCGGCAATCCCGCCTACCAGGAAGGAAACTAGCAGATAAAAATTACCGCCTCTGATCATCGCCACAGAAACGGCAGCGGCCAGAGAAAGCGCAAGCGATATTTCTAGCTCTCCGAAAAGTATAGTCGCCAGCATCGGTATCAGGGAAAAAAGCAGGTAGACGGTAGACATTCCCTGCCCGATAATAAAATAGCTGCTGACAAAAACAATCACAAAAAGAAAAATGAGGTTTAAGAGGCTGTAATTTAACTTACTTAATTTAAGGTATATAAATAGGCAGAGCAATACCAGCGGGATAATTAAACTGACCCCCAGAGCCCCGGCGGTTAAAAAAACCGATGCCGCCCCGATTATAAGTTTAATCTTATTTATCATGCGTAACCTTCTCATAGGCCTCGATTATCCTCTGCACTAAGGCATGCCTCACTACGTCAAAGCCGGTAAAATAGACGAACTTTATTCCCTCGATGTTTTTTAGGATATCCTGAGCCTGAAGCAGGCCGATAGGTTTTCCGTCCGGCAAATCGCTCTGGGTAATATCTCCGGTGATCACGGCTTTGGAATCAAACCCCAGGCGCGTGAGGAACATCTTCATCTGCTCTGCCGTGCAGTTCTGGGCCTCATCGAGCACGATAAAAGCATCGTTTAAGGTCCTTCCGCGCATATAGGCCAGCGGCGCCACTTCAATAATCCCGGTTTCCAGGTATTTTTCTATGCGTTCGGCATCCACCATATCGTAAAGAGCGTCGTATAGCGGCCGCAAATAAGGGGATATTTTCTCCTGCATATCCCCGGGCAGGAATCCCAAAGATTCGCCGGCTTCTACTGCCGGGCGGGTAAGGATAATCCTGCGGACTTCCTGCTTTTTTAAAGCTTCTACTGCGGAGGCCATGGCCAGATACGTCTTGCCGGTGCCCGCAGGCCCGATACCAAACACAATATCGTGTTTTTTGATCGCCTCTACGTACTCAGACTGGCCTTTAGTTTTCGGGCCGATGCCTTTGCCCCGGGAAGCCTGCTGCGCTACAATCATTTCTGGTAATCTATCCGGCGCTTCCAGAGCCTTCTTCTGTTTGAAACTCTTTACCAGGTAATGCAGGTCTTCTTTACCTATTGCGGTCCGGTTTGTGCGGACGGCATTTAAGAGGTATTCCAGTAAACTAGAGCACTTACGGACATTGCTGCTTAAGCCGTTGATTTTAAGGAGTTCTCCGCGCAAGTTTATTTTGACCCGGAACTCCTTTTCTATCAGTTTGAGGTTATGGTCGTGGGAGCCGAAAAGCGCTTGCGCTTCTTCTTTGGTCTCTACCCTGATCACTTCTTCCATGCAGTTTATTTTAAGTTTTGCGCGGGTTCGCTAATCTTGGTTAAAGGCTCGACGGGGATGTTGATTATCTGGCCTGGACGAAGCTGATCCGGCCCCTTTAAGCTGTCTTTATTAGCCCGGTAGATCTTATTCCATTTCTTGGTGGTCCCGTAGAACTTTTTGGAGATCTTCTGGAGGGTATCGCCTTTGGCGACCTTATATTTCTCCACATTTACTACGGCTTTGGTAGCGACAGTAGTTATATGCTCTGTAGCATAGCTTTCCTCGAATACAGGTTCTTCTCTTTTAAGGAGCGGTTCGGCAGCGGTAGTTTTTTTAACTTTTGCGGCAGAACCCATCTCTATTTCCAGCACATGGACTGTACGCGTTGATTTCCTTTGCGGCTCTTCGTACTGCGCCGGCTGGCCCATCAGATATCCCCGGTTGCCGCCGCTGATTAGGTCTTGGTCGACTCTGTCTTTAGTAAGAGAATAGTTCCTGACAGCGCAACCGGCCATGGCCAAAGATAAAATTGCAATCCCTATTAACAAAATGCCGTTTAATTTTTTCATTCCTTTCTCCTTTCTTTTTTGACCGCTATGTTTAATTCTTTTAGCTGTTTTTCGTCCACATCCGCAGGCGCATCGGTTAAGGGACAGTATGCCTTCTGGGTCTTAGGAAAAGTAATTACTTCCCGGATACTATCAACCCCCGCTAGTATTGCCAGCAGCCTATCCAGCCCGAAAGCAATGCCGCCGTGAGGGGGTGCGCCGAACTTAAAAGCCTCCAGGAGAAACCCGAATCTTTTATAGGCCTCATCCTTATTGATGCCGATAATTCTGAATACCTTCTCTTGCAACTGCTGGTTATGTATTCTAATCGATCCGGAGCCGATCTCATTGCCGTTTAAGACCAAATCATAAGAGCGCGATTTTACCTTATCCGGGCTTTTTTCTAATATATCCAGGTCCTCTTTGCGCGGCGAGGTAAAGGGATGGTGTTCGCTTTCCCAGCGTTTTTCTTCCGCGTTGTATTTAAAGAGCGGAAAATCCGTGACCCAGGCAAAAGCAAACTCGCTGTTTAATTCTTTTCTTAGGTCCGGCTTATCGCTGTTATATTTGCTTTGGGCTGCAGTGTAACTCAGGCGCGGGAAAGGAATTTTTAAATCGGCGCCTTTTAATTCTTTCAAGACCAGCTGCATCAACTTTTCTGATAAGGCAAAGATGTCTTCTTCGTCGATAAAAGACATCTCTAAATCAAGCTGGGTGAATTCCGGCTGGCGGTCGGCACGCAGGTCTTCATCACGGAAGCACTTGGCGATCTGGTAATACCTTTCTATGCCTGAGACCATCAGGATCTGTTTAAATAGCTGCGGCGACTGCGGCAGGGCATAAAACTGCCCCGGATTAAGCCGCGAAGGAACCAGATAGTCGCGGGCGCCTTCCGGCGTAGATTTAGTCAGGATCGGGGTTTCGGATTCAATAAAGCCCTGCCGGCTGAGGTAATTGCGGATTATTTTATAAAGGTTGTCTCTCAGGATAAAGTTATTAAAGACTTTTTTTCTTCTTAAATCAAGATAGCGGTATTTAAGGCGCATCTCTTCGGTGACGTCCAGATTATCTTCGATTTCAAAAGGCGGGGTAATGCTCGGGTTTAAGATTTCCATGTCGAAGGCCTTTACCTCCACTTCCCCGGTGGGCAATTTGGGGTTTAGCGTGCCGGCCGGGCGGCTCTCTACTTTCCCGGAAACTTTGATCACAAATTCATTTCTTAGCTCCTGGGCTAATTTATAAGCCTCTCCCGATTCTTTGGGAATAAAAACCACCTGCGTCAGGCCGTCGCGGTCGCGGATGTCAATAAAAACGAGTTTTCCGTGGTCGCGGCGGCTGGCTACCCATCCGCAGAGAGTCACTTCTTTACCGATATCGCCTGCCTTAAGTTCACCGCAGGTGTGGGTTCTTAGCATTTTAGTTCTTTAATTAAGTCTTCGGCTTTTAGCTCTCTTTGTGCCCCCGATTCCATATCCTTTAAGGTTACTACGCCTTTCTTAAGTTCATCCTCTCCTATAATCAGAACGTATCTGGCGCCTAAATCATTGGCCTGGCGCAGCGCACCTTTGAGGGATTTACCGGTATAATCGGTATCCGCAGGGATTCCAGCCTTACGCAGCAGATTTAATAATTTTAGGCCCTCTGCCTTGGCTTCTTCCCCCAAAGATATCAGGTAAACTAACTTGGGGCTTGGAGCTTGGAGCTTGGAGTCAGAAACCAAGAACAGCCTTTCTATGCCAAAGGCAAAACCCATGGCGCCGGTATCCGGGCCGCCTAATTCCTTAACCAGATTATCATATCTGCCGCCTGCGCCCAGGGCATCCTGAGCGCCTAATCTATCGTGTATAATTTCAAAGACGGTGCTGGTATAATAATCCAGGCCGCGCACCAGGCGGGGATTTACGGCATACTTAATTCCTAAAGCATCCAGGCCTTTTTTCACCCCTTTGAAATGCCCGGCGCAGTCGGCGCAGAGATGTGCGTCGCCAAGCTTCAATGTTTTAATCACCTCAATACAGGCTTCATTTTTACAGTCCAGGACCCTTAAGATATTGGTTTCAAGCCTCCTGCGACAATCAGCGCAGAGCTTTGCGGTTTTATCTTTCAGGGATTTACCTAACACAGCTACTAACTTTGCTTTATCTTTGGTGCAGCCCAAGCTGTTAATTTCTATTTTATAATCGGTTATGGAAAAAGCTGCCAGCAGAGCGTCGGCCAGCGCAATCACCTCTGTATCCACAGCGGCATCGTGGCCGCCAATGACTTCTACGCCTAAATGATGGAACTGGCGTAATCTTCCTTTTTGCGGCCGCTCCATGCGGAACATCGGCCCCAGGTAATAGAGTTTTAAGAAGCCTTTAGTTTTATCCAGGCTATTTTCAAGATAGGCGCGTACCACCGAAGCCGTGCCTTCGGGCCGCAGGGCATATGTGTCGCGCTCCTTTTTAATCAGAAACATTTGTTTGCGCACGATTTCGGTGGATTCGCCGAGGGAACGGTTGAATAATGCCGCCTCCTCGATTAAAGGCGGGCGGATCTCCAGGTAATTATAAACAGAGAGTATGCTGCGGGCCGTATTCTCTATGGCCTGCCACCAGGATACTTCTTCGGGCAGTATATCTTTTGTTCCGGTTATTCTTTTAATCATCAATATTTAGGCAGCGTCGATAAGATTAGCAGATAAGACGGGGTAAGATTTATTTAACCTTTTTCTTCATATCCAGGCCTGGCTTAAAGACCACTACTTTTCGAGGCGGGACAGGGACTACTTCGCCGGTACGAGGGTTTCTGCCGGTGCGGCTCTTCCTCTGTTTGATCTTAAAAACACCGAAGTTGCGCAGCTCTATTTTTTCCCCTCTTATCAGCGCCTCAACAATGCAATCAAAGGTTTTCTGCACGACGCGCTTTACGTCGGTCTGTTTTAAGTTCGTAGCATCGGAAACCTTCAGGATAATATCTTTCTTGGTCATCTTGACCCTCCTTAAGCGAGCAGGGGTTAACCCCGCCTTTGGCAGGGTAAGTTCGCGCATATAAGTTATGTCGATTAACTAAGTAATAGCTATCTCCATAACTTATGCGCTTACTTAACTATAATAACAGCAAAAACTTACGATGTCAAGAGGAAACTCTATATCACTAAAGATAATTTATCTTCGCCGAGAAGGTTTTCGATATCTTCGATTAATTTCTCCGAAGGAGCAACGTAAAACCCTTCCCCTACCACCAACTGGACGCGGGATTTAGCCGGAGTATCCAGGTGCAAATAGATGGGCACGTTCCCGCGCGAAGTAGCTAGTAATCCTTTTAGGCTCTCAAAAAGGTTTTCTCTGGCGCCGGATAGATTAATATTCAGGGCAGTGATTAATTTATAGACGTCCTCGACAGGGATTAAGTCATTGACGATGATTTTAGGGGTGTCTTCGCGTAAGGAAAGCCTGCCCCTGACCAGGACTACGGTATTAGGCTGGATATAGTGGGAGACTTTTTGAAACGCCGCTGGAAAGACGAGAAGTTCTACTATCCCCTCCAGGTCCTCTAATTTTAAAATCGCCATTTTTTCCTGTTTTACGCGGGTCAGGGTCTGTTTGATTTTTGAGATCATCCCCACTATTTTTATTTCTTCTGCGTCGGTATGCTGGCTGAGTTTTGCGATTGAGGTAGAGGCAAAGCGTTTTAAGTGTTGGGCGTAGCGCGCCAAAGGGTGGCCGCTGACGTAAAAGCCGAGCATTTCTTTTTCAAAAGCGAGCAACTGCGGTTCAGGCCACTCTTTTATTTTGGTAAAACTTTCTTTTAAGCTTTGCTGGAATCCGTTCTGCTTTAATGCCTGATCAAAGAAAGATAACTGCCCTTTAGACTGCTCTTTCTGCCTTTTGGAGGAAAGTTCTAATAACCTATCCAGGTTAACCGCCATCTGAGCCCGGGGCATAGTAAAGAAATCCAGGGCCCCGCATTTAATCAGGCTTTCCAGCACTTTCTTGTTCACTAATCTTAAGTCAATGCGCTGGCAGAGGTCTTCTAATGAGGCAAAGTGCCCCTTTGTTCTAGCCTGAATTATAGACTCCGCAGCTCCTCTGCCGACATTTTTTATTGCCAGGAGCCCGAAACGGATCTGTTTTTCATCCGCCGCCTTAAACAAGGCATCGCTTTCGTTGATATCCGGAGGCAGCACCTGTATGCCCATGTGCGCGGCTTCATTTACGTATTCTACGATTTTGTCGGTATCGTTGCGTTCCGAGGTTAAGAGCGCGGTCATAAACTCTACAGGGAAATTAGCCTTTAGATATGCAGTGCGGTAAGAAATCAGGGCGTAGGCGGCGCTGTGTGATTTATTGAAGCCGTACCCGCAGAAGTGTTCTATGAAATCGAAGGTTTTATTGGCGACGGATTCGCTGATGGCGCCTTTTACGCAGCCTAAGACAAAGTTTTTTCTTTGCTGCTCCATAACTTCCGGGATTTTCTTGCTCATTGCCCGGCGCAACAAATCTGCCTGGGTGAGGCTAAAACCGGCTAAGGAAGACGCAATCTGCATGACCTGTTCCTGATAGACCATGATGCCGTAAGTCTCCTTTAAAATCCCCTCGAGTTTTTTGTGGTCGTATCTAATCGGGGTGCGGCCGTGTTTACGCTGGATAAAATCATCAAGCATGCCTGAGCCGATGGGCCCGGGGCGGTATAAAGCCAAAAGCGCGATCAGGTCTTCAAACCTCTCCGGCTCCAGTTTTTTCAGCAAATCGCGCATCCCGGAACTCTCCACCTGAAATACTCCGCTGGTCTGGGCAGAGGCCAGGAGTTTATAGGTCTTGGGGTCATCCAGGGGAATGTCTTCAATATCAATGGTTTTGCCCCGCCTCTGCTTTACTATCTTTAAAGTCTGGTCTATCACGGTCAGGGTTCTTAAGCCCAGGAAATCAACTTTCAGCAGCCCGGTTTTTTCCAGCATCGTCATGCTGTAACCGGTGGTGATCTGGTCGTCCTGAGTCTTAAATAAAGGCATATAATTATCCAGCGGCTTGTCCGCGATGACCACCCCTGCCGCATGCACCGAGGCGTGGCGGTTTAAGCCCTCCAGGGATAAAGCCGTATCAATCAGTTGTTTTATCTGCGGGTCGTTTTTATAGAGGCTCTTTAATTCCGCCTCGCTCTCTAAAGCATCTCTTAAGGTTATGCCCGGGTCAGGGGGGATCATTTTGGCAATCCGGTCCACATCGGCATAGCTTATCCCCATCACTCTTCCGACGTCCCTGACTACCGCGCGCGCCTGCATCGTCCCGAAAGTGATAATTTGCGCGACATTTTCCTGCCCGTATTTCTTAGTTACGTAATCGATGACCTCCTGCCTTCTTTCGTAACAGAAATCAATATCTATATCCGGCAGCCCCTGCCTCTGTGGATTCAGGAAGCGCTCGAATAATAAACCATAATTCAAAGGGTTGATATCGGTAATTCCTAAGAGGTAACTGACCAGGCTTCCCGCAGCCGAGCCCCGGCCGGGCCCCACCGGTATATTCTGGCTCTTAGCGTAATGGATAAAATCCCAGACAATTAAAAAATAACTGGTAAAACCCATCTTCTGGATAGTTTCTAATTCGTGTTCCAGGCGCTGGGTGATCTCCGTGCTTAGTGTTTTGAAGCGTTCCTTTAATCCTTTTTCGCAAAGTTCCCGCAGGAACTCGTCTTTAGTTTTACCTACCGGGGCTTCGTATTTAGGCAGGTGCACTAAAGAGAAATCCAGCTCCAGGTTGCAGCGCTTAGCTACCTCTTGGGTATTAGCGATGGCTTCGGGAATCTCCTTAAAAAGTTCTTTCATCTCCTGAGGCGACTTAAAATAAAACTCATCGGTCTGAAAACGCATGCGGTTGGGGTCATCAAGGGTGGTCTGGGTCTGAATGCAGAGCAATGCCTCGTGGCTCCTGGCGTGCTCTTTTAAAAGATAGTGCACGTCATTGGTGGCGATCAGGGGAATATTTAATTCTTTGGAGATTTTGATTAACCCCGCATTTACGGCCTTCTGTTCGGGGATTAAATTCTCCTGTACTTCTAAATAGAAATTATCTTTACCGAGAATATTCAGGAATTCGTCGGCTGCCTTAAGGGCGTCGTTAAAACGCCTCTCCTTAAGCAGCACCGGGATTTCCCCTTTAAGGCAAGCGCTCAGGGCAATCAAGCCTTTGGCGTACCGGGAAAGGATCTCTTTATCAATGCGCGGCCGGTAATAAAAACCTTCCAGATACCCGGCTGAAACCAGCTTCATCAGGTTTTGATAGCCGGTTTCATCCTTGGCTAAAAGGATCAAATGGTAAGAGGCTTCGTCAATCCCGCCCAGTTTTTTTTCCAGGCGGCTTCCCGGCGCAATGTATACTTCAGAGCCGATAATCGGTTTTATCCCGGCCTTCTGCGCCTCCAGATAAAAATCCATCGCCCCGAACATATTGCCGTGGTCGGTAATCGCCAGGGAATCCATTTTATAAGCTTGAGCCAGCTTAAGCAGGTCAGGTATGCGGCAGGCGCCGTCTAATAGGCTATATTGGGTGTGCAGGTGAAGGTGGATAAAATCGGAATGCGGCATTTTGGCTTATCGCTTATCGCTTATCGCTTATCGTAGAACGATGTGCGATTTGCGATATGCGCTATGCGAGTTTACTCCCATTCAATCGTTGCGGGCGGTTTTGAGGAGATATCGTAGACTACGCGATTTACGCCTTTGACTTCGTTAATCACGCGGTTAGCAATCTTCTCGAGGACTTCATAGGGGAGTTTTACCCAGTCGGCAGTCATGCCGTCGAGGCTGGAAACGCAGCGCAAGGCCGCCACATTTTCATAAGTACGTTCATCCCCCATCACCCCCACACTTTTTATGGGCAGGAGTATGGCAAAAGATTGCCAGACCTGTTCGTAGAGCCCGGCGCCCCTGATTTCTTCGATCACGCGCTGATCTACTTCGCGCAGGATATTCAGGTATGGTTGTGTTACCTCTCCGATAATCCTGATCGCTAATCCCGGACCGGGAAACGGCTGGCGGCTGATGATCTGGTCCGGTAGGCCGAGCTCTCTGCCGATCTGGCGCACTTCGTCTTTGAATAATTCCCGTAAAGGTTCGACGAGTTTTAATTTCATCTGCGCCGGTAGGCCGCCTACATTATGGTGGCTTTTGATGCGGCTGGAGGGCGCGCCGCTGGGAGAAAAAGATTCGATGACATCCGGATAAAGAGTCCCCTGCCCGAGGTATTTTACGCCTTTTACTTTCTTGGCCTCTTCTTCAAATACCTTGATAAACTCTTCCCCGATAATTTTTCTCTTGTCTTCGGGGTCAGTGATGCCTTCCAGCCGGGTGAGGAATCGCTTGCTCCTGTCTACGTAATCCAGGTTTAAATGGAAATTATTACGGAAGACATTTTTTACCTGCTGCGGTTCATCTTTACGCAGCAGCCCGTTATCCACAAAGATGCACCTTAAGTTCCTGCCGATCGCTTTATGGATTAAGATTGCCGCGACCGAAGAATCAACCCCGCCGCTTAAGCCTAAGACCACCTTGTCGCGGCCGATAGTTTTTTTTAATCCGGCAATGGTTTCTTTGACAAAAGATTCCATGGTCCAGCGGCTGGTGCAGCCGCAGATTTTAAATAAAAAATTAGTTAAGATCTGATTGCCTTTTTCCGTATGCGTTACTTCCGGATGGAATTGAACCGCATAAATCTTGCGCTGGCGGTTGCTGATCGCCATAATCGGGGTATTCAGCGTATGGGCGGTGGTGCGAAAGCCGGGCGGAAGTTTGTTCACCAGGTCACCGTGGCTGGCCCAACAGGTAAAGTTACCCGGGATGTGGCCGAATAAATCGCGGTTATCGTCTAAAAATAACTCTACTTTGCCGTACTCGCGCTCTTTGGTGTGCTTGACTTTGCCGCCGAGCATTTCGGTGATTACCTGCATACCGTAACAGATACCCAAGACCGGTACGCCTAATTTAAATATGCCTTTATCGGGATACGGGCTTTTCTTTTCAGTTACCGATGCCGGCCCGCCGGAGAGAATTAACCCTTTGGGTGACATCGCGGCGATCTCTTTTGCCGGCATATTATAAGGTATGATTCTGGAGAACACTTTACTTACCCTGACGCGCCGGGCAATAAGCTGCGTATACTGCGAGCCGAAATCTAAAATAAGTATGGTTTGTCTGGTCATGTCCCCATCCCTACCCTCTGGCTAACCTGAAAAATTTTGCCTTCTGTTTGGATGGAAGGCGCGATAATAATTTCTACGTCATGCATTTCTTTAAGGTTAGAGGCGCCCAGCGACCCCATGGATGTTTTAAGCGCTCCCATCAGATTCTGCGAACCGTCATCGACTTTTGCCGGGCCAAAGAGTATTTCTTTTAAAGAGCCGGTAGTGCCGACATAAATGCGCGTCCCGCGCGGAAGGTTAACGTGTGAAGTCGCCATGCCCCAGTGATAACCGCGGCCGGGCGCTTCTTTTGCCCGGGCAAAGCTTGAGCCGATCATTACCGCGTCTGCTCCGCAGGCAAAGGCCCTGCAGATATCTCCGCCGCGGTTCATCCCGCCGTCAGTAATAACGGATACGTATTTACCCGTCCTCTTGTAATAAAAATCGCGCGCCGAGGCCGCATCAACGGTTGCGGTTACCTGCGGCACCCCGATGCCTAATACTCCGCGGGTGGTGCAGGCAGCTCCCGGGCCTACGCCGATCAATAATCCCGCTGCCCCGGTTTCCATAAGTTCCGCGGTGGTTTCATAGGTGACGCAGTTACCCAGGATTACCGGTATTTTTGTGCTCTTGCAGAACCTGAATAAATCCAGGCTTTTGTATTCTTTGGCCAGGTGTCTGGTGGTAGTGACCGTAGACTGCACTACGAATATATCGGCACCCGAAGAAATCGCAATTTTAGAAAACTTTTCCGCATGGGCCGGGATACAGCTGACTACGGCTATGGCTTTTTTCTTTTTTATCTCTGCTACTCTTTTGGCGATCAGTTTTTCCTTAATTGGTGTCTTATAAATGGACTGGATTAATTCCGTGGCTTTTTGCGGGCTGGCTTTAGCGATCTGCTCTAAGACCGTATCGGGATTTGCGTAGCGGGTCTGCACGCCGTCTAAGTTTAAAACCGCAATTCCGCCGAGGGCCGACATCTCGATAGCGAATTTTACATCCACTACCCCGTCCATAGCCGCGGCAAGTATAGGGATTTTGAATTTCTTCCCGGCGAAGCTAAAGGTGGTATCTGTTTCATTAGGGTTAACCGTCTGCGCTCCGGGAACCAGCGCAATCTCATCAAAACCATAACAGCGGCGTGCGCGCCTGCCTATGCCTATCCACTCTGCCATCTGCGTTCTCCTCTTCTTAAGTTATTATTTTTCAATGAGTTAAGGATTTTTACTCCAATTTTCGAGTTTACTGATAAAAGGATAGGCAATTTTACAATAAGATTAGCCCTTTGTCAATAGCTATTTTAATGAGCACATAACTTACGGAAGCACTGGAAGTGCGACGTAAGTTATAAGTGCGAACTTACCCCGCACCGTAAAGGTGCGGGGTAAGTTCGGCCAAATAAGTTATGTCGCTGATATATTTAATATACAGCTCCATAACTTATGGCCTCACTTAAACAAAGAGGGGCGGGATTTTTCTCCCGCCCCTTTTTTACTATGAACCCTGAACTCTAAAACCCTGTTTAATACATTCCTCCCATGCCCCCCATCCCGCCTCCCGGAGGCATCGCCGGCATTCTGTCTTCCTTTTCCGGTTTATCCGCGATGACTGTTTCGGTGGTAAGCAGAAGCGCTGCGATACTGGCAGCGTTCTGTAGAGCAGAGCGGGTGACCTTAGTGGGGTCAATTACGCCCGCTTCGATCATGTCCACATAGGCATCCTGATTGACATCGTAACCTACGTTAGTTTTTTCCTGCTTGATACGCTGCGCAACTACCGAACCCTCTAAGCCGGCGTTTTCCACAATCTGCCTTAAGGGCTCTTCAATCGCCCTTTTAACGATAATCACGCCTATTTTTTCGTCGCCTTCGAGCTTAAGCTTATCCAGGGCAGCCAGGGTCCTTACCAGCGCTACTCCGCCGCCGGGAACAATGCCTTCCTGGGAAGCTGCGCGGGTAGCATGCAACGCATCTTCTACTCTGGCTTTCTTTTCTTTCATTTCTGTTTCGGTAGCCGCCCCGACATTGATTACCGCTACTCCGCCGGCAAGCTTTGCCAGCCTTTCCTGCAGTTTTTCTTTGTCGTAATCGGAATCGGTATCGTCTATCTGCTTCTTGATCTGGGCGATCCGGGCATTAATCGCCTGGCTCTTGCCTGCGCCTTCCACGATGGTCGTATTTTCCTTATCCACTTTGACCCTTTTTGCGCGGCCCAAATCTTCGATATCGATATTTTCTAACTTTAAGCCCAAATCTTCGGTGATCGCCTTGCCGCTGGTAAGAACAGCAATATCATCAAGCATGGCTTTGCGTCTATCGCCGTAACCGGGAGCTTTTACTGCGCAGGCAACAAAGGTGCCGCGGAGTTTATTTACTACTAACGTCGCTAACGCTTCTCCCTCGACCTCTTCGGCAACAATCAAAAGCGACTTTCCGGTGCGGGCGATCTTCTCTAGTAACGGCAGGATATCTTTAATCGAAGATATTTTTTTCTCGTAAATCAGAATATAGGGTTCCTCTAAAAGAACCTCCATCCTTTCGGCGTCGGTGACAAAATAAGGGGATAGATACCCCTGGTCAAATTGCATCCCCTCTACGACATCCAGGGTAGTAGCAGTTGATTTTGCTTCTTCTACGGTGATTACGCCGTCCTTGCCCACCTTATCCATCGCTTCGGCGATTAACTCTCCGATAGCGGTATCGGAATTTGCCGCGATAGAGGCGACCTGGGCTATCTCTTTTTTGTCTTTGATCGGGGTGGAAAGCTTGCTTAACTCTTCAATGACCTTAGCTACTGCTTTTTCGATCCCGCGCTTTAAAGCCATGGGATTGGCTCCGGCAGTGACGTTTTTCAAGCCTTCGCGGTAAATCGCCTCAGCCAGAATCGTGGCGGTGGTTGTTCCGTCGCCGGCGATATCAGAGGTTTTTTCCGCTACTTCTTTGACCATCTGCGCCCCCATATTCTCAAAAGGGTCCTCCAGGTCGATTTCTTTGGCTACGGTCACTCCGTCTTTAGTAATGGTTGGCGAACCGAACTTCTTATCTATTACTACGTTACGCCCCTTGGGCCCGAGAGTCACCTTTACTGCTGCGGCGAGCTGCTCTACTCCGCTTAAGATCTTGCGGCGCGCCTCATCACTGTATAATAGTTGCTTTGCCATTCTTTCGCCTCCTTATTAGCTATGTTTGTGTCAAAGTGTCAGAGTATCAGGTATCAAAGTGCCATGACACCTTGACACTTTGATACTTTGACACCGTTGTCACTTAATTATCGCCAAGATATCTTCTTCGCGCATAATCAGTAATTCTTCGCCATCTTTGGTAGTGATTTCGTTCCCGGAATATTTTCCGTATAATACCTTATCCCCGACTTTTACTTCCGGAGCCTGGGTTGTTCCGTTATCCAAAACTTTTCCTTTTCCTACTGCGACAACTTTGCCCTCCTGCGGTTTTTCCTTGGCTGTATCCGGCAGCACTATCCCGCCCTTGGTTTTTGCTTCTGCTTCCAAAGGCTTGACGACTACGCGGTCTCCTAATGGTTTGATCTCCATAACTCACCCCCTCTAATAAATAGATTAATTAGCACTCTTGATTTCAGAGTGCCAATTATAAAGCAAAAAAAAATCTTGTCAAGAGTTTTTTATAAAAAATTAGAGGCGGGTGCTAAAACCTTACCAGCTTAAAAGACTGACTTTAAAGCCCTGATCAGGTTTCTTGACCTGATACGCCGGTTCTATTAATGGCTTATCATACGGAGGCAGAGTAAAGGTCGCCATATCCACCACTCCGGATGCACCGCGCACTAAGCCTGTCACTATCCCTTCCCCTAATCCTACGGTAGCCCCTACTAAAGGATTGTGCTTTTGCGATACCGCGTTGATCTGCTTGGGTATCTCTGCCCAGGAGGTAGCAGCATTTAGCGCGCCCAGGCCTATTTTATTTGCCGGAGAATTAGACGCCATATCAGCAGTAGCTATGGTTTTTGTATTGACTGATGCTAAAAAGACGGTCGGGAGCATCTGTGTGTTTTTATCCGGCTGCAGGAGTCCTAGATGGTAACTACTTGGAGCAATTATGGTTGAGGGTGAGATTACCGGGTCTTGAGCCGGCTGGGAATAAAGATTTACTGCCAGGGATACTATGACGCAGGTAAAGAATAAAACCTTTTTCATCTGGCTACCTCCGCTTTGCCTTTATCAGTTAGGTAAACCCAGCTCCTGCGTGCAGGGGCTGGGTAAATTGCTAAATTGTCAAAATATCACTTGCCATTAAAAATATAACATATACCTATATTATTGTCAAAGCGGGAAGGCGTATTTTTTAGGCAGCAGTGTTCCTGTTGCAGATTAAAGCTAAACCCTTGAGGGTCAAATCCGGGTCTATTTTATCGATTTTACGGCAGTAATTAACCATTAAGCCGATATTTCCGCCGGTGCCGATAACCAAGGCCTTTTGTCCGATTTTCTTTTTTATCCGGATGACTAAATCGTCGGTAAGGGCGGCAAACCCGTAGACTATGCCGCTAAGCATGCTGGCGCGGGTATCTCTTCCGATAAACTCTTTTGGCTGGGCTAATTTTATTTTCGGCAAAAGCGCGGTCTTCTCACTCAACGCCTCCAAAGAAATACCCAAACCCGGTACAATCATGCCCCCGAGGTATTCTTTATGCCTGGAGATGACATCAAAGGTAACGGCTGTTCCGAAATCCACCACGATTGCAGGAACCCCATAAAGTGTCGCGGCAACATAAGCATTAACCAGCCTGTCCTGCCCTACTTGTGCGGGCCTGCGGTAAAGATTCTTAATCGGAGGCAAGATGTGCTTACCTATGATTAGAGGATTTTTGCCGAGCAATTTCTTCAGGTCCCCTGTTAAAACGGCGGTGCTTTGGGGGACTACGCTGGAGATAACAATTTCTTGGATTGACTTCCTTCTGCCCCCCAAGAGCTTGTTCAGGCAGGGATAGTATTTTTTCTTTCTGGTGGGTATGGCATATTTTTTAAGCAGGCGCCTGCCGCTAAATAATCCGAGGTTAATATTAGTATTACCTATATCTATGGCTAGAAGCATAAGATTAAGGAATGATAGTATCAAGGTATCAGGTGTCAAAGTATCATAGCCACATTACAATACTTTTTTTAATACCTTGACAAATCTTTCGTTCTCTTTTTTGGTTCCGACAGTAACGCGGATGAAGTTTTTCAGGCCGTACTGCTGCATCTCCCGCACGATGACGCCGTACCTTAGCAGCGCATTAAATACCAATAAGCCGTCTTTTTCCACATCCAGCAGGATAAAATTAGCCACAGAGGGAACATAGGTTATACCCACTTTATTCAGCGCGTCATAAATATAATTTTTACCCTCCAAAACGGCAACTTTCGTCTTACGCAAGAATACCCGATCATCTAAAGCTGCTAATGCCGCTATTTGGGCTAAGGAATTAACGTTAAAGGGCTGTCTGGAACTTTCCATATAGGAAGTCAGCTCCGCATTACCCAGGGCATAACCTATCCTTAAGCCCGCCAGGCCATAGGCCTTAGAAAATGTTTTTAGCACCAGGATATTTATTTTCTTAAGATAATTCAGGGTACTGGGGTAGTCATCCACGTCAATAAAGGTATCATAAGCCTCGTCCATCACCAGGATCAGGTTTTCCGGTAGCCCAGAAATAAAATCTTCCAGCTCGTATTTAGTCACATAGGTGCCGGTGGGGTTATTGGGATTGGCGATAAAGATAACTTTGGTCTTTTTATCTATCCTCTTTTTAATCGCCTCTAAATCGTATTTAAAATATTTTAAAGGCACGCTGATCAGGGCGCGGTTGTTGACCTTAGAGATTATCTGGTATTCGAGGAACGTCGTCTCGGCAGTGATAATGTTCTCATCCTCCGCCACAAAGGTCTTGATAATTATATCGATCAGCTCATCCGAACCGTTGCCTAAAACGACATTTGCCGCCCCGAGATTATGATATCTGGCAAGTTTTTTGCGTAAATAGAAACCGCTGCTGTCGGGATAGCGGTTGATTTGCCCAAGGTTCTTTTTTATCGCCTCCACGGCTTTCGGGGACGGCCCCAGAGGGTTCTCGTTAGAGGCCAGCTTGATCACATCCTTTAAGCCGAGCTCTCTTTTGGTCTCCTCTATAGGTTTACCCGCTATATAGGGGGTAAGGTTCAGTATATTTTTTCTTACCAAACTCATCTTCTCTCCTTAAAGTAATTATTCTCCTACCGGATAGGAACCCAGTATTTTAATAAACTTGCAGTGATTCTCCAATTCCAGAAGCGCTCTTTTAACCCGCGGCTCATCGCGGTGCCCGGCTAAATCCAGGAAAAAGTAATAATCCCAGGCTTTTTTCTTGGAAGGCCGCGATTCTATCTTGGTCAGGTTTATTTTATGCCTTTTAAAAGGCATAAGCATCTCATGCAAAGCCCCGACCTTATCTTTAATCGAGAACACGAGCGAAGTTTTATCCTGGCCGGTGGCCGGCACGTCTGTTTTGCCGATGACTAAAAAACGGGTGACGTTATGCGGGGAATCTTCTATATCCCGGGCAATAACCTTCAATTTATAAACTTTAGCTGCCAGCAAAGAGGCGATACAGGCACTGTTTTTTTCTCTGGCGGCAATCTGGGCTGCGCGCGTAGTGCTGGATACTTCGCTCTGCTCTGCGGCGGGAAGGTTTTCCTGCAACCAGATGCGGCATTGCCCGAATACGTTGGGGTTAGAGTAAATGCGCCTGATTCTATCTTTGGCGCATTTTCCCAGAAGGTTATGCGACACCTCCAGAATAACCTGGGCGCAGATTTTTAAGTCGGAATCTACCAGCATATCCAGAGTATGGCTTACCGCACCTTCAATGCTGTTTTCAATAGGCACGACGCCGTAATCGGCAGTACCTCTTTCTACCTCTAGAAATACATCGGCTATGCTGTCACAGGCAAAATAATCCACCTGAGAGCCGAATCTTTTTAAAGCCGCTAGATTTGAGAAGCTCGCCGGCGGGCCCATATAAGCTATTCTTAGCGGCCCTCCCGCAGATAGTCCGCAGGACATAATCTCGCGGTAGACTGCCTCAAGGGCAGAGCCGCTAAGGGGGCCTTTATTAGCCAGTTTTATTTTTGTCAAAATTTCCCTTTCGCGTTCGGGAGAATATGCTGTTTTTCCCGTCCGGCGCTTTAGGCGAGAAATATCCGTAGCAAGTTTTGCGCGCAGGTTTAAAAAACGCACTATCTCATAATCGATTGCGTCGATTTTTTTACGCAGGTTTTGTAGCTGCATTTTGCATCTCCTCTTTTGGGGGCGTCTCTTCTTTTTTTTCTTTCGGCATGGTTAAGCCGCCGATTTTAGGCAGGTCCTCCAGGGACTTTAATCCGAAATATTCCAGGAATTGCCGGGTTGTCCCGTATACCTTAGGTCTACCCGGAGCTTTTTTTCTCCCGGCGACGCGGATAATATCTTTCTCCAAAAGGTTCTGCATTAAACCGTCCACATTTACGTTCCTGATAGATTCGATTTCCAGTTTAGTCACCGGTTGCTTATAGGCGATGATGGCCAGGGTCTCTAAGGCCGGCCGGGATAATCTTTCTACGCGGCGCTGTTTGTATAATTTTTTTAAGAAAGGTGCCAGGGCTGCCGCGGTGCTCATCCGGAAGCCCTCCGCTACCTCCGTAATCCTGATCCCGCGGTTTGTAGTTTCGCATTCTGACTGCATTTCCGACAGCACGCGGCGCACCTCGCCCGTATCGAGGCTCTCTAAGACATTCTTTATCTGTTCCAGGGTCAGCGGTTTTTCGCTGGCAAATAAAAGCGCTTCGATTACCGCCTTAATATTATCGTAGCTCATCTACTTTTGCTTCCTCTGTTTATACACTTCGTTTAATAGCTCTTCGGTAGTTTTTATATCGCCGGCTCTCTGGAGCGCTTTTTCGATCATCTGCAGGGCTTCCGATTTTTTATACTCTAGCTGCATCAAGACTGCCATCGCCTCATCTTTGATACTCTTTGATTTTAATTCATGCTCTCCTGCCCGGCCATCTTTTATCAGGCCGAATTTTCCCACTTTATTCTGTAACTTAGCAATGATTTCCCTGGCCCGCTGCGGCCCGATGCCCGGAAGAGACCTTAAGAACTCTACATCCGCTGCGTCTATCGCCCGCACGATTAAAGAGATGGGTTTATTCAGGGCTTTTAAAGCCGCGCGCGGCCCGATTCCGGAGACGGTAATAAAGACCTCAAAGAACTCTTTTTCTATTTCGTTTAAAAACCCCACTAATACCGGCGTGCTCTTGGAGGGCTCGACCTGTAAATAATGGTAAGTGATCAGGCTGATTTTACCTTCGCTGTTTATATTCTCATCGATGCGCGGCAGGAGCGTTGCCGGAAGAAAGACCTGATAAGATATCCCGCCTAGATCAAGAATGAGGTAATTTGCGCTCTTTTGAGTTACTTTGCCCAAGATGCGTGCGATCATGATTTATATTTGACTGTGTGGCTGTGGGCGATGGCTAATGCCAGCGCATCAGTCACGTCGGTATATTTGGGCAGCTGCTCTAGGCGGAGCATACTTACCACTACCCTTTGTACTTGATATTTAGAAGCCAGGCCCTTTCCTACCACCGCTTTTTTTACTCTTGTCGCCGCATATTCTACCAGCGGTAATTTTTCCAAGGCACAGGCGAGGCAAATGACTCCGCGGGCCTGGCCTAAAACATACGCCGTGGTCGGATGACGGTAGTGCGCGTATAATTTCTCTAAAACCAATACGTCGGGCTTGGTGTCTCTGATTAATTGCCTGACCAAGCGGTGTATCTTGCCGAGACGCGCGGAAACTTCTTGCTTGGGGGAAGTGGCAATGATACCCGCTTCTATCAAAGAGAGCTTATTTCTGGTAAAATCAATTACGCCGTAGCCGGTAACAGAAAGCGCCGGATCTATCCCTAAAATAATCATTATTCTCCGGAAGCCGCCTGCTCTAAGATTTCGTCGGGTATATCGAAGTTAGCGTAGACGCTCTGGACATCATCATGCTCTTCCAGGGCTTCCACTAAAGCTAATACCTGTTTTGCGTCTCCCCCGGCGACCTTAATCGTAGAGGAGGGAATCATGGTGACTTCCGCAATCTGAAATTTTATTCCTTTTTGTTCCAATACCTGCTTTACTTTTTCTAAGTCCGCAGGGGCAGTGGTAATCTCATAATTTTTATCATCGTATTTCATATCCTCAGCCCCCGCCTCCAGTACGATATCCATCAATTCTTCTTCTTTAGCTTGGGTCCTATCGATCAGGATGTAACCTTTTTTGGTAAACATCCAGCTTACTGAGCCGGCGCCGGCCATATTTCCGTTCTTTTTAGACAGGATATTACGTAACTCCGCGGTGGTGCGGTTCTTATTATCCGTAAGGGCTTCGACCATAATCGCCACCCCTCCCGGTGCGTAGGCTTCATAGGTGACGGTCTCATAAATTACGCCCGGAAGCTCTCCTGTGCCGCGCTTAATTGCCATCTTAACGTTATCCGAAGGCATGTTTGCTTCTTTGGCCTTGGCCATAATCGCGCGAAGCTTGGAATTATTATCGGGATTACCGCCGCCTTCGCGGGCGATAACGGTGATTTCCTTGATCAGCTTGGTATAAGTAGCTCCTTTTTTGGCATCCGCCAAATTTTTCTTGCCTTTATTCGTTTTCCATTTTGAATGACCAGACATTTTCTCCCTCCTTAAAAATTATTACTTAATATCAAGGTATCAATGTGTCAATGTATCAAAAAACTTTGATACTTTGATACATGACACTCTGATACTTTTTTAAAAGGGGCAGGTAGAATAAGCCGAGTCTTGTCCGGAAACGATTATCCGTTGCCTGGTGATCATTCCTCTAAGTCCCCGATATTACCATCAGGGCTCAAGCAGCCTACCCGAGATTAGTGACGGGGCGGACAAGCCCCTCATCTCCTATTTGGCCTTGCTCGGCGTAGAGATTACCTCGTTTCACGTTGCCGCAAAAACGCAAAACGTCGGTAAAACGCAAAAATATTTTGCGCTTTTGCGTAAAAATTTTGCGTTTTTGCGGTTGCTCGTCTCTGTGGCTCTAAATCCTCTCCGGTTATGCGCCGGAGGGCGGGTATTACCCGCTACGCCTGTCCTCCTGAGCTCGGACTTTCCTCCCGCCATTGATTCAGTGGCGGGCGACCACCTTCTACCTGCCCAGATTATCAAAAAACTATTTTCTTCTCTGCGCTTCTTTTATTGCCTTATTTGCTAATTTATCCGCGCCGCGGTTATTTTCGCGGGGGATATGCTTCAAAGATACGCTCTTAAAAGCAGACATCAGATGCGTCGCCTGATTGTATAAGCCGACAATATTCGGGCTTTTTATTTTATAATCTTTGTTTAATTGCCGGTAAAGTAGCTGGCTATCGGTATTAATTTTAATGCTTTCTGCCCCTAGGATCAGGCCTTCCTGCAGGCCGTAAATTAAAGCCGTATATTCGGCTACATTATTTGTAGCCCTGCCGATGAAACTCGCTATATTCTTAATCGTTTCGCCTTTAGCGCAGACTACCACCCCGATGCTGGAGGGGCCGGGGTTGCCTTTAGAGGCACCGTCGATATAAATCTCAATTTCTTTCATCCTTAATATATAACATCCGGTTACAAACTTCGCAGGTAATTATTCTTTCGTACATCTTGATCAGGTTGATCACCTGCGCAGGCACAAACATA
This sequence comes from uncultured Planctomycetales bacterium, assembly GCA_964545575.1. GTDB lineage: Bacteria > Omnitrophota > Gorgyraeia > Gygaellales > Profunditerraquicolaceae > CAZJFL01. Next base: position 84,512 of record CAZJFL010000002.1, read on the forward strand.
TTACAGCCCTGACAGGAATTACCTTTTACGCTCACAATAGCTAATCCGTCGCGGTTATTGAGTATCCTCTCGTATTGCGTCAGGATTTTTCTGTCTATGCCCGGCATGACCTGATTTCTCTGCCCTTGCAATTGAGCTAAGCGGTCATCTATTTCTTTGATCCTCTCCTGGATTTTCTTTTTCTCTTGGTTAAATTTCTTTTCCTCCTCTTGCAGGGCCTGTTTTTCCTTATCAGTATCAGCCTTTACCCGGTCTAGCTGATCCATTAAAGCTAAAATCTCGTCTTCGATGACCGAACTGTCTGCTTTAGCGTCATTGATCTGCTGCAGCATGGTCTGGTATTCTTTATTGGTTTTTAAGGAATAAAGCTGAGCCTGGAGTTTCTTGGCCCCTTCTTCTTTACTGGCCAGCTCCAATTCCCGGTCTTTCTTCTGTTTCTGGGTATCCAGCGATTTTTTCTCTAAGTCTGCCAGCCCCTGTTTTTTTGCCTGGAAGGCATCATCTAAGGCTTTGGTTTCCTGCGGCTTGGCTTGTTTTTCTGCCTCCAGATTATAAATTTCGGTATCAATCGTCTGCAACTCCAGGAGGTTACGCAGTTGTTCTTTTAAATCAAGCCCCGACATCCTTCTCCTTTTCCCGCTAGATTAGTGTAAGTATCGCCTGCGGGATCCCGCCCGCTAAGGCATAGCTTAGCGGGAATTTTCTGACATAAAATGGGCGTAATAGGACTTGAACCTATGACCTCTACAATGTGAGTGTAGCGCTCTAACCAGCTGAGCTATACGCCCTGTATTCGCTTATCGCTTAGCGCATATTGCTTATCGTCCAAACGATATGCGATTAGCCATATGCGATATGCTAAACTCTGGGCCCGCAGGGATTTGAACCCCGGACCAAGTGATTATGAGTCACCTGCTCTGACCACTGAGCTACGGGCCCCGAACAGCTTACAATTATAGAACTATATGATACTATTCTAAAGAGTTTTTGGCAAGATAAAAATTGGGGAATTAATTTATAGCCGGGTGCCGGGCAGAGGTAAGAGTGATATTCAGGGAATGCAGGTAAGCAATAAGGTACAGCTTCTTTTCGCAGATCACATACACGCTTCCTTTAAGTTTACAGAAGAATCTTTCCGCCTGCTTGAAACTGTTATGCTCCCTGGCCACATACAGCTGCGGCAGGGGCTTGGCGGCTTTTGTATCCGGGACTTCCTTAACCAGGCAGATAAAATGGCGCTGGATTACGCTCTGCACTCCTTTCTTGTTCATGATTTCAGAGCTCGCCAAAACCCTTCTCTTTTTATCCTGGGAAGTTAAGTTTTTAAAGACTAGGTCGCGCATAATTGAGAACCCTTTAATCTGTGAAATCCGCTTTTTAAAATCTGTGTAATCTGTGTTAATGAAAGAGCCGGGTTACTGTAATGTAAGATTCCTCCTCCTTTTTGTCGGTAACCCGGCTATCCCCTAACCTTCCTCTTGTGCCTGCCTGCCGGCAGGCAGGGCTGGTGGGGATTAATGCAGAAAAAGTATAACATCATAAGATAAGTGTTTTCAAGGGAATATGGGGGTTTTAAGAAAGCGGTTTCTTTCGGGTTTCCAGAGGCTAGGCGGGTTTCTTGAAACTGATGCGGGGTTCCTTGCCCTGAAAGACCCTACGGAGGTTTCCGCGGTGGCGCAGGATGATGAAAATAGCCAGCAATACGCCTGCCAGAATCAAGGTCAGGGGTTCTTTAAAGATGAACATATAGACCGGTATGGCTACGGCGCTCAATATCGAAGCCAGAGAGACCATGCGCGTAATCGTAAAAACAAAAGCCCAGGTTAAAATTACCAGGGCAAAGATTAATCTTAAGCCCTCTATTTTAAAAGCTAAACCCAGCAATACGCCAAAGGTAGTGGCTACTCCTTTGCCCCCCCTAAACTTAAGAAATACCGTCCAATTATGGCCCAAGATACAAGCCAGGCCCAGAATAACGCTGATGGCAGTATCGGTCATGCCTGTTCTCGGGGCGAATATATCCGGCAAAAATAATACCGCTATAGCCCCTTTAGCCATATCTAAAAGCAACACCGTTATTCCGGGGCCTTTACCTAACACGCGCAAGGCATTAGTTGCTCCGACATTGCCGGAACCGAACTTTCGGATGTCTATACCTTTGAGGAACCGCCCAAAGAGGTAAGCGGTAGGGATAGAGCCGACGAGATAACTAATGATGATTGCGGGAATTATCCAGAGCATAGAGTATTTTAAACCCTCTCTTTACATAATCGATCCCTGAGACGACGGTAAAAAACACCGCTATCCACCAGAAAATAAAGGAAAACCCGACTTGCATCAGTATGGCGATCACCGAAAGCATCTGAAAAATAGTGCTTAATTTTCCCCATTTGGTAGGGAAGATTTCAATATTTTGCCTGACCATGAAAATAACTACTGTCCCTAAAATAATGATGGTGTCCCGGCTGATGACGATAAAAGTAACCCAGAGCGGAAACCTTAAAGTAAACTCTTTTAAGAAGGACAGGCAGATGAATGCGCTCATCAGCAGCAGTTTATCTCCCAGGGGGTCTAAAATCAGGCCGGCCTTAGACTGCTGTTTTGTTTTACGGGCAATATAGCCGTCAGCGGCATCAGAGACGACACCCAGGATAAAAATAATCAGCGCTATATAGCGCAGGTATTCTCTTTCCGGAAGACGGTAATAGATCAGGCTAGCCACAAAAAAAGGCACGGTTAAGATCCTGAAAGTAGAGATTTTATTGGCAAAGTTCATTTTATCATCCTAATGCGCTGGGGCGGCCAGTAAATCAATATTGCATTGCCGAGAATATTTTTATGCGGGACAAAACCCCAGTAACGGCTATCCTGGGAAGAAGCGGAATTATCTCCCATCATAAAAAAACTATCCTGCGGTACGATTATTTTTTCCCCTTCTGCTGCGAATTCTCCGCGGTTGTAGTAATAGATACTGCTAAACATCGGGTCTAAAAGCGCTTTATCATTGATGTAGACCGTGCCGTTTTTAATCTCTACTCTTTCACCCGGCAGGCCGATCAGGCGCTTAATAAAATCCTTTTTGGGGTTTTCCGGATATATAAAAACTACGACGTCCCCTCTACGGGGCTGCCTGACTGCCGGCAATCTAGAATCGGTAAAAGGGATTTTTGGCCCGTAAATAAACTTATTGACCAAAAGTATATCGCCTTCTAAGAGGGTAGGCCGCATAGAGCCGGTAGGGATTTTAAACGCCTGCACTACAAAAGCACGGATTACCATCGCCAGAATAAAGGCAATGATGATGGATTCGGCCCAGTCGCGCACTACGGATTTTTTCTTAGGGTTCATATTTTTAATACCTCCAGAAATGCCTCCTGTGGGATCTCTACCCTGCCGAATTGCTTCAGGCGTTTTTTCCCTTCGCTCTGCTTTTCCCAGAGTTTTCGTTTACGGGTGATATCTCCGCCATAACACTTAGCGGTGACGTGTTTTGCCAGCGCCCGGATTTTTTCGGAAGCGATTATTTGCGAACCTATTTTGGCCTGTATGGCTATTTCAAATACCTGTCGCGGTATCAATTCTTTTAATTTGCCGACTAAGGCATGCGCTTTGTGTGCCGCCTTGTCTTTAAAGATCAGCGAAGAAAAAGCGTCACAGACGACGCCGTTAAGCATGATCTCTAATTTTACTATATCTGTGGAGGAATAACCTTGGAATTCGTAATCTATTGAACCGTAACCGCGGGTCAGAGATTTCACCAGGTCATAAAAGTCTACGATGATCTCTGAGAGCGGCAGATCAAAGATTAATTTTATCCGGTCTTCGCCGAGATGCTCTTTGGAGGAGAATGTGCCGCGGCGGGATTTGGCCAGTTCGCAAACCGGCTCGATAGTATCCACGGGCACGATCATCAGCAGCTTAACATAGGGCTCTTCTGTTTCGGCAATATCGGACGCAGGCGGAAGTTTCGCCGGAATATCCACATCTAGTATGCTGCCGTCCTTTTTTTTGATTCTGTAGACTACGTTAGGGACGGTCAGGATAAGGTTTAAATTATATTCTCTCTCCAGGCGCTCCTGGACTATCTCCATATGTAAAAGGCCGAGAAACCCACAGCGGAAACCCGCTCCGAAAGACTGCGAGTTTTCCGGGCCAAAAACAAAAGAGGCGTCGGATAATTTTAGCTTATCAATGGCGTCGCGCAATTTAGTAAAATCTCCCGGATTCACCGGGTATACGCCGCAGAAAACCAGAGGTTGAATCGTGCGGTAACCGGGCAACGGATCGCGGCAGGGATCTTTATTATCGGTAAGCGTATCGCCGATAATGATCTCCCGGGGGTCGCGCATATTTGCGGTAAAATAACCTACCTCTCCGCAGGTCAGGGTATTGACCCGGGAATATTTCAGGTCTTCAAATACTCCCAGCTCTTCTATTTTATAATTTTTCCCGGAGTGCATCATTTTCAGTTGCGTTAGAGGATCGATTTTTCCCTCCACTACCTTAATAAAGACTACTACGCCCTTAAAAACATCAAAGCGGCAGTCAAAGACCAGGGCCTTTAACTGGTGGTTGATCTCACCTTTTGGATAAGGTATCACTTCTACCACTCTCTCTAATATTTCTTCTATGCCTAATCCTTCTTTAGCGGAGGCGTACAATATTTCTTCTTTTTTGAAACCTAGAACACTGGTGATTTGCCTCTCGGTACGTTCTATATCTGCAGAGTTTAAATCAATTTTATTGATTACCGGGATGATTTTAAGTTTATTATCTTGGGCTAAATAATAATTGGCTACGGTCTGGGCTTCAATGCCCTGCCCGGCATCTACTAACAGGATCGCTCCTTCGCAGGCAGCCAGGGATTTAGAGACTTCGTAGGTAAAATCCACGTGGCCGGGGGTATCTATTAAATTTAAAACATAATCTTTGCCGTCATGCGCATGGTAAGATAACCTGACCATAGAAGCCTTAATGGTTATGCCGCGCTCCCGCTCTAAATCCATATCGTCGAGCAGCTGGTCTTTAGAGTGCCTTTTATCTACCGCGCCGGTTAATTCCAGTATTCTGTCCGCAAGGGTGGATTTACCGTGGTCGATATGGGCAATAATAGAAAAGTTGCGGATTAAAGTTTTATCCATTTTGACGAATACGGCTAAGTACCTCTTTTACCACTTCTTCTATAGTCATGTTAGTAGTATCTATATAAATAGCGTCGTCGGCTTTCTTTAAAGGCGCGAATTCCCGGGTGGAATCGATAGTGTCACGGTTTTTTATGTCTTTGGCCACTTCTTCCGGGTTTATTTCCTGCCCCAGCTCTTTTAATTCTTTATGGCGGCGGCGGGTGCGCTCTTCGGGGTGGGCATCGATGTAAAACTTCCGATCCGCATCGGGAAAAACCACCGTCCCGATATCCCTGCCGTCTAAAACGCTGTCTCTGAGTTTACCGAGCTTACGTTGTAAACCCAGCATCACCTCGCGCACGCCTTTTATTTTGGCGATATCCGAGACCAGTTTAGTGATGCGCGGCTGACGGATAAGCGCTGAGACGTCCCTGCCATCAAGAAAGATTTCTAAAGACCCGCCGGCGTCATTTTTTAAATCAATGGCCGAATGGCGCGCCAACTCAATCAGCCCGGCAGCATCTTGGGCGTCTACTTTCTCTTCAATCGCTTTTAAAGTGAGGGCGCGATACATCGCTCCGGTATCAATATAAAGAAAACCGAGCTCGCCCGCCACGATTTTGGCAATCGTGCTTTTACCGGCTCCGGCAGGACCGTCGATGGCAATAATCATCCTAAGAGTTCTCTTTTAGTTTTTGCTTTTTTTAGGATTCCCAGTAACGACTTTTTGTCTTTCCTGGCTACTGCGGATTTTATTCCGGCGAGCTCCTGCTGGAAGGCAGCTATTGCTTTTAGTATATTCCTGCGATTGCTTAAGAATATATCCGCCCAGAGCCCGGCATCGGAATAGGCGATGCGGGTAGTATCCTTCAAGCCGCCAGAGGCCAACTTTAAATGCTGCCGGGGTACTGCGCCGATTAAAGAAAAAGCAGCTATATGCGGCAGGTGGCTGATAAAGGATAATATTCTGTCGTGCTTATCCGGGGCTAAGTTTACCGTCCTGGCGCCTACCGCCTGCCAGAATCTTTTTATTTTATTTAAAACTGCCGACCGGGTAGCGCGCGTAGGAGTGAGAATACATAAAGAATTATTAAACATCTTGGCGCAGGCGTTGACCACGCCTTTCTTCTCTGAACCGGCTAAGGGGTGACTCCCCAGATAATGCGGAAAAACCTTTTCTAATTTAGAGACGATTTCGCCCTTGGTGCTGCCGACATCGGTGACCAGACAATCTTCTCTGGCGATTTTAGCAATCTTGAGCGCCAGGGCAATGATGGTATCTACGGGGGCAGCCAGGATAATCAGGTCTGCGTCTTTGACTATTCCGATATCCTGCGAAGCGATATCTATCGCCCTGTTCCTTAATGCCGCGCGCAAAGTTTTTCTCTGCCTGCTCACTCCGATTACCTGATGCGCCAGGCCTTTCTTCTTGATCGCCAGGCCTAAAGACCCTCCGATCAAACCTACCCCGACAATCGCTATTTTATTGAATAGTTTCATCTTTTGCCTTTCTTAGATTTCTCTTCCTTCAATTTTAGCCAGTCCTTTCAATTCGCTCATCAGCTGGGCGAAATTATCCGGCAGTAACGACTGTGAGCCGTCAGAGAGAGCTTCTTCCGGGTGAGTATGCACTTCGATAATCAAACCGTCGGCACCGCAGGCAATAGCGGCTTTGGATAACGGCGCAACTAAACCCCACTTACCCGCGGCGTGACTAGGGTCAACTATTATCGGCAGGTGGGAAAGTTGTTTCACTACCGGTACGGCGCTGATATCCAGGGTGTTGCGGGTGGAGTCTTCATAAGTCCTGATGCCCCGCTCGCAGAGGATCACGCTAAAATTACCCCCTGCCAGTATATACTCCGCAGACATCAGCAGCTCTTTTACGGTCGAGGACATCCCGCGCTTTAACAGGACCGGCTTCTTGGTCAGGCCTACTTCTTTGAGCAGGTTAAAGTTCTGCATATTGCGCGCGCCGATCTGAAAGATATCCACATACTTATCTACCAGGCCTACGTCGCGCGGATCCATTACTTCTGTTACGGTAACCAGGCCTAAATCACGGCCTACTTCATTTAAATACTTCAATCCCTCTTCACCTAACCCTTGAAAGCTGTAGGGTGAGGTGCGCGGTTTAAAGGCACCGCCCCTTAAAACGCAAGCCCCGGCCTTTTTTACTTCTTTGGCGATTTCACGCAGGGTATCTATATTTTCTACGGCGCAAGGCCCGGCCATAACTATTATTCTCTTGCCGCCGATTTTTACCCCCTTGCCCAAATCAATTACCGAAGCCTCTGGTTTAAACTCTCGGGAGACCAGCTTATAGGGGGCTAAGACCGGCATTACTTTTTCTACGCCGGGAAAAACCTCCAGGGGCGTCACCTGCAATATGTCTTCCGGCCCGATCACCCCGATAATGGTGCGCTCCGTGCCTTTGGAGATATGCGGGGTAAGGCCGAGTTTTTTTACTTTTTCGATGATATGGTTTACTTGTTCTTCCGTGGCATCGCGTTTTAAAACAATAATCATAAAATCCTCCTACTTAAAATTAGGGCTTAACTCTTTTATCTTGTCTCTTAACGCCGCGGCTTTTTCAAACTGGAGGTTCCTGGCCGCTAGCTCCATCTCGTATTCTAATTCTGCGATATATTTGTTTAATTCGTATTCTTCTTTATTTTGTCCGGTTAAACCGATAATAAACTCATCAACTTCCTGCAAGTCTTCAATCCCCTGCCGGATCGCTTTTTGAATTGAACGGGGAGTGATCGAGTTTTTACGGTTAAACTCTAATTGTATTGACCTGCGCCGGTTGCTTTCGGCAATGGCTTTTTTCATTGAGCCGGTTACGGTATCGGCGTACATGATTACCGTGCCGTTCTGGTTACGCGCGGCGCGGCCGGATACCTGAATCAAAGAAGTCGCGGAGCGCAAAAACCCCTCTTTATCCGCGTCTAAAATCGCCACTAACGATACTTCCGGTAGGTCCAAACCCTCCCTTAAGAGGTTTATACCCACCAGGCAATCAAAATCTTTTTTTCTTAAGCTCCGGAGTATCTGGGAGCGTTCTATGGTCTGGATTTCAGAATGGAGATATTTTACCCTTAATCCTTTCTCTTGTAAATAGTTAGTTAGGTCCTCGGCCATCCTTTTGGTTAAGGTGGTCACTAAGACCCTTTCGTTATTTTTACTGCGCATTTTTATTTGTTCTATTAAATCTTCGATTTGGCCTGCGCTAGGCTTTAAAATTATCTCATGGTCCAGGAGTCCCGTCGGCCGGATAATCTGCTCAATCGCTACACCCTTACTTTGCTTGATTTCGTATTCATTGGGGGTAGCCGAGACAAAAACCACCTGTTTCACCAGCTGATCGAATTCCTCGAACTTCAAAGGCCGGTTATCCAGGCAGGAAGGGAGCCGGAAGCCGTAATCTACCAGAATTTCTTTTCTGGCGCGGTCGCCTTCGTACATCCCTCTTATCTGGGGGGTGGTTACGTGGGATTCGTCAATAATAGTGAGGAAGTCGCCGGAAAAATAATCAATCAAACAATAAGGCCTTGACCCCGCGGGCCTGCCGGAGATATGGCGCGCATAGTTTTCAATGCCGTGGCAATATCCGATCTCTTTGAGCATCTCCATGTCGTATTTGGTGCGGGATTCCAGGCGCTGCGCTTCCAGCAGTTTATTTTTACTCCTTAAGAGGCTAAGCTGCTCTTTTAATTCGCGCTCAATGGAACTGATCGCATTGGCAGTCTTGTCTCCGGAGACGATAAAATGCTTTGCCGGGTAGATGGCTATTTTTTCCAGGTTGTTTAAAGTTTCTCCGGAGACGGGATTTATTTCGGAGATCTTGGCTATTTTATCCCCGCATAATTCAATACGTACTGCCTTCTCTTCATAGGAGGGGAAAACTTCTATGCAGTCTCCCCTGACGCGTAGCCGGCCCCGGGTAAACTCGTAATCATTTCTTTCGTATTGGATATCGATAAACTCTGAAATTATCTTGTCGCGGCTCCTCTCTTTATCCTTTTCTATAAAAACGAGCATCTCCTGATAATCTTGCGGGCTTCCCAGATTATAAATGCATGATACGGAAGCTACGATCAACACGTCGCGGCGGCTCATCAATGACGTGGTTGCCGAAAGCCGCAGGCGGTCTAAGCGGTCATTGATCGAAGCATCTTTTTCTATATAGGTATCTGTGGAGGGGATGTAGGCTTCCGGCTGATAATAATCGTAGTAGCTAACAAAATATTCTACGGCATTGTGCGGAAAAAACTCTTTGAATTCGGAATATAACTGCGCGGCTAAGGTCTTATTATGCGAAATTACCAGGGTCGGCAGGTTAATCTTAGCGACAACATTGGCTAAGGTAAAAGTTTTTCCTGAGCCGGTCACTCCCAGGAGCGTCTGGTAGCGTTTTTTTGCTTCCAGAGAACCAACCAGTTCTTTGATCGCCCTGGGCTGGTCGCCGCAGGGCTTGTATTTTGAGACAAGCTTAAACCCGGACAATTTAGATGACCTCTAAGCTTAAATCTACCGACTCCAGGGAATGGGTTAATTCGCCGATAGAAATAATATCTACCCCGCAGGAGGCGATTTTACGCACACTCTTTAAATCTACGCCGCCGGAGGTTTCTAGTTTAGTCCGAGGGTGGTGGCTGTTAAAGACAGTGTTATTTCTGATTTTTACCGCTTTTTTAATCTCGGCTAGGTCCATATTATCCAGCATAATCACATCGGGTTTAAACCTGAGGGCATGCCTGAACTCATCGAGATTCTGTACTTCTATCTCTATTTTAAACCCTTTGGGCACGCTGGGCAGCCGGTCATAACCTGCGGTGACTTTAATATGATTGTCCTTAATCAGAATCATCTCGTCTAAACCCATACGGTGATTGTATCCCCCGCCGATTCTTACGGCGTATTTCTGCAGTTCGCGCAGGCCAGGCATAGTTTTTCTGGTGTCGGTGATTTTTGTCTTATAGGGCTCTATCTTTCTGACGTATTCGCGGGTCTTAGTAGCCACTCCCGACATCATCGATATAAGATTAAGCGCTACTCTTTCTGCGGTTAAGATACTCCTGGCTTTTCCGGAAAGTTCGGTGATGATCTTGCCTTTTTGGGCAGGCTTGCCGTCTTTACTTAAGGGTTTAAAAGAAATGTCCTTATCTACCGCCTTAAACACGGCTTCGGCAACCTCCAGGCCGCAAATTATACAGTCTTCTCTGACTAAAATTACGGCCTTAATCTCTTTATCTTCGGGAATAGTGAGCCGGGTAGTGATATCTCCTTTGCCGATATCCTCGATCAGCGCCTTGCGCACGATTACTTCCAGCCTTGATTTTTCTATATGGGGAGCCGCATCCGAGAGAAAATATTTATCTAAAGCCATCTCTTGCCGCCTTTACTTTTTTTAAAGCTTCTTTTAGCTCCTCTAGTTTAGAGCTTTCTTTTGCTACGATCTCTTCCGGCGCCTTCTTTACAAACTCCTTATTCGCCAAAGTTTTTTCTTTGGCTTTTATTTCTGCTTCTACTTTAGCGATCCTGTCTTCTAGCTTAGCCTTTTCTTTTTCTATATCGATAACACCTTCTAGGGGAAGAGTGATATGCATGTCTTTGACAATAGCGCTGATACTGGATTTTATATGGGTATATTTTTGTTCTATATCGAGGCGGCTTAACTTAGCCAGTTTTTTGATCTGGGCAGACAGCCCGGAAACCAGTTCTCTTGTTTCCTTTGCTGCGCTTGAAATGATGGCGTTTATTTCCTCGTCCTGCGGGATATCCAGCTCCTGGCGCATATTTCTTATAGTGGTGATTGTCTCTAAAATCAAGCTCATCCTCTCTTCTAATTTCTTATCGATTATTTGCTCCTGGATGTGCGGCGAGGGCTGAATGCTGATGGATTTCCCTTGATGAGGAAGCGCCTGCCAGACCTCTTCGCTAATAAAGGGCATAAAAGGATGGATTGCGCGCAGGAACTTTTCCAGCACCTTGTACATGACTACTTGGATTTGCGGATTTTTAATATCTGATTTAATCATCTCCAGGTACCAGTCGCAGAACTCATGCCAGAAGAAGCCGTATAAAAGGTTTGCCGCTTCGTTAAAACGGTAAGCCGCCAAATTATTATTTACTTGCTTAAGCGTAGAATAAAATCTGCTTAAAATCCAGCGGTTAACTAAGCCAAATCCTTTATAAGGGGCTGTCCCCGCAGAAGGCGGGGCACCAAACCATTCCCGCAAAGGCGGGACACCGACGCATCCTTTAGCGTCGGGTGCAGGTTTGGGTGCCTCCGTAATACCAAGATTCATCAGGATAAACCGGGAGGCGTTCCAGATTTTGTTGGCAAAGTTCCTTCCCTGTTCAAATCTTTCTTTGGAAAGATGCACATCCTGGCCCTGGGCCGTGATTGCAATCAGGCTGAAACGCAGAGCATCGGCGCCGTATTCATTAATAATGTCCAGCGGGTCAATGATATTGCCCAGCGACTTGGACATCTTTTTGCCTTCGATATCGCGCACTGTGCCGTGGATATAGACATCCTTAAAGGGTATCTCTTTCATGAATTCCAGGCCCGCCATGATCATGCGCGCCACCCAGAAGAAAATGATTTCCGGAGCAGTAACCAGAACCGAGGTAGGGTAAAAATAAGCTAAATCTTTTTGCTTATCGCTTATCGCTAATCGCTTATCGTCTTGCACGATATGCGATATGCGATATGCGCTATGCTCGAATGGCCAGTAAAAGACCGCAAACGGCCACAGCCAGGAAGAAAACCAGGTATCCAGCACGTCTTCGTCCTGATAGATATCAGTCGAGCCGCAATGTGGACACTTGTCGGGTTTAATTCTGGAAACTATAACTCCCTCCTGCTTATCGCTTATCGCTAATCGCTTATTGGCCTTTTGCGATATGCGATATGCGATATGCGATATGCAGTTCTTACAATAATAAACCGGCAACCTGTGCCCCCACCAGATCTGGCGCGAGATGCACCATTCTTGAATATTCTCCATCCAGTCCAAATATACCTTAGTCCAGCGCTGCGGATAGAATTTAATTTTACCCTTTTTAACTGCCTCTATCGCCGGTTTTGCCAGCGACTGCATCTTCACAAACCATTGTTTGGATAAATACGGCTCAATAATGGTGTGGCAACGGTAACAATGGCCTGCGGATAACGGATGAGGTTCGACTTTTTCTAGCAATCCTTTTTCCTTTAAATCCTCCAGAATTACTTCCCGCGCCTGGAATCTATCCATATCTTTATAATCACCGGCAAACTCATTCATGCGTCCGTCAGGATGCATCACGTTGATAAACTCCAGCTTATGTTTCTTTCCTAAAAGATAGTCATTAGGATCGTGCGCCGGAGTTACCTTAACCGCACCTGTGCCAAATTTCATATCCACCAGGCTATCGGCAATGATTTTTATCTGCCGGTTGATCAATGGTAAAATCAGGATTTTACCGACGAGTTTTTTATAGCGTTTATCTTTGGGGTTGACCGCAACGGCTGTATCTCCGAGCATGGTTTCCGGACGTGTAGTCGCTACTACGACATGATCAGGGACAGTCCCCTTCAGGGACAGTCCCTGTGCTTCCTTTAGCGGATACCTCAAGTAATATAAATTTCCCTGCAATTCGTGGTGTGGCGCCTCTTCGTCAGAAAGGGCAGTCTGGCAGCGCGGGCACCAGTTGATGATGTAGCTGCCTCTATAAATCAGGCCCTTCTCGTATAATCTGACAAAAACTTCAATCACAGCTTGAGAGTATTCTTCATCCATGGTAAAGCGCGTACGCGACCAGTCGCAGGAAACACCTAGCTTCTTTAACTGATGAATTATAGTTACACCGTATTGCTCCTTCCATTGCCAGACCCGCGCAATGAATTTTTCCCGGCCTAAGTCCTGACGCTTCAGTCCTTCTTTGGCGATCGCCTTTTCTACCACATTTTGCGTAGCGATTCCGGCGTGGTCAGTTCCCGGCATCCAGAGGGATTCTTCGCCTTGCATGCGGTGATAACGGATAAGGATATCCTGAATAGTGTTATTCAGGGCGTGTCCCATATGCAGAATCCCGGTAACATTTGGCGGCGGGATGACTATAGAGAAAGGCTTTTTTGCAGGGTCTGCTTTTGCGGCAAAAAGATTATTCTCTTCCCAGAATTTGTACCACTTCTCTTCGGTTTCCTTAGGGCTATATCGAGTAGGTATTTCATTCATAAAAGTTAATGGGTATTAAGTATTTTTGTATCGATTTTTTCAAGATCCTTTTTATAACCTAATTTATATCCAGCGACAAGCAAAAATATCATTAAAAGAACAGCTATAAGCATGGTAATTTTAAGTAAGTATCGTTTTTTAATCATTTTGGTTTAAATCTTTCCTGCGCGGAATTTATCCTGAAGTTCAACAATTCTTTTTGGAAGCCTCTTCCTTACTATATACCAAAAATCCCACATTTGCTCTAAGCATTTAAGTCGTTGATACGGTGTTGTATTTTTTACCGCATCCTCAAGATGCTCAAAAGGCTCTATATCATGAATTTTTAAATTATTTTCTTTTATTTTGTTCACTTCTTAACCTCTCGATTTCTTCCAAGTTTCTGACGTCTATGAAATCTTTCGCTCTTTTAGCCAGTAATTTCAATTTTTTAAGGTGGGCTATGCAAACTACGGGAAAAACCAGGCCTTTTATACTTATTTTCTCTATTCTTTTTTCTATATCGTTAAACTTTATCGGTTCAGTTATAAATGCGTCTACTAATTTTAAATGGTCTTTAAGATGGAAAAATGAAAATACTACCATACCTTTTTTCTGTATCCACTCTTGGCGCTTTTGTTTATTTTTAAAATCTTCTTTTGTAACCGGAATTTTTGGCCTGTATCCTAAATTATAGAGCGCATCAAAAAACTTATCTAGGTTCCTTTCGCTTAATTCAACAATTAAATCTAAATCCACGGTTAATCTTGTATAACCATATAAAACAACTGCTACCCCCCCAGCAATTGCATATTTAACTTTATTTTTATTTAAAGCTCTAATTACTTCGTTATAATACATCTATTGCACCCTATCCTTTAATAATTTATACTCTACGCTATCCACTAAGGCCTGTCCTTCGACTTTGCTTTAGGACTGCGCTTTTTGATCCTTCAATAATTTATATTCTACACTATCGACCAAAGCTTGCCAGCTGGCTTCGATGATGTTTTCCGAAACACCGATGGTGCTCCAGGTATCTTTTTCATCCTGCGATTGGATCAAAACGCGCACCTTAGCGGCAGTGCCTGCTTTTTCATCCAATACGCGCACCTTAAAATCCGAAAGGTGCATTTTAGAGAGCGCAGGATAAAATTCTTTTAAGGCTTTGCGCAGGGCATTATCCAACGCATTTACCGGGCCGTCTCCATCAGCGGCAGTATGCTCCTTGGTACCCCTGACTTTTAGCTTCATGATTGCTTCGGAAGTAATTTTTTTATTTGCTTGTTTTTCCACCACTACGCGGAACCCTTCCAATTCAAAGAATTTTTTATAAATTTTGAACGCCTTCTTCATCAACAGCTCAAAAGAAGCCTCTGCTGCTTCAAAGTGATAACCCTGGTGTTCGAGTTTCTGAATCAGCTTAAGGATCCTTTTGGTCTTAGGATCATCTTTGCTGAGATCTAATTTGATATCTTTGGCGCGTAGCAAGATTCCGGTTTTACCCGCCAGTTCCGACATCAGGACCCGGCGCCTATTTCCTACGAGATCCGGCTCGATATGCTCATAAGTCTTAGGGTTTTTCATCACCGCGTTAATATGCACCCCGCCTTTATGCGCAAAAGCCGAAGCTCCGGTATAGGGCTGGTCGCTCCTCTGTTTCATATTACTGATTTCGCTGACAAAATGTGATACCTTAGTCAATTCCCTCAATTTATCGTCTGAAATACAATGCATGCCCAACTTTAATTTAAGGTTGGCGATGATCGGGATTAAATCCGCATTACCGCAGCGCTCTCCATATCCGTTAATCGTCCCCTGCACCATATCTGCTCCTGCCTCTACCGCGGCAATAGAATTTGCTACGGCTAAATCCGCATCATTGTGGCAATGAATCCCTAACCAAACCTTAATTTTTGGCCGGGCCTCCCGGACTACCTTTGAAATTTCAGAAGTCAGGGTTCCGCCGTTAGTATCGCATAAAACTACCGCTCTTGCGCCCGCTTCCTGCGCCGTCATTAGGCATCTTAAAGAATATCCTGGATTTGCCGCGTAAGCATCAAAAAAATGTTCGGCATCATAAAATACCGTCAGGCCCTTGGAAACTAAAAAGGCAACCGTATCTTTAATCATGCTTAAATTTTCTTCCAGGGTCGTCTTTAAAACATCGGTAATATGTAAATCCCAGGTTTTGCCGAAAATTGTAATTACCTGAGCCTGCGATTTTACCAACGCCTTAAGGTTAGCGTCATCTAAAGGCTTGGTATGCGGCCTTCTGGTTGAGCCAAAAGCCACGAGCTCCGCATTTTTCAGCCGGGATTTACCCATCTTCAGAAAAAACTCCATATCTTTAGGATTTGACCCCGGCCAGCCGCCTTCAATATAATGGACGCCCAGCCTATCCAGTTCGCGGGCAATGGCGATCTTATCCATGACCGAATAAGAGATGCCTTCCCCTTGCGCGCCGTCGCGTAAAGTCGTATCGTATAATTTTACCTTGGACATTTTTTACCTCAACTTTTTTTCAGACCAAACTTTTCATGCAGCGCCCTGACTGCGATTTCCCCGAATTTCTTCTGTATAATACAAGATATACTGATATCGGAAGTAGAGATCATTTCTATATTGATTTTATTCCTGGCTAAAGCGTCAAACATAGTAGCCGCTACTCCGGAATGCGATTTCATGCCTACGCCGACTATAGAAACTCTGGAGATAGCCTGATCTTCTAAGACGTCGCCCGCGCCGATATTTTTGGCGATTCTTTTGGCGACCTTTAATGTTTTTAAGGCATTGGCTTTATTGACGGTAAAAGATATGTCGGTCTTACGCGTATGACTGACGTTTTGCACGATCATATCCACGCTGATACCGCCTTCGGAGAGTTTCTTAAAAATCTTGGCCGCAATTCCCGGACGGTCAGGTACATCGCAAACAGTCACCTTAACTTCGTTTTTATTCAGCGTTACGCCTGTTACGACTACGTCTTCCATGCGTTTAGCCTCCTTAATAATCCTAGTTCCGGTACTTTTAGAAAATGACGAACGCACGTGTATCGGCACGTCAAACTTTTTTGCCACTTCAATGGAGCGCGCCTGCATTACCTGAGCGCCGAGGGATGCCATTTCCAGCATTTCGTCATAAGTAATCTGGTTTATTTTTCTGGCTCTTTGCTCTATGCGCGGATCGGTAGTATACACCCCTTCTACGTCGGTATAGATTTCGCATTCCTCTGCGGCTAGTTCTTTTGCCAGGGCTACGGCAGTTAAATCCGAACCGCCTCTGCCTAAGGTAGTGATATCCTGATTCAAGGTAACCCCCTGAAATCCGGCGACAATCACAATTTTACCTTTTCCAAGCTCCTCTTTTATCTTATCGGCGTTTATTTTGATGATCCGCGCGCGGGTGTGGCTGGCGTCAGTAATGATACCTACCTGCGCCCCGGTAAAGGAGATTGCCTGATACCCTAATTTATCTATGGCCATGGCCAGAAGCGCTACCGATATCTGTTCTCCCGTAGACAAAAGCATGTCCATTTCGCGCTCAGGCGGTTCCAACGTAATTTTACTAGCCAACTCAATCAGCTCGTCGGTAGTGTCGCCGAGGGCTGAAACCACCACTACCAGATCATAACCTCTCTTGCGATAGTTCACTACTCTTTTGGCTACATTCTGTATACACTGCGCATTAGCCACAGATGAGCCGCCGAATTTTTGCACAATTAACCTCTTAGGCATATTTTCTCCTTAATGCAATTATTACTTCGTAGACCATAAATCCGGCCAAGACGATTAAAATTCCGCATACAACCAGAAGCACTATGTCTTTCTGGCCGAAATATCTGATTGTCTGTAACACTAATGACGCCAGCGTCGTAATCAGCATAAAAAAAGCCGGGATAAGCACCATCTTCGCCGGTTTCTTCTTCGCTAATAACCAACAGCTGAGTACAAATAAAGCTAAGGCCGCAACCAGCTGATTGGAGGCCCCGAATGCCGGCCAGATCTTCTGCCACCGGCCGCTAAAAGCAAGGCCGGCGCTTAAAATCAAAATAAATAAAGTAGATAGATAGCGGTTTTTTATTCCGAATAATTCCTCGGTCAAATAACGCGATATTCTCGTCGCCGTATCCAACGTAGTCAAGATAAAAGCATTAAGTATGGTAATGGCGATAAAGGGCCCGTAATTCGCCAAGATTCCGCTGGTAATCCGGCCGTAGCCTTTGGCAAAGATGCCTATAGGCCCGCTTGTTTTTAAGGCCGCTGCAAGCCCTTCCTTATCGCTAAAGAGAATGGCTGCCGCAATTATCGCCAGCACTGCCACCAGGCCTTCTGTAATCATTGCGCCGTAGCCGATTCTTTTAGCATAGCGTTCGTTGGCAATCTGTTTTGAAGAGGTGCCGCTGGAAATCAAAGCGTGGAATCCCGAAACCGCACCGCAGGCAACGGTGACAAATAATGCCGGCCAGAGGTACCCTTCGCTTGTCCCCCATTTATGATAAGCAGGCATCTGTATTTGCGGACGCGATAATATTATCCCTAAGTAACCGACGCCTGCGCCAAAAAATAATAAAAAACTGCAAAGGTAATCCCGCGGCTGTAAAAGCAAGTTAACCGGTAAAACCGAGGCAAAATAACAATAGGTCAATAAAATTGCCAGCCATACAATCAATCCGCCTTTAATAGGTAAAGCATTGCCTAAAAATATTAAAGCTACTAAGCTGGTTAATCCGAAAACCGTAGCTAACACCATATTTATTCTTATATTATATAAAAAATATCCCACCAGCATTGCCAAGGGAATAAGGCCTAGGGACGGCAGCACTATTTTAGGTTCCTTAACAAAGGTATCTGCGCACAGGTAGGCAAAGACAGCAATAACTAAGATCAAAGCCAGCCAGACGAATAAACAAAAAATCAGCTTTGCCCGGCGGGAGATTACGTGTTCTGCGATATCGGCAACCGAAGAGCCGCCTTCCCTTACCGAAGTAATCAAGGCGCCGAAATCATGTACTCCGCCGATAAAAATCGAACCTAAGATGACCCAGACTAAAGCCGGCAGCCAACCCCAAAGCATTACCGCAATTACCGGCCCGATGATCGGCCCGGCCCCGGCAATCGAAGAAAAATGATGCCCGAATAAAACCAGCCAGTTTTTCGCCGGGATATAGTCTACGCTGTCATATTTAGAATAGGCCGGCGTTGACCTTTTAGGGTCGATCGCCCAAAGCGCTACCACTTTTGCGGCATAAAATTTATATGCCCAAAAAAATAAAATTCCAGAAATAGCTACAATGATTAAAGAGTTCATGCCTCCCCTTTAATAAAATAATCCATTAACTCATGGCCTTTATCAAAATAAAGGCTGGACTTTTCTGATTCTTTCTCGCAGTATTTAGCGAAATTACCCGCGGCTACCCCCTGCCCATAGATACCGAAAAGTACGGCGTCCGCAACATGGGTGCGCACGGAAACAGGCGTGGCATGGTCAGGCATGACTAAAATCCGGAAATTATGGTTGCGCTTGGAACCTTCTAATATCGTACCCACTACCAGCTGATCGAATCTTTCAATAGCGGTAATTTTTTCCCTCAGATCTCCGTTATGCCCGGCTTCATCCGGAGCTTCCACATGCACGAAAACAAAATCTTTGCTCTTCAGCGATTTTAAAGCGGCCTTGGCTTTGGCTTCGTAATCCGTATCATAATAACCGGTAGCCCCCGGGACATTGATTACCTCCAACCCCAATATCCTACCCAGCCCTTTAATTAAATCCACCGCTGAAATAACGCTACCGGTCAGGCCGTATTTATCGATGAACCTCTGCATCGCCGGCCTCTTGCCCTGTCCCCAGAGCCAGATCATATTCGCCGGATTCTCTTTTAAATCTATTCTGACTAGATTTATCTCGTGATTCTCCAGGACCCCGCAGGACCGCTGCATTAAATCAATCAAAATATCCGCATTTTCTCCCCGGGGTAAGTTTTTATTGACTTCCTGACCGGAAATATCATGCGGCGCCTTGCACTGTACGCTTTCTAATCCCTGTCCGGCTCCCCCTTTGAATAAAGCTAGATGCCGGTAGCTGACGCCGGGATAAAACTTAATCCTCTCTGTACCTAAACTTTTATCTATGGACTCAATCAGGATGCCGGCTTCCTCGGAGCTGATATGGCCAGAGCTATAATCTAACAGCTTACCTTGAGAAACTGTGACCAGGTTGCAGCGGAAGGCAACATCACCTTCTTTTAATTCTATTCCCAGATTCGCCGCCTCAAGCGGGCCTCTGCCGGTATAAACCTCTTTAGGGTTATAGCCGAAAATAGAAACATTGGCAACGTCGGAACCGGGAGTCATTTTATCGGGAATTGTCTTTACGCGGCCGAGGGTACCGTGGCTGGCAATAAAATCCATATTGGGAGTGCGCGCTACCTCAAGAGGCGTTCTGCCATCCAGCTCTTTAATAGGGTAATCCGCCATGCCGTCACCGACTAAGACTATATATTTCATTTTAAGTAACTAGTAAATTAGTAACTGGTAACTAGTAATTTTATTAAACGACCTGCTAATTCTTTTTTATTCTTTACCTTAATAATGCCGGATCCCCTGCCGATAATAAATGCCCGATAAGGATTAATCCTGTTTGCTACCACCACTTCGGCTTTTAGTTTCTGGCGCGCTAATTTTGCCCTTTGTATCAAAGCTTTATCGATGACCTGCGGCTCTAGCTTAAAGATGACTAATTTTGCCTTAGGGCTTGCTGCCCTGATTTCTCTGGCAATCTTAGGCAAAGGGGTTAACTTTAAAGTATGGCTTCTAAGGGAGGAAATCTTTCCCCCGGATCTCCTGACCGGTTTAAAATCAGAAACCGCGGCATTGTGCACGATAATATCGTATTTATTTATACGCAGCTCTTGTTTTAGCCGGTTTCTTAATTCATCAAAGAACTTAAAATTTACTAACCTGATGCGCTTATCTATAGAGCAAGAACTTACCGGGCCTAAGAATAAAGTTACGCGCGCGCCAAGTCTGGTTAATTTTTCCGCCAGTAAAATCCCGGTTTGGCCGCTTGCTATATTACTGATTACCCTGACGCTGTCTATCGGAACCCAAGTGGGGCCGGCGGTTATCAGAATCCTTTTATTTTTAAAACTCATGTACTAATAACCAATTTCTTTCAATACTGCTTTTAATTCTGGTTTCACAACTTTCGGCTCTTCGATGCTCTTGATCGCCCTGTCCGGATCTTTCAGCCCGTGGCCGGTCAAGATGCAGACGACTTTTGCCGGCTGCTTAAAATACCCTTGTTTTACCAACTTCAATAATCCCGCGACTGAAGCAGCCGAGGCCGGTTCTACAAAAATCCCTTCTTTTGCCGCTAACAGTTTATAGGCATCTAATATTTCCTCGTCGGAAACCATCTCAATTAACCCGCCGGATTCATCGCGCGCTGCTTCTGCCTGTTTCCAGCTGGCCGGATTTCCGATGCGTATAGCGCTAGCTATAGTCTTTGGTTCTTTAACCGGGTGGCCGCGCACAATGGGTGCGGCTCCCTCTGCCTGGAATCCCAGCATTTTAGGCAGGCTTTTGATTTTACCTTCGGCCTGATATTCTTTATACCCCTTCCAGTAAGCGGTGATATTTCCGGCATTACCCACCGGCATTGCTTGAAAATCCGGCGGCTCGCCCAGAAAATCACAAATTTCAAAGCTGGCTGTTTTTTGCCCCTCAATACGGAAAGGATTCAGAGAGTTAACCAGGGTAATCGGATATTTTTTAGTAATCTCTCTGGCCAGTTCAAGCGCGTCGTCAAAATTACCTTCGACTGCCAAAACCTTAGCGCCATGGATAAGCGCCTGGCTTAATTTTCCTAAGGCAATGGCACCGCTGGGAATAAGCACGATGCACTTAATTCCGGCGGCTGCCGCATAGGCTGCGGCGGAAGCTGAAGTATTTCCGGTAGAGGCGCACATCACTGCCTTTGCCCCTTCTTCGCAGGCCTTTGAAATTGCCATGGTCATACCCCTATCCTTAAAGGAACCGGTGGGGTTTAACCCTTCATACTTTAAATAAACCCTAAAGCCCTTCCCCATTAATCCGCTCAAATGCGCGGCCTCTAACAGCGGGGTATTCCCTTCCTGTAAACTGATCACCGGGGTTTTGTCTGTTACGGGCAGATATTTGCGGTATCTGGCAATTACTCCTAGGTATTTTTTGTTTTCTATCATAGTTCTTCCATCCTTATCGCTACCGACTTCTGCTTAATCACTTCCAGACGGTTAATGATGGAGAGCGCATCGCGCAAATCCTTCTCCTTTGCCTGATGGATGATCATCACTATCGGCACGATGTCGCCTTTATTCCTTTCCTTCTGGGTCACCGAAGCGATACTAATCCCGTATTTGGCCAGGACCCCGGATATTTTAGCTAATACGCCGGGCTTATCCTGAGCCATAAAACGGATATAATAACGGCTTTCGGATTCGTGGATACGCCGCAGTTTCTTGATAGATTTATCCACGGTGATGTTTAGCGTCGGCCTGAATAATCCCGCGGTGATCCCCTGAGCCAATCCCACTAAATCCGAGACTACGCCTGAGGCGGCCGAAAGCTGCCCTGCCCCGGGGCCGTAGAATAACAAATCTCCGGCCAGATCGCTTGATACATAGATAGCATTAAATACGCCGCCTACGGATGATAAAAGATGGCCTTTGGCTATCAGCGTGGGATGGACCCTGACCTCTAATTCACTGCCTTCTTTTTTGGCTATCGCTAGCAGTTTGATTTCAAAACCCAATTCTTTGGCGTAATTAACGTCTGCCAGAGAAATCTGCGCTATCCCCTCAATAAATATATCGTCCAGGGCCACTAACCTTCCGAAACACAAATAAGTAAGCAGGATCAATTTATGCGCCGAATCTATACCCTCGATGTCTAAAGTCGGATCTTTTTCCGCAAAGCCCTTCTTCTGCGCCTGACGCAGGGCATCGCCAAAGGTGTAATTCTTGGCGGACATCTCGGATAAAACAAAATTAGAAGTGCCGTTTACTATGCCGAAGATACTATAAAAATTATTAGCGACCAAGCCTTCGCGCAAAGACTTGATAATCGGGATGCCTGCTGCGACGGAGGCTTCAAAATAAATACTCTTGCCCCGGTCCCGAGCAAGCGCAAACAGCTCGGCGCCCTTCTCTGCCAGGAGCGCTTTATTGGCGGTGACGACGCTTTTACCCTTTTTTAATGCCTCGGCTATATATTCTCTGGCCGGATGTATCCCGCCGATCAACTCCACGATAATATCTATCTGCGGGTCGTTGATCACTACCCCCGCATCCTTAGTCAGCAGGCTTTTATCAACGGCCACATTCCTCTTAGAACTTAAATCCTGGTCACAGATCTTCTTTACAACTATCTCTAAGCCCGTCTTTTCGCTTAAAACAGCTTTTTTCTCCCGCAATATCCTGACTACGCCGGAACCGACATTGCCGAACCCGATCAAGCCAATGTTGATCTTTCTCATAAATTATCCTTTCTTCAGATAATACTCTATGGTATCGGTCATTACTTTTCTATGGTTTTCATCTACCGCTAAAAACTGCAGCCGGGTGTCATAAATCAGGGCTTTGGTGATTTCGCGCGAGTCGACGACCCTGCCGATGACCATAATCGGATGCGGGTCAAAGGGAAGCCGTATTTCTAAGGCCAGGTTCGTTCCCGGGCTAAACTGCTTATTTGTGGTCAGGAGCATGCCGCCTAAACTTAAGTTTTTGGTCTGCGAGATGTCGATACTGTTATTTTCTTCCAGCATCCGGTAGGAAACGATAAAACGGGCAGATATCCGCGGATGTTTTCTTCTTTCCAGCCCTGAGTAACCCATCTCGACCTCCTTTTTATAGCCTCTTTAAATTCAATTTATCACAAGCGAGCGATCGGAATCGAACCGACATATATAGCTTGGAAGGCTATTGTTCTACCATTGAACTACGCTCGCATCGTTGCTTGAATCCCGTTTACTCCTCTTTCTTCCGGCGCGTCATTAAATCTTTCACTACTTTTTCCGGAGATTTATTTTTATAGAGAACGCCGTAGACTTCCCTGGTAATAGGCATTTCTACTTTATATTTTAAACTTAACCTATAGGCTGATTGCGTAGTAGGTACCCCCTCTGCTACCATCTGCATATTTCTTTTGACCCCGGCCAAAGATTTACCCTTGCCAATCTGTTCTCCTACAAACCTGTTTCTGCTATAAGGGCTGATGCAAGTAGTAACTAAATCTCCCAACCCGCTAATGCCGCTAAAGGTGCTGACTTTAGCCCCCATCGCCCTGCCGAGCCGGGAAATCTCCGCCAGGCCCCTGGATAAGAGAGCGGCTTTAGTGTTGGTGCCGAAACCAAAACCGTCGGATATCCCGCAGGCGATAGCAATAATATTTTTCAGGCTGCCGCCTAACTCTACCCCGATTACATCATCATTGGTATAAATCCTGAACCTTTCAGTCATAAAAATATCCTGCAGTATTTTTCTGGTTGCTTTATCATGAGCAGCAACCACGGCGGTAGTAGGTATGCCTTTGGCTACTTCATGGGCTATAGTGGGCCCGGAAAGCACGGCGAATCTTACCTGTCCTAACTCGCTGTGTATAACCTCGGACATCCTCTTTAAAGTTCCCATCTCGATGCCCTTAGTAACGCTTAAGTATATCGCTCCTTTGGGATACCCGAGTCTCTTTATCTTTCTTAAGACGCCGCGCATATGTTGCGAAGGCGCGGCAAGAATGACGAGGTCTCTTCCGTCTAATACTTCTTTTAACTTATGGGTAATTTTTATCTCTTTGGGTATTTTAATCCCGGGTAAAAACCTGATGTTAATCCTTTTTTTATCGAGATACCCGGCGTAACCGCCGAAAGCCCCCCAGAGCGCGACCGGAAAACCCTTATTACTTAAAAGTATTGCCAGGGCCGTGCCCCAACCCCCGTCGCCTAAAACAGCTATTTTCATCAGCTTAAGCCTCTTCCTCTTCTTCTTCTTTTTCTGCTGCGCTTTCTTCCGGAGCCTCACCCGCCTCCAATTCTCCCTGCGGCTCCTCCTCTTGTTCCTCTTCTGGCTCCAGGCTTTCATTTTCCATTTTAAGGAAATGTATTTTAGGGTAAATATGCGTCAGGTTCTTTTCTTCGCGGGTCAAAAACTGGATGCCGGCATCGTAACTACCGTCTGCCTTATGCTCGCTCCTGACCACTTTCCCGATGATTCCGCTTTGATAGATGAAACTTCTTTTTTCCAGGCCCTCGCAGATCAATAACGTTGCCCGGTCAAAGGAAAGCCAGACTATCTCGCCTTTCTTAGGCTTATATTTTATGTTGCAGAGCAATCCCGCTTCGCTGATGTCAGCGGTGTAGCCTTTCAGGAGTTTAGAAAGAGTTTTTTTCTTGCATACTTTATAAGCCAGGGGCGTCACATAATCTAACCTGACGAACTTGCGGCGCTCCGACCCTTTGTAAACGGTTTTTTTCATCTCTTCATCCTATTCTGATGTTGGGTTTATTAGTCCTAATTTTAGCCAGATCCCAGCTGTAATCATAAAGGTGTAAACCTTTGCTTACGGCGATAATTTCTCCGTCCCCGACCCCTATCTCATCTGCCATATATTGTTTGACTAATTGCAGCCCGCCCAAATTAGAAGGGAAACCGCCCCAGAGGTCCCAAGAACGAAAGTACAAAATAAAATGCAACTTACCATAACGCACTCTTGTATCTATGATTCTTAGGCACGGCGGATCGGCCAAAGTAATATCCGAAGGCATGCCGATCTCCATAATCGCTTGGTTTGTCCCGGACCCCTTCTCTTTGTAAATCTTGATTACTTCTTCTATCTGGTTTACCTCCAAAGGCATCTCCTTGACCATCTCTTTGCCTTGCGCCTTGTGTTTTATTCTTACTTTCGGGTCTACCAGCCTTTCTCCGTAAGTATAATCTTCGGTTTCCGTTTTTGCCCCGGTCAGGAGATAACTTAAATAACCCTGGATATAATTCATATCCGTCGGCGCCGGGATACTCATTCCTTCCGGAATAATAGGAATAATCTGATGCGCGGGCTTTTTTACCCGCACCACGGCAAAATCGAATTCCAGGCGCTTCTGCCCTTCGTAGCTGCCGCGGGTTATGGTATAGACGTAGCCTTTTTCCAGTATTCCACAGAGGCACTGAAACCAGGCATCGTCCAGATCAAAGGCGTCAATAAAAACAGGTTCTAAAAATTCTCTTTCCAATAAAATCTCCTAAAATTAAGTGGTCGGGGAGGTGGGACTTGAACCCACGGCCTTTTGAACCCCATTCAAACGCGCTAGCCAAACTGCGCTACTCCCCGGGAAACAATTTATCAAATGTGGTATGCACTCCGCTTAATTCTCCCGCTCTAACTTGTCGGAGAATTACACCGTGCGAAGCACGGTGCTGCGAAGATGCTTATTTATGTTGCCCCGAGCGAGAGATTAACCTAAAAACATATTCGCTCGGTGTAAATTCGGCCATATAACTTACGTCGCCGCGGCTTGCTACATCGGCTCCGTAAGTTATGGCCTCATTTATGGGCAGGAGAGGATTCGAACCTCTGAAGCACAAGTGCAGCAGATTTACAGTCTGCCCCCTTTGGCCACTTGGGTACCTGCCCGTTAAGATATCAAAAATCAAAATGCAAATATCAAAGATTATCCCGTGCACTGCATGGGATGAATTTAAGCCCAAACGCCAGAGGCGGGCTTAAATTCAAGCCGGCGAGAGGAATCGAACCCCCGACCATCTGTTTACAAAACAGACGCTCTACCAACTGAGCTACGCCGGCACTAACTACATTTCTTTATCGCCTCTGGGATTTTAGCAATAATATCCGAGGCAATCAAGGAAATTTGCGTCTTCTCTTTAGCTGCTAAATCGCCGGCTAAACCGTGCAGATAAACCGCATATTTTGCCGCAGCAAACGCAGCCAAGCCCTGCCCTAAAAATGCGGCAATCATTCCGGTTAAAACATCTCCGCTTCCTGCCGTGCTCATCCCGGGATTACCGGTCTTATTTATATATAATTTATTTTTATAATCGCTGACTACGGTATGATGCCCTTTCAGGATAACGGTTAATTTATAATCCCGAGCAAATTTTTTGGTTATTTTATTTCTGGCGCCCTGAATCTTGGCTATGTTTGTCCCTAACAGCCTTGCCATCTCACCCGGGTGCGGGGTCAATACAGTTGACAGTTGACAATTGACAATTGACGCTAAGATATCCAAATGGCCGACTAAGGCATTCAATGCGTCAGCATCGATGACTAACGGCTTGGCTATTTGCGATATAACCCTGCGTACTAACCCCTGCGTTTGCCGGTTCTGAGAAAGGCCGGGGCCGATTGCCAGAACATCAATATTTTTTGCAAAGTCTTTTATTCTTTGATAAGCGCCCGGCGCCAATGTCGCTTCTTTTGTCTCGGGAAGCGGCAACGTCATTACCTCCCGAGGCTTAATTCTCATTATCGCGGTATTCAAACTCTTAGGAATCCCCAACGTCACCAAACCTGCGCCCGTTCGCATAGCTGCCTCTGCGCATAAAACCGCGGCGCCCGAAAAGCGAGCGCAACCCGCTAAAATAAAAATGTGGCCGAAATCGCCTTTATGGGCGCCGGCTTTTCGGCGTAACAATCGCGAAGGCAGTCGCATAATTTTTTACGTGAGAAATAGAGATATGCACCTCTATTTTTTTACCCCTGCCGTTTAAAATACTGCACCAGGGCTTCCCCTCTTTATCGTTAAGGATCTCGACATCCCTCCAGGACAAATCTTTATCTCCCATTGCCTTAAACACCGCCTCTTTTGCGGCAAACCTTCCGGCAAGGTGCTGGTAAAAACTACCGCGGGTTTTTGCGTTCTTAAGTTCTCCTTCGGTAAAGACGCGCTTGGTGAAACTCTCCCCCCATTTCTCTATTGCCTGCTTCAGGCGCCTGACTTCTGTGATGTCTACACCCGTTCCGATAATCATTTTAGGCGATCAGCATTTTCATCTCGTTCACCGCGCGCGCCAACCCCACAAAAAGCGCACGGCAAACTATGGAATATCCGATGTTTAACTCTGTTATGTTTTTTATTTTGGCGATTCTGGATACGTTGTAATAATTTAAGCCATGCCCGGCGTTTACCGCCAACCCCGCTGCCTTGGCGTATCTGGCAGCGCTCTCTATCTCTTTAAAATATTTATTCTCTTCCCCGGCGTTCTTAGCCTCGGCGTAACGCCCGGTATGCAGCTCTATGACCCTGGCGCCTGATTTCTTGGCGGCATCAATTTGCTTTTTATCCGGGTCGATAAATAAACTCACCGCAATACCGGAAATTTCTAACTTTCCCACCGTTCTTTTTATTTTAGAGAGATGCCTTGCGACATCTAATCCGCCTTCGGTAGTTAGCTCCCGCCTTTTTTCCGGCACTAAAGTTGCCTGGTCCGGCTTAACTTTGCAGGCAATCCCGACGATCTCAGGATGAACAGACATCTCCAGGTTTAACCGGGTCCTTACTGCTTTCCTTAGGAGATAAAGGTCGCGCTCTTTAATATGGCGGCGGTCTTCTCTTAAATGGGCAACGATGCTGTCGGCGCCGCTTTTCTCACAGATCAAAGCGGCAAATACCGGCTGCGGTTCAATTCCCTTGCGCGCCTCTCTTAATGTAGCTACGTGGTCGATATTGACGCCTAATTTAGGCATATTACAGGATTTCAGCGATTATGCTCATGATTTATTTATCTGCTCCGCTACTCTTAACGCCTGTCGTACCGCTTTGACGTCATGGACCCTGACGATATGCGCTCCGTTTTGCGCCGCTAATACGCAGGCAGAAACCGTGCCGAAAACCCGCTCCTTTGGCGGAGCATTTAAAATCTTGCCGATAAAGGATTTTCTCGACGGGCCGACCAGTATCGGCATGCCTAAGGCCTTAAAGGCTTTAAGCTTCTTTAATATTTCCAGGTTCTGTTCCGGTAATTTTCCGAAGCCTATGCCCGGGTCGAGAATGATTTTTGCCTTATCTATGCCGGCAGAAACCGCCTTGCTTATCGCCTGATGGAAATATTCTATAATTTCATCGATTAAAGATTTATAAACCGGGTTTCTCTGCATGGTGCGCGGATTGCCCTTCATATGCATGATCACTATACCTGCCCTATACTTGGCAACGAGCCTGGTCATGGCATTATTTCTTAATCCGGAAATATCGTTCACCATCACTGCCCCGCTATCTAAAGCCTGTTTGGCAACTTCGGGTTTATAGGTGTCTACTGAGATAGGCGCTTTTATTCTTTTAGACAATAGCTTTATTACGGGCACCACCCTGCTTATCTCTTCTTTTACGCCCACTGCTTTTGCCTGCGGGCGGCTGGATTCGCCTCCTACGTCGATAATATCGGCACCGTCTTTAATTAATTGCCCCGCATACTCCAGAATATTAGCCTGGAGCCCGAAGCCCGAAGCCCGAAGTAAACCGTCTCCGCTAAAAGAATCGGGAGTAATATTCATCACCCCCATAATAGCGGTGCGCTTTGGATTTAAGTTCAACTTGTATCTACCTAAATCAATTCTGAAATTAGCTTTCTCGTAATTCTCTATTGCGGCTCCCAGCTCTTGAGCCAAAAGGCTCAAACCAAACGGCTGACGGTATAATTTCTGATTCAGGCGGTTAAACTGGGAAAGATTCCCCATTAACAGGCAGTCTGTTTTTTTGGCCCTGCCGGTCAGGGTATCGCGCGAAACTGCCGCATCAGCCCCCAGAGAAAGCATCTCCTGCTTTAAGATATTGGCGGCAATACAGGATAAAGAACCGACTCTTATCAAATGCGTAATCGCCTTAGGGGCCATGATCTTAATGCCGTAAGAGTCGACCCTGATCTGGCGCATGATTTGTCTTATCTCTTTAGAATCCGATATGGGTAGGATAGAGAGCATGCTTTATTTTTAAGCGGGGTTCCCTTTTTCCAAACCGAGCATCCTCTTTACTTCTTCGCCGCTTAAAACTTCCTTCTCCAGCAGCGCATCCGCCAGAATTTTTAATTTTTCCAGGTTTTCCTGGACCAGTTTCCTTGCCCGCTGGTAGCACTCGTCAACCATGCGTTTTATTTCTTCGTCGATAATCCTGGCTGTTTCATCGCTGTAATTTCTTTCCTCAATCAGGTCGCGACCTAAAAACACCGGGCCGTGGCTCCTGCCTAAGGTGATATTGCCTAAACGCTCGCTCATCCCGAAATCACAGACCATCTGCCTGGCCAATGATGTCGCGGTTTCTAAGTCATGCCCTGCGCCGGTAGTAATATCGCCGAAGTTTAATTCTTCCGACACCCTCCCTCCCAGCAAGACCGAGATATTACCCAAGAGTTCTCTCTTGGCATGGTATTTTTTATCTTCCCGCGGAGGAGTAAGGGTATAACCACCTGCCATGCCGCGGGGAATAATGGAAACTTTCGTCACCGGGTCAACCTCCGGAATTAATAATGAGAGTATGGCGTGGCCCGCTTCATGGAATGCGGTTAATTCCTTTTCGCGCTTGGTCATGACCTTGCTTTTCTTCTCGGGGCCCATGATGACCCGTTCAATAGCCGCCTCCAGATCCGATTGTTCAACCGACTCTTTATTGCGCCGGGCAGCCAGAAGCGCGGCTTCGTTGCAGAGGTTTGCTAAATCGGCTCCGGAGAACATCGAGGTATGCTGGGCAATGATTTTTAAGTTGACGTCAGGGGCTAACTTTATTTTCCGGGTGTGCACTTTCAGTATCGCCTCCCGTCCGGTAATATCGGGAAGATTAACCACAATCACCCGGTCAAATCTTCCGGGACGCAAAAGCGCCGGATCCAGTGTATCCGGCCGGTTAGTCGCGGCAATCAGAATCAGGCCCTGCTCGGTGCCAAACCCGTCCATCTCCACCAGCAGCTGATTCAGTGTCTGTTCACGTTCATCGTGCCCTCCGCCGATACCTGAAAAACGCAGGCGGCCGACGGCGTCTATTTCGTCTATAAATATTATCGCACCCTTACCAGAAACTCTGGCGGCCTTGCGGCCCTGCTCAAATAAATCCCGCACGCGCGAGGCGCCGACACCAACGAACATTTCCACAAAGTCAGAACCGGAAATGCTGAAAAAAGGAACCCCTGCCTCTCCGGCTACGGCCTTGGCAACCAAGGTCTTACCGCAGCCCGGAGGCCCGACTAAAAGCACGCCTTTGGGGATCTTCCCCCCGAGCCTTTGAAACCGCTTGGGGTCCTTTAAAAACTCAATTACTTCCTGTAGCTCTTCCTGGGCTTCGTCTACGCCGGCCACGTCTTGGTGGAAAGTAACTTTTTCCGCTTGCTTATCGCTGTGTATTTTAGGCTGTATCTTGCCGAACCCCATCACCTTGTTTCCTAATTGCTCTCCGCGCGCAGCCATCATCCACCAGAAGAAGATTAAAAGTATAACCGGCCCTAAGTTAAATAACAGGTTCGCCCAGAGGGTGCGCGGCGGTTTAACCTCAAAGCTTTTTAAATTTTTGCGCATCAGGTTAAGCAATTCCTGGTCATTATCCGGGATATTCAAAAAGAACTTGGAATGGTCGATATACTCTCCCTGCAGGACAGTCTCGATTTTAGTGACGGATTGTATCTTATCGGGGGCGTCCTTAAGTGTCGAGTAAAACTCGCTGTAAGATATTTCTTTAGGGACGCCGGTTACGGATAGATTAAGCATGCTGAACAAAAAGTAAAAAATAATAATTGCGAATATCCATCCGAAAGGAAACCGCTTAAATATATTGTTTTTTTTCAGGTTAGGGTTATTTTTGCCGGGCATTTTTACCATCCTTTATTAGCTATTTTTAGAAATTTTATTATAGCTTTAAATAGTTATAAAATCAAGTGTTTCTTAGGGTTTCCTGCGATAAAAAGAGAGGCTATTTTTACGCTTTACTACCGAGATGCCTTTAGGCAGGTCTACTACGGAGTTTACCGGCCGGCCGGAAACCAGATCTTCTATTTCCCTGATATGCTGCAGGTTTATGGCGCGGGTATCCCCTTTTAAGCGCCTGATCGCCAGGCGTAAAATCATCCTTTGTATGGCAGGGTGCAATGCGGAGAATCTCTTCAAATTGATCTTACCCCCTCTGCCTCTTATGTTTCTGGCAGCGAGCTGATTCAGACAGGCATAATCCTGCCCTGCTGTTTCGGCCATATTGGCTAAGACTTCTTTCATCTTTTTATTATATCCCTTCTCCAGAAAGGGGATTAATCTATTCCTGATTTTATTTCTGAAATATAAATCTTCTTTGTTGGAAGCATCCCGGCGCGGCGAAATCCTCTTTTTCTTCAAAAAGGCCTCGATCTGGCGGCGCCTTACTGCCAGCAACGGCCGGATAATTTGATAGCCGTAGATATCCCGCTTAGGCAGCATACCGGACAGGCCGTATAAGCCGGTCCCCCGCAAAATCCGCATCAGCACAGTTTCTGCCTGATCGTCCAGATTATGCCCCAGGGCAATTTTATCGGCCTTGATTTCCCGGGCGACCCTGAATAAGAAACTCAAGCGCGCATTGCGGGCTATCTCTTCCAGAGACCCGTATTTTACCAACGCCTTCAGGTTAACCTGCGCAGTGCTGACCGGC
The DNA here is from genome assembly GCA_964545575.1 of uncultured Planctomycetales bacterium. Taxonomy (GTDB): domain Bacteria; phylum Omnitrophota; class Gorgyraeia; order Gygaellales; family Profunditerraquicolaceae; genus CAZJFL01. The sequence goes on from CAZJFL010000002.1 coordinate 116,493, forward strand.
AACTTCAATCTTGCGGCTAAACTCTCTACAAAGGCCATATCCCCGAAGGAATCTTTCCTTAACATATGGTCAAGATGGGCAATGTGCAGCTTAAGCTTCCATTCTTTTTTCAAGCTGTTTAACAAATAAAGCAGGGCTAGGGAATCCGGGCCGCCTGAGACGCCGACAACGACGCTCTCGCCCTTCTTAAGAAGCCGGTGTTTCTTAATATACTGGCTTACCTGCTGGAGGATCATTCTATTTTTTGGCTTAAGCTGTTTTTTTACGGGAGAGTATGCGTGGCCTTATATATATCAACTTGCCTGCTGGTAAAGTTTGCCATCTCATCCTGTTGCCTTTTCAGGTCTTGCTGTTGTCTTCTAAAATCATCAAAATCTCTTTTTAAGTCCTGCTGCTGCCGGCTGATATCTTCCTGCTTTATCCGGAGCTCTTCATTTTGCCGGTTAAAATCTTGCCGCGGTATTAGAGGCGCTTGCTGTTGCCTGCTTAGCTCTCCTGCCTGAGGCTGCCACAGGGAATAGCCTTTTGGTTTTACGGTCTTAAAATAAAAGAGCAAAACAAATACTGCGATAATAATCAGGTAATAGGTAATTACATATTTTTTTGTATCCATCTTGCGAAAATTTGGTGGCGACGAGTATGCACTCCTGAACTAGAATCACAGAGTGCCACTCGCATGGGCAATTTTGCCGATTACTTAAAATGCAAGCGAAATTGGTGGCGGCGGGTGGATCCCCGCTATATCATCTTAGTTCCGCTAGCGGGGTCCCGCTCTCATTTTAAATCGCTTAGCGGGAAAACCACCTCGGTGGACGCTCCCACCCGATGCTAATAAAAATGGCGGCGGGTGGATTTAAACCACCGACTTATCGGGTATGAGCCGACTACTCTATCGGGCTGAGTTACGCCGCCATTTCAAAATATTATAATACTATCTTTTACGGTAGGCGTCAAGATAGGAATCGCAATATATTTGCTTATTCAGGATCAATTCTGCGGTAATCGCGGCATCCATCAATTGCGCATCTTTAGGGTCCAGTATCGCCGCATCTAATCCAAAGGTGATGGCCATGGTCAGGAATGTGCGGTTAATGAGATTACGCACGCAGGCGCCCTGCGAAACATTGCTTAATCCGACGATGGTTTTGGGGCTGGGGTCGGAAATAATCTTAAACTCATGAATCACCTCTAAAATATCGCGCATCTGGGCCTGCGCGACATTAACCGGCATCACTATCGGGTCAAGGTAAAGGTCATCTATCGGAAATCCCTGATCCGAGCAGCAAGCTACGATTGTGGCGGCCAACTCCAGCCTCTGGTCCTTATTCTGCGGTATGCCTTTGGTGCTGATAGTGAGCCCGATTAGTTTAGCATGATATTTTTTGGCTAAAGGCACCAGCACTTCCAGTTTTTCCGGGTCGGCGGTGGTAGAATTGATGATGGCTTTATTTTTTATAACCTTTAATCCGGATTCGATGACCTCGGGCTTGCTGGAATCTATGGCTAAAGGGCTATCTGTGACTTCCTGTATGGTTTGCGCCAACCACTGAATATCCGAGATCGGCTCGCGCGAAGCCGGGCCGCAATTGATATCCAAGGCATCTGCCCCGCATTTAATCTGCTCCATAGCGCATTTCTGGATAGTCACCTTATCTTTCTCTTTTATCGCCCTGCCGATATCTTTATACATCCCGTTAATTAGTTCACCAATAATAAACATAAGTACACTCCTAATTTTAAACTCTAAACCCTAAACACTAAATCCTAAACAAATCCAAAACCCAAAATACAAAACGTTTTGAGTTTTTTAGTTTTGAATTTTGAGTTTGTTTAGAGTTTAGGATTTCGGATTTAGGATTTATATAAATCTCCTATGTATTTGTTTACTTTTTCTATAGCCAAGGGATGCCGCATTACTAAAATATCCGCGCCGGCCTGAATTAAAGCCGTGGCAGTAATCACTTCCCACATTATCCCCTGCTCTGCTTCTGCCTTAGCTTCTTTTGCCCGCCAGGATTCCTGCCCCGCAAAACAAATAAAAGGACTGGCTACGGTTTTATCACCGGCTAAGGCAGCTAAACGCGCCCGCTCCATAATCGAATAGGCGTATTCCAAACCGTAACCTAAAGCGCCGATGGTAGGATTAATCACGATCCGTTCCAGCGGCAGGCTCATATCGGAAATCAGAATATTCAGTTGTTTGGCAATATTTATGTCTATGGGCGACTCCGCGATAAGATTATGCCCGTCGGCTAACACTGCCGCCGCCAGAGTCTTATAATTATCCTGCGCGGCGCAACCGACAAGGCAACGCTCTCCTTTTGCCGCTTCGCAGACCGCCGGTAATACCAGATTGTCTTTTTCGTCATCGCCGCATCCGACGATGATCAAAGGCACTCCTACCTTTTTTAATAATTGCCTGACGAGATCCGCTTCTGCCTCAGGGGTCTTATTGCCGAAATCCGGATGCGCGCCTTGAAGCCTCAAACATAGAAGCCCTGTCCTATGCTTTTCTACGCACATTTGCGCCCAGGTAAGCGGGTCTTTTAAACTATCGCCGTAAGCGCCTGCCAATTCCTGCGGCCAATCACCAGGGATAACATCCCAGATTTCGGAAGCGATTACCGGCGGGTAAGGCAAATTGCCTTCGGCGAATAAAAACGGCAGGGCTCTCTGTCCCCCGACCCCGATGGTTCCCTGGCGGCTGCCGCCTTCGGCTTTCTGGGAGCCGATAGTCACTACTGCCACTTCCCCGGACCACTTTTCCATAATCGATTCTAATGCCATATCTTTTCTCCTAATTTACGCAAGAGCTCTAAGCTTGGCGCGTTACCTTTTAGCTTAAGCAAAGAATTGCCGTTTAGGCTGATTTTGCTGATTTGCTTATCTTCAGGAATATGCCCGATATACTCCAGGTCTATTCCTTTTAGTTTTTCCTTTTCGATATCACAGGCGTAGCGGTTAACCAACAAAAGATTTTTCTTTGTCTTGATATCCAGCTCTTTGACTAAATCCCTGATTCTTTTTACCGCCCTCAGGCCTACCGGTGTCGCGTCGGAAACCGCCAATAATACGTCCGCAGCGCGCGTAGTCCGGCGGGAAAGGTGCTCTAAACCAGCCTCATTATCAATAACGATATAGTCATAGTCGGTAATCAGCCGAGACATGACATTACGCAACACATTATTGACGTAACAATAACAACCCGGGCCTTCCGGCTTACCCATGGTTAATAAATCAAACCCCTCTGCTTCCTCTATCGCCATCTGCACCTGGTAATCAATAAACCTCTCCTTTGACATGCCTTCGGGCACACTCTCGGGATTAGCGGCAATGGCGTCGAGAATTGAGCCGATACTCTTTTTTACCTCTAGGCCTAAGGCCTCACCGAGGTTACTGTTCGGGTCGGCATCTATGGCTAAAACAGAGCCCTTTTTGTGCATCTTTAAGGCTCTGACCAAAAGCGCAGCCACGGTAGTTTTACCTGTGCCGCCCTTGCCTGCGATTGCGATCACGTAGCCCATCTATATTTTTACGCTAGGGAATCTTCTTAAATCCGTATGCGGAAAGAAAAGCGCCGCCATATATTCATCCATATAATCCGGGTCCACCGATAATTCAAAATAAGTCACTTTTTTGGCGATGGCATCGGCTTTTCTTCTGGCCTCTTCCGACAAGAGCATCTGCCGGGCGCCGGCTAAAGAACTGTTACCCACAAAGATAAAACGGGATTTTTCCAAATCCGGAAGCAATCCTATGGCAATGGCATTAGGAACGTCTATCGATGTTCCGAATGCGCCGGCAATGAAAAACTTCTTTACCTGCGCGAAATCCAGACGCATATGCCTGATTAAACTGGCAGTGGCAGAATAAATCGCAGCCTTGGCGCGTTTAAGATTATCGATATCGGCCTCGGTAATCACTATATCAACAGCGGTATCAGTTTCTTCTTTGAATGCGATTACAAATTCTCTGCCGGCTTCGCTATTTCTCACCCGTTTATTCTGGATGGGCTTAATCTTGCCGTCTTTATCTAAGATGCCTACACGCAGCATTTCTGCGATAATCTCAATGTAGCCTGAGCCGCAGATGCCGCGCGGCTTAGCGCCTCCGATAGTGGTATAATTAACCTTAAAATCTTGGGGGTTTATTTTTGCCTTCTGTATAGCTGCCCGTCCGGCGCGCATGCCGCTTGATACTCCGCTCCCTTCAAAAGCCGGCCCCGCAGAGGCAGCGCAGGCAATAAAAAACTCTTTGTTGCCCAAGGCGATTTCGCCGTTAGTGCCGATATCAATTAAAACGCACAAATCTTCTTCCCGCTCTAATCCGCAGGACAAAATCCCGGCGGTAATATCGCCGCCGACGTAACTGGCTACTCCCGGAACGCAAGTAAGCAGGCCTTTGGGATTAATCTTTATCCCTGCTTCAGAGGCCCGGATTGCGGGAATAAAGTTTGCCGTGGGCACATACGGCTCTTTGCGGATATAAGTAGGGTCAATACAGAGCAAAAGATGGATCATCGTGGTATTTCCGGCGCACAAGACGCAGGTTACATCATTTAAATCAATATGGTGTTCCTTAACCAGCTCATGAATTATCTGTTCTATACAGTCTGCTACCGCCAGATGCAGATCTTCCAGGCCCTCCTGCTCTTTGGCATAGATAATCCGCGTAATCACGTCGCTGCCAAAAGCAATCTGTTTGTTATAGGTGGCCTTGGTGCCTAAGGTTTCCCCGGAGTTTAAATCGACTAATTGGCCGGTGATGGTGGTGGTCCCGATATCAAAACAGAAACCGAAATTTTTTAGAGAGGTATTCCCCGGCTCGATAAGCAATATTTCTGACATCGCGTCCTTATCGCCTACGGTTACAGTGACCTTCCATTCGCAGGAACGCAACAATTCGCTTAACTCCCGGACATTGGTTAATCCCGTATGTATCCGGGGCATCTCTTTAACCCGCTTTATCTGACGGACCAGCCTCTCTAAATCGCTGATTTTATCGTCGAGGTTTGGCTGGGGTATCTCTAAATATAATTTTATGGTCAGCGGTGCCTGCTTAAAGATACCGGATACGATAGCCTTCTCTGCCTCTACCTCCTCTGATTCGCCGTAAATCCCCTTTGCCTTCTGATGGATTTCTTCCGGAGTCAATCCCTCTAAGCTTAACCTAGATTCAGGCGGAATTTCTACTTCCAAGTCGCTGTGGACGGTGGTCAGGCAGGCAAGATATATTCCTTTCTTGCGTTCATCCAAACTGATGATTCCCGTAGGCTGGGTCAAAACCTTGCCTTTTTTAACAATTACTTTGCATCTGCCACAAACGCCGTCTCCGCCGCAGACAGAATTAATATAGGCCCCGGCCGTAATCGCCGCCGCTAAAATCGTCGTATCCTTGGCGACTTCTACAGACTTATTATCGGGCCAGAATGTAACGCGGAATTTTTCCATTTCTAAGTAAATATATTATTTTTTTTTTGCGGGTGACGCGGGGATGCCTCGAGCCAAATTTGGCGAGAGGCGCCCCGCGGCAGGACCCGCAAAACTATAAGTTTTTCAAAAATGAGGGGATTCCGGCGGCTTCTTTGGGGCCGACGACGATCTTCCAGCCGGCCTGCTCTTCCAGATCCCCGCTCATCACCGCCACATAGCCGGGTATGATCAGGCGATTATGCTTAACTGCGTCTTGAACCGAAAACTTATTTAACGATTCCGAGATCTTCTCAGGCGTAAACTTCTCTGCTGCCCAGGCAGTCAGCACTGACATCCCTTCCGTATCCACGCTTAAAATATAGGATGGGATCTTGCTTGCCTCCACTTCTCCTAATACCGTGTAATAAGTAAGTGAGAAGTTGGTGGTGACCAGAACCGGCGATTTGTCATTCGCCTGGCCTACGGCATAAAGCTTAGGCTCAATCTGCAAAGGCTTTTGCGGGTCAGTGTAAATATTCTGCCGCAAGGTCAAAAGCGCTAATATTTCCCAGGCTTCGATGCCTCCAAGTAATACAATACCGGCATATTTGGCAATAAAAGTGGCTGCCTCCATTGCTTCCAGGTAAGGATCGGCTTTATCGACGATGGCCAAAACCGGAAACCCAAGGCTACGGTTAGATTTTTTAAGCGCCTGGCGCCTGATTTGCGTTAAATCCCAGATTTTTTCTGAAATTGATTTTAGGCCGGTATCTAAAACTAAATCCGCTACTGCCTGTTTATTTAATTCCTGGGTTAAAGTAGTGAGTTCATCCAGGCTATTTGCCGAAACTACCAACGGCACTTTAAACTCCTGCGCCAGCTTGGAAATTTCTGCCAGATTTTCTCCTGTAGCATGATAAACTAACGGCTTCTTATCTTTTGAAATCTCTAAAGCCTGCCTTAAGGCGGTTAAATCATCGCTCATTAAGACTAAACCAAGCTTGGTATTATTTAAGACGAGCTTGACTGCTTCGGTAAATCTTTCTTTATTTCTTATCTGTTTTATGGCGACTAAATTGACCTCTAACGCCTGGCCCACCCGCTCAAAGGACAGCTTGTTGATACGCTCTAATTTCTCTTTTATTTCGCTATCCGCCAAGCCGTCCTCGATGATAAACCCGATTCCCGCTGGATGGTGAAACTTTTCTTCGTGGCGGAATAAGACGGCCTCATTGCCAACCTCTAATTTATTATCACCGGCGCCGATAGTGATTAATTTTATTGGCGGCTGAGCAGAGGCCTCCAGGATCTTCTTTGACTCTACGGTTACATAAGGGCACTTTTCCAGGGCAATCGCTTTTTTAGCTAACTGCATGGCAAAGGCGAGACAAGTGGCAAACCCGCATTCGCGGCAATTGGTTTTGGGTAATAATTTGTAGATATCCAGTCCCGAGAGGGCCATTACTTCGCGCTCCTTAAACCAAATTAAATAATTTTAGCGGGTTGGTTTTGTATAAAATTTTAGCGAATACCTCTGAATCATGATGCCCTTTTAGGCCGTCTAATTTTTGCATCAGGCTTTCTTTTAAGGAAATATTTAATTTTTTATTATTTTCTAAATTACAGAATAAAATCCTGACCTGCCCGGATTCTTTTTTCTCAATATTGCCTTTGCCAAAAGTTGCCCCCGTCGAAAGCTGCAGCCCATCTAAAAAGCAGGATTTTGGCTTTTTTGTAGCACCCCGGACCTTGACCTTTAAACCAAAATATTTTTTTGCACCTAGTCTCTCTAGCGCCAGGTCCCCAGCCAAAATCCCTAAGACCAAATAAGGGCCCAGGTGCCCGTGAAACTTTACACCTTCTTTTAAAGAAATCATCTGTTGACTAGGCTCGCGAAATACCCCGCGCCAAAGCCGTTATCAATATTTACTACCGCCACTCCCGGAGAGCAGGAATTAAGCATGGTCAGTAACGCCGCTAGTCCTTTAAAACTGGCGCCATAGCCGCAGCTGGTGGGAACGGCAATTACCGGACAACTCACCAAACCGCTGATTAAGCTTGCCAAGGCTCCTTCCATTCCGGCGACGACCACGATTACCTTTGCCTTCCTGATTAATTCCATACTGTTCAGCAGCCGGTGTACGCCTGCCACGCCGACATCATAAAGCCTCTTTACACGATTACCCATCACCTCCAAAGTAACCGCTGCCTCCTCTGCCACCGGCATGTCCGAGGTGCCTGCTGAAATCACCGCTACCATGCCCCTCGGGGGTTTCGGATGAGCCCTGACTAAATAACCGATCTTTGCCTGAGGGTTATATTTTAATGCGGGGAATGATTTTTTCAGGTATAAGAAGGCACTCTTTTCTAATTTTGTCAGGAGTAATTCCTGTTTATGGCTGATTAGCTTGCGCGCGATTTTTTTAAGGTGGGCTTTTTCCTTTCCCGGGCAATAGACTACCTCGGGAAACCCCCGGCGCGCCTTTCTATCTATATCGACCTTGGCAAAGCCAAGGTCGCAAAATCTAGGATGAGAAACCATTATTTTTTAGTATCCCCGTAATATAATCAGCAGGATCAGCAGGATCAGCACGGCGGACAAGATGTAAAAATCATTAAAATAGAAGAAATCGTCGATTTTTTCTTTTAGGGAATATTTCTCGAGGGACGCCTTCTGCAAAGAAGAAGCGGGGTTCCGTCTTTTACGGAACTCATCTATCTGCTGGCGCTTAAACCTTAAATATATACCGCCTATCTTATAAGCGGGGATTTGGCCAGTTTCTGCTAAATCAATGACCTCTTTTTCCGAGACGCCCAGGATTATCGAAACATCCCTGATAGTTAAAAGTTTTTCTTCTGCCATGCTTAATTTTTATTATTTGCCGATTTTTCCTTCGGCAACCCAGGAATCTATCGCTTTTCTCTCAAATTTCCAGTCACCGCCTTCTCTTGCGCCCGGGACCTTGCCCGACGTAGCCCACTCCATTACAGAATTAAGGTCCACTTCCAGGTAACGCGAAAGCTCCTCGGAGTTCATAAAATCATGCAGCATCATGCATCTTCCTTCCAGGATCGCTCCTTCCGCGACATTCAATCTGGTAGGATAGATGTCTCCCTCCACTATTGCCGAAGGCAGGAGGGTCAATCTTTCTTTAGCGGTAATCCTGCCTTTTACCCTGCCGCCGATAACAATATTGTCTCCCATAATCTCCGCAAGAACCACTGCGCTCTGGCCTACGGTCAGGTTACCCTTAGTTTCTAGCGTCCCCTGAAACTTACCGTTGATGCGCAGGTTGACCGGCTCTTTAAAATTCAGGCTCCCCTGCATCTCGGCATCAACGTCTAAGACCTTATCTTCTATTTTCCTTCTGCCGGTAGTAAAAGCCATCGCCCACCTCCTTTAAATGAGCATACAATTTACGGAAGTCCGCCATAGTTCTTTGGCGGACGACGTAAATTGTAGCGTCTATCATTTTTCTTATCTATCAGCGTATGCGAATTTACCTCGCTAAAAAATACCATACTTTCCATATACCTGAGTAAGAAAAGCACCACCAATGACAAAATTGTGGTAAATACGGCTGCCAGGTAAAAACCGCATCCCACCGCCAGCCCGATACCCGCGACTACCCAGAGGCTCGCCGCCGTAGTCAGGCCCCTCACTCTTTCTCTTTCGCGGATGATCGTGCCGGCGCCTAGAAAACCGATGCCGGTAATCACTCCGGCAGCGATTCTGGCCGGGTCCAAAGGAACCCTGTTTTCATATATATCAAAAATGTACAGCGATGTCAACATGATAAGGCAGGAACCCAGGCAGACCAGAATATGCGTGCGCAATCCCGCATGGCGGCGGTGCACCTGCCGCTCAAGCCCGATTAAACCGCTTAAAATCACCGATAACGTCAAGCGCATGATAATCTGCATATCCGCAAGCATATCCCCTCCTCTAGTTTAAATCCGCGTTCAAACTTAAATCTGATTGATGCCCCTTTTTAAATAACTGATAACCTAGCCCGGCGACCATGGCCGCATTATCCATACAAAGCTGCCGCGCAGGAAAATAAACCTTAACCCCTTTATCTGTGCCGGCCTGAAGAAGCTTTTCCCTTAACCTGCTATTAGCGGCTACGCCTCCGCCTACCAGCAGCTTATTTACGTTTTTCATCCTGCAGGCCAAGATTGATTTTCTTACCAGGGTATCGATGGCTGATTCCTGAAAAGAAGCGGCGATATCTCTTTTCTCAGCCGGTTGCGGATCTCTTTTCCTCACCCAGTATAACACCGCTGTCTTTATCCCGCTAAAACTGAAATCTAACGGGTTTTCAGTATCAGAGCAATTGAACTTTATTTTTTTAGGATTGCCTTTTTTAGCCATTGACTCAATCAGCGGCCCGCCCGGATAACCGAGGCCTAAGATCTTAGCCACTTTATCAAATGTCTCTCCGCAGGCATCATCAAGGGTAGAGCCCAAAAGTTGTATCGCATCAAAGTCTTTCAAATAAAATAAACTGGTGTGGCCGCCGGAAACCACCAAAGCGGCAAACGGCAAAGGCAGATCCTGGCGGTTTAAAAAATTAGCGTAAATATGGCTTTGTAGATGGTCTACGCCTAACAAAGGTACCTTAAGGCTCTGGCTCACACTCTTGGCAAAAGATATCCCCACTAGCAACGATCCTAAAAGCCCGGGGCCGCTCGTTACGCTGACTAACTTAATCCGGCTAAGTGCGACTCCTGCTTCTTTAAGCGAAGAATCCGCGACCTGGGCAATTGTCTCTAGCTGCCTACGAAAGGCTATTTCCGGAATAACCCCGCCGTATTTTTTATGAAAGCTCAAGCTCGAGGAGACTACATTGGAACATATCCTTCTGCCGTCTTTTACTACGGCAGCAGCAGTTTCATCGCAGGATGTCTCGATTCCTAATACATACATTATTTAACCAGCTCCGACACGAACACGAACTTATATCCCTCTTTAGATAATTTGGGCATCATCTCTTTTAAGACTTCCAGCGTCGCCTTGCGGTCATGCCCGATCCCTATTGCCCGGCCGTAAACACGGGCCCGGGTTTTAAGCTTATAAATCTGGCCTCTGATGTATTCAGGATTATCCTGATTATCCAAGAAGATGTCTCTCCTGGCAAAAGCCAGGCGCATTTTATGCGCCAAATCCAGGCACACCGATTCTTCGCTGGCAAAACTATCCAGAAAATAAAGGTGCCTTTTCTTTAATTCTCTGAAGATAACCGCCATTGTTCCGGCGTCTTCAGTGGCTTTGGAGCCCATATGGTTAGATACCCCCTGCAAATAAGGTACGTTTGACAGGTCCTCTGCGATGATATTTTTTATCTCGGCTTCGTTCATCGAGACCATAATGGTGTTTTTTTCTAACCTGAATTTCTGGCGCGCCTGGGGCTCCATCGGTAAATGCAGGATTATCTGGCAGCCTTTTTGATGCAGCTGTACGGCTACGCTTTTAGAATAACTCAAACCCGGCAAAACCGATACCGTAAGAGGGTATTTTATCTGGCGAAGAAGCTCCAGATTATTCAGATTATATCCCCAGTCATCCAGCACTATGGCGATCATTCCTTTTACGGCCGGGGGAATAACTTCCGGGGTGGGTTTCGGTTTAGGCTTAATCAACAGTATCCATTGAATAATGATGACAAAGGATAAAACTATAACCGCTATTTTGTATCCTGTATTATAGCTTTTCATTTGCCGCTTCTATAAATCTTCAATGCCTTAAGCACGTCCACTGCGCGTATCAGCTGGTTATCGGATTTATAATCCTCTACTTTATTATCTTTTGCGCCGGTGTCTTCTTTTTTCTCCACCGCCTCAAACACCTCTTGCGTTTTTGTAATCAGCGCTTCTTTTGCGCTGATTAACTGGATTTTTCCTTCTTTAACCACGATATCCGGGGTAACCCCTTTACCGTGTATCTCTTTGCCCAGGGGCGTAAAATATTTACTGGTGGTCAGCCGCAATGCCGAACCGTCGCCGAGGGGTATGACCGTCTGCACCGAGCCTTTACCGAAGGACGTCACGCCCAAAATAATCGCCCGTTTATAATCCTGCAGCGCTGCCGCGACTATCTCGCTTCCGGAGGCAGAGCCTTCATTGATTAAAACAACCATCGGTATATCCAGAATCGGCTGATTGGAACGGGAAACAAACTCTAAGTTTTGCGCCGGTTTCCGGCCTTTGGTATAAACAATAATCTTTCCCTTTTCCATAAATTTTTCGGCTACCTCGGCAGCGACGGTAAGTAGGCCGCCGGGATTATTACGCAAATCAAGAATCAGAGCGTTCATCCCCTCTTTTTTTAGTTTATCCAGGGCGAGGGTTATATCCTTTGGCGTATTCTCCCTGAACTCCACTAACCGGATATAGCCGATACCGTCTTCCAGGAGCCGCGCCTCTTTTATATCTTTGATCTTGATGGTGTCGCGCGTAATCTTAAACTCTAGAAGCTTCTTCTCGGATTCCCTCAAAATTGTAAGGTTCACTACCTCCCCCGGCTTCCCGCGCATCTTCTTGACCGCGTCAGTCAGGGTCATATCGCGCGTCAATTCATTTTCAATTTTGACAATCCGGTCGCCTGCCTTGATACCCACTTTCCAGGCCGGCGTATCCTCAATGGGGGTAATCACCGTCAATAAACCGTCCTTGACGGTAATCTCTATGCCGATGCCGCCGAACTTTCCCTGTGTCTCCACTTTTAATTCGTTGTAGGTATCCGGGTCTAAAAACTGGCTGTGGGCGTCTAATCCCGCCAGCATCCCTTTTAAGGCGCCGTAAATCAGGTCTTTGGGCTTGGGCTCATCGACGTAGTCTTCCTGAATAATCGCCAGCGCGTCGGAAAATAACTCTACCTGCCGGTAAAGCTCGTCGTTCTTCTTTTTCTCTATTGCCGAGATTGCCACCGACACTGCCGAAACAAGAAAAATAAAGATGATACCGCCAAGAAGAAACTTTTTAAACATCAGTCAACCTCCGCTTTAAGAGGCCTCTGGAAAATTTTAGCGGGAGGCCTCTGATTACACAGATTTTAAAAAGATTACACAGATGCTATCGTTGGCGCTTTAATCTGTGTAATCTGCTTTTTAATCTATGCAATCATAAAGATGAATCCTTTAGAATTCTTTTTAATATCTCCTGGACTACCTTAGGATTAGCTTTGCCTTGCGTCTTCTTCATCACCTGACCGACAAGAAACATGATTGAGCTTTCTTTTCCTGTTTTATAATCCTGGACGACTTTGGGATTCTCCTGAATAACCAAATTAACATCTTCCTCCAGGCTTGCCTCATCGGAAATTTGTACGAGGTTCTGGGCAGATATAATTTGTGCCGGGGATTTGTGAGTTTTTGCCATTTCCGCTAAAACCGACTTCCCGGCTAAATGAGAAATTTTTCCATTTTCCACAAAAGCGATTAACTCAAGAACGTCTTTTGGTAAAATACCTAACCCGGAAATTGAAACAGCGTTATCCGAAGCGATAGCCGCTATCGGCCCGACCAGCCAATTTGCAACGGCCTTCTTATCTTTTTGCGGATATCCCCTTAAACAGGTTTCCGCATAGGCTGCGTCTGATTTATTGCCTACAAGTATTTTTGCATCGTACTGCGATAAACCATAATCCTTGATAAAGCGTTGCATTTTCTCTTTAGGTAATTCGCCTATGGTATCTTGTATCTCGGCGATTTTCTCTTCTTTAATCATAAACGGCGGCAAATCGGGTTCGGGAAAATAGCGGTAATCCTTGGCTTCTTCTTTGCTGCGCATGGAAAATGTCTCCTGGGATTTTTCATCCCAGAGCCGCGTTTCCTGAATAATTTTTTCGCCAGCATCCAGTATTTCCGTCTGGCGCCTGATTTCAAAGGCCAACGCATCCCTGACGGCCTTAAAAGAATTCATATTTTTAAGCTCTGCTTTTGTGCCCAGCTCTTTTGCGCCTTTTGGCCTAAGAGAAATATTGGCGTCGCAGCGTAGCGACCCCTTTTCCATATCGCAATCAGAAACATCCAGATACTCAATCAGGCTCTTTAAACTAGTCAGGTATGCGTATGCCTCCTGGGGAGAGTTGATATCCGGGTCGCTGACTATTTCTAATAAAGGGATGCCTGCGCGGTTAAAATCTACCAGGGTCGTATTTTCTTTATGGATTAATTTTCCCGCATCTTCCTCCAGGTGCGCGCGGGTGATGCCGATGCGTTTAGTTTTGCCGTCGATATCTATATCCAGAAATCCGTTTCTGGATAACGGTAGGTCATACTGGGAGATCTGGTAATTTTTGGGCAGGTCAGGATAATAGTAATGCTTGCGGTCAAACCTGGTGTATTCCTGCACCTGGCAATTCAAGGCCAACGCTACTTTGATGGCATAATCCAGAGCGATTTTATTTAATACCGGCAGCGACCCGGGAAACCCTAAACATACCGGGCAGACCTGTGCATTGGCATCCTTACCAAACTCAGTGGCACAGCCGCAAAAGGCTTTGCTTTTGGTTTCCAAATGCAGGTGGACCTCTAATCCTATGACCGCCTCGTATTCCATCTGAGTGGAACCCCCTCGGCCTAAAGGCCGGGGTTCCCTCCCCGTAGGGGATTAAATCTTTGCTTTAACTTTATGCCATTCGGTATTCTGTTCGTAAGTATGCGCTACTTTAAAAAGCGTCTCTTCGGCAAAGGGTTTGGCTAAAACCTGCAGTCCTACCGGAAGCCCTTTTTTGGTGAAGCCGCAAGGGACGGATATCCCCGGAATCCCGGCCAGGTTGACCGAAATAGTATAGATATCCGAAAGGTACATCTTTAAAGGATCGTCTGTTTTTTCCCCGATTTTAAAAGCTGCCGTGGGAGAAGTAGGTGTGACTATGCAATCGCATTCTCCAAAGGCGCGGTCAAAATCCTCTTTAATCAACGTGCGTACCTTCAGGGCCCGCAGGTAATAGGCGTCATAATATCCGTGGGAGAGGGCAAAAGTCCCCAAAAGGATCCGGCGTTTTGCTTCTTCGCCAAAAGCTTCGCCCCGGGTATTTTTATACATCTCAATTAAGTTCTGCGCTTTCTCTTTTGAGCGCCAGCCGTACTGGACGCCGTCAAATCTGGCCAGGTTAGAACTGGCCTCGGCAGTAGCAATAATATAGTAAACCGGGACCGCATACCGGGTATGCGGCAAAGATACCGGCTTCGCCTCGGCACCCAAATCCTTAAGCTTGGCTATCGCCTCTTCTATTATTTTCTTAACTTCGGGCTCTATGCCCTCGATAAAATATTCTTTGGGGATACCGATTTTTATACCTTTTATATCGTTGGCTAAAGCCTGGGTATAGTCGGGGACAACAGCATTCACGCAAGTCGCATCTTTTGGTTCATACCCGCAAATCATATTCATCAGCAGCGCGCAATCCCGCACATCTTTAGTCAGGGGGCCGATCTGGTCAAGGCTGGAGGCAAAGGCAATCAGCCCGTAACGGGAGACCCGGCCGTAGGTCGGCTTCATCCCTACTACGCCGCAAAATGCCGCCGGTTGCCTGATAGAGCCGCCGGTATCCGAGCCCAGCGCCCAGATGGCTTCATCCGCAGCCACTGCTGCCGCAGAGCCGCCCGAGGAACCGCCGGGAACGCATTCCAGGTCCCAGGGATTATGCGTGGGGCCGAAACAGGAGTTTTCCGTCGATGAACCAAAGGCGAACTCATCCATATTGGTTTTAAGCGGCAGAATAGCCATACCCGCTGCTTTTAATTTTCTGATCACCGTAGCGTCGTAAGGAGGCTTAAAACC
>CAZJFL010000003.1:0-49449 GCA_964545575.1 uncultured Planctomycetales bacterium
TCCGGGTTGATTCCAATGGCAAAGAGGCGGCCTCGCGACTCAATATTAAAACCCGCGGTTAACCTTGCCCGGCTTAAATATGCCAGCAATGCGGTCTCAAGCGGATAATCCATCAGAAAATCAACGACTAAATCAAAATGCTTCTGCCTTAATTGCTTTACGGCGCGGCCAAAACCCCGATAGGCCATAACTTCGTCGATCCAGGAAAAATTCTTCAGCAGCGCTTCATTGCCGCAACGTACCAGAACCGAAATCTTTGCCTGAGGAAAATTTTCTTTCAGCGCTTTTAAGGCCGGCAAGGACACGACCAGGTCTCCGATACGGTCTATCCTGATTACAAGAATGGATCGAATATCCTGCGCGGGTATGCTGCTATCAGCTGACTTTGACGGCAGCAAATACAGTATTAGCGCGCGCAAGGAAAAATAAATTTTTTTAAGCATATCTCTTACTTTCATCTTTTGCCCTTAAGAGAACGATAAGCTTTGCGCAAAGCAACATACGGGCCGGGATGTTTTCTTAAAAAACTTAAGATATCCTCCTTGCCGAAATGAAAAAAATTAAAGGCGCGGTAAGGCAGGTAGGCAGAAGTAATCATTTTATCCAGCGCCTTTTCAGGCCTGCTCTTCGGTCCGAACCTTTTCCATAAAAACCTGTAAATGCCCATCAAAAAATAAAAGTATTTATAAAAAAAGGTCAAGTGCTCTTCTTTGATGGTATCGAGCCTGACTACCGGCCTTTCAAAAAAACTGCTCACGCCGTATCTGACCGGGTATTTTCTTTCTTTCACCATATCATAAGACTGCGACCCTTTAAAGGGATAGAAATAAGCATTAAATACTATTGCGGGTGAAACCCGCGCGTTCAGCTTGATTGTTTTAATGGCCGAATCCGGCGTCTCCCCGACCATGCCGAGGATATTGAAGCTATTAACCCCTATACCGCACTTTCTTAAAATAGAAAAGGCCTCCACAATCTTTTCATCGCTCATCCGGCGGTGCATATATTCTTCCCTGATGAAGCTGTCTCCGCTTTCTATGCCTAAATCCAGCGAAACGCAGCCGCTTTCTTTTAAGGCCAGCGCCGTCTCAATATCTATGTTCTCGACCCTCTCGTTGCCGGAATAGGGCAGGCCGATGCGGCTTTTATATTTGACTGCGAATTCACTAAACCAATTTTTATCCTGCGTCAGGGTGTCGTCGTAGAATCTTACTTCTTTTAAAAAAGGGTATAATTTAAGGCCCCACTCTATCTCATCGAGCAGGCGGCTGACGCTATAATGGCGCAGGAATTTTTTCTTATCTGTATACAAAGAACGTAACAGCGGGTTACAGCAGTAAGTGCAATCGTAAATACAGCCGCGGGAGGCCTGGGTGACCAGGATCTTATGCACCCTGCCCTCTTCCAGTTTCTCGTATTCAAAAATTTCGTAGTCCGGATAGGGAAGGGAATCCAAATTTTCAATCAATCCCCTGCAGGAATTTTTGAAGACACGGCTGTCTTCCCTGGCCCAGATATTGGGGATATTCCTTAATTCTCTGCCTGCCTCTTCGGCCCGGCAAAAATCAACGATGGCGCCTTCCCCTTCTCCGCGGCAGACAGCAGTAATGCCTTCTTCGGCAAGGCATTCCTCAGGGGCAACCGTCGGGTGCATCCCCCCGTGCAAGGCCGGCAGCCCTAGTTCTTTAACCCAGCAAGAGAAACTCTTTATCTGGCTGAACATATGGGAAAGGCAGGAAAAAGCGACGAGGCCCGGGTTATGCTGTTTAATCAGCTTTCTAAACTCTTTTTTGGAAATGCATTTAGAGATATGAATGAGGCTTACGCTGAAACCCTCTTTCTTTAAACAGGAGGATAATATCGCCACCCCGCGGTTAAAATTATTCTGATTAAACTGCCCGTAATCGGTATAGACAAAAGTTACCTTCATCGCCTAATCCCACACTTTCCATAAAATATGCAGGCATAAAAAATCTCTCAAAATTGGCGGCTTCGCCAAAACAGGCCTGGTTTCATCCGCATAGTAACGCCTGAAGGAAAAGCCCTTTTTTTTCAAAAGCCTCTCGAATTCAAACCTGTTTGTCAAACCGAAATGCAGCCGGGTCTGGCTCGCGGGTTTTCTTTTTAAAAAATAAAGCAGCCGCTGAAGGATAAAACCTAACCGTTCCCTTAGGCTATTCGGGGTAAATATTACTATCGGGCCGGATTTTTTAACCACGCGCCGCATCTCGTCGAGCAATAAGATCTTATCCGCAAGGCTGATGTGTTCGATAAAATCTGCGCAGACGATCCTGTTGAAAACATTTGCCCTAAAGGGCAAGGCCATGGCATCAGAAATAAGAAAACCGGTATTGTTATTGAACCCGAACCTATCGGTAAGTTGCCTGGCTACAAATATAGATTCTTGCGAATAATCCAGGCCTATTGCTTTTGCGCCGGCTAAGGCGATACGATAGGAGAATGTCCCCACTCCGCATCCGATATCAAGAATAATCTCCCCTGCTTTAGGATTAAGCGCGTTTAAAACCGCCTCTATCCTTTTTTCTGCGGCGGCATCTTTTGGCTTATAGTAGTTATCGATCTGAAACTGTAAAGATTGGGCGCCCATCCGTTCATCATAATCCCTGGCCGTCACCGGCCGGCGGGCAATTTCCGCAGCAAAGGTATCGGCATTGCGCCGGATGCTCAGCGGTAGGATTTTTTCTTTCGTTCTGAGGAAAGCTAAGAAAGATTCTATAATAAAGGTGCCTTCCTTCTCTAAAAATTCTCCTGCCGCGGCTACTGTAATCTCAGGCAACAAGAGAATATCTTTAAACTTATCTAATATCAGACGACAGCTAACCCTTTTGTCTTGGGACGTATCCAACTCCCTGCTTAATTTTTCCAGGAATTGGACGATAAGCTCATCAACCTCTGTTATGGTAAAAATATTTTTCCCCATCAGCGCAACTTAATCCAGAAGCTTAAGGTATATGGCCTGGATCTGCTTGACGTTATCCTCTATCTTAAAATCCGCTTCGATTCTCTTCCTACCCTGCCTTCCCATGATAATTGCCCGCTCAGGATTATTTATCAGCCAACGGATCTTCTCCGCCATTTCTTGTGGCTGTTTCGGCCTGACTAAAAACCCCGTCTCGGAATCTTTGACTATTTCCGGCGTGCCGCCGGAATCCGTGGCCACCACCGGTTTGCTGCAGGCCATCGCCTCGAAAATAACCCTGCCACAGGGCTCGGCATCAGAAGCCAAAACTACAATATCTAAAGCAGCGATAATATCGGCCATATCCTTGCGAAAACCGGTAAAAATAACATAATTATCCAAACCCAGTTCTTTTACCCTGCCCCTTAGGTAATCTTCGCGCCATTTGTCTTCTTCAAAAACCGCATCACCTACCACCAGAAATTTTATCTCTTGCTTTGACGCTGAATTTAGCAGCATCTTGGCTGCCTGAAGAAAATAATCCTGCCCTTTATCCGGTCCGAGCCGGCTAATCATGCCTATCAATATCGTACTGTCGCCTAAGCTGAATTCATTCCTTATCTTTGCGCCGCTGGTTTGCGGATTAAATTGACGGGTATCCACACCGTTATAAATCACGCTGACCTTAGGCAGCAATCTGCCTTTCTTCATAAAGCGGCGGGCGATCGCGCCGGAATTACAGATAATTTTATCCGGCAGGAAAGAAAACAATCTGTCGGGATCGATTCTCTCGTTGGTAAGGAGATTGCGTTCATGCCAGACCACCGGAATTTTAGCTAATCTGGCTGCGATAGCAGCATATATGTGCGTGCGGATACTGTTAGAATGCAGGAGTTGCACGCGTTTTTCTTTGATAAGCTTCAAGATCCTCCCTACAGTACTTAAGACTTTGAGGCCTTTTCTGATGCGCGGGAATTCCATAAAAACAACCTCTACGTCTAGTTTCCTCAGTTCCGACGCCAGAGGGCCGTCCTGCGGAAGAATAAAAATAGGGATAAATTTAGAACGGTCCATATTTTTAACCAGGTTTATCAGGCTGTTCTCTGCCCCGCTGATTTTAGAGGTTTCGTGTAGATAGAGTATTTTTGCCGGCGTCTTATTCATTTTTTCTGCGCATAAATAAATGGTAGCCCCAAGAAGGATACTTTTTAGCCAATGCCTTCCTTTGGTTTAAAAAAAAGCTTAAGGGCAGCTTGGGAATAGGGATAAAATCGCTGGTCAGCGAAATTATCTCGAAACCGGCCTGCCGCACCAAGGCGCTGATCAATTTACGGTTAAAATTCTGTTTATGCTCGTGGAAAATAAGAATTTTTTTGAGGCCGAGCAGTTGAAAAATTTTATACCGCGGGCTCTCACTATTAGGAACGGAAAGGATGATTTTACCCCGGGGCCGCAGAACCCTTCTACCTTCCTCTAAAGCAAACAATGGCTGGTCCAGATGCTCAAGCATCTCCTCCCAGATGACCAAGTCGAAACACTGATCCGGAAAATCAAGATGCTGGGCATCGCATTGCTTAAGCGCAACGCTGGCGGCGTATCTGGCTATAGTCTGACTGGCAGTTTTTAGCGTGGATTCGTTGTTATCCACCCCCGTCACCCGGTGGCCTTGCCGCGCCAGGTAGGCGCTTAAAACGCCCCAGCCGCAACCAACATCTAAAATATCCATTTCTCCCGAGAGGCCCGAAATAAAAGAAAGGGTTACTTGCTTGCGCAGAAAAGTCTCCTGGCTTCTTGAAGGGCCCTCCTTGCAAAGATCGTTTATCATCCCCTCGATTTCCTTAAGATTATCATTTTTAATATGCTTCACTTTGTGTCCTTTCTGGCTACGATATGAATTCCAGTAGCAAAAGAAGGAAATATGCTGCCCCATCTTGTTTCATGCTGATATTTCACTATTTTTAGCCCATTTTTGGTAAACCAGCGTTTCAGGTCTATCGGATTGGAAAGATATACTACATCGTTATCCGGTATCAGATCAAAACGGTCCTCCAGAATAGGAAGACAGTAGATAAAATTAACTTCGCGGCTCAGTTTTTTTGACAATAGCAACGCCGCCTTATAGATGGCTAGATACACCGACTTCCAAGGGCTGTGTCTTTTTTGCCAACGCAGCCGGTTTTTCTTTAGAGAAAAGGCATCTATCAAGTTATATACTTCGTTAAACGGCGAGAGCAAATTCGGAGCAAGAACAATTACCAGTCCGCCGGGTTTGGCTACCCTAACCATTTCGGAAAGGGCGCCTGCGACATCGTAAATATGCTCCAGCGTAAGAAAAGAAGAGACAATATCAAAGCTGCCATCGGCAAAAGGAAGATTCAGAATATCGGCACATTTGAATTCGATGTTGGGAGCCTGATGTTTTTCTTGCGCGATCTTGATAAATATGAGAGAGATATCCACCCCAACAACATCCCTTAATTCCTTGCTGAGCATAAAAGTAGAGAGGCCCGTCCCACAGCCCAGGTCCAAGGCGCGGTCCTCTTTGCCGGCAAAGCGCCTGATAAACGAAACGTACTCCTGGTAGGCTCGCTCGTCATGCGCGTCTACCCTGGCGCCATATCCTGCTGCGGTCTGATAGAAATGTATGAGCTCCTGACGGACTCTTGCGGGTAGCTCTTTCATACTTTATCCCTCGCCATATTCTGCGCCTCCCAAAGTTTTGCATAAGAGATAAAATAGGTGATGGCGGAAATCGAGCAGATCAGAAACCCCACAAACCCATCAAGGTATCCGCCCTTTAAAAAATATTTATAAAAGAAAACGGCTACGGGCTTAAAGATAAAATAATACGGGCTGCTAAGACAGGTTACGCGCCTGCCCTTGATGATCAGGTCCTCGGTATTCAGCGTCGACCAGATGTTGACCCGGTTAAAATAATCGCGTAGGTTCCTGCAGGTATAATGAAGCAGGTCGTTTTTCAACACGCCCATTGGCCCGGATATCTCCATCCTCATCAAATATTTAAAAGCGGTATCGTATCTTGCCTTTTCTTTGTTGAAAAAGCGCGGATTGTTAGCTTCATACCATCCGCAGTGCCTCACCGGCTTGCCCAGGAAGATATTGAGCCGGCGCAGATAGAAACCGCTCGCCTCTGGCGGATGAGATAATTTTTCCAGCATTTCATCCCTTAGTTGCGGACTGACGCGCTCATCCGCGTCAAGAGAGAGTATCCATCGGTAGCTGGCCTGGCGTATCGCGAAATTCCTCTGTTCTGCGTCGCCGGTCATTTTCTTCTGAAAGACCTTATCGGTATACTGGCGGGCGACCTCTACGGTCCGGTCAGTACTAAAATCGTCTACGACGATAATCTCATCGGCCCACTTTACAGACTCTAAGCATTCCCTGATATCGTTTTCGGCGTTTTTGGCGCCTATGGTGCAAGAGATTTTTTCACGCAAAGGGTTTTCCATGGCTTCCTATTCCTCCTTTTCCGAATCGCCCGCTAATAAAGAGAGAGATTGGGCCTTTGTTTTTTATATTCTGCATAAGCCCTCTTCCAAGTATGAGACATCTTTTCCTCCCAGATTATCTCGGTTGGCTCTCTAAACCAACCACAGTATTGGCAGAGAATTTTCATCTGCCCTCTCAGGGCTTTCTCGCTAACGAGGGACAATTTTTTTATACCGATATCGAAACCAAATACCCTGTCAACGCCCATACATGGCGAACAGGGATAATATCCGTAGATCGATAATTCCAACCCGTAACAGGAAGATACCCTCGAGCAGCCCTTAGCAAAATCGGTAAGGAACCGGTATGGCAGGCAATCAATGGGCGCAATATTATAACTGCCGAAGGGATGGCTGTTTTGCCCCTCTACTTTGCCGGTATTTTCTACTGCGAGCCAGCCGGGCAATTTAGACAATACTGAGCTCACCCTCTCTCCTGCCCCGTTTGTAACCACATCGATGATGCAATCGGGGTTAAAATCTTTATATCGCTTTAAGGCGCCGAGGATCTTGAAAAATTGCGGATGGAGAGTCGGTTCTCCTCCGAATAACGATATCCTATCCCAGTAATATTTTAAACCAATCGCTTCCTGAACAAATCGTTCGACCTGCTCAACAGACATATTATCATTTGCCGGCGCCTGCCTGACTGAAGACTGGCAATTAAAGCATCTTAAATTACAAGCAGTTGTAATATCGATGCAGAGGCTATTATTGGAATAGTATTTTTTATGGATTGCCCCCAAGAAAGGAACTAAAGAGTTAACCAGTTTATAAGCTAATATTTTCCCCCGGCGCAAAGCGCTGACCGGCAATACGCTCATTAAATAATCTTTGACTGACTTTTTAAATTTTTGGCTAGCGCTATAAGAGCGATGCGTGATAAACAAGGCTTGATTTTGGCGGTCACAATAATGAGAGCTTGCTTTCAGGCGTTGACTTAAATTATCCTCTTGCATTTTTTCCTCTGTTTATCTTCGCCCTTAAAGGCGAAGTTTTTTTAGGCCGCGTATGTATAAATTAACTATTTCATTTACGGCAAACCGCTATAATTCCCGGGGCTGTGTCTATGCCCTCTTTAGATATCTTAAAATTTTCATATTTAAGCCTGTATGGGGGGGTTATTCCCGACATCCAGGAAATAAAGTAAACTAGAAGGGAAACGATGCTGCGAGGAATATATTTCCTCAAATGCGGATAGTCGAACCTCCTTATGCTCTGGAGTCTCTTCTCCAGCGCATAAACTTCCTCTGGCCTTCCCAGGCCGTAAATCTCGATCTCTTTAAATCCGATAGCCGATAGCAAATTGCTGAATTCTTCGGCTGTAAAAACCTGAATATGCGAAGAGTCGGGCTTCAGCCCTCCCTCTCTCTTTTGCCGCGTAGAAACAAAAAATGAACCGCCTTCTTTTAAAACCCGGCGCATCTCTTTCAATACCTCCCGGTAATTCCTGGTATGATGGACTACCTCCAGAAGGCAGACGGCGTCAAAAGAATTATCAGGAAAATCTAAGTGGGCAATATCGGATAATAGAAATTGGCAGTTTTCTCTGCGGTAATGTTTCTTAGCCCACTCCACTACATAAGTAATTAAATCCACGCCTATTATTTCCTTGGCGTATTTACTCAGATAATCAACGCCGTAGCCGAAACCGCATCCGGCATCGAGCACGCGTTTATTCTTAATAAATTCCTTAATAAAGCAGTAGGTAGCCATCGCCTCTATAAATTGGGTATTATGGGGCTCCGGTTTTGTCCGGAAATAAAACTTTGGCTCAAGGCCATCTTCACTGGGTAGTTCCGGAAGAGATCTTGTTCGCACTACTCTGGCAGGGATGCCAAAGGCAATCGAATTTGGGGGAATATTGCCCGTAACTACTGCGCCTGCCCCTATAGTCGAGTTTTCGCCGATGGTAACGCCGGGCAAGATTACGGCGTTGGACCCTATTTCCACATTATCGCCGATAGTCACCGGTTTCTTGATGTTTTTCTGGCCGCTGCCGCCGGTGATGGTAGAGACCGAAATAATCTTTACGCCAAAGCCTATCTTGACGTCTTTCCCGAAAGTGATGCCACCTCCGTAATCGATAATCGTAAAATCCCCCACCTGCTTAGGCCGGCCGATCATTTTCCCCTCGGGAAAATCGCTACGGTAAATATATACAGGGAAAGTCCTGAATATTCTCCTGAACAGGGCGTGGAACCATCTGTAAAATACCGTATTATAATATTTTATTCGCATCCGCGTCCTCCTCTATCCTGATATACTTTTCGTATAAAGAATCTATGCCCTGGAGCATTTTTTTAAGAGAAAATTTTTCCTCCCATGTCTTATGACTTTCCTGCGCCATCTTTTCTCTCTCTAGAGGGTGTTGGAAAAGGTATTGTAGTTTTTGCGCCAGCACTTGCGCATCCTTCGCAGGGACAATAAACCCGTTGCGGCCGTCAAAGACTATCTCGCGGTTACCGCCTATATCAGTAGCAAGTAAAGGGATGCCTGCCGAGGCCGCCTCGGCTAAAGCTACGGGTAGCCCTTCTATAAAAGTCGAGGGTTGAACAAATACCTGCATCAAAGAAAGCAAATTGTCGATATCTTCTCTTAATCCCGTAAAAATAACCTTTCCTTTCAGGCCTAAGTTATTAACCATGCGTTCCAAATCACCCCTTGCTTTTCCCTCGCCGACAATCAAACATTTCAGATAAGGTAAAGAAAACCTCAGCTGCGAGACTGCCTCGATCAGATAGTGGTGCCCTTTATGCTCTTCGAGACGGCTGATGCTTCCAATAACAAAGTCTTGTTCTTCTATCCCTAATTCCTGGCGTATCAGCTGTTTCTGCGCCGGACCACTTATCTTAATCTCAGCGCAACCATTATAAACTATGCTGATCCGATCAGAGTCCATGCCTATATATCTGATAAGAGAATCCTTCACCGCTTGCGATACCGCAATTATCTTTACAGTAAATAGCCCTAAAGCCCAGAGCTTTATTTTATCTCTTAGTAGAATACTATCGTAGAGGTTTTGGCAATGCACCACCACCAAGGGGATTTTAGTCAACATCGCTACCGACCCTGTCCAGATGTAAGGGAACATACCATGGGCATGGATAATCTGGAAGTTTTCTTTATCCAGCTCCTTTTTTAACCTCAAAATGCTCCTGACACTAAGCCCGCCAGCCAGCCCGCACTCCTTCACTAAAATCCCTTCTTTTTCTATATAGTGCGCCAGGATGCCCTTTCTTTTCAAACACCAGACTTGTTGCTGGTATTTATTCCTGTCTAATCCTAAAACTATATTCTTTAACGTCTTCTCTAAGCCGCCGACCCCTAGCTCATCGGTAATATGACAAACCTTTATCATCGCAACATTCGCTTTGTGATATTTAGTTTAACTGCGCTGTTCTTAGAACCCCGATTTTACCGTTTTTGACTCCCACAAAGTAAATCTTTTTTCCTTTCAAAAAAGATGGATTAAGACGGAACATCACTTTGGCGACGTTGCCAAATGCATCTCTTTCTAAAACCTTAAACCGCACGTTAGCATTAAAAAGAGTCACCCATCTCCCGTCTTTCTCTGCGCGGTCCTCTACGAGACGGATAAACTCTTCTTGATCCGTCTGCATAGATTGAACAAGGGTAAAATCATCGGCAAAAGAAAGATCCGTATCTTTGGTGCCCTTTTTGGTAAAAGCGACTACGGATAAACAAACGACCCGCTGATTTTTATCCTTATAGATAAACCTGATCTTGGCGTCGATAACTGCCCAAAAAGCAGGGGTGCTTTTAATCATGCCGGGCAACCCCACCAGATAGATTATACTCTCTGGCTCAACCCTAGGAAGTTCTTTTTTCAGTTCGTATAATCCTTTTTGGACGACCTCTCCGGCAAACAGGTATAAATTATTCCTTCCTAAACTCGTCAATATCTCTAGTGTAATCAAGGATAAGAGCAAAGTAACGATGACGTATTTTCTCTTTAACAAAGAGACCAGGCTCACTAAAAAAATACTGTATCCGGCCAAAGAAAGATATAAATGCCTCCTGGCCGGAGAATGAGCAGCCAGGAAGGGGATAAACAGCGTGATTATTATCCAGCCCAAAAATAAGGCTAAGGCGGGGTTTTTCCTTCTCCTGGCGATAATAACGCAGGCCAATAGGCTAAAGATGAAAACAGCCAAAACTATCGCCGGAAGAAGCAGGGAGTGCCGGTAAACAAACCGCTTTAATAATTCCGCATCTACCGGAAAGATTAAATCACGCAGATAATAAGCTATCTTATAGAGCTGCTGCGGCGCTTCCAGGATTAGATTGCGCCGCGGGAAAGAAAATACATAGCTGGGCATCATAAGGAGTTTACGCAGGGCAAGATATAAAATATCAATCAGAAAGTAGGCGGCCCAGCTAAACCTCTTCTGATTTTCCTGCGGCGTTTCTCTCCTTTTTCTTAGAAACAAAATGGCTAAAATAATCAGAAACGGCAGGCAAAATGCTGTCTCCTTTGCGGATAGCGCCAGAATAAAACTTAATACTGAGCCGAAATAATAAAAGAAGGCGCGTTTTTTGTTATGCTCAAGGTAGAATTTAGCAAAAAGCGCCACTGATAGAAGCGAAAAAAAACTGAATGCGACGTCTGCAAATGCAGAGACCCAACAGACGGCCTCAGAATTGGCAGGATGTACGGCAAAGATAAACGCGGCTAATGCGCCGTAAATACGCGATTTCAAAACAAATAAAGCAATC
This sequence comes from uncultured Planctomycetales bacterium, assembly GCA_964545575.1. Classification (GTDB taxonomy): domain Bacteria; phylum Omnitrophota; class Gorgyraeia; order Gygaellales; family Profunditerraquicolaceae; genus CAZJFL01. The sequence continues at coordinate 11,170 of CAZJFL010000003.1, forward strand.
AGGTAGACTAAAAATACACTTGCCAGGTGCAATAAAATGCTCAGGAGATGGTAAGGAGGAAGAAAAAGGCCGGCCTGCCAGGCCGGATCAGGAGGTACAGGCAAGCCGCCTAAAGTATAACCCAACAAAAAAGGTGCCCAGTTCAGCGGCCGTAAATATGCCCTTCCCCAGTGAAACTCAAATACCTGGGTCAAGCTTTTGCTGGTTACCAGTTTGCCTAGAACGCCGTAATCATCGCCCACAAAATGAGAGAAAAAAATGGGAGAATATACGGCGAAGACAACTAATAGCACCAGAATAACGGCGGTGTTTCTTTTTAGCATTGAACCGCTGCCTTATCCTTTAGGTTTGATTACGCGTAAAGGCTTTACCCTGCCATCCTTAAAGCCGATAATATAGACCTGTTTAGCGGCCAGAAGCTGCCGGTCAAGCTTAAAAATAACCTTTGCGACTTCCCCCATCGTATCTTTTTGTAATATCTTGAATTGATAACCTGCTGTTTTATCCATCACCCATTGAGAAACGGCCGTCTGATTATCCTCTCCCACCACGCGTATTGCCTCATCCAAGCCGGTCTGCATTGACTGCGTAAAGGTAAAATCATCCAGAAACGAAACCTCCGATTCCTTAACCCCCTTCTCTGTAAAAGTTACCGTCGATAAACAGAAAACAGGCAGATTCTTATCTTTGTAAAGAAAATTTATCTTCTCTTCTGTCATCGCCCAAAAGGCAGGCGTATTCCTGATTATGCCGGGTAAGCCAACCAGGTACACATAGCTGCCCGGGCTGATTTGCGGCAGCTCTGCTTTAAGTTCAAAGAGGCCGTCACGCACTATTTCTCCGCTGAATTTATAGAGGTTATTCCTTTCTAAACTTGTCCCGATTTCGAATGCGATGACCAACGACAATATAGGGATCACCAGATACTTCTTCTTTAAAAAAGAGACCAGGGCAACCAGAAAAATGCTGTAACCTAACAAAGGAAAATAAAGGTGCCGCCGCGCCACAGCAAAAATGCCCAATGTCGGCAGGGCGAGCCCGATCATCACCCAAAGCAGAGAAAAAGCCAAAAGGGGCGACTTTCTTGCCCTTCGGATAATAAAGTAAACAAATAATCCGCCGCAAATAAGGGCGGCGATTATAGCCAAAGGCATAAGGTGATGATAGTAAAGGAAGCTTTTCAAGAAAGCCAAGTCCGAAGGCAACACTAGATCCTTTAAATAATAAGATAATTTGAATATTTTATCCGGAGATTTGACAATCAGCTCCCACCACGGCGATGTTGCCTGCGGCAGGAGTGCCCTGCGCAAAAGAAAATACAGCGCTACGATGATAAAGTAACCGGTCCAACTAAGGAGCTTTTTCTTATCTATAGGAATTTCTCTTGTGCTATGGATAAATATCGCTGCCAGGATGATCAAAAAAGGCAGGCAAAGTGCCGCTTCTTTAGAAAGAAGCGCCAGCATAAAGCTGCTCAGCGAAGCCAAATAATAAAGCGCAGCGCAAGCCTTACTTTCGCTCAGATAAAATCTGGCAAATAATACTAGTGTTAAAAACGAAAAAAAGGTAAAAGCCGGGTCCCCCACTGCGGTAACCCAGCAGACAACTTCAGAGTTTACCGGATGTACCGCAAAGATAAGCGCGGATAATGCCCCACTAACGGCAGATTTAAATATAAATACCGCGATGAGGTAAACTAACAGCACATTGGCTAAATGAAAAACCAGGCTCATCATATGATAAAAAATGAGGAAATGGCCTGCGCGCCAGGCCGAATCAGGGGGCAGGGGTAAACCACCCATAGTATAACCCAGCATATAGGGTACCCATTGTAGTGGACGGAAGTAACAACTCGCCCCCTGCATAGACGGATAATAGAACGCAAACACCTGGCTTAAATTTCCCGAGGTGGCGATTTTGGCCAGGGGCACATAGTCATCTCCCACGAAATGATAGGACAGGCTGGGAAAATAAATAAATAAGGTAACTAATAGCACTAAAATAATGGCGATATTCCTCTTCAGCATCCCGTTGAATTCCCTCCCTGTTTAAGGCCCCTTCCTGCGCAAGACCCGGCAACCTCCGATTTCCCTATCAAGATAATAATAATCTTCTAAATATTTGCCCAAATCACCGTCGATTAAAACAGCAAAGTGAGGATCAATGATGAAATATACGGGTTTATTTTTTATTGTATCGGCTAAAACCTGCCGTTTAACGAGGCTTGCGAAGTGTTTGATCATGACGCCTCTAGCGGCAAGAAAAGCGTATTTAGAAGAGGAGTACCGCTGGGAGAGAAAATAAATCTCCGGCCAGAACCCCCAGATATAAATATAATCATCCGGTTTAGTCCTTTCTCTAATAAAGGCCGCCATTTCCGCATTAGCCTTAACCATCAGCGGCCGGACCAGCTTACCCCTGCGATTGATTAAAGACTCATCCGGATCGTACTTGAAATAATAATTCCATTGCGCCCTGACGAAAACAATGAGCGCCAGCGCAAGGACTACTGCTCCAAATGATTTTTTCCGCCTAGATGCCTGCGGCTGCCAGAATAATTTTTCTAAAGTATAGGCCGCCACAAGCGCCAACGGCGGCATGGCCTGGATAAAATATTGAGGATAGAATCTCCCGGTGATTGCCACTCCCAAAAAAGCAGAAATTAGCCAAATAAGAAGAAAAAATAAAACCCTATCTTTTTTCTTGAAAGCCAAAACTACTCCCAACCCGGCCAAAACCCATAAAGGAAAATTTTCCCGGGGCGTCCAACTTAGAGCCCTAAAGAAGTTTACGGCTGACTGCGTAACTCCGGCTGCCCTGGCATAGAACAGGCCGTACAAAACCGTGGAATTAACAAAATCCTTCAGTGTTCCTTTACTGATAAGATAAGCAAAGACCAGGCTAAAAACTATTCCCGCGCCTAACCAGAGCAACCCAATCCTTTTTAAGCCCAGAAACCCGCTCTTTCTAAAAGGGTATACCGAATAAAGAAAAACCGACATCCCCATTCCTTCTAATAAGGCGCTCTGCTTAGTCATCGCAGCCAACCCGATAAATATTCCGCAAAGAAGAAAAAGAAAATTTTTCTCCTGCTGACAGGCCCTCCAGAAAAGATAAAAAGCCAAAATAATAAAAAAGACCATCAGATTCTCGGCATTGGGAAAAGAACCGACGATCAGGGCGCCGCCGGAAAAAAGGCCGTAAAGAAAAGTGCCTAAAAGGGCTGTCCCCGGCTTAAAAACCGACCTTGCCAGCCCATACAATGCCAAAGTAGTCAGCACCGCCAACAGGCTGTAAACCAGACGGATAGCCTCTACCGAATGGCCGAACAATTTAAAGATGATTCTGTAAAAAGCAAACACCAGGGGCGGTTTGTTGTCTACCAAATCCCGGTATAAGACCTTGCCGTGTTCCCAGCCCCAGCCGATGTATGCGTATATGCCCTGGTCGCCTTCAAACGCCTCCGATACAAAGTGGGCCCTGATAAGAAAAGTCAGAATTAAAATAAGGCAAAGTATGATTACCCGCCAATATTTCATTTTGCCCTTACTCCCTCCTCAATTTAAAAAAGCATCAAAGGCCGCTAGACCTGCTTTTATTAAATACCTTATTTCGCTTATGCTATGCAGGGATAATATCTTTTTGAATATATAAGAAGGCCGAAAATAAAACTTGCGGCTGATGCTCTTGCGCATAGCCACAAGTTCATCGCCGTTAAAATATGCGGTCCGCCAAGGAATATCCTTGCCGAAGAAAACGAACGAATCCCAGTCCTTATATGTCAAGTAGCCATTCTTGAGCATATAATCATAAATAGCGGTTCCCGGATAAGGCACGCAAACCGATAGCAAAAGAAAATCCGGTTTGATTTCGAAAATAAGCTCCTCTGTGGCCTTAATATCCTCTGGCGCCTCTTCGGGAAAACCGATCACAAAATCACCTTGCGTCAATATCTTAAACTTCTTAGCTAAGCCGAAGGCGCGCTTCACCTGGTTTATATCTATATTTTTATTAATTGATTTTATTATCCTCGGCGAACCGCTTTCAACGCCAAAAGCTATCTTCTTGCAATGGGAGTCTTTCATTATTCTGATGAGCCCTGCATCTACGGTATCAACGCGCGCATCGCAGTCCCAGGAAAGCCGCGGATATTTTGATTTCAAATACGAACAAAATTGTTTTACTCTCTGGCTATCTAACGTAAAGGTATCGTCATCAATAGTCAGATGCCGGAATCCCAGCGAAACCACGTCATCTATTTCTTTAAATACACTCCCCATATCGCGGAATCTGACACGCCGCTGATTAATCACCTTGGATGCGCAAAATGTACAATCATACGCGCAGCCGCGCGAAGTAAAGATTACCGCTGCCCTGGCCGATATCCCGGGCGTGCTATATCCGCGGTATAAATCAAGTTTAAGAAATCTCCTATCCGGAATAGGAAGCTGGTTTAGTTCAATAAGCGGGGGGCGTTCGTTTATGCAGGCGCAACCCTCCTTCAAAAATACTATGCCTTTAATAGTATCGGTAGGAATATTATTCTTGATATTGTCCAATAATTCACAAAGCGGCTTTTCCCCCTCGCCGATGACAACATAATCGCAGCCGGTGTCCTGAAGCGTCCGGTCAGGCAGCACGGTCGGATGCGCCCCTCCTAACACTGTTTTTATGCCTAAGGAACGGGATAACGTGCATATATGCCTGGCTTCTGTAATATTGGGAGTCATGGCGGTGATTCCGACTAAATATGGTTTTGCGGATTTCAACCTTTCAATTAAATAATCTTGCGGCTCTACCTCCAGATCCACAATTTCAGGATTATGCCCGTGCTCGCGTAACCAAGTAGCTAAACATACCAAATTCATCGGATGCTGCAGGGCTCCGACTTTTTTAAGAATCGGCATTGACCTATCAGCCACGCGTACCAAAATAATATCAGACATAGTCAGTTTGCGCTAATTATCCCACTCCAGAAGCCCTGTCAAAGCCTGAAAATGCTTTTTAATACTGTCCCATGACCTTATCCCTGATATGCTTTTCAATATATAAGCAGGCCTAAGATAAAACGACCGGTAGCACTTCTTTACCCATCTATCAGCATGAGGCGCAAGGTAAGGCATCCTGTCTTCTCGTAATCCGAGAGTGAATTCCCGCCAATAATCCCCTTTAATCAGGCCTTCTTTCCGGGCTGATTCGTAAAGGGGTGTTTTGGGGCAAGGTACGGTTAGCGTAAACATAATCAGATCCGGATCCAGGCTCTTTGCGAAATTCAGGGTATTTTCCATAGATTGAAGCGTATCGTGCAGATACCCTACCATGAAATAGGCGAAAGTCTGAATCCTTGCCTCTTTGGTCAAACGGAATGCCTTCTTTACCATCGGTAAAGTAATACCCTTATCCATGGATTCCAGAATCCGGGGGTCTCCGGACTCAACGCCGTATCTTATCCTTAAACACCCCGCCTTTTTCATCAGGGCCAATAAGGCTTCGTCTATCTCGTTTACCCTGGCAGGCGTCTCCCAGACTACCTGTAAACCCCGCGCAATAATCTCGTTGCAGAGCGGCTCTATGTGCCCTCTATCGGCAGTGATGGTATCGTCGTAGAACATGATTTCTTTCACCCCGTATTTTTTTACCGCCGACTCCATCTCATCTACGATATTAGGGGCGCTTCTGGCTCTATACTTCTTATCCGAAGGCTGCTTGGCGCAAAAGGCGCAATGATAGGGACATCCCCGCGTAGTGATCATGGTCGTGACAGGATGCAAACCTATAATTGACGAATACTTCTCATTAGGCAAAAGTTCCCTTGCCGGAAACGGCAATTTATCCAGGTCATCTACGATAAACGGCTCATTGATAAAAATTTCGCTCCCCTTTTTATATACAAGGCCCTTAATATCAAAGGGGGGCTTTGCGTTTTCCAAGGCCCTGACTAATTCTAACATGGGGTATTCCCCTTCGCCGATAATTCCGAAATCTATGCATTTATAGCTTAAGGCCTCCTTGGGATAAGCCGCTAAATGCGCTCCTCCGAGCACAACGACAGCAGCGTTCTGGTGAGCTAACTGCGCTGCCTCCAACGAACCTTTAAACGAAGAGGTCATCGCGGTAATTCCGACTATATCGGGCCGAAAATTTTTAATTTCTTCGGCGGCCTCGTCTCTGGTAAGGTTAAGAGCAATGGCGTCTAAGATTTTAACTTGATAACCGTTCTCTTTTAACAGGGCTGCGATATATGCTATGCCCAGCGGAGGCAATACCCCTTGTCTTTTATTCAGGCTTTCGGGCAAGCGCGTATTGATATTGCCCCTGTCGTGATACCGGATTAACATTACCTTCATCTTAACGGCTTAAGCCTTTTACTTTTTGTGAAGGAGGATTAAAATTAACCCTGCCCACAATAGTATATCTACAATAAGAGCCCTATCTCTTGTTAATACGCGCTCGGGCCTGCCTCCTTCTCCCTGATGTATCAATACCAGGTAGCGAAAAATACCGAAGACCACAAAGGGTATAGTCAACATCATGGACGGGCCGATTAGAGAGGTGCGAGAAGTAAAAGTATACAGGGAATAGGCGATCACTGTGGCTGAGGCAACAATAGCCAGCATCTGATCAAGTAAACCCGCCGTGTAGGTGCCCAAGACAGCATTATGCCAAAGGGCCTCTTTGCCTAAATCCACCAGTTCATACCTACGTTTACCGAGGACCAAAAATAGGGCGAGCAAGAAAGAACACAACAAAAGCCAGGGCGAAACCGGCACCCTTATCACGACCCCGCCCGCTACCGCCCTGAGGACAAATCCTAAAGAAACAACCATCGCATCCACTATGATAAACCTCTTTAGGGAAGCCGAGTAGAGAAAGATTAATGCAAAGTAAGCCAAAGAGATAAACCCTAAATATACATCCACCAAGAAAGCTAGGGCCAAAGAAAGCACAGCTAATATACCGGCTAAGAATGAGGCCAGGGGGACGCTTATCTGGCCGGCCGGCAAAGGCCTGAATTTCTTCTCTAAATGCCTTCTGTCGCTGTCGATATCAAAGATATCGTTTATCACGTAACAACTTCCTGAAAGCGCGCAAAATATAATAAAGGCCTCTGTTGCCTTAACCAACAAGGCAAGATTAGTAAGATTTGCGGAAAATATCAGGCCGGTAAAAATAACCAGGTTCTTTAGCCACTGGCTCGGCCTTAATAACCTAAGTATCGCCGTTAGTTTTGACATCGCTATTTTAACCTCCTTAAAAAACCGCGCCTATCCCTCTTAAGTCCTGGCCTTTCCTGCGTAAAATCAGGCAACCCTCTAGTATTTCTTTATCCGGTAAATAGTTATTATCCAGATACTCTTTTAACGGCGCGCTGATCAGATCCGCAAAATAATAATCGATGATGAAATATTTCGGCTTGTTCTTTACTATGTCGGCGAAAACCGTTTTTAGAATCCTCTCTCCAGTACCGCCGACCATCGCGCCGTGGGAAGGAAACACAAAATATTTGGAAGCTGCCTGCCTTTGAGAATAAAAATATACCTCCGGCCACAATCCCCAGATATAGATATAGTCCCGGGGGCTGGTTTTCTGCCGGATAAAAGCAGCAACCTCGGCAGTCGCTTTATATAATTTTGGCCGCGCAAGACCACCGCGGCAATTGATCAGGGATTCCAGGGGCGTATACTTAAAATAATAATCCCACTCTACCCGCAGGAAAGAACATACGGCTAAAATAAGCAGAATCATGCCCATATATTTTTTTGCTGCTTGAGGCCGAGAAAAAAAGGTTAACCCCAAATAAAGGCCGGCTAAAATAGATAATATCGGCATGGCCTGAATGAAATAATGCGGATAAAACCTGAGCGCCGAAGAAACGCCGAGAATACTTGCCGCAAACCAACAGAGCACAAATAAAGCCCGTTCGTCCTGCCTGTTTTTATATACCTTGAATAACCCCAATGCCGCTAAGGCCCAGAGAAAAAAATTCTCCCGCGGAGTCCAGAAAAACGCTTTCCATAAATTGACTATTGCCTGGCTGAGGCCTACTATCCTGCCGAAGAAGGCATTATATAAAATAACCGCATCAAAAAGAGAGCGGCCGGCCCCCTTAAAGATAAAATAGCCGACAAAGAGAATAACTGTTGAGAGCGCCCCACCCCAGAGCAGGGCGGCCTTAAGCATGAGCGGGCGTAACAGAAGTTTGCGCCTTGCGGTCTGCCAGAGGAAAAAAGACGCCGCAGCCAATTCCCAGAAAGCTACCTGTTTGCTCAATATTGCTAGCCCAAAAAATATGCCGCTGGGGAAAAATAAGCAAGTTTTTTCTTTTTTATATGCCACCCAGAAAAAATAAAAAGCCAGAATAACAAAAAAGACCAGCAGGTTCTCGGGATTGGCAAAAGAACCCGTGATCAAGACTCCTCCGGAAAATAAACCGTAGAGAAATGCGCTGAGCAGCGCTACCCTGGCTCCGAAAATCAGGCTGGCTAACCTGTAAAGAAAAAAAGTGGTAAAAACTGCCAACAGCGCATAAAACAAATGGATGTTTTTTGTAAAATCTCCGGCAAAGTTTAAAACCGCCATATAAACTAAATAAATAAGCGGGGGCTTATTATCGAAGAAATCTTGGTAGGGAAGCCTTCCTTGCTGCCAATTCCAGGCTATATAGGCGTAGTCCCCCTGGTCGCATTCCAATTGCTGCCCTAAAAAATGGGCTCTGATTAGAAAAGTCAGAACCAATATGAGTGCCAGTGCGCCTATTATCCGCCAGTTCATCTTGAAGTTGATATCAGCGGCTGGTTGCGCAATCATCGCTTTTCCCATTTTAAGTGCTCCTTTATCAAATGATACACCTCATCCGGGCTAATCGCCTGCAGGCAACGGCTATCCCGGCAGGCTGATTTCCTCTGGTTGAATGTCGACAGGCAGGGAGAACAGGGAAACTTAGAGTATAATATCCAGACGTTTTCGCCTAAGGGAGCGTAAAGCTGCGGGCTCTCGGGGCCGAAGATAACAAATTTTTTAACCGGCGCCAGAGAAGCGATATGCGCCAGGCCGCAGTCATTGACTATCAGCGCCTCGGCTATGTGAAAAAGGCTTAAAACCTCAGCTAAACTGGTCTGATTAGTCAGGTCCAGGCATCTTTTATTACCGACTAGCTGGCAGAGCGCCTGCGCTTTCTTCATCACCCCGCCTGTGCCGACGATGATCACATAATTATTATCATCCTCTAAAAGCATTTTACTTAAAGCAACAAAATTATCCAGCGGCCATTCCCGCGAAGGGATGACTCCGTCTCCGGGGTTAGTCAGGAACAACCTTGCCCCTTCGCTTACGCCCAAACTGCCGAGCCTCTGCCGTATATGCTGCAACTCTTCCTCCGGAGGAATAAACTCAGGAGTTAAGATATCCGCGTCTTCTATTCTTTTTTCCAATTCAGGCGTAGACTTAGCCGGCAACTTCATCACTTGCGCTAAAGAAAGGAGTAATTTGCTGGTGTGGATTAAAGGATTGTACTGGACATTATGCGTCAAGAGGTTCCCCCGGTACAAACCCTCAAAATGATAGCGATAAAAACCTATTCTTTTAGCTGCGCCGCTTAGATACGTAAGTATGGCGGTAAAACGCGAAAACAGCTCCAGGTCAAAGACCATGCCTATTTTCTCTTTTCTCATCCTCCAGATCACCCTACAGGCGTCTCTGATAAAGCCCCAGAGCGAATCCTCGGTTATAGTCAGGATATTTTGCGGCTTTATTATATCCAGGGCTTCAACCAGCGGCCTGTTCTTGCTGAAAGTAAGAAAAAATACCTCGCTCTCGGGATATTCCTTCTTTACTTCTTTGATCAGAGAATACGACAGGATTATCGCCCCCATTTCCGACAACTTGATGAAAAGGGCCTTGGCGGGTATTTTTTCTTTCTGCCGAAAAGGCATCATCCGGATTACGCGGTTTATGCCGTCCAGTAATAGGCATAACGGTATCCCGAGCCAATAATCGATCAACCTCATTAAGTTAGTAGCCATATTATGTGGATAAAGATTTTAAATAAGCGACGGCTGTAGCAGGTTTTATCTTTTCCTCCTTGCCACTAGGGTCAAGACGGCTCCCGAAGAGAAAAAAACAGCTAAAAACTCAAAGATAACCCCGAAAATAAAACAAAGGGGCGCCAGCAAAACTGTAAACAATAGATTCATAAAAAGGCGCGCCTTGCTTAATGTCTCCATCTTGCCTGTTTTATGTGTCAAAAAGTCCCAGAGAAAATTAAATTCCAACCCTAAAGCATTCAATAAGCTCTGAACCGCGCTGAAAAAGCCATACTCAAGAGAAAACGTGCTCTGCCCTACGCCCCGGAAACCCGCGATTCTAAGTATCCCTTCCATGTTTTCCGGAGTAAAATGATATAAATGCTTCGGGACGTCTATTAAAAACCAATTCTTTTTAAAAATCCGCGCCTGCCAGGAAGAAAAGTTTGGGACAGAAATAAAAAGTAGCCCTTCATCTTTAATTATCCGCCCTACTTCCCGCAATGTCTCTTTGGGGTCATTGAGATGTTCTAATACATGCCAAAGGCTGACCACGTCGAAATATTCTTTTTCAAAATGGCAATTTTTGATATCATCAATAATAATATTAAGCCCGAGCTGCTCCCTGGCAAAAACCGAAGCCATGCCCGATAATTCAGTCCCCCAGACCTTCCAGCTTCTATCGCGGAAATATTTTAACTGCCACCCCCTCCCGCAGCCGATATCAAGCATCCTGCCCGTCTTACCGGGAAAATAAGACAGGATTTTGCTGATCCTTACCCAGGGATGCAAATTCTTAAAGTAATTAGCCAGAAAAGGAACCCGAGTTTTATTATCATCGTAGCTTTCTGCCGAATAAAACCTCTCTAACTCTTCTCGCGACGGCTGAGGGCAAGTAATGCCTAAACCACAAGCCGAGCAGCGAAAGACCGAAAAACTAAACCCGGGAATACAATCCCTTACTTCAAACAGGAACTTTAAACCTTCGCTGCCGCAGATATTGCATTTATTAAGCATCTCTATCAACCCTCGCTCAACCGGGAATATTAACCTTATATACTATTAAACCACACTTATCGGGACTGGTATAAATCAAATCAAAATAATCAGGATAGCCGGCTAAAAGAGGTTTAATAAACTTATCAAAATCCATTATTTTTTTACCGTGCACTACCAAGTATGCTTCTTTTTCCAAAAAGATGTAGTTTACTTTTCTCTCCTTAATCGCCGCTAACGACTCGCCAGGATCGCGGCTCAATTCCAGGAAGGCGCCTTTTCTGCCCGTATAAAAATACACCGCCGCAGGGTCACTAGACATGATGACCGAGCCTTGCGAAGTGTTTCCGTCAATCCAGGAAAAACCTTGCGCAAAACAGGGCTCGGCAGACCCATTATTATCAATTAATTTTTTAAAGTTGTTAAAGCCGGCGGCGACAGCCACCGTTAATAACCCGAGAATTAACGCGAACTTAAAAAATTTTATTCTCACCTGCCTTAATGCTATAAGCAGATAGCCGATTAAAAAAGGATAGAGCGGCAAAAGGAGATGCTGGCTATGGTACGGCCAAAAAAGAATCAGGAAAAAATAGACAAAGACGTAAATTTCCAAAAAACCCGCATCTTTAAGCGATAAATAAAATCCGTATAAGAACAAAAATGAAAATAGCAGGCTTAAAATAACCTTTGGCGCAAAGAGCAGATTCCCGAAAGTTACCTCATTAAGATACGGGAAAAATACGAGGTCCGAGATTACCTTACCCGCGTAATACTTAAGATTTAATAATCCGCGCAAGGGGATATCCAGAAAACCAACGATGCCCCCCGCCGGGCAATATTCGTATTTTGTTAAAAATACGCCGCCGTAACTTCCGGGGCGCGTCAGCACGGTAATAGCCCACGGTATTATCGCCAAGCCAAACAATAGCGGCAGGATGGCCTGGCGTGCTTTCTTCTTTATTATAACATAGATGAGAAAAGACAGGTAAAGGCTTAGGCCGATGCCCCTCATGTAAAACGCCAGCACCGCGCATAACGCCCCCGGCCACATCTTCCTGCCTGATAAATAATACCTGTTGTCATAAAAGAATAAAATAGAAAACCAGGAGAAAAGAAAATACGGGACGTCGGAATTAACCGTATGCGTAAAGTTTAGCAGGTATGGGCTCAGCGAGAAAAGAATAAAGCAAAGGAATGTTTCTTTTTTTGACAGATACTTACCGAGGAGGTTTATTAAAACGTATAATGATATACCCATCAAAATAAGCGTTAAGAGCCGGGGATATAAAAGATTATTCCCGAAAAGCCTTATCACTATGGAAAGGAGAAAAGGGTAACCCGGGGGATAACGCACATTCAGGTGCAGGGTAGAGAGAAAATAATCAAAATAACCTTTGCCCTCAGCGAGAAAACGGCCTAACAGTAAATATACCGCAAAATCATTTCTCAGCCAGGACTGCTGAAAAAGAAAGCAGGAATAATAAGCCAGTACACCGAGAACCAAATATTTTATCTTCATTTCTTCGCCAAAACCGCCCAGCCAATAGCGTCGCTTTTATCTATGTTATCCGCAACTGTCCCTAAGAGATAAAAAGCCAAAGAAAAAGGCGAACAGAGAGCCGAGGCAATTTTCTCGGCATATTTTAAACCACAGATGTGCTTCATCATTCTGACCGCTAGGTGCCATGACATATCAATAACCCTCTGGCCGATAAGAGAAAAAGTCCCTCCGATCCTGTCTATGCGGATAACTTCAAAACCGTTCTTCTCCAGCAAATATTTTATTCCATATTTGGTAAACCGGAAATAATCCTGCGGCTCATAATGCAGGCACCATTCCTGGGGGACAGTCAGATATAAATAGCCGCCCTTTTTTAAAACCCTCTTTATTTCTAGAAGAGTATCCTGCGGCTCCGGAAGGTGCTCTAGGAGTTCGGTGCACAAAACGCTGTCAAAATACCCGTCAGAAAAAGGGATCTTATCGGATTTTGCTAAAACGTCGGGGCTAACCTCTTTGCTCTCATCCATCCCGGTATACTCGCTACTGAGAGTCAAATATTTTTTATAGGGCTTTAGCCCGCAGCCAATATCCAGAACCCTCCCTTTAAGATAACCCGAATATTTCTTTAAAACCTCCAGCTGAAGTTTTTTAATGATAAAATAGGGCGAATAAAAAACCATTTTTACCTCACTATTAACCCTGAATATTTTCTTAAAACGAATGTTTTGCGGAAGAGAAAAATATTAGTAATTATTTCCTCTTCCAAGCAGTATAGCCTTCAAAATTTTGCGCTGGCGCAAAATTTTTTCGGATAAAATCATCCAGAAAAAAAATCCCGCTGCTTCTACTGGCAAGGCAGAACTTATCTACCTCTAAGAGGATGATGTATCTAACTCTATACTTTTCAATATCAGAAACGATCGCCTCTTGAACACGCTTTGTGTCTGTTAAGCCGGAATTAAATGTATAGTATTTTGTCGCGCTCTGCCGATTGGATAGGTAATAAAGCATAATATCGTTATAAAATACCTTATCATGCCTGGAGTTACCGACAAACATCCTTTCATTTTCAGGGACATTTTTCTGGATGTATTTTACTAAGCCCTGATAATTTTTTACCGCCGCTCCATCATCAGAATAAATCCCTTTTGCCCGTTCTATCTCAAAATAAAATGGACAAGAAAAATTCTTGGTTATTCTCGCCACTTTCTCGGAAAACGGAATTAATGCCATTACTAAAATAAAAAAAATAAGAATCGAACGCACGAAATTCCTTTTTGAAAAAAATGTAAGATTATCCATTGAGAAAGCCAATAAAAGAAAGGCTGGTATAAATGCGGGCCGCAGAAAATCAATGTGTGCCCGGATGAGCCCTTGAACCAGAAACATTATTCCTAAGAGGGTAAAAAGAGCGAAGCCCCAGATTTTTACAGCTAAAGTATTTATACCTTTGCGTAGCTGAAAGGCAATTATTACGATAGCGCTGATGTAGATAATTAAAGGAAAATAATAGGCGATGCGTAATAAGACCTGTTTGAAATAATCAATAATTGTAAGAACCCCGGAAAAAATGTAAGCCGGGTTAGGAAGAATGGCGGGATAACGCTGAAGAAAAACTTTTGGATAAATTGTGAACGGATAGACTACCAAATCATTAATCAAATCAGCGGGCGGAACAACCCGTATCAGATAAATTGCTACTGGCAGCAAAATAATCCCCCACCCAAACAAATAATAAGCATTAAATTTTAATATCGGTATCAATTTTTGCAACAAGGGCATTTTCTTAGGCAAGAGGCTAAAAAAGACAAAAAGAGAAACGATTGTTCCTTCAACGATGGTGACAGCGAGGCCTATATCATGCCTAAATAACAAAGATATACCTGCCATTAATCCGCCAAGAAACAAATATTTTTTTTGTTTTTCAGCCAAAAAATATAATATAAATAATGTACTCAGCAGGCTAAACAGTAAAGCGGGTGACATCACGCCAAAACCAAAAGTATTTAACCATAAGAGCGTCAAAAACCAGGGAATCAAAGCAAACCGGGATAAAATTAGCCTTTGCGCAATTAAATAAACAACCAGCGGGACTAAAGAATTAATTATAGTTAAATAAATACGCTCTACTAAAATATAAGAACCGAAGAGTTTAAATAATCCGGCTATCAGATAAAATTGTCCTGGCCCATAAAGGGCCCAAAAATCCTTATACGGAACCCCTCCGCTTAAAACCATCGTCGCTCCATAAGTTATTATTCCCTCGTCATGCACATAAGGCGTGGGAGAAATAAAAGAAACAAAGCGAAAACCAATAAATGAGTAAATTAACGAAAGGAAGGCAAGCGGATAAATAATCTTTGGCATAGCCCTCCACGCCGATTTTTTAATCATTTGCGAAGAATCAGAATAAGCTGGAGAGGTGAATAAGAAATCATTTTTTACCTCTCGATATTAAAAAGTTAAATATTTTTATAATGTTGTTACGGTCGTTTATGTCCAGGTGATTAGACTTCAGAATAACTACTGTATAAATACAGCTAAACAGGCAACCGTTTAATGCCAGTAATAAAATATTAACCGGCCGGGAGTGATAAAAACTTCCGTAAAAATGCACCGTACAATAAACCACCGCTGCCGCCATGAGGCTGGCCGCCAAAGGTATTGCTAGAGTAGATTTGAGAAACGGCAGGACGGGGATTTTAAGGTATCGATTAAAAATATTTATGAAAATCAGCGAACCGATCCCCAGCGAAAAGGAGGTGCCTATAACCACCCCAATAAAACCGGCCTTAAAGACCAGAATGGTACTGATAATCAAGTTCAATATGGCGGTGATGGTCAGTGCCCTTGCGGTAATCCCGGGCCTTCCTATCCCCTGCGCCATGAAGGCACCCACGATTGTCAGTATATTAATAATATGGCCTGGGATCAACAGCCAAACGACCAAAACGGAAGTTTTATATTCCGACCCGGTCCAGCCCAGGATTATCAATGGCGCTGTTACAAAAATAAAGGCCAGCGCTGGCATCGCCAGGATATTAAAGTATTTCGACACCCTTAAATACAATTCCTGCGTCATGGCCCTGTCGTTTTTAGCCTCTGTTTCGGCAGCGGCAGGCATAATCGCGTAAACGCTCATCAGCAAAATATCCCTGGCAAACATAATGATTTTCTGACCTAATTCGTAGAACCCCACCAGGCTTAAATTTAAGAAATGGGCGGTCAATAATTTAACGATACTGTTATTGATGATTATCGCGGCCCTGGTGAGCTGGACTTTAAAACCGAACGAAAATAATTCATCGAACGTCTCTCTTGTAGAAAGAAACAGGTTAAATCTTAATTGCGGAAATATCCTGTAACTAATAACGACGTTGATTGCACTACTTATAGTCAGAATAATCGCGTTGTTAACCATCAGCCCCCGTAAGCCGTAGCCATTTTCCAGAAAGAACACCGTGCCGGCGATATTCGGCAATGAGACCAGCATCGCCACCTTATTTGATATATCCATACGCTGCAAGCCCGTCGGGATAGCCTCAAAGGTACTCATGATATTGTAAACGCAAAACAGGATTATGCCAAGCCAAAATACAAATAGCGCCTCAGCGTACAAATGAGGCGGTATCTTAAGAAAGGCTAGTATCGGGCCAACGGCAAAAAAAGAAATAGCGATGGTAAACAGGGAGAAGAAGAAATAGAAAAACATCCCTGTGTTGATAACCTGATTTAACTTAACATGGTCTTTTTTAGTATAAAATTCAGAGATATATTTCACAAAGGAAGTGCCTATGCCGAAATCAAAGAAGCCGAAATAGCCCGTGATCACGCTGGCTATCGCCCAAATGCCGAATCTCTCGACTCCTACCCGATGGATAATATAAGGGGTCAGGGCAAAGGCCACCAATAAAAACCATACTTTACCCAAGACATTAAAAAATGTGTTCTTGATTAACTTCTGGGCCAGGCTAGGGACTATGCGTGCGTGTTCCATCTTTTTATGCGTCCTTATTTAGGGCTGTGCGCTGATATCTTCTGCCTTAACCGCTTCCGGTTTCGGAATTACCTGTTTCTTCAAAGGAAAACTGCTAATAATTCTCTCGATAACGCCCAGGGCGCCCTGTATGATTGACACAATGTACTGTATTTTCCTCCCGGACTTAAAGAAAACCTTCCAATACCAGGCGCCCAGCCTTAACTCCGCAAAGAGAAAATGCCTCAGGATTAATCTATTGATAAACGCTTCAAAGTCCACATCGTAACTGCAAAAATGGAATCTTTTGTCTTTGGCCCTGTAATAATTAAAGCGCCGGCCAAACAATTCCACTATTTCCCAATCATCGGTTATTTTATGGGAGAAATACTTATCAAATAATTCCGTCTTCGGTAAAGGTATGGCGGCGCCGATGGCCCCTGCGTCAGGACGGATTTCTTCCAACAAATCTAATGTCTCCTGTAGCTCTTGGCATGTTTCGCCGGGCAGATTAATGATGAAACTGGCAAAGGCCCTTATCTTATGCTTATGCGCCAGAGAAAAAATATTGCGGATATCCGCTACCGTAATCCCCTTCTTTATCTCTTTAAGCATCTCGTCCGACCCGCTTTCAACGCCAACGTCAATCTGGACGAGGCCTGCCTCCTGCATTGTTTTTAAAAGCGGCTCATCCACCAGGTTTGCCCTGGTTTCAATGCCCCAGGCCAGACTTATGCCTGCGTCTTTTAGCTGGCGGCAAAACTCTTCGACATGCCTTTTATCTATACAAAATGTATCATCCATGATATAGAAAGCGTCGATATGGTATTTATCCCGCAGATATTTTATCTCTTCGATGACGCGCTCCACCGGCCTGTGGCGTACGCAGTTGGGTATTTTATTCATCCTGCGTATTGCCGGGTTAGAGCAGAAAGTACAGTTATAAGGGCAGCCGCGGCTGGTAAATATCTGGACTCCGGATACCCGCACGTGCCTGATAACATAGGGATGCGGCTTTGTATAGAAACCCATATTCAATTGATCGTATGTCTTTACAGGCGAAGCGGAGAAATCATAATTAACCGCCCTTTGCCGCGTAGAGTGGCACTTGTTATCCTTAAGGTATGCAATACCATCGATAAGCTCATAGTCTCTGCTGCCCGATTCCAGGCATCTTGCCAACTCCAGCAGCGTTTCTTCGCCCTCGCCGATGACTACGAAATCAACCGGGCTTTTATCATAGATGAACTGCTCCGGATACAGCGAAGGATGAATACCGCCTATCACAACGGACGTATCAGATCTTTCTTTTAACAGAGACGCCATTTTCATGGCAGACTCATATTCTCTGGTCATGCAGCTTATGCCGATAAGATCCGCGCGGGAAGCCAGAGCCTCTCTTATGATCTTATCCATGGTCAAAGAGTAGAGCCTATCCTGCACCAGACCCTGTTTCTTAAATATCGAATTATAATAATAATCCGCTATTCTTTTTTTTACGGCCTGAAGCCAGGAGTCTTCTATTTTAATATCTATTATATTTGTCTCTATCCCATGCTCCTCTAGATAAGCTGCCAGATATAATAGGGGAAATGGCAAGTAATATCTAGAAGTCCCCTCTAAAATTCTCTCCGGCGGGTTTATTAAGGAAATCTTAAACATGGTTTATCTTCCGGCCTTCTCTTCCACATCTACGGTAATTATATTTGTCATCAACGCGCCAGTAAAGGGTAAAAATAAGATAATACGACCAAAATCCCGCCCAGGTAGAAATTTATATCCGGATATATAATATCATATTCGCGGGCTTTAGCGAGGATTTGTTTTTAGCTAAAGCGGCCGTAACTTTTGTATAGGCAGATACTTACATATTTCTTCCATAACTCTTTTCTGGTTATCTTATAAGACAAACTCTGTTGCGTTGCGTCGCCATAATGTTTTAGGTATGTATTATAAGGCTGAATATTGCGGTTATCAATGAAATTCGGGGTTTAGAGAGGTAATTCCTTGTGTAGTCCGTCCATCGCTCGAAAACACTATAGAATAGTTATTATTATATGATATAATAATAAAAATATAATCCAGATTAAAACATATGAAAATATCTATCCTTATTCCGGTTTATAACGAGGCGAAGACGATATCAGAGCTTTTAAGAAGAGTAAGCCTGACCACTATCGCAAATGAAATCATAGTCATAGACGACGGCTCGAGTGACGGAACGAAGGAAATATTGAAGTCTTTAGAGGATGGCAAGTTAAAAATAATATACCGGGAGAATAACGCCGGAAAGGGCAGCGCTATCAGGCAAGGGTTAAAACAGGTGACCGGCGATATCGTTATAATCCAGGACGCGGACTTAGAATACGACCCTCGAGACTATCAGGCTTTGATAGAACCCATCGTTTCGGGCAAGGCAGATGTCGTTTATGGTTCGCGCTGGCTTAACCAGAGATTGAAAAAAATACCTTTCAGCTGGTTTAAATTAGGGCGATATTTACTTACTTTCTTAACGAATCTATTGTACAAAGCCAAGATCACGGACGAACCGTGTGGATATAAGGTATTTAAATCAGAGGTTATATCGAATATCCCTCTCGAATGCAAAAGGTTTGAGTTCTGCCCGGAAATAACCGCAAAAGTATGCCGTTTAGGATATAAAATATACGAAGTGCCAATCAGATATACTCCTCGTAGCGTCAAGGAAGGAAAAAAAATCTCCTATCGCGATGGCCTGGAGGCCGTAGCAACGCTTATCAAATACAGATTTTGGAAAAACCGCTAAAATATCATGAAAAAGTGTATATTATTTAATCCGCCGAGCGCGGTGGATGTTTACAGCAAATCAAAAGTGAGAGCCGCTATTCCTAAATTACCGAGCTTGTCTTTAGCGATGATCGCTGGCTCGCTGTTAGAAGAAGGGCTTACGGTGCGAATCGTCGATCTCGCACTCGTAGATGCCGGTAATGCCGATTCTGCCATAGAAACTGAGATCGTCCGCTTTAAGCCCGATATGGTAGGCGTCACCGCGACCACTCCGCTTTTCTATGAAGCTTGCCGCATAAGCCAGATAGCTAAAAAAGTTTCTGCTGATATATTGACCGTTCTCGGGGGGCCGCACTCCTCTGCCCTGCCTCTGGATAGCTTAAGAGAATCTTCTTTTGATCTGGCAGTTGTGGGCGAGGGCGAAATGGCAATCAAAGAAATAGCAAAAAACGGCAAGTGTAAAGCAATAAAAGGCGTGTATTGTAAAAGCTGTGTAACCGAAGAGGCTCTTACTTCGGTAATTCAAAAAACGGATATCGTTCTTATAGACGACCTCCCCATGCCGGCGCTTGGCCTGTTTGACGCTAAAAGTTACATTTGTCCGAAAGTCATCGCCAGAAATAATCCTGTGGGGCCGATAGAAATAAGCAGAGGCTGCGCATTCAATTGTTCTTTTTGCAACAAAACAGTGCATGGCAGAAAGTTCAGGATCAAGACACCTCAAAGGGTCATAGAAGAACTGCTTATTTTAAAGAGGCTCGGCTACAGGGAATTTCATGTTTTAGATGACCAGTTTACAACAGACATCAGCAAAGCCAAGGAAATATGCGAAGAGATTATAAGAAATAATATAGGTTTGACTTGGAATCTCAGAACCGGTGTCAGGGTAGATAAGATCGATATGGAATTTTTGGCTTTAGCCAAAAGGGCAGGATGTTATCAGGTCGGCGTCGGATTTGAAAGCGGAAATCAGGCGTGCCTTGATAAAATAGGTAAGGGCACAACGCTGGACCAGGCCGTAAAAGCATCCGAAATGATCAAAAGGGCAAAGATTGAACTTGTCGGATTTTTTATGCTCGGCTGCCCCAACGAAACCAAGGCAACCATGGAAGAGACGATAAATTTCGCTATTAGACTAAACCCCGATTACGCCAAAGCTACAATACTGGTGCCGTTCCCGGGAACGGAAATCTATGACGAATTCCAAAAGAATGGATTGATCAAGACTAAAGATTGGTCAAAATATAACTTTCACAACGCTGATGAGATTTACAGACACTCAACCTTAAGCTGGAACTGCCTTAAAGATTACTATGAACTGTTTCACAGGCGGTTTTATCTAAGGCCCACTTATTTAATTAAAATATTCTGGAAGTCGATGCTTCAAGGGACTTTACTCGATTATATTATCTACGGCTACCAGACATTTTTTGGGAATATAGTTAAAAAAAGTAAATATTGACCTGAGTATGCTTAAGAATAATTTATTTAATCCGGAATTTTTCGACCACGTCTCCTGCAATCTCTGCGGTGCCGACGACACAAAGACGGATATATTATTTGATGCCGACCCGAATAAAGTGCCGAAATCAAAGAAAGACCTGATCAATATCTATTCCTCCTCCAGCACAAACATATTTTACGAAAGGGTCGTGCGTTGTAAAAGATGCGGCTTGATATACGTATCTCCCCGCCCAAAGCCGCAGCTCATCAGAGACGGTTATTCGCTGGCGGAAGACAAACAATATATTTCGCAGGAAAGAGCGAGGTTCCTGACGTTTAAGAACAGCATAAAGACTCTTAAAAGGCTACGCGATAACGGCAGGCTATTGGATATCGGAGCCGCCTCCGGCACATTTGTAAAAACGGCTATTGAAGCCGGATATGACGCTTGCGGCGTAGAACCTTCGGCGTGGATGTGCGAAATCGCAAAAAAATATTATGGCGTCACCATTTTACCCGCAGCAGTTGAAGAGATGAAGTTCCCGGATAACAGTTTTGATATTATAACTATGTGGGATGTATTAGAGCATGTCTGCGACCCCATGAACACCCTCAAAGAAGCAGCCAGAATATTAAGGCCGCAGGGATTGCTTCTGATTAACTATCCGCGTATCGACGACGTTCTAGCGAGAATATTCGGGCGAAAATGGTGGTTCTTACTTTCCGTCCACCTCTATTATTTTACCCCCAAGACACTCTCTCTTTATATAGAACGCCTCGGATTTGAAAAATTAGGCCACAGGGCGCATTTACAGATGCTCGAATACGCTTATCTTGTCGAGCGGCTTTCAGTCTATTCGGCAGCCCTGGCAAAAATAGCCAGGCTCCCCTTTATTATTCCGGGATTCAAAAAAATACTCATCCCATATTTCGCCAGCCAATACCTGATGATCGCGAGGAAAAAACTATGAAGAAAACGGCTGTATTGGGAGCTGGATTTAGCGGCCTTAGCGCGGCCTGGCAGATAGGCAAATTGAAAGAGTATGAAGTAACTCTTTACGAGAAAAATGATGTTATAGGCGGGCTATGCGGTTTTTGTGATTTTAACGGCATCAAACTGGATTACGGGCCGCACAAGATTTACTCGGTCTTGCCCGGAATCATGGAAAAATTAAAAGAACTCGGGAAAGACCGCTTAATTGAGATCAATAAGAAACATAGAATAATCTTAAGAGGCAAAATGCTCGACTACCCCGTCAGGCTGGGGCAAGTCATATCTATCTTCACGCTGCCTGAGATTGCAGAGTTAAGCCTCTCTGTTCTGGCGGCATTAGCTTATTCCCCGTTTCTTAAGCAAGCGGATTCATACGAGGATTATTGTCAAGGTATCTTCGGAAAAAAAATCTATGAGGTAGTTTTTCGGCCTCTGGCGGAAAAGATCTGGGGAAATCCGAAGAGCTTAAGCGCAGAAATAGCGAAAAGGAGGATCCCGACAAAAAATATCTACGATCTCCTCTTGCGCGCTCTAGGTATAAAAAAGGAATCGAAATTAACAAATGCGGAAATTATATTTTATCCACGGTATGGATTTCACGATATATGCGACTCAATGGCGCAGGAGATTGAAAGAAGCGGCGGTTCTATCCGGGTTAAGAAAAGGCCTTCCCGTTTCATCATAAACAACAATAATATAGAAGCGATTGTCTTTGACGATTGCAAGGAAGAAAGATGCGATATCGTCATCTCATCTATACCGCTCTACGAACTTATTAAACTGCTTTTTCCTGAAGATAAAGATATTATAGACAAGACGAATTTTATTAAGATGCGCCACTGCGTAATGGTCTATCTCCTCGTAAATAAGCCGAGGGTTCTTAGCGATCATTGGCTTTTCTGCGCGGATAAGGAATTTATTTTTTCAAGGATATCGGAGCAAAAATTAATATCCGACTACGGATTCCCTGAGGATAAAACTGTGATCTGCTGCGATTTTACATGCGGCGGGGAAGAATCTACATGGAAAGAATCTGATGACGCCCTGGTGCAAATGTGCATCCATGGCCTTAATAAATTAAAGATTATCGGAAAGGAAGATGTTGCCGACAGGTGTGTGGTTAGGATTCCCGAATTCTACCCGAGTTACGAGTCAGGCTATGAAGAGAAAAGAAAATCGCTATTTGATAAAATAAATAAAATCGGAAATATTATTTGCACGGGGCGCCTGGGCCTCTCTGATTATTATAATGTCGACCATTGCCTGGATATGGCAAACCTGATAGCCATGCAATTAGCTGCCGGAGAACCCCCTGCCCGCATCAATTCTAGCCTTATCGAAAAAACAAAGTCCTACCGGATAGTCGATTAGAGCCGATAAAAAAGCCATTCTTAAAATTACCTGCCCAGGACATACTTTTTTGCAATAGACAACAGTTCCTTTATCTGCGAAAACGACATGTTCTCAAAAAGAAGCCGCAATAATATTTTAGGCCTGAGATAAAATTCAATTATCGCTTTCCTCATGCATGCCAGAAGCGGGTTTCACTAAGAGTATCTTCATTTTTTATAAGTTTACAGCTTGACTTTTTATGCGTTTAGCGGATTTGCGAATTTTATATAGAAATCGGGCTAGTCCGGGTGAAAACATAGCTACGGGTTGGTAATTATTTATTGTTGTTTCATAGTAAAACACTTTAATCAGAAATAAAATTTGGAAGATACGAAAAAATAAACTTTTCACATAAGGAATTTTAGAGATCTTTAAAAAAATAGAGAAAATAAAAACCGGCGGCCTGCACAGTGCTAATAGGTAAACCATCAACCCCATCTCTTTATCGCGTATTGATTGATATGAATCTTCTATGGATTGGAAATGAAACTGCCGGTGATTCTGTGCGAACTCATATAGTTCAGTCCCCGGGATAACCCGCAGGCTATAGACATAAAGCAAGTAAGGCCTTTTTAATTCACGCAACAACATAAGAGTCTGTAACTTGTCTTGCGCTGTTTCAATTGGATTATCTATTATTATATCGTAGAAAGGCGGGATAATTTTTGGCGTAAAAGAAGAAAGGATTCCTGCCGCATCTAAAATCTTTTCCAGATTATTATCGCGGCGATAAAAAGAAAGGATTCTTTTACTCCCCGACTGTATGCCCATTCTCACTTTCTTAAGCCCGGCGTCTATTAATATATCCAATTTATCCCTATTCACCGTCGAGGGATGTAATCCGGGTATAAAAAGAGAAAGCCCTATTTTATCCTTATATAAATGCGCTAATCCTCTTAATTCATCTAGATCGAGCATAAGAAGACTATCGTCTTGCAGCGCTATATAGTCCACGTAGTCATGGTTTTTTATCACTTCCAGAATCTCGTTAATCAAATGTTCGGCCGCAGAATGTCTTACTTTCGCATAGTCGCCGTGGTTCTTAATGAATTTGCTGTTTGAGCAATAAGAACATTTGAATGGGCATCCTAACGCCCATACGGTATTGTATTGCGATCCTAGTTGAGAAATATAGATATCTTTTGACATCGGTCCCAAGGTCTTATCGGTAACATGCTGCATATCAAAACCATAATCCTGAAAAGGCATCAAAGATAACTCATTGTTATCCATCACGGGTAAAAGCGCGTTTTTTTTGATAGCGCCGTTTTTCTTAATCCAAAATCCCGGACAACCGCCGATATCTTCTTTTGCTTCATTTTTTTTCAGTAATGACAGGAAAGACTTTTCTCCTTCGCCTATACAAACGGCATCTGCATATTGTATTGCATCTTCCGGGAATACCGTCGCATGGGCCCCTCCCCAGATAATAAGCGCTTCATTATTTAGTGGCCTGACCAGAGAAATAGTTCTTTTAATATGCCTTGCAAATTTACTTATTCCAGAAAAACCGATTACATCGGCATCGGCAATTTCTTTGATAAATCCCGGATTGATAAAAACTTCGCTTTCGGCCTGAAATCCGTCTTGCCTTTTCTGGGGAAAAAGGTTTCTTAGAAGAGTAGAAACGCCACCAACATTATAAATATAGGTATTCGTTAACGGATATTCAGTCTTTACTAATGCGCTGATCCGGCGGAAACCGATAGCTACAATACCGTCTTCAAATGAAACTAATTTTATTTTCATGGCCCGTTTGGATTGTATTTAAGCGCTCTTTAATTTTATTTGCCATGCCATTTACTCTGCTTTGATAGGGTCGACGTTCACTTTGAAGAACCGTTGCAGTATCTGATTCATTGTACGCGGGGGGATAACTACTGATATTTCCGTATTTTGGCCAAAGAAAAATCACATAGTTTCCATATGCCGGCAGAAAAAAGTATAAATATAAAGCAATAGGACGGTAATGCATATCTTAAACGGCCAATGAACAATGTATAGATCAGCGTATTATATACCGGGAAGAGGAGCAGCAACGGAAACAATTTATTCTTAAAATTGATAAAAATTCCGACCATTATAATTAACACCACCGCCAACTTTATCATTATTTTCAAAATAGTTCCAAAGGTTACCGTCTTGGTGATTCCATTTAAGATATTCGCCAGGTCCCCAAAATGCCAGTGGCCTAATATTCGATAACCCCAGCCTTTGAAAAAAGAGAGGTAATCCCGTTTTATAATCTTCAAACCGATTTTTTTTAACTCATTGTCATGCACATATATCTGCAACCCGTCGGGATGACCATACGACATTACCAGAGCGTTTATCTCCTTCTTGGCCAACTCTAAATCTTGCGGCGTAATATATACGCCGCATTTTTCAAAATCGGAAGGAACAGGATATATTATGAATTCGGGATTATGAGTTATGCTGCCGTAAAAGGTAAAAAGACCGTTTAACGGCATCGACAAAATGATAAATTTGTTAAACCTTAAATAGTTTCTGACAGTCCATGGAAATACGAGCGCAAAGATAACTAAAAGAAATAAGATAATTTTCTTGTAATTTTCTTTCAGCGGTTTACGGAAAGCTAAATATAGCGCTATTACGATGGGAAACAGCAGATTGGCGGGCCTCGTCAGCATGGACAATGCGAAAAAAAGGCCGGCAAGGCAATAGAGATAGGCGTGGTCGTACTTATACAATAAAATAACACAGAGAATACCTGAAGTTATAAGAAAGATAGTAAGCGTTTCGGTCATTAAATAACCATAAATTCCCGAATCAAAGGCGGGATATTTGTAGAAAGAGCATAAGATGAGGCTTAGATAAGCTATCATCTTATTTTTAAATACTATATACGCTATGATGAAAGCCATGAGGGCTGAAGAGAGCATTAAGAATATCTGGACGAGCCGGACGGCTTCGTAATTATTTACCCCGAATATCTTATAGATTAACGCGAGGAAAACGGGATAGCCAGGCGTCCTAAAGCAGGATGGCGTAAACGGCGGGTTGGCCTGCATGGAAAATCCGTGACCGTTTAATATGTTCACGGCAAGCAGGTTATAACCATCTTCGTCTCCTCCTCCTCTTAGCGAAATAATCTTATGGCTATTATAAAAATACATGTAGCTGAAACCTAAAAAAAGGATAACCAGTATAATAACAAAATCTCTTTTATCCAGATCCTTCAGCATATTCATTTTTTGGATACTTGATATTTCCGTATTTTGGCCAAAGAAAAATCACATAGTTTCCATATGCCGGCAGAAAAAAGTATAAATATAAAGCAATAGGACGGTAATGCATATCTTAAACGGCCAATGAACAATGTATAGATCAGCGTATTATATACCGGGAAGAGGAGCAGCAACGGAAACAATTTATTCTTAAAATTGATAAAAATTCCGACCATTATAATTAACACCACCGCCAACTTTATCATTATTTTCAAAATAGTTCCAAAGGTTACCGTCTTGGTGATTCCATTTAAGATATTCGCCAGGTCCCCAAAATGCCAGTGGCCTAATATTCGATAACCCCAGCCTTTGAAAAAAGAGAGGTAATCCCGTTTTATAATCTTCAAACCGATTTTTTTTAACTCATTGTCATGCACATATATCTGCAACCCGTCGGGATGACCATACGACATTACCAGAGCGTTTATCTCCTTCTTGGCCAACTCTAAATCTTGCGGCGTAATATATACGCCGCATTTTTCAAAATCGGAAGGAACAGGATATATTATGAATTCGGGATTATGAGTTATGCTGCCGTAAAAGGTAAAAAGACCGTTTAACGGCATCGACAAAATGATAAATTTGTTAAACCTTAAATAGTTTCTGACAGTCCATGGAAATACGAGCGCAAAGATAACTAAAAGAAATAAGATAATTTTCTTGTAATTTTCTTTCAGCGGTTTACGGAAAGCTAAATATAGCGCTATTACGATGGGAAACAGCAGATTGGCGGGCCTCGTCAGCATGGACAATGCGAAAAAAAGGCCGGCAAGGCAATAGAGATAGGCGTGGTCGTACTTATACAATAAAATAACACAGAGAATACCTGAAGTTA
Organism: uncultured Planctomycetales bacterium; assembly: GCA_964545575.1. Taxonomy (GTDB): domain Bacteria; phylum Omnitrophota; class Gorgyraeia; order Gygaellales; family Profunditerraquicolaceae; genus CAZJFL01. The sequence continues at coordinate 38,343 of CAZJFL010000003.1, forward strand.
TAAGAAAGATAGTAAGCGTTTCAGTCATCAGATAACCATAAATTCCCGAATCAAAGGCGGGATATTTGTAGAAAGAACATAAGATGAGGCTTAGATAAGCTATCATCTTATTTTTGAATACTATATACGCCGTGATGAAAGCTACAAGGGCTGAAGAGAGCATTAAGAATATCTGGACGAGCCGGACGGCTTCATAATTATTTACCCCGAATATCTTATAGATGAACGCGAGGAAAACAGGATAGGCAGGCGTCCTAAAGCAGGATGGCGTAAACGGCGGGTTCTCCTGCATGGAAAATCCGTTACCGTTTAATATGTTCACGGCAAGGCGGTTATAACCTGCGTCTCCTATCGGCGAAATAATCTTATGGCTATTATAAAAATACATGTAGCTGAAACCTAAAAAGAGGATAACCAGCATAATAACAAAATCTCTTTTATCCAGATTTTTCGGCATATTCATTTTTGTCCTTGCCTCATCCGCAATCCCGCCCATATCCTCACAAGTTTATAAAATAATTTCTCAAAGCCCCTCTCATGTTTCATGAGGGGAAACCTCTCGCTTTTCCTAACTACCAATTATATAGGCCTTAGCCTATTGCAGCAAGAAATATCTGTATGAGAAAGGTATTTTATAGTGGATTACCGGTTATGTTTTTTGCCCCGGTTGGGGGTTTTTTATATTAAATTTTACATAAAAAAGAGTATAATATAAATAATTATAAAATAAGGAGGGCCCATGCTTAAAGATAAGACGATTTTTGTTACCGGCGGTGCCGGTTTTATCGGCTCACATTTGTGCGCACGCCTCGTGCGTGCAAATAAGGTGGTGGTTTATGACAACGAACACCGTAACGCCCTTAAAGATACGGAAGTATTAAATCATCCCAATCTGACTTTTATTAAAGGGGATGTGCTGGAACAAGCAGCCCTGATCAAAGCGATGAAAGGTTCGGATGTGGTTATCCACTTAGCCGCTATCGCGGGGATAGATACGGTGATCAAGAAAGCAATCACCACCATGAAGGTGAACCTTTTAGGGACCTATAATGCTTTGGAGGCAGCGCTTGCTTGCAAGGTCAGGCGTTTCATCAATTTGTCTTCTAGCGAAGTTTACGGGCCTCATGTGTACCGGGGCACGGAGGAAAGCCTTACCACTCAGGGCCCGGTAGGAAAACTAAGGTGGACCTATGGCACGAGCAAAATAGCGGCTGAGCACCTTGTGCATTGTTACTTCGAAGAATATAATCTCCCCACTACTATCATCCGCCCGTTTAACATCTATGGCCCCCAACAAGTTGGGGAAGGAGCTATTCGCAAGTTTATCCTCAGCGCTATTAAGGATGAAGATATTATAGTTTACGGTGACGGTTCGCAAATTCGGGCCTGGTGTTATATCGATGATTTTATTGACGGCGTACTTTTAATTTTAGAGAATGATAAAGCAATCGGTAACGTGTTTAATTTAGGCGATCCCAAACAAACAATCAGTATCTTAGGCTTAGCGGAAGAGGTTATTCGTCTGGCCAATTCCACTTCCAAAATACTTTTTAGAGAAAGCAGTATTCCCGATGTAGAGGTCCGCGTTCCTTCAATTAATAAAGCCAAAGAAATTCTCGGTTTTGAGCCAAAAATCGGCCTGGAGGAAGGGATTTTACGCTCTCTCAAATGGTACCAGAAAATGTTAGGAGGCTCACCTTGAAAGTCATCATTACCGGCGCATCAGGATTTATCGGGAAAAACTTGGTGCTTAAATCTCCCAAGACATGGGAAATATTCGCTTTATACAATCAAACCAGCGATTTCCCTCAATTTATTAAAAGTCAACGGTTAAAACATGTCATTCCCGTCAAATGTAATCTCACCAGCACGGCTGAAATTAAAGAAATGGTAAAGCAGGCGGGTAAACATTTTGATGCCTGCATTTATTTGGCCGCTAACGGAAACCCCGCTCTTTCGGTAGAAAAACCATTGCTTGATTTGAAACTGACTACCGATACGGTGATCAATTTCTTAAGTTCTGTGGAAGTCAGGAGATTTATCTATTTTTCTTCAGGCGCCGTATATGAAGGCAGGAGCGGTTTTGTCTATCCGGAGGTTGGTGTCAATCCCGTGCTTCCCTATGCGGTATCGCATCTTGCCTCTGAGCAATATATCCGGTTCTTTATGCATCGGGGCAATATCGGAGAATATGTGATCTTAAGGTTTTTTGGCGCATACGGCCCCTATGAGCCGGAGCGTAAGATATATACGAAATTAGTAAGAGCGTTTTGCCTGGAGGGTAAAAATGAGTTTACCGTCAGGGGCGACGGAGAAAATTTGATAGACGCCATGTATATCGATGATGCTATTGAGGGTATTTTGAAGGTTATGCAGAGTAGTGAAAAGAACCTGACTGCCGATTTTTGTAGCGGCGCTCCCTTAACAATTAATGCACTGGTGAAAATAGCGGGTGCTCTTTTCCAAAAGCAGGAAGTGCGCCTGCGGCATGAAGGCAACGTCCCGGAGTATATCCGTTTTCACGCTTCCCCCGAAACAATGGATAAGCTTTTTGGTTTCCGGCCCCGCATTTCTTTACAAGGGGGGTTGATTAAATTCGCCGCATTACTAAAAGAGGAAAAAGGAAAAGAAATATAAAGTGAATAAAGGCAAGGTTGTTATTCTGGGCGCGGGCCCCGCAGGCTTAACCGCGGCATGGCGGTTAATCAAAGAAGGATACCAGGTCCACCTGATAGAAAAAGCCAAAAGAGTCGGTGGCCTGAGTGCCGGCTTTGCCTGGAAAGAGTTTATTCTTGATTACGGTCCCCACGTTTTCCACGTTAAAAAAGGCGAGATAATCCCGATTATACGATCGTTCTTCGACGGCGATCTCATAAACGGCAAGAGAAACGAGGCAACTTTAGTCAGAGGCAAATATCTCAAATATCCCTTTGAATTTCACAACCTGATTACCCAGTTAAATCCTTTTTTTACAGCAAGAATGCTTTTTGATTTTCTGATCTTATCGCCCTTCTATAAAATTATCTATGCCCGCGATGATAATTTCCAAGCCTGGGGAATCAAGCGTTTCGGTAAAACATTATATAATTTTTGTTTCGGTAATTATACCGAAAAAGTCTGGGGTATATCGCCCCGCTTAATTTCCTCAAAGTTTGCCGCCGAAAAGATCAAGGGTTTGAGTTTCAAAAACCTTATCTTAAAGATCTTAGGTATTAGGGGCCAAGAACAAGAAATTTACTGGGAAGATTTTGTCTATCCGCAAAAAGGCAGCGGCCAGTTATTCGACAGAATGGCCGCTGATTTTACATCGCGGGGCGGGGCCTTGCATCTGGATGCCAACGTCACGGGAATAAACCGCCAGGCTTGGCGGGCAACCTCGGTAAGCTTTAGTCAAAATGGGCAGGAAAGTTGTATTGATAGCGATTTTGTAATTTCGACTATTCCCATCCGGAATTTAAGCCTGATGATGAACCCGCGTTTTGACGATAGTATTACCGAGACGGCAACGCGCTTTAAATATCGGGCGATGATTTTCGTATATTTAGTGCTGGACACCGAGCGGGTTATGGAATTCCATTGGACTTATCTGCTTGATTCCAGGTTTAAGTTTAACCGATTTGCCGAACAAAAGAACTTAAGCACCATAACCTGTCCGGATAACAAGACGGTTCTCTGTTTTGAGATTTGTTGCGATACCAAGGATGAAATATGGAAGTATGGCCAAGAACAGCTCAAAGAAATGGCGTTGGCGGATATTAAAGGCATAGAGATGATTGATCCGGAAAAAATCGTTGATTGCCATGTGGAAAAGATGGAGGAAACTTATGCTGTCTGCCATATTGATTATGAACAGCAACGCAGAGATTTAATCAGGCATCTTGCGAACTTTGAAAATTTACTTTCTGCAGGGCGCCAGGGGTTATATCTGCAAAATGGCATGCACGATACCATGGCTATCGGGCTTAGTGCGGCGGAATTCCTGATCCATGGTTTTCATGATCCTCTGGATTGGTACGGCAAACACGTTCCTTTTTTTAATATTTGATGAAGAAACAAAAAATTATTTTAGTAAATCCTGCCGGAATTAGTTTAGTTGGAGACAAGACACCGCCACTTGCCTTACTTTCTATCTCTCTTTATATCCATAAAGACTACGACATCAAAATACTTGATTTGCGTCATTTATCGAATTGGAGAAAAGAGATGAAAGCAGAATTAACGGATGAGCTCTTATGCGTAGGTATCACTTCAATGACGGGAAGCCAGATCTTAAGCGGAATCGAAGTTACCAAGTTTATTAAGAGCCAAAAAGATGTTCCGATAATTTGGGGAGGCATTCATGCCACCGGCCTCCCTGAACAAACAATAGAATACCCTTTGATTGATTATGTTGTGCAAGGAGAAGGAGAATTAGTTTTCCCGAAGTTATTAGAGAAACTATCACAACAAGAAAGAGATCTTTCCGGCATATCCGGAGTTTACTATAAGTCCGACGGCCGCATTTTTGGCACCAGACAGGCCGAGCTATTAAACATAGAAAAGATGCCGATGTTACCGTATCATTTAGTGGATGTAAAAAAATATATCTGGGAGTGGAATGGCAAAAAGAGCATGTCTATTTTTTCTTCGCGCGGATGCCCATTTCAATGTACTTTTTGTATTAATACAAGCTATAACCAGTCGAAATGGCGGACCGTTCCTGCGCAAAGGACTTTTGAGGAAGTTGATTTTCTAATTAAAACCTATCAAGTCGAGCATATTCAGTTTTTGGATGATAATTTCTTTGTAAGCAAGGAAAGGGTTTTAGCTATTTTAGAATTGTTCTTAGGTTCTAACCTTGAATTTAGCTGGTCGGTTTTGGGAGGGCATGTAAACAATTTAATAATGTATTCAGAAGAAGAGTTGAGGCTGTTATATAAGAGCGGATTAAGAGTCTTGGGGATAGGTGTAGAATCAGCTTCTCAAAGACTTCTAAATAACATGAAGAAAAAACTAAAGATAGAGGATTTAATTACACTAAATAAAAGGTTGCATCATGCCAAAATCGTTCCATTTTACAGTTATATCAGCGGATTGCCCGATGAAGGAGACGAAGAATTAAAGGAGACATTGAATTTAATGTTAAAATTAAAAAAAGATAATCCTGACTCTATGGCGGGGAATATCAAACCGGTAATGTGCTATCCCGGCACTACTTTGTACAATGATATTTTGAAAATAGGATTTCAACCTCCCGAGAGTCTACAGGAGTGGGGGTCTTATAATGTCACGGATTTTGAAAACATAAAATACCCGTGGTTGACAAAAAAAAGGAAGATTTTTTTACTGCATCTTTATTATGTAACGCTTTTATTGAATCCAGAATATATTTTTATTAGATCGAAAATTTATAGGCTGGCGGCAACTTTAAATTATCCAATTACTATTTTACGAGTCAAGAATTTTAATTTTCATTTTTTGGTTCTGCCGCGCCTTCTTCGCTATATTCATAAACGGATACTTTAATAACATCTGCCTTCCTTGCTTTTTCCTGACCGTACAAATACGTAAAAGGTAGGGTTGGCCCATCCCATATCATCAGTAAAAGAAAAGATGGCACGTATTCAAAGGTCGCCAATAAAGAGTATCCTGGAATTCCGTTGGGAATCAGATTACGCGTTGGCGCTAGCTCACCACCGCTAGTGAAATAGTATTCGCCAAGGATATAGTAGTCGAAGCCACCGCTACCAAGATGATCCGGCTCAATTCCTTCCGTAAAGATATACTTGTGAATGTCCAGTTGCGGGGCTTCTGCGCAACAACTTTATGTTTCATTCAGTTTATCAAATCTAGCGACGATACCATTGCCGTCTTCATAATATTTTTTCAAAACATAACCGTTCTTTTCCATATATCTATTAATTTCTTCGGATGAATGTCTTTTGTATACCTTAATTTTTCTAATTCGGCCCCATAATATTGCTAATGATGTAATAAAAAAGGCGCTGAAGGTAGTAGATTTACTAGGTAGATACTGAAGGATAATTACCTTGTGTTTATTTCGCAATACATTATTCAATATCGTCTCGAAGTTTGCATTATAGCTTAAAACACCAACTAACAGAACAATATCGGTGTAGATCTGATATTTGGTAATATCGTTAATTTCAAAACTAATCCTGGCATCTCCTTTATTATTTTTAGCCCGGACATTCGCTAACTGTATCATGTTTTTGTTATAATCTATGCCTATTACGGATTTAGCCCTTGCATCTAATGTGGCAAAAGCAATTCTTCCTGAACCGCATCCAGCATCTAAAACGCTTTTACCTTCTATTGGCTGCATTAACCTTAATACAGTATCGAGTCTTTTATTCAACAATCTTTTTCTAAAAAGTTTATTTGCAATAATGGTAAGAAAATCCTTTCCTCCCTTACCCTCATATGCTTTATCCCAGCTCTTTGCGTCGCTAAAATATTCTTTTATATCAGGCATTCCAACATCTCCTTTCTTATTTCAGTGAGTAAGCCAACTTTGTAGTTTTTAGTAATCCGCGTAAACATATCGTCAAAAAATTGTAAACGATCGGATATTTTAGTATGTACATATTTCCGAGTTAGGATAAGGTTATCTAAAGAAAACGGTATTTGTTCGACATCTTCTGCTGCAACAAATTCCAGCACATGAAGGTTACAATTAAGATACTTTTTTAGAAAGAAAGAGTTAAAAAGAATCTTTCTAAATTTAATTCCTAAATGAATTAAAAGACTGGTAATCATAGGAAAATTGAATATGGGAGAATTTGTAACTGGATATTGCATAAATGCAGTATTATATAGAAAGCGCGGTGAGTTTGGTATAAAGATGCTCCATAGACTTTGAACCCGAAGATTCTCCTTATTTCTGGCTATAAACATCTTATAAAATTTTTTTATAATTAGGTATGGTAACGCATTTACTAATGAAATATCGATATCAATCGAATTTTGAATTAATATTTTTAAAATCTGGGGGGTTATCGTATAGCCGGGCGCACGAAAACTTTTGGGGTATTTCCCAGTTATTGATTTTATCGTATTCTGGCAATCGATTATTTCTCGCTGCTGTATTTCTTTTGAGAGGAAAGAAAAGTTTGCATAATGATTCTGTGTATGATTTCCTATCTCATGCCCCCTACGAATTATCAATCTAACGCCTTCGGGGTAAACTAAGGCATCACGGCCGATAATCATGAAGTTTGCTTTTATGGCATATTTATCGAGATAATCAAGCACACGTGGCAGGATAGAATTATAAGTCACTTCAACCATCTGCTTAAATAAAGAATCGCTCAATTCTTCTCTTTTATAATTTAAAAGAGCATCTTCAAATAAAGTATCAACATCAATATTGATATTGGCAATTTTCATATTGTTCCATTTTAAATTATTATACTCTGCTAATATTAAAAGGCCACCATGGTCGGGGCCACTTCGTGTATTTGCCCTTCTTTCATTACTTGCCCCCTAATCCCACATATAGAAAACCCTTCGACTTAATCGCCAAAGGACTCTCTTGTAGTAACTGGTGTCCCTCTCGTATGAGCCGAGGGGAAACCTCTCTGTATTTACAGGTAGCTATTATAAGGCTGGATATGGCGGTTATCAAGGAAACTCGGGATTTAGCGAGGTAATTCCTCGCGTAAATTGTCCGTTTTGTCCGCTCATTTTATATTTTTGTATCGGTCGTCCTCTGGATTGGTACGGCAAACACGTTCCTTTTCTTAATATTTGATGAAAAGGTATTTGGGCTATCTACCTTCCTTGCTCTTTCCTGACCGTACAAATACGTAAATGGTAGGATTGGCGTATCCATCTTCATAAAAAGAAAAGCGCATGCCAAGAAAAGACGGCACGTATTCAAAGGTCGCCAATAAAGAGTATCCTGGAATTCCATTACGAATCAGGTTACGCGTCGTTGGCTCTGGCAGCATGCCGCTGCTAAGGATATAGTAGTCGAATTCACCGCTACCAAGATGATCCGGCTCAATTCCTTCCGTAAAGATATACTTGTGAATGTCCAGTTGCGGGGCGGATTTCCAACTCCTTATCGCAATTCTCTTGTGGGCGGGTATAGAACGGTTTATCCAAGATGCGGCGGCCTCGTGCGTATCGTGGTTCATGGTATCCAACAAAGCGCAGCTGATAAGAAAAGAATAAAGAAAAACCCCTGCCCCGCCTATGGCAATCAAGCGCCGGCCCCAGGTTTTCTTTGCCTGCCACTCCCATGCGTCCGCCAGAAAAACGCTCCCCAGGGTAACCATAACGAAAAGCATAGGAGCAAAACGCCTTACCCATAAATAACTGCCGGTCAAAGAAACCATAAGATAGTACGCCAACAACCACAAAAGAAGCATTATCTCCTTCTCTTGCCTTTTCTTCGCCGCCAAGAAAATTCCGGCTACCCCCAAGAGGTACAAGGGCCAACCAAGGCCAGAGGGAACTGCCCTGACAAAAGGCCCGATAATCTGGGGTGAAGCAAACCAGTAAACAACAGAAGTTTTTTCTTTCCATTCCCGAAGGAAATCACCGAAATAAAGAAATAAACCCGGGGCCGCGGCAAATAAAATTATGCCGGTGAGAAGAAACACGGGGATTATGCGCCTTGATAAAATTATGGAAAACTTTTCTTTTCTGGATTTTTTCAGGCAAAGATACAGGAAAGCAACAAACGGCGTTAGGCCCAAAAACCATAAGGTTGCGATGGCAAGGGCAGTTGATGCGGCAAAAAGAACATACCAAGCGAATGCATCGTTTTCCTGCGCCTTAAGACAGGCAATAAGGGCAAGTAAAACCAAGGCGGAAAATTGTATATGGGCACAGAGGTAATGCGATTGAATTACGGCAAACGGCATAACGCTTGCTAACAAGGCTGCTATAAGCCCTGCTTTTTTACCCGAAAGGAGCCGGCCTAAAAGATACGATAAATACACGCAGACGATTCCCCAAAAGACTGTCAGGATCCTGCCTATAAGAAATATTTTTCTCAACTCAATAATATGCGTCTTATAAAACTCAACGGATGGATTAAGGATGAGTAAGCCAAAAAAAGAAGCCACCTTTAAAACAAAACCCAAAACGTAGTAATAAAACGGCCCCCAGGCAAAATTAGGACAACGGTACCAAGTTTTAAGGTTAAACGACTGAAGGGTATTTAAAGCAAAATTTTCGTCCGGGTGAAATGAATAGTTGTGGAAGGCATTAGGCAGGCCCCATTCTATATTCCAGAGCCGCAAGGTAACTGATAAAAACAAGAGCGCGGAGACAAATAAAAATGTCCATAATTTTTTAGCGGAATACCCTCTTTCAGGTTGCATATACTTCTCTTAAGAGGGAGCCCAGATTAGGCCATAAACCACGGGACTCCTAAAGACCCTAAAAGCTAAAATAGCGTACGGTGCAAATAATAATATGGGGTCCATGTATTCAAGAGGAAGGGTCAGACAAAGTGCCAGGATGGCAAAAATGGAGCTTACTTTCATAAGGTTATTTTACCGCGGAAGGCTGAGGTTTGCAACCCTATTTAGGCGTGAAACCGGCTATTTTTCTGTGCTCATTGGGCAGGCCGATTAATTGCCGGATGGCCTCAAAGATATCCTTGATATCCGAATCATAGCCTTCTATCCTTACCTCAAGTTCTTTTAATTTATATGCCAGTTCTTTATGCACGGACATTACTTCGCGCAGCTTCACAAAGGCGCGCATGATCAGGATATTGACAGTGATTGCGCGGCCACTATTCAGGACGCTAGACAACATAGCGACGCCTTGTTCGGTGAAAACATAAGGCTCGCTGGTCGAATGTTTCATAGAATTGAACCGGTCACAAATTGTGACCAGTTCCAAGCGCTCTGACTTAGTTAACTGAAACATAAAATCTTCGGGAAAACGCTTTGTATTTCTTTTTACCGCTTGATTCAAAACTTTTGTAGATACTCCATAAAGCCTTGCTAAATCCCGGTCCAGCATCACCTTTTTGTCTCTTATTTCCAGAATCCTTGTTGCAATAACGTCTATAGCTATAGCGTTGGGCATTTTTACCACCTCCTACTACAATAGACGTAAGAAGCGGCTAAATCTAACACAAATTTTTTAACCTGGAAATGCGGCTTGGTGAGGGGATTAGTTGCGGGATTTAGGGGGATTTCTATAGCAGCCTTTTATCAGGGAAAGTTTTTGCGGACGCTCAAGGCACTTAATCGCTATTTCGCGCTTCAAAGCATCCTGCTTAGTTAAGCAATATTCAGTATAGACTAATTTGACGGAGATCCTGTATTTGGTGAACCTGCCTCCGTTGCCGCTATTATGGGCTTTGATCCTTCTTTCTAAATTATTGGTGATGCCGGTATAGAGTTTGCCGTCTTTGCACTCGATAATATAGACGTGCCAGGGCATGGGGAATATTAAAGTTAGGCTCCCGGTTTCCATACTCTGCATTAGCCATGAAACCGTGAGCCCAAATTTTCAAGCGATTAAGAAAACAGGAAAATTTGGGGTCCCTCTCGCATGAGCCGAGGGAAAACCTCTCTGTATTTACAAGGGTAATTATATATCCAATCCTGCCGTAATCCGTCATAACAACTTATCTATTATTTTATTAATTTCATAGATTGTGCTCTACTAGTGCCTTTTTCAGTCGTTACATACTCTATGATGACTTTGTTGTCTTTCTTCAGGTCGCTGAAGGTAAGCTTCTTCCCGTTTTTCACAGAGATGACAGTGCTGCAAAACTTTCGGATGTAACATTGAGAGGTGCGCCCTGCGCCGCCGACGGGCTGTCCGCTACAACAATACCTGATATGCCCTTTTTGTCATATTTACCTTGCTTAAGTTTAAATAAAGATCAAAAAAAACCCGCCGGTTTATCTTATCCTTTTTAAGAAACCAGATGGATGCTGCGTAATAAAATATTTTTCTTTGCTATGGTCTATTTCAAAATTTTTATTATTCTTTAAAAATTCCTCCATAGCTTCCCGGGGGCCTCCGCCCTTAACATGGCATAAACTGTCCTTTTGTTCACCCCAGTATGTATCTTGAACCACTATATAACTGTTTAAAGATACAAAATTAGAATAGAGGTTTAATTCCT
>CAZJFL010000003.1:49549-129661 GCA_964545575.1 uncultured Planctomycetales bacterium
TTCTACTTTATCTTATCCTTTTTAAGAAACCAGATGGATGCTGCGTAATAAAATATTTTTCTTTGCTATGGTCTATTTCAAAATTTTTATTATTCTTTAAAAATTCCTCCATAGCTTCCCGGGGGCCTCCGCCCTTAACATGGCATAAACTGTCCTTTTGTTCACCCCAGTATGTATCTTGAACCACTATATAACTGTTTAAAGATACAAAATTAGAATAGAGGTTTAATTCCTTTAAAACGTGTTTTTTGGTATGCAGCGAATCAAGGGTAACGAGCACCTTGCAATTTTTTACTCTTTTACTTATCGCATCAATCACCTCTGCTGAAACGGAATCCCCCTTAATGACTTCTACCTTGTCTCTAAATACCTGAAACTTGCCGGCTTCTTTGATTTGGGGATCGATATCCACGGTGATTACCTTCCCCCCTGGATTAACTTTTTCCAGCACCGTAGCATAAAAAAGAGTAGTTCCGCCCTCAGCCGTGCCTGTCTCCACTATAAAATCAGGCTTTACTTCAGAGATTATCTCTTGCATTACCCAGTTATCATTGGGGTATTGAATAGAACTTACCCCTAACCATTTTGTTTGGTAAAACATCCTATTAGCCCAATAAATTCGATTCATTATTTCGCTTGCTTGCCCATAATAAAATTTTTTAATAAGCGGCTTAAGATAGAAAAAAAGCAGCCCGATTATTGTAATGCAAATTGCCCAAAACAATATCTTTTTCTTGAGCGGAATAAAGCCCCTCTTTTTTTCCTGTAAATTTATAAATATGGTTACCAGTATCAAAAAAAGAGCTAAAGCTAAAACAAGTGTAAATCTAATAAAAGATGACAGGACTATAATTGTTTCTAAAAACCAATTAGCTAATAATATTAGACCTATTATAACTAATATAGCCGGTAGCCTTTTCATCCCTCCTCCTTGCTTTTCTACTTTATCTTATCCTTTTTAAGAAACCAGATGGATGCTGCGTAATAAAATACTTTTCTTTGCTATGGTCTATTTCGAAATTTTTATTATTCTTTAAAAATTCCTCCATAGCTTCCCAGGGGCCTCCGCCCTTAACATGGCGTAAACTGTCCTTTTGTTCACCCAAGTGCGTATCCTGAACCACTATATAACTGTTTAAAGATACAAAATTAGAATAGAGGTTTAATTCCTTTAAAACGTGTTTTTTGGTATGCAGCGAATCAAGGGTAACGAGCACCTTGCAATTTTTTACTCTTTTACTTATCGCATCAATCACCTCTGCTGAAACGGAATCCCCCTTAATGACTTCTACCTTGTCTCTAAATACCTGAAACTTGCCGGCTTCTTCAATTCGGGGATCGATATCCACGGTGATTACCTTCCCCCCTGGATTAACTTTTTCCAATACCGTAGCATAAAAAAGAGTAGTCCCGCCATAAGCCGTGCCTGTCTCCACTATAAAATCAGGCTTTATTTCAGAGATTATCTCTTGCATAACCCAATTATCATTGGGGTATTGAATAGAGGTTACCCCTAACCATTTTGTCTTAAGAACTACCTTTTCTCTCCAATAGATTCGAGTAACGATTTTAATACCGCACCGATCAATATACTGAAAAATAAAATTTTCAATTTGAGGTTTATAACTATATAGAAATAAACCGAAGGCTATAACGCAAAGCGCTCCAGATAATATCTTTTTCTTAGATACAGCGGGGGATCCTGTTTTCCCCTTTAACTTTATAAAAATGGCTGCCAAGATCATTAAAATAGCTAAGATTAAATAAAACTTACTTGTCCTGAAATCCATAAATGAGTTTGCAATCCTTATAAAAATCCAATACCCCAGCAATGCTACGCCTATTATAATTAATATAGCCGGTAACCTTTTCATCCCTTCTCCTTGCTTTTCTACTTTATCTTATCCTTTTTAAGAAACCAGATGGATGCTGCGTAATAAAATATTTTTCTTTGCTATGGTCTATTTCAAAATTTTTATTATTCTTTAAAAATTCCTCCATAGCTTCCCGGGGGCCTCCGCCCTTAAGAAAAAATTCCCTATTTTCACGTTCACTCCAAAAAGTGTAGAATGGGATCGCAGCCTGTTTTAAGAATGTATCCTGAACCACTATATAACTGTTTAAAGATACAAAATTAGAATAGAGGTTTAATTCCTTTAAAACGTGTTTTTTGGTATGCAGCGAATCAAGGGTAACGAGCACCTTGCAATTTTTTACTCTTTTACTTATCGCATCAATCACCTCTGCTGAAACGGAATCCCCCTTAATGACTTCTACCTTGTCTCTAAATACCTGAAACTTGCCGGCTTCTTCAATTCGGGGATCGATATCCACGGTGATTACCTTCCCCCCTGGATTAACTTTTTCCAATACCGTAGCATAAAAAAGAGTAGTCCCGCCATAAGCCGTGCCTGTCTCCACTATAAAATCAGGCTTTATTTCAGAGATTATCTCTTGCATTACCCAGTTATCATTGGGGTATTGGACAGAGTTTACCCCTAACCATTTTGCTGGGTAAGCCATCCTATCATGCCAATAAATTCGATTCATTATTTCGCTTGCTTGCCCATAATAAAATTTTTTAATAAGCGGCTTAAGATAGAAAAAAAGCAGCCCGATTATTGTAATGCAAATTGCCCAAAACAATATCTTTTTCTTGAGCGGAATAAAGCCCCTCTTTTTTTCCTGTAAATTTATAAATATGGTTACCAGTATCAAAAAAAGAGCTAAAGCTAAAACAAGTGTAAATCTAATAAAAGATGACAGGACTATAATTGTTTCTAAAAACCAATTAGCTAATAATATTAGGCCTATTATAACTAATATAGCCGGTAGCCTTTTCATTCCTTCTCCTCCTTTTTTAGATTAGCTACGGCTTCGAGCCGAGCAAGATTTCTTGTGTATATCCCCTGAGATATAAGATATACCGGAATCCCGCTTACCAGCAAACACAACCCCATAAATGCCTGAAAGGGGTAGAAAATTATGGTATTTATGAAAAGCGCTATACAGATAAGAATGAAAATAACCGGCACCAATGGATAGCCCCAAACTTTGTATGGCCTCTCTATATCGGGGAATTTGTAACGCAATATAAAAATTCCTCCTACTATGAAGGCAAAAAACAGCCAGACGATAACCCCGGTAAAAAATAATAGTTTGTTAAAAACCCCCAAGGTAATTAATACTATAGACCAAGCGGCATTTATGGTGATTGCCCGGTGTGGCGTGCCGTATTTGGCACTAACTTTTCCTATATACTTAAAAAGTACATTATCTTTTGCCATTGCATATGTCACCCTGCTACCCGTGATTATCATTGCATTTATGCACCCGAGAGAAGATACTATAATGATAATTTCGAATATTTTCCTTCCGTATGCTCCAAACAAAATTTGTAGCGCATCCGAAGCCACTAAGCCAGTACCGGCTATTTCTTTAACGGGTATCAAATATATATATATGAAATTCGTGGCTAAATAGAGGGCGGCAATTATAAAAATTCCTATGATTAATGTACGGGGAACAGTCTTTCTGGCATCTTTGGTCTCTCCTGCTAAAAATGTATTTTCATGCCATCCCCCATATGTCCAAAGTATGGGGATTAACGCTAAGCCAAATAATGAGAACATCCCTTTATTAAGAGTGATTGGGGCAGAATAGAAATGAGAGACATCGCCCTTCTTAGACATAATTCCGAATACAATTATACCGACGAGAGCCAAAACCTTAGCTATAGTAAACGCGTCCAACAGCTTCTTGCCGTAACGTAACCCGATTATATTTATAAAGGATAGAATAATGACCGCGGATATCGCGATTGGCTTGATTAAATGTTCGTTTGCGGAAAAAAAAGATTGTAAATACTCTGCGAGGATAAAAGATATAGCCGCAATTGAACCGGTGCGTATAACCAATAACTCTATCCAGCCAAAAAGAAAACCGGCCCAGGGGCCATAGCTTTCGCGAAGATAAATATAATTGCCTCCGGTTTTTGGAAAAGAGGAAGAAAGTTCGGCATAACAAAAAGCGCCTAATAAAGAGATTATCCCGCCTAAGAGCCATGCTAAAATAACCAAAGTGGGGGAAATTAAATATTTTGCCACTTCAGACGGCACCCTGAAGATGCCAACGCCTATAACAATTGCTATGCTAACGGCTATGGAATCCCAGCCTCCTAATACTCGTTTTAAACCCTGCTGATTATTATTTTGCATTTTTAATTATTTTCGCCTTTTTATTTCTTAACCACAGCTCTTACCGCTATATTGAAGGATGAAATTTTAACGGAGGTGCCCGGAATCGAACCGGGATCCCTCTCGCATGAGCCTAAGGAAGCTGAATAGCCTTCCATTGAAGAGGGTTTATTTTTTCTTTTCCAAAACTATATATCTATATCCCCGGTTTACCAGATTAATAATATCCTTTTTGGGCAAATTGTTTATCTCTACTATATTGGGGCAAAAAGAATTCTTCCCCGTATTTAAAAGGTATAGAGGCCTGTAATTAGCTGTGTATTTCTCTCTTTTCATGCCATTGATCAAATCTAGATTTTCGGCGTCTTCGACCCAATCAGCAATCAAATCCGGTTTTCTCGCCAAGACATAATCGGCGTCAAACTTGTTGTGCGCCGGTTCGCCGAAAAAATCTACTTTTTTATGGCCGATATACAGGTCGTTCGTCCCGAGCATATCAACTATCTTTAACTCCGAAAAATAGGGAATTTTACCTACCGCAGAAACCGCCAGGAGTTCTCCTTTATGCCTCTGGCCGAGGAATCTACCCAGCGTAATCCGGCAGTCATACTTGGATACAGAGTAATCAAATCTTGAGTCGAAAATCGTCAGAGGTTTCAACTGCAAGGCCACAATGAGAATAATCAGAAATAAAAATATTTTCTGCGGGGCTGAGCCGGCAATAAATCTCAACAGCGTAAATATGCCCAGCGGAAAGAGCACCAGCAAAAACCTCTCCCGATAATGGTCTCCGCCCACATAAAACCAATATACCAGCAGGGCCACCGCAAAGAGGACCTCGAAGCTGACATTGCGAAGGCCTAACCTTTTCCTCTTAAAAGAATTGACCACTATCTCAATTATAGCAACTGCGAACGCCAATATATACGCCAGCAAGCCATTATTGAAGATTATTCTGGTAAACTGCCAGCTGGCGCTGGTCAGGCGCTGCGCCAGGGGACCACAGATTTTTACATAATAGGTGTTGGGAAGCAGATATCCGTAATAGCTGTATCTCCAGGTCAGGTATAAAAACAGAGTGGCTGCTACAGTAATACTGCCGTATAACAATGACTGCTTCTGTCCCTTAAGCAAAAGATAAAAAAGCGCCACCGCCGGCATAATGAAACCGTCTGCCCTGACCAATATAGAAAGTATAAAAGTGAGGCATAATAAAAAAATATCTCTGGGTTGCTGTTTTTCTACAGTGCGTTCGACGGCAATCCACATCGCAAGCTGTATAAGCAATACCAGCGGGGTCTCAAGGCCACTAGCCACAAAAATCCAGATTGAAGTGGAAAGAGAAAATAAAAACGCTGCTATTGCCGCCATGGCCTTTCCCAGACGGCTCGCCACATAGATGTAAAAAATAATAAGGGCAATGATGATACAGGCGACGTTAAAAAGACAAGAAAAAATATACAAATTATTCATGCCTGCAATTAAATAGCCGGCTGCCATGCACAATAAATACAAAAAATTAGTATACCCCTCTACCCTCTCCCCCGGATTAAAAACAAAACCGTTGCCCATGGCCAGATTCTGAGAATAGCGGTAACCAATGAATGCGTCCTCATTTCCCCAGGCATGCCCCGCCGAATCAGCATGAAAGTAACCAAAGAAAATATGGATAATCACGCCGGTGATTAAAATTAAAAGGCTGGCTAAAAGTGCAAGGGTATATCGCTTGCGCCGCAGAGAGAAAAATAATATACCTGTGAAAAAAAAGATAACTAAGGCGACAATCATTTTTATAAAAAAATAGCCAGTAAAAAAATGTGCCATGTCACCTTTCCCGTTTTCTGATATAATCAGAAATGGTCAGTTACAAAACAGCCCGCGTATTTTTACCAGTTACTCTCCGATTATGTGAAATTGAGCCCGCCTCAAGCAATAAATCATGGGATTCCTATCACGGGCTTTATTCAGCAGCGGCTATTACTTTTAATTACGCTGACAACGGCATCAATTACATCCCGGACATCCCTGTCACTCAGCTTGGCAGAAATCGGCAAAGATACCGTCCTTTTAGAAATCCATTCCGCATTCGGAAAATCTCCCCACCGGTAACCCAGTTCCTTTTGGTAATAGGGGTGTAAATGCAGGGCGATATAATGCACGCCTGTGCCAATATTGCGCTTTGCCATGGCGTCTAAGAAACCATCCCGGCTGATTTTAAGCCTGTTGATATCAAGCAGCAGGGTGTAGAGATGGTACGCATGCCTTATGCCTTTCTCGACAGGGGCCGGTATGAATACAGGCAGGCCCCCGAATGCTTCATTATATTTATTCCAGATCTCCTCTCTCCTCTTCCAGTATTTATTTATCCGGGGCAATTGATGGATGCCGATAGCAGCCTGCATATCCGTCATATTATATTTGTATCCGGGATATACAACTTTATAGTGCTTATATCCTTTGTCCGAGAATCTCTTCCAGGCATCCTTGGTCATGCCCTGCAGCGCCAGTATCTTTATTTTCTCATCGTATCGCGGATTATCCGTAATCACCATTCCCCCTTCTGCGGTGGTGATATTTTTGGTAACATAAAAACTGAAACAGCCGAGCTCTCCGAAAGTCCCGGCCTTCCTGCCGTGATATTCCGCCTCAATCGCGTGCGCGCAATCCTCCACTACTTTAAGGGAAGATTTTCTGGCAAGCTTCATAATCTCATCCATATTAGAGGGGCGGCCGGCAAAATGCACCGGGATTATCGCT
Source organism: uncultured Planctomycetales bacterium (assembly GCA_964545575.1). GTDB lineage: Bacteria > Omnitrophota > Gorgyraeia > Gygaellales > Profunditerraquicolaceae > CAZJFL01. The sequence continues at coordinate 56,503 of CAZJFL010000003.1, forward strand.
TTTGTCCTGCGGGTAATTTTTCTTTTTATGTCTTCGGGTTCGATGTTAAGCGTATCTCTCTGGCAATCAACAAAAACAGGCCTTGCCCCTGCCTGTATAACGGCATTGGCAGTGCTGGCAAATGTCATCGCAGGCAAAATCACCTCATCCCCGCGTTTTGCCCCGATGACCAACATAGAAAGATGCAGCGCAGCAGTGCAAGAGCTTAAAGCTGCGGCGAATCTGCTGCCTTTGTATTTCTTAAACATCTCCTCGAATTTCTGGACTCTGGGGCCGGTGCCTACCCAGCCGGAGTCTAGCGTAGCCAGGACTTCGTCGATTTCCGGGCGCTCAATCAGGGGAGAGCCGAAAATTAAAAAATCTTTTCTCTTTTTTGACATCTCTTTAACCCACCGTAGCTACCGCTACTTCTGCGCTAGCCTCCTGCTCACCCAACAACCGCGGCAATGACAAAACTATGGCTGCCATAAACCAGAATGGCTCCATAACGATAATTATAATGAAAGTATTTGTGCTGATTGCCTGCATCAGGAGCCCGACAAAACCAGCCATAAACCCTACGGCAAGCCCCTTGCTAAAGTTATCTTCTCTGGCTAAAATCTCGCCCAATGCTTCTTTGGCTACTTTAAAAAACCTGAAGAGCGCCCGCAGGAACAAAAATAATCCCAGAAGCCCCGATTCACAAAGCACTAAAAACAGCTGGCTGTCAATAAAATATTTGCCGACGCCGTGGCCGATAATAGGGCTTGCCGGGAATCTTTCAAATAATACTATCTTCCAGCTCTCCAGGCGCGCCTGGGGAGAATCTTCCCATTTCAGAGTAGGCCCCTCTACAGATTGTTGCACCGTAAGCGTCTCCGTTATCCTGTCCCTGACCATAGTAGGCATAAACACTACTGCCAAAAGCAAAACAGCGATTACCAGATATATAAGATTAAATCTTTTGGAAAAGAAAACAAAACTGACGAGCATGGGTATAAAAGCCAGGTAAGAACCTCTGGATAGAGTGTAGAGGAACCCTCTGAACATTAACAATAACAGAATAGCTAATAATGCCCTGATATAGAGCGGGCGCGCATACACTAAAAGGCCTGCGACAATAGCAATCATAAAAAGCAGATACCCTCCCAGGGTCCCTGGCTCATCGCCTCCCACTTTCGTGACCGGCGGAGCTGCCCTGAAATACTGCACCCCAGCCAGCTGCTGCTGCTCAATATACTGGTGGGCATGAATTGAAACAAAGAGCGCAGTCAGCAGGAATATCAATATGAATATCTTGGCCTGCCCGAGGCTTCTCATGTTTTCCCTGACTATTAAAAATAAAAGAAAATATTCCAGATATTTGAGTATCGTAAAAAAGCTCTGCTTGAGGTCTATGTCAGCTGATAGTGCTGCTATCGACGTAGCGAGCGCGCAGAAAGCATAATACATGAAAAAACAGGCAGTGAGCTTAGTCTTAAATACTGCCGTAACATCTTTTGTCATGGCTGTCCTGATAAAAGAAGCCAAAATAACCACTAATAAGAAAATATCCTCTATGCGTACGGTTACCCCTCTGACAGAAGTGCTGCCCATTGTTATTTCCGGAGAAAAAAGCATGGAGACTATAATTATCACCAGGCCTATGTCCGGGTTGATCAGGGTCGGTATAAAAACCAGAAGAAAAATCAGGAAGCCGGTAGTCTGCGGGTTAAACTGCGCCTTTGCCAAAAAAAAAGTTATGCTCAGGCCCATGAGTAAAATACCGAAATAGACTAAAAGCTTATTTTTATCCATTCTTAAAAACCCGCGCCTTTAGAGCTTATCTATGTATAGCGAGATTAAACCGAATCCTGGATAGACGGAAAATCCTGATTAGATAGATCTATGATAATGTTTTCTTTAGGCGGCTCGTTACTGGCATCCCTGATAATCATCACTACCGGCCGTAAGGGAGAACCCGGCTCGACACTAATAACCTTGGCTAACTCTTGCGTATCTAGCCTGACAATGCTGCCTATCGGATAGACGGACATCTTATTGATGAATACCTTCAGCACGTCCGGGTCAAAATAATCTTTGGCGCCAGCCAGAAGGAACCGGATAGCCTTATGCGCGCTCATCCCCTGGCGGTACGGCCGGCTGTTGGTAAGCGCCTCGTAGGTATCTGCCAGCCCGATTATCTTGGCATAGGGATTTATATTTTCTGATTTTATGCCCCGGGGATAACCTTTACCAGAGAAGCGCTCATGGTGCATGCGTATAGTCTCTTTTACGAGGTCGTTGATGGCAGGGATCCTATCAACTACTTTTAAACTTTTGGAAATATGCGTCTTTATTAAAACGAGCTCTTCTTCGGTAAGTTGGCGGGGCTGGCCTGCGATTTCCCGCAAGGGATCCATTCCTATGTCGTAAAATATAGCCGCCAGCCCTAAATGGTTGAGACGAGATTTATTAAACCCCATATTTAAGCCTATGACAGAAGATAAGACCATAACGTTAGTGATGTGATAAGGCAGGTAATATTCGCCCCTCTCTCTGACATATATGTTATCCAATATACTATCCCCCAAGACCAACTGATTAAAGATGTCGTCTAAAAGGACTTCAATCTTGTCTATGTAGGGGAGCAGGTCTCCCTTGAGCCTCACTTTTTCCAGAAGGATATTTACTATCCCCACGGCGTCTTCGTAGATCTCCTGCGTCCTATCCTTATTATCCACGCCGTATTTTCTCACTGCCGAAATAAGCTTCTTCGATAATAAGGCGCAATCTTCTTTTTTTGCGGTTTGTTTCTTATCGATTGCGATAATATTTTTAGGGAAACTTAGGGGTTGTTCGGCGGGCGCCTGCTGCGCGTTATCTGTGGGCGCAGTATTTTCTGGAACCGCCTCTTTTTTACCTTCATCATCTTTAGGCTGGCCTGCTTCGTCCTGCGGCACTTTATTTCTGAGGATATCAAACATCCTTGGCATGGACAGGAACCTCCTTGTTGAAATCTGAAGCGATTCTTTCGATCAATCCCCCGTCAACCTCCTTTACCTCCTGGCCAAAACCGATCAAAAGGCTCATATCGCAAATATTATTTATCTTCCTCGGCAGGCCCTGGGCGTGGTCATAAATGGCCTGCATAGCCTCTGCGGTAAATATCTCGCTCTTAGCACCTGCTACGCTAAGGCGGTGTTTGATATACTCCTCAGTCTCTTTTCTATCAAGGGCTGCCAAATGATATTTTATGCCTAACCTCTGCTCTAACTGCGGTATTGCCTTGACCTTGCCCAATAGTTCAGGTTGGCCTATCAATACCAGCGTAATCAGAAATTTATTATTCAGCTGAAAGTTAAGTATCAGCCTCAGCTCTTCAAAGGTTTCCTTGTTCTTGATAATCTGCGCCTCATCAATTAAAATCACGGTCTTTTTCTGGTCATTGTGATTTTTATAAATGATATCCTGCAGCATATGCAGCAGTTGCGGCTTTGAGCCTTGGATATGTTCGTTTTTCAACTGATAGATTATCTCCTGTATAAACTGGATAGGGGTAAGCTGCGGGTGGACGATAAGCGCGACCTCATAGATCTTGTTTTTTATAAGTTCCTCTATGATAATCCTGCTTAATACGGTTTTACCCGAACCGTATTCTCCGGAGAGCATCGCAGCCCCCTTCTCCTCTTTTATGGCATAGAGCATCCTGGTAAGGGCTTCTTCATGCTTCTTGGAATAATACATAAAACGCGGGTCAGGCGTGTTTTCAAAGGGTTTCTCGGCCAGGCCCCAGTATTTTTCATACATTTTTTCCGCCCTCCTCTGTCTTTTTTTCCGAAGGATCCTTGCCGTAATACTTTTTGCTGTAATAATAGTAATAGGCGCTCATGCCAATCTCGGGGGTAACGTTATTTAAGATGATGCCGGCAAGCGATTTTTTGCCCCTGACGCTCTCTATCTGTATCTTTGACCTGCGCAGCGCCAAACGTGAGGTAGAACCTGCCCGGTAGACTAACAAGACGCCGTCTACTTTAGGCAATAGAATAGAAGGTTCGCTTACTGCCAATACAGGAGAGGTGTCCATGAGCACCACATCGTATCTGTTTCTAAAATACTGCAGAGTCTCATCGAGTTTAGAGGAATTAAACAGGGCTATGGTATTGGGGAAAGTTGAGCCTGCAGTGACTACATTGAGATTATTCAACCAGGGTTTCTCGATTATCCTATCGATAGAGGTAGAGCCCAACATTATATCTGTAGCGGTTTTTATGCTGGCCTCGATGCTTATTTTGCCCGTCAGAATATCGGTCAGGCCATTCTCCTTCTCTTTCAGGCCGAAGCTCTTGTGTATATGGGCCCTGCGGGTATCGGCATCGACCACCAGGACCTTATAACCCATCTGCGCCATAATCACACCGAGGCTGGAGACAATGACGGTTTTGCCCTCCTCCGGCTTGGAGCTGGTGATAAGAATTATATTATTCTTTATCTTTCCGTTTTTACCAAAAATCACCTGCAGGTTTACGCCTAAAAGGCGAAAGGCTTCAAGAAACAAAGAGGTACGGTCGGACTTTTCCAGATCAAGGATATACGTAGGCCTTAAGTCTAGAGCCATGTTTTCTTTTTTGAAAAGAGTCCAGTGCTTCTTTTTGCCACTCCTCTTCTCCTCCTCCTCATAATACTCTGTGCAGTAAGGAATAATTCCCACCACGCCTACTTTTACGAAAGTTTCAATATCATCCACCCTGCCGATGGAAGTATCCAAATTCTCGGATACCAATGCCGTAGCAACGCCCAGAACTAAACCCAAGACTAGCCCTATTAAGTAATTCTTTTTCTTATCGGGCAAATACGGGGTTTTAGGCATTATAGCCGGGTTGATGATGACAATATTATCCAGTTTCTCCGCTTCTCTGATCTGGGCGGTCTGGAGCTGTTGTTTTAAGGCATTGTACAGGGTCTCGTTAATCTTGGTATCCCGCTGCAGGATACCATATTCGAATTCCTCTTTGGGCAATGAGTTAAGTTTCTGCTTTAATATGGATCTTTCCTCTTCCATGTTGACTAAAAGAGGGTATTTGGGCGTAAATCTGGTTGAGAAATCCGTTATCTTGTCATCCAAATCCCGAATCTGCTGCATAATGCTCGCTGCTACACCTACCGCACCCTGGGTGGTAAGAACACGCAGCCTCTCTTCCTGTTCCTTTAATTTTTCCGAAACATTGGCTAGCGTAGTCTCGATAAAAATCCTTACATTACGCGTGCGCTCATTCTTCTGCTCCATGTTTATCTCTTTAAATGCCTGGGCCACGCCGTTGGCGAAATCCGTTGCTTTGGCGGCGTCAGTAAAATAAGTGTAAAGCCGTATCATGCTGCTTTTTTCTATTTCGACCGCCGAAACCTTGCTGGCCAAATCACTGACTATCCGCTCCGCCTCTCTTTTGGCAACGCCATCTTTTACCCATCCTAATTCTCTGGCGGCTCTTTCTATGACCGGGCCGGTAACCACCTGTCTTATGTAATCGGAAAGCTCATAAGGCTGCATGTACGAAGAGCGGCTCGGAAATATCACATCGGAAGGGAGCGAGGTAGACTCTATCTTTAAAAGGACCGTTGCCCGATAAATTGGCACCTGAAAGTAAGTATAAAAAAAAGCACTGAAAAAAACTACCAGGAAGGCAAGAAGGATTTCCCATTTTCTCTTTAAGAATATTGTCGAGTAATCCCTCAGGTTTAGTTCGTAAAATTTCTCCATAGTAATATCAAACCTTTACCTATTGCCAACCTTTGTCAACATGCCCGCCAATTTCTCTGACTGCCCTTCTCAGATCAATCGCTGTCATCGCAGCATTGATAGTAGGCATCATGTTGTCTAAGAACTGGTTAAAATCAGCGATAAAGGCCTTAGGCACGAATATCAGATCATTTGGCTGCAATATAATATCTTGCCTAGTCGTGCCTTTTGTAAGCACCTGCAGCATATTTATCCTGGTGACCTGCGGCTTATCGGTTAAGTTCCCGCGCACCAGCAGAACGCAATCCCTGCGGGACTTAACGGTGAAGTCCCCGGCTAATGCTATTGCATCGATTAAAGTCGCCCTGCCCTTGTAAGAGTATATTCCGGCGTAGCCCACTTCGCCTAAGACAATTACCTGATTGCCGGCAAACTTTGTCATCATCACCGAAACCTGCGGGTTCTTCACGTACTCGGAGATCTTTTCCCTAAATGTATCCTCGAGCTGGCCTACGCTTAAACCGGCAACTTTAATCCTGCCCACCAGAGGATAAGATATAAAACCGTCGGGCCCTACCACGATATGCTTGCTAAGGTCGGGGTTCTGCCAGATAAAAATTTCCATGGTATCTTCCGGCGCAATAAAATATTCAACCATGGGAAACTCTCCGGGCGTAGCTTCTTTTTCCGATGCCAGCGTACCGCTCCTTACCCTTAAAAATTCCTGCCCCTGGGCAAAAGATTCTTGAACTCCGTAATATATTAGGAATAAAGAAAATATAACCCAAAGGATAAAAAAATTCTTTTTCATAAAAATATAGGGCTCCTTTGCACTAAACTCCTATTCTATATTTTATCTTATACCGGTAAAAAATCAATCCTTTTTTAAGCGGGTTTTGGCAATACTAATTTTGCTATCCCTTTAAAAATTCTCAAGATATAACTTCTCTGCCCCATTGCCTGCCGCGGGGGAAAAACCACCTTTTTTAAAATAATCAGGTAATCCTTTAAGCAACGCGCCTCTGTTATTTCAAAAAAAATGTAGGCTAAAAACTTATCCAGGAAAGCCCTGCGCAGCCCTTCCTTCAAGATAACATTTTTATTGGCAAAAGCCCGGATAAAAATGCGCTTAGGCGAAGAGAGGCCTAACCAAGCCAATAGTTCTCCAGGAAACCGGGGAACAAAAAAATCCTGATTCAGCCTGAGCGCTGCATATAGCGAGCCGCTCAGCCGCCATTTTTTTGCTTTATCCGCTAAACGCTGCCAGTTAATTTCCGGGGCATATTTTTGGAGCAATCGGTTGATATCAGCTACGGCTCTTAAGGTCCGGAAGGAATTGCTGTTGACCAGATGCGCCGAAAGGTAAAGCAGGAGCTCTTCCGGCTTAAAATCGTAATAACTTGCCCCCTCCCGCTCCACCGGCTCTGTGCCCTCCCATAATCCCTCGATGCGCTCGCGGCTGCGCACCATCATTGTTATATCCCAGTGTAGATCCACTTTTTTTTCTTTGGATTTAGAAAACTCATACTGCCATTGCCACTTTTCCACAAGTTCGGCCCTGGAGAACCGATAGCCAACCCCCTCTAATGCATTTTTTGTAATTTCTCTATCCTCTTCTTTTATCAAAAAATCAAAATCGCAGCTTATGCCCCTTCCTGCAATATTTCCATAAAGCCTCTTAGCCAAAATTGTTCCCTTTAAGGGTAAAACCAGAATACCCTTTTTTGTAAACACCCCTAGAAGTTCCTCCAGCTGCTTATGCTGGTAATTGACTTCTGAGATTATGAAAAGGTAACTGAATTTTAATCTATCAAAGACAAATTGCGGGATATCTCGGCGGGGGGCAATTTCTCTTAAGGCATCATACACCAAAATAGTAACTCCTTTTTTCATCGCCAATTCTAAAAATCTCTGCCAGTAAAGGCCTTCCTTTATTAAACTTGCGGCTTCCTTTTTTAATTTTTCATCTAAATTTTTCTGGCAACAGATTAAGAGAAGCTCTTCGGTGTTGTAGAGCAAGGGGTTTGCCTTTTTTAATCTATTTTTTAGCTTAAATAGAAACAGCCTCCATTCGATGGCTAAACTTATGTACTTTGATAAAAAGCTAAGCGCCTTTGGATACCTCAATGAGAGTTGCGCAATAAACCTGTTAAAACGCCTCCATAAAGGCAGATTTAAATCAAAGCTGATTTTTCCCCTCCGGATTTCGGTTACTCTGCCGACAATTGATTCCGAATTTACTGGATTTTCCAGTCCCCCTTTATGGGCATCTCCTTTTGTAAAATAGGCTGTTTTTCCATCCTGCTCAATAATCTTTACCACCCGATGGGTGAGAAAAAGCTTTTCTTTATTTATCGGCACAACTTTTATGCAGTCGCCATTTTTTATAAAAGGGCACATGCTTAAACCTTTGGCGTTGAAATATAGAGGCTTGGCCTCCTGCGTTAAGCTTGAGCCTAAAGCCTTTGCTTTTTGTTCTTCTTTTACGATCATTTTTTTAAAATATAATTCCTTCTTCCGAAGCTGCCTCAATCTGGCTGGCAAATAATTCCCTATACCCCGCATTCCTTAAGAGTTCCTCGTGGCTGCCGATATAAATATCGGCGGGGCCTTCTAAAAAATAGGCCAGCTCCATCTTTTTAACCGTAGATAGCCTATGCGAAACAACGATTATGGTAGAATCTCTGAATTCATTTTTGATATTATCGATGATTTTTTCCTCGGTTTCAGAATCTAACGAAGACATCGCTTCATCTAAAATCAGGATACTCGGCCTTTTTATTACTGTTCTGGCAATGGCAACCCTTTGCTTCTGGCCCTCGGAAAGTTTACAGGCCATCTCTCCAATTAGCGAATCGTAGCCTTGGGGCAGCTTAAAAATAAATTTATCGATTTGCGCGATCTTCGCTGCCTTAACCATTTCTTCATAACTGGCATCATCTTTTCCGTAGAGGATATTATTGGCAAGCGTATCATTCCAGAGGAGCGCCTCCTGAAGGCAAATACCAATTTGCTCCTTCAAGGATTTTAATTTAACATCTTTTATATTCTGGCCGTCGATTAAAATCGAGCCTTTTTCCAGATTATAAAGCCTTAAGATCAAAGAAAGCAAAGTTGTCTTTCCGCATCCTGATTTTCCTACCAGGGCAATTTTTGAGCCGGGTTTGATTGTAAAATTTACCCCTTTTAAGACAAATCCATCTTTTTGGTATGTAAAATGAACGTCATGAAATTCTATTTTTCCCTTTAGAATCTTTGCCCCGGCGGCACCCTCTTTATCCCTTATCTCTGTTTTGATATCGAGAATTTCTGCCAGGCGCTGGTAGGATACTGAATTTACAAAAATATTTTCATAAAATCCTGCCATTGACTTAAACGCCCCCAAGGCTTGAGTTAAATAAATCATTAACGCAGTCAGGCTTCCTAAGGTCAGATCCCCCCTGATAACTTGATAACCGCCGTATAAAAGAATTATCCCGCTTATCAGCTTGTTAAGAATAGAGCTGGAAAAACTGCTCATGCTGCGTATGCGGGCGTTTTTGAACTCAAAATCCGTCCTTCTTAAAAGAGATTCCTCAAATCTTTTTATCTCATACTCTTCTTTGCCCAAAGCCTTTACCAGATGCATATGGCTGAAAACTTCCTGAAGATTTCTATAAATATCCTGGGACTTATCAATGACCCTATAGGCTACCTGTTTTAGCCATTTTCCAAAAAAATAGGGATGGATAAAACTTAGGGGGGCCAAAATAAAGGTAAAAAAAGCAAGTTTCCAGTTAAGATAAAAAACGATGCATGAAATAACCGCCAGGCGCAAAATTACTAAAGGTACCTGGGGGAGGCTGTTAGAGATAAAGCCGCTTACGGATGAAACATCGTTGCTTATACGATAAATATGCTCGCCTGTAGATTTATCCTTAAAGAAACTTAAAGAGAGGCTCTGCAGGTGCCTGAATAAATCTTTGGTTATATCAAAGCGTACCTGGGAATTTACTTTCGAGGAAAGGTAACTGATTAAGGAATTGATTAAACCATTTAGGATGAATATGCTTGCGCCAATAACAGCTAAAATCAAAAATAATTTTAGATCCTTATTCGCATATGCCCTATCAATGACCAGCTTTGTAAGATAGGGGTTGATTAAACTTAAAGGCAAGCTAACCAGCCCTAAAAGAATTACCAGAGTCTCAATTTTCCAGTATCTATAGAGATATTTATTAAAGCGTTTCCAATTTACATTCATGGTTAAATTGTCAAATCGCTATATTGTTATACTGCTAGGTAATTTGACAGTTTAGCGGTTTATTTTGTCTTGCGCACAAACCCGATCACTCTTTTATTATTTACAAACCCCAAACGATAACAAGGCACGCTGCTAAGCAAATCCTGGCAAAAGGAAACGATATTCTCTAAACAATTTTTGTCCCAGAAGGTGGGGAATAAACAGGGATACAGTAGGTTAAGGGCTGACTTTTTAGAAATTATTTTTATTTTATTCTCCGGGCTATGATAGATAAAAAATATCTTCTCCAGAGGCGCGGATTCTATCTTTGAGCTTAAATAATCGCTGAATGCGCCATGCCAGGGAGAGCTGTAGATAAAGAATCTTTTTTTAATTTTACGGATGATTATACGATCGTCATTTAAAACCATGGCTTTTGAATGATTATACCAGAGCTTGGCCAGAGTAGTTTTGCCGGCGTGAGATTTACCGGCAAAAAGTAAACCCTTGCCTTGCAAATCTTTTATCCCCACAGAATGGGTAAAAATTCCTTGCCTTCTTAAGGCAAGATGATTTATCAGCAGGACCTGTAAAAAGTCATAGATAATATCGGTGAAATTCCAGGCTCTTGCCTTGTTTTTTTTAGGCAAAAGATAAGCATTTACCTTATCAAAGGCCGGATTCACCCGCATAAGTTGTTTCTTGGCTTCTAAAGGGCACTTATAGATATAAAAATCATTCTTTTTAAGCAGGCGCCAATTCTCATTTTTGCTTATATAGTGAGTAGTGATAAAGATATCTTGCGCCTGCCTGATTTCGGGCAATTTGTCTACGATGTTAACCTGAATAGTAATATGCGGTTTTTGCCTTCCCTTATAAAAAAAATTTTGAAAGCGCTCAAACCTTTCCAGCCTCTTCTTTTCTTTAGTCCGCTGTTCAAAGGGAAAAGCGCTTTGCATCTGAATGACTATATCGGCAATCTTTAATTTTACCCTGTACTCCATATTAACAGTTTAAACCTTGCTTTATTTTTTTGGCAAAAATCCGGCTCTCGGGCTCGCAGGAGGTGAAGGTTTTATTGTAAAGCCATGCCCTCCCCGGGCACCATTTGCAGAAAGGCGCTAAATTGCATCTGTCGCATTTATAATTTTTATCTTGCTTAATTGAGGAAACCAGTCCTTTTAGCCTCTGCCAGGCATCTTTTAAAGAGGTCTTTAATATTTTGTATTTAGGAAAATCAATCATCAAGCACATTTTCAGTTCTCCAAAAGGATTAATTGCTGCCTGGCTTACTCCTACTGCGCATTTAAATAAATTATTGCTATCGGGTATTTGGTTTGTAGCCACTAAATCACACTCTTTAAAATTATCTTTTCTTATGGCCTGCAACCTGTAGCCTGTAGCCTGTAGCTTATTTTTTAAACTTCCCCTATACCTAAATGGCTCTTTTGAACCATCTAGGCGTGGCGAAAGCCTGGTATCCAGCCGATGTAGGGCGCCTAAGGATTCGGCAAAATCCTGGATATCCTCTATTTGGGCTTCGTTTTCTTTTAAAACACAGGTCTTAAAACCTAAATTGACTTTATTTTTATGTAAAAGCCCGATTGCTTTAAAAACTTTTTTATATGAACCGGGAGAACAGGTTATCTTCTCAAAAGCGGCTTCAGTCATTGCCGGAAGGGTAATATCTACCTTGTTTGGTTTAAGCTGGGCTAATTCCCGGGCAATTATTTCATCGATTAAAGAGCCATTGCTATAAATGATGATTTCAACCCCTTTTTTCTTAGCATAGCAAAGGATCTGTATTATATCCTTTCTCATAAACGGTTCGCCGCCTGTAAAGCCCAAATAGAAGCAACCTATATCAGCCAGTTGATCAAGAATAGAAAATACCTCTTTAGTCTTAAGTTCTCTTTTTTCTCTAAAACTTTCCGGGACATAACAGTGCCTGCATTTAAAATTACATCTATAGGTTAACTCGAACATCACCCTTAAGAGAGAACCTTTTTCCTTTGCGCTCTTATGTATCTGTTGCCAGAACTTATTGTAGGCCCTAGTCTGCATCTTAACCGCCTAAACGCTTTCTCTCTGCTAAGGTGGCTTTAGCCAAATCGCAATAATAAGTTACCGGGGATTCCTCATCCCCGGTTTCTAAGAAAGCCCTGGCTGGGCAGTTATAGCAGAGCGGCCTTAAAGAACAGAGCCGGCATTTAGATTCGGTTTTAAATTTCTCCTTTAAGATTCCGGGAAAGACGCGGTAAAAGCCTTCTTTAAAGGGAGTTTCTTTTAAATCCACGCTGAATTTTTCAGAAAACATGCAAAACTTCAATTTTCCATAGGGATTGATAAAGAAATACTTCTTCCAGATATTGCAACGGTAAAGAAAATCTTTATTTCTGCTTAAATCCGGAAAATCGCTCTTTAAACGCCGCTGGTATTCTTCCCAGATTTGGGGGTCTTGTCTTCTTGCCTCTTTTAGCTCGGAAAAATTAAGTCTAAAATTTGTGGGGGCTATGTCTCCATTCAGCCGGGGGTAAATCATCGGGTCATATTTGAAATGGTATCTATTTTTGGAAGGCCCCCCCCAAAGTTGTTCGGTCCATTGTTTTATGCTTCCCAGCTCGTCTTTATTCTGCTTAAGGCAGTTTGTCTTCACTATCAAGGGTATTTTACTTTCTGCCAAAAATTTAATATTCTTTATTGCCTTTGAAAAAGAACCCCCTACCCGGCTTATCTTTTCATAGGTATCTTTGGTTATCCCGTTTAAAGTGACCTCGATGGACAGGGGCGGAGATTTTATCAAATAATCAAAAATCTCTTTGCTGAATAGCTGCGCATTAGTAAAAATGGTTACAAGAAAACCTTTTTCTTTGGCAAAGGAATAAAGCTCTAGAAAATCATCCCTGATTAAGGGATCCCCTCCGGTAAAGGTAACCCATAGACAACCCTCTTTTTTAATCTCGTTTAAAATTTTCTTCCAATCTTGAGTGGTTAATTCCTGGTTTGAGGTTTTGCGGTATTTTTGCGGTATTGCGCTATTTTTACAGTAGCAATGGATACAGTTAAGGCTGCAATTGTAGGTAAGCTCGATTGTGCCGCTTAAGGGGAATTGCCCTTTTTTAATCCTAAGCCGCTGATAAAAAGGGCCTAATCTTCGCTCTTGCATAAATTAAGATTGCCCTTCGGCCGAGTAAGGAGTCTGTCCTGCTGGATAGATACCAGGAGGAAACTCGCAAACCCCCTCACCCAGCATCTCTTTTGTAGCGACCTCAGTCCAGCAAATATTATCTGGGGGTGGAGGGGTATTAGCTAGATGTGCTGTTGTCCATGCCACACCAAACTCAAAACAGTTACAAGACAGCACTGCCTGCTCGGGGTTTAATTTTATCCGGCTAATCACCGGCCTAAACTTTGGTTTTCTCGTCTTCATTTTACCTCCTCTATTGCCTTTATCTTCCTTAAATCTTCCAGCAGCACCTGCAATTTTTTGTCTGTTTCTTCTTCTGTGGTATCAAACTTTTTTAAAATCGCTTTTCTAATATCTTTTAGGGTTCTTTTTCCATCAATTAAATCCCAGATCTTTAAGGCAGCCTTATTTAGGGTATAAATATAATTTGCTTCCTCGGATGTCCTATAAATGGGTATCAGCATCGCTTGATCATCTATCTGGCGGCTGACTATATCCGGGCTCTTCTTTAAAACTGCATCCTTTTTCATACTTTGCCTCCTTGTAAATTCAATCGCAACAGTGTGCCCTGGCTATTGCTAGATGAGCGTCTAACTATGCCTACAGGGGCAAGGCTATTATTAGGGAAAGCCTACTCTCATATTATCACAAGAGGAAATCAGAGACAACAGGTTTTCTTAAGACGGGGAATTTGTCTAGGTTTTATGTGGGTTTTGCGTTGGTTTGGGAATTGTCTGGGTTTTGGGTTTTGTTAACGCAGGTACCAGTGATCCTCATCGCCCACTAAAAGCTTATATCCGGGAAATATTATTTTTGAATAGTCAGAACCGAGATCCATTCTGCTGTTAGCATCAAGGAAGCTAAAACCGACTCCGCTATAAACGTCGATCCTAGTGTTGTCAAAGATATCTGCGTCTAAGAAGGATATCAGCCCGCCGGCATGAAGATAGAGCCGGTCAATGGTAGTAATACCTACCGCCTCTAAGCTAATGCTACCAGCAGCATAAAGGGAAATCCAATCATGCGGACCAAAGGAAAAACCCCCTGTCAGAGTAATACTCCCTCCAGTAGAAGTAATAGCCAGTCCTTTGTTACCTATAAAGTGGCTAAGGAAAGATGTATTGGCAGTAAGGCTATCTGCACTTTGGAGGTAGATGTAGGAAGAGGTAGCTGTGTTATTTAAAGTAAGGCTTCCTCCTCCGCTTTTATCATAATTCGCATAAAGATAGATCTTGTCGGCGGCTATACTTTGGTTTAAAGTAACGTCTCCGTAAGCAAGAATATAGATTGCTGTCAGCCCGGAGAGCTGCGAGTCAACAACAATGGTGCCAGCGGCAGCAGTAGAAGTAATGCCAAGCCCTCCGCTGTAATTGGATAAACGGGGAAGGAGTGCACTTAAGGTAAATCCGGTCGGATTCGCACCTTGGAGGTAGATGTAGGGAGCGGTAACCATGATGGTCGGCGGTGTTATGAAAGTAAGGCTTCCAGAGCCCTTTTTATCATTATCCGCATAGAGATAGATCGCACCGTTTATTGTATCGTTTGTGCTAATAGTAGTCCTGTTTACAGTAAGAGTTCCGGCAGCAAAAAGGTAGACTCCATCATTTCGGGCAATGGGCGCAGATACCGTAATATCTCCGTTGGTAGAGCAAACACTTAAAACGCCGGTGTTGTTGATTAAAAAGCCAAGGAAAGCTGCATCGATGAACATAATTGCTGCCCCATCAGGCGCACTTTGGAGGTAGATCTTGGCAGCTTCTACATATTTATTATTTAAATTAAGGGCTCCCGAGCCATCTTTATCATTATCCGCAAGAAGATAGGCGCAGGGGGCTGTTATCGCTGTTGCCGACAGAGGATTTAAAGTAAGAATTCCAGCAGCATAAAGGTAGATTCCCGTATTTCGGGAAATGGCCGTAGTTACCGTAATATCTCCCGTGGCAGCCACTTCTGCTTTAAGAGCGTTGATGCTTAAAACATCTGCGGCACCACCGGAATAGGCTAATTTGTTCAGGAAAGTCAAATCAATAGTAAAATTCTGCGCGCCTTGGAAGTAGATGTTGGCAGCATTGAAGGTGCCCAATGTATAAGAAATCTGTCCCGATATAGCGCCAACACTATCCCCATACGCCGCATAGACGTAAATCTTGCCGCTCCCAGAGGTAACTGATAGGGCTACCGGACCACCTACCCCTACAGTAATATTTTCCGCACCATAAAGGTAGATTCCCTGAGTGCGGCTAATGTCAGTTGTTACCGTAATATTTCCGGCAGTAGAGGTGATGCTTAAGAGCTGGGTGTTACTGGTTAAAAAGCCGAGGAAACTTCCATCGATAGTAAAACTACCCGTACCTTGGAAGCCCGCACCTTGGAGGTAGGCGTAGGCAGCGTCAATCTTTGTACCTACGCCCCCTATATAAAGTTGTCCTGCTTTATCTTTATCCTGATCCGCATAAAGGTAGACGTGGCCGCCGACTGCGTTGTCGCTGATTATATCTGCATTTACAGTAATATCTCCAGTAGCATAAAGGTAGATATTATTTCGGCCACTAATGCGCGCACCTACAGCTACCGTAATATTTCCGTTGGTAGAGTAGAGACTTAAAACGCCGGTGTTGTTGATTAAAAAGCCAAGGAAACTTCCATCGATATTAAAAAGCTGCGCCTTTTTGAGATAGATGTTGGGAGAGTTGATTAGTATGTTATTACTAAGGGTTCCTGTTTTATTTTGATCATAATCCGCATAAAGGTAGACCGCGCCGGTTGTTGCGGTAGAGGCGTTGGCCTGGGCCACTGTAACATTATTATCAGCATAAACATAAATTTTACCTCCCGTTGCCGTAATAGTTCCACAGGTAATATTAAGTGAAGCATGAAGATTGACATCTTGGCCTCCGGTAATCACAGAAGACGCGCCGCCACCAATACAATAAATACTACCGCTTGCGGAAATATAAACTGAACCGGCGGCATTTAAATTATACGTTCCAGGCACCCCCAGAATAACATTATGCCCAAAGATTTTTATATCGCCGGAAGTAGCAACGGTAATCGAGGTTCCGTTAGCCTGGGTAAAATCTCCGTCCCCGTTATAATCTGAATCAGCCACAAAGATGAAATCAGTACCCGTGACAGTAATACTAGCATTCACATTTATATTGCGGGCGGCTTCTAAGGGACCAACGAGACCTATCGGATTGCTAATAATGACGTCATAAAAGGGATGGCCACCAGGAGTGATGGTCGGGGTACTCCCGCCGTTAAAAGTGACAAGTGAGTTTCCAGGGTCAAAAGTAGCAGCTTCGCTTAAGGTAAAATTACCCCCCACGGATATGTTTGAGCTTTGGGCATTAAAAATAGCGCCGCTGTTTAAAATAAAACTACCACCCACGGCTAAAGTAAAAGATCCACAATTGACTTCTCCTGAATCTTGGCTATAAGGGCCGTTAATATTAAGGCCCCCCGCCAGGGTGATTGACCCTGAAAAACCACTTGTAATAATCAGGGAGTTAATCGTTAACCCTGGCATATTCATAATAGTATCGTCTGAGGTTGTATTAAAGATAATATCTTGGCCGTCAGGAGGTATCTGAGGATTCCAGTTAAGCGGATCTGACCAAAAAATGCCGTCGCCAGGCGGAAACCCCCCTGCCCCCACCCACTCCGGGTCTAAATGCCAGCCCACGATGCTGCCGTACTTTCCACCATGGACCACTTCAATAATCTCAGGGTTGAGGTTATGGCTATCCCGGACCAAGACCTCGTCAATATTATGGATATTGGAAGGTATGCTGATATACCAGGGTTTCCCGAGTTCGGAAGCATAAAGCTTGATTGTATCTGCGGGAGTGCCCTGGATAGTAGTTAAACCCTCAAAAGTATAGGTTTTTCCGGATTCAAAATAGATTTCCTTGCCCGGGATAGTGCAATTAAAGTTATAAAAGGTGATATTGCCGTATAAATAGGTAGGCTCCTGCCCTAAAAGAGTGACTTTATTCGCCTCTAAGGTAAGATTAGTATCTTTATTATAGATTATCGCGCCGAAGCCATCTGGCGGGCCGCGCAGCATAATACTGGTTCCGATTCCTAAACTATCTAAGATATTAATATCTCCTTGAGTTCTGTTTATATAGATAAGCGCTGCATCTATCACTAAAGGCGCATCTATTGTTCCGAATTGCTTGGCAAATATTTTAACCTGATTGGCCTGAATAATTACCCCGGGAGCGGTGTTTATCGGAGGATCCCCTTCGTAAGTCACCGGGTCCTCGGGAAGGATGACTTCCACTTTCTCTGCATTAATGGTGATGAGCTTATCCGCCATGATCAAACCACCCTGTAAAAGGTTGACTGCCTGGATACTGATGAGATCATCAAAACCTTGGGAAGCTTGAGTGATTATATTGCCTTTATTAATGAAATCTGTACCTTGGGCGTTGACTTCTATCTTACCTGCTTCTAATCTGCCGCTATTAATTATGGGCGCACCCGCGGCTACCAGTTCAATTACGCCATTACGGTTAACCATATTATTTGCCTGAATTAAGCCCGTATTATTAATCGCATAATCAAAGACGCCATTTAAGACACTAGCCGTTAAAATAACTTTGCCGCCGTTGGCAGAGATTGTTCCTGAATTTTTAAGCGCAGAATCAAATCCGGAAATGGCTTCTTTTACCGGCCCGTCAACGACTACCGAGATTGACCCTAAATTATCCAAAGCTAAGGTCATCTTCTCACCCGAAGCCAAAACCACCGTTCCTAAATCCGCCAGAATTAACCCTTGATTATCTATTGCCCCGGATAAAAGGCAGATATATCCGCCCGGACTTCTGATTTGGCCCTGATTGACAATATAACCGTTTCCGGCACCCTTCTTGTAAAAATCATACTTACCATTTAAGAAATCATCATTAGAAATATCTAAGGTTGAAGCAAGTAATCCGGCAACATCTACCCTTGAATTTGGCCCGAATAAGATTCCGTTAGGATTAATAATAAAGATGCGTCCGGTAGCAGTTAAAATACCAAAGAGGCTGGAAGGATCAATACCCGTTACCCGGTTTAAGGCAATGCTTGAGGAAGAAGGCTGAATAAAATGCACTGCTTCAGCTTGAGCAATAGAGAAACTGTTATAATTGACGATGAGTTTGTCTGAAGTGGTGCTGATAGTCAAGGTTTCTGCGCTTGTGCGGTCAAAAGTAGCCGAACCGCTGACTACGCTTTCGCCTTCAGGCAGACACCAAATAAATGAGGAACTGCCTAATACTATCAGGCTCGCCAAAATCAAAATCAGAGAACCTTTAAAGAGGATTGTTTTTTTCATCTTCTTTTCCCTAATGGTAATGCCTATCATTTATTATCCTTCAATAAAAAAGCCCACTCTGTATCCTACTAGAATGGGCTTATAGTTTTTTATTGCTTTGTTTCGGCAACTGACTGCCATACCCCATCTTAGGGGGTTTAGGCTCTAGAGTTTTGCGCCCCATCCTTTCGGATAGTTTACCTTTATCGTCTTACATATAAAGTATAACAGCTCTTGTGCAACTTGTCAACTTACACATCACTGTATTTTAGAGGCACATGCCCCGCCCTCTGCGGGGATGTCCCTAAACCTATCGGTACCTTGCCCTAAATGATGGGCAAGTATCCCACCGCCTGTGGGAATGGTTTATGCACCCTGCAATTCAAAAAATTAACCAAGAGATAAGCTGCCTAATCTATTGACTTGGAGCTCTTAATATGCTATTTTATGGGCTAAAGGAGAAACTTATGAACTGGAAAAAAACAAAATTCCTCTTTTCTCTATACTGGATAAAAATAACCGTTATTTCCGTAATAATTATCCTCTTGATAACAACGGTAATTATCGTTTCTTCGGGAATGCGCGCGTGGAACGAATCAGAATCGTACCTGCGTCAATCCCAGCTTGCGATGATGCCTCTGCAGATGTACATGTGGCTTATCATGGGATTAGTCCAGGCAGTAGTTTTTACCTACATGTATTACTGGATGTTCTTTAAAAAGGGGGCGAGCGGTTTCACTCAATCTCATAAAAAATCAATTGCCGGACAGGATATCGGGATCAAGTGGACTGATGTCATCGGCATGGATGAAGCAAAACAAGAGGCGCTGGAAGTGGTTAAACTGATTAAAGACCGCGCGGAACTGCAGCGTATCGGCGGAAAAATATTACGCGGAATCTTAGCGCTTGGGCCGCCGGGTTGCGGAAAAACCTATCTTGCCAAGGCGATCGCCACGGAAGCAGGCATGCCTTTCATCTCTATGTCCGGTTCGGAGTTCGTAGAGATGTTTGTGGGTGTGGGTGCCGGCAGAATCCGCAGTCTATTCAAAAAGGCGCGCCAATTAGCAGAATTAGAAGGTGGATGTATCATCTTTATCGACGAAATAGATGCGGTAGGCGCACAACGCGCTGCCGATCCCGGATTCGGAGGGCAAACCGAAACCAACACCACCTTAAACCAGTTGCTGGTAGAGATGGACGGCCTGAAAGAAAAAGACGTAAATGTGGTCATCATCGGTGCTACAAATATGCCGGAAGCCTTTCTGGATGCAGCCCTGCTTCGCCCGGGGAGATTCGACCGTAAGCTCTACGTAGATAAGCCTAGCCTCGAAGACCGGGAGAAATTATTCGCTTATTATCTGGGAAAAGTCAGATACGATACGAATGACGTAAAGATCGACCGCCTGGCGCGCATAACCGTCGGGCAAAGCCCGGCAGACATTGCTAATATCGTCAGGGAAGCGGCATTAATAGCCGTGCGCAATAAACGCACCGCTATCGGCATGAAAGATATCGACGATGCCCGCGAAAGGATCGCCTTAGGCATCAAGCGTAGAATAAAGATGACCGAAAAAGAAAAATGGCAGGTGGCTTATCATGAGGCAGGACACGCTATTGTTACCTATATGCTCGTGCCTTCCAAAGACGTCTTTAAAATTACTATCACTCCCCGCGGGCATACCGGAGGAGCGACCTGGATCCCCGAGCGCGAAGAGACATTTATCGAGGACCAGAAACAACTTTTAAGCGAAATCAAAATTGCGCTCGGCTCTTATGCTGCGGAAAAAATAAAACTCGGATTTACCACCTCCGGGGTAGGGGGTGATTTTGCCAATGCCCTCTATACCGCTCACAATATGGTCTGGCGTGTGGGGATGGGAAAATCGGGATTAATCGGAGATTTTCACGCCCTGGATTTTTATCGGCGTATGGGCGGCACTGCCACACCCATATCCGAAGAAACCAAAAGCCGTTTAGACCGCGACGTGCAGGAGATAATGCAAGGTTGCTTGCAGGAAGTAACGGAATTATTAAAAAAAGAAGAGCCCCTACTTGACCGCCTGGCAAAAGAGCTGATCCTTAAAGAAGAACTTAATTATGACGAAATCGAGGCCATTTTTAAAGAGTTCGGCAAAGTGCGGCCTTCTGCTTAATATATTAGTTATCGCCTTTCTATTCTCGGGTTGTTCATCATCTACCGCGCCTACCTACCTTAAAGAAAATATCCCCCAGGCAATCCAGAACATCTGCAAAGAAGAATATAAGTTTGATATCCGGGCCAAGTTAGTAGGAGAAACTCTCTGGCTTTACCTTCCGGTTGAAGATATGTTTACGGCACTGGATAAAAAAGATAAGGCCGATAAATACCTGGATAGATTTAACATCGAGGAGAATAAAAATACGCTGGAAAAAGGAGAATTAAAATTAGAATACAATATTAAAGAAATCCCCGAAAAAGAGAAATACCAGGAATATAATTACAATAAAAAAGTTGCCGAGCAGATAAACAACGTAATTATGGTTTTGCGGCGCGTAGTCTTAAGCCTGGACCGCTCTAAAAAGGATGAACCGAAGTTTTATTGCCTGGTGGTTGCGGATATCAAAAACGGCTTCCAGATGCAGGAGATAATGTACTATGCTGACTTAAGAAAGGTATCTTACGGGTTTATCTCTATCGGTGAATATCAGCACCGCACTACGCAAGACTTGGTTATAGAACCGAAGGCGATCGGCGATAAGAAAGGGTTCTATCTTGATTACAGGAATCTTTCTTTAGCTGATTTTATTCTTGCCCAGATAGGGCAACGCATAAAATTAAAATTCAGCAAGCCGGAAGTAGAAAAGAATGCTGATATCGATAAGGAAATCATCAAAATAGTTGCCTACACCATAAAAATTTACGGTTTTAAGGATTTCCAGACCCTGGAATTAAACAACCTGGCAACAGGCAAAAAGACTAGCTTTAATACTGCGGCGATTTGGGCGAGGCCTACGGAATAACCTTTACTATCCTTCCCTCTGTTTTTAACTTACCTTCCAGAAATAATCTTAGGGCTTCGGGATAAAGCTTATGTTCAACTTTGTGAATTTTAGCCTCTAAACTCTCTAAGGTATCGGATTCTTCTATTCTTACCGGCGCCTGAAGGATAATCGGGCCGTGGTCGGTCTTTTCATCCACAAAATGCACCGTGACACCCGTAACTTTTACGCCGTATTCGAAAGCGTCCTTTAACCCGGCGGCACCTTTAAAAGAAGGAAGCAGCGCCGGGTGGATATTGATAATTTTATTTCTATAGCTATTGATCAGGTCGCTTCCTAAAACGCGCATAAAGCCGGCCAAAATCACCAGATCAATTTTATTTTCTTCCAGGCGCCGGATAATTTCTCTTTCAAATTCCTGCCTGCTGGCAAAATCTTCTCTTTTGATCAGGGCGATTTTTACGCCGGCGCGTTTTGCCTTGGCTAATACCGGAGCCTTAGGGTTGTCAGAAACCAATAAAGACAGATTAGCCTTGACCCTGCCGCTTTTTACGGCGCGGGCAATTGCCGAAAAATTCGTCCCTCTACCGGAGGCAAAAACCGCAATATTGCTCATCATCTGGTCCTTATCGTTTTCATCGGGCAGACCTTAATGCACTCCCCGCAGGAAGTACACTTATTATAATCTATAACTGCTAAATTGTCTATTACATGTATGGCATCGGCAGGGCAGGCCTTCTCGCAAAGCTTACAGGCAATACAGCCTACGGAGCAGACGGCTTTGGTATCTTTACCGGAATCATGGGAGCTGCAGGCAACATAAACTTTAGACGTCACCGGGACCAGGGCGAATAATTTATTGGGGCAGATGAGCACGCATTTATTGCAAGCTTTGCATTTCTTAGGGTCGACGACGGGTAACTCTTCATCAGACATCTTCAGGGCGCCAAAGGGGCAGACTTTAACGCAGGTGCCAAAACCTAAACAACCCCAAACGCAATTCTTTGGCCCGCCTAAAACTAAATGCGCAGCTACGCAGTCGTCTATTCCCTTATATATAAACCTATTCCTTACTCTCCTGCCGCCTGCGCAATAGAGGGTTGCGATTTTTCTTACCCTCTTTTCTAATGATTCGCCTAATATTTTGGCGATTTGCTCCTTTGTTTCCTCCCCGGCCACGCGGCAGGCGTCGGGTAAAAACTTTCCGGAAAGCAGGCCTTCGGCAAAACCAAAACACCCTGCCCCTCCGCAGGCGCCGCAGTTTGAGCCAGGCAGCAACCCGTGGATCTGCTCTAAGCGCGGATCAATCTTAACCGCTAACTTTCTGGAGGCAATGGCCAGGCCTACGCCGAATGCCAAACCTAAAAACCCCAAAGTCAAAATTGGAATTAAAATATCCATTAGAACCTGAATCCGTTAAATCCCATAAAACTTAAGCTCATAATCGAAGCGATGATAAAGGCAAGGGGGAATTCTTTTACCGCCTGCGGGACATCGCAGAGGTCAAGCCGCTCTCTGATTCCGGACATCAGGAGCATCGCCAGGGTATAGCCTAAGCCTACGCAGATACCCTGAAATAGCGAATAGATGAAGCTTCCCGGGACGGCTTTACCTTTTACAAAAAACATATCCGAGTTTAAGACTGCTACCCCTAAGACAGCGCAGTTGACGGTGATCAGCGGCAGGTATATCCCGAAAAATCTATACATCGGCGGGCTGATTTTCCTGATGACCATTTCGACTAACTGCACAAAGGTAGCGATGACCAGAATAAAAGAAATGGTGCGCAGATACGTCAGCCCAAAAGGGATAAGCAGAAATCTATAAATCGCCCAGGTAATGATGGAGGCCATGGTGGTCACAAACATGACCGATAAACTCATCGCCAGGGCGGGCTTCGTTTCCTTAGAGATAGCGATGAAAGAACACAAGCCCAGAAAACGGGAGAGGATAACGTTATAGATAAAGACTGCGGAAATAAAAATAGTCAGCAATTGCGCGGGATTCATGTTTTCCTGTTTTTTAAAAGGTTAAAAAATCCCAATAACAGGCCGATGACTAAAAGCGCGCCTGATGGCATGCCTAAGACAAATACCGGCTCAAAACCTTTGAATATACCATGCCCTAAAAGTTTTCCTGCCCCTAAAAATTCCCTGATCCCCGAGATCAGTAGAAGCGCTAAGGTAAACCCGACACCCATGCCTAAACCGTCGAGCAGAGAATTTAAGACACTGCTTTTCTGAGCAAAGGCCTCGGCGCGGCCTAAGACGATGCAGTTCACCACGATTAAAGGCACATAAATTCCCAGCGCGCGGTCTAAGACAGGGCTGTAAGCCTTCATGGTCATCTCGGCGATAGTAACAAAGGTGGCGATGACTACGATAAAACAAGGGATACGGATCCTATCCGGAATAAAATTCTTTATTAGCGAAATAATAATGTTGGAACCTAAGAGTACGAAGGTCGCGGCTATCCCCATGCCGATACCGTTGATTAAAGATACCGAGACTGCCAGCGTCGGGCATAAGCCCAAAGCCAGGACAAAAGTGGGATTCTCTTTAATGATCCCTTTTGTAAATTCGGCGAAATATTTTTTCATCTTGTTCCGTAAACCCTGTTTTTGGTGTAGCGGTCGATGATCGGTGTGGCGGCATTCATCATTAGGATGGCATAAGAGACGCCTTCCGGATACCCTCCCCAGAGGCGGATAACCGCAGTCAAAATACCGCAGCCGATGCCAAAAATAATCTGGCCTTTTCGGGTCAAGGGAGAAGTAACGTAGTCCGTAGCCATAAAAAACGCCCCCAGGATCAGGCCGCCGGATAAAATATGGAATAGCCAGTCTCCGCTAAACAAGGCTTTTCCCGCAAAGACGTAAACGAATATTCCTGTGGTAGCGATGTATGTTACGGGTATATGCCAGGATATATAGCCCCGGATTAAAAGAAAGGCTGCGCCCAGAAGCAGCGCTAATATACAAACCTCTCCGATGCAACCGCCGCGTTTACCTAAAAATAAATCTAAATAAGAAATATTCTCTAATATTTTACCTTCCCTGAGCGCTGCTAAGGGGGTAGCCTGGGTTATGGCATCAAAGGGCTTGGTAAAGGCAGTCATATACTTTGGCCAGGAAGCCATGAGAAATACGCGGCCCACTAAAGCCGGATTAAAGATATTCTGGCCCAGCCCGCCAAAGATTTGTTTTCCAATGGCAATGGCAAAGAAGGAACCCGCGATAGGAAGCCAAAACGGCACTTTCGGCGGCAGGTTATAAGCCAGCAATAAGCCGGTGAGAATTGCGCTACCGTCAAAGATGGTTAATTTTCTTTTGGTTAATAGCTGTAAAACTCCCTCCGTAATTACCGCGGCAGAGATGCCTAAAATAATTACCCAGAGAGCGCTCTTTCCAAAGATCCATATCCCGGCAATACCCGCGGGGATTAAGCTAAGTACTGCCAGCCACATGATTTTACTGGTAGACTCCTTAGTATGTATGTGCGGGGAAGTAGAAACTATAAAGTTATTTTGCATTTTTCAGTATACCCTCTAAATCTTGCGCTCTCTTTTTTACGGCATCTATCACTGCCCGGGAAGAAATCGTAGCTCCGGTAATGGCCTGCACTTCGCTTAAGCCCGGGATGTCTTTGCCGCTAAATTGAGCGGCAAATTTCGAATCCGCAACGTTAGCCCCCAGCCCCGGGGTTTCATTTTGGCTTAGTACCTTTATAGCGGTGATTTTTCCGTCCTTGGCCATGCCTACCATAGTCTCAACGATACTAGAATAGCCTTTACCCGCAGCCTTAAAAGCCAGGCCGATTAATTTTCCGTTTTTATCATGGGCCTTGTAATAAAGGATGTCGTTACCGGATTTTACGGCCTCAAAATGCTCGGCGAGGGGCATTACCTCTTTGAGGCTGGCCTCTTCCTCTGCCTCTGCCTGCGCAAGGATGCGGGATTTAGTCAAAACATTCACTCCTGCCAGAAGCCCGCTTGCCACCACGCAGATTACCGCCAAGATAAAACCATAACGGATCATTTCTTTCACTTTCCCGCCTCCAGCTTTGCTCTTTTAATGGATTGAACCAGCTTTCTATTTGCCGGACAGACATAGTCGCACAAACCGCATTCAATACAATCCAGGGCGCCGTAATTTTTTGCCTGCGGCCAAAGCCATTTTTCAGAGGCTAGATTAATCAGGCAAGGCATCAGCCCCACCGGGCATTCCCGCACACAGGCTCCGCAGCGAATGCAGAATTCTTCCTCTTTTTCTTGGGCTTCTTTTTTGTTTAATAAAATCACGCCCCCGGTGGATTTTATCGCCGGGACTTCATCGGTATACTGGGCGATACCCATCATCGGGCCGCCGATAATAATTTTTACCGGCTCTTCTTTTAAGGGGCCGCAAAAGGCGATTAAATCTTTGACCGGGGTACCCAAACGCACCAATAAATTTCTGGGGTTGGCGATACAACTTCCGGTTACGGTAACTACGCGTTCATATAAGGGCTTATTCTTATAAACTGCTTCGTAAATGGCAAAAACCGTAGCCACGTTTTGCACCACTGCCCCGACATCAAAAGGTAATTTTCCCGAAGGAACTTCCCTCTTGAGGATTTTCTTAATCAGCTGCTTTTCCCCTCCCTGCGGATAAGCACTTTTTAGGACCTTTACCCTGAACCCTGAACCCTGAACCCTGAATTTTTCTATCGCCTGCGGTTTATTATCCTCTATGACAATATAAATAAACTTTGCCTTTAAACATTTTGCGACAAGTTCGATGCCGGAAAAAATTTCTTCTGTCTTCTCAAGCATCAACCGGTAATCGCTGGTCAGATACGGCTCGCATTCTGCGCCGTTGATGATTAAACTATCTACCGGCTTCGGAGGGTTAAGTTTAACCTGGGTGGGAAAACAGGCACCACCCATGCCGACTATACCTGCCTCGCGGATGATCTTGCGGATTTGCTCAGGGCTCTGGGCGGGAAGCTCGGCGCCAGGAGCTAAGAGTTTATCCTCTCCGTCATTTTCAATCACTATCGCCTTACATCTGCCTAAAACCGGATGCGGCCAATCCTGGATAGCCGTAACTTTTCCGGATAGCGAAGCATGGATAGGCGCAGAAATATTGGCTTCGACACTAGCGATCTGCTGGCCAAGAGACACTATATCCCCGACATTTACCAGCGGTAAACAGGCCTTACCCATATGCTGCACCAAGGGTAAATAAACCTTAGGCGGTAAAGGAAATTTTTCAATAGGCTTATCTAAACTTAGGTGTTTCTGCTCTTCTAGTCTAACCATGGGATCCTGCGGTGATAGATGAGATTTAGAAAACCTAAAATGCTGAATACGCCTCCGACGATAACCAGGATTAAAACGTGGGATATTCTTTCCGCCAGGATGCTGCTTAAGAACATAAATAATAAAAATCCCAGATGCATCACAATTTCCAGGGAACTGAAAATCTTTCCCATCATGTGGGTCTCGCTGACATTATGGATGATGGTATTGGAAGCGATCATAATCGGCGAAACCAAGAACCCCAGCAGAAAAGAAAGGAGTGCCGCGATTAAAAAATAAGGATGATTCTGTAGGACCAGGGCAAAAACAACCAGCATTATGCCGCTGGAAACCAGGGAAGCAAATATTATTTTATAACGGGACAGACGCTGGCCGAGGAGGCCGTAAATAAGCGAGCCCAAGAATAAGCCGATACCTAAAAACATAATCAACAGCCCTAAATCTTTAGTAGCGGAATGCAGGGTCTTCTGCACAAAGACAATCAAAACTACGTAAACCGCTCCCAATGCCGACCATAAAGCAAAAATGATAGCCGCAGTGAAGCGGATGTCTTTTTTGGTAATAAAATAAAGGATCCCTTCTTTTACTTCCTGTAATACGGATTTCCTGATCACCTCGACTATCTCCCGGCCGACCTTTTTAATATTCAAGGATGAGAGGGCCGCTCCTTTCTTGACAATAAGAAAAATGAAGGTCCCTGAGACCAGAAAGCTTAAGGCATCCAGATAAAAACCGCTTTTTGCCCCCAGCCACTCCACTATCACGCCGCTTACGCCGAAACCCAGTATCGCTGCAATCATACCGGTAGTATTCACCAAAGAATTGGCCATCAGCAGGTCTTTCTCTTTGACCAAGTCCGGGATTATGGATAATTTGGCGGGAATAAAAAACCTGCCCAGGGAGAAGGTAACGAATATGATCATGTATATGGGAATTAAGCTCTTGGCATAAAATAAAAAGAAGGGTATGGTAAAGACCAAGGCCGCTCTTAAGAAATCGCAGACATACATGGTGCGGCGCCTGTCCCACCTGTCTACGTATACCCCGGCAATCGGGCCGATCAAAAATACCGGGATAATGGTAAAAGAGAGGATTTTGGCAATCTCCCACGCTGAACCCGGAGCCCTCAAATATACGAAGGCAATTAAGGCCATCTGGTCGAGCCGGTCTCCTAATTGGGAGATAATCTGGCCAGTCCACAGAAAAAAGAAATTGCGATTTTTTAAAACTTCGTTGAACTTAGACATAGTATATTATACCGTGCAGTGCACGGCTTAAATTTAAGCCGACGGGGGGAGTCGAACCCTCGACCTAGTGTTTACGAAACACTTGCTCTACCAACTGAGCTACGTCGGCACAAGTTATACTATTATATCAATTTTTTGGGAATAGTCAACCTGAGGGGGAGGTTAGAATTTATGCTGGACTAAATAGCGGGAAGCTGAGAGTGCCGCCTTTGCCCCTTCTCCGGCAGCGATGATAATCTGTTTTTCGACAACGTCAGTCACATCTCCGGCGGCAAAGATACCAGGGATACTGGTTTCGTTACGGGAATTAACTTTTATCTCCGAATAATTATTTTTTTCTATAATTTTGGCAAATCCGGAATTAGGAATAAGCCCGACTTCCACAAATACGCCCTGTACTGCAAGAACCTCATCTTTGCCTTCTTTCTTTATCTTAATCCCGCTTACGAATTTGTCCCCTAAGATAGCGGTAATTTCAGTATTATGCATCGCCGTGGCAATTTTGCTGTTATTTATACTCTCCTGCATTACGGCATCGCCGCTAAATTCAGAAGTTATGTTAATGATGTAAACTTTACGGGCTATCCGCATCAACTGTATCGCCGCATCTAAAGCAGAATTGCCCCCTCCGATCACCGCTACGTCTTTGCCGGCAAATAGCGGGCCGTCGCAGGTGGCGCAATAAGTCACCCCCCGGTTTTTAAACTCTTTTTCTCCCGGCACGTTCAATTCTCTTGAGCTTTTGCCGGAAGCAATGATCGCGGCTTTCACTTCATAGGCGCCTTTATCGGTCTTAACCGTGATTTTATTATCTACCTTTTGTATATCGGTTACGGATTCCCCTTCTTGAAGCTGAATATCGAACTTACGCAGATGCTCTTCGAACTTAGCTGCCAGGTCCGGGCCGGTAATGAACTGGTATCCGGTATAATTCTCGATATCCCCGCTCCAGGCTGCCTGGCCGCCGATATCCTTGGTGATTACTAAGACGTTCAGTTTTTTACGCGCGGCGTAGACGCTGGCGGTTATCCCCGCCGGCCCTGCCCCGATGATAATTAGGTCATACATATTTTAAATTCCCAACGTTTGTTTTATTCTGTCTTTGTCAAACCCGACGATGATTTCACCCTCAATATCTATGACTGGCACGCCCATCTGGCCGGATTTTTCCACCATCTCATCTGCTTTAACCTTATCAGAAGAGACGTCGTAATTGGTGAATTGTATGTTATTTTCTTTTAAGAATTGCTTTGCCCGGATACAATAAGGGCAGGTCGGGGTACTGTAAACTAATACGTTCTTAGCCATCTTGTTTCTCCTCTTTTAAGTGTTGCGGGGTGAGATCAACCACTTCTTCCACCTGCATCATGATCAGATATTGCGGCAGGGGAAGTAACGACTCCGGATGCCGTGGATGGCCCTTCTCTCCCCGTAAGTTTCTTAAGACTCTCTGCGTCAGACGGCTGGCTATCCTCTGCTCCCATGCGCTTTTAATCTCCGGGCTTAAGTTTCTGACTAGCAATACTCTTGCTTTACCCTTTAGGCAGTAACCTTTGAATCTATGTTCGTCAACCGCGGTCAGGCTAATATTCTTATTGCGCTTAAGATTACTGAAGGTCTCACGCAGATAAAGGTCAAGCAGGTATACCCTACCGTTTTCATTTATTTTTATCAGGTCTTTGCAGGCGCTATGCGGACGGCCGCGGTTATCGAGGGTTGAAACAATCACAAACCCCTGGTCCTGGAAAAACCTGACTACATTGTCGGATAATCTCGGCATTAAAGTTCTTGCTCAGCAATCCAGCGGCCGTGGATATTGCAATTTTCCAAAGCCAGCAGTTTTCCGGAAGCGGCTTTTAAATGTATTCCTAAAATCGGATTCAGTTTATCCGCAGTCATATGGTAACGCGCAATAAAAGCAGAATCAAGGTAAACATCAATATACATAATATAGTGCTTCTCTTCCATGACGTGCAGGATTTCTCCTACCTTGATATGCACATCAGTACATCCCGGGCCGGCTAAACCGCAGGTCTTGTTGATTTTTATCGCCGGGATATGCTTCTTTTCCAATTCAGTTAGATTTTGGGGGTCAGCGGGTTTCTTGATTGCGCTGTTATCGAGTTGGAAGGCTTCTTTTTTTGCGCCACACACCGGACAGGCATCCGGAGCCTGGCCAAAAGCCACGTACCCGCATTTTCCGCAGACAAAAGTATCCATTTTCTCCTCCTTTTAATGAGCAGACAACTTATGGAACACGAAGTGCGACATAAGTTGTAGCATCGCTATTAAATTTCTATTGCGTCTGCGAATTAATATCCCGCCCGCTCATACTTTGCTTGCGGGATAAAACAACAGATAACTGTCGTGCTGCGCACTCCATAAGTTATGGCCTCACTTAATCTCCTCGAACATATCTTTACCTACGCCGCATTCCGGACAGACCCAGGAATCGGGAAGATTTTCAAAAGCTGTTCCGGGCGCAATCCCCTGCGTAGAATCCCCGACTGCCGGATCATAAATATACCCGCAGACCGTGCAACGGTATTTTGCCATTACCCCCCCCTATTTAATTTGCCGGGCAAAGTTTTTCCCGAATTCGTAACAGCGCTGCATTTCATTTTTATCCGGGACATATTGAACGCCTAAACCCGGCTGGGTAACTTCTATTCCCGTGTCTTTGAGAATATTTTCTATATTCTTAACTGCGCCCCCTGCCCAGCCAAAGGAACCAAAGACAGAGGCAATCCTGTTTTTAGGCTTTAAGCCTTTTAAAAATTCCAGGAACCCCGCAATAGAAGTAAGCATATCATTATCGTGGGTAGAGGAACCGATGATGTAGCCCTGAGCATCCAGCATCTCCTTAATCACCTCGGTGCGGTCAGAGGCAGCGATGTCGAAAAGTTTTAGGCTTATGCCGGAGCTGATCACTCCTTCGGCGATGGCCCGAGCCATCTTCTCGGTTGCGCCCCACATAGTTTCATATACCACTACCACTTTAGGCTTAGTCTGATTGTTCCCCCAGGAAAGATAGGCATTGATAATCTTGCCGGGGTCTTTACGCCAGATAATCCCGTGGCTGGGCGCGATCATCTTAATAGGAATGCCCATTTTCTTTACTTCTTCGATCTTCTTTACTACTAAAGCGCTTAGCGGCCAGAGGATATTGCCGTAATATTTTGCCGCCTCCTCCATCAGCGCGCAATGATCAATTTCATCATCGAACCTTTCGGAGGTCGCGTAATGCTGGCCAAAGGCATCGTTAGGCAAGAGAATCGCGTCTTCCAAAACGTAAGTAAACATGCTATCCGGCCAGTGCAACATCGGCGCCTCTAAAAAAGTAAGCGTCCTTTTGCCTAATTTTAGCTGATCGCCGGTTTTAAGGGTCTGGAAATCCCAGTTTTCGTAATAATGCTTATAAAGGCCTTCTTTACATTTTGCCGTGCCTAAAACTTTGGCTTTGGGGCATAATTTCATCAGCTCTGGCATCGCTCCGGAGTGGTCAGTCTCTACGTGATTGGCAATCACATAGTCGATTTTTTCCGGAGGAATAATTTCCCTGATTCTTTCGATGAGCTCTTCTGAAAAAGGCCCGTAAACCGTATCCACCAAGGCAACCTTTTCATCCAGGATTAAATAAGCGTTGTAGGTGGTGCCTCTTTTAGTAGTGTAGGTGTGGCCGTGAAAATTCCGCACGTTCCAGTCTACCGCCCCCACCCAGAATATATTTTCTGCAATCTCTGTCTTTGCCATATTTTATTGCCCCTTTTAATAACCGATAAAATTTTCTATTCTTAAATTTTCCTTCTTTGCCCCTGCCTCTAAACTAACAGCCTGCATTGCCTCGACCATTTTAGGGGGCCCGAAAATAAATAAAATGCGGTTTTCTAGATCGGGGATCTCTGCCCTGATAAAATCCTTGTCTATCCTGCCGAATATACAGGACTTATCCTTAGGCTGGTAATCTGTAACTAAGTAGCTTATTTTAAAGTTTTTATTCAATGAACGCCAGTAATCTAATTCTTTTTTAAAGGCGATTTCTTCTTCCGTGCGGTTAGAATAAATCAGGCAGAGATCCGTCTCTATTTTTTTATCCGCTATATACTCGATTATGGAAATGACCGGAGTAATCCCTATCCCGCCGATAAGAAAAGCTATTTTTCCATATTCTTCTTTAAAGACGCAAGCCCCTAGCGGCGCGTTTATTACGATTTCATCCAGAGGCTTTAAGTCTTTTAGCGCTTGCGAAAACTTGCTTTCGCTTAATCTTTTAGTCACCTCGACATAGTCATGAGCGGGAGAACAGGAAAAAGAAAGGTATTTATTCAGCTCTTTATTGCCGGGGTTATCCGGATCAAAGACCAGCTGCAGGAACTGCCCGGGGATAAAGCTTATTTTTTTCTTCGGCAGAAAGCGGAAACTTTCTACACTTGGCGTTCTCCTGATGCGCTGGCTAAATTTTACCTTTAATAATCCCATTCTTCTCGTTAAGTAATCAGCGATTCGTTGAAGCACCGGAACTGCCACACTTCATCATGCCCTTGTTGCCTTCAGGCATCATCCCCTGGTTTTTGGCCGCGGCTTGGCCTTGCATCCGCATCATACCTTGCCCCTGCCGCTGCATCATGCCCGGCCCCATCATCCCCGGCCTATGAGACCCCATTATCTTGTGCATCATCGGATACATCATCGCTGGCCTTCCGGTAGAAAGCGTATAAGCCCCTGCCGAAAAAACCAATGCTGCCGCCAGCCAAAGCAGCGCTGCCACCACATAACCAAAGGCTTTTAACCCTTGCGTTTCAATTTTACGCATGGCAAACAAAACAAAGAAACTGATCGTCAATAACACTGCTGCCGGAATAACCGCAAACAACCCCGCTATCCTTAAGCCTTCCATCTGCCACCTCCTCTTAATGAGCGGACAATTTATGGAGCTCTCAAAGAACGACATAAATTGTAGCTCAGAGCTATTTAATTATTGAAGCGTCCGCGAATTTACACTCCCTTGCCGCCTTACACCAGTCAACACAACTGGGTAACCTCTCCCTGCAGGCCAAACTCTTGCATCTCGGGCACCTTGCCTTTATTTCATCGGAAAAAATCTCTATCTCGTATCC
Source organism: uncultured Planctomycetales bacterium (assembly GCA_964545575.1). Taxonomy (GTDB): domain Bacteria; phylum Omnitrophota; class Gorgyraeia; order Gygaellales; family Profunditerraquicolaceae; genus CAZJFL01. The sequence continues at coordinate 89,556 of CAZJFL010000003.1, forward strand.
GCAGTCCGGACACTCTAGCAGCTCTGCTTTTAGTTTCCGATCATCCTGCCCGGGGCATTTATTGATCATTTTAATTTTTCCTTAATAAAGAAGCTAAGTTTATAGATTTTAACTGTGAAAACACATATTTTTCTATGGAACCTATTTTTCTTCTTAAGGCGCAGGTATGCACATTGGAACAGGGTACTTTCTTAAAAACACACTCATTCAGGCTAAGCGGCCCCTGGAAAATCTCTATTAAATCTACCAGGAATATTTTACGGGCCTCTTTGGCTAACCGGAAACCTCCGCCCTGGCCTTTGTGAGATTGCAGGATCCCTTTTTTATTTAAGACCTGCAGGATCTTGCGCAAAAAAGGCCGCGGCATCTTTAAATCTTCAACTAGTTCAGAAACCGGGACTGTTTTTTTCTTGTGCCTAGCGATAAAACATAACGCCCTTAAGGCGTAATCTGTGTCTCTGGTGATTAATTTCATTACCCAAATGATACCATATTTGTATCATTTGTCAAGGAAAATTTTAAAAAATCAAATTAAAGAGATAACCGATAAGTACGACTTGCGGGACAGTGATTACAGGCATCCATAAGGCGGTGCGCCGGCCGACATTAGTCCAAAGCAGGCCAATTTCGGTATAATCCGTAGCCACGCCGGCCATTAAAAAAACAAAGCTATTGCCCAGCGCGCCTGTTTGGCGGTAAATTTCAAAGGCCAGCGGAGATGACCCCTCGGAACAGACCTCTATGACTGTAGCCAAGGCTAAGGTAACTAGCAGCCCCAATAGCGTCGGGCCCATAAACTTATGGAAGAAATGCACCGGAATATATGCGCCGGCTAAACTAGCTATGGCGAGGCCCAAAATAATCCACCAAAGGACCATCTCAGAAAGCGCCCAAGTCCCGATAAGGACGCCTTTAAAATCACTGGCTATATTAGCCAAGTTGAATTTATAATTCCTGGAACGCGCCTTAATATCATCAAGAATCGAAAACTTTTCCGGAACCTCTACGATATTCTTATTTTTTTCAATCAGCCCCTTCTTCTCCAGAAATATAAAGATAAAGCCTGTATTAATAGCGACGATAAGCGCAGCGATAATTATAAACAAGCCTTTGAAACCAAAAAACCCGACCAGCATTACCGTAATCGTAAAGTTTGCCCAGGGGCTAGCCAGAAGAAAACTCACCACCGCCGGATTAGAAGCCCCCTTCTTATGTATCTGCATGGAGATGGCAAGTATGCCGTGGCTGCAGGCGCTCATTAGGAAACCCAAAAAAACGGCATTAAATATAGCGGAGGGTTTTTTCTGGGCAAGCATTTTAGAGATGTATTCCCGCGGGATATAATAGTCAATAATCCCGCCTAAAAATAAACCTAAGGCCACTGCCCACCAGATCTTTTTTAAATAATCTAAAAACGCCCTGCGGAAAGGTTCTAAAAAGGGGAGGAAAAGAGAAACTAAGAGCAGAATTAAAACTGCGCTGCTGGTGATAAACAGCCTGTTTTTAAAAATGGACTGTTTTTTTGCTACAGAACAAACAGCCGCATCCCTTATTCTCTCCTGTTGGATAAATTTATCCCGGCAATGCGTACTGCAGAAAAAATACTCCTGGCCACGATGAACCACCCTGAGGCCGCTTTTAGAATCTACTTCCATCCCGCAGATCGGGTCTTTCGGCATCTCTTATAGCCTCTCTGTTAGATGCTGCCAGAAAATAACGCCTGAAACTTTTCTATCTCTTTTTTTACGTCCGGCCGGGTAACGATGGCAGAGATCGCGCATAAACCGTCGGCTCCCGAGAGGATAACCTCTTTAGCGTTTAAGAGGTTTATTCCGCCGATAGCCACCAACGGTATAGAAACCGCTTTTTTGATTTCATTTATCAGCCTAACGCCCACGGGCGGCCCCGCGCCTTTTTTTGTTGTGGTGCTAAAAACCGGGGATACGCCCAGATAGTCCGCACCTAGTTTTTGCGCCGCTTTTGCCTCTCTGAGCGAACGGACCGTCAGGCCGATTATTTTCTTTTTGCCGAGGAGCTTCCTGGCAACTGCGTAAGGCAAATCCTCCTGCCCCAGATGCACTCCGTCGGCTCCCACGGCTAATGCGATATCAATCCTATCATTAACCAGAAAAATATTGCCTTTACATATCCTTTTTAATTTAAAGGCTTCCTCGTACATCTCTTTTGTGCTTGCCTTCTTCTCTCGGTACTGCACAAACTTTACTCTCGCCGCCAACGCATTTTTTACATCGCTAATATTACCGGCGCGGCTTAAGCCCGAATCGGTAATAAAATAATATCCGATCATGCCTCTACCCTCTGCATTTTATTAGTCAAATGGTGGATAACCGGCTTCTGCATAAACATTAAAACTTTAGTTTTACGGATAATAACAGGAGGCCTCAAATAACTGTGCAAACTACCGCCGTTTTTATCGGCAGCAGCAATACCAGCGCTATAAAAGTTAAACGAATACCCCCGGTATGGGGCTAGTGCAATAAATACACCTGCCTTCTTTTATATTATAATCAAAAATATTAAAGCCTTCCCTTTTAATTAATAATTTATTGCAGGCAGGGCAATTAGTATCGTTGCCCCAGCCGTAGACATTGCCGGCATAGATAAACTCCAATCCCGCCCTTCGGCCTATTGCCTGCGTTTTTTCTAAGACCGCCTCAGGCGTAGGATGGCGGTGGGTAAGTTTATAGTCGGGGTGAAACCGCGATACGTGCCAAGGTATATTTTTATCCACGCCGGCGATAAATTTGGCGATCCCCTCTAATTCCTCGTCAGAGTCATTCTCTCCGGGCACGACCAACGTAGTTATTTCCACCCAAATCTTTAATTCTTTCATCAGCCTAATCGTATCCAGAACGGGCTGAAGGCTACCGGAGCAGATTCTTTTATAGGAACTGTCTTTAAAAAACTTTAAATCAACATTAGCCGCATCCAGATATGGCCTGATCATCTCCAAAGCTTCTTTGGTCATATAGCCGTTGGTAACAAAAATATTATACAGGTCTTTTTCTTTGGCCAGCTTTACCGTATCATAAGCATATTCAAAGAATATGGTGGGTTCGGTGTAGGTATAGGAGATACTTTTACAGTCATTCCTTACAGCTTCGTCCACTATTTCTTCGGGTAGAAACTCTTCTTCTGCCAAATCAGTCCCCTGCGCAGACAGTCCCTTCTTATCAAATGAACTCTGAGAGATTTCCCAGTTCTGGCAAAAGTCACAGCGGAAATTACAGCCGATGGTGGCGATAGAAAAGCTCTTTGAGCCGGGCAAGAAGTGGTATAACGGTTTTTTCTCGATGGGGTCGATGTGCGCGGCGATCACCTTACCGTAGGCGTAAGTATACAAAGTACCTTTTAGATTTTGCCTGACGCCGCAGAAGCCGAATTTCTGGTCGGCAATTTTACAATGATGGGCACAGAGAAAACAGTGCACAAAATTATTTTCTAATTTTTCGCAGAGTAAAGCTTCTTTCATATCTTCAAGTTTTGTAATTCCGTATCACTTATAGGGGGAACTCTTAGAAAAGAGGGACTGTCCCCGCAGGGGGGCGGGGCACCAAACCATCCGATAGGTTTGGGTGCTTCCCCGTAACCAGAGGGATCTGTCCCTCTTTTAATTATAATTACCGCCTCCTTGCTGCCATTCAAATCGCAATAACGACAGGTAATGCTACAGGAAAGATTGATTAAATCCGGATTAAATTCTCCCCTGCCTAAAGAAGTGGGGCCGGCCAGTTCCTCATTAGGAAAAAACAGGTAATCACCTGCACTGGCTAAATTTTCCAGCTCTTTACCCTCTTTTTCATCGCGGCCTACCACCAGCCTTGCCTGCTCCGAGAGCCTGAAATGCCTGCCGATTTTTAACAACTCTATGTTATTTAGGCTTAACTGCCGGTGAGCGATAAGTTCTTTTAGCCTGCCGGCAAACTCCGGATCAGTCAGCAAACAGCCCCCGGCGGCATTAGGATAATCTTTTATCCCGAATTTTTGCGCTAACTTTATCTGCGGCCTGCGGCTCCTGCCGCTAAAATCCAGCAACTTTTCTCTAGACACCCACCCTTGTTTTTCGGGGGTTGTCTCTGGCAACAGCTTAGCCGATAACGGCCGCAAGAGCAAACCTTCCAAGCCGCTTTTTTTCTCAATAAGCTCCAATGCCTTCCGGTGCTGCGACATCGGCCGCTGCCCTAAAACCTCTCCTGTGACTACAAATGCCGCATCTAGCTCTTTCATTATTTCTCTGGTTTTAGTTAACATAAAAATCTTGCAATCTATACAGGGGTTCAGATTTGCGCCAAAGCCGTGCTCCGGCTTAATCAGTAATTTCAGGAATTCATTACTGATATCGAATATCTTTAAATCTGACCCTAAGCTATTCTTTACGAAAGAAATTAAATTATTTTCCCGCGATGAAACTCCTTTATCGCGATGAGAGAAAGGTATCTTAAAGTGCAGCGGGATAACTCTAACCCCTTCTTCCTGGGCGGTTTTAGCCGCTAAGATGCTATCTAATCCTCCGGAGATTAAAGCTATTGCTTTCATAGATAAATCGGCAGGGCTTAATGGCCGGGCAGTGTCCGGGCCAGCAAAATAAACAACACGCCGCAGATAAAAGCAAACATGGCTAAGGCGCTCTTTTTTATTTGCGGCTCTTTGTGTAATTCCGGGATCAGGTCGCAGGCGCCGATATAGATAAACCCTCCGGCGGTAAGGGGGAGCAATACGGCTGAAAAATTGCCGATCCTGCCCGATAAATAAAATCCGGCTACCGTCCCTAAAACACAGGTGAGCGCTGAGATAAAATTATAGAATAATGCCTTTGTCTTCTCCATGCCGCCGTAAACCAATATGCCGAAATCTCCGATCTCCTGCGGGATTTCATGAAAGACTATCACCAAGGTAGTAATCACGCCAAAATGGATGCCCACTAAAAAACTTGCGCCGATCACCAGCCCGTCGCAAAAATTATGGATGCCGTCTCCGACAAGATTAAGATAGGTAAATGTATGTATCTGACATTCGCCCTGATGACAGTGGCGCCAATGCAGGTACCTTTCCAGAATAAAAAAGACGATAAATCCTGCTATAACATAAATGAAGACTGCAGAAGGCCTTGATTCTTCTAGGGCCTCAGGGATAAGATGCAAGAAGGCCCCTCCGATTAACCCACCTGCGGAAAAGCCGATTAATACAAATAATAGCCTTTCAAGCCATCCCTCTTTAAGGAGCAGGGTAAAAATTCCGATCAAAGAGATAAGGCTGACCGCGATACTTGCCGCTAAAGCCCAGATTAAATTTATCATTCTGGTATTTGCCTCCTTTTATAGTTTACTTATTATAACACGGGAATTAAAATTTATGAAGAAGAGATAAGGGCGCTTCTAAACCGTGCGCAGTAAGAAGGGGTTTGTTAGAAAGGACTTCTTTAGTCAGGCCTTCGGCGACTATCCTGCTGTTGTCTAAAATAATAACACGCTGACAAGTTTCCAGGACCATTTCTAAATCGTGTGTCGCGATTATTTTAGTAAATTTAAATTTCTTTAAAAATTCTATCAAGTGCCTGCGGGATGAGTGATCGAGGTTGGCATTCGGCTCATCCAAAATCAAAATCTCCGGGGACATCGCCAAAACCGTGGCAATGGAAAGCCTGCGCTGCTGCCCTAAGCTTAAATGGTGCGAAGAATGGCTCCCGGCATCCGAAAGCCCCATCTCTTTGAGGGCATAATTTACCCTCTCTTTTACCTCTTCCTTGTTCATGCCAAGATTCATCGGCCCGAAAGCGACATCTTAGTATGCAGTAGGCATAAAAAGCTGATCCTGCGGGTCCTGAAAAACAAAACCGACCTGCTGACGGATAAAAGAAAGATTTCCTTTTGACGCCTCCCTGCCGAAAATCCTGACTGCTGCGCTATTTCCGTTGAGCAAACCGTTAAAATGCAAAAGCAGAGTGGACTTACCGGCGCCATTAGGTCCGATTACCGCCAGCGAATCCCCTTCGTATATGTCAAGAGTTATATCCTCCAGGGCAGGACTGCCGTCCGGATAAACGAAGCTCAAATTCCTTATTTCAACGGCTTTTCTCATGGGCATACCCCCTTGCGCACATCGCCAGGTATACTCTTTCCGCGCGCTCGTAGGTGCGAATGAATACGGTCCCCAGGATATTGCTTAATACTCTGACCTTAAATCTCGCCTTGGCATCGCCGGCGCTCCTGGACTCATAAGCGCGCCTTACTCTTAATATCTGGTCTTCTAAAAGGAAAGAGTAACGGTACATAAAAGAAAGCAGGTCAACCAATAACCGGGGAAACCTTAACTGCCTCAATGCCCCCAGCAGTTCTGTAAATTTAGTGGTAAAAGAAATTATCAAGACTAAGGAAACGGCTAAAACAGCTTTCGCTATACAGTTTAAAAATAGAAGATAACCCGATTTCCTGAATAACGCAGGTATTGCAATAAGGGCGATAAAAGGCAATATCTCAACTAATTTTGCCAACAGTAGCTTAAGCGGTACCCCTGATAAGTAAAACAAAGTTGCGACTATCAATGTATAGCCTATAAATAAAGCCACCTGCCTGATGGGAGTAAGAACTACGGCGAATAGAAAAATAAAGAGAGCGATGATTTTTACCCTAGCGTTAATCTTATGCAAAGGGGTATCCAGGTCGGCACAACTATCGAAAAAGGCGTGTTTCATTTTTTCTCCCGAGTAATCTGCCTAAAATAAGAGCTGAAATAAATACGATAAATACTCCTACCACTCCCGCGATAGAACCGGCTAACTTTTCGTTGTTTACGCCGGGGAACATATAATCGGCAATGGGCGCGCGGATCAAGCTGACAGCTTTATCCAAAAAACTTTTATCCTCGGCCACGCGCTCAAGGCCGTCAGGAGAAGCGGAGGCAAGAAAAGAAAATATTGCCAAGGTAACAGCTATAACTAAACCGATAATTACATCCTTCTTTTTCATGGTTATCTCCCGTATACGAGATCCGGCCTGACCTTTAATATAAAGCTTATTACCAACGTAGTAATAACGGCCTCGCCTGTGCCGATAAAAATATGCACAAATAACATCGCCGGGAGCGCTATATTAAGCGGCGATATTCCTGAGGCGGCTAATTCAAAAGCGCAAGCGCTTGCGGCTATAACTACGGAAAACCAGCTGGCAATAAACACAGCCGGCAGGATATTATTCCGGAAAAACGATTTCTTAAGCAACGTATAGAAATAATAACTTAAAATCGTGCCTACTATCGCCATATTAAAGATATTGGCTCCCAAAGCGGTCAATCCCCCGTCCTGAAATATCAAGCACTGCACAATTAAGACCAGGCTTAAGACAATTGCGCCGGCATATGGCCCTAAGGTAACCGCCGCCAGAACCCCGCCTAATAGATGCCCGGAAGTCCCGCCTAAAACCGGAAAATTCAGCATCTGCGCCGCAAAGATAAATGCAGCCATTACTCCCATTAAAGGCACTGTTTTATCTTTCATGGACTCTTTGACTTTTTTGAAGGCATAACTTAAGGTGCCCAAAGCAACCGCCCACGCCGAGATAAAAACCGGCGGGCTCAAAAAACCATCCGGGATATGCATATCTGCCTCCTTCACAGTAGTAAACACCCGATTTTATCGGATAAATCGGTGTCCCGTCTTCTACGGGAACACCGAACCATTCCCGCAAAGGCGGGACGCCGAAGCATCCAATAGCTTCGGGCGCATATAGGTTCGGGTGCAACAATCTATCTATTTTAAAATGCAAATGATAAAGTTGAGGAAAGCTGATAATCCGGGCTGGCCTTAGAAATGCCTCCGGCTCCGCTTACTTCAAAAGAAACATTCTTATTAAATTCATAGCTTAAGGTAAGCGCGCCGATGAATATGTTATCGTCGAAATCCCCTTTAAAAATATTTTCTCCGTAAATTTCCGCGCAGATGCCGAGCTTTTCGGTGAGGCTACGGCCGATATCAAAACAATAAAAGAATGCATTATCTTCTCCCTTGGCAAGGGTAAAAATATAGCCCAAATTTAGATCAAAAACATTATCCCCTATATTTTTGGTAAAGATATTATTGACGCTAAGATCAAACCTCCCGGTACCGATACCATCGCTTTTATCTGCTGATGGAGGTTTGACATCAAAATACAAAGCATAACCGGGCAAAACCCGGCTTTCTTCGCGCAACCGGCATTTAGTTTCTATAAGGATATCGGAAAAACCATTTACCTTACCGTCTGAGCCGTTAATAAACTCATAGGGTACGGTTAAGCCGACATCCAGATTATCCAGCAGGCCGTAAGAAAAATAAGCGCTAACGTCTAATTCTCTGCTAGCCGGCTTGATATTTTCTCCAGACTCAAGATCAAATCCCGTTTCTACGTCCCGGTAATAATCGGCGGTAAATTCTATATCCCAGTGCCCTTTATCGGTAGTATAAATATCATCTATAAAAAGAGCTGCATAACTGCGGCTAAACTGTGCACAAAAAAATATGGTCAAAAAGATAACAAATGCTTTTCTCATAATCCTTCTCCTACTGTAGTCATTACCAGCCTACCGTGTTTGACGCCTTTTACCGAAATCAGAGCATCTGCTATTTTTTTAATACGCGCCGGCTTTCCCCTGACCGCTAATACTTCAAGGCAATTATGCACATCTAGGTGCACATGCATTGAAGAAATAATTTCTGAATGGTATTGATGCTGCAATTCGGTAAGGATATCGGTTAATTCATGCACATGGTGACTATAGACTATGGTTACCGTGCCCACTGTCTCTTTATTGCCTGCCTCCCATTCTTCTTCTACCAGATTATTGCGTATCAGGTCTCTTATTGCCTCGGAACGATTAGCATAACCTTTGCGGTTTATCAGCCGGTCAAACTTTTTTAAAAGCTCTTCCTCCATGGCTACGCCAAAACGTATTACTGCGGACATAGAACTCCTCCCTGCAAGCAGGATTAGTGTTACTTTTTTAAAAATAGTAACACACAATAAAGCTTTGTCAAGTCTTTTTTATAAAAGATTTTTAAGGGGGGCTAAAAATGCGGGCTGGCGTTAGCCAAGGTTAGGCTTTCTTCCTTTATTTGCCCTTTTGGAGCGCCAGTTAAGTTTGCCTCTGCGTTTACGTTTTCCCATTTGCCTTCTCTTTATTTAAAGCCTCTATTATTTTATACGCCAGATCCTCGCCGGCATTCGCTAATGCCTCCCTGCCGCCGGTAATCACATCTAGGTGCGCGGAATTGCCCGCAGCATCCAGATAAGCAATGACTTTCCCGTCTTTGACCCGGATGAGCTTAGCGGTGACATTGGCAAAGCAGGAGCGCATATTTGACTGCGGGACATTGCCTCCGGCGGAAGCAATGGCTTTGCCTACTACTACGTAATTGGCGCGCGATAAATTACCTAATTTTACGGCCTTGCCTTCGGAAAAATTAAGCAGGCGGAATGCCGGGTCCTGGCGGACGATCTTGGTGAGGTTGGAGGGTTCAAGCACGTCATAACCCTGGGCAATCAGCTGGGTGGCAAGCTTAGCTTCCGTAGTGGATAAGTCTATTTCGCTGGCCCACCAGGCCCGTTGCGGGCCTTCGATATTCTGCTCACTGATGAGCAGGATGATCTTGGTCTGTGTATCTTTGGCGTAAGATAGCGATAAGGAAAGGGTAAAATAAAGCATTAAGAAAATAAAAGATATTTTTTTCATCTTTTAGCCTCCTGTTTGATTTAATATATTAGAAATGTCTGCCGCTGTCAAGCTAAATCGACGGCGTAAAATTATAATATTTTAAATAAATCCGTAATTTTATGCGCTATACGCCAAGGCTCCTCCCGTCTGATCTCCTGCCGGCTGCTTGAGCCGGTGGTCACAATAACCGTCTTTATTGCGGCGCGCCGGCCGGCCTGGGCATCGATAGTCATATCCCCTACGTATAAGGTCTCGGACGGCTTACTCCTTTCTTTACGCATAATTTTCTGCAGGATCTCTGGGTGCGGCTTGCCATGCGCCAATTTATCCGCGCAAAGGATAGTATTAAAATATGGCGCGATTTTTAAGTGGCGGATTAAAATCCATAAAAAACGCGTGGGGCGGTTGCTGGCAAGCGCAAGCTGATAGCCCCTGTTCTCTAGATAGGTTAAGAGCTTCTTTACGCTAGGAAATAAGCGAGATTGGCAAAGGAGCGACTTGCGATGATGCCGGCGGTATATCGAAAGCACCTTTTTTAAATCCGCTTTCTTGATAAAGGGCGTAAGGAGCCGCTCGTCTCCCCAGCCTACTGCCCGGCAAATAATCCCGGGGGCCTGTTTAGGATAACCCGTTTTTTGCATCGCGTAATTAAAGCTGCTGACAATCGCCGGATACGCGTTGACCAGCGTACCGTCCAGATCGAAGATAATTAATTTTAAATTATGCATCTTAGTTATGCCGCCTACGGCGGTGTCATTTTCTAAAATTATAAGAGCCAGAAAATGAATAAGGCAGGCCTCTTTAGCCTGCCTTTTAATAGGTGGTTAATTTAATAGCTAAAAACTTATTCTGCTACCTGCGGTGCTATCGTATTATTAGAGGCATCCGGCATCGCCCCTTCTTCTTCGGGGGGTATTGCTTCGGTAGCTTCCGGCTTTTCTACGCTGATATTTTTGGCGATATTCTTTCCTTGGTCAGTAATGATATAATCGATGCTGACGTTATCCTGTATTCTAAGGTCGGCCAAAGATTTTACATTCTCGTAAGCGGTTTTATCGTCAGCGGTGATAAGCATTTGTTTTTCCGTATCCGTTTCATAATCGAGGTATTTGACCGAAATAGAGTTGGTTTGCGGATTGAGAGAAACTACCTCGCCCCAGAGCCATTGCACTTCCGGTTCACTGGCCAGAACCGGCTGTTCTTTATCCGCGCTCTCCTGCGAAACGCTAAGACCGTAACCTAAAAGGATTAAACCAGCCGCTATAATACCCAGAATAAAATACCGCTTAAATTTCATCTTCTCCTCCCTTTAACGAAATTGACTATAGCATAAGTTATATTGTTTGTCAAGCTATCTCCAGATAAACCAGTTAAAGAGCGACCCTAAGAATACGGCGATCAGCGTAAAGGGCAGGCCTATCTTTAGGAATTCGCTGAATTTTACCTGATAGCCCTGTTTGCGCAATATCCCCACGGTGACCACATTACAGGAGGCGCCGATCGGCGTAATATTGCCCCCCAAACAGGTTCCGATTAAAAGCCCGAATAAAAACGGATACATCGGCATGCCAAGATTTAAGGCTACAATTTTAGCTACCGGGATCATCGCTACGGTGTAAGGTATATTATCCACAAAGGCAGAGATCAAAACCGACATCCAGACTATCAGCATATAAGCAAAAAAGGCGTTTTGGCCGGTAAACGAAGATATATATTTGGCAATCTCCTCGATTACCCCGTTATAAGTAAGGCTTCCGACGAGGATAAATATCCCGATCAGGAAAAAGAAGGTCTGCCAGTCTAAATTCTTCACTAAAGAAATGCCCTCGCGGTGCTTCAGTTCATGCCAGATCAGCCCGACTGCTGCCCAGGATAAACAAATAATCGCCACCGTATGCTGGGGCTTATTCTGGATAAATGAAGCTAGCACCAGGCTTGCCACCATTAAAGACATTAGTATCGCCGGTACCCAGGTTTTAGGTCTAATAATTTTTATTTGCGGGGGTGCCTGTCTGTGCTTCTTAAAAATCAGCCATAAAACAAAAAGGGCTCCGATGGCACCCAGTTCCACGGCAAAAAATATCCCGGGCCTGCCCTTCATCCAGAAAAAATCGTTAAAATTCATCCCGGATTGCATCGCCAGAATAATACTGGGAGAATCTCCGATCATCGTAGCCGTCCCCTGGAGATTTGCCGAGAGGGCTACTCCGATAAGCAGGGGAACCGGGTTTATCTTTATATGCCGGGCAATCTCCAAGGCTATCGGCGCCACAATTAAAACCGTAGCCACATTCTCGGTAAAGCTGGAGATAAAACCGCTTAGGCCGCAGACTAAGAGCATGGCTACGGCTATGCTCTTAGATTTATCTACTAAATTGGCAGCCAGATACGCCGGCACTCCGGAATAAATAAACAGTCCGGATAAAATCATCGTGCCTAAAAAGACACCTAAGACATTGATGTTTATAGAGCCGACTGCCCCGGATAGATTTATTGCGGAGGTCAAAAAAAGCGTCGCGACGCCGATATACACCGCCACCAATGCTAAGAAATGTTTCTGCCGGTTCATAAAGTAGCTGATAAAGGCATAACAAGCCAAAAATATGGCGAGCGCTAAATATTTCATCGGTAGATAGGAGTAAATATCAGGATAAGCCAGACTACACAAGTAGTAACTAATCCGACTGTAAGGCCAACCCAGAACCACCTAAAAAATGTCACGCGGATATTCTTCTCTTTTTCTAATATACCTAAAGCAACAATATTTGCGGTTGAACCGACCAGGGTAATATTGCCACCGAAGCAGCCCCCGAAGAGTAATGCCCACCATAAAGGTTGTAGGTTTAGATTTAAACCCTGAAAGCTCTGGATGACCGGGATAAAAGCCGCAACCAGCACCACGTTATCCAGGATGCTCGAACCTATAGTAGAGATCCAGAGCACTATTCCGATTAGGACCGGCAGGCTATTACCGGCAAAGCCAGCTAGTTTTTTTGCCAGAACATCCGTTGCTCCGGTGTATTTAAGTGTTCCTGCCTGGGCAAAGAGCAATAAAAAGAATAAAAGCGTCCACCACTCCACATCCTTCTCGATATAATCCCTAGCCTTCTGCCATTTCCAAGCCATCACCAAGCCGCTTGAGATAAGCGGTATGGTCAGCAATACGGTATTGGGCTTCAGGTGCCAAAGGACTTCCAGGCGGTGGTGAAAGGCAATCGAAAGTAAGGTTGCGCCGAAGATTGATAATCCTATCTTAAGCTCCTTCTCCGGCGGAATGGAAATGAGCTTAATAAGCATATCATTGGCGCCTAACTCTTTCATCTTACGGTCTAGTTCAGCTAACGGCTTTCTGTACCAAAACTTCACAATAAGAATCGCAACTATAAGGCACAATAACATCACCGGAAAAGCCTTGATAATAAAGTCTTCGAAAGTAAGCCCGGACTTGGTGGCAATCAGCACGCCGATGGGGTTGCCCAGCACCGTGCCGCTTGAGCCAATGTTGGTGGCTAAGACCGAAATGATTAAAAAGGGCGTAGGCTCAACTTCAAAATAATCGCAGATTTCAAAGATTGCCGCCACGACAAAAATAATCGAGGTCACCTCATCAATAGCGCAGGCAAGCAGCCCCGAAATGACCGAAATAATAATAAGAAACTTATTGGCAGTGAGGTTTTTTAAACGCAGAATGAGGCTGACAATCCAGGCGAAGAAGCCGGAGTCTTTAAGTAATCCCACCAAAACCATCATCCCTACCAGAAAAAGGATAACTTCCAGGGATGAAAACTTTACTACATTATCCAAATCTATAGTCTGGGTTATCAATAATACGGAGGTACCCAGGAAGGCAAAAGTCAGGCGGAAACTCCAAAAAAAGAGCGTGCCTAATATAGAGAAGGAGAATATCGAAATGGATAATGCCTGCGAAAGATTTAAGCCGATCTTTAAGCTCAGGAAAAATAACCCCGCTGCTATAGCCGCGACAAAAATTAGCTTCTTGAGCAATTTATTTATCCTTTTACCTGTAGCTTAACGGTACATCGGAAGAAATAAAAGTGCCGCCCAGACTACTATGGTAGTCACCACTCCCACCGTAAGGCCAATCCAGAACCAGCGGAAAAAAGTCATACGGATATTCTTTTCTTTTTCTAAGATACCTAAGGCCACGATATTGGCGGTAGAACCGACTAAAGTGATATTCCCTCCGAAGCAGCCGCCGAAAAGCAACGCCCACCATAGAGGATGTAGATTAAGATTCAAGCCCTGAAAACTCTGGATGACAGGAATAAATGCCGCCACTAAAACTACGTTATCCAGCATACTGGAACCTATGGTAGAGACCCACAGAACTATACCGATTAAAACTGAAAGGCTATTACCGGCTAAAGAAGACAGATTTTTGGCCAAGACATCGGTTGCACCGGTATATTTGAGTGTGCCTGCCTGGGCAAAAAGCAGCATAAAAAATAAAAGCGTCCACCATTCTACGTCTTTCTCCACATAATCGCGCGCCCTGCGCCACTTCCAAATCATCACTGCGCCGCTGGCAAAAAGCGGCATGGTCAAAAGCACAGTGTTAGGCTCAAGGTGCCAGAGAAGCTCCAGGCGGTGGTGGAGCGAGATAAAAAAGAGAGTTGCTGCGAAAATCGCTAGGCTGATTTTCAGTTCTTTTTCCGGCGGGACGGAGATGAGCTTAATGAGCATTTCGTTAGCCCCTAATTTTACGATATGTTCATCCATTTGCTTTATGGTTTTTCTGTACCAAATAAGCACCACGAAAATCATCACCACCAAACATCCCATTGCCAGAGGAAAGGCTTTAACAATAAAATCCTCAAAAGTCAGTCCTGCCTTGGAAGCAATCAGGATTCCTACAGGATTACCCAATACCGTAGCGGCGCTGCCGATATTGGTAGCCAGCACGGAAATAATTATAAACGGGACGGCGTCAACATCGAAATAATCGCAGATTTCTAATACCGCCGCCACCATAAAAATGATGGAGACGACTTCCGAAGTCATAGTGGATAAAAGTGCGGAGACTATGGAGATTATGACCACAAACTTAGTGGCGGTCAGGTTCTTGATCCTAAGTATCAGCTGCACTATCCAGGCAAAAAAACCCGCCTCTTTAAGAAGCCCTACCAAAATCATCATCCCTACGAGGAAAAGGATAACGTCCAAAGAAGCAAACTTAATCACATTCTCCAGGTCTATGGTGCGGCTCATCAGAAGTATCGAGATGCCTAAAAAAGCAAAACCCAGACGGAAATCCCAAAAGAACAATGTCCCTAATATAGACGCGGAAAATATGGATATGGCGGTGGCTTGATGAAAATTAAGCCCGATATTTCTGCTTAAAAAACCTAAGCTTAAAGATATCAGAATAAGAATGATAAACTTTTTTACCATAATAATCAGCTAGTGAGGGCACTGAGCACATCGCAGCGTGCCACGATGCCCACTACTTTACCGGATTTATCCACTACCGGGACACGGCGGGCTTTCTGGGTCAGAATGACCCTGGCCACCTCGCAGATAGTAGTATCTTCCGTAGTAGTAATCACGTCTTTACGCATCAATTGGGCAACCTTCATCTTGCTTAATTCCTCGGCCTTCCTCTTGGTGGATTTTGGGTTTTCTTCATAGATAAATCTTCCTACTTTTTCTATATAGCTGGGCAGGATATACGACAGGATATCTTTTTCGGTAAACATCCCCACCAGCTTGCCATCTTTATCAATAACAGGCAGCCCGCTAATTTCCATTTTCTTTAATAAATCCAACGCTTCCTGTGCACTAGTATCCGGAAAGACACTTATCACATCTTTAGTCATAATCTCTTTTACCTTCATCTCTCCTCCTTATCAAAAGTTATAATATTTCTTTAAGGCGGGACTTTAGTTTTAAATATATTACGGAAGCGCAAAAGGCCTTTACTAAATCTCCTGTAAGAAACGGTAGGAATCCGATCAATAACAGCTTGTCCCACGAATAACCAAAAATGACTTTAAGCCAGATAGTCCCGCTGGCTAAAAGTATCAAGTCGCCCAAACAAAAGACGGCCAGCGTATAAAATAAATTATCCGGGGTATATTTTATAAATCTACCGATAAACAGGGCGGCTAAAATAAAACCTAAGAGGTAGCCTCCGGTAGGACCAAAAAAATATAATAAACCGCTGCCTGCGCCGCTAAATATAGGAATACCTACCAGACCCAGAAAGATATAGCTGGCTTGAGTAACTGCCCCGAAACCGCTTCCTAAGAAAGCTGCGGATAAGAGCACAAAAAATGTCTGTAGCGTAAGCGGCACCGGACTAAAGGGCAAGGGGATACGCACAAAAGCGCCCAGGCTCATCAGGATTACAAAAATCAATACCCCCAGAATCCGGCTTACGGCCCTGTTAAGAGTGATTTCCTTGGTCAGAATAGTCTCCATGATTATTCTCCCGCGATAATGAAAATTGAATTTTTAGAATAAGCTTATAACCTACTCTTTGGCTATTGCCAGGGTAATGATGCCTGCCAGAAGCAGAAACGGCCCGGCGCAACCTTTAATCACTAGCCATGTCTCCTGCCACCAGAGGCGCCCGATCAACAGATAGATTGCCAGCCCTAAGAAAACTAACCCCAAGACCGCTTTCAGAATAGTCCCTAATAACTTGCCCATACTATCCACCTCCTTCTGTGTTCGGCCTGCTCTTCCAGCGCCGATGAATCCAGCTCCATTCCGCCGGATAGCGCCGGATGTAAGATTCAATGATATCGGTGAGCTTCTGAATATTGATCTGCACAAACTCTTGGCGCATCTTTCCTTCCGCCAGATTAAAAGGCGGCTCAAAGATAATTTTATGGGTATCGTCTTTCTGGCGCAGAATGAAGCAGGGTAATATAGGGGCGCCGGTACGCTGCGCCAGGACCACCGGCCCCGTAGCGGTAGCTGCTTTCTTGCCGAAAAAATCTACGAAGACGCCACCTGCTGAGCCGAAGTTCTGGTCGATAGGAATAAAGACTATTTCGCTGCCGCGCAATGACCTGATAGTCGCCTCGACGCAGGCGCGGCGCGGCTGGCTGTAGATAGTTTTTATGCCAAAGCGGGTACGCGCGCCCAAAAACATCTTTTCCGCGCGCTCATCGCGCATCGGCCGCATAATACCGGCGATTTTATATCCCTGGAGGCTTAGCTTCGACATCAGCAGAGGAAAATTACCAAAATGCGCGCTCACCAAAATCACGCCTTTGCCCTGGGATAGGGCGGCATCCAGGTTATCTTGGCCGGCTATCTGCACGCGTTTTTTTACTAGCGCCGGCTTATTTAAGAAATACATCATCTCCATCCCGCCCTTGGCCATAAAAATAAAACTATCTCTGGCTATCCGTTCTATCTCCTCTTTCGACTTCTCGTTGCCGAAGGCAATACTTAAGCTTTCCAAGGCGGTCTTTCTCTGTTTGGCGGCGATACGGTAGCCTAGACGGGAGGCATTTTGCGCAAAAGCGTATACCCAACTTCTCGGAAGTATGCTGACCAGCAAAGCAGCAAAGTTTAAACCCAGCCACCCCAGGTAACGGCTGATGGCAAGGCGTATTTTTTTTGTATCCATCTAAAGCTTATATCCTAACTGGCGTAAGAAATTTTTACGCCAGGCGATATCCTCTGTAGATTCCAGCCCTTTGGGCTTTGCGCCGTCAATAACACCGAGGATGCCGCGGCCCATATCGGTCTCGGCAATAATCACTTCTACGGGGTTAGCAGAAGCACAGTAGATATTGCAGACCTCGGGTATATTTTTAAGCGCGTTTAAAATATTAATCGGGTAGGCATTCTTGATAAAGATGATAAAGCTGTGTCCGGCCGCGATTTCTAAAGCGTTCTCCGCGGCTAACTTCTTAAACTCCCCATCATTGCCCTCCACTCTCACTTTGCAGGCTCCGGAAGATTCCACAAACGCCAAACCGAACTGGATACCCGGGACATTGTTTACCAGCATTTCGTAGATATCTTCCACGGTCTTAATAAAGTGGCTCTGGCCCAATATAAAATTTACCTCGGCGGGCTTCTGAATTTTTACTACCTTTAACTCTACCGTCACTGTCCTCTCCTTCTTTTATATCTTAACATAAAACTTAAAGAGCATACAATTATTTCTTTAGGCTTATCTTTCGGAAAGCCGAGGTATTTACCGAAAACAGCGCAGCGTAGGTTTTGGCGCAGGCTAATACAAAATCCGGATCGCCCAAAACCCTAACCGGTACGGCCAAAACCAGCCAATCATCCCCTGACTCTACACGCAATCCTTGCGGCTCGACTAATTTATTCGCATCCCAGACCCTGATCTTTCTGCCCTTAAGAATAATGCGGATCTTAGACATGCTAGGAAACGGCTTCTTATAACTGTAGCCGAAAAGGTAAAATCCGAAGCTCATTTTGCTGCCGCGGATCTGCATTTTATCTATGCGAATCAAAAGGGCATCCTCTTCTACCGAATAAGTAACTCTGCCTTGCCCCAAAGAAGAAGCACCCCCTTCTGCATCTGAACCCGTGTACATAGCCGACTCTCCTAAAAATTCTTTCTGTTTTGGCTCTACGTCGGGGTAATCGCTGAATAATTCGTTCCTACGGGCAAAAGACAACAGGTAAAAGGCGCTGGATTCCGTCTGGCTTTTATACGAGAGGATTGCTTGATATTTATTATCTATTTGCGCCCCTGCCAGTTCTTGTTTAAACCAGTGTATGGACGTATCCGCAAATTGTTCGGGCGGAATTAACGGTAATTCCGGATGATAGCGCCGGGGAAGAGGCCAGCCTACCCAGTGGACAAGATAAGGATAAATCTCGGGCCTTGGAATATCTTTATTCAGGTCAGCAAGGGCGACCTGCAAAAAGAGGTAGAGCGCTTTATGGTCGAGGTTCGCGTCAGCGGGGTGCGAGACAAAAATCTTATTGGGCTGATACTCTCCAATGATGCTTTCCAAATCCGCCAGAATACTCTCTCCTTTATAGGGCGCGCCAAAAGAACGGTTTTCTCGGTAGGGGACGGAAGAGACGCGGGTCAGCATGGTCTTAAAGGGCGACACCTCTTGCCAATGTTTAGCGAATATGGCAAACGTCCCGGAATCCGGATACCCCAGAAAAATAAGGTTGTTTTCGCCTAAGCCCAATAGCTTCATCGCCTCTATCGCTTCTTTGCGGCGCACCTCCCCCAGATGGATAAATTCACTTTTTCTTAAGGGGATCCTTTTTTCGTAAACGATAAAAGCAAACTGATTATGCTCTCCGTTTGTAAGATAGACGACGCGTATGTTTGCTCCGCTATCGATGGCCTGCTGGATGATACCGGCGCAAGCGATTGTTTCGTCGTCGGGGTGGGGAACGAGGATAAGAATCCGGTCCTGTTTTTTAAAAAGGGGCAGATTGTCAATTTGGACACGGTCTGTTTGCGGATAGGCTAAAGCATAAAATAAGCACAGCCAAAGACAAACACAAAAAATCTTTTTCGTCATCGTCAAAATCAGGATTGCGCTTCTTGCTTAAGGAAATAATTTTATCATAAGCGCGGCCATAAATCAATACGTTCTGGAAGGAACAATAAAGCAGTTGAAATAAGGGTTAAATAAATATATAATTATTTATATGGCGAAGCCAATAGACGAACACTACAGAACAATCAGATATGTGCTGCTGGTGATCCTCCTCTTGAACTGGGCAGTAGCCGCGGCCAAGATCATCTACGGGCTCTTGACGCGCTGCGCCAGTATGACTGCCGACGGCTTCCACTCCCTTGCCGACGGCGCCTCCAATATCATCGGCCTGATAGGCATCGCCCTGGCCTGCCAACCTAAAGATACAGATCATCCCTACGGCCACAAGAAATACGAAACCTTATTCTCGCTTGTCATCGCAGCGCTCTTATTTGTGGTTTGTTTTAACCTCTTTAAGGAGGGTCTAAAACGCATCCTCCATCCGGTCATACCCGAAATCAATATCACGAGCTTTATAGTAATGTTAACTACGCTGGCGGTGAATATCTGGGTGATGAAATATGAATATACGAAAGGCAAAGCTCTGCAAAGTGACATCCTGATTTCCGATTCCATGCATACAAGAGCGGATATCTTTACTTCCCTGTCGGTTATCATCGCGCTGGTCGCGGTAAAAATCGGCCTGCCAATCATCGACCCTATCGCCACAATCATGATTTCGCTGTTTATCGCCCATGCCGGCTGGCAGATCACCAAAGAAAGCTCTGCCGTCCTCTGCGACAGCGCAGCGATACTGGAAGATAAAAAAATAGTGGATATTGTCCTGGGGGTCAAAGGCGTGAAGACCTGCCATAAAATACGCACGCGCGGAAGGCCAGATGATATCCATGTTGACTTACATGTGCAAGTCAATCCTGATATGCACGTAGATAATGCCCACCGGGTAAGCTATGCTATCGAAGGCGCGATTAAGCAAAATATCCCTAACGTCACCGACGTCATCGTGCACATCGAGCCGCAGGAAAAAATTTCAAATTCCCCTTAGGATAAACCAAAGGCCGATGCTTGCCGCTATCCCCATAAACCCACCGAAATAAAACGGGGCGGCAGCACCCAGAAACTTCCAGAGTAACCCCGCCAATAATGAAGCGGGCAATAATCCTATCCCGACAAAGGTAGCATGCAGGCCGATGGCAGTGGCGCGTAAATTAACCGGCGCCATATCTGTTACCAATGCCTTTTCTACGCCTTCGGTAAATCCGATATACAACCCATAAACCCCGAATAAAACCCAGAACATATTTAAGGAATTATTCAGCGCAAACCCCAGATACACCAGCCCGTAGAAAAAATAACCCAAGACCAGGAGTTTCTTTCTGCCGATTCTATCGGAAATGCGGCTGGCCGGGTAGGCAACTGAAGCATAAACGGCATTATAAACCAGATAAAAGAGGATTATCTGCGGGAGGGGGCTGCCCAGGTTTTTTGCGCGCAACAAGAGGAATTGGTTGGAAGAATTACCAAGCGTGAAGATAAAAGTAAAGATAAGGAAAAGTTTTAATCTTTTATCCAAGGCGCGCCACCTGAATTCTAATCTTTTAGAGAGGGCGGGCCTTTCTTGCGCCTTTTTTTCCCTGACAAAGAATAAAACCAGAACTCCAAAAAATGCCGGAATAAGCGAGAATAAAAATACGTCTCTCAAAGGGCCCCTGAAACGGGTGACCAAAAAATAGGCTATGGCGACCCCTGCTGTCGCTCCCAAAGTATCCATGGCCCGATGCAGCCCAAAAGCAGCCCCGCGTTTTCCCTCTTTAGCGCTCTCTGCAATCAACGCATCCCGCGGAGCCGTGCGCACGCCTTTGCCGAAACGGTCGATTACCCTGCCGCATAAAACCATCCCCCAGCTCTGAGAAATATACAAAAATAATTTGCCGAGGGTAGAGCCGGTATAACCGATTATAGTAAAAGGCTTCCTTAATTTTATCCTGTCGGAAAAATATCCTGAAAAAACCTTAAGCAGGCTGGCTAGGCTTTCGGCGATTCCTTCGATTAAACCCAGTATCGCCGGGCTGGCTCCGAGGACCGTGACTAAAAAAACCGGCAATATCGGATAGACCATTTCGCTGGAGATGTCGGTCAAGAGGCTGGTTATGCCGAGTAAAATAATATTGAACATATTATTCTAAATATTCCCGGGGGTCTTGGGGGATGCCGTTTTTTCTTACTTCAAAATGCAGGTGCGGCTGGATAGCGCGGTAATTGGCATTGCCGGTTTTGCCCACGCTTCCGATAAGCTCTCCCTGACGCACGAGCGCGTTTTTCTGCACGTAGATATCGGTAAGATGGCCGTAGATAGTAATCATGCTGCCGGGATGTTTGATCGCAATATAATTGCCCATCCCCTTACTGCTGGTGGCAGCGACCACTATCCCTGAGCGCGCCGCAAATACAGGCGAGCCGAGCGCAGCCAAGAGGTCGATACCCTGATGCAGCCTTCCTCCGCTACGCGGGCTACCGAATAAGCCATCTCCCATGGAATCGGAGCGGACAACCATCTTTACCTTGTATTCGATGGGAGAGAAAAAATAGCTTTTATCCAGGAAGTAAAGGCCGGCTACCAGATAAAACGGTAAAACTATCAGTAAAATTAATAATATTTTTTTCATGCTTATTTTTTAAAACGCACTATTATAGCATAGAGAATAAAAATCAAACAAGCTAAAATGAAGATATCCCCATAGCACGTATAAAGCGAACGATTCTCACCCGATACAAAAACATCCTCCGTTTTATAGCCACGAATAAATATGCTCCTTCCCCGGCAATCACTCGCCAAAGAAACGATTTTACCGGAAGGCAAAATAAAAGCGGAAACTCCGGTATTGGCGGCACGGATAAGATTGATGCGGTTTTCTACGGCCCTGAATACCGAAGCCTGGAGATGCTGTAAGGGCGCAGATGTTCTTTTGTACCAGGCATCATTAGTGATGTTGACCAAGAAGTCCGCCCCTCTCCTCCTGAATTCCCGGCTCAATTCGGGGAATAAGTCTTCGAAGCAAACCAAGACCGCAAACTTAAGCAGGAGCTGTGAACTTGACTCCGGAAGCTTAAAAATTGTATAATCTTTGCCGGGGGCGACTTCTCCGATAGGCACGACAGTCTCTAGGAAACCGAATATATTTTTTAAGGGCACATATTCCCCGAAAGGAACCAGATGCAATTTATTATAGCGCCCTAGCAGCTCTCCCCGGGAGGAAACCAGGAGCGCGCTATTGTAATAGGTGCCTCCTTGCGAGACGACCGCTCCGAAGAGCAGGGGCGTTTTAACGCTCTCTGCAAAGAGCTTTATTTTTTCAAAATATCGCGGTTCCTCCCCGATGATGGCAGGGCTGGCTGCCTCAGGCCAGACGATTAAATCCGGTTTTTCTTTGGCGGCCGAACTGCTTAAAGCAAAATATTCGCCAAAGATAAAATCCTTAGCCTGCGTATCCCATTTTAGATTCTGGGGGATGTTAGCTTGGATTACGGATATTTTGGTTGAGAATTCATAGTTCTTAGTTTGTAGTAATTTGTAATAACCGTAAGTCAGAGAAATAATTAAACAAAAAATGGGCAATATATATATCTTTAGACTTTGAACCCTGAACTCTGAACGACGAACTAATAAATAGCATGCTATATTGACTAACATAATCAAAAACGACACTCCCCAGGCTCCGGTAATATCGGCTATCTGAATCGCCGGCAAATTAAGGTACTGGGAATAACCTAATAAGGCCCAAGGAAACCCGGTTAAGAGGTGGCTACGTAAATATTCCAATAAAACCCAGAGGGAAGGAAGCAATAGTAGGGAGTAGATAGTAGGTAAGGTGTAGGAGACGGCCAGGCCGAAGAAACCGAAATATAAAGCAAGATATAAAATAAGCAGGATCGTGCCGGGTAAAGTTACGTGGATCAGCCAGTAAATAGTGCCACTCCAAAATATTACGCCCGTAAAATAGGAGAGTAAAAATGCCTGGGTTCTATTCTTGCCTTCTAACACAAAAAATAACGGCACAAACCCAAACCACGCAAAAATCCAAAGATTAAAGTTCGGAAAAGAAAGGATAAGCAGAATTGAAGATAGGACGCATAAGAGCAATTGCTTGGCGATAGGCGATAGGCGATAGGCGCTATGCGAACTCATCTGCCGCAGCACTTTTTATATTTTTTGCCCGAATGGCACGGGCAGGGATCATTACGTCCGACTTTGGGCTGTGCTCTTTGGGGGGCAATAGGCTGCGCTCGGGGCGGGCTGGAAAGATTTTCTTCTCCTAGTAACTTTTCTGCAGGGGCTTCCATTTTAGCAAGCTCCGGATGCAACAATTCTTGCGCTACTGAGCTAAAAACACCCCTTATTCTCTCCGGCCTTACCGGCTGTAGTTTAAAAACCGCCTCTACCGCCTCTTCCTCAATACTGGAAATCAGCCGGCCGAACATATCAAATGCCTCGCGCTTGTATTCTATCAGCGGGTCGCGCTGGCCGTAAGCCCTGAGGCCTATGCCTTCACGCAGGCTATCCATGGCATAGAGGTGGTCTTTCCATTTGCTATCGATAACCTGCAGAAAAACCATGTATTCCAGATGCCGCATCAGTTCGGCGCCCAGTTTTTTTTCTTTTTCTGCATAGGCAGCCGCGGCTTTCTCATAGAGGTGTTCTTTAATTTTAGCGCCGGCGGAGTTTTCCAGGGAAGATAAGTCTAACTCCAGGCCAAACTTTAATTTTATTTTCCCGGAAAGTTCTGCGCTACCGGCTGCCTGCCGGACAGCATCGCCGAAATGGGTATTCACAATACCCTCAATCACCTTATCGGTTATCCCGAGAATATCTTCTTTTAAAGACACTCCTTCCAGCACCGCCCTGCGCTGGCCGTAGATAACTTCTCTCTGTTTATTCATGACATTGTCGTATTCTAAGAGCTGCTTTCTGATTTCAAAATTATGCTGCTCCACCCTCCTTTGGGCGATTTCAATAGAGCCGGTTACCCAGGGATGTTCAATGACCTGCCCCTCCTCTAGGCCGAGCTTATCCATCATGCCGATAATCCGGTCAGAGCCAAAAAGCCGCATCAGTTCATCCCCTAAAGAAACATAAAATCTGGACGAGCCGGGATCCCCCTGCCTTCCGGAGCGGCCGCGCAGCTGGTTATCGATGCGCCGGGCTTCATGGCGTTCCGTGCCTAAAACGTGCAATCCGGCGAGGGCGACCACTTTTTCGTGCTCTACCTGGGTTTCCTTTTTATACCCCTCCAATATTTTTTTATACCCCTCTTGATAGAGAGGGTCGTCGGCAGCCAGCTTCTCTTTGGCCAGGCTACGCGCCATAAACTCCGGGTTGCCGCCTAATAAAATATCGGTTCCGCGGCCGGCCATATTGGTGGCGATGGTTACCGCTTGATACCTGCCTGCCTGGGCAACGATTTGCGCTTCCATTTCATGATATTTGGCATTCAGGACCTGATGCGGTATCCCGCGTACCTTAAGCATCTCCGAGAGCCGTTCTGATCTATCTATGGAGATGGTGCCGACCAAAACCGGCCTGCCCTTTTTATATAATTCAGAGATTTCCTCGACCACGGCAGCAAACTTTTCCTTTTCCGTCTTATAAATCCGGTCGGCGTAGTTTGTGCGCAGGAGCTTGCAGTTGGTCGGAATGACCACTACATCCAGTCTATATATCGCCTTGAACTCATTAGCTTCGGTAAAAGCGGTGCCGGTCATGCCGGCTAATTTCTCATACATGCGGAAGTAATTCTGGAAAGTAATCGTGGCTAAGGTTTGGTTTTCGCGTTCGATCTTTAAGCCTTCTTTTGCCTCTACTGCCTGATGCAGCCCGTCTGACCAGCGCCGGCCAGGCATCATCCTGCCGGTAAATTCATCCACGATAATCACCTGGCCGTCTTTTACCACATAATCCACATCTTTTTCGTAAAGGTTATGCGCAGAGAGTGCCTGAATCAGGTGGTGCCGCCACTCCATGGTCTCGACATCATGGAGGTTAGCGATATTAAGCATCTTACAGGCTTTTGCTTCCCCTTGTTCGGTAAGATAGGCAGCGTGCTCTTTATGGTCGACGATATAGTCGAAGCCTTTAGTGAGGTCTTCGCCTTTATACTTTGCGCTAATGGCGTCCTTTTCCAAAATCTCTTTACCTTTTAAGTGCGGGATGGTCTTGTCCACGATATAATATTTATCGGTAGACTCGTCAGCCGCTCCGGAAATAATCAAAGGCGTGCGCGCCTCGTCAATCAGGATGGAATCCACCTCATCCACAATAGCGTAGAAAAACGGCCGCTGCACTAAATCCTCTAAGCTGTATTTCATATTATCGCGCAGGTAATCGAAGCCGAATTCGTTAT
Source organism: uncultured Planctomycetales bacterium (assembly GCA_964545575.1). Taxonomy (GTDB): domain Bacteria; phylum Omnitrophota; class Gorgyraeia; order Gygaellales; family Profunditerraquicolaceae; genus CAZJFL01. The sequence goes on from CAZJFL010000003.1 coordinate 115,141, forward strand.
TGGTGCCGTAGGTGATATCGCAGGCGTAGGCCTTTTTTCTTTCTTCGTCGGACATCTCATGCTGTATCACTCCCACGGTCAACCCTAAAAACTCATAAATCGGCCCCATCCATTCGCGGTCGCGGCGGGCTAAATAATCATTGACGGTGACGATATGCACGCCTTTACCAAGCAGCGCATTTAAATATGCGGATAGCGTTGCCACCAGCGTCTTTCCTTCTCCGGTAGCCATCTCGGAGATTTTACCTTCGTGCAGGATGATGCCGCCGGCAAGCTGCACGTCGAAATGCCGCAGGCCGATGGTGCGCCGGGACGCCTCTCTGACCACGCTGAAGGTCTCCGGTAATACCTGCTCAAAGATTTTATTGCGGGTATTTTTAAGCTTCTCTTTTATTTTATCCCGTTCCTCGGCAATGGCGGCTAAAGACAGCGCTTCTTCTAATTCCTTAATCTCCGATTCGTATTCCGCGGATTTTTTAAACAGGACTTGCTTGAATTCTTCTGTCTTTTTTCTTAATTGCTCGTCCGACAGGCCGCTTATTTTCGGCTCCAGGGCGTTGATAGCAGCCACGGTCTTAGCCACTTCCGCCATTTTATTGACCGAAGGACTCGGCATTTCAGCATGCAGGATGATATTCACCGCGGGGGATTGCCTGCGGATAACTTTTTGCTTCTGATTTAAAATGGTTTTCTTGATAAAGCCTAACATTTTTTCTTTAAATATACCTCGATAAACTCGTCTATCCCGCCGTCCAGCACTTTGCCTGCATCGCCGGTCTCATAATCCGTGCGGTGGTCTTTTACCAGCGTATAAGGATGCAAGACATAGGAGCGGATCTGGCTGCCCCATTCGATTTTCTTTTTTTCAGCACCCTGCTTTGCCAGCTCACGCTCTTTCTTTTCCCGCCCTAATTCCCAGATGCGCGCCTTTAATATTTTTAAAGCGGTCTGTTTATTCTGATATTGCGAACGTTCGTTCTGGCATTGCGCCACCAGCCCCGTAGGGACGTGGGTGATCCTGACCGCGGAATCCGTGGTATTGACGCTCTGGCCGCCGGCTCCTTTGGAACGGTAAACTTCAATACGCAGGTCTTTCTCTTCCAAATTCACCTCGGCGTCTTCTTCTATTTCCGGAATGACATCCACGGAAGCAAAAGAAGTATGCCGGCGTTTGTTGGCATCAAACGGCGATATCCTCACCAGGCGGTGCACCCCGCGCTCAGCCTTAAGATAACCGTAGGCATAATCTCCTTCGATAAGCACGGTTACGTTTTTAATCCCGGCTTCTTCCCCGTAGAGCACGTCTATGGTTTCTACGCTCCAGCCGTGATTTTGGGCGAAACGGCTGTACATGCGCAAAATCATCCCCACCCAGTCGCAGGACTCTGTGCCGCCTGCGCCGGCATTGATACTTAAAATGGCGCTATTCTTGTCTAATTCAGCGCCCAAAAACGCATTAAACTCTAATTTATCCAGCTCGTTTAAAAGCAGATCAACGCTCTTGTTTAAGTCCGCGCATAACTGCTCATCTTCTTCTTTTAAGATGCTGCTTAACTCCTCTGCTTCCTGGTATTTCTTAAAAGCGTTTTCCCACGGCTCCACCAGAGCCTTGATGGCTTTTAGCTGCCGGACTACTTTCGTAGACTCCTGGGCATCATCCCAGAATCCGGGCTCTGACATCCGCGAAGATAGCTCTGCAATCAATTTATTTTTATTCTCTATGTCAAAGATAACCTCTTAAATTATTCAGGTGGGTAGATACAGATGAGAGTTTGGATTTGATTTCTTCCAGCATCTTTGGCCTCCGTGATTTTAAAGCTGATTAAACTTTTCTGATGCCCTTTAAGGAAAGGATAAACTCGTCTTTATTATCGGAGAAGGCCATGGCTTCTTCTTCGCTAATCTTTCCCGCTTCCGAGAGCTTAACCAGCGACTGGGTAAAAGACTGCATCCCGAAGATAGAGCCTTCTTCGATGAACTTAGGAATCTCGACCACGTTTCCTTCCCTGATTAAACGGCTGATCGTGGGTGTCAGGAGCATGATTTCATAGGCCGGGATACGCCCGGACTGACCCTTTAAGGGAACCAGCCGCAAAGAGATTACGCCTTTTAACAAGGTTGCCAGCTGCATATGTACCTGATGATGCTGGTGCGGCGGGAAAAAATTGGTAATGCGCTCGACGCTCTGCGCGGCATTGATGGTGTGCAGGGTGCTTAAAACCAGGACCCCTGTCTCTGCCGCAGTCAGGGCCGCAGCCATGGTCTCCGGGTCGCGGATGTTGGCAATATAAATCACATCCGGGCTCTGCAGGGTAAATGCGCGCAGCGCCGTAGCATAAGAGAGCACGTCCAGCCCCAGCTCTCTCTGATTGATAATGGAGCCTTTGTCCTTGAAGGTGAACTCAATGGGCTCTTCTATGGTCAGGATGTGCTTTTTGGTATTGCTGTTAATGTACTCAAGCATGCTGGCGATAGCGGTAGACTTGCCGCTGCCGGTGCTTCCGGTCAAAAGGACTAACCCCCTGGTTTCCAGGCATAACTTTTTTAATACCTCGGCGGGGAGGTTCAGTTCTTGGAAATTAGCGATGGTATTGCGTATGTTCCTGATCACGAAAGCCGGCCAGTTCCGCTGCATAAAAATGCTTATGCGCAGGCGCCTGTCCAGCTCTTGCGAAAATAAAGCAAAATCTATATCTAAATTATTTTTTAGTTTTTCTCTTTGCTCTGGGGTAGTGATTTCTTCTACCGCTTTTACGACATCATCTATAGTAAGGGCCTCTTCTCCCAGCGCCGTAATATGCCCGTCTACCCTTAAGCGCGGGGGGCTGCCAGCGCGACAGAATAAATCCGAAGCATCCTGCCTTACCATCTCTTCTAATAATTTCTTGGTTTTCATCGGCTCGTCCCTCCTCACTTATTATAGCATTAACTTCTTAATTTGTCTCTCCAGATTTAACAACGCTGCTTTTTTCTTCTTTCCCCAAACATAGCCGCCGACTCCTGCGCTAGATGTCACCACGCGGTGGCAGGGGATGAATAAGGGACAAGGGCTATTTTTTAATACCTGCCCGACAGCGCGCTGGGCCCTGGGAGAACCTGCTTTTTTGGCCACCCACTTGTAGGTACGGACTTCGCCTAACGGAATAGCTGCCACAACCCGATATACTCGTTTTGCGAAAGGAGTCATCATTTTAAACTCTAAACCCTAAACACTAAACCCTAAACAAATTCTAATTTATAAATTCTAAACTTGCCAGTTTAGGACATTAGGATTTGGAATTTGGGATTTGTTTAGAGTTTAGGATTTCGGATTTAGGATTTAACATTATTTGCCAATAATTTTTTATGCCGTAACAAGTGGTGGTATTTAATCGCAAAGCGGTGCGCTTCGTCGCGGATCCTGCGTATTAGATTCAAGGCCGGGGTATCGGCTTTTAGCTTTATGGGATTATCCTTGGCCGGCAGGTATATATTCTCCCTATCCTTGGCCAGGCTGATTAAGTCAACATGCAAAGCTAAGGCTTTTATTACCCTGGCTGCCACGGCAAGGTGCCCCCTGCCTCCGTCGATCAGGATTAAATCCGGCAAGGAAAGGCCCTCTGCCAACAGCCTGGAATAGCGCCTCTGGATTACTTCTCTGAGCATCCCGTAATCGTCTATATTTTTGACGGTCTTAATGCGGAAACGACGGTAGTTATTCTTATCGGAATTACCCCGGTAAAAACTTACCATTGAGCCGCAGGCACCGGCTCCGGAAATATTGGATATATCAAAAGCCTCGATGCGCTCCGGAAGTTTATGCATCCTTAGCAGGTTTTTTAAATCTTGGAGCTCATCAATGCTTGTTTTCTCTTGCCCCGTATGAGTGACGGTACTCAAGGCATTGATCTGGTCCCTGATTTTGGCCGCCTCTTCAAAATCCCGCTTTTCTGCCGCCTTCCTCATCCGGCTAGAAAGGCGCGCTAGCAATTCTTCGTTTCTGGAGCCTAGAAACAGCTCTATATTTTTGATCATCTCTGCGTAGCGGGCAGGGCTAATTTTGCCGATGCAGGGCGCAGGGCAAAGATTCAGGCGGTAGTAGAGGCAGGATCGCTTCGGCATTATTCTGCAGGAGCGAAAACCGAATATCCGGCGCAGGCTGGCTAGTGCCTGCCGCAGGAGCCCGGCGTTAGTATAGGGGCCGAAATATAAAGCGGAGTCTCCTGCCTCCTGCCCTTTTCTCCTGCACAGAGAAACTAAGGGAAACTCTTCAGCCGTAATTTTAATTAAAGGGAAGGATTTGTCGTCTTTTAAACTAGTGTTATACGGGGGGCGCTTAGTTTTAATCAGGGAGGCCTCGAGAAGCTGCGCCTGGGCGTCCGACGGGGACAATACGTATTCTATATTTTCTATCTTAGAAACCAGCGCCTGGGTTTTAGAGGAAAGGTAACGGCTAAAATATGACTGCACGCGCTTTCTTAAAGACCCGGCCTTGCCGACATAAAGGATGCTGCCCCGGCTGTCTTTAAAAATATAAACGCCGCAGGCATCCGGTAGGGAAGCGATTTTATTTTTTAACTCTTTTTTTTCTTTCCCAGCCACTGCAAGAGCTCCTGCATTTCGCTTACCCTAAAAATAAGGCAAAAGATAAGGTAGGCTGCTAATCCGGTAAGGATAGCCAGCCCTAAGTTAACCGTTCTTTCCAATAACCTGGCGCCGGGGAAAATGCTGTTCTGGGAGACCAGATAACAGACGCCCCCCATAGAAATACTCGCCAGGAGGATGCGCAAAAAAGAATAAACAATCCCTCCCAGATCAATAACCCCTAACCTCTTGCTGAGCATAAAAAAGAGTACCAAGCAGCTGATTATCCCCGATAAAGAGGTCGCTAATGCCAGGCCTTTTAGTTTCATGGGAAACATCAGTAGCATATTAAAAGCTATATTGAGGATCAGGGCTAAAAAAGAGACTTTAGTCGGCGTTACGGTATCCTTTAAAGAGAAGAAACAGGATTGCAGTATCTTGGTTAGGCCATAGGCGGTTAAGCCGATGCTGTAGAAAAATAAGGCCTGCGCGGTCGCCTGCGCCGAATAATGATCAAACTTTCCGCCGCCGAAGAGGGTAAAGACCAGCGGCCCGGATAAAACCATAAAACCGGCGGTTACCGGCAGCAGAATAAAAAATACCGCGCGCAGCCCGAAAGAAAGCGTCTCTGCCAGCCGCTTGCGATTATCTTCTAGCGCCAGGAGAGAAAATGTGGGCAGGATCGCCTGCGAAAGGGCATTGCTAAAAATCCCCAAGGGGAACTGAATCAGCCTATAAGCAAAATATAATACCGCCACCCCTCCCTCTCCGACGATAAAAGCCAGGGACCCGAAGATAGAATCCACAAAGTTATTTAACTGGTAAATACAGGAGCTCAGGAGCCGCGGAACCATTAAGAGACCGATAGTTCTGGCTGCCGGGTGCCGAAAACGCCGGAAAAGCTCTAGCCGGAAACCTTTTTTATAGAGTACCGGGATCTGCACCACCAGCTGTAAAAATCCTCCGACCAGAACGCCGGTGGCCAAACCTCTTATCCCCTCTCCGTAAAGCAAGGCGAAAACAATAATCGAGATATTTAAAAGGCAGGGGGCAAAGGCGGGTACCGTAAAATGTTTCAGGGAATTGAGCATCCCGGTGGCATATGCTGCCAAGCCGATGAGCAGAATATAGGGAAAAATAATGCGGTTTAATTTAATGGTGGTGGCTAACTTTTCCGGGTCGGCGATGAAACCCGGAGCGATGAGCCGCACAATCAGTGGAGAGAAAACTATCCCCAGGACGGTGATCGCCGCCAGGATTACCAGCATCAGGTTTAAAACTACATTGGCCAGGTCCCAAAACTCTTCCTTAGTATGTTTTGCGGTGTATTCGCTAAAAACCGGAACAAACGCGGCGTTGGCTGCGCCTTCGCCTACCAGATCACGCAATAGGTTGGGGATCCGGAAGGCAATTACAAAAGCCTGAGCATAAAGATAAACGCCGAAGAGGCGGGCAATGACCACATCGCGGATAAATCCGAGGATCCGCGAAATAAAAGTGGCCAGGCTAATAATGCCGGCGGACCTAATAATGGCCTGGTGAGGGTGTTCGGGCGTAGATTTGCCTGTTGACATAAATATTTAATTGTGCTATATTTGACGAAAACAAGGAGACGATATGCCTAGACGCAGAACATCTTTAAAAAGAAACCGCGCAGATAAAAAAAGGCACCTGAAGAACTTAAGGATAAAAACCGACCTTAAAAAAGCGGTGAAGAAATTCCAGGCGTTGTTATCCGCAAAAAATATAGCCGAAGCTAAAAATATCCTAAAACAAATTTATGCCAAGTTTGACAAAGCGGCGAAAAAGAAAGTAATCCATCCTAATACCGCAAACCGCAAGAAATCCCGCCTAATGCTTAGGCTTGCCAAATCCGCTAAGGCCGCATAAGCTGATTACCAGCTTCTCCAAAGCAAAAGCAGGATTAAGCAGGCTCCTTTTTACGGCCAGATCGCAATTAAGCAAGAGCCGCATTATTTTTTTGGTCTCTAGAGGGCTACCGGAAGACCTTGCCATCGACCTTAAGCCCCCCAGAATTAATTCCGGCCTTACCCCTTCCTTTAAAAGCTGATTCAGGATTTTTAAACTTGCCGCCGCATGCGCTGCCTCAATCTGCCTCAGTAAATCAAAAGTATTATAGGCACGCTCTTGCTGAAAACGGTAAATCCGTGCCTGTTTTTCCAAGGCCTGCATAAAAATTTTATCGGGGCTTTCCTGGTCCATCTCTAAGACGATCACCGTGCCTCGCTGACGGCTATCCAGGTATTCTAGCAAAAACTGCCTGAGGTCATCCTTAAGATGATGAGCTCCCCGGATGATTAACAGCCTTTGCTTTACCTTTACCGCAAGTGCAAGCAGCTTTTCCTGCAAAGTTTTAAGGTTAGTTTCTTTGGCGTAGACTGTATCCAGATTAAAATCCCGGCTTTCCTTGGGTAGGAGGGCTGTTTTAAGCTTGCTGATTTGCGTATCCTTGGCGAGGTAATCCTGACCGATAAACAGATATAACAGGTCTTCCTTTTTTACCATTGCTCGATGGTGCGCTCGACTATCCTGCGGGCCAGGTCTGTGATGGCGCCGCTTACTGCCGCCTCTTCTGTAGTTGCTGCCTGCCCCATGGTGAAATAGGTGGTATCTCCTGTAAAATACTGTTCTTCCCAGAGCAATTTATTTTCCTTATTATCCTGGAGGTAGAGATTAACTACCAGACTGATACGGTATTCTTCCACCTCATCAGTGCTGGTGTATCTTAAGGGGTCGCGGCGGTATTCCATTAATTCCCCCCTTAAGGTCAAGTCCGCAGCCCCTGCTTTTACAGGCTTTAAATTGCCGTCTAAAAGGAACCTGCTGATCACTGCCTGGGTGATATCCTGTTCCAGCATCGGCCGGTAAAGTTTATATTTGTTGGCGGCATCGCTCTCGCGGGTGAGGTCTATTTTATTGGCAAATTGAGTGACGTAGATAGTTTTAAAGTTATTTGTGATTAACGAACGCGTGGTGTAGCCGCATCCGTTTACAGTAACAAGTGACAAGCAACAAGCAACAAGTAAAAAATTTTTCTTTAATAGGTTCATTTCCTCTTCTCCAATACCCGCATCCTTTCTAACGCCCGAGCAGCCCAGACGCTATTAGGGTAGCGATCGATTATATCCTGGTAATAAATCCCCGCTGCTTGGTATTGTTTCTGTCTCTCGTAGAACTTGCCGATATTATAGGTACTTTGCGCCTCTTTCTCCTGCAGTTGTTCGATGTTCTTCTCGGCATCGCGCGAGAGGACTGCGTCGGGATGCTCTCTAGCAAACTCTTCAAACTTATCCTGGGCTTCCCGGGCTGCCCCCTGGTCATACTCCGGGCCGCGCGATACTGCCGCGCGGCAGGCAGCGATCTGAAACTTTGATGCTACCGCCCATTCGCTATTGGGGTAATTGGAGACTACTTTATTAAACGCCTCTTCGGCCTCGTAATACCTGATCAACCCCTTTAAAACCAGGCCCAGTTTATACTGCGCCTTGGCTGCCAGGGGGCCGTAAGTAGAGTTCTCCACCACCTTAGAAAATATCTCGATAGCCGGGTTCTCCACCGGCAGAGGCACACCCATAGCTTTACGTTTTTCTCCGGACATAAAGGCCTCGCCGATTTTATATTCGCGCTCAATGATCTCCTGGATCCGCTCGGAAAAAGGGTAGATATCGATAACTTTCTGGTAAGCCAGGTACGCCTCGTATAGGTTACCCCGGAGCTCTTCGGTCAACCCCAGGTAATACTGGGCTTCCGAGGCCTCGAAGGATTTTGGGTAATGCTTGACTAACTTGACAAATTCATTCTTGGCTTCTTCGTATTTCTTTTCCTTAAAAAAACCTAGGGCGAATTCAAACTGCTCCTGGGGAGTGGGCTTGACCGCGGTTTTAGGGTTTATCCACTGATTGGTTTTCGGCGTCCAGATCCAGTAGGAATAGGCGCTGCTACCTGATAAACCCAGAAGAATGATTAAAAAAATAAAGAGGGTGCGTTTCATCGTAAGAACGCATTTTAACATACAAAATGGGCACGGTCAATAGCTTCGTAGGCGCCATCTGGAGGATTTTAGAAAAGGAAGTTTAGAGAGATTAAAGACTGATATAAGCAGAAGGTAATAAAGCAAAACATAAATAAAAGATATTTCTTGTAATTTAAAATATGCGCCGGGGATGGCGATTAAAAAAGAATTAATTTTAAATAAGATTAAAATAAATAACTCATTGCTTGCTGCAAATATCGGGGCTAAGGAAGGAATTAATATGCCAATCAATGCCAGGGTAAAACCAGAGGCTACAATAATAGTCATATAAGGAACAATGATCATATTCGCCAGTATAGTAATGGGCGAGAGGATACTAAAATAATAGGCAATTAAAGGCAGCAGCCCAAGCCAGGCAGCGAATGAGACAGAAAAGATTGAGATTAAAAAGCGTATCCGGGGTATCTTATTTAACTTTTCAGGGAACAGAGATTTAATCTTAGGCGAAAGCCAAACAATCGAGATTACGCTTAAAAATGAAAGCTGAAAACTAACTTCCAAAAGCTGCCAAGGATTAACCATCAGTATTATTAAGGCAGCCAGTGACAGAGAATTGTAGATATTAACCTCCCGTTTAAGAAAATAGCCAAGAAGTAACGTAGATGCCATAATTGTCGCGCGCATTACCGGCGTATTGGCGCCGGTTAGCATGCAGTAAACAATCAATAGCAATATTGCAAGAATATATCGCGGTTTTCTGGGAATCTTTATTATCTTTAAGATTAACAAGATTATAAAAGCTGCTATGCCCAAATGCAACCCTGAAATAGCAATTATGTGAACAGTGCCTGAGTAAACCAGCGTATCTCTTACATAAACAGGTAAATTTTGTCTCTCCCCTAAGATAATGGCATTTAGTATGCCTGCCGAGAAAAAGGATAAATGTTTAACAATTACATCTCTCATTTTGTGTCTTATCCGGAAAGCAAATGATTTTACGGGATTGCCAACGTTCTTATCTAACTGCTTAACCACGCTATCCTTCTTTAGGCTAAGGATAAGATAAATGTTTTGATGTCTTAAGTAATTTCTATAATTGAATTCGCCTTTAGAGAAAGAAAACGGCCGATACAACTTGCCTAATAAGAATAGCCTGTCTCCATAGGCAAAATTATTCTTTTTAAGAGACTTGACTAAAACTTTGCCGCAAGCTTTCAGCCAAATTTCATCCACTTTTAATTTCTCTGTCTTTAGAATAAAGGATACGCCTCTGCCTTGATAATAAATAGGATCATTATCAATAACGCCTACCAGAGAAACAGAATCGCTTTTATAGGCGATTATTTTAGCAATATGACAATTGGGGAGGATTTGAGAATTTTTTAATACCGAAGCGCCTAAGAAAAACCCTACGCAGAGAATAAAAATATTAAATTTTGTATTTTGTTTTAGGAAAATAATACTGGATATTAAAGACAGGAAGGCAAGTAAATAAAGAGCGGGAAATGGAATTTTAAAATACGCCGCACTTATTATCCCTAAACAGAAGACCAGCGCAAAAATTGGTAAAGACCGTTTCATTTTTTAACGGCTGATGCTAAAGGCATCTTTTATTTTTTCGTATCTAGAGTCGGTGATCCCCTTGATGTTTTTCAATTCCTCGATCTCCTTAAAAACCCCCTGCTTGCTGCGATATTCCATAATCCGCTGGGATAATTTCTCGCCGATGCCGGGTATCTCCATAAGAGCATACTTATCGGCTTTATTTAAATCGACCTTTAGCGTGTCTAAGCCCATCGGCTTAAGTATCCCGGCAGCAGCATTAATCTTCAGTAAGAAACTTACCCCCATGCCGATTAAGGCTACGGCGATGAAAAATAAACTCACCCGCCGTTCTTCTTCCGTCAGGCTAAACATAAAAACCACCTCCTGCCTTAATAGACGTCCGGGAGAATGAAATCTAACTTTAAAAAAGCCAAAATGTGGAGTATAATTTTAAGCATGGAGCAGAAGAAGAAAATACTAATCATTGACGATGACCCGCAAATAGTAGAATCCGCCAAAACCATGCTTCAGGAATCCGGCTACATCATCTGGATGGCTAATGATGCGGAGGAAGCGTTAAGGAAAATCAAAGACTTTAACCCCGACCTGATCCTCTTAGACCTGGTTCTGCCGGACCAGAGCGGATTTAAAGTCGCCCAAAAGTTAAAGTCGCTGGCCTTATATCAGAATATCCCCATCATCGCTATCTCCCTAAAAACTGAGGATATTGATAAGCATATTGCGGTAAAAAGCGGGATCGCCGTATATCTCGAAAAGCCGATAGACAACGCGCGGCTCCTCTATTATATCCGGGACATCTTAAAGCAAGAGATTAGATGACGATATTGACGAGCTTTCCGGGGACGATGATGAAGTTTTTGGGGGGTTGGCCTCCCAACCAGGTTTTTAATTTCTCATCCGACAAAACCCGCATCTTTAACTCATCCTGCGGGATATCCGCGGGGACATCTATTTTGGAGCGGACCTTTCCGTTAACCTGAACCACCAGGGTAATCGTCTTCTCAATTAACATCTCGGGGTCATATTCAGGCCATCCGGCAATTAAGACACTTTCCCGGTTACCTGACCGCTGCCAGAGCTCTTCGGCAAAATGCGGGGCAAAAGGAGAAATTAATATCACCGCGGTTTTTACCGCTTCGGTTATATCGCTGTTAATATTCTGATAGATCTCATTTACTAATTCCATAATCAAAGAGATAGCGGTATTAAACTTAAAACCCTCTATATCCTGCGTAACCTCTTTAATCACGCGGTGCATTTTCTTTTGCAGATTAACCGATACCTCTGTTTTTGTCCCTGTTTTAGGCAACTGCTCTACCAGGCGCCAGATGCGGTTTAAAAACCTGGACGCCCCTTCTATGCCGCGGTCATCCCACTCCATCTCTACTTCCGGCGGGGCGGCGAATAATATATATATTCTTAAGGTATCCGCCCCGTAGTGCTTGATAATGGAATCGGGGTCTACGATATTCCCGCGCGACTTAGACATTACTTCCCCGTCCTTTAAAACCATCCCCTGCGTAAGCAGGCGCTGGAAAGGCTCAACAAAATCTATCATCCCTAAATCTTTAAAGAATTTAGTAAAGAAGCGCGAATATAATAAATGTAAAATCGCATGCTCTATTCCCCCGATGTATTGATCCACCGGCATCCAATATCCTGCCTCCTGCCGATCAAAAGGCTCAGGGGTGAATTTCGGCGAGCAGAACCTTAAAAAATACCACGCCGAATCAAAAAAAGTAGCCATGGTGTCGGTTTCCCGGCGGGCAGAAGCTTTGCATTTAGGACAGCTCGTATTAACAAAATCCTTTACCTTTCCTAAAGGGCTGCCGCCCTTGCCGGTGAAAGGCGCATCTTTGGGTAATTCTACCGGCAAGTCCGTGTAAGGCACCGGGACAGTGCCGCACTTTTGGCAATAAATAATCGGGATGGGTGTCCCCCAATAGCGCTGGCGGGAAATCAACCAGTCGCGCAGGCGCCAGTGGGTCTGGATTTTGCCGATATTCTTTTTCTCCATCCAGGCGGCAATCTTTATCTTTGCTTCCTGATTAAGCAGGCCGTTGAATTCACCGGAATTGACTTGTACGCCGTCGCCTTCGTAGGCCTCAGTTATATCGTCGATGGTCGATGGTCGATGGTCGATGGTCTGAATCACTATCCTCATCGGTAAATTATGCTCTTTGGCAAAAAGAAAATCGCGCTGGTCATGGGTGGGGACAGCCATAATCGCCCCGCTTCCGTATTCCATCAGCACATAATCCGCTACCCAAACAGGAATTTCTTCATTGTTCACAGGATTAATAGCATAGCTGCCGGTAAAAGCTCCTTCTTTCCTGACGTCTCTAGACGAACGAACCGCTTTACTTTCAATTTTCACTTTCTCAATAAATTTTAAGACCTCTAATTCCCGCGGCTTACCCTGAATCAACTCTTTTACCAGGGGGTGCTCGGGAGCCAAAACAATATAGGTGGCGCCGAAAATCGTATCCACCCTGGTCGTAAAAACCGGTATAACTACGCCTGTTTCTTTAAGCCGGAAAAATATTTCCACACCCTGGCTTTTACCTATCCAATTAGTCTGCATGGCGATTACCCGCTCGGGCCAATCTTTAAGCCTGGATAGGTCTTCAAGCAGGCGCTCTTTATATTCGGTAATCTTTAAGAACCACTGCTTTAAATCCTTTTGTTCTACTTTTTCGTGGCATCTCCAGCACCCCTCATCCACCACTTCCTCGTTGGCCAGGGTAGTCTGGCAGGAAGAACACCAGTTTACCTTAGCTGCCTTCCTGTAGGCAAGGCCCCGCTCAAACATCTTTAAAAATATCCACTGGTTCCATTTATAATAATCGCTGTCGCAGGTAGAGATCTCCCTCTCCCAATCATAGGAAAAGCCCATTTTTTTTAGCTCTTGCCTCATCCAGTCAATGCATTTATGCGTCCAGATGCCGGGTTTGGTCTTATTTTTTATAGCGGCATTTTCTGCGGGCTGGCCAAAGGCATCAAATCCCATCGGATGCAGGACATTTAAGCCCTGCATTATCCGGAAACGCGCTGCCACATCGGCAATGGTATAATTGCGCACATGGCCCATATGGATTTTCCCCGACGGATAAGGGAACATCTCCAGAAGATAGTATTTCTTTCCGGAGGAATCCGGCTTAGCGCGGAAAATCATACGCTCATCCCAGATTTTCTGCCATTTTTCTTCAATCTCTTTAAAAGGATAACTCATTTCTTCCTTAACTTCCTTACTAGCCTTAAGTTCATTGCGTCGTCGCGTTCGGTTTTTTTGGGAGTTTCCAGGATAAAAGGTATATTCTTAAGTTTAGGGTGGTTGATAATCCGCTCCATCCCTACTAAGCCGATCTTTCCTTTTCCGATATGGTCATGCCGGTCATAATGCGAGCCTAACTCTCCGTGGGCATCATTTAAATGGATAAGTTTGATTAAATCTATGCCCACTAATGCCTCTATTTCGTCTAAGGTTGCCTCCAAGCCCTCTTTAGTCGCGATATCGTAGCCGGCCAAATATGCGTGCGCGGTATCAAAGCACAACCCCACCCGCTCCTTATTGCTTAGCCCGCGGATAATTTCTCTCTGGTGCGCGAATTTATAACCCAACCAAGAGCCGGAGCCGGAAGTATTTTCTAAAAGTATACCCACGTCCACATAGCTAGTCTTATCTATAATTGTATTTAGGGCCTCAATTAGCCTCTTTATCCCCGCTTCCTCCGAAGTCTCCTTATGGCTGCCCATATGGGTGACAATATAGTCTGCCTTTATCGCTTCTGCCTCTAAAATATCTTCGATATAGGCCTCGATGGAATCCCCGTAAAGCTTAGGATCAGGCGAGGCCAGATTAATCAAATACGGTATATGAATGAACAGCGGCTTTATTTGAAATTTAGCCTGCCGGCGATTAAACTCTTCGATGTCCTTAGGGTCTAGAAAATCTTCGCGCCAGCGTTGGGGGTTGCGCGAAAATATCTGCATGGTGTTACAGCCTAATTCGTGGGCGCGCGTAAGCGCCTCGTAGATTTTCCCGCAACCAGAAACATGCACGCCTAATCGCATATTGGATAAATTATACTCTAGCTATTGGCGAGCGTCAAGTGAGAACAAAAAAGGCGGAATTTCTTCCGCCCTTAATTCACCCGCTCTAACCTGTCAGTGAATTACACCGCGCGCAGCGCGGTGCTGTAATGGTATGCACTTAATTCACCCGCTATCACATGTCAGTGAATTATCCCGAGGCCTTTTAGGCCGAGGGATTAGCTCGCTATTTTGCTTGTCGCAAAATTACGCTCGCTTGAGTGCCACCAAATTTTCCCTTGTCGGGAAAATTTGGTGGAGCTGAGGAGGATTGAACTCCTGACCCCTTGCATGCCATGCAAGTGC
>CAZJFL010000004.1:0-122906 GCA_964545575.1 uncultured Planctomycetales bacterium
CGGAAAAAACGGAATGGTTCTTCCTGAACTCTCTGTTTTAACCTGCGCCGATAGCCGGGTGGCATGCGCCAATAACATGGCAATAGCTATGCTGATAATCGCAGTTAATATATAAATTCCTATTAAATACATATCCCGCCCTTCCTTAGTTCTTTAGCCGAAAAAATATAACTATTCTTGTAGCTTTTTTGCCTCTGCCAGATTCCGCATCAATAGAGTAACGGTCAGCGGCCCCACACCTCCAGGGACTGGCGTAATCCAGGAAGCGCGATTTTGCGCTATCTCGAATTCTACATCTCCGACTATTTTCCCCTCAACTCTATTTATGCCCACATCAATGACAATAGCCCCTTCTTTTATCCACTCGCCTTTGATTAATCCGGCTTTGCCTACGGCGACAATTAAAATTTCGGCACGCCTTACATGCTCTTCCAATTTTCCGGCAATGCTTGTACCGATATGGCAGACTGTGGTAGTGGCGAATTTATCCAGCAATAAAAGTGCTAAGGGTTTGCCGACGATTTCGCTATGCCCCACGACGACCACTTCCTTGCCGTATAAATCTGCGCCGCTTTCCTTTAATAATTCCATTACTGCTGCAGCAGTGCAGGGTAAAATTTTAGCCTGGCCGAAAACGATCTTGCCGATATTTGCCGGATGCATGCCTTCTGCGTCTTTTTCCGGCAGGATAAACTGGCTGATTTTTTTGTAGTCTATATGCGCCGGCAGCGGCATCTGAATAATTATTCCGTTTACGCTTTTATCCGCGTTTAATTTTTTTATATACTCTATCAGTGACTCTTCTGTGGTCTCCTGACCCAATTTATGAAATTGATATTCTATACCTAAATTTTCGGCGGTCTTCTTCTGGGATTTCGCATAGCTTTCAGCACCGGCATTCTCTCCGACCTGAATGCTAGCTAAAACCGGCTTAATGTCCAATAAGGCTACCGTAGCCTTAATTTCTTCTTTTATTTTTTCCGCGATCGGCTTACCTTCTAATAATTTTGCCAACTTTTACCTCCGTTTGCGTCCTTATTCTTTTTATCGCTTTATATTTCTTTATTAATTCTTTGCGTATACTACCGCTCAATTTTTTATCCGCTAAGGATTTTAGGTTTATCTCCACATTAAAATAAGCAGATGAGGAAGCCGATTCCAATAGAACCGCAGCCACGGCCACATCGCTAATCAAATTGATATTTCCTTTTTTGATCAGGGGTAGACATAAATTCATCCCCTCAAAACATAAGCGGCAGACCATAAACGGAACATTCAAAGCATCCTCTAGGTTTTTACTCTGATAAGCCACTACATCCAAATCCGCCAGATTCAGAAACTCTAACCTTAGTTTTTCCGATTTTTCCAGAATCTGCTGCAATTCACCCTCATATCGGGCGTATTTGGGCTTGCCTAAGGTAAAATTGACAACCATACTGATTAAGGAAGCGCCTAATGCGGCAGCCAATGCCGCGGCAGAACCGCCTCCCGGAGCAGACAGCTTTGCCGCCAAATCATCTAAATATTTCTTAAGCGATTCATCTTTGTAAATCATCAAGCCTCCGAATATTACGACAATCCTATTATATTCCCTTTTTCGTCAATATCAATATTTTCCCCGCGTGGGTGGCTGGGTAAGCCCGGCATAGTCTGAGTTGCTCCGCAAAGCGGCGATAAGAAGCCTGCTCCTATATAAGCGCGTATATCCCTTACCGGCAGAATAAAGTTCTTCGGCCGGCCTTTCAATTGCGGGTCATGCGAAAGGGATAAATGCGTCTTAGCCATACACACAGGCAATTTATCCCAACCGCGCTTGGTAAAAATCATGATTTTATTTTGCGCCAGTTTGGAATACCGCACGCCCTTTGCGCCGTAAACTTTGGTAGCGATAATCTTAATTTTTTCTTTGATCGGCGCATCCAGGGGATAGAGAAATTTGAATTTCTTTTGTTTTTCTGCAAGCTTTATGACACTTTTGGCTAGATCAATGCCGCCTCTTGAACCCTTCTTCCAGACTTGGCTTACTGCACATTCATCAGCCCCTAATTCTACGGCCCGCCTGCTGACAAAATCTATTTCGCGCCGGGAATCGGAATCAAATTTGTTTACCGCTACTATTACCGGGATGCCGAATAGTTTAATATTATCTATTTGCTTCTCTAAATTACATAATCCTTTTTCTATCATGGGTAGGTTTTCCTGGCTTAAACATTTTTCCAGCGGCTTTCCTGCTACTACCTTACATATCCCGCCGTGAGCTTTAAGGGCACGCAAAGAACAGACGACTACCGCCACATCCGGTTTAAAAGCACCGATGCGGCATTTGATATCAAAAAATTTCTCCGCGCCGCAATCCGCGCCGAAACCCGCCTCAGTCACCACAAAATCCGAAAGGGCAAGCGCGATTTTATCCTGAATAATGGAACTGTTGCCGTGGGCGATATTGGCAAAAGGCCCGGTATGCACAAAACAAGGCGTATTTTCTATTGTCTGGATCAGGTTAGGCTTGATGGCATCTTTTAATAAAACACTCATAAGACCGGCAACTTTTATCTGCTCGGCAGTCACCGGATTCAAGTTTATGTCATCGGCTAAAACAATTTTGCCTAAACGCCTGCGCAAATCTCCTGAATCAGAGGCCAATGCCAAAATAGCCATGATTTCGGAAGCCGCGGTAATATCAAATCCGCTTTCGCGGGGAATACCGTCAAATTTTCTACCTAAACCGATTTTTACATTTCTTAAGAAACGGTCTCCGATATCCACGCAGCGGCGCCAGTAGATTTTGTTTATGTCTATCTTAAATTTGTTGCCTCTGAATAAGGAGTTATCCAGAAATGCTGCGGCGATATTATGCGCCAGGCCTATGGCATGGGCGTCTCCGGTAAAATGCAGGTCAAAATCCTCCCGCGGCAGAACCTGAGAATAACCCCCTCCTCCTGCGCTTCCTTTGATGCCAAAAACAGGACCTAAAGACGGCTGTCTCAGGCAAACCGAGGCCAATTTGCCTAGTTTATTCAAGGCCATAGATAGCCCGATAGTGGTAACAGTTTTTCCTTCGCCTAAAGGAGTAGGGGTGATGGCGGTGACTAGAATATATTTGCCTTTGGGTTTATTTTTAATTTTAGCCAGGAGGCTTAAATCAATTTTGGCGATGTATTTACCATAGGGGATTAGGTATCTTTCGCCTATTTTTAATTTTCTGGCGATATCCTTTACGGGGAACTTTTTTGCGATCTTAGCGATTTTAATATCGGGTAGCATCTCAATAAGTAAAACTTTTATCTAGTTCAAACGCATTCTGGATTAAATCTATTCTAGGCTCGCCTCCCGCGTAAATTACCGAAACCACGTCAAACCTTGCTTTCTTATCGAGGAGCTTCTTATCTTTTAAAAAAGCGAGTGCCGCCTTGCTGATCTGTCTTTGCTTTATATAGGACACTGCTTCCTGCGGCAGACCGAATCTATCCGTAAGTCTGGTTTTTACCTCGATAAAACAGATGGCGTCTTTATCTTTGGCAATAATATCAATTTCGCCTAATTTGTTTTTATAATTTGAAAACAAAATCCTGTAGCCTTTTGTTTTTAGAAAATCGGCTGCGGACTCTTCTCCGGATTTACCAAGCTCTATCCTGTCTCTAGACATAACAAAAACTTCTTCTGTGGATTATTGAGGGACCGAACTTCTCCAATGCTAGTCTATGCAAACGAGTACAATAACCTTTATGCTTTATAAAACCGTACTGCGGATACGCTTTATCGTATATATCCATTATTCTATCGCGGGTGACCTTGGCCATAATGGAGGCGCAGGCAATACTCTTTGATCTTGAGTCGCCTCTGATGATGTTTGTGACCGGAAGTAGAGTCTCTAATTGCACGTTACCGTCCACCAGCAAATGCATATTTTGCCTGCGTTTCTTTTTTAACTTATCCAGTAGCTCTGACACTGCCTGTTCCATGGCAAGGCGCGTAGCCTGCAGGATGTTGACGCGGTCAATTATTTTTTCATTGACTATTCCGATGCCAAACAGCGCTTTACGGTCAATTTCCAGGAAGGCGTTTTCTCTTTGCCGCGGGGTTAATTTTTTGGAATCGTCTATGCGGTTTCTAAAACGGCAGGTTTTCAAAGCTACTGCTGCGGCAACCACCGGGCCGGCCAAAGGGCCGCGCCCTGCCTCATCCACACCGATAATTACCTTGTAGCCCTTCTTCTTAAGCTTATTTTCGTAATAGAGCACTTTTCTTAGTAACTAGTAAACTAGTAACTCGTAACTAGTAATTTTTTAAAAAAAATTACTTTCTCAAATTTTTTTAAATTACCAGTTACTAGTTACTGAATTACTAGTTACTGCTTTTCTCTTCTTCGGCTTCGATTTTAGTAGCCCGTTTACCGACTTTGCTTCTTAAATAATAGAGCTTCGCCCTTTTGACTTTTCCCGAACGGATAACTTCGATACGTTCAATGCTGGGTGAATAGAGGCAGAATACGCGCTCAATCCCTTCCCCGTAAGAGACTTTTCTTACCGTAAAACTATTCCTTAGGCCTGAGCCTTTCTTGGCGATGACCACGCCTTCAAAGGGGTGAAGGCGTACTTTATCTTCGCCTTCCGGGATCTTCACCAGGACTTTTACGGTATCACCGACCTTAAATTTGGGGACTTCTTTCTTGGTGTATTCCGACTCGACTAGTTTAATTTTATCCATCTCTGATTCTCCTTTTTAAGCTTTGCGTTTTATGAGATCCGGACGCCTCTGTTTAGTCCGCTTTATAGCCTCTTTTCTACGCCACGCCTCTATTTTTTTATGGTCACCGGATAAAAGTACCGCGGGGACTTTCATGCCTCGAAAATCAGCGGGCCTGGTATAGTGCGGATACTCCAATAGATTATCTTCAAACGATTCAAAATGCAAGGAATTTTTATCGCCTAAAACGCCGGGGATAAGGCGCGCTATAGCGTCTACTAAAACCATGGCCGGGAGCTCTCCGCCGGTTAAAACATAGTCGCCTACGGATATCTCCTCATCCGCCAGATACCGCCTGACTCTTTCGTCTATGCCTTCGTAATGGCCGCAAATCAGAATTAAATGTCTATGTTTTGCTAACTTTTTTGCAAGTTTTTGCGTCAAAGGCTGGCCTTGCGGGCATAAGAGAATTACTCCTGGTTTATGACTCCTGACTCCTGACTTAATTTTCTCCACTGCCCGGAATATCGGCTCTGCATTCATCACCATGCCCGAGCCGCCTCCGAAAGGCCGGTCATCGGTTTTTTTATGTTTATCGAGAGTGTAGCCTCTCAGATTATGCACGCAGATTTTGACTTTACCCTTCTGTTGTGCGCGCTTGAGGATAGATTCCTCTAATACCGGCGCGAACATTTTAGGAAATATGGTGATAATGTCTATGCGCATAATATTAGTAACTAGTACGCTAATAACTGGTAACTAGTAATTTTATTTTTTCTATAATTTATTTTTTGCTTTTAATTACCAGTTACTAGTTACTGGCATGGTTATAATTACTTAAAAATTCTTTTTTAAACTCACTAAATCTATCCTCTCTAATCGCCTCCCTGATATTGCGCATCAACTCTAGGTAAAAATAAATATTATGCAGCGATACCAGCTGGAGGCCCAATATCTCTTCGGTATTAAACAGGTGTCTTAGGTACGCCCGGCTAAACTTCTTACAGGCATAACAGTTACAATGAGCATCCAGGGGCCTGAAGTCTTCAATATAAGGGGCGTTCCTGATTGTAAGCTTGCCAACGCTCGTAAAGGCGGTGCCGTTTCTGCCGTAGCGCGTAGGTACTACACAATCAAACATATCGATTCCCAGCCCTACTGCCTCGATAATATCTTCGGGCAAACCGACGCCCATGGCATAGCGCGCCTTGCCTTCAGGCAACCCGGTAGCGACGGAACTTATAATATTATACATTAAGTTCTTCGGTTCGCCAACCGAAACTCCGCCTACGCAATAACCGTCAAACCCTATATCGACAATAGCCTTTGCGCATTCCCGGCGCAGGTCTTCATAAGTCGCGCCCTGTATAATCCCGAACAATAATTGCTTATCGCTTATCGCTAATCGCTTATCGTCTTTTTCTTTTACGATATGCGATATGCCATATGCGATATGCGCTTTGGAACGCTTTGCCCAGTCAATCGTCCTTTCCATGGCGACCTTGGCATGATCCCTGCTACAGGGATAATGCACGCATTCATCCAGGGGCATCATCATATCGCTTCCTAATGCCTGCTGTATTTTGATGACGTCCTCGGGAGTGAAAAAATGCTTCATTCCGTCGATATGCGATTGAAACTCAACCCCTTTATCGGCTACTTTTCTTAAAAGCGCCAGGCTAAATATCTGGTAACCGCCGCTGTCGGTAAGGATAGGCTTTGGCCAGCTCATAAAATTATGCAGGCCGCCTGCCTTCTTGATCACTTCCACGCCCGGCCGCAAAAATAAATGGTAAGCATTGGATAAGATAATCTGGGCGCCGGCAGCTTCTAGCTCTTTCGGAGGCACCGCCTTGACTGTCCCCTGAGTACCTACGGGCATGAAACAGGGGGTATCAATCTCTCCGTGCGCTGTAGTTAATTTTCCCAGCCGGGCTTTGGTATTTTTATCTTGGTGGAATAAAGTAAACGACATTTTAAATTATCAACATCGCATCGCCATAGCTGTAAAACCTGTATTGTTTATCTATGGCTTCCTGATAGGCCTGCTTGATGAGCTTCTCCCCGGCAAATGCAGAGACCAGCATAAAAAGCGTGGTGCGCGGAAGATGAAAGTTAGTCAAGAGGCTGTCAACTATCTTAAACTTATATCCCGGATAAATGAATAAATCCGTGAAGCCCTCTTTAGCGCCTTGTGCATAAGCCTCTAAGGTGCGGCAGGCGGTGGTACCCACGGCAAAGACGCGGCCTTTATTCAGGAGCGTTTCCTCTATTAATTTTTGCGTGTCAGGGTTTATTTGGAAATATTCTTTTTCCATCTTATGCTGGGTTATATCTTCGGCCTTTACCGGCTTAAAAGTAGCATGACCCACATGTAAGGTAATGTAGGCGATATGCGCACCACCTGCTTTGACTTTTAAGATTAACTCCGGCGTAAAATGTAAACCCGCGGTGGGAGCTGCCACAGACCCGTCGCATCTTGCATAAACAGTCTGGTAATATACGCTATCTGCTTCCTCTGCCTTTCTCTTAATATACGGCGGAAGCGGCATGCTGCCTAAGTTATAAATCTCATCGATATTTTTGGCTAAGAATGTAATTTCATTTTTAGCGGTAAGTTGCCCGTTTATTTTTTTGCCGTTAAATATTATTTCTTCTCCTAATTTGATACGTGCTGGCTTAACCAGCGTATTAAAGGTAAGACCGCTTTTACGGTTTAAGAGCAATACTTCCACTTTCCCGCCCGTCTGTCTCCTTCCGTATAAGCGCGCGGGTATTACTTTTGTGTCGTTTAAGACTAAAAGGTCTCCTCTTTTTAAGTAATCGGTGATATCCTTAAAAATACGGTGCTCTATCCTGCCCCGGTTACGGTCTAAAACCAAAAGGCGACAGGCATCGCGCTCTTTTAAAGGATGCTGCGCGATAAGTGTTTTTGGCAGGTGATAATCAAAATCCGAGAGTTTCATATTTAGTAACTAGTAATTTTTAGATACTTCTGAACCTGGGTAATAATATTTTAAAATCTCTTTATAATTCTTCCCTTGTCTTGCCATAAAATAAGCGCCCCACTGGCACATCCCCACGCCGTGCCCCCAGCCGATGCCTATAAAGACAGCGTCGTCCTGGACGATACTGACAGCAAAATTTGTGCTTCTTAAAATATTCGGGCCGATGATATTCCTGAAATCTTTGGCGGAGATTTGTATATCTTTATTTTCGGCGGCTATCCTTAAATCCTTGGCGCGCCCCGAAGGCGTCCTGTTTAATATCGCGATGGTCTTGATGCCGGAAATATTGTAGCCGCTGTCTCGAAGCTTTTGCTTGATTTCATCCAGCGATAAAACACAATGCCAGTTAAAATGCGGAGATTGCCGGCAAAAATTGCACGGCACTCCCGCAAGAGGCGCGATGTCAATATTCCATAATAACGCGGCGTCCTCCGTATGCCCCCCGCAGGTAGCGTGAAAATAAGCCGGGAATATCTTATCGCGAAAAGTGAGCACTTCTCCCTTGGTGTAATTCACAGCCCTATTGGTGCGGTAGCGCTCAGAAGTCATCCCGCCGTATACCTGGGAGTATATGTCGGCGGTAAGGTCATAATCAAAAGCGGCATGCTCTTGTATCTGATAAAGCGCGTAGGTGCGGCTGACCACTGCCTGGGCTTTCAAAACTTCCGTCGGCCAGTAATGCGATACCTCATGGTAAAGTATGCCTTTTAGATAATCCTCCAGCTCTATGGAATTAACCACTAAAAGGCGCTGGTTATCCCTGGCGATAAGATAGATATTGCCCCGGAAACGGCGGCCGTTCAGTATAATCACTCCGCCTTCTTCGGTCTTAATAAAGAGTTTGGCCAGCGGATAACTTACGTCGCCTAAGTTTATACTATCCCCCGAAACCGTCACCGTGGCTTTAAGATTTTTAGCACGCAGGATTATTTTATTATTCCGGGCATCGATTAGCTCGTAAACCCCGTATACCCTAAGATTAGCTGACTCTGCATTCTGAATCACTGCGACGCGGATATAGGTCTGGCCTTTGGCCATACAGCTGGGAGCTTGGAGCTTAGAGCTTGGAGCCAAGAGCATAAACAATACAAAGCATAATTTAATTAACGGCGAGCTGATTTCCCGCATCTTTCTATCTGTGAATAAATGCACCCGCAATATTTCTGGCAGTATATGCCTTGCGCGTACGCCTTGTTATGCGCCTCCCTAAACCCGGGGCGGAAATCTTCGTAGTAAAATTCTATTCCTTCTTCTTTAGCGATCTCTGTTCCTATTTTTTTAAGCAATTCCTGGTCCTGATAAGGACTGACTAACAGGGTGGTTGAAAAATGCGTAAAACCTTTTTCTTTAGCTGACTCAGCTGTTTTCTTAAGGCGCAGCTTCCAGCAAATCGCACACCTTTGAGGAGTAGTTTCTTTAAGATTTACGGCCTGGAAGAATTCCTGCGGCAGATATTCCGGATAAATAACTTCGCATTCAGCGGCCTTGCTGAATTTTCCTACCGCCTCTTTCCTATTTTGGTATTCAGCCAGAGGATGAATATTGGGATTATAGAAAAAACTGGCTACCTCAAAATTTTTACCGCGCAACTGTTCAAGGGGATAAATCAGGCACGGCGCACAGCAGGTATGCAGCAATA
This sequence comes from uncultured Planctomycetales bacterium, assembly GCA_964545575.1. Lineage (GTDB taxonomy): Bacteria > Omnitrophota > Gorgyraeia > Gygaellales > Profunditerraquicolaceae > CAZJFL01. The sequence continues at coordinate 9,334 of CAZJFL010000004.1, forward strand.
ATTTCATCTTAATAATTACGAAAGTGACTCAATTGACATATTCTGCGGAGGGATTTGTGAGCGTGCATAAGAAATTTTTTGGCAGGAGTCTGCAAGGATTTACGAGGAACGAAGGATGCGCTCCCGCGTAAGCATACTGTCCGTAGTGACGAGTAAACCGTAGCAGACGGCAAAAAATTTCAGCACGCGAACAACATCCCGCAGCAGAATATGCTAAAACATTTCTTCTTGCTTTTCTTTATTATATTTTAACCCGAAGTGTTCGAAGGCTATCTTAGTGGCTATTCTGCCGCGCGCAGTGCGTTTCAGGAACCCGGATTTAAGCAGGTATGGCTCGATGGTATCCACGATCGTATCTACTTCTTCATTCATACTCGCCGCCACCGATTCTACGCCTACCGGGCCGCCGCCGAAAGAATCAAGAATCACTTTCAGGACTTTGCGGTCCATATCGTCCAAGCCTGCCTTATCAATACCCATTTCATCCAGGGACTTGCTGGTTATTTGCATATTTATTTTATTCTGCTTGGCCACCTGCGCATAATCCCTGATACGCCTGAGCAGCCGGTTAGCCACGCGCGGAGTGCCCCGGGCACGCCTGCCGATTTCTTCCGCCGCCTCCCCGTCTATTTCTACATCCAGGATCCTGGCTGAATGCCGGACAATCCTGGCCAGGTCGTCTACGGCATAAAAATCCAGATGGTAAAATATGCCGAACCTCCCCCTTAAGGGAGCGGATAACAGGCCCACCCGCGTAGTCGCGCCGACAAGCGTAAAAGGCTTTAGATTAAACTTAATGGTCTTAGCATACGGCCCTTTATCGATCACAAAATCGATCTGGAAACTTTCCATCGCCGGATAGAGAAACTCCTCGACGACCTTAGAAAGCCGGTGTATCTCGTCTATAAAAAGAATATCCCCAATTTCCAAGTTAGTTAAGATGCCGATTAAATCCCCGGCTCTTTCTATCGCCGGGCCGGAAGTAGCGGTAATTTTTCCGCCCATCTCATGGGCGATAAGATGCGCTAAAGAAGTCTTGCCTAATCCCGGAGGGCCGCAAAGCAGGGCGTGCTCCAGAGGCTCTTTTCTCTGTTTGGCCGCGCTCAGGCAGACCTTTAAGTTATCGACTGTTTCTTTCTGGCCGATAAAATCGGTAAGCTTATGCGGCCGCAAAGAAATATTTAAAACCAGGTCCTCTTCGTCCTGCGCGGTATTATTAATTATGCGGCTGCTATCAATTAGTTTCTGCCTTGTTTCTTCTGTCATAGGGTATGATGTTTTCTTTGTTCCTGCCGATTTCAATCTCTTCAAATAGCCCTCTCTGCCAGGCGACTATTTCTTTCAGGCGGATCAGCTCCAAAATCGCCAAAAATATTACCACCATCTCTATTTTATTGTTCGCCTGCGAAAATAACTGGGAAATTCGCGCCGAGGGCTTCTCCAATAAGAGGTGCAGGATGGCATGGATTTTTTCTTCGACGGTAAACTCATCCTTGATGACTTCGTAGAATACCTCCCTGGGTATATCCTCCATGGCCTTGGAAAAAACGCTGATCAGGTCAAAGAGGCTGGCCTCAAAATAAACCTCGCCTTCCGCGGGCTCCCCTGTTTTAGCCTCAGCCCTAGGCCGCTTAAATACCTCCTGCTGGGCAACTTCCTTCTGCCTTAAATTTTCGGCGATCTCCTTAAACTTTTCGTACTCTAACAGGCGCTTTATCAGTTCCGCGCGCGGATCCTCTTTTTCCTCGAGGCTCGCGGGATCCGGGGGAAGCAGCATCTTGGATTTAATCTGCATCAGGGTTGCCGCCATTACTAAAAACTCTCCCGCGATATTTAAATCCAGGAGTTTCATTAATTCCAGGTATCGCAGGTACTGCTCGGTGACCCTGGCGATGGGGATATCATAGATATTCAAGTGGTCTTTTTTAACCAGATATAAAAGCAGGTCCAGCGGCCCCTCGAACACCTCTAATCTTACTTTATAACTCATATCTTCATCAGGCTTTTTACCTCCGCCAGCGTCTTTGCGGCTAAGCCGGAAGCCTTTTTTCTGCCTTCTTCTAATATTTTTTCTATTTTACCTTTATCACTGGCTAATTCCTGGCGTCTTTTATGTAAAGGGGCTAATTTTTCAATCAAGCCCGCAGCGAATCTTTTCTTGCATTCAGTACATCCTGCTTTGGCGTTGGTGCACCAATCATAGACTTCGTCTTTAAGCCCGGGGATAAAGGTAGAGTAGTAGGCGAAAACGTTGCAGACGCCGGGATGCCCTTTATCACTAAGCCTTATCCTTTGGGGGTCGGTAATCATGCTGGAAACTTTTGTTTTAAGTACCTCCTCCGAATCCGAAAGGTTAATGGTGTTATCGTAGCTCTTACTCATCTTCCTCCCGTCTAAACCTAAAAGGCGCGGCGTCTCGGTTAATATAGCTTCTGGATCGGGAAAGACTTGTTTTTTATAAAGGCTGTTAAAACGGCGGGCGATTTCGCGGGTCAGCTCAAGATGCGGCAACTGGTCTTCTCCCACCGGAACTTTTTCTGCTTTATAAACTAAAATATCCGCGGCCTGCAGCACGGGATACCCTAAGAAGCCATAAGTATTTAAATCGCGTGTTTTTATCTCTCTGAGCTGCTCTTTATAAGTAGGGCACCTCTCCAGCCATCCTAAAGGCGTAAAGCAGGAGAAGATCATCGAAAGCGCTAAGTGCTCCGGAACCTGGGATTGCACAAAGATAGTTGATTCTTCGGGGTCGATACCGGCGCTGAGCCAGTCTATTACATTATCCACGGCTGATTCCGATAAAACCGCAGGATGCTCGTATTCGCTCATCAGCGCATGCCAGTCTGCGACCATAAAAAAACAATCGTATTCCTGCTGTAATTTTACCCAATTATCCAATGCCCCGACCAGATGCCCTAGATGTAATTTGCCCGTCGGACGCATGCCGCTCAAAACCCGCTTTTTCATAATTTTCTCGCTATCTTCTCTATCTCATATGCTTCAATAATGTCGCCTTCCTGATAGCTATCGAAACCGCCCAGGGCAATGCCGCATTCAAATCCTTCGGCGACTTCCCGCACGTCATCTTTAAAACGTTTTAGCGAAGAAATATTCCCTTCGAAAATAGCCTCGCCGTTACGCACTAAAGTCACGGAGGCGGAACGGGTGATTTTACCCTTAGAAACGAAACATCCGGCGATGGTGCCGGAGCGGGAGACCTTAAAAACCTTCCTTACCTCTACCCTGCCTAAGAAGACCTTTTTTAATTTCGGTTCCAGCATCCCCTCCAGGGCCGCTTTGACATCATTGGCTAATTCATAAATGACGCTATAGGTCCTCATTTCCACGCCTTCCTGGGCGAGCAGCTCTTTGGCGCGCTCGTCGCTGGTCACGTGAAAACCCAGTATCAGCGCATTCGAGGCCGCAGCCAGTATTACATCCGAAGAGTTTATATTGCCTACGCCTTCGTGGATAATATCTAATTTTATCTCTTCAAGCTTCAACTTGTTTAAGGTATCCCTGATCGCCTCGATAGAGCCGCGCACATCGGACTTAATCACCAGTTTAAGTTCTTTGATCTTGCCTTCCTTAATCTGGGAGTGGAGGTCTTCCAGGCTGATTCTCTTGATGGTCTTTATTTCCGATTGCCTCTGGCTTTCTTCCCTTTTACTGGTTAATTCCTTGGCCAGCCTCTCGTCTTCAATCGCAAAAAACTGCTCTCCGGCCTGCGGAACACCCGCCAGCCCCAGGATCTCAACCGGCACAGAAGGCCCGGCGGAAGTCACTGCCTGGCCGCGGTCATTAAACATCGCCCTGATCTTACCGTAATATTTACCGACAATGATATTCTCATTCAGGTGCAAAGTCCCGTTCTGCACGATGAGAGTCGCTACCGGCCCCCTGCCTTTGGATAATTTTGCCTCCAGCACCACTCCTTTAGCTAATTTATTGGGGTTTGCCTTTAATTCCAGCATCTGGGCTTCCAGAAGTATCATCTCCAATAAGTTATCGATACCCTCACCGGTCTTGGCGGAAACCGGCACGGTGATAGTCTTGCCACCCCAGTCCTCGCTCATCAGATCAAGTTTAGAGAGCTGTTTTTTCACCCGGTCCAGGTCAGCCTGCGGCTTATCTATTTTATTGAGCGCCACAATGATAGTCACCCCGGCAGCCCGGGCATGGTCTATGGCTTCCTCTGTCTGAGGCATAATGCCGTCATCCGCCGCCACCACCAGGACCACGATATCGGTAACGCTTGCCCCCCGCGCGCGCATCGCGGTAAAAGCCTCATGGCCAGGGGTATCTAAAAAGGTGATATACCCGTGCGCCAGGCTTACCCGATAGGCTCCGATATGCTGGGTGATGCCGCCGTGTTCTGATTCGGCAACTTTAGTCTTTCTGATCGCATCCAGGAGCGAAGTCTTACCGTGGTCTACATGACCCATAAAAGTCACTATCGGAGAACGCATCTTAAGCAGCTTAGGGTCATCGGCTTCTTCGTGTATGCGCAGGGCTAACTCCTCTCTTCCGGGAGCCTTTTTTATCTGGAAGCCGAACTTGGCGCAAATCTCGGCCGCTATTCCTTCCTCCAAGTTTTGGTTTATCCCCACCATCACCCTTCTATCGAGTAGCATTTTAATTAAGGCAGACGGCTTTTCCTGTAATTTCACCGCCAGGTCTTTAACCGTGAGGGGAAAATCTAATTCTATTTCTTTTAACTCTACTTTTGGGACGGGCGCAGCCGGTTTAACTTCCGGTACCGGCGGTTTGATTTCTTCGGCTTTTTCTTTAGGGGCTACTTTAGGATGCACTACTCTCGGCGGCACCGGCATACTCACTACCGGCTTTGCGGCTTCCTGCGGCTTAAGAGGCTGTAGCGGGGCTTCGACGCTTGCGGGCTTCTTCGGTTTTTCTGCGGGTAGCTTCTCTATGGCTGCCTTTTTTACTGCGGCAGCCGGCTTTTTTACTTTGGCGGTAACGGGCTTAGCCAGCGCCTTAACAACAGTTTTTTTCACCGCCTTTGGCAGAGCAGGTTTGCCGGCGGTTTTCCGGGTAATCTTAATCTTATTGACCTTTTTAGTTTCTGCTTTTGCTTTTTTTGCTTTTGCCATCGCTACCTACTTTTTGTTCGAGCTTGCGGGCCTCTTTGAACAACTTTTCTGCTTTCTTCTCCCCTATCCCTTTCACTTTCAATAGATCCTGGGGTCCGGCTTTCAAAATATCCTCTATAGTTTTAAAGCCTGCATCCGCAAGTGCTGCCAGAGTCTTTTCTCCCACCCCTCGTAATTGCTCCAGGGTTTGGCCCTCTCCAGCCTCCGGAACTTCCTGTATTCCTGCCTTTTCTGCTTCGGCTTTCACCGCGGCGAGAGCAGATTTAGCGCGTATATCTAACTCCCAACCGATGATCTTTGAAGCCAAGCGTACATTCTGCCCGTGTTTGCCGATAGATAAAGAAAGCTGGTCGTCATCCACGCATACCTCAGCCCGCATTTTTTCTTTGTCCAGCTTGATCTCGGCTATCTTTGCCGGAGAAAGCGCTGCTTTAATATATTCCTTGATATCCTCATTATAGCGCACAATATCGATTTTCTCTCCGTTTAATTCATTGACGATGTTCCTGACGCGGTTACCGCGCATCCCCACGCAGGCGCCCACAGAGTCTACTTTATCGTTCTTAGACCGGACCGCGATTTTAGTGCGTTCTCCCGGCTGGCGGGCGATGGCTTTTATCTCGACGATACCTTCGTAAATCTCCGGCACCTCCAGCTCAAATAATTTCTTGACAAAGTTAGGATGGGTGCGGGATAAAATAATCTGCGGCCCCTTGACGTCCTTTTTTACTTCCACAACATAAGCGCGGATGCGCTGGCCCTGCCTGAAATCTTCTCCCGGAGACTGTTCGCGTTTCAGGAGAATCCCTTCGGCTTTGCCTAAAAGATCGACGACAATATTGCCTTTATCAAACCTGTACACCGTGCCCGAGACTATCTCGCCGACCCGGCCCTGGAATTCGGCAAAGACCACGTCTTTTTCCGCCTCGCGTATCTTCTGTATAATCACCTGCCGCGCCGTAGAGGCTGCAATACGGCCGAAATCTATGGATTTGATTTCCTCGTTATTGCGGGTAGCTTTGATCTTGCCGGTATTACGGTCAATTTCGATTTTAAGCTCTTCTTCGGGCTTTACGTCAATGACCTTGCGCGCGGCAGTTAAAAGCGCGCTCTCCACCGCCTCTAAAAGCACTTCTTTTTTGATGCCTTTTTCTCGCTCGATCTGCTCCAGTATCGCTAACAATTCTTGACTCATTTTGATCTCCGCTTAAGGTCCTACCCTATTACTTGTTTTGCTTTGGTTATCTTAGCTAAAGGAATCTCTATATTTCTACCATCCGCATCTACCACGAGGTAATCATCTTTTATTGCCTGTATCAAGCCCTCAATCTCGGTTTTATTCTCCAGGGCTTCCCCTAAGAAAACCCTCACCATTTTATTTAAACAACGCAGGAAATCCTCTTTTGTTTCCAGCGGCCGGTCTATCCCGGGAGAAGATACCTCTAAAATATACCTACCGGGCAATAAATCTTTTTCGTCAAGCGCTAGGCCTATCTCTTTATTCAGGCGGGAACATTCTGCTAAGTTTATGCCTCCCTCGGGCCTGTCCGCCAGGATGCGTAAAAACAGATCCCTGCCTTCATACCTGTAGATGATATCCACCAATTCAAAGCCTTCTCTCTTTAAATGGTCTCTGATCAGGGCCTCTAATTCCCGCGACATCTCCTGTCTAACCATTAAAATACCCTTTTATCTTTTTTAAAACCGCCTCTTTAGTATCGATGAACTTTTCACTACTCCGGCGCACTTTAAGCTCCAGGGTAGAGTTTTTTAAAGATTCTTTTCCGATAATCAACTGCAAGCTAATACCCAAGAGGTCGGCATCTTTAAACTTTACTCCGGCGCGCTCATCACGGTCATCGAGAAGTGTTGTAATCCCCTGCTTTTCCAAATCATTATAGATATCCAAAGCTATCTCCATAATTTTTTTATCGGTTACATCCAAGGGTAAAACAACTACTTTGTAAGGCGTGACTTCATCGGGCCAGATAATGCCAGCTGTGTCGTAATTCTGTTCGATGATCGCCGCAATCATCCTCGAGACCCCTATGCCGTAGCAGCCCATGATCACCGGTTTCTGCCTGCCGCCGGCATCGAGAAAATTAGCGCCTAATGCCAGGCTGTATTTAACCCCTAATTTAAAGATATGGCCCACTTCAACGCAATTGACTTTTTCTAATTTCACCTTGCACTTATGACAGGCCTCTTCTTTTGCCTGATTAAAAGGCTTAACCAGTTTACACTTCGGGCAAACCGAAACGATGTCTTCTCCGCTTGCCGCCGGCACCATAAACTCATGCGAAACATTCCCTCCCATTACCCCGGGGTCTGCTTCTAGCGACAGGCAATTCAGGCCGCACCTTTTAAAGATATTTTTATAAGCCTGCTGCATCGCCTGGTAATTTTTATCCAGGCCCTCCTCATCCTTATCGAAACTATAGGCGTCTTTCATGATGAACTCGCAGGCCCTGACTACCCCGAAACGCGGGCGGATCTCGTCGCGGAACTTAGTCTGTATCTGATAAAGAACCAAAGGTAATTGCTTATAGGAAGAAACGTGGTTTTTAACCAGCTCGGTGATTACCTCTTCGTGCGTCGGACCGAGGCAGACTTTCCTGCCCCTTCTGTCGGTGAACCTGATCATCACTTCCGCGATAACCTTATCGCGGCCGGAATTAATCCAAAGCTCCTCTGGCTGTAAAGCCGGAAGCAAGAGTTCATTTGCGCCACAGGCATCCATCTCCTGGCGGATGATATTTTCAATATTATTTAATACCTTCAATCCGAGGGGCAGGTAAGAATACACCCCGGCCATGAGCATACGGACGAGCCCCGCGCGCAACATCAGCTGATGGCTGACGGATTCTGCCTCCTGCGGAGTCTCTTTTAAGGTAGGTATAAAGGTTTTAGACCAGAGCATTTTGCTTTCTACTGCCTCCCTATCTCTCTAAGCAGCACCTCTGTGCATTTATGGTAAGGTATTTTTCTTATGGGTTTTCCCTTTTTAAAGAGGAGGCCTTGCTTTTTTCCAAAAGCAATTCCGATATCCGCGCCCTTAGCTTCTCCGGGGCCGTTAACTACACAGCCCATTATGGCTATCTTAGGTAGCCGGGTCGATAGTCGATAGTCGATAGTCGATAGTCGGGATTCTAAATCTCTGACTATTTTTACTAAATCCACTTCGCAGCGGCCGCAAGTCGGGCAGCTGATGATTTCCGGGCCAAAATGGCGCAAGTCCAAAGATTCTAAAATATCCCGGGCAGCTCTTACCTCTTCCTCGGGGCTGGCGGTCAGGGAAACCCTGATTGTATCGCCGATCCCTTCGGATAATAAAGCGCCGATAGCGATGCTGGATTTTATTGCGCCTTGCCGGGGCAATCCGGCCGCCGTAACTCCCAGATGCAGCGGGTAATCGCAAAGCCTGGCAATCTTACGGTAAGCCAAAATCGTCTCTAGTGCCGCGGACGCCTTCAGCGAAATTACTATATCATAAAACTTTAATTTCTCTATTTTTTTCACATAATCTAAAGCGCTCTGCACCAATCTTTCCGAAAGACTTAATCTGTGCGAATTTAAATCTCTTAAGGAGCCGGAATTAACCCCTATCCGCAAAGGTATTTTCGCCTGCTTCAGGGCGCTGGTGATTTCTTTTATTTCTTTATCTTTATAGATATTACCCGGGTTTAACCTGATTTTATCCGCGCCGTTATCTATTGCTGCCAGGGCCAAGCGCCAGGAAAAGTGGATATCCGCGACTACCGGTATCGCGGTATTGGCCTTGATGCGCTTTATGGCTTGGGCATCCCGGATATCTTTAACCGCCACGCGCACAATCTCGCAACCAGCAGCCTCTAAGGCGCGAAGCTGCTTTAATGTCTTGGCGATATCTGCAGTTTTAGCCTTAGCCATCGACTGTATGGCTATTGGGTTATTGCCGCCGATATAAATACTGCCGATTTTGACGATTTTACTCTTACGCCTGTTCATTTATATTATCTTTGTAAAAATTTGGCTATTTTATCCCCGAATAACCTGCTTAAATCATTATAAGTGACGATTATCGCCAGGGAAAATATCACGGTTAATCCGATCTGGGTGACAATGCGCTCTGCCTTAAGGCTTAAGGTTTTGCCTCTTATTTTCTCGACCAGCAAAAACAAAAGGTGCCCGCCGTCTAAGACCGGGATGGGCAGGAGATTAAAGATGGCTAAGCTGACACTTAATACCGCGACCAGATGCAGGAGCGCGATAATACCCAGGCTTGCGGCTTGAGAAGTTATGTAAAATATCCCCAGCGGACCGGTCATAGATTCGCGCATCGAGAGTTTCCCGTTGATTATACGCCAAAGCGCTTTATAAGTCAGGAGTGTTAAGTCCCCGGTTTTTTTAAAGGCTAGCCAGAAAGATTCCAGGAATCCGTGCTTTACCTTTACGATTTCATCAAAAGGCGTAATGCCGATCAGGCCGACGCTACGTTTCTGCCCCAGCTGATCATCCATGGATTTCTCTTTTATCCTGACATTTATATCGAGTTTCTTCTCTCGCCTAACCACAGAAAGCTTAACCGTGCCGGCGGCTTTTTTACTCTGGATTTTTTTCTGCAGCTCTTCCCAGAAATCTACTCCTTCACCGTCCACGGCGGTAATTTTATCGCCGACCTGCATGCCGGCCTCTTTTGCCGGGAAACCGTCGAGCAAGCCTCCTACTTTATTGGTTAACGTAGGGTAGCCGGCAAAGAAAATAAACCAGAAACACAAGAATCCCAAAACGTAATTCAAGAGGGGGCCGAAAAATATGACTGCCGCGCGCTGTTTCGGGGGACGGGATAGAAATTCATCCGGATTACCCTTACACTCTTCCAAGTTATCCCCGGCCAGTTTTACGTATCCGCCCACCGGGATTAAATTGAGCGAATATTCCGTATCGCGTTTCTTTTTGCTTACGATCCGCGGCCCGAAACCTAAAGAAAACTTCTCAACTTTAACGCCTATTCTTTTGGCGACGATGAAATGGCCGAACTCATGCACTAATATGAGCAGCCCTAAAATAAAGAAAAAAATAAGTAAGTGGACCATCGGCTTAGTTTGCTTTCTTGATCACCCGCAACGCCTCTCTTCTAGCCCGGGCATCGGCTTCCAGAATATCGTCTAAATCCGGGTTGGTTACATTGCGATGTTGATCCAGAACTTTTCTCATCACGCCTGGTATAGCAAGAAAATCCAGCCTCTTTTTTAAAAACTCAGCTACCGCCACTTCATTAGCGGCATTAAAGGCGCAAGGCGCCGTCCCCAACATCTCCGCCACCCGGTAAGATAATCCCAGGCAGGGAAACTTCCGGAAATCCGGCTTTTGGAAATTCAAGCTCTCTAACTTATATAAATCCACCCCCGGCAGCCGGTTACTTAGCCTGTCGGGGTAGGAAAGCGCATATTGTATAGGGATACGCATATCGGTAATGGATAGCTGTGCCAGCATTACCCCATCTATGAACTCGACCAGCGAATGTACGATCGCCTCCGGATGAATCAAGATCTTGATCTGGCGCGGGTGCACATTGAATAAATGCATCGCCTCAAGCATCTCCAACCCCTTATTCATCAGATTAGCCGAGTCAACGCTGATTTTCTTTCCCATCCTCCACTTAGGATGCTTTAATACCTGCGCCACGGAAATACCCCTCAGCTCTTCTTTTTTTATAGCCAGAAACGGCCCTCCCGAAGCGGTCAAATAAACGTTTTTTAGTTTACTCCTGTCTTCTCCGGCCAGGCACTGCCAGATTGCCGACTGCTCGCTATCTACCGGGATAATCTTTATCTTTTTCTTTTTTGCCCTATCGACGATGATTGCCCCGGCCATTACCAACGCTTCTTTATTGGCTAAGGCGATGGTCTTACCGCTGTCTATTGCCTTTAATAAAGGCGCAAGCGCGTCTGCGCCGCTGATCGCCACCATTACCTGGTCTATTTCTCGGCGGCTGACCAGGTGCTCTAAACCATTTTTACCGGCCAGGATTTTACTAGAGCCGCGTTTTATCTTTTTTTCAAGCCTTAAGGCTGCCCGCTCGTCGTTAACGCAAACGTAGGCGGGACGAAACTCCCTGATCTGACGGTATAAAACTTCTATATTGGAGTTTGCGCTTAAGGCCGCAACCGAAAAATGTTCCGGCAAGCTTCTGATGACTTCTACGGTACTCTGCCCTATAGAACCGGTAGAACCTAATATGGCAATACGCTTCATGAATTGGTTAAAATGACGCTCATATAAAAATAAAATGCCGGGCCGACAAAAAGCAAACTATCCACCACATCCAGCACCCCGCCTAAACCGGGAAAGATATCCCCGGTATCCTTTATTTCGCAGTCGCGCTTCATCAGCGATTCGGAAAGGTCACCTAGCTGGCCGAGGGCGCCGAAGGAAATGCCTATAAATAACAGGTGCAGATAAGATAAATCTACCAGCGGCTTACTGGCTAAGGCGGCGAGGATGCTGAAAATTAAGCCTCCCACAGCCCCTTCTACGGATTTCTTGGGGCTGATGCGCGGCATCAGCGGAGTCTTTCCGAAACGGCTGCCGACGAGATATGCCCCGATATCCCCGAGTTTCACCGTCAAAAGCACCATAGCGAATAACCCTAATCCTTGCGGCAAGTATCTTATCTTGATAAAGAAACTTAAAAACCAAGAGATATATAAAACCCCGAAGACTGTGGTTGAAATACCGATGATCGCCCCGGAATTTGATCGGCGCCGAAATTGCATAATGGTCACAAACAGCATCGCCAGCAGCGCAAAAAATAATTCCCAGCTCCTGGTAAGCTCAAAGCGCAAAGATATCGAAAGCGGGATGATCGCCCCCATGCCGATACCGACGTATTTATAGATATTTATCCCTTTATGCTCTAACATGGTGAAAAACTCGTAAAGCCCGGTAATAATAAAAGCGGTTATCACCAAGGCGCAGAGCCAGTCGATAAAAGTGGCTAGGGTAATAAAAATAATGAGCAAGGCTGAACTAATTATCCTTTTGGCCAACATTTACCCTCCCGAACCTACGCTCTCTTTCTTGATAAATCTTAACCGCTTTTTTTAGGTCTCCACTCTTGAAATCCGGCCAGTAAATCTTGGGGAAATACAATTCGGCGTAAGAAAGCTGCCAGAGCAAAAAATTGCTCAGCCGCATTTCTCCGCTAGTGCGGATCAGGAGGTCCGGATCTGGCAGGCCCGCGGTATAGAGATAATTGTTAAAAAGCTCGGTATCTAAATCCTCTATTTTAATTTCACCCCTGGCAGCCGCCCGGGCAAACTTAACTGCCGCATCCGCTATCTCCTGCCGGGAGCCGTAATTTAAAGCTAAAACCACGGTCAGGCCGTTGTTATTTTTGGTTTGCCTTTGCGCTTCTTGAATCTTAGCTTGCAGAAACTTCGGTAAAGGCTCATCCTTTCCGATCACTAACAAGCGTATATTATTCTTATGCAGTTCACTGACCTCGTTCTCCAGCACGCTAGCCAGATAACGCATCAGCATATTCACTTCCTGCTTGGGGCGAGACCAGTTTTCCGTGGAAAAAGCAAAAAAGGTGATCACCTCCACCCCTAACTCGGCTGCTGTTTTTATAGCTTCTTTGACGCGCTTAAAGCCTTCCCGATGGCCGGCAGTGCGCGCAAGCCTTCTCTCTTTTGCCCAGCGGCCGTTACCATCCATAATTATCGCGACATGCCTAGGAATACTTTTTTTATCAACCATCTAAACTTGGAATATAAAACCCTAAACACTAAACTCTTCCCGCACCAAATTATGAAAATATAGCGGGATCCCGCTATAGCGGGAAAATCCTAAACAAATACTAATTTCTAAATTCTAAACTGGTCGGTTTGGAACATTTGGATTTAGGATTTTGGATTTGTTTAGAGTTTAGGATTTCGGATTTTAAAAAACTATTCTACTGATGTACTCTGTAATCTATATCCGGGAAGATATTGTCTTTACATTCTATGTCCGAGAGCCAATGTTCGTCTACGGAATTGGCTTTAATCTCTTCATATAGCCGCGTAAATCGAAGCAGGTGTTCTTTGGTGCGGCGGACAGCGTAGGTAGTATGCGTGCCGGTGCCCATAATGAATGCCCAATCAGAGCTCTGTGCCAGAAGCAACTCCCTTAATGCCTGATTCAGCGCCCGCCTTAAGAGGCCGTCGGCATTGCCGAAGCTGCCTGCCAGCTCGGTCATCCTTTCGGAGGCCGCGTGCAGGTGCCGGTAAATCCAGTCATTGGGCCCCTGCAGCCACATTTCATTATACCCTTTCCAGCCCCAGCTGGACATTGAAGGCGTAATTACCTGATTGCGCGGGTTTTCTATCAGGTACTCCGACGGCGTAATCAGGCGTATGGTATCCTGGTCAGAGACTATTTTGCGGATTAGAAAATCCAGCCACATCGGGCCTTCATACCACCAGTGGCCGTATAATTCGGCATCGTAAGGAGAAACCAGAAGCGGTTTTTTATCCAGAAGATCAAAAAGGTATTCTGTTTGTTTCTGGCGGTTGAACATAAAATTACCGGCGTGCTCCGCAGCCTTCTCCTTTGCCCATTGCCAAACATACGGCTCCTTCTGATTTCCGGGCCCGGTAATGCGGTAATATTTTATCCCGGTGTTTATCCTTACTCCGTCGGGATGAATATAGGGCTTGATATAATCGTATTCCAGGTCAAAACCTATGTCGCGGTAAAACTCGCGGTAATGGTAATCTCCGGGATAGCCTTCGATGGAAGACCAGACCTGTTTTGAGGATTCTAGGTCCCTGCCGAAACAGGCGACGCCGGACTTACAATACACCGGAGCAAATACCCCGTATTTCGGGCGGGGGCTGCCATGCAAGACTCCGTGAGAATCAGTAAAAAAATATTTTATCCCGGCTTCTTTTATTATCTCGTCGTATCCGGGATGATAACCGCACTCAGGCAGCCAGATCCCTATAGGCCTCCTGCCGAATGTCTTCTCATAATGGCTTACTGCAACTTTAACCTGGGCCTTGATAGAAGGGCGCGTCACCTCCATTAAAGGAAAATACCCGTGCGTCGCCCCGCAGGTGATTATTTCCAGGTTCCCCGCATCCTGAAAGGCCTTGAAGGCACCAACGAGATTGCGGTTATAGCGCTGGAAGACGTTTCTAGCCTCATAGAAGTGGCCTAAATACATGTTCGCCAGATGCCCAAACTCCGGCTGCCAGCGCGTCCTTTCCGTTTCTTTGTGCGCCAGCTCAATCAATTTATTGATATGCTTTAAATACCTCTCCTGCAGCAGCCCGTCTTGCAACATAGAAATCAGCGTGGGCGTCAGCGACATGGTGATACGAAAATCTACCCGGTCATTCAGCAGCCCCTCAAAGACCTGGATCAGCGGGATGTAAGTCTCGGTGATCGCCTCATAAAGCCAGTCTTCCTCTAGGAAGTCCTCGTGCTCCGGGTGGCGCACATAGGGAAGGTGGCTGTGCAAGACTATGCAAAGGTAACCCTTATTCATATTATTTTGTCTCTCTGTTGACTATCGGCGTAATCGCCCTTTTATCCTCGCCGTCAGAAGATACTGCTTCTACCGGAATGACCTGCTTGCCGTCGGGTAAAGCAAAACGCAAGGTAAAAGTCCCGTCCGGCCGAAGCTTAACCTCTCTGCCCTGAACAGTAACTTTTGCGTCGGCTTCAGTCGCGCCGTAAAGGATCAGTTCGGTATTTACTACCAGCCAGAAGCTTTTCTCTTTAACAGCTTTCTTTACCGGACTCGCCATAGAAGCAATGCCGGAAGAAATAAATTCTCTTTTAATCTTCTGCTGCCAGCCTTTGCCGACGGGCGAACTCCTGCCCAGGCCCACCCCCATCCCGTAAAGCCGGGCAAACATATCGTCGGGGATCATCCACTCCTCGTCAGTAATCCAGGAGGGGCCTTCGAGCGGGGTATGTACCACGTTAGAACGTAGTATGGTAATGAACCTGCCGCCGGGAAGTAATAACCCTAAATCCACGCACCATGACCTTCCCGGGCCGGCGGTATCGATATACCAGCTGTTAGCTTCTTCGTTGATCTGGATATCAAAAAAGCGGTGTGCGTTTTTGCCGTTAAAGATAATCTGGCTGACATCATAAACGCGCAGCACCCTCTTGGCTTTGTAAAAATCGTCTTTGAGTTCATGCCTTAACTTCTCTAGGGTTTCCGGCCTTATCTCCCAGTAAGCGTGTATCCACCAGGGATCGCGCACCTGCAGTATAATCTTATCTTTGCCGTATTGGTAAGGCAGCTCTTCAGGCATCATCCTGCGCACATGGGCAATCCCGGGATGGGAAAACTTTGCCTGCTGTATGGAAATCTCCTGTACGCCGGGTATCTCTTCTTTTACTTTCTTGGGAGCAGCCTTTATCTGTTTTTTTCTTGCGGTCGTCTTTCTCGCTAAGATTTTCTCTCCGGTCCTCTTTACTGCTTTCTTGTTTCTTGTTTTAGCGGCCATAAATCCCACCTCCTCAATGAGCACATAAGTTACGGAGCGAAGCGACGTAACTTATAAGTGCGAATTGACCCCGCCCTTTCTTAATCTATCGGCTATTTATTTTAGAAAGGGCGGGGTAAGTTCAGCCAACAGACTTACGTTCATTTCCTGCCTGCCGGCAGGCAGGCATTCCGTAAGTCTGGGCTTCACTTAATAAAAAAGGGGATCTCCATCCCCTTTTTAGAACAGAAATGTTCTCTTATGCTTACCCCCTACCTCATCTTTGATTTGGCGGATTTGGCAGCTGCCAGAGCGTCTTTTAATTCTTCCTCGAGCTTTTCTTTAAGCTTGGTGACTTTATCCAAGTCATCCTTGAGGCTCTGGTTGATCAGCTGCTCCTGCTGCAATGCCTTTTTAGTATTCTCGTGCGCTGCCTTCTCTGTGTTCAATTCGTCGTTTAAACCCTTTAATTTATTATCGTTGGTAGTCTTCTCCTGCAAGAGCTTATTCATTTTATCTTCTAACTCAAACCTGGCAGCCGTTTCTTTATCTTTTGCCTTACCGTATTTATAGGCGTCGCCGCAAGAGCGCATGGCAATCAGAAAGAAAATCAGAGACATTATCCCCAGTATCGGAACAGCCCTATTTTTGATGCCCTCCATGGCCGCCTTCTCTTTTACTTAATCTTTTCTTTCGCCTCTGGCAAAGCCGGCTCTCTGCTACTTTGAGTTTCTTTTACTTTGCTGATCTGAGGCAAAATTACAATCTCTACCCTACGATTCAGCTGCCGGCCGTTTTTCGTATCGTTAGAGGCAACCGGCTGATATTCGCCGTAGCCGATTGCGGATAAGCGATCAGGAGAGATACCTTCATTGCCGATAAGATAATGCAGGACGCTTAAGGCGCGCGCAGTAGATAGCTCCCAGTTTGATTTCCATCCCGAATGCTGAATAGGCACATTATCGGTATGCCCTTCTATTCCGACTTTTAATTCCGGCACATTTTCTTTTAAGACGCGCGCTACTTTATTCAGCATTTCGTATGCCTCCGGACGGATCTTGGCTTTTCCCGAATCGAATAAAACGTCTCCCACAAAAGTAATTACCAAGCCCTTTTCCATCATCTCTAACCTTACCTGCTTATCCTGGATCTCCTGAGAGAGCCTGTCTTCTAGCAGCTTCTTGGTACGGGCAAGCTCATCCAGCTGTCCGGATAAATCTTCTATCTTTTCTAGATCGGAACGTCTGCCTTTTTGGAAAATGACGGTGCAACCGGCGAGAAAAATGCCGATTAAGGCTACTAGGGCTATCTTCAATAGATTATTCTTCATGATTTTTCCTCCTTATTTAGCGGGAATTTAACTATAACACAATCAATAAGTTTAGTCAAGGAATATCGTTTCCTGCCTGCCTGAGCCGACAGAAACCATGGAGATCCCGGTAGAGAGGATATCCCGCAGATATGATAAGTAACTCCTGGCGTTCGCCGGCAATTCCCGGTATTTTTTTATCCGGCTGATCGGCTGATGCCAACCCGGCATTTCCCGATATACAGGCAGGACATTCCTGGCGGCTCCTAAGTCACTAGGGACCTCTTTAAATAACTTACCTTTATATTTATAAGCCGTGCATATCTTTATCGTCTTTAAACCGTCCAGTATATCCAGCTTCATAATCGCCAGCTCCGATATGCCGTTAAGCATTATCGCTTCCTTGACCATGACGCTATCAAACCATCCGCACCTGCGCGGCCTGCCGGTAGTGGCCCCGAACTCATGGCCTTTCTGGCGCATAAACCTGGCGAAATCAGGGACAAATTCCGTCGGGAAAGGTCCCTCTCCGACCCGAGTAGTGTAGGCTTTGGCCACACCGATGACTTTGTCTATTTTTGTGGGCGCAACACCGCTGCCAATGCAGGCGCCTCCGCTGGTTGCGGAAGAAGAAGTAACAAAAGGGTATGTCCCGAAATCGATATCCAGGAACGTCCCCTGAGCCCCTTCAAAAAGTATGTCTTTTTTTGCGGCTATTGCCCGGTTCAGGAAGAGCGCCGTATCCAGGATGTAGGGAGAAAGTATTTTTCCGTAATGCAGGTATTCCCGATAAACCTTATCAAAACTAAACCCCGGATGCCGGTAGACTTTTTTAAAAATCTCGTTCTTTTCCTTTAAATTATCTTTTAATTTATCCCTGAAAAGCTTAGGGTTCAGGAGGTCAGATATCCTGATGCCGCAGCGGCTGATCTTATCGGCATAACAGGGGCCGATGCCGCGGCCGGTGGTGCCTATCTTATGCGTCCTTTTTGTCTCGCGCAGCTGGTCCAGTATCTTATGGTAGGGCAGGATTACATGCGCGAGGACAGAAATCTTAAGCCGTCCGCGGATTGAGATGCCGGCGTCAGATAAACCTCTGATTTCCTTGATTAAACCGGCAGGGTCAACCACGACACCATTACCGATACAGCATATTTTTTTCGGGTGCAAAATGCCCGAGGGGATAAGATGGAAAATATATTCTTTGCCGCCTACCACTACCGTGTGGCCGGCATTGTTACCGCCCTGATAGCGGACAATACAATCTACTTTTTCGGATAAGATATCAATAATCTTACCCTTTCCCTCGTCTCCCCATTGTGTTCCCACTATGACTATATTCATTTTAGGGGTTCATGGTAAAAATCTTACGCGCAATATCCGGATATTTGGCGATGAACTTAAGCTCCTCGTCAATCAGCGGCTTCTGATTATGGACATTGGCGTAACGCACCAGCTCCAGTACCTCGGTAGCTTCTTTATCGTCGCCAAATGCTACCTCGAGCTTATCGTAAACATTGCGGAAACCTTTGATGCCGGAATACTCTCCGGCAGTGATTTTGCGGCCGGTCTCGATTATTTCCGGCTCGCCGCGGCCTAACTCTTCGAAATCATAGAGCTCGTAATTGCGGCGGTCCTTCAGGGCTCCGTCGGCGTGGATGCCGGACTCGTGGGCAAAGGCATTAGCTCCTACTCCCGGCTGGTTTATGGGTATGGGTACGCCGAAGGCGTAAGAAGCGTATTTAGAGATTTTCCAGGCCATTTTCAGGTTTATCCTTTTATCCAAAGAATAACCCTCCATGCCATTACCGTATTTTATCGCCAGGACCACAGAAACTAAATCCGCGTTGCCTGCGCGCTCGCCCATGCCGTTGACGCAGGTATTGATATAAGCATCCTCACCCGCATCAACTGCCGCCTTAGCACCGGCAATGGAATTCGCCACCACTAATCCTAAATCATTATGGCAATGAATCTCTACCGGCATATTCACCGCTTCGGTAAGGGTTTTGATGCGTTCATAAATACTGAAAGGCGTATCGCAGCCTAAGGTATCACAGTAGCGTATCCTGGCTGCCCCTGCCTCTTTTGCCGCCAGGGCAAACTCAATCAAATAATCCATTTTGCTGCGCGAGGCGTCTTCCGCATTTACGCCGATGACCTCCGCTCCGGACTTAAGCGCTTCTTTGACCGCCTCAGTCATCTCTTTAATCACCGAATGATGGTCGAGTTTTCCTTTAAACTTATGGATAATCATCTGGTCAGAGGTGGAGATGGAAAGATTCAGATATTTTATCTCTGGCAGGAGCTTAAAGGTAGTTTTAACGTCTTCCTTAGTCGCCCGGATCCAGCCGCTTAAGCGTATCGGGCTTAATGTCCCGCGTTTCGCCAATTCTAAATTGGCGTTCAGGTAATTCGTCTCATGGCGCGTTACCGGAAAGCCGAACTCGGACTGAAATACGCCCAGATCATTAAGGTAAAGGTTGATCATTGTCTTCTCTAATTTAGAAAGGCAGATCCGCGAAGTCTGCACCCCGTCGCGGTTGGTGACATCGAGAATGTATATCGTGGGTTTATTAGGCATTGGTTATCTCCTCTTATTTATTATTCCCCTTAATTCTTCTTTGCAGGGCTCGCCCGACGAACTGAATATTTCCTGATTATCCAAAAGATAAGTCGGGCCGAACATAACCCCTAACTCCTTGTTTAATTTTACGTTCTCCCTTAAAAGATTTTTTCCTTCTTCGCCCCTGGCGCAGCTCTTGATTAGCTGTGCATCGAAACCCTCCAGGCAATCCTCCCACCAGGAAGTATCAAGGTTTCTCGTCCTGCAGGTAATATAATTCCAGAAATTTCCCGGATAATGTTTCTGCACGCAGAGGGAACGCAAATACTCCTCGACTTCCAGTTTTCCTGCCTTGGCATCGAAATTATCCTGCTCTCCTACCGCCAGAAAATGTATTACCGGATTGAACTCTCTGGCTGCCTCCAGGACGCTTGCGGCATTCTTATCGTAGAGGCTAATAAATAAATCCAAGCTTCCCTTAAGCATTTTCCTTCCCAGAAAGTAAGAGATACCGCCGATCTCCGGCTTCAATAGATAAAAATCGCCCTTTTTCTCTAAGCCGTCTTTGAGGCCGGCAAACCCTTTTTGAGTTTCTGCCTCTTTGCTTAAAAAATATGCCGGTAGCCCCGTAATCTTATAATCTTTAATCAGCTTATCGGCTTTTGCATCGGGATAATATAAATAAGTAGCCCTGATGCCGGGAAAACTCTTTTTTAAAAAAGCAACGACCTTCTCGGTCTCACAAGCCCTGCAGGCCTTCGGGGTAATAATTAAAAGCGATATTTCCTGCGGTTTACTGAAGGCGCAGCTAGCGTCTAGAGTGCCGGGGTTTTTACAGGCGCCGATAAAACCGCTTTTTTTGCAATTGGCGTCGGAAAAACAATTCGGCAATACCGCAAGGACCGCCGGATCATCCGGAATATCTTGAGAAAGACGCATCTCGTTCACTTCGTAATTGGTGATTTTATCTCCTTCCAGCGTCAAAACCGCCACGCCGAGCCTGCGCCCCTGCCAACCGGGCTTCATGATTAAAGTAGGGCCTGCCCGGTCAAAATAATCTCCCCGGGTATGCGAGCGGCCCAGAATCAGGATATCAATACCGCTAACCTCTTTAATTAATTCCCGGCTCTCCTTCTCTTCCAGGTTGCTCAAGAGGATGATCACCGCCACTGCCTGTTTCTTCAATTCCCCCACTGCCTCTGCTACGGAAACTTTCGGGTCGCTCGCTTTTAGATCCCCGGATTTCTGCGCGGCTAAGGAAGAAGTTACGCCGATGATGCCTATTTTTATTCCGGCTAATTCTTTGATCAGATAGGGTTTAAACGCTGCGATATTAGCAGAGAGAAAAGGCAATTTTACCTTCTCTGCCATGCCGGATAAAAACTCTTTGCCGAAGTTAAGCTCATCATCCGAAACAGCTACGGCATCATAGCGCATTAATTCCATTGCTTTGAGGTTTACCTCTGTGCGCTGCCGGTCGAGTTCTGTGTTCTGGGTATACTCATCGGTGACGCCGCCGGCAAAAAATCTGCCCGCGTCTAAAAGGAGCGTATCGGGGTTTTTCTTCCTGAGTTGCCTGATTAAAGTTGCCCGGCGCGCAACTCCTCCGTCGCGCTCAACAGGACAGCTGCAGGGATAAAGCATGGCATGGGTATCGCCGGTATAGATAATAGTGATCTCCTTGGCATAGCAAGGGCTAATGACAAATAACAAAGCACAAATGACAAATGCAATCCAAATAACAAATCCCAATTTGATCATCACAGTCTTATCACCTTCACCGCTAATATATTCTCTGTTTTTCTTATCTTATCCAGGACCTCGGCTGACACAGGGCTGTCTACGTTAAGCACTGAAACAGCCTTGCCTCCTGAATTTTGCCGTCCAAAATTCATGAAAGCTATATTGATATTATGTTTGCCTAAAAGCGTGCCTAAATTGCCGATTACGCCCGGCCTGTCCCAATTCTGGATTACCAGCATCTCTCCTTTAGGGGGCGCTTCTACATAATACTCGTCGATTTTGACAATGCGCGGCTGTTTGTTGGCCGATAAGGTACCGGCGACTGTCCGGGACTCTTTATCCGTGCGTATCTCCAGCTGCACGAAAGTAACAAACTCAAGCTCTTTTGAGGACTTTACCTCTTTGATATTTATACCTCTTTCTTTTGCCAGGGACACGGCGTTGATAAAATTAACCGTCTCTTTTAAAATCGGCGTCAGCACCCCCTTGACTAAGCTCATCGAGAGAGGCGTTAAATCATATTTGATCAGCTCTCCGCTATAGGTAATATTCAATTCCTGGAATCTGCCTTCCACCAGCTGGCTAGAGAACCCCCCTAGTTTGTCTGCTAAATTAATGTAGGGATCTAGCATCTTGCAAACCTCGGCTTCAAGGCAGGGGTAATTGGCGGCATTGCGGATGCCGCGGCCCAGGAGCGCATCGCGTACAATTTCCGCCACTTCAATAGCCACATTTACCTGCGCCTCTTCGGTAGATGCGCCCAAATGCGGCGTAGTGATAATATTATCTAAATTTAGAAGCTCGCTCTCTGAGGGTATGGGTTCTTTTTCAAAAACATCTATTGCGGCACCCGCGACCTGCCCCTCCTTAACCGCATTGATTAAGGCCTGCTCGTCGATGATCCCGCCCCTGGCGCAGTTAATCAGGCGCACGCCTTTCTTCATCATGGCAATCTGTTCAGCCGAAATAAGGTGCTGGGTATCGTCGGTAAGCGGGGTATGCACGGTGATATAATCGGACTCCTGAAATACTTCTTTTAACTCCGCCATCTCCACTCCCACGTTTTCGGCAACTTCGCGCGATAAAAACGGGTCGTAAGCCAAAATCTTCATTCCGAAGGAAAGCGCTCGTTTGGCTACCTCTTTTCCTATCCTGCCTAACCCGATTATGCCCAGTGTCTTACCGTAAACTTCCACTCCCATGAATTTGGAACGCTTCCATTCCCCTTTTTTGCAAGAGGCATTTGCCTGGGCAATGTTGCGGGAAAGCGCCAGAATCATACTCATGGTATGCTCTGCCGTAGAAATGGTGTTTCCGCCGGGGGTATTCATGACGATGATGCCTTTTTGCGTGGCTGCCCCCAAATCCACATTATCTAATCCGACGCCGGCGCGGCCGATGACTTTTAATTTTACTGCGGCATCAATTATGTCTTTATTGGCTTTAGTGGCGCTACGCACAATCAGGGCATCGTAATCTTTAATCGCCTCTTTTAAGGCCTCCGGCTTAAGTTCGGTTTTGACGTCGACCTGAAACTCTTTTACCTCTTTTAAAATCTTTAAACCCTCTTCTGATAACGGGTCGCTGACCAGTATCTTAATCATCTAATCCTCCGTTATTTCAAAAATACTTCCTGCGCTGCTTTGACGCCCACGCCTAAGTCAAACTTATACCCCATCTGATATAATACTTTTTCTAGACACGCAACCCCCACGATGATATCAAACTCTTCGATATAGCCCATATGGGCAATACGGAACACCTTCCCCTTTAATTCTGACTGGCCGCCGGCGATGGTGACGCCGTAGGTATCGCGCATAGTCTTGACCAGTTTTTCTCCGTCTATGCCAGCCGGGACTTTTACCGCAGTGACGACATCCGAAGCGGCGGCAGGGGCAAACAACTCTAAGCCTAGCGCTTTCATTGCTAAGCGTGTGGCGTCCGCCATTTTTTTATGGCGGGCGAAAATCACTTCCATACCATCCTGCCGCATCATCTTTAAACTTTCGGCTAAAGCGATGACTAAAGAGATTGCCGGAGTAAACGGGGTATCCGTACTCTGCAATGCCTTCCGGGCTGCCTTTAAATCAAAATAATACTTCGGGCATTTGGATTCACTGACCTTAAGCCAGGCTTTCTCGGACACGGAAATAAAGGCTAAACCCGGAGGAAGCATCAGGCCTTTCTGGGAACCGGAAACACAGACATCTATGCCCCAAGCATCGGTTAATAAAGGAATAGCCCCTAAGCCGCTGATGGCATCCACCACTAAAACTGCGGCCGAATCCTTGACCACTTTGCCTATTGCCTCTATATCGCAGGTGACGCCTGTGGATGTTTCGCAAAGCGTGGTAAAAACCGCTTTGATCTTGGGGTTTGCCTTTAATCTTTTCTCTATCTCTTGGGGGTCAACTGCCTTTCCCCATTCTACGTCGATGATTTCTGCGGCTATGCCGTAGCTTGCGCACAGATCAGTCCAGCGCTCTCCGAATTTTCCGCCCTGCACGGCTATAGCGGTATCGCCGGGAGATAATAAATTAACTACCGCTGCCTCCATCGCTCCTGTCCCTGAGGAAGCAAGGATAAAGACGTCGTTTTTTGTCTGAAATACATATTTTAACCCTTCGCTTACTTCTTTTAACACTGCCTGAAATTGCGGAGTGCGATGATGGATGATCGGCCTTGCCTCTGCAGCGCAAACTTCAGGCGGTAAAGGCGTGGGCCCCGGCGTAAGCAGATATTTTTTTCGCATAGCTGTATCCTTTCCGATAAAGGGGGTTAAGGTTTATTTTTTATTACTAGGGTTTATTACCTCATCGACCAGACCGTACTCTTTTGCTTCTTGGGCGGACATAAAATAATCGCGGTCGGTGTCCTTCTGGATTTTATCTATGGGCTGCCCGGTATGAAGCGCTAATATCTCGTTGATTTTATCGCGCATCTTCAAGATTTCTTTGGCATGGCGGGAGATATCTTCCGCCGCACCCTGTATTCCGCCCCAGGGCTGATGAATCATGATCCTGGAGTTGGGCAGGACATGGCGTTTGCCTTTTGCGCCGGCGCACAAAAGTAATGCTCCCATGCTGGAAGCCTGGCCTACGCAATAGGTAGCTACGTCGCATTTTACGAAACGCATAGTATCATAGATAGCCAGGCCCGCGGTCACCGAGCCGCCGGGAGAATTAATATAGACGCTGATATCTTTATTGACATCTTCCATCTGCAGAAAGAGCATCTGGGCGATAATCAGGTTAGCCACGAAATCATCGACGGACGTACCGATAAATACAATCCTGTCCTTTAGCAGGCGCGAGTAGATGTCGTATGCCCGCTCGTAACCGCGCGAAGTCTGCTCTATTACCATCGGAACCAAAGTCTGCGCTTTTGTATCCATTGTATCAACCTCCTCTTTTTTGACTTAGGCCTCTTGAATCTTCCACTGTGCTTCCTTCAATAAAAATTCCATCACCTGGTGCGCCATGTGCTCATCCGCGGGGATCTTTTCTCTTTTTGCGATCTCCGCTAAAATCAGGTAAACCCTGACCTGCCTCTCGGCCTCCGGTAGCAGCTCTTTGGACAGCTTATCCTCCTCTGTTTCAATCTTGTCGCGGGGAATACCTTTTAAGGCCAGGTCTAATTTCGTCTGCCTTAATAAATCCTCCAGCTGCCGGTTGACCATGGAACGGGGTAATTTAAAGTCCAAATCCTTAGTCAGGCTCTCTATAATCTCATGTTCAATCTTCTGCCGCTGCATATTTTCTTTCTGAAGATAGATCTGCCGCTCTATTGCTTTTTCTAATTCCGATACATTCGGGTAACTTAAACCCTTGGCAAAATTATCGTCTATGCTTGAGATCTTACGCGCAACTTTTAAAGCTTCTAAATTATGTTTTATCTCCTCGGGCAAAACGCTAATCTTCTTATAGCTGATTTTAATTCCCTGATAACCTTTTAGCGCAATCTCGGGCCTGGTCTCCACAAGCGCCTTAAAAGAAAGGGAGTTTCTGTCTAGTTTGACTTCGGATATCTCGGGCAATTCTATAACATCAAGCCCCTCTTTTTCAATCGCCTGGCTATAAATATCGGGGATGAGGTCTTTCAGCACCATCTCGTGGGCCTGGCCGGAAAAGTTCTTCTCCAGGATATCCCGCGGGGCATGGCCTACGCGGAACCCCGGCACTTTAGCCTCGCCGGCGATTTTCTTAAAGGCGTCCTCAAACTTATTCTTGACCACGTCGCCGCTTACTTCAATACCGATCTCTCTTTTATTAGCCTCGATTTTTTTGACTTCTGTTTTCATAAGGCTACATCGTAAATTTTTCACCCAGATAAATCTGGCGTGCTTGCGGGTTATTAATTAACTCCTCGGCAGTCCCGGAGATAAGAATCTTGCCCTCAGCGATTAAATAAGCCCTGTCGGTTATGGAAAGCGTCTCGCGCACATTATGGTCGGTAAGTAAAATCCCCAGGCCCCTCTCTCTTAATTCCTTGATGATCTCCTGCGCCTCATTGACGACGATGGGGTCTATGCCGGAGAAAGGTTCATCCAAAAGTATAAAAGACGGGTTTGTCACCAGCGCCCGGGTAATCTCCAGGCGCCTTCTCTCCCCTCCGGATAACGTGTAGGCCTTGTGTCTGGCCAGATGCGCGATGTTTAGTTCCTCGAGAAGCGATCTTAGCCTCTCTGTTCTCTGTGTCCTGCCCAAAGGCAGGGTTTCCAGGATCGCCATAATGTTTTCCTCCACCGTCAGCTTTCTGAATACGGAGGGCTCCTGCGAAAGATAGCCTATGCCGTAACGGGCCCGTGCATGTATGGGGAGGCTGGTAATATCATGATTATCAAAAATAATTTGCCCGCGACTGGGCGGAATAATGCCCACGATCATATAAAAGGTCGTGGTTTTTCCGGCGCCGTTGGGGCCCAGGAGCCCGACGATCTCGCCGCGCTTAACCAGAATATCCACACCCCTGACCACCGGTCGGCCGTCGTAAGCCTTATGCAGCCCCTTAATTTCCAACAGGTGCATTTTTAAAGTCCTCCGTGGATTCGATGATCAATTTGGGCCTTCCGGTAAGGGTAATCTTTTTATCGGCTGCGCTATAAATCGCTTCGTCGCTGTAGGAGACGTTTTCTCCCCGTACGATTTTGACGTTTCCGTGCGCGATGATCCGGTCTATCCTGCCGCTCATCCCCAAATCTTCTTTATCTTTTGATTTTACGGCGCCTGTGTTTTTTTCGGAAATAAAATAGATATCCATCACATCGCTGTAAATCTGTGAGCCATTTCTATCTACCTTCACATTTTTATTAAAGGTGGCTATATTTTTGGCGTAATCTATATCCAGTTGGCCGTCGCAGGTAATAATGATTTTATCACTGGGGGCCCCTGTCTTCTGTTTTCCTGGCTCCGCCGGCAGCATCTGGACATTGACATCTTTTTCCAAGGTCACCTTATTTAAAGACGGCTCTGCATGCGCGCCAAGGGCGGTAGTGATCATGCTTTCTCTTTCTATATTTACCTCATCCTTAGTCGAGATAAGATTGTTTTTTCGGTCCCAGTCCAGAGAATCCGTGGTAAGCTTGGCCCCCGATGAAGTAGTAACTACAACGTTCTGTTCGAGGTGGACGTTATTATCCGCCTTATTAAAATCCCCTCTGTCTGCGACCAGCTTGATAGTATCTTTTTCTCCGTAAAGATTACCGATAATATCTTTAAGCTTGATCAGGTCGGTAAATATATCCGCGGACTTTCCGGATATATCCCAGGTCTTTTTTCCTCTTTCCCCGTATCCGGCCAGAGAAAACTCATTTATCTGCTGGTCCGAGTCAAGGGCGGCCTGCTCCTGCTTAGCCAGGGCCGGATTAACCAACAACATAAAAATAAATACCGCTACTAACCTTTTAATCATGGTAAAGCTCAACCAGCCCCTGCCATTTGCCTTGCGACTCTAGAATTAATTCCGCCACCTCTCTTACCGCCCCGCGGCCCCCGTACCTTGTGGTGATATATGCCGCTACCTGTTTAATCTCAAGTGCCGCGTTAAATACGGCTATCGGAAAACCCACTCTTCTCATCAGGCATAAATCCACCAGGTCGTCTCCCACAAAACATATTTCCTCAAGGCTTACTTTATATTTTTTTAAAATCTTATCCAGTACTTTTGTCTTCGGCGAAACATCGGAAAAAACCGCATCCACCCGCATATCCCTGGCCCGCGGCTTTATGCTGCGGGAACCCTTGGCGGTAATCAGGATGGTCGGAATGCCCGCTTTTTTTAAAAGGTAAACCCCCAATCCGTCATGCACATCAAAAAACTTCATATCGTGGCCGCGCGAATCATAGATGATGCGCCCGTCGGTAAGCACGCCGTCCACATCCAGAAGCAATAACTTAATCTTTTTCAAGCGCCCGGATAATTCGGCGGTTAATTCCGGCATGGCTAAACCACTCCTGCCTTCAAGAGGTCCTGCACGTCTAATAAGCCTACGGGCCGGCGGTTTTTATCCACTACCGGGACCTCGTCAATCTTTTTTTCCTGCAGTATGTGTATGGCTTCGGCGGCAAGCCTGTCTCTAGCAATTACCAGGGGGTTCCTAGTCATGACCTCCTTGATTTTGCGCCTGGGCAATTTTTCATCGCTGCCTAAGTGCCGGCGTAAATCACCGTCGGTAAAAATCCCCACCAATCTTCCTTTTTTATCTACGATTGAGGCGGAGCCTGCGCGCGCCTGGGTAATTTTAAAAAGCACCACGGAAACCGTCTTATTTTCACTGATCACTGGATTAGCCCTTCCCGTGCGCATAATGTCTTCGACTTTAAGCAGCAGGCGGCGGCCTAAAGCGCCACCGGGATGGAAAAAGGCAAAGTCTTTTTCCTTAAAACCTTTTTGTTCCAAGAGGCATACCGAAAGCGCATCCGCCATCGCCAGGGTTGCGGTGGTGGAGGCTGTAGGGGCTAACCCCAAAGGGCAGGCTTCTTTTTTTACCGATACGTCCAAAACCACGTCGCTATATTTAGCCAGCATCGATTTAGTATTGCCGGTAAGGGCAATGATCCTGGCGCCGATTTTTTTTAATATGGGGAGCAATTGTTTTATTTCGGCGGTGGAGCCGCTATTAGAAACCACGATTACCACGTCATCTTTGGTGACCTTGCCTAAATCTCCGTGGATTGCCTCGGCAGTGTGTAAAAACAGGCTCGGGGTGCCGGTAGAAGCAAGAGTAGCGGAGAACTTCTGGGCGATTATTCCGGTCTTACCCATACCACTGACAATCACCCTGCCCCGGGTCTTTAACATCAGGTTCAGGGCTTCTTTGAAGTTGCTACCGAGGCGCTTTTTCAGGGCGCTGATGGCCGCGGCTTCAATACTTAAGACTTCTTTTGCCCTCTTGAGCACATTTTCTTTCATCGCGTTTTCTCTATCTTCTTTACTTGCTTCAGGAGCTCCTCTAAATCCGCAAGGTAAATCATATTCGGCCCGTCGCAGGGCGCTTTATCAGGAGAGGGATGCACCTCCAGAAATAACCCGTCACAGCCAAAAGCCACGGCGGCGCGCGATAAACCGGAAACAAACTCCCGCTCTCCACCGGAACAAG
Source organism: uncultured Planctomycetales bacterium (assembly GCA_964545575.1). GTDB lineage: Bacteria > Omnitrophota > Gorgyraeia > Gygaellales > Profunditerraquicolaceae > CAZJFL01. The sequence continues at coordinate 38,132 of CAZJFL010000004.1, forward strand.
CGCCTTTTCCTCCAGGAAGCTGAATACTGTGCGTGGCATCGTAAATCACCGGATACCCGAAATCGCGCATAATCTTTAAGCTTCTAAAATCAGAAACTAAATTATTGTAGCCGAAACAGGCGCCGCGTTCGGTAATAAGAATCTTTTTGTTCCCGGTTGACTCTACCTTTTTGATGATCGACAGAATATCCCAAGGGGCCAGGAATTGTCCTTTTTTGATATTGACCACTTTGCCGGTTTCTCCCGCCGCCACTACAATATCCGTCTGGCGGCAGAGGAATGCCGGAATCTGGATAATATCCACAACGGCCGCTACCTCGCCTATTTCTTTCTGACAATGGATATCGGTTAATATCGGTACTTTGACTTTTTGTTTAACTTTACGCAAAACCGCCAACCCTTTTTTCAATCCGGGGCCGCGATAAGAATCAAGGGACATGCGGTTAGCCTTGTCAAAACTGGATTTAAAAATAAAAGGCATATCTAGTTTTCCGGCGATATCCTTTATTCTCTTAGCTATCTCTAGGCATGCGGACTCGCCCTCGATGACGCAGGGCCCGGCAATCAATACCAGGGAACTCTTGTCGCCTATTCTTATGTTATTTACGCTGATTTGGCGCATTATATTTTATTGGTTTTTAAATATCGTTTGACTTTTTCCAGGTCTTCCGGCGTATCCACGCCGATAGTGTCATATTTTGTCTCGATCACCTTTATCCGGTAACCATCTTCCAGGACCCTGAGCTGCTCCAGGCGCTCTATTTCTTCCAAGCGCGAAACCGGAATATTCTTATAGATAAAAAGGAAGTCTTTGGTGTAACCGTATAAACCTATGTGTTTATAATAGGCCGTGGATGCGGACTTTAAGTTCTCTGCGCGGTAAGGAATAACTGCCCGGGAGAAATAAAGGGCGAAATTATTCTTGTCAGCAACGACCTTGACGATATTAGGGTCGTTTAACTCCTGCGGATTTTCTATTTTCTTGATGATCGTGGACATCGAAAGCTTCGGGTCGTCCAGTAACGCCTGTGCCAGGGCGTCAATCATCATCGGGTTGACCAAGGGCTCATCTGCCTGGATATTAATCACTATTTTTACGTCTATGGGGTTAACTGCCTCACAGATCCTGTCTGTGCCGGAAACATGGCCTTTTACCGTTAAAGCTACCTTTGCCCCGAACATAGCGGCAGCATCGGCGATGCGCTGGTCATCGCAGGCAATGATTAAGTCGTCCAAAAGGCGCGCCTGTTTTGCCCGTTCCCAGACGTGCTGCAACATGGGCTTGCCCAGTATCTCAGCCAGGACTTTGCCTTCGAATCTGGTGGAAGAATATCTTGCCGGGATTACTCCGATGACGTCCATCTTATTTTATGCTCTCCAATAATTCCTTGCGGCTGGCGGTAGCAGTGCCTACCTTGCCCACTACGATACCGGCGGCAAAATTAGCCAGGTGTGCCGCTTCTAGTTTTGTAGCCCCGCAGGCAAGCGCTAAAGTAAATGTGCCCACCACCGTATCTCCCGCACCCGAAACATCAAAAACTTCCTGCGCAACAGTGGGTATATGAATAATACGGCCTTGTTTCTGGAATAAACGCATCCCCTGTTCCCCTAAGGTAACCAAGATTGAATCTAAACCCAAGTATTCTAAAATCTGCTGCGCGGAATTATCAATATCCCTATCGGTAAATAATTTATCATTGTGCAGTTTGAGCTTATTGCTGGTGTCTCTGATTTTTAGATTACGAATAGCGTTTTCCAGTTCTTTACGGTTAGGGGTAATAGAGGTAACGCCCCGGTAATACTGGAAATGTTCTTCTTTGGGGTCAACGATGATAATCTTTTTATGCGCACGGGCGAGCATAATCAAGCCTTCTATCAACTCTACATTAATCACTCCCTTGCCGTAATCCTCAATAATAATGGCATCGAATTTATCTATCTTTTTTTTAATAAAATTAAAAATCCTCTGATTGAGATTTCCGGGCAGGGCATCGGTACGCTCCCAGTCAATCCTGACCAACTGCTGGTGCCCGGCGATAACCCGCGTCTTAACCGTGGTATACCTTTTAGGCTCCACAAAAATGCCGCCGGCGGGAATATTTATTTTCTCTAGCTCCGCTAATAAAATACCGCTCTGCTCATCTTTTCCCACTACTCCCACTAGCGAGACTTTACCGTCCACTGAACGGATGTTACAGGCTACATTCGCAGCACCTCCCGGCACAAAGGTGCGCTTATCTGCCCAGACCACCGGCACCGGCGCCTCGGGAGAAATCCGCTCTACTTTTCCCCAGATGTATTCATCCAGAATTAAGTCTCCCAGGACCAATACGCGCGCCTGGGGGAATCTGGAAATTATGTTTTTCAGCTTTTTCATCTTTATAATTTCTCAATCACTGCCTGCGCTAAAAGCGGCAGCATGATCTCATGGTGGCCGATAATATAATAACCTTTGCCGCCGGCCATCACCGGGCGGTATACCACGTTTTGCGCGGGGCGGTAATGATAAATCATATCAAAATTTGCGGTGGTAAAATCTTTAACTTGCGCACCCAAATTACGGGATAAATTCAGGGCTTTTAAAAATACCTCCGGCAGGATGACGCTAGAGCCGAAATTTAACACTACCCCGCCCTTATTTATCTTTCCTACATTATCTACGAGGGTATAAAAATCCTTTAAACTGCCTTGGGCGGTTAAAGCGGCGTTAAAAGAGGGGTGCTGATGGATAATATCCGTGCCCACCGCCACGAATACGCAAACCGGTACTTTATACTTATGGGCCGCGTTAAGCAGGCTCAAGTTTTTATAGCGTAATTTGGAAGCGCTGATTTTAGCAGCCACTGCCTGGCCTAACCCGAAACCGTCAGAGACTCCTTCTTCTACCGTTCTATTTATAAAATCAGCGGTCTCCCTGCCCATGCCAAACTTGCCTGTTTTTAAGTTTTCGCCCACATCCTCGGAAGTCTCACCCTGCAGGGCAATTTCAAAATCGTGGATTATCCCTGCGCCGTTTAGACAAAGACAGGTAATTACCCTCTTTTTTATTAATGCAATCAATACCGGGTTAAGCCCGCATTTAATCACGTGGGCGCCGGCCATAAAGATCACCGCTTTTTTAAGTTTACGCGCTTTTACCAGGGCATCTGCTATGGCACGCAGGTCCCTTGCCTTTAAGATGTCGGGAAGAGAGCCATAGAACCTGGCGAAACTCTCACCCCGCAAAGGCGGTTGGGCGAAATCGCGCACCCGGACCTTGGCTTTACGCTTGAAGACCGAATATGTCCTGACTTTATTAATATTGATCATAGGAAACTATAATTTTAGCATAAATTATGCCTAAATCAACTATATTTAATGCCTTTTAGCAATGTAGTACAATGCCCCTGCCGAGCTGCTCTGCTTTAAGTCGCTTTTGCCCATACATATTAGTTTTGCTGCGGGTTTGTTCGCGCACTGAAATTTTTTGCCGTGCACTACGGTTTACTCGTCACTGCGGACAGTATGCTTACGCGGATGCGCCACCTGCGTTCCTCGTAAGCCCTTGTGCACTCCTGCCAAAAAATTTCTAATGTGCGCTCACAAATCCCTCCGCAAAACTCAAGCAATTGACTAAAATCGACATTCCTGCCCGCCAAAGTTTTAGTGGCGGGCGCTCGCACCTCGCCAGTGGCATTATTTACAACTAAATAATGCTGGTTAGCGGTTGGCACGGGGATGCTTCGCAGCGCATCTAGCGCAAGAAGCGCCCCGTGACAGGACCCGCTAAGCAGTTAAAATTAAGTCTGCAAAATTGTGTCGGCTGCGGCTAAAACATCATCTACGCTGATAGCTTTAAGGCAGGCGAACTCTTTTTTACAGTTATGCGCCAGGCATTCAATACATCCTACTGCCTTATGCAGATATCTGTCTTTTTTGCCTACCGGCCCCCAGCGTTTAGGGCTTAAGCCTTTTTGGCCTCTGCCGAAAATAGCAATTACCGGCGTGTCGACACTAGAAGCAATATGCACCGGGCCGGAATCGTTAGAAATAAATAAAGCGCACCTCTTAAGCAAACTGGCTAATTGGCTCAGAGAAGTCTTACCCGCCAGATTAATTGCCGGAGAGCGCATATTCGCCAGCGCAAGCTCTGCTTTTTTTGTATCTTTTGGGCCGCTGATAATCAGGGTTTTAAAACCGTATTTTTCTATTAACCTGTCGGCGACCTGGGCGAATCTTTCGTTGGGCCAGACCTTAGAAGGGCAGCTTGCCCCGGGATGAATAGCCAGAAGCCTATCTGTTTCTTTTATCCCCTCCTGGCGGAATAAACTCTCCACCCATTTTTCTGCTTCCGGCCTGAGGGGGATATATAATTCTTTATCTTGGGGAGTAATCCCTAAGTGCGCCAGCAGTCCAAGATTATAATCCAGCTCATGCTTTTCTCCCAGCTGTTTAGTATGCTTTATCCGGTCGGTAAGCAAAAACCCCATTTTACGGTGGTAACCTATTCTTCTGGGTATCCCGGAAAAAAACGCCACTAGATGCACGCGGTTGGTAGGATGAAGGATGAGTGCCAAATCAAACTTTTTCTGTTTTAAGTTTAAAGCAAACTTAATAGACCCCAGCCAGCTTTTCTCTTTTGCGTCTTTATCGTAAATAATCACTTCATCCAGATAAGGATTACCTTCCACTATCTCTTTTGTATAGGGGCTGACCATCATCGCGATATAGGCATGAGGGTATTTATCCCGGAGCGCCTTAATTACCGGTGTCGATAAAAGCACGTCTCCGACCCTATCCGTACGCGCTATTAAGATACGTTTAAAATCTGCCTCTAGACCCTGAACCCTGCCTGCCTGCCGGACAGGCAGGAACCCTGAACCCTGAACTAAAATATTTATTACCTGCCTTAATACATCTTCTACCTTTACCAGGTGCATGCAGTCTAAAGTTCGGAACCTGCATTCTGCCTTCTCGCAGGGCCGGCAGAAGATTTCTTTTTTTACCGTAGCCCAAACACCCGACCAGGGCCCGTATTTTTTATCGCTGGTCGGGCCAAAGATTGCCACAATAGGTAGATCTAAATAACTGGCCAGATGCAGGACTGCGCTGTCATTAGTAATCAGGAGGCTTGCTTTTCTTAGTAAAGCGCCCAGCTGCGAGATCGTGGTCTTGCCGGCAAGGTCCAACAGGGAATGCGAAGATTGCTCGCCGATATATTTTGTGATAAATGCATCGGCCCTATCTCCTACCAGAATAACCTTTGCTGCTAATTCTCCTATAATCCGTTCTGCAAGCTGGGCGAACTTTTCTTTGGGCCATCTTTTAGTAGAGCTTCTGGCTCCCGGAGCAATAATAACTATTTTATCGTGTTGGGCTATGCTGTTTTCTTTGAATATATTTTCGACATATTCCCTGTCCTGCGGCCCGATGCATAGGGAGCTCTCTATTGTCTTTTTCGCCTCCGAACCCTGAACTCTGCCTGCCTGCCGGACAGGCAGGAACTCTGAACCCTGAACTCTACTTAAATGCCTATCCTTCATATGTCCGCTACCCCGCAAAAAAATAGGCGCTTTGTATCTGGCAGGAAGCAACAATCCGAAAAAACTGTTGCGTAAATCCACGACCAGATCAAAATGTTCTTTTTGAAGGCGGCCAAACAGCTTTATTTTTTCTTTCAGCCGCGCATGTTTGTCATAGATAATCAGGTTATCTACGGCAGGATTAGCCTCAAATATTCCTTTCGGGCGGGGGCCTGAGACAACGGTGATTTTAGCCTGCGGAAACTCCTTCCTTAAATAATCCAGCGCCGGCAGGGTCAGTATCACATCTCCGATATTACTTAAGGTAACGAACAATATTTTATTGATCTTTGTCATCTCGCAATGCGCCTAAACTATCTATTTTTTTATCGCTATCTTTGCCTGCGCTAAGACTTCCTCCGGCGTAATTGCCTTCATGCAGCGGTTGTCTTTACAGCCGACCACATAGCAGGGTATGGCGCAGCCGACATCTTTCTGTAAAATAATCACGTTATTTGTAGGGTAGGGGCCGGTTATTTCAGGCGAGGTGGGGCCGAAAAGCGCAATTATCCTCTTTGCGCCTACGGCATTAGCAATATGCAAAGGCCCGGTGTCAGCCGTGATAAAGAGGTCGAGCCTCTTAAATAACGCGCCTAACTGTTTTAAGTTAAATACCCCACAGGCGATAATGGGTTCGTTTTTCATCTGCCGGCGTATCTGATTAGCCAAAGCCGAGTCCGAGGCGCTGCCTGAGATTACTACCTTAGCCTCCAGCTGGCTGATTAACTTATCCGCCAGAGCTGCCCAGTGTTCTCCCGGCCAACGCTTGGGGCTCCAGTTCCCTCCGGTATTTATCCCGATTAAAAGGTCACCTCTCGTAATCCCTTTTTTATTCAAGGCCTCTTCGACAAAACGCAGGTCTTCCTCGCCGATAAAGAACTCGGTAAACCTGTCCTCGCACCTTAACCCTGCCTTTTCGATGATGTTTAAGTAATAATCTATGCGGTGCAGGCTATGGATATCGGGAGCCACGATCTTTTTTGTGAGCAGAAAGCGGCGTTTTTTGGTAAGATAGCCTATCCTCTCCGGTATTGCGGCGAGCCGGCAGATCAGCGCCCGCGTCAGCGACCGGTGCAGTAAAAATGCCACGTCGAAATCTTTGGCTTTGAGATACGAAATAAACTTCAGTTTTTCCACCGTGCTCTTATGCCTGTCTTTTTCATCAAAGATAATAATCTCATCCAGATGCGGATTGCCTTTTAAAATATGGTAGCAGCGGCTGGGAACTATGCAGGCGATAAAACTCTTAGGGTAATTACGGCGGATGTTTCTGATGGTGGCGGTAGAAAATAAAACATCTCCCAGCCAGTTTACGTTAAAGATAAGGATGCGTTTATACATGCCGGTACTCCAAGTATAATTTTTCTGTTTCGCCAAGCATGTCTTCTTGCGAGAAATGCTGCCGGATAAATTCTTGCGCATGAGCCCCTAAAAGGCTCGGCCTTGTCTTATCCCGAAGCAGCCCTAATATAGCCGAAGATAATTCTGTGGGCTCGGCCGGTTTAACCAGCAAGCCGTTATATCCGTCTTTAATCAGGCTTCTTATCCCTCCGATATCAGAGCCGATCACGGCCAGGCCCGCTGCCATCGCCTCGATCAGGCTTAAACCTAAACCTTCTGCGAGCGAGGGCATGACAAATAAATCCATCACCGCCAAAATATCCCTGGCCTCCTTAACCGAAGGTATAAAATAAACATTTTGTGTAATTCCTAAACGGCGGGCCAGAGCTACTAAGTCCTGTTTCATTTTGCCGTCTCCCACGATCAGTAACCGGGCATCGGGAAACGTACCTAAAACCTCTTTCATCGCCTCGATAAGATAAATATGGCCCTTGACATCCGATAACCTGGCTATAATCCCCACTACCGGGCCGTTGCCCAAGCCTAATTCTTTCTTTTTTTCAACTCTGAACTCTGCCTGCCTGCCGGACAGGCAGGAACTCTGAACTCTGAACTTATCTACGTCTATACCATTATGTATTAAGCTGATATTTTCTTCCTTCACCTTAAAATCTTCGATAAGATGTTCTTTAACCGCTTCGCTGATGGCAATAACTTTTAGCCCCCAGCAGGGAAAAATCCGGCGGAAAATACGCTGCTTAAAGAAACCGTGGCAGGTGGAAATGTATGGCTTTCCTGAAAAACGGTGGATTAAACCGGCTACTACCTGGGTGACGCGCGTATTAGCATGAATGATCTCTATATTTTTTTCTTTTACCTGTTTAAGCAACTTCAAAATACTGATAAAAACCCCGGGGCTTACCTCCTGTTTTGTTGCCAGCGGCACCGGGATATGGACTATGCCTTCCTGGCTAAACTTAGAGAGAAGCTCTCCCCCTCCCGAAGCCAGATATACCTGATGGCCTCTTTTTCGCATACCGCCGGCTAAAGTCAGGAGATAGCTGGTAACTCCGCCGGTGTTCAAATGGTTTGTCAAATAGAGAATATTCATTTTAATAATTTATCTACCGCCTGCAATACCTCTTCCGGACTGATTGCCTGCATACAATCAATTTTTTTACATTTTGGTTTATAACAAGGGCTGCAGGGAAGATCTTTTTTAACTACGAGATAGTTTTTTGCCGGTGCCAGATGCCGTAAAGGGTCTGTTGGGCCGAAAAGAGCTACAAAAGGGGTGCCTGCGGCGGCAGCGATATGCAGGGGCGCTGAATCCGAGGATATATAGACGTTGCATTTTTTAATCAGGCAGGCGAGCTGATTCACCGTGGTCTGGGCGGTGGCGTTGATCGGGGCGACCCCTTTGACGCCAGCCATAATCAGGTTAGCCTGCGGCAGATCTTTTTCTGTTCCGGTTAAAATAACCCGTATATCCCGGCGCGATAACTCTTCGCACAACTTTAGCATATTACCTAGCGGCCAGTTTTTAGTAAGCCAACGAGAGCTTGCGCTGATATTGACTCCGATTAGTTTCTGGTTGGGGCTGATCCAGCTTGATTTCAATAATTCCTCTATATAAATCCGGTCTTCTTCGGCCGGCCAAAGCTCTAAAGCCGTATCTTTTAAATCTATACCCAGCATCTTCAATATCCTGAATTGATGCGTTAGCGGGTCTATTTGCGGCTTTTCGTCTTTGATGCGGTGGTTAAGCAGAAAGCCGAATTTTTTATTATCATATCCGTAACGGTCTAGGGAGAAAGTAAGCCCGGATAAGATATGGCTCTTACGGTTATTTTGCAGGTCAATCACAATATCGAAGTTCTTCTTCCTTAAAGAAGCGCCTAATTTTAACAGGCCGCGCAGACCTTTATCTTTATTCTGCAAATCGCAAACCAGCAATTCATCGATATAAGGGCAACGCAAAAGCGCATCTTTTGAGGCGTCTCCCACCAGAAAGGTGATTTTATAATTCTGCGCCGGGAATTTTTCCCTTACCGCCTTGATTGCCGCCGTAGAAAGTATGATATCCCCCAGAGAGCTAAACTTGATCAGCAAAATCTTAAAATTCTCCAGTGCTTCTTTATAGACATTCGTGGTATTCCTGACTAATAGCTCTGCCGTATATTTTTCCTTTACTTTTTGATAAGCGTTTTCCGCCAGGACCCGCGCTAACTCCCGGTCATTAAATATTCTTAAGGCGGCCTCTGCCATGCTTGCCGGGTCAGCGGGAGGAACGAGCAGCCCGTTTTTACCGTCTTCGATAATATCGATCACGCCTCCTACGGTAGTCGCAACTACCGGCACTCCGACAGCCTGCGCCTCTAAGATCGCCCTCGGAAAAGCATCGTGCGTAGTGGAGGCCAATACTACCAAGTCTAAGTTCCTTAAAATTCCGGGGACATCCTTCTGATTACCTAAAAATTCGGTGCAGTGCCACAACCCCAGCCTCCTGACTAAAACCTGCACCTGTTCTTTATAGACTTCTTTGGACGGCGGGGCATCGCCGACTATCCAAACCTTTAGATGAGGGATGGTTCTTGCGACCTTGGCCATCGCCTTAATAAAATGCAGGTGACCTTTTAGCGGCGTGATCCTTCCGATTATCCCTACATTAAACTCTTCTAATTTTTTCTTCTCCGGGGCTTTATACTGGAATCTTTCCAAGTCTACGCTGCGCGGGATTAAACGTATCCTCTCCTGAGGCACGCTGAAATCTTCGATCATGTGCTTGGCCACAACCTGGCTCGGGCAGATCACAAATTTGGCCCAACCCATCGGGTAACTGAATAAATGCTTGGTATAATATCCGTGGCAGGTAGTGACCAGCGGCCGCTTAGTCTGTCTACAGGCAAAATAGGCAATCCAGGCAGGTACGCGCGAACGCGCATGTACAATATCTATCTCTTCTTTTCTAATGATCTCGGATAACTTAGGGATCATTTTGAGGATATTAAAAAAGGATTTTTTATGCACTGGCAGCTGATAGTGGATAACGCCGTTCTCCTCTAATTCTTTAACCAGCGCTCCGCCGCCAGAGACCACCACCGCCTTCATCCCGAGCTTCGCCAGGCGAATTGCCAGATCAACGGTCCCGGTCTCCACCCCTCCTACATTTAGTTCCGGCAGTATCTGTAATATTTTCATAAAATCCTCTTTAGCGCCTCGCTTACGGTCAGGTTATCAGAAAGGGGCTGGATTTCTGGCTTTTTTTCCCACAACTCCTCTAGCACCCTCCCTAAATTAGCTGCCTCGCTGATATATATATTTTTTCTCTCTATAAGGCTAGCCAAGAACCTCTTGTGTTTTGCCCCTACTCCTGCGGCAGCAAAAGTCAAAACATAACGGCGGCTCGCCACAGCCTCGGAAATCATAGAGATGCTTTCCGGAGAAGTTATTACCAGGCGGCTCGCGCCTAGTATCCCGCCCACGGCAAAGGGCAGGTTTTTCTCATTGGCGATCACCAGAAACCTGCAGCGCGGATAATCGCTGAATTCCGCCCTGACTAACTCTTCTGCCTCTTTCGGGGTCCGGCGCGAAGTAGTCACCAGTATCAGCGCGTCATTTTTCTCTAAGAATGCCTTTACCTGGCTGATTACTTCCCGCAGAGAATCCCGGCTTAAGCGGAAATCCTTATTATCTCCTCCGATAAGCATCCCCAAAACCAGGTCTTTGTCAATCTTCGCCAAAGACTTCAAGAGCGCGGCTTCCTCTTTCAGCAAGTCCTCGTCTATTAAGTTTAACGCGCCCTCGATTAGCACGGTATTTTTCTTAAAAACCGGCCTGTGGCTTTGGCTAAAGGAAGCCAAACCCTGCCTGCCGGCAGGCAGGCATTGCCTTGCTGGCTGATCGTGCCGGGGTATAATCACCAAGTCAAATCTCTGCATACTGAAAACAGAAGGCCGCATCAGTACTACCGACTTAGCCAAGTTTTCCTTGGATAAAATAAAATTAACCGCGGCGAGCCCAGAACCGCAGGAAATAATCAAGTCGTATTTTTTTCTCGTCAGGGCTTGATAGGTATCGGCGGTTAAAAATTTCTTCAGGCACCAGAGGCATCCCTGACAGTGGTATTTTCCGGCGAGGCAGGCGCTAAAAGTAAGGGCCTGGCTGCTCAGCCTATTTTTAAACTTTACCTCTATAATCTCGCTCTGGCTGTTTATCCCCCGGTCTTTAAAATGCCTTTGGGCTATCGCGGCCGTAGCCTGTGCCTGGCTGAGGTGGCCGGCTTTACCATCGCTTAAAATTAGGATATTCCTCTCTTGGGAATACTTCCAGATTTTATAAAACCAGAGGTATTGTTCAGGGTACCTGCTGATATAATCCTGGAATATCTGCATCAATCCTTCTAGATTACGGCGGACGTCTTCTTCGCTATTACCGGTTTTTATCAGCTTAAAGGGGGGCACAAAAATAATTTTCATATACGGGCCGCGCAGGCGAACATAAAAACCCGGGATAATTGCCGCATCGTACTTTAAAGCCAGCCTCACCGCCCCGCTTGCCATAGAGGCATCCCGGCCGAAGAATCTAACCGGAACGCCGGAACTTCCTCCCTGATCAACGGTCATACCTATCGCCTGGTTATTTTTCAGTATCTGAATTAACTGACGGGTCTGATTTTTCCTCTGGACTAATTTAGCCCCTTTTTGGCTGCGGTAGGCATTCAGCAGCCGGTTTAAACGGAGAAGCTTTTGTTCGCGTATAAGTAAGAATAAAGGGAAGCCTAAGTTTGTGCAGACGACGTTAGAGATTTCCCAGCTTCCTCCGTGCGCCCCCAAAAGGATTACTCCTTTTCCCTTTTGAAAACCCTCCTCGATATGCTGCCTGCCTTCGCAAGTGACGTATTTGGCGATATATTGCTTATTCACCCGGGGAATAAGCAATATTTCTATCAGGCTCTGCCCGAAGTTGCGGTAAAAATCTTTTGCGAGCTGTTTTAACTGGCGCGGTGAGAGCCTGTCCCCGAAAGCGGTTTTCAGGTTTGCGTAGGCGACTGCCCGGTGCTTGGCATCAAAACAATAAAACAATTCACCGATGGCCCGGCCTAAAAAGAAACTTACAAACAAGGGCATTACCCTAAAAATCGGCCCTGCCAGCCTAAAGATTATATATCCTGTCCAATCGGCTAAAGAACTCTTCTTCATTTTTGTTTATCTTTAATTCTATACCTAGCACAAACACTCCCAACTCCCAACTTCCAGCTCCTGGCTGCGGGAGCCGCACCGCATCCTTCTCGGTAGTAATGATGGTGTCTATGCCTTTGTTTTTCGATGCCCTTGCGATATGATCCATATCGTAAGGGGCATAATTATGGTGATCGGGGAAGCGTAAGGATAAACCTACCTTAATCCCTAAATTATCAACCAGGTTTTCAAAGGAATCGGGGTCGCCGATGCCGCAAACCAAAGTTACCTGCCTGCCTCTAAACACATCCGCACCAAAGAACAGAGAGGGTTTATCGATTTTATAAAAACCAGCGGGGTTATGCATAGCTTCAAAAACTGCGGCTTTGGCGTTAATGCTCCTTAAGAAATCTTTGATCTCCTGCGTATCCGGATTAAGGTTAGTCTTAGTTAAAACAAAAATATCCGCACGCTTTAAAGAAGAGAGCGGTTCGCGTAAAATCCCCCGGGGTAACATCTGGCGGTTTCCAAAGGGGTCGGTCGCGTCGATGGTTACGATCTCCAAATCCTTCTTGAGACGCCACTGCTGGAAGCCGTCATCCAGGATGACCGTATCCAGGCCGTATTCGCTCACTGCCCTGTTTGCGCCGCGCCTCCTGTTTGCGTCTACTATTACCGGGACATCGGGCAGGCGCCGCCTGAGCATCAAAGGCTCATCCCCTATACCCACCGCTCTTTTATAACCGCGGCTTAAAACCGCTAACTTACGGCCCCGGCCTGCTAAATAGCGGGCAATAAACTCTACCAGCGTAGTTTTGCCTGTTCCGCCTACGGTAATATTGCCGACGCTAATAACTTTACAATTCAGGCGATCAGGCTTAAGCAGAGAAAAAAAGAGCAAGATCCTGATTACCAGGCCGTAAAAAAGAGAGCAAATAAAGAGAAAAATCTTTAAAATTCCGGCGATAAAACCGCGCTCTTGGTCAGTAGCTAAATTATAGAGGTATCTAAGCATAATTTAAGGTGGAATATTACACATCTTAAGTTAAGACAATGGCTTTGGCTTGTATGGAAAGCCAAACCCTGCCTGCCGGCAGGCAGGCATTGCCTTGCCGGCTTATGGCTTTGGCTTATGTGGAAAGCCAAACCATTGCCTTACCGGCTTATGGCTTTGGTGCTTATTCTTTAGCCACAATATTTAATTTTAACACAAGCAATGAGTTATGCAACAATTCTTTAGGGGTAGCTAGGGCTTTAAAGCCGGGGTAAATCTTTGCGGAAGGAGTTAGATTTATTATTTAGTCGTCTGTGGACATAAAGGAGAGGTTTCTTTCGATAAAACTGATAAGTTTCTCCTGAAGTGCGGGGGATAGGTGGCTAAACTCAACCCCCACCCCGGGATAGAAATGCGGCTGGATCTGTTTATCGGAAAGCCAGACTACCTTTGCCTCAAGCTCCATTTCTTCCTGCTTCGGTAGAAGTTTAAACTTAATCACTACTTCGTCCCCGAGCTTAAACTTATCGCATCCGTAGATATAGGCCCCCACTGCGCTTAAATTAAGGATATCTACCTTCAGGCAGGCCGGATTCCTTTCGTACTTATTCTTTAACTCGATTTTTATATCGATGGGCAGACGCTTAAACCTGCGGCGCAGCTGCATTTTCTGAATATTTTCGATGACCTTATCTTCTGCAAAGCTGTTTATGGCTGCTTCCTCGGTGGCATAAATATCTATCGCCGCGTCCAGCCCCGAGACGGAAAACACGTTTTTCAGGTGCGCCGGTATGCTGGCAAACTTCATCCTGCCGTGGTTGTTCATTATTTCTTTATAGGCGATGACGACCACGGAAATCCCCATGTAATCTACGGCCTCTACTTCTTCGAAGTTGCAGAGAATATCAGCATAGCCGTCACGGATGCACTGGCCGACGACCTCAATGAGGTTGGCCGCATTGACGTCGATGCGGCCGGTTAAGTCCAGTATGACTACTTTATCTTTTATCCTGGCCTTAATCTCCATCGGTTTTCTATTCTTTCAGGCGCAGGGGAATCAGCGAAATCATCGTGCTTACCCCGCGCAAAATATTATCCATATCGCAGGGCTTAGTCAGGTAATGGTCTGCCTCCAGGCCATAGCACTTCTTTAAAGTCTCTAGTTCCGTCTGCGCGCTGATAATAATCACCGGCCGCCACTTATCCTTATATTTAGCCCTGACTTCTCTTAAAACATCAAAGCCGTTTAATTTAGGCATCATCAGGTCTAAAATAATCAGGTCGGGGTTATCTTCTTTGACGCGCCTTAATGCCTCTTCGCCGTCAAAGGCAGTCACCACTAGATAGCCCTCCCGAAGCAGCCTGGCCTTTATGGTTTCCACTACCTCCCGGTCATCGTCAGCGACTAATAATTTATATGTCATAGGCCTAATTTCCCCCCTGATATATTTTTTAAATTAATATTTATAATAAGTTGCCGGTATGACCTGCGCGATGTAACGCACCGCCTCGATGATACAGACGCGTATGGCTTTCTCCATGGGGGTGTTGGAATACATAGAGAGCCCTCCGCCTAATCCAAAGCTGCCGAAGAAGCCGCTCATGATCGCGCCTCCCACATCAGAGGCCTGGCCTTGAACCCGGGTTGCAGCCAAGACTTCGGAAGTAGAGACGTCAACAATACGTATATCCATAGCCATATGGGATTTATTGAACGCGGCCCCTAAAATCCCTCCCAGAATACCGCTTCCCACGCTGCCTCCGCCTCCGATACCCGCCCTGCCTCCGGAAGCCTGCGGCTCAAACTCGGTTACCGCAGCGGTAACGATTAAGTCCGCGGTTTTAATCTTGCCCCGCTGCGGGCCGCCGCTGCCTGCCTGCGTAGCTCCGGAACTGGAAAGTTCCTGTTCCTGCATCACCGCACTCAGCGCTTGCCTCTCTACTACCGAAAAACGGTTGCTGTTTACCAGGGCGGTGATCAACATCTCGCGTAACCCAGAGCCGATCTGAAAGGTCGCCTGGGCAGCTTTCACGTCAAAATCAGCCACGGCAATGCGCGCCTTAGGCCCGGAATACGGGGGCATGGGCATTGTGCCGGCATCATTATCGACCTGAGCTGTAGGCTGTATAGCAAAACTTAGGCAAATAAAAAAAGCTAAAACAAAGGTTACCGTTAATATTACCTTTTTCATCATCACTCCTCCCTTCGCATAAAAACAAGTATTATTTTAAATCCGCAAATATTTTCTGGAAAGGGCCACGACAAAAAGAGGCATGATAAAAATCCCGCAAAACGCCTCGAGAATCCCTACTGCCTTGCTTAATCCTATCGGGACGATATCCCCGTAACCTACGGTGGTGAAAGTAACGGCGCTAAAATAAAATGCCTCCAAGAATTCCGGCCGAAAGAGTTCGCCGGCTTTGGATAAACCGCCCCAGAGATAAAAAATAGCGGATAAAAAAATAACCGCTAGCGCAAAAAAGAAAGCCCTGATCGGCCGTTCGCCGTAGCCCCAGACAAGATAGGAAAAAGTAAGCACTAACCAGAAAAATATATGCCTAAGTTTTACCCCGGCGCCCCTTTCCGCTTCGGCCCTGACGATATGGTGGATTTTTTTGGGGCTGATAAAAGAATAGGCCAGGTATTTGCGGTAGCACTCCCTGGAGCGGTAAAAACAATCCGAAAAATTAACAAACTCTCCGTCCCGCTCGTAATTTATCGCCGCGTATTTATACAATAAAGAAGCGTACTCCAGGTCCCGGGAAACCTCCGACTGCCGAGCTGCCTCCTCATAATATAAGGCTGAATTAAAAAAGAGCCTCTCGCCGCATTTCTTGCTCCAGCAACCGGCTGCCGCAGCAAAACATAAAGCTGCCTGCTTATGCTGGCCTTTAGCTTTATAAATATGCGCGGCCTCTTTAAACAAACTAAAGGCCTGGTCAAGCTCTCCCCGCGAAAGAAACTCGTGGGCCCGCTCTTCTAATAATTTGGCTTCTGTTTCCACTGCTTTTCTATCTCTTGCCTCTGAATCTGGGTAATATAGGCATCTGCTTCTTCCATGCTTTTAAAAATATGCTGAGGCAGGGCCTTTAAAACATCAAATACTTTTTTAACCTGCGGCTGAAGATTAGTGATGATAATGGAACCGTTATTTTTCTCAAGCATTTCTTTTGTTTTAAAGATAACCCCCAGCCCCATACTGCTGATATAGATTACCCCCTGCATGTCAAAGATGATCAATTTGGCAGAGGCGCCTAAAACCGACCTGATCTTTTGCTCTAATTCCGGATAGGTCTCCGAATCAATAGAGCCCTCGGGAGAAATAGTAAAGACCCCCGCATGTTCCTGATTAACTTCTACACGAAGCGGCATAGCCCCTCCTTTGTTATTGCTGCATATCCTGCGGCATCCCCATTTCGTAGGAGAACTTTTTATATCCTGCGGGAACCTCAAATAGCGCATCCGGCTGTGCGCCTGTCTTGATATTTTTGTATTCCATCATCCAGCTGCCATCTTCGGCTGCGCTTTTGACCGGGATATTCAAGCCGGGAACAATCCACTGCAAAGTAACCCATCTCCTGCCGCTATTGTCCGTATAAACGATTCTGTATTTATCGGCTTTGCGGCCGTCGATGATTTCAGAGCCGATGAGCTTACGCTCTATCTCTCCGGGCATCTTTTCTGCGCTGGCGGCGATATTGGCAGGATTAAACGGTTCCTCCATATACATCTGCTGCGCGGGCATCAGGAGCCAGATTACCTTTTTATCCAGGCGCGTTATACTAATGCCCTGAGGGGTCTCCATGCGCGTTTTTTGTTTGCTGGCAAAGATTTTTCCCTGAAAAGTCCTGCCTCCGGCGGTATTGCTGACATCCGCGGAAAAATCCTCTCCCAGGGCAATCCCTCTTAAAATAAAAACAGTAGCGATGATCAGCGATAGGGATAAAACTCTCTTTATTTTATTTTGCATCATCTGCTGCCCTCCTCTTTAGCATCTAATTATACCACGGATGATCATAAAACCAAAGCGGAAACGCCCTATAAATTAAGGTAACAGGCGCTTTATAACTTCCAGATTCCTGCGGCTGGAGCCCCGGTTGCTTTCCAGCAACTCTTTTGCGCGCCGGCTTAACTCTCTGCCCAGAGAAGAACCGGATAATAAATCTTTAACTGCCTGCTCTAGCCCTGCCTGATCCTGCACTGATATTGCCGCCTGATGGTTTAAGAAAAGCCCTGCGATATCTTTAAAATTAAACATGTATGGCCCGAATAAAACCGGCTTACCAAAGGCTACCGGCTCTAAGATATTGTGCCCGCCGGTTTTGGCTAAACTGCCGCCTATAAAAATAACCTCTGCGATAGCGTAGTAATTCAGAAGCTCGCCGATGCTATCCAAAATAAATACCGGCCTAGCAATACAATTGCAGGCTGCAAGGGGCAGCTGCGAAGCTAAAACCGGACGGAATCCGGCGCTGGAAACCAGATTTTCTATGCCCTTTGCCCGCTCGGGGTGCCGGGGGGCAATAAGCAGTTTCAGCTCAGGATAAGTAAGGCATAATTCTTGATATGCTCCGAGAATTATTTCTTCCTCTTGCGGATGCGTGCTTCCGGCAACGAAGAGCTTCTCGCCAGGCAGAAGCCCTAACTTAAGCTTATAGGCAGCGTAATCTTTCTCGGTATCTACGGTAATATCGAACTTCATGTTTCCAGTGACCTTGATTTTATCCGGCGCAACGCCTAAACTCCGTAGCCTTTCGGCATCGCGCTCTGTCTGGAGGCAAAAGAAATTGACCTTATTTAGTATAGGCTTGGCCAAAAATCTGACCAAGCGATAGCCTCCAAGGGAGCGGTCAGATATTCTTCCGTTTACCACCAGTATAGGGATATTTTTCTTATAGAGGCAGGAAATGAGATTCGGCCAGATTTCTGTTTCAGCCAAAATAAAAACTTTGGGCCTGACCTTATTTATCACGTTCCTGATAATAAAACTAAAATCCAGCGGCAGGTAAGTGACTAAGTCCCCGTCTCTGGCAATTGTTTTGGCAATTTTATTACCGGTGGCGGTGACAGTAGAAATGACGAATTTTTTAGCGGGGTAGGCCTTCCTTAATTCTTCGATAAGCACCTTTACTGCCTGCGTTTCCCCGACGCTGACGGCGTGAATCCAGATCGGCTGATCAAGCGCTAAACCTTTCGGCAATACCCCCAGGCGCGCCCAAAATCCGCGGTGAAACTTCCCGCGCAATAAATATATTGGCAGATATACGATGCTAATGACCAGAAATATTAAGTCGTAAATGATAAACATATTACATCGCCGCCCTATCCCTGTCATGCCGAGGGTTCATTAACCCTTCCTAAAAACAAAATATTCCCTGTTTTTTTCTGTTCTATGATGAATATAAATGGGTGGTCTGCTTTGAATATTTTTGGTTCTTCTGGTATAGATACACATTCCTGCATAATCACCGCTGTTGCTGCTGCTGCTTCAGTCCCCTCTTCATTCACTTCCACAAATGCCTGATGAATTACCTGGTCTATATTCAATCGTTTATTGCCGGTCATCCCTGAAAAATCTGCTTCCTCTCCAAAATCAATACCTAGTGTAAAGGCTGTCGGCATACCCATCTCTGCAAGGTCTTTAGCCATAAAATACTCGGTTTCAAATTTAAATTTGGGTATATATACCTTAACTTCCCGTTCGTGGAGGCCTTTTCTCCATTCAGAAAGCTTTTCGGTAGTCAAAGATTCTTCTAAAGTTTTTAGATCGCCGCTCTTGGGAAGAAGGATAAGCATTGATAAATCCCGCCCTTTGTAAGGAAGCTCCAGAATCTGTATTTGGTCATTCTCAAAATAACCGAGTTCTTCTATTTTAGCCAGATGCATCATTTGAACTTTAGCCGATCTCTCAGGAGTGACCTTAAAATCTTCCTCTTTTGTAAGTTTAGGGTCGAATTGTTTAAACCACTTTCCTTTAAAATAAATGGCATTAGTGAGAATAAGACGCGTCAAACCATTGATTACTCCAGATGGAATTAAGTCTTTTATCCTCTTATTTGTGCGCTCCTCTACCCAGTTATTTATAGTCAGGCGGGATGGCTCAGGCTCGCGAATAAAATCAAGGTTAGTCACCTTACCGCCGTAATATTTATCAATGAGATTAAAGTATTCCGGAAGAAATTGGTAATCTTTCTCTGCCCAAAGGGCATTTGCAGTCGATAGGATATAATCTTTATCTTTTTTATTTATTTCATTATAAATCTCCGTAAAAGCGTTCCTTCGTACATTGTCATCTATCGGAAAATGAAAAACCGCCTGAATCTCTTCTTGGGTCTTACCCCGCGCTCCTTCATAAGCCATGGCTAAAGCAGTTGAAATACTATATGGCGAGAAGAATATATTGCCTTCTTTTGATTTATATTTCGCGTATAAATCAAAGGCGAACTGGTTGTTGGCCGATACTATGTCCGTGACACTAACAGGACTCGCAGCATTATTGCTCGTCTGTGAAAAGGCGGGATTAGGAAATAAGAGAACGGGAATAAAAAGCAAAATAATAAATAGTGACTTTTTAGACATACATACCTCCTGTTTTAGCCGCATTTTGCGGGGGGATTGCTTACTAGCGGGTGACGGACGAGACGAAGGCCTTGCCGCGCGCAGCGTAAGCGAGCTTAGGCAGAGGTGGCTCGGCCGGCAGGACCCGCTAAGCAGTTCAGACCCGCAAAATCTATAAAGAATGGATAAAAATTTTTACAATCAGGCGCGCGGATGCGCTTTGTCGTAAACGCTCTTTAATCTATCCGTCGTCAGATGCGTATAAATCTGGGTGGTGGAAAGATTCGCATGGCCTAGAAGCTCCTGCACGCTCCTTAAATCCGCCCCGCGGTTTAAAAGATGGGTGGCAAATGAGTGCCTTAGCGTATGCGGCGATACCCCCCCTTTGAGACCGGCCAGATGTATATATTTACCCACTATGCCTCTTACCCCGCGGTCAGTAATGCGTTTTCCGTTTTTATTTAAAAAAACCGCCTTGGCCTGCTTTTTTCTTTTATTGAGATAATTTCCGATGGAAGTAAGCGCGGCCTCGCCTATCGGCGCGATGCGCTCTTTCTTGCCCTTGCCCAAAACCTTAACTACGCCTGAGATAAAATCCACATCGTCAATACTTAAACCGACCAGCTCAGAAATACGTATGCCGGTGGAATAAAATGTCTCTAAAATCGCCCGGTCGCGCAAACTGCGCTCATCTACTTTCTTATTGATAAAGGTAGCGTTGATTAAACGCGTGACTTCTTCTTCGGTAAGAAACTGCGGCAGGTGTTTATCGGGCTTGGGGCTGGAAAGGATAAGAATGGGGTTAGTCTTAAGGTAGCCTTCGCGGGTAAGGAACCTAAAAAATGACCTTAAAGTAGAAAGGTGGCGTAAGACGCTCCTGGTACCTAAGGTTTTTTCTTTTAAAACCGCCAGATACTTTCTTAAAAGCAGGTAATCTATTTTTTCCAGCGGTATTTCGCCTAAGAACTTATTGAAGCCGCTTAAATCGAGACGGTAATTAAGAATGGTGTGCTTTGAGTAATTTTTTTCGATTTCCAGATAGCGGATGAACTTTTCCGTAAAACGGTCGATCATTTAGCTTTTTCCTCTGGAAGGGTACGCGAGGTAAACCTGCATTTGGGGAAATTTGAACAACCGTAGAAGAATCCGCGCTTTGAGCGCCTTTCAATTAATTCGCCGCCGCATAGGGCTTCAGGGCATTTGACGCCGGTAGTAATGGATTTAGAAAACGCGCATTGCGGGTAATCTGAGCAGCTCAAGAATTTTCCCCGGCGGCCCCACTTGATCACCATCGGCTTGCCGCATTTCTCGCAGACCTCTTCAGTATACACCACTTCTTTTTTAATATTGGCCTGCGCAAAATCGAGGCTTACCTTAAAAGGCTGGTAAAAATCCTGCAAAACTTTTATTTTATCAATTTTTCCCTCGGCAATCTCATCCAGCTCTTCTTCCATCAGCGCGGTAAATTTTTCATCCATAATCTTGGGGAAGTACTCCACGAGCATCTCGCAAACCTTAAATCCCAGCTCGGTGGGATGAAAATAGCTCCTGATGCGGCGGGCGTAATCGCGTTGAATGAGCGTATAAATAATAGGCGCGTAAGTGGAGGGCCGGCCAATGCCGTCTTCTTCCAGGGACTTGACCAAAGAACTGTCGGAGAATCTCGCCGGAGGCTTGGTAAAATGCTGCGAGGGAATTAATTTAACTAAATCTAGGATATCTCCCTGAGCCAGCGGCGGAATAATATTCTTTTCTTTCTCGTCATTATTATTTTTGTTATATACTTTGGCAAAGCCGGCAAAGATAAGCTTGCTTCCTGAAGCGGTAAACAGGTATTTTTCGGCATTGATATTTACCGTAGTGACAGAATAAAGTGCCGGCGTCATCTGGCTAGCCAGAAAACGATTATAAATCAAAGCGTATAATTTATACTGGTCTTCACTTAAAAAAGTTTTCAGGTTTTCGGGAGAATGGTCTGCTAAAGAAGGCCTGATGGCTTCATGCGCCTCCTGGGCAAACTTCTTGGCCTTATAAACATTGGGTGTTTTGGGCAGATAATCCTTGCCGAATTCTTTCGTAATCAGGTGCCTTATTTCTTTCAAGGCAATGGCAGAAACATTGGTAGAATCCGTGCGCATATAGGTAATTAAACCCGTAGGACCTTCCTTGCCGATATCAACACCTTCGTATAACTCCTGCGCCACCATCATGGTCTTCCTGCCGTTAAAGCCCAATTTATTAAAGGCTTCCTGCTGCAGGGTGCTGGTAATAAAGGGCGGGTCGGGGTAACGTCTTTTTTCTGTATTTTTAATCTCGGAAACTACAAATTTCTTTCCGTCTATATCTACCACTATCCTGTCGGCTTCTGTTTTATTTGTTATCTTGGCCTTTTTGTCGGCAATTTTATCTAACTTGGCGGTGAACGAACTCTGAACTCTGAACTCTGAACTCTGAACTTTCTTTAACTCTACCTCGACCTCCCAATATTCCCGGGGGGTAAAGTTTTTAATCTGTTTTTCGCGGTCGATAATCAGTTTTAAAGCCACAGACTGCACGCGCCCCGCGCTTAAGCCGCGCACGATCTTCTTCCACAATAAAGGGCTTAAGAAATAGCCCACAATTCTATCCAGTATCCTGCGGCCTGCCTGCGCTTCAATTAACTTCGTATCAAAATCGCGCGGCTTCCCAAAAGCTTCTTTTACTGCGCTAGGCGTAATCTCATGAAAGACTACCCGCAAAACTTTCTTTCCCTTAAATAACCTCTCCCTAAGCTGCCAACCGATAGCCTCGCCCTCCCGGTCAGGGTCAGTGGCAACATAAATGCACTCTGCATCCTTGGCGTCTTTTTTTAGAGCGGTTAATACCTTTTGCCTTCCCGAAATCACCACATATTCCGGCTTAAAATCTGCTTCTATATCCACGCCTAAGGTGGTCTTAGGTAGATCGATCAGATGCCCCATAGAGGAGACCACCGTAAACTTATCGCCGAGTATCTTGCCTATGGTTTTAGCTTTAGTAGGCGACTCCACAATGACTAAACTTTTCTTACTCATTTTAATTCCTGACAAATTGCTTTCCGGGAAGCTGCCGGATTAATTTCTTTATCTGTAATGCTAAAAGCATACTGGAAATCGCGGGAATGTCAAGGTGTGTCTTTTCTATAATCTCATCTAAATCGACCGGACCGGAGGCTATCGCCTCATATAAAATTGCTTCCTGATTGGCTAATCCGGCGCTAAACGTCTGCGGGGCTGACTCCTCCTGCACGCATCCCTGCGGGTTAAAATTAAATTCCTCTATAATATCATCCGCGCAGGAAACTAACTTTGCCCCTTGCTTGATTAATTCATTAGGCCCAAAAGAAGTGCCGGAATCTACCTTGCCGGGCAGAGCAAAAACTTCCCGGCCCTGTTCCAAGGCAAAATCCGCGGTGATTAAAGCGCCGCTGTTTCTAGCCGCTTCTACAACGAGCGTGCCTAAACTTAACCCGCTGATTAAGCGATTACGGCGGGGGAAATTATGCTTTAGCGGCTCGGCATTCATGGGGAACTCCGAAATCACCGCGCCGTTTCCTGAAATTTCCTCTACTAGTTTTTTATTTTCCTCAGGATAGATATGCTTAAAACCGCTGCCCATTACGGCAATGGTGCGGCCTCCCTGCTTTAGCGCGCCTTTGTGGGCATAGGTGTCTATGCCGCGCGCCATACCCGAGACAATAGTAAAGCCTCTGGCGGATAACTCCGCGGCAAATTTCTCAGCCGAAGAAAGGCCATAATATGAGGCGCGGCGGGAGCCGACAATGGCAATACTCAAAGTGTCTATGGCTTTCAATTCCCCTTTTACATAGAGCACAATCGGCGGGTCGAAAATATTTTTTAAATTAGAGGGGTAATCGCTATCATCCGGCGTAATAATTTTTAGCTTAAGTTTAGCGGCTGCCACGAGTTCGTTATCGATATCTTTCTCGCCTATAGACTTTATACCGCTGGAGATATTTCCTCCGATGCCGTAGACCATAGACAATCTTTCCTGCGGAGCGTTTAAAATATTCTCCGGCGTGCCGAAATATTCCAATAATTTATTCAGCCTGATCGTGCCGATATCATAAGTCAAGTTCAGGCCGATCAACGCTTGGAGTCTGGTCATTTCTTTTGGGTTATTAGTTTAGCGATCTTAGCTACTACTTCCTTCACGGTAATTCTGGAGGTATCGATAACCTTATCGGCTTGGGCATAATAAGGGGCGCGCAATTTTAATAACAACTTTATCTGTTTTTTTGGATTAGGCACGTTTAAGAGCGGGCGATACCCGAACTTAAAAGTTCTTTTCCAGATTATGTCGGGCCTGGCGGTTAGACAAATCATCTTCCCGCTTGCTTTCATAGTTTTGACGTTATCCGGATCAACCACAATCCCACCGCCGCAAGCCACCACAAAATTTTTCTCTTTAGCTACCTCTTTTAAAAGGCGCCTTTCTATTTTGCGAAAATAGGGTTCCCCTTCTTTGGCAAATATCTCGGTGATGAGGCGCTTTTCTTTTAACTCGATCAATTCGTCTAAATCCAGGAAACGCCATTTTTTCTTTTTAGCCAGTTCCCGGCCGACCGCGGTCTTGCCCGTACCCATGAATCCCACTAAATAAATATTATTCATCTTTAGGGACACCCTTTCTGCCAAAGCTAAGGGTGTCCCCCTTAACTTTGACACAGAGACACCCTCCCGATTAGCAGAAAGGGTGTCCCTGTTATTAATTACTCTTCGTATGCGGTCAAAACCAGATCATTGAGGCTCGCCCGTGCTTCTTTGGTCACCGGATAAAAAGAGTTATACCATTTACCGTCTTTGGATTTCTCCTGCGGCATGGCCAGAAATAACCCCTTTTGCCCCTTTACGATACGCAGGCCTTTGACGATGTAATCGCCGATAGAAACATCCACAAAAGCCTTGGTTTTGGAGTCGCCGTCAAAGCGATGCAGCCGTACTACTTTTAAGCCCTCTTCTGCCATCTCAATCACCCCCTTCTATAATCTCCCGCCTTTGGCGGGATAAGTTCGGACATATGATTTACGTTCGCTAGCGCTCCGTAAATCATGCCCTCACTTATAATAGACGAAGGGGGCGACGTTTTCTAACTGATTCTTTTCAGGTAATTCTTATACGCTTCCTTTATATCTTTCAGCGAATCCGAGCCGAATTTCTCTAACAATGCACCGGCTAAGACATAAGCGCAGGCGCCTTCCGCTACTACGCCGGCGGCCTGCACCACGCAGATATCCGACCGCTCGGTGCTGGCTCTGGCGGCTTTCTTAGTGGAGATATTTACGGAAACAAGCGGCTCCATCAGGGTACAAATCGGCTTCATACAGGCGCGTAAAATTATCTCTTGGCCGTTAGAAATACCTCCCTCTATCCCGCCGGCATTATTGGTCTTGCGAAAATACCCCTTGCCTTTTTTATAGTAAATCGCATCGTGCGCTTCCGAGCCAAAGACACCGGCATAACCAAAGCCTAAACCGATTTCTACTGCCTTGATGCCGGGGATAGACATTATCTCTCCTGCCAGGCGGCTATCCAGGCGCCGGTCAGGCTGGACATAGCTACCCAGGCCAACCAATACGCCCTGGGCCTTAACTTCAAAAATCCCTCCCACCGTATCTTTAGCTGCGATAGCCTGGGTGATTTTCTCGCGCATCCCCCAGGAAGAAGCCTCGCCCCCGATAGATAATACTCTGCTGGTAATCCTGATTTTAAACTCATAGAGCAGCATTTTGCAGATTGCGCCAATACCGACGGTGGCGGCCGTACTTCTGGCGGAAGCGCGCTCCAGCACTTCCCGCGCATCGCTAAAACCATATTTCAATAATCCCGCCAAATCCGCATGCCCCGGCCGGGGACAGACTACTTGCTTTAAATTCTGGAGGCTGGAATCTTTATTTTCTATCAGCAGCGCCAGAGGGCTGCCTAAAGTGATATTGTTCTTCAGGCCAGAAATAATCTGGGCACTGTCTTTCTCAATCTGCATGCGCTTGCCGCGGCCAAAGCCCGCTTGCCGGCGTTTTAATTCTTCATTGATGCGGTTAGTATCCACCTTCAGGCCTGCCGGCATGCCTTCTAATATAGCGACCAAACCCTCACCGTGCGATTCTCCTGCGGTTAAGTATCTAAGCATCGCTACCTCCTGTTATTTCCACAGGCCGCGCTTATTGGCGCGGGCCTCCTGGTATAACTTTAAAAATAAATCCGCGTATTTTACGTTAGGCGGAAAAGTCATTAAAGAGGCGTAACCTGCCTTGACTATTTCGGCGTTCACGAAGGTCTGCTGCTTATCTTTTAAGAAGACATAGGCCAGCAGCCTGCCGTACCTGTCGTGCCTCTCTACGTCAAACTCTAAGCTTACGCGCTTTCCTTCCACCAGGTCTCTGGTGAACAGATAAGAACGTTTTCCCAATTCCTGGATGGTGCGTTTATTCTCTCCGGATCTCTGGCTATCCCTGTCCAATTTATCCGATTCGTGCATCTCCGGCGTATCTATTCCGATTAACCGCACCCTCTCCCCGTTTTCCAGTACTAAAGTATCGCCGTCAACCGCTCTTTTGACCAGAATATTGGTGTAATCATAGTTTTTGCCGAACGGTATGGTAAAGGTATAGTTAGAATAATGGATATTTGTCGGCTCTTCGGCGTAAAGATAGAGCCCGGCGGTAAGCAGTAATCCCATAAAGACAAAAATTACTTTTTTCATATTACCCCCCATTTTTATCTGTTATGAGGTTTAAAACCTCGCCCTCATAACTATCACTATAATACTATTTTTATTAGATAAATCAATGATTTTAGATTATAATAATAAAAGCCGTAACTCGTACGCTCGTAACTAGTAACTCGTAATCCAGGTCCCAAAAAAACATTTCTGCCGTAAGGCTTTAAAAATTACTAGTTACGAGTTACTAAATTACTAGTTACTAAATTATGCTTTACGACCGTTTTCAGCAGGAGGCAATCGAACATATCAATAACGGCCATTCCGTAATCGTCTCCGCCCCTACCGGAGCCGGCAAGACCGCGATTGCCGAACACATTATCAATGAGTGCATCCAGCGTAACGTCGGAGTAATCTACACCGCCCCCATTAAAGCCCTCTCTAACCAGAAGTTCCGCGATTTCCAGGTTAATTTTAAGGATAAAATCGGAATATTGACCGGAGATGTCTCGATAAACCCGGAGGCGCCGGTCCTGATCATGACTACCGAAATATTCCGTAACAAGATTCTGGATGAACCCGGAAGCCTCCAAAGATACTCCTGGGTCATCTATGATGAAATCCATTATATCGATAACGAAGAGCGCGGCACGGTCTGGGAAGAATCCCTGATCTTTTTACCGCCGCATATGAAGCTCCTGGCGCTTTCCGCCACAATCCCCAATATCAAAGAGTTCGCCCAGTGGCTGGAGTCGGTGCATAAAAAACCGGTGCAGGTGGTGCTTGAAGAGAAGCGGCCGGTACCACTGCACTTCTTCTTCCACTGCCAGAATGAAATCCTAGATAAGTTCGAGCAGCTTAAAAAAATGCATTACGGCCGGCCTAATAAATTACACGCCCTCATAAATTACATCCGCCAGAACGAAGGCCTTCCCTGCATCTATTTTGTCTTCGGCAGAAGGCGTGCTGAAGATTTGGCCTTTGAGCTCTACGGTTATAATTTCCTGAATGACCAAGAAAAGGCCCAAATCGCCGAGCTTTACAATTCCCTCTGCGAGCGCTTTGACCTGGCCCACGAAAAATCCGCCGCGCATATTTATCCGCTAATTCAGCGGGGGATTGCTTATCATCACGCCGGGATGCTGCCCACCTTAAAAGAAGTGATCGAGCGGCTTTTTACCAGCCGGCTGCTGAAAGTAATATTTACCACCGAGACTTTTGCGCTGGGGATAAATATGCCCAGCCGTTCGGTTATTTTTGACGAATTGCGCAAGTTTTACGGCCGCTATGTGCGCAACTTAAAAGTGCGCGATTTTTACCAGATGGCCGGCCGCGCCGGCAGGCGCGGTATCGATAAGGAAGGCTTCATCTATTGCCGGGTCAACCTGCAGAGAATAAGACCTGAAGAAGTAAAACAGGTGCTCTACGGAAAACCCGAAGAAGTCCGGAGCCAGCTGAATACTTCCTATGCTACCATACTTAACCTTTATGAAAAATACAAGGAGGGCCTTTTTAAAATCTACCCCCTCTCCCTGCACTATTTTCAATCCCGTAAAAACGAACAAAAAGAAGCCTTAAAGCTGATTGAGAGCAAGCTTAAACTCTTAAAAGACACAGGTTTCATCGAATCCGGATCACTCACCCGCAAAGGGCAGTTCGCCAAAAGCGTCTATGGCTACGAATTAATTCTCTCGGAATTATATACCCGGGGCGTCCTGGAACAGGTAGATGAGTTTGGTTTAGGGGTTATTGCGGCGGCAGTGGTCTTTGAACCGCGCAAACACCAGAAGATTTTGCGACTCTCTAAGCCGGCAGATAAAATCAGGAGCCTAACTGACGAGCTTTACGAAGAAATAAAAAAGCGCGAGATAAAATACCGCATTTATCCGATCAGCAAAAAACCCTATTTTCATTTAAGCGCCTGCATGGAGGCGTGGCTGCGCGGGACCAACTTTGATAAAATCCTGCAATGCACCGATACCGACGAAGGAGAAGTAATAAGGTATTTCCGGATGAGTATTCAGATTTTAAGGGAGATTAACAAGGCCAAGGTCGCTTCTTATATCTTAAAGGAAAGGCTCGGAGAAACCATCCGGGTGATCAAGCGCGATATCGTAGACGCCGAGAAACAACTGCGCGAAGGCTAAAACTCCAGCCTATCCCCCACCTTAATTACGTTCTGCTTAACAAAACCCGAACTTACCTCTAATACATATTTGGCTTCTGCCGCAGGCGTGATATTCTCGCAGGTTTGCCGGCAGGGCGGGATATTTTCTTTTATCTCTACTATTCTTTTTTCCGCGTCGATCCAGATCATATCCAGGGGAAAACGCATATTTTTCATCCAGAAGACATGTATTTCTTCTTCCTCGAATATAAAAAGCATTCCTTGCTTTTCGCTTAAGCTATCCTTAAACATTAAACCGCGCTCTCTGGCGGCCGGAGTTTCGGCGATTTCCGCCTTGAGGCAGACATTCTTAATACAAATTTTCTGGTGATTCTGTGCGTAAGCTTTAGGAAGAAATAAAAATAAAAAAATAAAAGTAAATATCCGCGGCATTAAAATGGGGAACGCCCTGCCTTAAATTTTAGGTAATCCTGAATGATCTTTTTATGGTCAAAGGCAAAATCTAACTTCAAAACCTCGCTTAATTTTACTATTCTTATTGCCTTGGCATCATCGCCTGCTTTGGGCTTACCTTCTGCCCTTACCAGAAAAACCGTGTCGATAGTGTGAAATCGCGGGTCGCGCTGGGGGTCAGAATAGGTATGAAACTGTTTTACTTCTACAGCGTCCAAATTTGTCTCTTCTTTTACCTCCCTAATTACCGCCTCCTCTAAACTCTCGCCGTAATCCAGGAAGCCGCCGGGCAGGGCAAAGCCAAAAGGCGGGTTGCTGCGCTCGATCACCACAATCCCATCATCCCCGCCTGCCGGCGAGACGGGAATCTCAATGATAGCATCTGCCGTCATAAAAGGCCCCTGCTGTAATTTCCGGGTAACATAATCAAGATAGCTTATCACTCCTTTATTAAAGACGTCATAAGCCTCTAAATCGTACAGGCAGAAGATTATCTCTTTTAAGCTGGTCTTATTTTCACGCAGGTGCTTTAACACTTCCTGGGCCATGATTTTGGCGGATGCCAACAGAGGAAATCCGCCTACGCCGCAGCCTAAGGCCGGAAAAGCGATTGATTCTATCTTTAATTCTTCGGCGACTTCCAAAGCGCTCTTACAGGAATTCCTGATTTTGATTTCATCAGTTTCGAAAATCCCTGCCTGCCGGCAGGCAGGCATCCCCATAGTCGCGGCATGGATTACATATTTAGCCGGTAAGCTCCCGGCAGAAGTAAATACCGCCTCGCCTATTTTTATGGGGCCTTTTTTTAGCGCTTCCTCCTCTATTGATTGGCCGCCCTTTTTCCTGATCGCGCCGGCAACCCCGCCGCCCATGGCTAACTTATTATTGGCGGCATTGACAATAGCCTCAACTTTTAATTCCGTAATATCGCCTTGGCAGATTTTAATTTCGGTCTCTTTAATCAGCATTTATAGATTTTTATAAATCCCCTGGTAGCCCTGCGCGGTTTCGTTAATTTTGGTAAAGACCAATTGCGCGACCCGGGCATTCTGCTTAATTTTTATTCCTTTGGGGTTCTGGATGACTAACACAAACTCGCTTCTTCCTTTAAATCCGGCATCCCAAACGCCGTGCTGGGTAAAAGCGCCCATTCTTAAAAGAGAGGTACGGCTAAAAGCCATAGCGATTAGATCATTCGGCAAGTTAACCGTTTCGTTGGTCTTTATTTTATAGACGCCTTTTTTCAACTGCCACCAGCCGAATTTATCAACCGGTTTTATTTTACGCGGACGGATTTCTCTATCCGGCGGAATTACTCTTTCTTTATTGGAGAAATCCAAAGCCCCGGCGCCCTTAAATTCGTAAATACCGGCTACGGTTAAATCAAAGCCGTTAGGCGTAACCTGGG
This sequence comes from uncultured Planctomycetales bacterium, assembly GCA_964545575.1. Classification (GTDB taxonomy): domain Bacteria; phylum Omnitrophota; class Gorgyraeia; order Gygaellales; family Profunditerraquicolaceae; genus CAZJFL01. The sequence continues at coordinate 68,455 of CAZJFL010000004.1, forward strand.
TCTCCAAATCAATATAACCCTGAATCAGTCTTTTCTCTTTGATCAGACGGTTGATTTCTTCGCGGTTAAGCATATTTTAAGCCTTAAGCTTTTTCCAGACAAAAATGATGAACTTACCCAATAGCCAGATGGAGAATATCACAAAGAAAAACATTAACAACACCTTTAGGACTAAACCTAATACCACCAATAGTGGAAAAAGCAGGAGCCCTAAAACCCCCAATATTGCCACCGCCAAAATAAATAACAAACCTATCAAAAATGCTTTCATCTTTCTCCTTTCTTACTATTTTACCAGCCTTTTTGCCGCTACTAGGGCCTGTTTTTTGGTTTTAATCTTGCCGATTGCCTGTAGCTCCTCTATTTCGGACAGGATCTTCCCGATTAAGGGGGAAGGGGTTAATTTTAATCTCTCTATCAGGTCGTCGCCGTTAATCAGCCGCGGCAGCTTCTTTTTTTCCTTAAGTTTTTTGAAGTATTCGCGGATTAAGTTAAAACATACCTTTTCATGAGTGATACGCGATTCGTCCGACGTCAAAGGCCCGCGGGTGGCGCGCTGGTCGGCGATGGAAATCAAAAGCGTGCTTACGCCTTCTCTTGCCGCATCGCGGAAATACCTAAACTTTGCCCGCGCGCTGATATCCTCGTTATCAGCCAAGTATCCGGGGCGCAGATGCCAGAAGATCATTTTTTCCAAGGCCTGTAGTTCGTCATTGGAAAGTTTCAGGCGCTTGGCAACGACTTCCATGATGTCCGCACCGATACGTTCGTGGCCATGAAACATAGTTTTACCTTCCTGGCGGCGGCGGGCCTGCGGTTTTCCGATATCGTGTAAAAGCGCTCCTAATTTTATCAGGGCGCGGCGTTTCCTTTCGGCGCAAATTATCTCGTTCAGGTAATCCCGTATATCTTTGTTGTTTTTATTCCCCTCTAGCACGCTTTCCAGCTGTTTTATCGTCTCTAAAGTATGCTTCCAGACATCCAAATGGTGATACGGCCCCTGCTCCACCCCCCGCATCAGCTCAATCTCCGGGATGATTATTTTTAAGATGCCGAGTTGGTCTAATTTTAGCAGGTGCCCGAAAGCGTCCGGCCGCTCTAAAATCTTAAACAATTCATCACGGATGCGCTCGCAGGAAATTCCGGAGAGTTTTCCTTTCTTTACTTTTACTAATTTTAATGTCTCTTTATCAATTCCGAAACCGAATATAGCGGATAAACTGAAGGCGCGTAAAATCCTTAAAGGGTCTTCGTCAAAAGCCTTTTTTGCTACCATGCGGATAATCTTTGCCTTTAAATCTTTTCTCCCGCCGCGCGGGTCAATTAATTTATCATCTAAATTTCCGGCGAGTATATCCTCTAACCCCAAAGCCATGGCGTTGACGGTAAAATCACGGTGCAGGAGGTCAGCGTTTAAATCTTTGCCGCGTAAATCGGTAAAATCCAGGGTATAAACCTTATCTTTAATTCTTTTTACTAAGCGCGCGCAGCCGTGCTCCTTGTCTAAAACTACGAACCCGGCCCGGATCTGCTCCCTCAAGGCCCGGGCAAAGTTGATCGCCCCTTTTTTAAGACAAAAATCTATATCCGGATTATCCTTTTCTCTCTTTAACAGGATATCGCGCAGATACCCACCGACCAGATACAGTCTTACCTTCTTTGCCCTAGCAAATCGCTGGATGTCTTTTAGCAGATTTTTTACTTCCGGAGCTAATGTATGAGTCATAGAATAATTATGCTGTTTAGCGGCTGTCTTGTCTTGTTTCTCGCAGGGGCGCTCATTTTGCCCCAGCGTGGCAAAATTTCGCTCGGCCTGCGGACCCTCGCTCTCGCCGAGCATTCGATAGCGGGCGAACCGTGCCCCCTCGGGTTCCTCGGACGCCCTGCTCGAAATCAAACCAAGCCATCCGCTAAAGATAAATTAAACTATCAAAATGAATCTGGCGGGTTTTCGAGCGAATGGAGGTTTTAGCTAATCGCCAGATTAGATATTTTGCGGAGGGATTTGTGAGCGTGCAATAAGAAATTTTTTGGCAGGAGTGCACAAGGATTCACGAGGAACGAAGGACGCGTATCCGCGTAAGCATACTGTCCGTAGTGACGAGTAAACCGTAGTGCACGGCAAAAAATTTCCGCACGCGAACAAACCCGCAGCAAAATATCTATATTTTACTTCTCTTTATTAAATATCTCAGACTGCTTGAGCACCGAGTCATCCACGAATATCGGCGCACGGGCGCGCACCGCCAGGGCAATGCTGTCAGAAGGGCGGGCATCGATGATTTTTTCCTCTCCGGAGCTGGTCTTTAGCACTAGTTTTGCATGGAAAGTATTCTCTTCCAATTTATCGATAATCACGCGCTCGATAGTCGCCTCTAAATGCTTGATGGTGGTGTGCATTAAATCGTGGGTCAGCGGCCGGGGCGGATTAAAGCCGCTGATCTTTAATTTTATCGCTGAGGCCTCGGCTAGGCCGATCACAATAGGCAGGATCCTCTCGCCGCCCTTTTCTTTAAGCACAATCAGCTGGTCATGCCTTTTTTCATCAATCACAATTTTACTCAATTCCATCTCTAGCATAGATGAATCTCCCCTTTATTTACGCTTCGGCTTATCTTTATTCAAAATATCTTTTAACTCCACCATAAACTGCCCGACGTCCTTAAACTGCCGGTAAACTGAGGCAAATCTTACGTAGGCCACGTCGTCTAAGCCTTTTAGCTTTTCCATCACCAACTCTCCGATTCTGGTAGAATAAACCTCGCGGTCTGATTTTTTCTGAATTGCCCGCTCGACAAGCGTAGCAATATCCTCCATCTTCTCCATGCCCACCGGCCTTTTTTCGCAGGCCTTGGTAATGCCGGCTAATAGTTTCTTACGGTCAAAGGGCTCGCGCCTGCCGTCTTTCTTAATCACCATTAAAGATACTTCCTCGATATATTCGTAGGTGGTAAAACGCTTGCCGCATTTTAAACATTCGCGCCTGCGCCGGACAGCAGATTCCTCTGCCGTGGCACGCGAATCTACGACTTTATCTTCTTTATAGCCGCAAAAAGGACACTTCATGTCTTTCTTACTTTTATCTTGGCTTCCTTAAAGAACTTCTTTGCTAACTCATCAGGATACCCTGCCGCGATGACCACTTCTTTAATGCCGGCGTTGATCAGCATTTTTGCGCAAATCACGCAGGGTTGGTTAGTCAAATATAAGGTGCTGCCTTTGGTGCTTACGCCGTAAAGTGCCGCCTGTAAAATTACGTTCTGTTCGGCATGCAGCCCGCGGCACAACTCGTGGCGTTGTCCGGAAGGGATTTTTAATTTCTCCCGGATACAGCCGGTCTCAAAACAATGTGCCAAGCCCGAGGGCGCGCCGTTATAGCCGGTGGCTAAAATCTTCTTGTCCTTGACCAAAACCGCGCCGACGCGACGTCTCAGGCAGGTCGCTCTTTTGGAAACCAAATTCGCTACCTCTAAAAAATACTCATCCCAACTTGGTCGATTGTGAATCATCTGCTTGCGACCACCCGCCAAATCTTTGGTGGCGGGATGGCGATTATGCGCTTGTTTTTTATTTTTCATTTTTCCTTCAACTCCGGATATAAGGGGAACCTTTTGGTTAAAGCTAAAACTTCCTTTTTGATTTTTTCTAATTCTTGCGGGCTGTCGCTTACCTCTATCGCCTGATCAATAAAACCCGCTATCTGGCGCATTTGAAACTCTTTCATCCCGCGGGTAGTTACTGCCGGCGTCCCCACGCGTATGCCGCTGGTTACGGCTGCTCCCTTTTTATCAAAAGGAATCAGGTTTTTATTCACGGTGATACCCGCCTGCTCTAATACCGCGGAGGCATCGGCTCCGGTAATTCCCTTCTCCGTCAAATCTACCAGCATCAAATGCGTATCTGTGCCGCCGGAGACGATACGAAATTCTTCTTTCGCTAAGGCCTTGGCAAGTTCCCGCGAATTTCTTACGATTTGCCTTTGATAATTCCTGAATTTCGGGGTCATTGCCTCGCGAAATGCTACGGCCTTGGCAGCAATCACGTGCATTAACGGCCCACCCTGTATGCCGGGGAAAATTTCCATATCGATTTTTTTGGCGAATTCTTTGCGGCAGAGCACAAATCCTCCGCGGGGGCCGCGTAAAGTTTTATGGGTAGTAGAGGTGACAAATTCAGCGTAAGGAACGGGCGTTGGATGGATGCCCGCGGCAACTAATCCGGCGATATGCGCCATATCTACAAAAAGATAGGCCCCGACCTTATCACAAATTTTCCTGAAAATCTTAAAATCCATTTTCCTGGGGTATGCCGAAGCCCCGGCTAAAATCATTTTAGGCTTATGCTTTTTAGCCAAATCCATAATCAAGTCGTAATCCAGCATCTCGGTTTTTTTATTCACCCCGTAGGTAACTATTTTATAAAACATCCCGGAGAAATTATGCGGATGGCCGTGGGACAAATGCCCCCCGCAGGCTAGATCCATCGCCAACACCGTATCACCCGGCTCAACCGCAGCCATATACACTGCCATATTTGCCTGAGTCCCGGAGTGCGCCTGCACATTAGCATGCTCTGCGCCGAATAATTTCTTTACCCGCTCGATAGCTTTTGTTTCCGCCTGATCCACGTATTCGCATCCGCCGTACCAGCGCCGGTGCGGGTAGCCCTCGGCATATTTATTAGTCAGGACCGAGCCTTGCGCCTCCAGGACTGCCAAAGAGGTGAAGTTCTCCGAGGCGATCAGCTCTAAATTGTCCTCCTGCCTTTCGATTTCATTTTTTATCGCCTGATATATTTCCGGATCGATTTTTTTGATATGTTTCATCATTTTTGCCTAACACCTCTCTCTATTTGTTTGATTTGATTCAGGCGCCGGGCATGCCTGCCGCCTTTAAATTTAGTCTTCAACCAGACGGATATGATTTTTTTGGCTTGGCCCTCCTTGGTGAATAATGAACCTAATATTAAAACGTTACTGTCATTATGCTCACGCGACAGGCGGGCAGCTTGGGTGTTATAACATAATGCCGCGCGCACGCCAGGCAGCCGGTTTAAGACAATGGAATTACCGATGCCGCTTTTGCATACGCTGATGCCTAATTTATATTTGCCGCAAGAAATAAGCCTACCCAGGGCATAGGCGAACTCCGGATAATCGCAGCGCTCCCGGCAAAAAGTGCCTAAATCTTTTACCGCCAGGCCCTTCTTCTCTAAATACGGCTTTAATCTTTTCTTTAAAGCGAATCCGCCGTGATCCGAAGAAATAAGTATGGTTTTCATATTATACCCGCTATCCTTTCTATAGCCTCTTTGATTACCGCAAAGGTTTGGGCATAAAAATCCATAGGTTTACCGATGGGGTCAACGATATGCAGGTTATTATCCTTTATTTTAGCAAACTCTTTGATCAAAAACACCTTATTTGCGGCCTCAGGCACCAGTTTTAATAACTCCTCCTCATGCAGCTTTTCCATGACCAGGATGATATCCGATTTCCTGACCAAGGACTCGTTTATCTTTTGCGAACGATGGCCTGAAATATCTAAACCTTGCTGCTTTAATAACTCTTTTGTGGTTTCTGTCGCGCCTAATCCTGACGACACCATTATTCCGGCTGATAAAACTTCCAGGTTGCGGCGCCCGTTTTGCTTAAGTTTCTGCTCTAGGAGCGCCTTGGCCATTACCGAGCGGCAGGAATTTCCGGTACAGACAAAAAGCACGGTTTTTTTGTAGGCTATCTCTTCAATTTCTTCTTTAGTGATAACCCCTTCCCTTAAGACTTTTACGGGAAGCGCTGACGCATCCACGACTGTGGATTCTTTACCCAGAAGGGTTTGCCCGGCATCCACCACCAATTCTACTAATCCTTCTAAATCCCGCAAAGCCTCCCTGGCTGTCCGGGGGGCATCCTTGCCGGATAAGTTTGCGGAAGGACAGACTACCGGGACATCCGCCTCTCTGATTATCGCCAGGGCGATTTTGTCATCAGGAATACGTATGCCGACCTTACCGTTATTTCTAGCTTTCAAAACCAGCGTTAACGGCCCGGGCCAGAAAGAATCCATCAATCTGTATGCCGCCGGCAGGATATCCACAGCATATTTTCGGACATCTTCTTTTAAAGCTAGATGTAAAGAAAACGGTTTATCTTTCGGCCGCTTTTTTATCTCGGATAACCTCTCTATGGTTTCTTTGTTGGCACTATTGGCTGCTATGCCGTAGACCGTATCAGTGGGGATAATCACTAATCCGCCTTCTTTAAGAATATCGGCTGCTTCTTTAATGTCCGCTTTCCGGGGTTGCTGTAGGTTTATGGTGATAATCCTGGTCTTCATCTCTTAAGTTTTGCGCGCAATACCTTAAGGCGCATTGTTTTTTTGTATGCGTCGAGTTCCCGCGCTATTTTTTTGTCAAAAGCCCCTAAAATCGCCAAAGCAAATAAAGCGGCATTCTCGGCCCCGGTCTTACCTATGGCCATAGCAGCCACCGGAATCCCTCCGGGCATCTGCGCCGTCGATAATAATGAGTCCAGGCCTTTGAGGCTTTTGGTTTCTATGGGGATGCCTATCACCGGCAGTGTCGTATGCGCAGCTACCACTCCGGCTAAAGCTGCCGCGCCTCCGGCTGCGGCAATCAAAACTTTTATTCCTCTTTTCGGAGATTCTTCTACATACTTAGCTAATTCTTTCGGCGTCCGGTGCGCGGATAAAACCTTTACTTCAAAGCCGACCTTAAATTCCTTCAAAACCTTGATTGCCTCGTTTACCGTCTCTAAATCCGACTGGCTACCCATGATTATACTGATGGGTTTACTCATAGATCCTCCTAGGTTAATGCCCTTGCTCCTATATCACGGCGATAATGCATCCCGGCAAAACTTATTTTTTCTACCGCCTGATAAGTATAATCAATTGCTTTTTTGATAGTCTGGCCTAATCCGGTAACTCCTAATACCCTGCCGCCGTTAGTAACGATATGCGATATGCCATTAGCGATAAGCAATTTTGTCCCGGCGTGAAATACAACTATGTCTTTCATTTTGGCGGCTTCCTCTAACCCGGATATTTCTTTTCCTTTTTCATAATTTCCGGGGTAACCGCCGGAAGCACAGACTACACAGACGCAGGCGCGGCTATCCCAATCAAAAGGGCGCACCCGCGACAACTTCCCCTCTGCCACTACCAACATTGCCTCTAATAAATCCGACTTTAAGCGCGGCAGTATTGCCTCTGTTTCCGGGTCTCCAAAACGCACATTAAATTCTAAGGTTTTGGGGCCGTTTTTGGTCAACATGACACCGGCGTATAAAACTCCCTTGTAATCTATGCCTTCTTTGCTCAGGCCGTCTATAGTTTTATAAGCTATGCTCTGTAGAATTTCCTTAAATAATTGCGGAGTCACCACCGGAGCCGGAGAATAAGCCCCCATTCCGCCGGTATTTGGGCCCTGGTCACCGTCAAAGATCCGCTTATGGTCCTGACTGGAAGCCAGAGAAATTACTTCCTGCCCGTCAGTAATAACTAATATTGACGCCTCCTGGCCTTCCAGGCATTCTTCGACAATTACTTTGTTGCCGGCCGCGCCGAAAATCTTCTCCTGCATCATTTGGATTACTGCCTGCTTGGCCTCATCAATGGTTTTAGCTACCACTACGCCTTTGCCTTGGGCTAAGCCATCAGCTTTAACCACACAGGGCGCGCCGATTTTTTCTATATATTTCTTGGCTTCCTCGGGATTATCAAAAATTTTACAGGCGGCGGTGGGCACGTCGTATTTTAACATCAGCTCCTTGGCAAAGACTTTACTTGCTTCCAGCTGTGCCGCTTTTTTATTCGGACCGAATACCTTTAATTTGGCCTTGCCAAACTCATCAACTATCCCTAAAGCTAAGGGCGACTCCGGGCCGACTACAGTCAAATCTATTTTTTCTCGGCGCGCAAAATCTAAAAGCACCGGAATGTCTTCAACCTTAATATCAACGCGCTCTGCCTGCTGTGAAATTCCGGCATTGCCCGGCGCGCAAAAAATCTTATCTACCAATTTAGACTGGGCTATTTTCCATACCAGCGCATGCTCTCTGCCGCCAGAACCTATTAGTAAAATCCTCATATAATCTCTACTTTTTTATTCCCCTTAACTACTTTTCCGATAACCCATGACTTTAGCTGGAATTTAGCCAGCTTGGAAATTATCGCCTTAGCAGATTTTGGCGTAACGATTAAAACCATACCGATACCCATATTAAAGGTATGGTACATTTCTTTATCTTCAATATTTCCTTTGCGCTGAATGAGACGGAAGATCTTCGGCACCGGCCAGGAATTTTTAGCGATGCATACATTTACATTTTTAGGCAAAATGCGGGCGATTTTATCATAAAAAGCTCCGCCGGTGATGTGGGCGATGCCTTTAATGGATGTTCGGTGTTCAGTGTTCAGTGTTCGTAGTAACGATAGTACCGGCTTGACATAAATGCGCGTGGGCTTAAGCAATTCGCTGCTCATGCGCTTTAGTTCACCCTGCGATAACACTTTGCGCACCAAAGAATAGCCGTTAGAGTGTATGCCACTGGATGCCAAACCAATGACTACATCGCCCGGCTTGATTTTTGAACCGTCAATAATATTTTTTCTTTCCACCACCCCCACGCAGAACCCGGCGATATCATAATCACCTTCCTTGTACATACCCGGCAGCTCTGCAGTCTCTCCGCCGATTAAGGAACATCCTGCCTGGATACAGCCGTTGTTTATGCCTTTGACTACCTCAAAAAGCACGTCCGGCTTTAGTTTTCCGGAAGCGATATAGTCTAAAAAGAAGAGCGATTCGGCACCGACGCATAAAATATCATTGACGTTCATTGCCACCGCATCAATTCCTACGGTATCGTGTTTATTGACGAGGATGGCAATCTTTAGTTTTGTCCCTACTCCGTCGGAAGAAGAGACTAATACCGGCTCCTTATATTTTTCTTTAGGCAATCTAAAAAAACTGCCGAAACCGCCGATATCCTTTAAAACTCCCCCGCTAAAAGACTTTCTCACCAGGCCCTTGATTTTTCCTTTAAAGATACTTGCTCTCTGAATATCTACGCCTGCTTTTTTGTAAGTCAGTTTCCTCATCTAGGCTCTCTCCCGGTCCAGCAATATAAACAGAGCTTATCTTTCGGTAAACCGATAGCGCGGATCATATCCTCTAATTTATGGTATTTCAAAGTGCTCACGCCTAAATCTCTGGCGATCCAGGCCACCATCTTTTTATAGTGGCGGGATTTTTCATCCAGGTAAGGCCGGATATCCAAAACATCCTTGCCTTCAATTGCCCTGATTGCCCGGCGCGCAGCTAACTCCGCAATGCTTCTGGTGGAATAATTAAACTTGCAGGGAAACATCAGGGGCGGACAGGCGATCCTTAGATGCACTTCTTTGACCCCGTGATTTTTGAGTTTCTGTATAGTATAATTTTTAAGCTGCGTTCCCCGCACAATAGAGTCATCGCAAAAGACAATGCGTTTGCCTTTAATCAGGTCCGGGATGGGAATTAATTTCATCCGCGCAATCAAATCGCGGGTTTCCTGCGAAGGCGGAGTATAACTGCGGTCAAAACCGGGCGTGTATTTGACTAACGGCCGGCGCAGCGGCACCCCTGAACCCATAGCATAACCAATAGCATGGGCAGTCCCAGAATCCGGAATACCTGCCACCATATCTGCCCTAATATCATCGTCCTTGGCTAAATTCCTACCGCATCTTTCTCTGGTCATTTCTGTATTAATCCCCTCGTAACAAGAAGCAGGAAAGCCGGTATAAATCCACAAAAAGGCGCAGATCTGATTGCACTTTCCCCTTTTGCGTTTAGACTTTATCCCGGATTTATTCAGAAGGATAATTTCTCCCGGCCCGACGTCCTTCTTGATCTTAAAGCCCAGATTGCGAAAAGCAGCTGTCTCGGTAGTCACTGCCCAGTCACTGCTCCGCTGGCCTATTATTAAAGGGCTATAGCCGTATCTATCGCGCGCGGCGTAAATGCCTTCCTTGCTCAAAATAAGCAAAGAACAAGACCCTTTAATCTTGGAAAACATGTATTCTATGCCAGCGACGATATTTTTACCGTGCAGGATGAGCTTGGCGATTAATTCCGTGGCATTCACCGCGCCTTCGGTCACCTCGCTGAAAGACCTCCCTTTTTTATAGAGCTCAGCGCTCAGCTCGTCGGCATTGTCAATAAAACCGTTGGTGACAATGGCGAAAGACCCGAACTTAGAATGCATTAATATCGGCTGCTCTTCTCTGGCGCTGATGACGCCGATACCGATATTGCCGTGCATGCTTTTATAATCTTCAAAGAATTTTGCCTTGAACTGACTTGCTTGGATGTTATGGATCTTACGCACCAGCTCTTTACCCCAGACCGCTAGCCCTGCAAACTGCGTGCCTAAATGCGAATGATAATCCGTGCCGTAAAACAGGTCTTCCTTGCAATCTTTTTTTGAGATTACTCCGAATATTCCGCTCATGATATTTTCTCCTTAAAGATATTTTTTGGCATATTCTACGCCGTTTTTAAAAATCTGTATTCCGTCACCTTCTTCTCTTGTTTTTGATCCTGTCCAGCGCGGATGCTGCCAGAAAGCAATGTGCCGTTCGGGATGCGGCATCAGCCCTAGGATCCTACCTGTATCATCAGAGATACCTCCAATGCTCTCCATTGAGCCGTTGGGATTATAGGGATATTTTGCCAGGCGACCATCTTCGTCGCAATACTGAAAAACAATCTGCTTGTTTTTCTTTAATCTATCTAAAACTTTTTTATCCTGCGTAACAAACTTACCCTCTCCATGCGCTACCGGCAGATAAATAATCTCCGGCAGATTCTTTGTCCATACGCACTTATTTTGCGATTTGCGATATGCGATATGCGCTAAGCGCAAATAGACCCAGCGGTCTTCAAACTTTGCCGAATCATTAAGAATCAGGCTTGCTTCTTGTTTAAACTCTGGATTACCCGGCAATAAGCCGCTTTTGACTAAAATCTGAAAGCCGTTACAGATGCCGATGATTAATTTTCCGGAGGAAATAAAACTTTTTAACTCCCCACCTAATTTATTTTTTAATTCATTAGCTAAGATTTTACCGGCGGCAATATCGTCTCCGTAGCTAAAGCCCCCCGGTATGGCCAGGATCTCGTAATCCGCTAATTTTTTTACGCCCCCTATTAAACTATTAACATGCACTAATTCCGCGGCAGCCCCTGCCCTGACAAAAGCAAAAGCGGTTTCTTTGTCGCAATTAGTCCCGGCTGTCCTTAAAACGCAAACTTTAACGCTGGGCATAGAATTTTTTAATTGCTGCCACCACCTCTTTAGGGCTATCGACAATGGTGAATATATCCAAGTCTTCCTTACTGATATTTCCGCTCTCTAAAACAGTGCCGCGTAACCACAAGAGCATCCCCTTCCAGTAATCCTTTCCTAAAAGGATCACCGGGAACTTCTTGATTCTCATCGTCTGGATCAGGTTAATCGCCTCATAAAACTCGTCAAGCGTCCCGTAGCCGCCGGGCATAATCACAAAGGCCTTGGCGTATTTGACAAACATGACTTTTCTAACAAAGAAATAATGAAAATCTAAAAGCGTATCCACGTATTTATTGGGTTTCTGCTGTACCGGTATCTGAATATTTAATCCAATCGATTGCCCGCCCGCCCGCTTTGCTCCTTTGTTAGAAGCCTCCATTATACCTTGGCCGCTGCCGGTGATAATAGAGTGGCCGGCTTTAGCTAACAGATAGGCGGTCTCTTCGGCTAATTTATAATGCGGATGGCTTGGCTTGGTGCGGCTGGAACCGAATATGGAAACTGCGTTTTTGACGTGCGAAAGCACCTCAAAACCGTCGACAAACTCTGACATGATCCTGAACACCCGCCAGGGGTCTTCGTGCGTAAAATCATCGTTAATAATTGATTTTTTTATTTTTGTTTTTACCATCTTAACGGCTCCCTCCAGGCATCCTTCAATTCGTCAATATGAGATTTTATACAAACTTTGTTATCGAGGCCACGCACTATAAATTCTTTTTTGCTGCTCGTGCAACCGATTAATCCAAATGGCAAACCTTTCAATGCCTTCTCAAATGCCTTCTGATTCTTTTTAGCTACTTCTACAATGAATCTTGAATTCGACTCGGAGAATAAGATAAAATCATTCCTGGTATTCAGTGTTCGGTGTTCGTAGTCCGTAGTTTGATAGGGCACCTCCGCCAAGAACAACTCCATGCCCAGCCCTCCGGCAAAAGCCATCTCTGCTGCCGAGACGCCTAAACCTCCTTCTGAGCAATCATGCATCGCCCTGATTAAGTCTAAAACAGAAGCCTTGCTTAAGGCCGCAAAGAGCGCCTTCGCTTTTTTGGGAAAAACTTTCGGCACGTTATTGCCGACGGCGCCAAATAAATCATAGTAATGCGAACCCCCTAACTCATCGCGGGTTTCTCCCACTATATAAATCAGGTCTTGCGGCTCTTTGGCATACATAGAGACCGTATTTTTTACATCATCCGACACGGCCATAGCCGAAATCAAAAGTGTGCCGGGGATAGCCAAAGATTTACCTCTAACCGCATATTCATTATTCAAGCTATCTTTTCCGGAAATAAAAGGTATGCCGAAGGCCTTGGCAATATCATAACAACCGTAAGCTGCGCGCACTAAACCCCCTAACCTATCCAGCTTATCAGGATTACCCCAACAGAAATTATCGAGAATTGCCACTTCCTTTAGCGAACCGCCGACTGCAATAATCTGCCTGAGCGCTTCATCAATGCAGGAAGCAGCCATCCAGTAGGGATCAATAAAACCATACCTAAAATTTATACCGCAGGATATAATCAGCCCCTTTTGCGACCCCAATATTGGCTTTACTACTGCCGCATCAGAGGGGCCGTCATTGACGATGCCGGTAAGCGGTTTTAAAACCGAACCACCCTGCACTTCGTGATCATACTGCCGGATAACCCATTCTTTAGAGCAGATATCGTAGCGCGAAAGCAGTTTTAATAAATACGGCGTCAGGTCTTTGGGACAACGTAAATCCGGTTCTTTATGTTTAGGCTGAATAAAAACCGCTTTTCTTTCTCTGGCCGGCAGGCCTTCGTGCAGGAAGCGCATCTCTAAATCACAGACCAAATTATCGTTATAATAAAGTTTTAATCTCTTGGTATCCGTAAATTCTCCGATCACGGTTGCTTCTACGTTCTCCGCATTAAACAGCCCTAAAAGCGCATCTATATTTTCCTTAGGCACAGAAAACACCATTCTTTCCTGAGATTCCGAAATCCAGATCTCCATGTAAGTTAGGCCGAAATACTTTAAGGGGACTTTTTCTAGATACACCTCAGCACCCAAATCCTGCCCCATTTCGCCTACGGCGCTGGATAGGCCTCCGGCGCCGCAATCAGTGATGGCGCTGTATAGATTTTTGTCGCGCGCCTCCAGGATCACATCCAGCATTTTCTTTTCCTGGATGGGGTTGCCGATCTGCACTGCGCCGCTAGAAATCGTCTCTGACTCATGGGTCAATTCGCCGGAAGAAAATGTCGCGCCGTGAATTCCGTCTCTGCCGGTCCTGCCGCCAACCACCATTACCAAATCCCCGAGTTTTGGCTCTTTAAAGGATTTCTCCTTGGGCATAATTCCCACTGTGCCGCAATAAACTAAAGGATTGCCCACAAAGCCCTGATCAAAAAGAATTGCGCCGTTTACGGTAGGAATCCCCATTTTATTTCCGTAATCGCGCACTCCGGAAACCACGCCCTTCATAATCCGTTTAGGGTGTAAGGTCCCGGCAGGCAATCGGCTAAAGGGATAATCCGGGGGAGCAAAGCAAAAAACATCGGTGTTTAAAATCGGCTTAGCCCCTAACCCAGTGCCTAAAGGGTCGCGGATGACGCCGCCTGATCCGGTATTGGCGCCTCCGAACGGTTCTAATGCCGACGGATGATTATGGGTCTCTACTTTAAAACAGACATTATATTTATCATCAAACTTAATTACGCCGGAATTATCCTTGAACACCGAAACGCACCAGGGCTTATTCAACTCCTTAGTCACCTTCATGATCGTAGATTTTAGAAGGTTGTTTATTTTCTTAGTTCTCGGTTCGGAGTTCGGAGTTCGGAGTTTTTCTGTATACTTTATTTTGCCTCTGAAAGTCTTGTGCCAGCAATGCTCTGACCAGGTCTGGGCAATCGTCTCCAGCTCGCAATCTGTGGGATTACGCTTTAATTTCTTGAAGTAATTTTTAATCGCGCGCATCTCGGATAGATTTAAGAAAAGCTGGCCGCGATTGCTGATCTCCTGCAGTTTCTTATCAGAAGCGCTTAATAAATCTACCACAGTGAGATTAAATTGATACCCTGCATCGCTCCTGACTCCTAACCCCTGGCTCCTAACCCCTGGCCCAACTATATGCTGGATTAGTTTGTTGTAGAGGAGTTTATCACAAATGATTTTTAACTGCGCAGGAGTTAATTTACCCTTGATAACGTATTTCTTGGCGGTCTTGAGGGAGGAGGCGCCTTCTATGCCTAAATCCTTTATCCCTTTTAGGGTAGATTCTTCAACCGGGTCCATCACGCCGGGATTATAGGCGACTTCTACAATAAATTCCCTTTTCCCGTTATCTCGTTTACGCGTTATCTCGCCTATGAAATAATCTTGCGCGATTTCATCTACTAATAACTCTCGACAGATTCTTTGTACTTCCTCTTCTGACAGGCTGCCTTCGAGAAGATAGACCTGTTGAAACCGCACATCCCGGACTGTATTTATCCCCAGGTCCAGGATGTCTTTTTTGATACCGAATCCTGCGGCATCAAAAATTCCGGGCTTGTCTTTTACTTCAATTCTGTAAGCCATGGTAAAGTTGCCGGAGGTTCAAGGAAGGATTGGCTATTTATTTTTTATTATAAACCGACCTTGCGAAAAATCCTATTTACGTGGCGCAGGTAATAATCCAAATCAAATATTTTATCCAGCTCTTGGGTTTTTAGGTAACGCATTACTTCTTTATCCCGGAAGAGATTATCCCGGAAATTAGAACCCGTCTTCCAGGTCTTCATCGCGCATCTTTGCACTAAATCGTAGGCCCGGGTCCGGCTTAAGCCTTTATCCATCAGGACTAAGAGCACCCGCTGGGAAAAAATCAGGCCGCGGGTCTTTACTAAATTGCTTAACATATTATCCGGATACACCACCAAACCTTCTATCACCTCTATAAATTTATGCAGCATATAATCCAGGGTGATTGTGGAATCCGGCATGATCACCCGCTCCACTGAAGAATGGCTGATGTCGCGTTCGTGCCAGAGGGCGACGTTCTCCATTGCGGCGAGGGAGTTGGCGCGCAAAAGGCGCGCTAAACCGCAAATCCGCTCGCAGATCACCGGATTTCTTTTGTGCGGCATGGCCGATGAGCCTTTTTGCCCTTTGCCAAAAGGCTCTTCTGCTTCCAAGACTTCCGTCCTCTCCAGGTGCCTGATTTCCAAGGCAAACTTTTCCAGGCTCGCGCCGATCACCGCTAAAGTAGCCATATATTGGGCGTATACATCCCGTGGTATCACCTGAGTGGCAATATTCACCGGCTTAAGCCCAAGTTTACGGCAAATATAAAGTTCTGTTTCCGGCTCGATATTAGAATAAGTCCCCACTGCTCCGGAAATCTTACCCAAAGAAACCTCTTTCCTGGCCTGGCGTAAACGGGCGATGTTGCGCCTGGTCTCATCATACCAGAGGGCAAGTTTAAGGCCAAAGGTAGTCGGCTCAGCGTGCACCCCGTGCGTGCGGCCGATGCAAACCATGTCTTTATATTTTTTTGCTTTTCTGGCGAGGGTATGGCTTAATTTATCCAAGTCTGCCAGCAGGATGTCGGAAGCCGCTTTTAATTGCACCCCCAGAGTGGTATCCAGGATATCGGAGGAGGTCAACCCTAGATGCAGGTATTTGGCATCAGCCCCAATATTTTGTGCCACATTAGTGATAAATGCCACTACATCATGTTGTGTCTTGGCTTCGATTTTATTGATCCGGCCCAGATTGAACTTTGCTTTTTTCTTAATCCGGCGCAGGGCGCTAGCAGGAACCTTTTTCTGCTGATAGAGAGCCTCCAGAAGTAAGAGTTCAATCCCCAGCATAGTCTTAAACTTGAACTCATCCTGCCAGATGCGGCTGATTTCGGGTAGGCTGTAACGTGCAATCATCTTTTGCTCCTTGACCTCATTGAAGACACTCTATTATAACAAAAATAAGTTTTTTAGCAAACAAAAAATGCCTCTTGAGGTGGCTTTGAGGGGGTAGGAAAAAAGCCTAAAAAATTACTTCTTTTTCTTTATGACTTCCAGGAAGGTATTTACGACCTTGGGGTCAAAATGGGTACCGGAGCTTTCTTTGATAATCTTCAACGCCTTATCGTGGGCATAGGCTTTGCGATAAGGCCGGCTAGAGATTAAAGCCTGGTAGACGTCCGCAACAGCGATAATGCGCGCTCCGATAGGAATGTCCTCGCCTTTTAATCCGGCAGGATACCCTTTACCGTCCCACCATTCATGATGGTAAAGTATCAGGGGGATGATATCGTGCAGGAAATGCAGCGGCCGGATAATATCCACGCCTATCTGCGGATGCTTTTTGATTTCGTCAAACTCCTCTTTGGTCAGCTTCGATTTTTTTAAGAGGATCCTCTCGCTTATTCCGATTTTGCCTAAATCGTGCAGGATAGAGGCTTCCCGGATATTCTCTATTTCCTCGCCGGATAACCCTAACCTCTTGGCGACTTCCGTAGCGTATTTAACGGTCATCTCTACGTGCCTGCCGGTATGCTTGTCTTTTAATTCAATGGTTTTGGCAAAAGCAAAGATTGCTTCAATCAGGCTCTGGCTAGCCCGTTTGTTAAGTTTCCCTATCTTGTCTTTTAAGAACCTGACTCCGTTGGATTCCCTGCCGTTCTTTATTAAAGCCTTGATTCTACCTTTTTTTCTGTCCAGGAAAGAATAGACCCGGTTTCCGCCGGACTCTTTAGCGCGGTTAAGCATCTGATCGGCTAATTCAATCAGGTTTATGCCTTTAACTATTCTGTCTTCGGGGTAAGCAGCTACGGCAATGCTTAATTTTAACTTTACGGTATGTTTTCTGTCGCCGAAATTATGCAGATTGATGGTTTCTAATATCCGCTGCGCTAAAATCAGGGCCGTAGACCTGTCGGTTAAAGGAGAGAGGATAACAAACTCTTCGCCTCCGTAGCGGATAACCACATCGTAGCGGCGCAGGCCCTTTTTAAGCTGTTCCGCGATCTGCTTTAAGACCATATCCCCGAAGTGATGGCCGTAGACATCGTTAATCGACTTAAAATAATCTATATCTATCATAATTACGGAAAAGGGGTTGCCGTATCTTTTTGCTCGGTCAAACTCTACCTCTATAATCTCTTCCAGATACCGGTGATTATAAAGCCCGGTGTGGGAATCCTTTACCGCTAATTGTTCCAACCTTTTGTTTGATTCTAAAATTTCCTTATTTAATCTTTCTAGCCTCTCCCTTGCCTGCTTGCGCTCGCTGATATCGCGGACGAATGAGAAGATCCGCCCGGACCCTTCCGAAGTCCTCATAAAATTAGTGGTCATTTCGACATCGATGATCTTACCGTCTTTGCCCCTGTGCTTGGTCTCAAAACGATCTGCACCAAGATCCTGTATTCTCTGAATGTGCCTGACGACATCCTCCGTTCTTTCTATCGCCTCTATATCTGGTATTTTCATTTTTAGCATCTCTTCGCGGCTATAACCGAGCATGCGGCATATGGCGGGATTGACATCTATAAATTTCCCCTCCATATCCACAATCCAAAAACCATCTGCCGTGCAGTTAACAACGACCCTAAATTTCCCCTCCGAGTCTTCGCGCTCCGTTATATCTCTAATCGCGGTAATAACCCGGATTGTTTTACCGTTTTCTAAAACAGGTATTTTCCTAGTCTCGGTGATAAATACCCTGCCCCCGAATTTAGTATGCTCTTCCGTAATAAGAATTTTGCCTGTATCAAATACCTTTCTGTATTCATCACGGACTCTGTCCGGCAGAAATGGGTAGATTTCAAATACTGTTTTCCCGATCAAGCTGTCTGCCTCTAAACCTAACTGCCTGTTCCAGGATAGCAGCGCTTTATTGCATAATACAAAACACAAGCCTTCATCCACTACATGTATAGGGTCAGCCATGGAATCAAGTGCAGTCCGATACTGGGATTCTGAATTCTGTAATACATCCTGCATTCTTTTTCGCTCAACAATCTCCCGGTGCAAATCCTCATTGGCTTTAGTAATCTCTGCCGTGCGTACCTTAACTCTGATCTCCAGCTCATGGCGCGCCTCGCGTAATTCCTCCGCCATGCGCTTATCCTCTGCATTGAGCTTTTCCAGCTCCGCGGCTTTCTGGCGCAGCTCTAATAATTCCTGATTCATTTGTTCTTCTGTCTTGTGGGCTAATTTCATCTCATCTTGCCTGTTGATAAATAAAAAAGACAACCCTCATCCCGAGAGTTGCCTTCTCTAGCTTCCCCCTGTTTTAGCTCATTTTCTACCATCCTTTTTGGCTGGTATAATAAATTATAGCATCTTTTGGGCTCTAAGTCAAGCTAAGAAGGTGTAAATTTACACAAATATATAACTTATTTATTTACAATAGGTTAAATAAGCCCGCCGGGCTACCGGCGGGCTTATTTAATGGTTGCGGGGAGAGGATTTGAACCTCTGACCTTAAGGTTATGAGCCTTACGAGCTACCAGGCTGCTCCACCCCGCGGAGGTATTATATCCTATTATTGCGGCAATGCAACAATTATTCTTTGGGATGAACGATTTTGACCGGGATCTCTCCCTTACGCACGACACCCATCTTCTCCCGGACAATCTTCTCCTGATAAAGGGGGTCGTTTTGCACGCGGCCGAGTTCCTGCTGCAGCAGGGCGTTTTCTACAGAGAGCTGCCGGATTTTAATTGCTAAATCGCGGTTTCTGTCCCGCAATCCCTGCAGTTTGGTGTAGCCCGGCAAAAATATAATCAATAAAAAAACTGCGACGCCAAAGAGCCAGAATGCCTTCCTGATTATCATTACTTAAAAAGTGTGCTCCCGGCATAGACCGCGCGGGAACCTAACTCCTCTTCTATCCTTAAAAGTTCATTATATTTACAGATCCTGTCCGTGCGCGATAAAGATCCGGTCTTAATCTGGCCGACGCCGGTTGCTACTGCCAGGTGGGCAATGGTGGTATCTTCGGTCTCTCCGGAGCGGTGCGAAATAATCGCGTTATATTTATTCTTTTTGGCGATGCTGATTGCCTCCAGTGTCTCGGAGAGCGAGCCGATCTGGTTAACCTTGATTAAAATAGCGTTAGCTATTCCCTCGGCAATGCCTTTTTTAAATATCGCCGGGTTAGTGACAAAAATATCATCTCCCACCAGCTGAATCTTTGCCCCAAGCTTGCGCGTTAACTCTTTCCATCCCGGCCAATCTTCTTCGGACAAACCGTCTTCAATAGAAATAATCGGGTATTTGGCAAGCCACTCCGTATAAATGGCAATCAACTCCTCGGCAGATTTCTCTGAATTCTCAAATTTATAACTGCCGGCTTTATAAAAAGAGCTGGCTGCGCAATCCAGCGCCAGGGAAACATCTTTACCCGGCTGATAGCCTGCCTTTTCAATTGCCTCTACGATTAGGCCTAAGGCTTCATGGTTAGAACCTAGGTTTGGCGCAAATCCTCCCTCATCCCCTACCGAAGTAGCCAACCCTTTAGATTTTAAAATACTTTTTAAGTTATGGAATACCTCGGTAGCGTACCTTAAGGCCTCACGGAAGGTCGGCGCTCCTTTCGGCACAATCATGAACTCCTGAATATCCAGGTTATTATCCGCGTGCATCCCGCCGTTTAAGATGTTCATCAGCGGCACGGGAAGAATTCTGGCGTTTTCGCCGCCTAAGAATTTATAGAGCGGCTCTTTGCCGGATTTAGCCGCAGCCTTTGCCACGGCCAAAGAAACGCCCAGAATTGCGTTTGCGCCGAGCTTAGATTTATTTTCTGTGCCGTCTAACTTAATCAAAAGCCGGTCTATCTCTTTAAAATCCGGGGCTAAACCGTTTATCTTAGAAGCAATTACGGTATTGACGTTCTCTACCGCCTTTAATACGCCTTTGCCTAAATACCTCTTTTTATCCCCGTCCCTTAATTCCAAAGCTTCCTGTTCGCCTGTAGAGGCGCCCGAAGGGACGGCTGCCCGGCCCAAAACCCCGTTATCCAGAATGATATCCACCTCTACCGTAGGATTACCCCGGGAATCCAATATCTCTCTTGCCTTTACCTGTTTTATCTTAGGCATCGTCTTATTCCTTCCCCTTTAGATACAGCTCCACTAAAACCGCTGCCTTTTCCAAATAATCAAGACCTAATGGCTTGGTGACATAATCATAGGCGCCTAATTTAAGGGCATTTTTGGCAGTCTTTTCGTCCTTCAAGACCGTGACCATAATTACGGTGATAGATCGATCTATCTCTTTAATCTGTTTTAAAACTTCCATCCCGTCCATCACCGGCATACGGATATCCAGAAAGACCAGATTCGGCTTTTCTGTCTTTACTAATCCTATTGCCTCTTTGCCGCTGGTTGCCTTTATCACCTCGTAACCCTTGGGTGTGAAGAAATCATAAAAGATATTACAAATCTCTACCTCATCATCCACGATAAGTATTTTTATCATTTCAGGCCTCCTTTATTAATCCCCCCTCCGACGGGCAGCTTGACAATGAAAGTCGAGCCTACGCCGACCTGGCTTTCTACTTCTATTGTGCCGCGGTGCCCTTTTACTACATTATAACTTATCGCCATCCCCAATCCAGTTCTATCTGCTTTAGTAGAAAAAAACGGCGTAAATATTTTCCCTATATCCTCAGGCGCTATGCCGTATCCGCTATCCTTAAATTTAGCCCATACCATCTCCTCCTGCTCGTCATAATCTGTGCTGATTTCCAGCTTCCCTCCCCCGCTCATCGCCTGCGCTGCATTTATGATTATATTCATAAATACATCGCGCAACTGCTCGGCATCGCCATACTCAAGGGCAGGTAAATTAGTTTTTAGGTTTTGGGCAACATCTATATTCTCTGCTTGAAGCTGCACTTTAGCCAGCTCGAGAGTATCTTTGAGCAATTCATTCAGGTCGCACTTCTGGAACCTGAATGTAAAAGGAACGGAATAATGCAGCAGGCCATTGGTAATATCTACTGCCCGCCTGACCTGTTCTTCTATGATCTTTAAATCCTTTTCCAGATCACCCTCAGGTATAGGAGTCTTGTAACCGATCATCCGACGCAACATCTGCAGGCGGCCGATGGCTATAGAAAGCGGATTATTTATCTGATGGACCGTTCCCATGGCCATCTCTGCGGCAGTAGTCATTTTTTCTGACTTGATTAAATCCTGCTGCGACTGCATCAATTCATCCTGCAATTTAGTCAATGTGTCCATCATGGTATTGAAATTACCGGCTAAAATACCGATCTCATCTGCGGATTCAATTTTTACGCGTCTAAGCGTATCTTTTGTCTTTTTAATTTCCTCGATGGTTTTATCGAGGGCATCTAAGGGTTTTAAAATAATGCCCGTAATTACAAGAACAGCGATGAATACTATTAAAACTACTGAAAGGACAGTCCAGGCAGAGATTTTAATGAAAACTTCCCTTAAGAGCGCAATCGTTTTTCTTGGCCGGGTTAATTCCAGCATCCCTACGTCCTTGCCTGTTATATCCCTTAAAACAGCATAAACAAAAGCGGATTGATAATTTGGTTTATATATACTAAACGGGAGAGATTTTTCACTTACTAATTTATGGTAAATATCGGAAATGGCTGAATCCACGCCTTCTTTTTTACTGATTATGGATATATCTACCCCCGTAATAACCTTCAGCTCTTCCAGCATATCTTTACTGATGAGTTTTCCATATATATATGTGCCGTTTCTGGGGCCGGATTCGTCAGTATGCATAATTTGCGAACTGGCGATATAGACTATGCCTTTTGAGGTGGAATATAGTCCCCTGGTTTCTTTAGATTCAAATGCGCGCTTAATTAAAGGGTGTGCCGATAAATCGCTGCCCATGGATAATTCTCTAAAATCTCCGTATTGATAAAGCATCTTTCCCGCATTGTCAAACATCAATATCAAATTTATTTTAAAATTCTTCGGTATCCAATCGGCCACATTTTCCTTAAGCCACTTCTCATCCGGGTTATTTATATAGTCATACATCTCATCCCAGTTAGCATAGTCTCTTACAATTCTAAGCAATGTATCTTGTGTATTAACCATTACAGTTTGTATGCTATGGAATCCATTTTCTAAATAATAGTCTTCCGCTCTGTTTAAACCTGCTATAAGGAAGAAATAGGCGGCGGCCAGGGCAATTATTGTTATCAGAAGCCCGGTTATAATAAATATGACCGCAAATTTTCCCCTGATTGAAAAATCTTTAAAGCGCTTCATTTTTAGGTTTAACCTTCCAGGTCTGCGGATACATCCTTGATGATATCCTCATCGATAGTGGTTACTCCCTTGCCAAAACCGGAGAATAAAGCTAAATCGCAGATGTGGTTTATCCTGCGGGGTATCCCGCCTGACTTGACATAGATTAATTTATATGCGTTTTGCGTGAATACAGGCTGCGTCCTGCCTGCGACCGATAGGCGATGGAGGATGTATTTGTAGGTCTCCTCTTCTTTTAGATGCTCCAGATGATACCTCACCGCGATGCGCTGGGAAAATTGCTTATTTGCGTCGATAACCTCTCTTAACTCCGGTTGGCCCAATAGTAAAAGGGTGAGGAGAAACCGGTCTTCTAATTGAAAATTAAGAATAAGTCTCAATTCTTCCCACACCCCTGCGTCTTTAATGACGTGGGCCTCATCAATAATGACCACGGTTTTTTTTCCATCGCGCATGTTATTCTGTAGAATTTCGCCGAACCTTTCTAATATAACATTAACCATCACCTCGGTTTTAATGACTGGCAGGTCTTTACCGCCTAAATTGTAAACAATGTACATTAAGAGCTCTTCATAATTAAGATAGGGGTTGGTAATTAGTGCTGTCTTATAGGTATCTTTACCTAATTCCTTAAGCAAGGTTCTGGCTAAAAGCGTCTTGCCGCAGCCAAAGATACCGGTGAGCATCCCGGCCCCTTTGCCTTCGGTTACTGCATAGAGCAGGCGGGAAAACGCCTCTTCGTGTTCCGGGGAATAATAAACGAAACGGGGATCCGGCGTATTCTCAAACGGCTTTTCGGTTAAACCCCAATATTTTTCATACATATTTTAAGTTCTCCTCCCCATCAATTAAGACGCAGCTATTTATTATAGCACACCCTTTAGATTAAATAAACTTTACAAATATGGGATTAGTGACTAATAATGAATCCTTAAACTCGATTTCAACCCGGTAGTAAATCTTTGCTTGGTTCTCGTCAGATTCATCCTGATAAGTGATCTCAAAAGGAGAGTTGGTTTCAAAGGTCTCTAAGATTGCGCCGTTTTTTATTAATTTTATTTTACAGGGCAGGTTTGTCCCACCTAAAAAATGGCCGCTGATCTTTAATTGCGGTTTTTGCTTTAAGGTTATTTCTTCTCCCATGGTTTTTTCCATCCCGCTAGAGGTATCTTTTATAACAAATTTATCTAATATGAACCGTGAAGAGCGGGCCCCCCTCATTACATAGGCCCTGCCCTCTCCTAATGCCTTAAGCACCTCTCTCTTATTGAATTCAGGGATTAAACATACGGTTCTTACATCCTGCATATATTCGCTTAAATTTCCCGATGCATCAAAGCTTAGGCCTGCGATTGCCCAAACCGGGGACTTTCTTTGGCCTCGGCAATATTCTTTTAAGGTTTCATCCCAGATGCCGCCGGGATGCCCTATTTTTTCATAACCTTCAAAGAATACCGCAAACCCGGTATAGTCGCAAGCTCTCAAGAGATCTAGGCTATGTTCCGGGGTCTCTATTTTTACCCTTCCCCGGGTCTCGATATATGCCGCCTCCGGATGCGCCCAAAAGGTTAAACCTCCGCGTTGCCGGACGTAATTGATAAAGTTTTGATAAGGCGCGATACCCGCTTTAGCCTGATACTGGTCAAATTTAACCTCGCAAAACGGATAATTGTTCATTAAGGATACCAGGCCCGCAATAATCAGGAAAATACCTAAAATTCGCCAGGCCCGTGAATACGGGCCTAATCGATTACCATGCAAATCCTGATAGTTGAATTGCCTTTTTCTAAAGCACAAAAATCCCGCTGCTAAAATTAATACCGGCCAAAACAAATAAAAAATATTCTTAGGCCTAAAAGGCAAGGCTAAACCTCTCCGATTCCCTACTATGGGAAGATTTTTATAATCTTCTGCCCTCTCTAGCCCAATCACTAAAATATGCTTGTGCCAGTCTTTTAAGGTGAAGTTATCTCCGAAAGGGATCCCCTGCCAATAATAAAAGGGGGCGGATTCTATTCCCGCGATCAAAATTAAATCCGGATTTGCCTTTTGCGCGGCTTCTATTTTCTTTAAATAACGGCTGATCCCGTACTTAAATATAGAATTAGACTCTACCGTTTTCTTGATCATATTGCGCAGGGGCCAAAGCCCGTATTCCCAGCACATTAAATCGCGGTCGGTGATGACCACAATTTTAATATTATTTTGTTTTGCAATCCTAACAATCTCCGAGATGCTATATTTTCCGTCGCTAATCGTAGAGCTAATATGTATTGCTGCCGGCGCCTGAATCAACTCCTGAGCCCCGCTTATCCGGCATAAACTATGCAACGCAAGTAAGCTTAAGGATAAAATTTTTATTAAATCGCGCCTCATTTTTATATCTGTTACATTGGTGGTTCAGGTAATTCTTTAGGTTCAGCAAGGACAATCACTATCGCGGCCAGAAACCAGAACGGCTCCATAATCCGCACAATAATAAAGGTTGCTGCCCCAAAACTATGCACCAGAAGCCCGATGAACCCGGCTAAAAATCCCAGGGCTAATCCCCGCTCCAAATCATCCTGCGTAGTTCTATAAAATCTAAGGCCGCTCTTAAAGAGCATTATCATCAACCAGATAAATATCCATAAACCGATAATTCCTGTCTCTGCTAATACCAGCGGATATTGACTATCAATTAAGCCTGCTCCGGAAACGCCATATCCTAAAATGGGGCGTTTTTTCCATAGATCAAAAACCCTATTCCAGGTTTCAACTCTTTCCGAAGCAGATTCATCCAAGACTACGCGTTTACCTAAAGGCCTATAGACTTTACCCGGAACAAACGTCTCTTTTATTCTATGGGTCACCTTCGCCGGCACCAGGTGCGGAATGATAAATATGCCTAAGATTAATATTGCCAGCAATAAAAGCTTTTTCTTTCTGGTTAATAACACAAGGGCAGGAAACATAAACATAAACGCTAAATAACTAGTGCGCGAGAGGGTGTGCAGCAAAGTAAAAAATATAAAACCCGCCAAGGCTCCATAGCCACACCGCCAAAGCGGGGAAGGGCTATATATAAAAAAGCCTGCGGCTATGGCAAATAAAAACACTAAATATCCTCCTAATGTATTGGGCTCGCCTCCTTCCATGCCCTCAAAAGGCGCAGTCGCCCTGCCGCCCTGCTGCCCCATTGTCAGCAAGCCATAGCTAGAGGTTAATACGCAGGTTATGAATAAGGCCGCCACAAAGATCTTGATCTGCTTTTTGTCGCGTACATTATTGGTGACCATAAAATAAAGCATAAAGTATTCCACGTATTTAAGCAGATAAAAAGAACTTTTTAACGGGTTGACACTACCGAATACTATCCCTATAAAAGTGGAGAGAATAGCGATTAAAATATAGGCGACTATTGGCCGATTAAGAGGGGTGCGCTTAAGCAGCCCTAATTGTTTATTGATGGCTATTTTGGCGAGCCAGGTGAAGAAAACCACCAAAATCATGATATCATCTATGCGCAGTACTACCGCCCGCTCGGAGGCCTGCGCGATTTTGTATTCCGGAGAAAGAAGCATGGAGAAAATCAATATAATTAATCCGAAGTCGGTATTGATAAAAGTAATGATAAAGACAATGGGCGCGGTGACCAGGATAAGGGAGCGCAAGGAAAGGGATAATTTGGAAATGACCAGATATATTGCCAGGGCGGAAAGCAGGAAAAAAACTATACTGCCCAGCATTACCTGTCCGTTTTTCTTAGGCATAGGCTATTTTTTTAAGGTAACCGGCGGACTTTATACCAAGTGACGAAAACAAAGGTAAGCATTAAAAGTAAAAGCAAAGCCGAAGGATTTATTTTTTTATAATGACGGCTGATGATAACTAAAATACTAATAAATGAAATAGAAATTGCGCTGATGAACAGGAAGAGCCTTAATTTTTTTGTAGCGGATTTTAAAGTGAAGACCCCCAGGCACGAAAATAGAATTAAGAAAATAAGGATTAAGAGAAGATACAATCTTTATCCTCTAGCGGCCTTGCCTGGTTTGCCCTTTTTCTCTTTCTCATAATATCTGTATTTGTAGTGGTAATAATAAGGGTAGACCGTCTCGGCCTGTGGCATGGTGTGATTTAGAATTATTCCTGAGATTTTAGCGCCCACCGAATCTAACTGCACTTTAGCGCGTAAAAGCGCGTCGCGCGAAGTCCTGCCTACTTCATAACATAAAATCACGCTGTCTACCTTGGAGGCCAAAAGACTGGCATCAGTCACCGGAAGCACCGGGGGGGAATCGAAAAAGACCACATCAAATCTATTCCTAAGCTCCTTAATCAAGTTTCCCATCTCCGGGGATTCCAGGATCTCTGCCGGATTAATGGGGATGTGGCCGCCGGTTAAAATCCAGATATTTTCTATGCCCGGAGACCTCATAATATCCTTAAGTTTTATCTCACCCAGCAGGACATCCGTAATATTCCTTAAGGCGTCTTCTAAGGTTGCGCGGCCGGCGATAATTTCATTTATTCCGGGATCTCTCGGTACGCCGAAAGTTTTATCTAATGCGGGGCGCCTTAAGTCCGTAGAAACTAACAGCGTGCGCGCTCCGGTTTGCGCTACGGTCAAGCCTAAATTGATCAAGACCGTAGTCTTACCCTCACGCGGCCCGGCGCTGGTAATCAACACGGTTTTTTTGGATGCATCCAGCTTAAGATTAGTCCGGATATTGCGGCAAGCTTCTGCAATCGAAGAACTCGGTTGATAATGCACAATCAAACGTATATAAGTCTCCTCCTCCTCGGTTTTTTGCCCAGGGAGAAATCTATGCTTAAGTTTTGCCCAAATATTCTTTTCTTCTTTAAGGGGAACCGATACAGAAGGGACAACACCCAACACGGGTAATTTGGTGATATCTTCCACGTCTTCAATAGTGCCGATAGAGGTATCTAAACTCTCTCTGACAAAAGCCAGGGCCACTCCCAGAATTATGCCCAGCAACGCCCCGATCATTATCCCTACTTCTTTCTGGGTGCCTACCGCCCCCCCGGGCAACACCGCCGGATCCACTATCGAGACATCGCCGACCTTTTGCGCTTCGGCGATACGCGCTTCTTCCAATTTCTCCCTCAGCATCTCGTAGAGCTTCTTATTTACGTCTACTTCGCGGGTGAGCCTGACATATTCGAGCTCCTGCCCGGAAAATCCCTTAAGCTGGCTTTCCAGCATCTCGATTTGCCCTTTAATCTTCTTTACCGCAGGATGCTTATCAGTATATCTCTGGGAGAGCGTAGCTAGTTCAAGTTGCAATTCCATCAATTTACTTTGAATTGTAGGGCTTATCCGGATATCTTTCACCTCATTTCCTAAAACCCGTATTCTCTCTTCTGCCGCCTTTGACCTCTTCTCAAGGGAAGACAGCTGGTCTTCAATAAATTGACGCACAGTCCTGGCCTCTTTGTTCTTTTCTAAGTGGCTCTCCTCTACATAGGCCTCGGCTAAGGCATTTGCCAAATCCATGGATTTCTTGGGTTCAAAACTGGTAGCCGTAATTTCAATAATATTGGTATTTTGAACCGGCTGAGCACTTATGCCACCCTGCAACTCTTCTACTGCTTCCTGAACCTTATCCACGGAGGAATTCTCATCAATCAGCCCTAAATGTAGAGCCGCATTTTTTAATACAGGAAAACCGGTAATTAGCCTTGCGGCGATAATCATAGGGTCTCCGCGCCTGTAAGAAAACTCCTCTGTAAGCAGCCCGGCGATGGTTCTGTGCTCTTCTATCTTAATCGAGGCCTTTGCTGCGTAGGATGGTATTTGGCGCGAAGAATAAAAGAAGCTTAGAAAAGTGGCAAACAGGAATGTTAAAATTATGGTTAATTTTCTCTTCTGGGCAATGCGCAGGTAATCCCTTAAGCTTAACTCATATTGCGGCAAAATTATCTCCTTTTAGTTTCGGTTACGCTTACCACTTGGCATCTCTCAGTTTCTCTAAGGTAAGGCTGTTCGTGCCACCCGAGGTTAGGGGAGTAATAATCTGACTTATAAAGTAATTAATGTTAGCGATAAAGTTCTTAGGCACATAAACTATATCCTGCGGGCCCAAAACAATATTTTGCGACATATCCGCCTTAAGAATCGCCCGGTTCAGATTAAGCCTTATGGCCTGAGGATTATCCTGCCCCCCCTTGATAACAATAACGCTGGAAATTACCGCATTATCGTTGAAGCCGCCGGCCAAAGATATTGCCTCTAAAACCGTAGGCCTGGGCCCGGAAACAAATATTCCCGGAAAGCCTACCTGCCCCAGAACAATAACCCTTGAGCTTAAGACGCCGAATTTTCTTAGCAACACCGATACCTGCGGATAGCGGATATAATCTTGCAACTTTTGAGTAATCTCTGCGTTCAGTTCAGGTATGGTTAATCCGGCTGCCTGCACATCTCCGACTAAGGGGAAAGAAATCATCCCGTCCGGCCGCACAAGCACTTCCTCGTTCAGCTCTTCCTGCCAGACCGTAATAAACAAAGTATCTCCTATATCGATGATATAGTGAAACTTTTTCTGGGCCTCGGTTTTGTTTTCAGCTGCCGGGGGGGGAGGAGATGTCTTTTGTCTGTCCGCTGGAAGCAGCGGAAGCTGCGCCCTGGTATCTTGTTTGAACTTCCTTCTCGGCGGGAGTCCCCTGCTGGCCGGACTGAGAAATAATGGTCAGCACTTTTTTGAAGTCCTGTTGGGCCTCTTGGTATTTACCTGCGTTGTAATTGCGCTGGCCTCTTTCATAGTACTGGCTGGCTTCCTGCGGCATTTCTTGAGCATAGACAGATAAAGAAAAAGTTAAGATAAAAGATAATAGAAAAAATAACCTTAAGGTATATTTTAAGCTGAAATTCCCAAGACAGGCCCTCATCTTTAAACCGAGAAAAATCAAAGGATTAATTTTAGCACCCCCTAACATGCATGCTTAATTTTGCGTAAATTCTAGTATTTAACGCGCGCTAACCCGTTCTTAAAAATATAGTTATACCAATTATATAATATAAGAAATTAGAGAAAAAATCAAGGATTAAAATTATCTGCGGAAACCGGCTTTTTAAAACGCTCTGCCCTTAAATTTGCTAAAAGGTATATCGCTTTAACTGAGTACTTTAACTTATCTTTAAATCCGTTCTCTAAGAGAATGTAGGTAAGGCAAGGCGATTTACACCGGCTTATCCAAAAGGGAAAAGATCTCTTGGGGAGCTTATCGCCCCATATCTCTGTTTTATCGGCTTCAGATAGATTTGTTCCTAAGCGCTTAAAAGTAAGGTATAAAGAATAAGATAAGACGTTAGAGAGCCGGAATTTTTCTGCCTCTTCTTTCACTTCATCCCAAACAAGCCTATCCTGATAGCAACGCAAAGTCCCCCTTATATCCGTAAGCATGATCAGCTTTTGAAAAGAATGGGCAAACCCGTGTTGAGCCAGATAAAGCAAAAGGTGCTGGGGGGATAAAGTTAAGGTATCTACATCCTCTATTTTGGCAGGTTCGGCCTGCGCCCAAATTCTTTCCATATCTATCCTCTTTAAAAGAAACCCCATTAACCAGGTGGCGCTCAAAAAATGCCAATGCAGGTCAATAGATAAAAAATGATCCTCGTCGTGATTTTTAGCAAAAAAAGTCAGGGAGTAGGAAAAAGGCCGGCGTAAAACTTTTTCGTAATCCCCGTCTGTAGAATAACCCAGAGAATTCAAAATTTGCATCGCCCTCGTTACATCCTCTTTTTTTATCAGGATGTCAATATCGCTCATCGGCCGCAGCGCGATATTTTGGTAAATATTCTCGGCTAAGAAAAATCCTTTCAAGGTAATTGTTTTGATCTTCTCGGCGGCCAACACCCCTAGCACCTTTTTTGTCTCTTCATAAATAAAGGCATTTCTTCTGGCATTAGTATAATATATATTCTTAAACGACTCTAAAATATCCGGGGGGAGATAATCTTGAAACGGTGAATTTCTTAAGTGCTGGTAGATCAGGCAGGATACTCCTTCTTCTCCTGATTTCTTAAGCAGGTAGTGCCAGTCTAAATTTTCTTTAAATAGACTGCTGATCTGGTCTAAGGCATTATCCTCAAGTTCAACGCGGGATAATAGCGAAATTAATTTCTCTTCGCTGGGCATGTTTTAGACTAAAATCTTATCTTGGCCGCTAAAAAGTCGGGCAAATTCTTTATTGTAGGCGCATAAATTTTGCGGCTTATCCACAAGCATCTGGTCAGGCCGGAAGAAATAATAGGCCAAATCCGCGCTCATCACCGTGGATAACCGGTGGGATACGGTGATTAAAGTCAAATCTTTATGCCTCTCTTTTATTCCGGAGATGATCTTTTCTTCTCCGGCAGAATCTATGGAAGATAACGCCTCATCCAGGATCAATATTTTTGGGTTTTTAAGCAAGGCGCGGGCAATAGCAATTCTTTGCTTCTGCCCCTCAGAGATTTTAGAGGCATCCTCGCCGATAATAGTCTCGTACCCTTGCGGAAAATCTCGAGCAAAATCGTCTATTCCCGTTAGTCTTGCCGCGGCCAGTATCTCTTCTTTGCTTGCCTCTTCTTTGCCGTATTTAATATTATTCTCTATGCTCCGATTCCATAAAAAAGGCTCCTGCAAGGCAAAGCCCACCTGTTTTCTTAAGGAATGCAGTTTTAATTTCCGGATGTTCCAGGTATCAATGATTATTTTCCCTTCCCAAGGTTCATATAATCTTACCAAAAGATTCAATAATGTGGTTTTGCCGCATCCAGAGGGCCCGACAAGGGCAATATGGCATCCGCCGGGAATACTAAAAGCCATCTGCTTTAAGACAAACTGCTGGGGAAAATATCCGAAGCTTACATTTTGAAAAACTATCTCTCCTTTGGGAAAAACCGCTGCTTGAGCGCCGCTGATTTCCCCGGCCTCTAACTTTTCTTCTAAAATCGCGTTAATCCGCTGACAAGAAATAAGCCCGAAAGAGGCGGAGTGGAAAAAAGCAGAAAATTCCGCCGGCAACCCCATTAATTGATAGATATATACGGTGATAGCGGTCAAACTCCCTAGCGTGAGATTACCCTTGATCACCTGATAACCGCCGTACAAACCCACTAAACCAACGATAATTTTGTTCCCTGCGCTATTGGCAAAACCGCTTGAGATTTCCAACCTTGTGTTCTTCATCCTGATGCGGATATCTATGATCAGCCTCTTTAAATAGGCGCTGGTTGTAGCGATCTCTTTAGCAAAGATTTTTATCAGCTGGATATGGGAAAAAAATTCATCTAAGATTCGAAATGCCTCCTGGGAGTTTTTCGCTAAAATCTCCCAGGCCTTTTGTATCTTCTTTTTAAAATAGTAAGGCGGCAAATATAAAAATAAGGAAAGCAAAAGCGCGAAAACGGCAATTTTATAGCTTAGGTAGAAAAGGATGGCTAAGGTGAACAATAATCTTGAAAAGAATAATAAAGCCTGCGGAAGGGATGCCGTAATAAAATTAGTCACTATATCAATATCGTGGCCCAATAGATAAAGCTCTTCGCCCCGGGATTTATCCTGAAACCAGCTAAGGCTGAGATTGCGCAGCTTTTTAAAAACCTGCCGGTTCAGGTCAAACGATATCCTTGCCCTGACATATTGATTCAAAAGCGTATTCGCTGCGTTAACGAATTCCGTCAATAAAAATATTCCCGCGCCGATACAGACAAAAATCAAGAAAGCCCTAAGGTCTTTCTTGCTGATGCCATCATCAATGATTAATTTCGTCAGGTAAGGATTAACTAAACCGATAAGGGAACTGCCAATGCTTAAGACGATGATCAATAATAACTGTCTTTTACTATAGGGTAAAAGGTATTGAAAAAATTTAAAAGATAATTTTAGCGCGGGCCGGTTAAATTTCATTTTTTATTGGCGAGGGCGGCTAATTTACAGTAATATTCTATCGGCGCCTCGGCATTGCCTTTCTCGACATAGGCCCTGCCCGGGCACCAATGGCAGCTTTCCCTTAAATTACAGCCATTACATTTAGAATTTGTGACAAACTGCTTGTTCCTAACTAAAGATAATAATTTATTCCTTGCCGCATCAATATCTACTTCCAAGAGGTTAAAATGAGAGTTTCTAATCAGGTTACAGCTAAAGATATTACCGTAAGGGTCAACCTGGATCCCGTCCCCTCCGCCTATAGCACAATGAAATAAATGAGCTTGCCCCCTTATCTTTTTAGCTCCCGGCAAGGCCTGAGGCTGACAAGCCGGCATTTGATCATCCGAGGTATCCGCAGTGTGTTTTTTACCGTTTGAATGAAAAAATTCTTCCGGAGGGATCCTCAAATTACAGGGAGCCAAATCTCCGTCTAACCGGGCATGCAAATCAAAAGAGGGGCGGAATGGTAAACCTAACCCCGTAATAAATTGCCTGATTTTATCCGTTGCTTTTAAATTATCCTGGGTGATCTGGGTTTTGATCTTCAGGGGCAGTTTTGCTTTTAAAATGCAATTTATCCCCTCTCTTACCTTCTTAAATGAACCTTTTACTTGGGAGATTTTTTCGTAGGTTTCTTTTTCTGCGGCGTTCAGGGTTATTTCTATCACAAAAGGGAGCCTCTTTTTCAAGTATGCGGCTATTTCTTCAGTCATAGAATAAGCGTTAGTAAATATAGTAACAATAAAACCCTTATCTTTAGCATAAGCGTAAATATCCAAGAAGTCTTTTCTGGCCAAAGGGTCTCCTCCGGTAAAACAAAGCCAGATTACTCCTGCCTGATATACTTTATCTAGAATAAATTTGACCTCTTGGGTAGTTAATTCTTTTTTAAGATACGCCGGCTTATTATAACAATCGGTGTAGCAATGCTTACAATGCAGGCCGCAAGCAAAGGTCAGCTCAAATTGGCAAACACTGGGCCTATTGATGCTTAAATTTTTATTATGCGTTCTTAAGCTAAAATTTTTGTATTCTATTTCTCTCATGGCGTAAATATAGCATCTGCAATTTACGGATATAGTCAATCTTGGCTTCTATAGACAAACCCTTGGCCTTTAAATCACCTTCTACTAAATATAATAACCCTAAGGGAATATCAGCTAATATCTCTTGATAAGTCTTTAAATAAGTCCGGGCTCCATTAGTTTTTACAAATAAAAGCATATAAAAATAAAGCGCCAAAAGCGCTAAGGGGATTTTTTCCACTTTCATATTCCTAAGCCGAAGATTTTCCATCCTCAGCATCGAAGTTATGACGGTTAACTCATAAGTCAATTTTTTATTTTCCATATCTAACTCACCCGCTTTTAAAAAAGATTTCCATAGCTTAACCGATTTAACTAACCCTGACTTAATTTTTGCGATGTTTTTATTTTTTGCAGTAATCGATATCTGATATGCGGCAAAATCCAGATAGCTTGATCTCTTTAAAAACCTCCTTGAGCCGCTTAATATCTTTTTCTCCAAATTTAGTCTTCTTTTCGGCCAATTTATTTGTGCATAGATGAAACCGTAATCAATAGCTTCCCGGGCATTCTTTAGGATTTGTTTATGGGAAGTAGCCTTGCTTCCTCTTTCCACCCGCAACATCGGGCACTTTTTATCGCTCATCTCTTCCATCGCGATATATTCATCATTGCAGCGATAGATATAAAACGGGTCCAATCTGCAGACAAAAGGTTTATCGGAATATCCGTATTTTTTTTGGATTTGGCATAAGCCGTCCTTTAGAAACCAGCATCTATTATATCTATTTATCGCATATAACTTATCGGTTTTCTTAGCAAAAAAGTGCCTCAAATACGGATACCTGGAAAGTAACTTTCCTTTTTCACGATTATTCATAATTAT
Source organism: uncultured Planctomycetales bacterium (assembly GCA_964545575.1). Classification (GTDB taxonomy): domain Bacteria; phylum Omnitrophota; class Gorgyraeia; order Gygaellales; family Profunditerraquicolaceae; genus CAZJFL01. Next base: position 102,878 of record CAZJFL010000004.1, read on the forward strand.
ACTTCCACCCTGGCAGCAATTATAATCGCAATGCCGACAATCATAATTTAATAAGCCGTCTATAAAGGGGATAAATATCTTTTTTCTCTTTGCCATTTTTGCCTTAGCGGTTCTTCCTGACAAAATCAATCACTTTTTTATTATTCAGGAATCCTAAACTGTAACAAGTAACGTCATTAATCAGCCCTTGGCAGAAGGAAACTATATTCTCTAAAGATTCCTTGTCCCAAAAAGTAGGAAAGAGCGCCTGGTAAAGCTGATGAAATGCCTCTTTTCCAAGGACCGCCCTGGCGTTATTATGCGGCGCCTGATGAATGAAAAACAGTTTTTCTAGAGGCGCTGATTCCATCCTGGAATAGAGATAATCGCTGAACTCGCCGTGCCAGGGGGAGCCGTAAATAAAATATCTGCCCTTAAGTTTGCGCACAATAATGCGGTCATCATTTAAAATCATCGCCCGGCTAAACCTGTGCCAAAGCCTGGCAGTAGTACTCTTGCCGGAACCGGATTTACCGGCAAAGAGCAGGCCCTTGCCGTTTATATCCTTTAACCCTATTGCGTGCACAAAAATCCCCTTTTTATGCAAAGCGCAATAGTTAATTAAAAGCACCTGGATAAAATCATAAATCAGATCCTCCGGCCTCCAGACCCTGCCTTTATCTTTCTGAGGCATCAGATAGGCAGTGACCCGGTCAAAATCCTGATTTATCAGCATCAGCTGTCTTTTACTTTCCAGCGGGCTTTTATAGACGTAGCTATTGCCTTTTTTAAGCAGGCGCCAGTTTTCCTTTCCGTCTTGAAAGTGGCGGGTAATAAATATCTGCTTTGTCTTATGTATTTTAGGAAATTTATCTACTATCTTTACCTTCATCCTAATTTCCGGATCTTCTCTGCCGCGATAGAAAAAGTTTTTAAAGCGCTCCGGCAGGCGCCGTCTTTCTTCATAGCTAGTGTAGGGCTTAAGCTTAAACCTGCTTTCTAGCTCAATGATAATATCGGCGATCTTTAGCTTCACTATTACATTTGCGGATGGTTTCATTTTTTTATCTGACTTACCACTTACGGCTTCATCTGTTTTGCTGTTTCTTTAGCCAACTCGCAATAATAAGGAACCGGCGCCTCTTCATCTCCGGTCTCTAAATACGCTCTTGCCGGGCAGTAATAACACAGCGGCCTTAAGCGGCAGTCTTTACATCGAGAGTCGGTTTTAAAGCGCGCATTTAAAAGTTGGGGAAATATATGATAAAAACCGTTTCTAAGGGAAGTAGTTTTTAAATCCGCGCTGAATTTGTCTGACATATCGCAGAACCTCAGCCGCGCATAAGGATTAATATAGAACTGCTGCTTCCAGGCATTGCAATGATAGAGGAAATCCCGCTTTCTTTTTAAGTGGGGAAACTCACAACCCAGGCCTTTTTTATATTCCTCCCAGATATCAGGATCCTGTTTTTTTACGGCTAATATTTCTCTAAAGGAGAGCCTGAAATCTGTAGGCGTTTTATCCCGGTTAAACTTAGGATAAATCATCGGGTCATATTTAAAGTGGTATCTGCCCCTTTTCCTGCCTAAGAGATCATCGGCAAAGGCCTTGATTTTGGCGATTTCATGCTGATTTTGTTTAAGGCAGTTGGATTTTAAAAGCAGCGGCAGCCTCATCTTTTTTAAAGCCTTGATCGCCTGCATCACTTTAAAAAAAGATCCGGGAATCCGGGTAATTGCTTCGTAGGTTTCTTGGGTGATGCCGTTTAAGGTAATTTCTATTGAAATGGGGGGCAATTTTACTAAATAATCAATTACCTTCTCTGTTAATGCCTGGCCATTAGTAAAAAGGGTGATCATAAACCCTTTTTTCTTGGCATAGGCATAAATCTCTAAGAAATCTTCTCTGATCAGCGGTTCTCCGCCGGTAAAGCATAAACTCAGGCACCCTTCTTTTTGCAGCTGGTCAAGGATCTTCTTCCACTCATCAGCACTTAACTCTTTATCTGGCTCTTCTAATCCTTTACAATAACAGTGGATACAATTCAGATTACAACGATAAGTTAGCTCAATCTGGCCGGAAAAAGGAAAGTTTGCTTTTTTCTGCAGCAGCCGGTAAAAAAAATAGCCGCTCTGTAGCTTCCTCATCTTATATCCTTAAGAAACAGTTGATGAGGTTGTATATACGGGAATGTTTGCTCCGGATGTGCAAGGTGCAAGAGCTCCATACTTTGTCGTTTGTGTTCCGGGTTTGGCTTCGGCATCACACATAGTTACTTGGCTTGAAGGAGCTCTTCTGGTTGCTCCCGTCCAATAGCCACCAGCAGTTCCGTAACACTCGCAGGCTAACACTGCCTGTTCAGGATTAAGTTTTATCCGGTTAATCACCGGCTTGAATCTTAGTTTCTTAGGCATATGGCCTCCTTTTTTGATTATGCGATGGCCTTGATCTCTTTTAAATCCTTCAGTAACTTACTCAGTTCTTGATCTACTTCTTTTGGCGAAGTGATAAATTCCTCCAGGATCATCTTTTTGATCTGGGATAATGTCCTTTTGCCGTCAAACATCTCCCAGACCCTTGAGGCGACTTTATTTAAGCTGTAGATGCAGCTGATCTCATCGGATGTCTTGTAGACCGGCACCAGTATCCTTTCCCCTCCAATCACTCTGCTGACCATATTGGGATTCTTGCGCACTACGGCACTTTCCTGCATTAACCTTCACCTCCTTTGAGGTTCTTTTCTAAAATTAAGCATTGCTTTTTAAGGCCGACCAAGCCCCTTGTCTTTTTTCCCCTGAATTGTGATTTATTTAATCTGTTTAATCGCCTTTTAAAAAAATTATATTGCATCCTGACAAATTTAATGATCTCGTCTTTATTTTCAAGGTGACCGGATACCCTTAAAAGATCAAACAGTAGCTCTATTCTGCCCCAGCCTAATCTCAATGCATCTTTATAAAAGACGGCGGCTTTAGAGAATGCTTTTTCTTTTTCCAAGATAGAGCCTAAAAGATAATAGCTCTCGGGGTCTAAGGGGGCAAACGCCTGATAAGAAAATAACCTTTCTTTTGCGCGCTTAAAATCCCTTAAATTAAATTCCGCCTTTGCTAAATTGAATAAAACCTGCGGCCTGATTTTATGAAAAGGCCCGTTATTAGCGCAGCGCTCTCTGGCCGAAAGCAGGTGTCTTTTTGCCTTTTTAAACTCTCTTTTTTCTAAGGCGATTTTCCCCAAGCCTAAATGCGCCCCGGGATTCTTCTGATCTACCCTTAAAATCCGGTGGAACTCTTTTTTAGCAGGAGTAAATTTTTTTAAAGCCAGATACAGCGGCCCGTAATTATTATCCTGGCTGCGGTAGGCAGGGTTAAGCCTTACAGCTTTCTGGTAATACTGCTTTTTACCTGTAGAATCAAAAAGATTAAAATATTCTGCCGCTCCCTGATTAATCTTGAATATTTTTTTAAATTTTGCAGGCGAAAAATGATAAGCTAATTCATCTCCCAGATGCCTATACTTCAAAGGCGTGAAGCCCCCGTTTGTCGAATAAGCAACCGTAATCATCTTTGGAGATTTAATCTTATCTTTTAATTGAGCCGCTAAATCCTGCGCAGATATCCAAGGTTTTCTTCTACCGATATTCTTGGTATTATCGGCGTTTAAGACGCTATCAATGGCCAAAAAGTCAGTATCAATATCGAGAAGCACATCTTGAGCAATCACTGGTAATTGCTCTAAAGTGCAGACGATAAAATTCCTCCCTAAACATTGCAGGGAAAATTTACCGGAATCATCCTTTAAGATGCCCTTTTTTACCCCGGCGTAGCCGGCGATGGTTTTCAGGGTATTTTTGATTACCTTGACAGAATCCCTAAATTCTTTTAATTTACCGGGGACAACCCAGTAGAAATTCCTAACTATCCCCTCCTCCATTGCCGGATAGATGTAATTTCCGATATTGGCCTGTTTATGGAAATCTTTTTCATAATGTAAAAAGTTAAGCGAACGCTCTAATTTTGTTTTTAGCTCTTTTAAGCTTTTTGCCTGCGTAATCACTTTCTCTATCGGACTAGCCGGATAAAAGCCAAAATCAATGTGGGCATCCAAATGCACTAAATCCAGGCCGCGGATATTTTTCCTGCGCCAAATCTTCAATACTTCATCGTGGTCTTCTACCAGAAATACATTATTCATTTTTCACCAGAAAAAAATTATAGGCTTTATTTACGAGGATAAATATCGGCAGGCTAAACAAAATAATCCTATTGATAAGCCGCTGTTTTTTCCCGTCAATATAGGTTATTTTATGCTTCTTGACCACTCCCACTACCTTGCCTAAAAGCTCCTCCTGCTTTATCGGCTCAGGCCGGCCCCAAGAAGCATCTCCCCGCGCATAGAGGATATATTGATCGTTGGTTTTGGTCTTTTTAACCAAGCGATGGCAAATTAATTGTTTAGCTGTCCCGTATAAAACAAGGTCGCCTATTTTCAATGCATCCGGATCAGTTTTTTTGACGACCAACTTATCCTTTCCTTTTAAGAACGGCCACATGCTCCAACCGCTGGCTTGGAAAAATAATAGGTTTTCCCTGCGTTCTTCTATTTTAATTGTATTATTCAATTTTTCTTCCACTATCTCTTGGGATTATCGCAAAGAAGGACTTTAAACATGAAGAAAGATCCTTTTAAGGTTTATTAAGGACTTGGGCTTCTCATTACCGAAATAAATCTTTTTCTGGGTTTTCCTTCACAACCAAGGCTATTATTTCCTCAATTAATTTCTTGGCTGTCTCTATCTATAATTTTGCCTCGTGGAAGGTAATATGGTTTTTAGAATCATAAATAAAATCGTGGCGTTGTCTTCTCATACGATTAAAACGCCCGATAAGATTCTCATATTCGCTACCGACACTTAATTTAGCAAATTCAACAATGGTTTTATGTGATTTCTTTGCAGTCGGAAGATATCCCTTAGAATACATTAATGCCTTACTTGCCCGCATCATAGCATGATAGGCAATAGCAAAAGCCCAAGTCAAATCAATTGATAAGTTTAATTCCGCTGTCTTCAAGTCTTTTTGCGCTCTCTTTAATTGATATCCTATTTGCTTGAAATCGGGATTTTGTTTTTTAATTAACTTATCCCTTAAGAATCTTTCGTAACTCATTTTCTTCCCCTATGAACATTATTTTTTTATCTCTCAAGACTTCTAAAAGAAATGGCTCCTTCGTTTTTACTTCTTTTTTGAAATCTCTTAATGAATATAACTTATAATTGATTTCCCGGTTTAAAATATCTTCTATCTTGTCCAATTCCTTAATCAAGGAGCCCTCATTTGGGTTACCAATAATAACAAGATCTATATCAGAGAGATAATTTTCTTTTGATTTAGCATAAGAGCCATATATAAAAGAAAAATTGATATTCCCTACTTTCTTCAGCACCTCTTTAAGGCCGCCTGAGACGCCCACTGTCTTAAAAATAATGCTTTTAAATTCTTTATATAAGGGGTAACCTTTATCCGCTTTGAAATATCTTGCATTTGCTTTATATTCACTTACAAGAACACCTTCTTTTTCCATGTTGTTTAAAGTTCTTTGAAAGATACCGGGTTTTTTACCAAGAATCCTGCCAATCTCCTGTATATAAAAAGATTGTTCTGGATTAGTCAAAAAAAGCCTTAATAATTCTGCTCTGTTTTTAGAAAATTGCCTCATTGTTTTTGCTCTTATATGTATTCTGCATATAATTATATGTTTTCAACATATACAGTCAAGCTTTTTCTTTAATTTTTCACCCAAAAGAAGGGCTTTAAAACATTGGGAATAGCTCTCTTGGGTTTTTTGGATTAAACTCGAGGTTTCAAAAAGGTATTGAGGGATTAGGCTCTCAGGCTTTGTAAGCTTTCTTCCACTATCTCCCCATTAATAATCTTGGCGTTCTTATCCATTCCCACCAAAAGGCTAAAATCGCCAATCTGGTTGATCCGGCGGGGAATCCCTCCGGAACGATCGTGAATAAGCTTAAAAGCGGCTTCATTAAAGGCGGGTTCTATCCTTCCGGCGATGTGCAGTCGATGGATGATATATTTTTGGGTATCTTGCTGGTTGAAAGCTTCTAAATGGCATTTTATGGCAATCCTTTGGTCTAATTGTTTAATATCTTCGACCTTCTGTTTTAATTCGGACTGGCCAAAGAGGAGCAGGCTTAAGAGAAATTTATCTCTATGCTGAAAATTCAGTAAAAGCCGCAGCTCTTCAAATATGCTTTCATCCTTGATCGTGTGCGCCTCATCTATAATCACTACGGTCTCTCTCCCGTCCCTGGCATTATTCTCCAAGATATTGCCTAAAATCTCTAACAAAGAATCGGTAGAAAGTTCGGTTTTTTTAGCGGGCAGGTCTACGGCCTTTAAGTTGCGCACAATAGACCTGAGCAGCTCTATATATTCAAGCTGGGGGTTGGTGATTAAGGCGATCTTATACTTATCCGGGGAAAGCCTATCATAAAGAGTATTACCAATCACCGTCTTTCCACAGCCAAAGATGCCGGTAAGCAGCGCTGCGCCTAAGCCTTGTTCAATAGTATAAAGTAGCCTACCGAGAGCCTCTTCATGCTCCGCAGATTTATAGAAAAAACGCGGGTCAGGCGTATTCTGAAACGGTTTTTCTTTAAGCCCCCAATATTGCTCATACATCTTTACTCTAGCGCTCTTTAGCCTGGTTTAAATCCCATCGTCTTTGTTTAAACCAACACTTAAATGACTGAATTTTTTATACTTTTTTGTCTTCCGAGACACCTTTAATATAAAGGGTGGGATGTTGGGCCAAGTCGATTATTCTGGTTTTTTCTGAACTTTCCCTATCGGCTATGGTTATTTCTACTATTGGCCGTAATGGATTGTCCAGATTCCTCTTAATAACTTTTCCCTTTTCCCCCGAGCTCAATCTAATATTAGTACCTATGGGAAACGGGCCAGCTAACCTTTGAACTAAAACTTTCATGATTTTTCTTCCGAAGGCATTCTTATTTTCAAGGATGACATTCAAGGCGTCGCAGGGATTCATGCCCTGCCGATAGGGGCGGGAATGGGTTAAGGCTTCGTACATATCTACCGGCCCGATGATCCTGGCGTATTCATCTATCACCTCTTCCTTTAAACCGTTAGGGTAGCCCGAACCATCTACCCGCTCATGCTCCTGATAGACCACCGGGACACACTTTTTACAGATGTTCCTGACTTTTCCTAAAATTTCTGCGCTGATTCTGGGATGGTTTCTGATTTTCGCCATTTCTTTTTCGGTGAGCCGGCGGGATTGATTATATAAATCATAGAATTTCACCATTCCTATATCATGCACCATGGCGATAGTGCCTAATTCCACTAATTTATTCCTCTCATACCCCAAGCCCAAACCTAGATCAATACAGATAATGCTTACGTTGACCGCATGCATATAGATAAACCCGTCTTGCACGGGTAAATTTAGCAAGCTCAATATATTATCGTTATCCAGCCGTTGTTGGTCGACAAACTTCTCCACATAAGCAATGATATTCTTCAGGTCTTCTTCAAGAATGTCTTTGCCGGCCTTAACCTTTTCATAAATCTCTTTCGCTAAAGCGATAGCCTCCTGATATAATTTCATAGCTTCTTCCCTGTTGAGCAACTTAGACTTACTCATTACCGTCTCAGAGATCCTGATTCCGGGCTCTACGGGGGGCTGCGGCCTCTCCTGCCTTTGGGGCTCTTCTTTGGCACCTGAAAAGAGCCCTTCGAGCCGGGTTTTCTCTTCCGGCAGCGGCCCCGGCCCGGGTTCCGGCTGTTGTGGTTGCGGCGGGCTTTCTGCCTCTACTTTTTTCTTTAAAATATCCGATATTCTAACCATTGGCTATACTCTTTACTTCCTCTATCGCATCTATAGGTATTTCTTCCAGGTCTTCGGCTACGTCTTTGATGATCTCTTTATCGACTTTCTCTAATTCTTCCGCGCACCCGACCAATAAAGCCAGGTCGCAGATATTGTTAATTCTCCTGGGGATGCCGCCGGAGAATCTGTAAATTTCGCCCAGCGCGTCATCCCGGAATATTTCTCTTTCTGCGCCCGCCACCTTTAAGCGATGCAGGACGTATTCTTTTGTCTGCTCTTCTGCCAGGGCTTTAAGATGATAGCGGATACTAAATCTCTGTTTTAACTGCGGTAATTTATCCATTTTTGTTTTTAATTCCGGTTGGCCTAAAAGGATGAGGGTAAAAAGGAAAACCTCGTTTAATTGAAAGTTTAAAAGAAGCCTCAATTCTTCAAAGGCCTGTAGGGGGATAGCCTGGGCTTCATCTATAACTATCACGGTATTTTTCTTCTCATTTTTGTTCTTATATAACATGCCATTAAAATAATGCAGCAAATCAGTCTTATAGGATAAAGCAGCGGTATCGCCGCCTAATTGATAAATGATTTCTTTAAGCAGCTTTAGCGGTGCGAGCATGGGATTAAAGATAATGGCAGTTTGATACTGTTCGCTGGATAGTTCCTTAAGAAGTACTCTACTTAAAAGAGTTTTTCCGCTTCCGTACTCGCCCGTAAGAATAGCCGCCCCCTTTTGTTCCTTGACCGCATAGAGCATTCTCGATAAAGCCTCTTGGTGTTTTTGCGAATAATAGATAAAACGCGGGTCAGGCGTATTCTCAAAGGGCTTCTGCTGTAATTTCCAATATGCTTCATGCATATTGTCTGGCTCCGTTAAGCATCTCTTTAATCTCCATCAGAGTCTTACCTTCGGCCTGAAGCTTCTTTATCTCCTCCAGCCGCTGGAACACCTCTTCGCTGTAGAGCCGGTGCCGGGAAAGGGTGCGTTTGGCTTCCTTAATCAGCCCCAATTGGGTATAGTTATGGATGACCTGCCGGGATAAACCGGAATGCTCCATCACTTCGCCGATTTTAAAGAGTTTTCTAATCATGCTCTTTTAGCGCTGAAACTACTTTTGCTTATAGCTAAACAGATTTATAAATTATAATTTATATTATATAACTGCTTTTGTCAACTGATTTTATTACCTTGCGGCTTTACGATTAAACAAAAGAGGGCGCCTCAACCTGAAGCGCCCTCTGACGGTTATATCAAACTGTAAGCTATTCTAATCCTTGCACAGCAATAGCAAAAAGTAATAACAATCCTGCAAAGCCAACCATAGCACGGGCTTCCAAACCCATCACTGGCTTAATGGTAAACCGTGAAATAATACCTACTACGGTAATCGCTGCCGCTATCACAACTAAAGCTTTTGCCATACCCTTCATCCCCCACCTCCTTTTTATGCCTGTTCAACATTTGCCCTTGCATAATACTTATGGATTTATTATCCTCTTGTGATCATAAAAGTCAAGATTTTTTTAAGGCAAATTCATGCTGGCCTAACCACGCGCGGAGCAGGCAAAGGTATAATATATTCCCCCTTAAAACCTTTCTCTGTAAGCTTGGCGATTAATTCTTCTGCGATGTGCCAGGAAAGCAACAAAGCGTAATCCGGCTGATCTTTAAAAAGAGCTGTCTCTTCAATAACAGGTATAAGCGTCCCGGGGATATATTTGCCGATTTTATAAGAGCCTTTGATTTCCAAAATGCAAGCAATGATGCTTTCATCAATCCCCACATAATTAATCAGCGTGCTTGCGCGGGCAGCAGCGCTTATGCCGTAGACGAGCTTTCCCGACTTTTTTATATCGCGCAACAGCGAAAGTAATTCTAACTTAGACATCACTACCTTATCTCTAAAATTCAATAAATTCTTCTTATCGAGAACAACCGGTTTTTCTTCTTTAAGCAATTTACCTACCGTATCCCTTGCGGGATATCTTCCTTTTCTTGCCGCATATACCCGGATTGACCCGCCGTGCGTGGGGATACGCTTAGCATGAATTATTTCTAACCCGTGGCTATCCAGTAAATATTGTAAACTATGCAGAGAATAGTACCTTAAGTGTTCGTGATAAATTGTATCATACTGTAATGTCTCAATAAGCGAAAGCAGATAGTGCGATTCGGAAATAAACATCCCGTCTTCTGCCAACAATTCTAAGATACACTCTACTATTTCATTTATATTCTCTATATGGGCGAATACATTTGTAGCGGTTACCAGGCGCGCCTTCCCGTGCTTAGATAAAACTTTTTTTACAACCTCCCGGTTAAAATAATCTAATATGGTGGGGATGCCCCGCGCAATTGCTATTTTTCCAATTTCCTCGGGAGTTATACCTAAAACCCTGTGATTATCTTTAAAATTGCTCAATAGATTTCCATCGTTAGAACCTATATCTACCACTAAATCATCTTTCCCTAAGTCAATTACGCTCCGGCATTCACGACATAATTCTGAAAAATTTTCTCGCAACACTCCAGTTGTGCTGCTAGTGTAGGGGTACTCCGGCGGAAACAGGACTTTAGCATCCACGATCAGCCCCAGCTGAACTAAATGGCAACGCGGGCAATAAAGTAGTTGCGCTGGATAGCTACTCTCTTCGTGCGGCTTTTCGCCGATATTATGCATCTTATTGGGTGCTGGCAAATAGCCCAAAAATAGAATCGGCTCCAAATCGGGATAATCGCAAACCTGGCAACTTTCTACGACAACGCTTGTCCCGGACTGAAAAGCAAACCGGCTAGATCCGCCCACGGAATAACTCTCCTATTTTTATTTTGCTTTTATGTTTTTATCGTACCATGCCGCAGTAATTCTTAATCCATCCCTGAAAGAAACTTTTGGCAAATACCCTAGTTTTTTTAATTTTGAAATGTCGGGGCACCTGCGCAGGGTAGCGCCTTGGGCCGGCGCTCCAGGAACAACCGTGACCTCTTTTTTAAAATATTTTCCTATCTCAACGGCAACCTGCCCGATTGTTATTTCCTCCGTGGTGCCGATATTGTATATTCCCAGATGCTCTCCTTTTTCTAACAACAGAATAAGGCCGTCTATAAAATCATCGATGAAAACAAAAGCCCGCGTTTGTTTGCCGTTGCCTTGTATGGGGAATTTAATTTGTTTACTTTTGGTATCGCTAGAAAGCTCCTTCATTCTCAGGCAAAACTGCGGAATTACATGTTCCCACCCCATATCAGGCCCGTAAACGTTGTGCGGCCTAAAGATGATCACTCTTTGGAAATATTTACGGCCAAAATTAACAGCCATCAGCTCGCTTATAATCTTTCCGGCGCCGTAAGAATAACGCGGATTCAGCGGGTTAGGGACAGAGAGCGGGACGTTTTCATCTGTTGGGACCGCGGGGGGAGTCTGATAAACCTCAGAGCTCGATGCTAAGATCAGCTCTTTTACGCCTTCTTTCATGCAGCCATCTATGACATTCGTTATCCCCTTAACTGCAATATCCAATACTAAATCCGGTTTAGTATAAAAAAACTCTGTGCCATTAAGATACGCAAGATGGCATACGCTATCCATTCCTTTGCAGGCAAGCTGCACTGCCTGCGCATCCCTGACATCCGCCTGAAGTAATTCTAACTTATCAGAAATACCTTCTAAGCGCGCGGGCTTACCTCTTGAGTTATTATCTAAGACCCTTACCCGGTTACCATTTCTTAAAAGGCGCCGGACTAACGCACTGCCCACGAATCCCGTACCGCCGGTTACTAAATATTTCATTTTACTAAATTAACCTTAAGCTTAACGCTTGCCGGAGTTTTCTTGAGATATGTGGTCATAAACCCGTAAAAATACCAACGCAGATAATCCGGAAACCATTTAAATAAACGGAAACGGCTCTTGCCCTTATTGCGCTCATACCAAGAAGCCGGGACCTCGGCAATTTTCCAGCGCAAACGATGACATTTTACTAAAAGCTCGATGGCATAAGTAAACCCCTGACTCGATTCAATTAAAATTGTATCGATAACCCTTCTAGAAAACAGCCTAAAACCATTGCTGGCATCTTTTATCGGGATACCCGCTAACCAATAAAGCGTAAATGAGGCGGAGCGCGCCAAAAATGATTTCAGCCACGGGCAACCTTTCATGCAGCCGCCTTTCATAAAACGGCTGGCGGCGACTATATCATTCCCCTGCTTGAATTCTTCAAACATCCTATTAATGATTTTGGTATTTTCCGTATCGTCGGCCAGAAAAACTAAAACCGCCGCTGCATCGCTGGCATTGAACCCCGTCATGACTGCCTGATGCGCTCCGCTGCCCTGATTTTTTACTAACAATATCTTATAAGATAAATCTCTAACCATATTCTTAGCTACCGGAAGCGTATTATCATCATCGCGATCGTAACAAAGCAAAACGCGGAAAGGGATAGAAACATTTTTTTCTAGCGACGCTAAAACCGCGGCAATATTTTCGCCTTCATTATAAACAGGGATAATAATATCTAATCCGTTCATTTAATTTCTTTTTATGGCCTTGCTCTCAATCTTTTTCCATTGCTTTAAGTTTAAAGAAGCGTCTTTTGCGATTTTGAAATTGATATTTTTTAATATATCCAGCCTCTTGCAAGGTTTTAACGTGGGCTTAAATTTTTTATATCTTTCGAAATCGGACTGCCTTCTGCCGCCGATATTTATTACGCCGATAAACCCGCTTTCAAGCATCGAAAAAATTGCCCTGGCTAAATAATCAATGCTGGCTTTGGATGAATATAAGTCTGTAGCGGAGCAATCAAATCTAATTTTTTCAGGATCGAAGAAGCTGGTGCGTATAATACAAAAATCAGGAAGTAAATTCACGGCGCATTCAGCGCCAAGTTTCGTCCAGCCATATATATTATAGGGGATGGTTTCATCTTTCTCGGAATAATTACCCCTCCTGCCAGGATATACTCCGTCAGTAGAAATATGGATAAACCTGATGTCGGCCTTTAATTTATGCTCTTTATATATTAGCGCATTTACCAAATTAGCTGTGCCGATAATATTGGTTTTAATAGCCTTTATCGGGTTTTCTTCGCATTCAGCCACGCGCGCAAGCGCCGCACAGTGTACGACAGCATCAAACTCATGCTGCTTAAAATATTTCTCTATTGAATCTAGTTTTGTTATATCGAATACATCCATTGCCGGGGTTAAAAGATGCGGGAAAATGCCTGAATTCAGTATCGCCTGGCCCAACTGTCCTGATGCGCCGGTAAGAAGGATATTTTTGTATTTATGCTTTTTCACCGCTTTTTTACTATCCCCCATAAGTCAACCACATCGACTTTGTTAGGAATCAGTAGCCGCTTATATGCGCTATGAGGAACGCCGATTATAACTATATCGCTGCGTTCTATTAATTTCTCTTTAGAGATAAAGGTATGGTTCTTGACGTATTCATCGGAATAAGAGACATCTGCTCCATAGAATCTTAATATTTTACCTAATTTATATGAAAGGGCGTCTCTGATATCGTCGATATCCGCCTTAAAGGCCATTCCCAATATGCCCACTCTCTTTTTGCTTAAATCATATTTTTTTCTTAGGTTTTCCACAATAAAACTCGGCAAGCCTTCATTAATGAGCATCGCGGCGTGCCCCAGAAGAAAATTATTGCCATTAAAAGCGCTTAGTTGCATAGTATCTTTTAAAAGGCACGGCCCTGCGGCAAAGCCGGCAGAAGGAAGATCTGCGGCCCGCCCGTACCCTTCAATAATTATCCGGCGCAGCTCATCATAATCCACTCCGAAATTTTCAGCAATCATATAAAATTGATTGGTAGCGGCAAATTGTATATACCTCCAGGCATTTATGAAAAGCTTTGCTAATTCTGCTTCTCTCATGGAAGTCCTAATGATTTTCGGAGAAACAATACTGAATAATTCAGCGGCCGCATCCGAAGCTTTTTTTGTAATCCCCGCGATAATCTGTGGTAATACGGGCAATTCTTTTATAGCGTAGCCTTGGACAATCCTTTCCGGGCAATAAGCAATATGCCATTTCTTATTACCGCCCAATATCTTAGATAACTGCCCGCAGGTACGGGGATAAACGGTACTACGCACAATAATAGTCTGACCTTGGCGTAAATATTTTTTAAGTTTTGAAATCGCCTCGAAAAAGATCCGTATCTTAGGATTCAGGTGTTCATCTACCTCTGTGCCTATTGCAATAATTACGTATTTGGCTCTTGATACATCATTTATATCAAGCGAGACTTTTAGTTTGCCATTCTTCAAAACTTTTTTTAAAATCGCCTCTGCGCCATATTCTATGAACGGCATTTTCCCTTTTCTGATAAGCCGAGATTTCTTAGAATCGACATCGTAGAGACAGACACGCAAATCCCTGTCTGCAAATGCTAATCCTAACGGCAACCCTACGTGCCCCATGCCTCCGATGATAATTATATCGAACGGGAATTTTTGTTTTTTCTTATTATTTTTTCTCATTCTGGCAACCTCCGGTATGATTACTTGCCTTTTGAATAGCTAAATAAAAACACTCTGCCAAAGCTTTAGTTTTGTTAAAAAATGCTCGATCGTGCTTTTAAAGGAAATTATCCCCTGTCTGCTCTTTGATTGTTAAGATACCAATAAACCGTCTTTAGCAAACCCTCCCCGAACCTTATCTTTGCCTGCCAGCCTAGTTTCTTGATCTTTTTGGTGCTCATAGAATACCTGAAATCGTGCCCGGGCCTGTCTTTGATGAAGCGTATCAGGCTTTGCGGCTTATCTAAGATAGCGAGGATTTCCTTTGCCACGGTAATATTACGCTTATATTCTGCGCCGGCGACATTGTAAATCTCTCCAGGCCTTGCCCTTTCCATGATCAAAAGTATGGCTTCTGCGCAATCAGATACATAAAGCCAGTCTCTAACGTTAGCACCTCTAGCATATACGGGGACAGCCTGGTTTTTTATGGCTTTTGAGATAACTACAGGGATGAACTTTTCCGGGTACTGAGCCGGGCCATAATTATTGCACGGCCTGACGATGACCGCGGGGAAATTATAGGTCCTGATATAGGAATTTATTAAAAGGTCGGCGCAGGCCTTTGATGCCGCATAGGGATTGCCCGGGTTTAGGGATGCGCCTTCAGAGAAACTTCCTCTTTTTATCTCTCCGTATACTTCATCGGTAGAAATATGCACAAATTTTTTAATGCGGTAAATTCTCGCCAGGTCCAGCAGCAGCCGCGTGCCTTTGACGTTGGTCTCGATAAAGCTTGCGCAGGCATTTATGCTCCTGTCGACATGCGTCTCGGCGGCAAAATTAATCAGGATCCCGGGTTTTTCTTTTTTTAGAACCGCTTCTATCTTTGTTTGATCGCAGATATCCGCCCTGTAAAACTTAAACTTTCCTGATACATCCCTGAGCCTGGATAAATCACCCGCATAGGTCAGCTTATCTGCGACTTTAACAAGATAACCTTTTCCTATTGCCTGCCTGACAAATTCGCTGCCTATAAAACCCGCGCCTCCGGTAATCAGTATTTTAGGTAATTTTTTACGCATTCCTCCAATATTCCGTTAATATTCCGCATCCGGAAACCCGACTTTTGCAGTTTTTTAGTTGATAAAAGCAGGTTAGGCCTCACCAGGCCGAGCTCTTTATAGGTTGCAACCTTATATTTAAAATGAGGGCGGTATTTTTTATAGATATCCAAAAGTTCAGGATATCTTAAGGAGCCTTTGTTTACTACATTATATATCCCTTTTGCGTCGATCTTAATCAGGTGCCGCAGGGCCTTTATAAAATCCGGCATATAAGTAACCGAGTTCGGGACATCAACGATGCCTTTGTATTTCAGGAGCTTGGTGAAGATATTTTTGCGGTGCGGCCGGTTATCCAATACCGTCCTGATTCTTAAAATTAATACGCCGAACTTCTTAGAGAAAACCTCCAGGGCCCTTTCAGCATAAATCTTGGTCCGGCTGTAAAATAATTCGTAAAAATCCGGCATCTTTTCTTCCGTTATCGGCTCACCTTTAGAATAGTCAAAATGATAAATGCAGCCGCTGCTGATATGGATTAATTTAACTTTATTTCTTAACGCCGCCTCTGCCAGCATCAAAGGGACAAATACGTTGGAGGATAAAGTCTTTTCTTTATTCAATTCGCAATCGTCTATATTTACCTTACCGGTATGGCCGACGCAGTTTATGATAATCGCAGGGTTATATTTTTTAATTTCCTGCTCTGCGTCTTTGAAAGAACGTATCCTCTTTGCGGAAAGAGCGCATCCCAACGCTCCCTGCAGCCTTGCGCCGATAAAACCTTTTCCCACTATGAGAATCTTATCTTTCATCTCTTAATATAGAAGTCAGATAATCAGCATAGTCTGTTTTTATGTTGCTGGCTAGTTTTTTAAGCTGCGCTTTGCCGATATACCCCATGCGGTAAGCCACTTCTTCGATACAGCCGATCTTCACTCCCTGCCTGTCTTCTATGGTCTTTATAAATATCGAAGCATTAATCAGAGAATCATATGTGCCTGTATCAAGCCAGGCATAGCCGTGGCCGAACGATATCACCTTTAGTTTACCCCTTTGCAAATATTCGTTAGTGATATCGGTAATCTCGATTTCCCCCCGTCGCGAAGGTCTTAGATTTTTGGCGATTTTAATGACCTCGTTATCATAGAAAAAAATTCCGGTAACCACCCAGTTAGATTTTGGCTTCCGGGGCTTTTCTTGGATAGAAACCACCTTGTGGTTCTTGTCAAACTCGATTACGCCGTACCTCTCGGGGTCCTTTACGTAGTAAGTGCAGATAATCGCTCCATTTTTTAGGGAAGATGCGCCTTTTAGAATTTCGGGTAAATTATGACCGTATAATATATTATCCCCTAAAATCAAAGAAACGCTCTCTTTGCCGATAAAACTCTCAGCAATAATAAAACTTTCGGCTATCCCCCGGGGCTCCTCTTGGACCGCGTAAGAAAGTTTTATGCCTAAAGAGCTTCCGTCGCCCAATAAATCTTGAAAACGGGGGACGTCCGGGGGGTTAGAAATTATCAGGATATCTTTTATGCCGGCGAACATCAACACTGAAAGCGGATAATAAATCATCGGCTTATCATATATGGGGAGCAGCTGTTTACAGACGCCTTTGGTGATTGGATAAAGCCTGGTGGCTTTCCCTCCGGCTAAAATTATTCCTTTCATTTCTATCCTCTTTTTTAGTCCTTGATTTTATTTTCCCAGCCGCTGTGCCGTCTTTTACCGACGACCATTAATGTAGCGATTATTCCGAAGACGATGGCTGCCTGGCAAAGAGTCGCAATTGCCCTTGCTGCCGACTCCTTGCTGATCATTATGGCGTTCAGCCCCAAGGAAAATGTAAGCGCGTAAATAAAGACCACCGCTCCTATGGGCCTGAAACCTAAATCCACTAAATAGTGATGGAAGTGGTCCCTGCCGCCGTAACGCAGCCATTCCAGTATAGTCTTAACCTTGCCCTCCCATATTCTCATGATGGTGGTAAATACCATATCAAAGATGGGTACTCCTAAAATCAACACGGGTATGGATATCCGCGCTATATCGTCTTTTGCCCAATTGCCGACCAGTGCAACGCCGGCCAAAGTAAATCCGAGCAGCGTACTGCCGGCTTCTCCTAAGAATATCTTTGATTTTTTAAAATTATAAGGCAAAAAACCCAGGCAGGCACCCATCAGAATAAGCGCTAATAGCCCCAAAGGATACTGTCCTGTCTTATAAAGAATAACCCCGAAGCAGAACAAATTTATCACTGCCGAACCAGCTGCTAAGCCGTCAAGCCCGTCCAGATAATTATAGGCGTTGGTAACGCCTATAATCCAAATAATAGTGATCAGCGTTTCTAAGATGTGCTTCCAGGGGCCGACAGGCAGGAAACTTACCCTCATGCCGCTCTCTGCTATGAATAGAGCAATCAGCACCTGGCAGCCCAGGCGTAACCGGGCGCTGAGTTCTTTAACGTCACTGATTAAACCGACAATGAAGACGAGCGTTGCGCCGAATAAGAGCGGGGCAAAAAAATACAGCTTTTCCAGGTTAAACAAAGCAGCGATAACTAAACCCGTATATACAGCTGCCCCTCCGAGAAGGGGTGTAGCTATGCGGTGTATCTTTCTGCCGCCCGGAAGGTCTAATATATTAAGGCGAAAAGCCAGCCACCTGCACAAAGGCAGGCACAGATACGTGACTCCGAAAGAAACAACAAACGCGAAAAGTGTCTTCATCTTCTGCTTCTATTCTATACGCCTCAATAAACGCAGGGCCTGGAAGCCTTCGGCAAACCTTACCCTGCCCTGAAAACCGCGGAAATTAGCGCAAGACTGTGCGCTATCCAGGATAGTCAGGCCTTCGACTCTGGTTTTATCCAACTGTGAAGCGTGCAGGCTCAATAAATGCATTTTCTCTTCCAGCACATCCTCGATATCCACAAAGATATCCGGCTCGAAATGTTCTGTTGTGGGGACTTCGTAGAAAAGCACTTCTTTGATATAGCGCGTAGCCGAAACACCTGCCTGCGCAGCTGCCCGGTGGTCCTGATGTACATCGTGATAATAATTCAAAAATACGATATCCGGCTGAGCCTCCTGGACCTTCTCTTCAATCTTCAGAATCAAGGCGCGGTTATCAACCAGTTCGGTATCCTTGAACCCTCCCCAGAAAAGGGCTTTGGCACCCATGATTCTTGCTACTTCCTGCTGCTCATTCTTCCTGACGTTTGGGTCTCCGCCGAAACCACCCTCGGTAAGAACCAGCAAAGAAACATTATGGCCTTTGCGTGCATACTTCAAAAGAGTCCCGCCGCAGCCGAACTCAATATCATCAGGATGAGGACCTACGGCTAAAATGTTCATCTTGCGACCTCCTGCAATAATATCTGCCTGCTCTCGGGCCCGGCGTTAAAAAGCAGGTCTACTATCGACAAATATGGCATAAAACCAAATTCCTCTGATATAAATTCCTGGCGGTAGACGGGGTGGTGAAAATCCTGATAAACCAACCTGATACCTGCCCCGGCGAATTTCTCTTCCTCCAGATAATCTTTACCGCCTAAGCCCGATAAATAAGTATCTGCCTTAAACCTGCGGCATATCTCTATGATCCGGTCAGTGCTCTTGCCGGGAATATCCAGATTAGATTCAAAATATACGGGTGTGTTGATAGACAGCTTTTCCAGTATGTAATTGATTATACAGACATTCAGACTAGACAGCTTCTCCCATTTTTTTGCATAGACTTTTTCAAAGAAAGGAAAATATTCCCTGAAAAAACCGGAACTGCCATAGCATGATTTCAGGGCCATAGCGTGTTTCCTGCGCCAGGAGAATTTTTCATCTATAACTACATCGCAGATATTCTGCCGGCACCGGCCCTTGCAGAGCACGGGAACGCTCAGCCACATCCAGCCGTCTTTGGTGCGTATTTTATTGCGGTTCTGGAACTCCCGGGGCTTATATTGCACCTTATCTAAAAATACAAAACAGTCGCTCTTTGCTATTTTATCAAAATAACCCAGCCACGGGATATACTGGGGCTGATGTACCGAAATAATCATGCGTTATTATACACTAAAAAGAACCGCCGCTTAAAGCTTTTTTTTAAGCGCCAACAGCTCCTGATACAGTTTAGAGATTTCTTCTATCATGTCCCGGGCTTTAAATTTACCCTTTATCCACTTTATTGCCTCCTGGCTCATGGCGAACCTTCTATTTTCATCAGCCAAAAGGCTCTTTATCGCTCCGGCAAAGCTATCCGCGTCTCCCGCAGAGACCAATATACCTGTTTGATTATCTCTGACGATCTCGGGTATCCCGCCTACCCTGGAAGCTACAATCGGCACGCCTAACCCTTGCGCTTCGATTAATACCATGCCCACCCCTTCATTCAGAGAAGGCAGAACCAGAAGGTCCAAGATGGAAAGGATTTCAGGTATGTCTTCGCGCCAGCCGGTAAAGATAAACTTCTCTTCTAGCCCGAGAGACTTCATCTGTTTCTCTAATTTTTCCCGCAGGCTGCCTTCGCCCACTAAGATAAATTTTACTCTGGGGAAAACTTCCGCGACGGATTTTGCCGCCGCTATGAAATACTCCGGGCCCTTGACCGGCTCAAGCCTGCCGATCAT
>CAZJFL010000004.1:123006-126019 GCA_964545575.1 uncultured Planctomycetales bacterium
TAAAAGTTATGGCCGTGCAGCGTATGCACAATCACCGGGGTCCCGGCAAGAAATGCGGCTGTCCTTGCCAAAGCACCGGCCTTTGCGGTATGGGTATGCACGATATCGAATTTTTTACGGCGAAATAAAAAATATAATCTTAAGAATGCGGCTAAGTCGCTTAGCGGATTGATATTTCTTTTTAACTCCGGGATAAACAACGCCTTTTGCCCGAATTTCTTTAAAAATTCCCCTGTTTTGAGATTAGGGTATTTAGTCACGCCTATGATCAGGGTAATGTCGTAAACTTCGGGATCCAGATAAGTGCAGATGACGCGCACGATATCCGGAGACCCGCCCCAATCCAGCCTGGTGATGACTTGTGCCACTTTTATCTTTTTCATATCAATAACGATACATCTCCGTACATCTGGAACAGACGGGGAATACCCCCTTCTCCTTAAAAAACCTGCGGTAATTCACTGCCTGCCGGCTGTTCCAGACCTCGGCGAATTTATAATTTTTTAGGTTGCCGTAGGAATAGCTGCTGTTCAGGCAGGGCCTGACCTCTGCATCAGGAAAAATATAGGCTACTAGCCAGGGGCTTAAGCAGCGGCCGGTATAACCCGAAGGGAAAAATTCAGGATTCCTGTAGTAATCAAGAAGCTCGCGCTGTGAAAAATTCGGATAGAAATCAACGCTAAAACGGTATTTACGCGATGAGATCTCTTTGATCTTTTCGTAGAGGGCCGCGGGATCTATGCCTGAATCAAATACAAATCCCTCCCAGCCGGATGATTCAGCATCCAGTACAGTATCGTATTCCTTCTGCCGCTCTAAGACATCACGGTTAAGGAAAATCAGGTTGTGGAAGGTCAGCGAATCGGCATTGATGCTTTCTGCCACTGCCGGCAGCTGCTCTAAGTGCCTGTAATTATACTGCGTGATAGTGCACTGTAAATTTATCAGAGGCTTTTTCTTTTTTAACTCTGCCTTAAGATGATTTACTTTATTCAGCCCCCGCGTTATCCTCTCAAACAATCCCGGCATTCCGCGTATTTGGTCGTGCAGGGCCGCTGCGCCATCCAGAGAAACATTAAGTTCGTCCAGCCCGCTGTCTACGATATCTCCAGCCAGCTCTTCTATCAGGGAACCGTTGGTGATAATCAGGCAGTGCATACCTTTCTGCTTTATATATTTTATTAACTCTACGCACCCTTTATAAAGCAGGGGCTCTCCTCCAAACAGGGTTATGCTGGGATTAAAAGAAGCGACGTCATCAATGACAGCCCGTAATTCCTGGGGTCTAAGTTCCTGCAGGATATACTCTGCACCATGTTTCTTGGTGACGCCTTCCCTGCCCCACTGCCCGCACATAGCGCAGCTGAGGTTGCAGCGGTGAGTCAAAAACAAAGTTATCGCTTCGGGATTTCTGCTCCTGCCTCTGCCAAAAAGGTAATAAAAATTGGCCTCCAAGCGCCTGCCGAATGTCTTGACGGCGTACGCCGGCTGCTTTAAAGTTTTATAGAAGAACCTTTTTGAATTCCGCCAGGGGATCATATTTTACCTATCACCTCTACGATCCTTTCTAAGTCCTGCTGCCTTACCAAGGGATGCACCGGAAGCGTCAAGAGCCGTTCTGAAAAATAAACCGCATTAGGAAACTCCTCTTTTTTATAACCCAGTTCAAACATATGGTGCAGCGGCTCTAAATACATCCGTGATGCTTCTATCCCGGCGGCCAATAGTTTTTTTTCTGCCGCATCTACTTTAAGCGGTTCCTGAAATAAAATGGGCAGGCGGTTAAAAACAACGTAAATGTCTTCTCTGATTTTTGGCAAAGCGATGCCGGGAATCCCGCTTAAAGCATCCAGTAAATATGTGCCGTGATCATGCCTCTTTGCAAAAATCTCATCTTTTTTGCGCATCAGCTCTAACCCCAAACCTGCCTGAAAATTGTGTATTCTGCGGACACTAAAATCCTCCGGAGGCGCAGTCTCCTTAAAAAGAGAAATGACCGGATAGCCGCAACAATAAATGACCGGATTACTGGCAAGAGAAAAAGCCAGGGCTTTCAGAGGAAGGCTGAAATTACTCCATACCGTATTATCTTTAATTTTTGGCAGATAAACCGAATCTATATTTCTTGTCAATTCGCCAGAATTAACAACGATACAGCCGCCTCCGAAAGCAGGCAGGTTCTTTCCCCTGTTGAAACTGAAAAAACTTAAATCGCCGAAGCTGCCTGTATATTTTTGGCCGATCCTTGTTCCCATGCTTTGCGCGCAGTCTTCTATTAAGGATGTATCATGGGGTATCTGGTTTCTCAACTCTTCAATATAATGAGCGCCTATGCCGAACATATGTACACAGACAACAGCAAGCGTATCCAGAGAAATAGCCTGATGCAAAGACTCCGTATCCAGATTAAAATCCTCCAGAGAAATATCGCATAAAACCGGTTTTAGCCCCGCCTTCCTGACTGCCACAACTAAGCTCCCGGCGGTATAAGCGGGTAAAATTACTTCTTTTCTTGTCGATTCCTCTTTAAGGCCCTCAAGTATTAAATAAAAGGAGGAGATTCCGGAATTAGTCAAATAAATAGGCGCTAACCCCAGATACAGAGATAACTGCGCATTGAATTCTTTGCATAGGCGGCTGTCGCCTATGCGCCTTAGGGCGCGTAAAAATCCGCTCCGGTCAATAGATGCGCTGATAATGGGCAGCCTAGTCAGCATTTTTTTTAGCCTCTATGATGATGATGGGGGCAAAGCGGTTCAGGGATAGACCGATAAATCTTTCTTTGACTATGCTAAAACCGGCATCTTTTAAGATATCTTTTACCTGATTAAAACCATACGTCTTTAAAGGCAGATTTTTTACGGTATGGTCATAAATCGGGGCGAGCATATATTTCAGCGCAAGCAACACATTGGCGCGGTTACGTATGTCAAAAATAATTATCCCCGATTTCTTGCAAATTCGCCTGATCTGAGCCAGGGATTGTTTTATCTCTTCTATCGACGGCATATTG
>CAZJFL010000005.1:0-79449 GCA_964545575.1 uncultured Planctomycetales bacterium
GCGGGGTTATAATAAAGTTTCTAAAAACAGATTAAAATCGGAGGGGATGATGATTACGGAGAAGAAAAAAGAAGAGCCTAAGAATATTTCTGACCGCCAGAAGGCGTTGGAGCTGGCGCTTTTACAGATTGAAAAGCAATTCGGCAAAGGCTCGATTATGAAGCTGGGCGGAGACGTCAAGGCCAATGTAGAGGCTATACCTACGGGCGCGCTCACTCTGGATTGGGCCTTGGGAGTGGGAGGCCTGCCGCGCGGCCGGGTAGTAGAAATATTCGGCCCGGAGGCATCCGGTAAAACCACGCTTACCTTAACTGTGATCAGAGAGGCGCAGAAAAAGGGCGGGGTAGCGGCTTTTGTCGATGCGGAGCACGCTTTTGATTCCACCTACGCCAAGATTATCGGAGTAAACTTAGATGACATGTTAATTTCCCAGCCTGATACAGGCGAGCAGGCGCTGGAAATCACAGAGACCTTAGTGCGTTCCAATGCCGTGGATTTGGTAGTCATTGATTCGGTGGCGGCGCTTACTCCCCGCGCCGAGATAGAGGGGGATATGGGGGATTCGCATATGGGCTTGCAGGCGCGCCTGATGTCGCAGGCATTACGCAAGCTTACCGGCGCAATCAGCAAATCGCGCACCTGCGTTATTTTTATCAACCAGCTCCGCGAGAAGATCGGGGTGATGTTCGGCTCTCCCGAGACTACTCCCGGAGGGAGGGCGCTTAAGTTTTATTCTTCGGTAAGGTTAGATTTAAGAAAAATCGCCACCCTAAAGTCCGCAGATGGTGGTGTTATAGGTAACAGGGTCAGGGCCAGGGTAGTGAAAAATAAAGTCGCACCGCCCTTTAAAGAGGCGGAGTTTGAAATCCTGCATAACGAAGGAATCGCTAAAACAGGTGCTGTCATTGATGCAGCGGTTAATTTAGAAGTCATTGCAAAATCAGGGACCTGGTTATCTTTTAAGGATGAGAAAATTGGACAGGGTAGGGACGCTGCGATAAAAACCTTAAAAGAAAAACCGAAGCTGCAGGATGATATTGAAAAAGAAACAAGAAAGAAGATCGGTCTTAGTTAATACAGGAGGTAGACTAAAAGATGAAAAATAAAACCTTATTTTTAGGATTAGCGGCTTTAATATGTTTAGCGTTTTCTGCTGTGCCTTCTTTTGCGCAGGAACCCGGCATGGAGAATGCCATCATCAACGTGGCTGCTATTGCCGGCCGGGCAGTAGTTTCCATAGGCATAGAGCATACTACGCACATGCCGGCGGTAAAGAGATACTCTTTTCGTTCCCCCAATAATAGCGAGTCCCCTTTTGGAGAACAAGAGCCGTTTCAGAGGTTCTTCAAGGATTTTTTCGGAGAAATTCCGGAGCGCGATTTTAAACAGCAGGGCTTGGGCTCGGGAGTGATCATTGACTCCGAAGGGTATATTTTAACTAACGAGCATGTGGTGAGAAATGCGGATAAGATCAGCGTTACCTTACCCGACGGCAGGGAGTTTAAGGGGGAGATAAAGGGAAAGGATCAGCGTTCGGACTTGGCAGTGATTAGAATAAATGCCCATAATTTGCCGGTAGCCACCTTAGGCGACTCCGATACTTTAAAGATCGGCCAGTGGGTGGTGGCGATAGGCAACCCTTTTGGTTTTGCCATGCAGAATCCCGAGCCGACGGTAACCGCAGGCGTGATCAGCGCCCTGCATCGCTCTTTAGGCAGGATGCTTGCGCGGGACAGGGATTATAACGACCTCATCCAGACCGACGCTGCCATAAACCCCGGTAATTCCGGCGGGCCGTTAGTAAATCTTAAGGGCGAGGTGGTGGGGATTAATGTGGCGATATTCTCTACCAGCGGCGGTTATCAGGGCTTAGGTTTTGCCATGCCCATTAACAGCGCTAAAAGAATTATTAAGCAATTGAAAGAAGGTAAAAAAATAGTTTACGGCTGGCTGGGGGTGACTGTGCAGGACTTAAGCGATGATTTAGCCAAGCAATTCGGCTTAAGCGATAAAAACGGAGCGCTGATCTCCAAAGTCCTGGAGAACAGCCCGGCGCAGAAAGCCGGGATTAAAGAAGGGGATGTGATTAAGCAGGCAGATAATAAAAATATAAATAAGGTCAGGGAACTTTTAGATACCGTAGGCAGGCTGGAAGTAGGGCGCAAGGTTAAAGTAGCAGTAGTGCGTGAGAAGAAACCATTAATTTTAGAGGTAGAGATCGGCGAAAGGCCGCAGGAGGTGCCGGGAGAGGCAGGGTATGCCGAACCTTCGGGTAAGTGGCGGGGGTTGGGGGTGAAGGCCGATGAAAAGAAGGGTATAGTGGTCACGGAGGTAGAGCCGGGAAGCCCGGCTGATGAGGCCGGTATCATACCCGGCGATGTGATTTTGAAGATGAATAAACAGAGCCTAAAAAATATCGCCGATTACGAGAAGCTGATCAAGGATTCCAAAGGCAATATTCTGGTGAAGACCTCGCGGGGATATTTTATCATCAAGGAAAGTGAAGAATAAAGATACGGGCCAGTTACAGAAAGCAAAAAATTACGCCTTTCTTTTATTAAAATTCAGGCCGCGCAGCGAAAAAGAGATTATCCTGCGCCTGAAGCAAAAAAAAACCGCAGATAAAATCATTAAAGAAACGATAGATTTCTTGAAAAGCAAAGATTTCCTTGACGATGCCTCTTTTGCCCGCGCCTGGGTGCAGTCCCGCATCAGAAGGCCGCTTGGCTTAAGAAGAATCAGGCAGGAATTAAAAATAAAAGGCATAGAACAGGAAACCATCGATAACCAGATAGCCGCTATCAAAGAAGGCTACTGCGAAGAGACTATCGTGGCAAAAATAGTAAAGGAGCGATTCGCTAAATTAAAAGGTATCGCGCCGGATAAAACCAGGAGGCGTATTTTCGATTATCTGGTACGCCGCGGCTTCTCCTCAGATATCATTACAGAAGTAATAAATAATAGGGACAGTTCTTCAGCTAATCGGAGAAGTGTCCCCTAAAGGGGACACTTCTTGCTTCAGCTCAAGAAACGTCCCTCTAGGATTATGAAGGCAGATATTTTAAGAGAGAAATTTTTAGCTTTTTTCAAATCCAGAAAGCACAAGATCGTAGAAAGCGATACGCTGGTGCCTAAGGATGACCCTACGGTGCTCTTCACTCCCGCCGGAATGAACCAGTTTAAAGAAGAGTTTTTAGGTTTTGATGCCGGTTTTAAGCGCGC
Organism: uncultured Planctomycetales bacterium; assembly: GCA_964545575.1. GTDB lineage: Bacteria > Omnitrophota > Gorgyraeia > Gygaellales > Profunditerraquicolaceae > CAZJFL01. The sequence continues at coordinate 3,223 of CAZJFL010000005.1, forward strand.
CGCCACTGCCCAGAGGTGCCTGCGCACGGATGACCTGGAGAAAGTCGGCAAGACCCCCTGCCACCATACTTTTTTTGAGATGTTAGGCAATTTTTCTTTCGGGGATTATTTTAAAGAAGAAGCAATCGCCTGGGCCTGGGAGTTTCTGAACGAGGAATTAAAATTAAAAGAAACAGACCTCTGGGTCTCGGTTTACCAGGATGACGCCGAGGCCTACGCAATCTGGAAAGACAAAATAAAAGTCCCTCCGGAAAGAATCATAAAATTGGGGGATAAAGAAAACTTTTGGCCTTCGGAGGCAAAAGCCAAAGGCCCTTGCGGACCCTGCGGCCCCTGTTCGGAGATATTTTTTGACCGGGGCAAAGATAGCGGCTGCCGCAAGCCTTCATGTGATCCTTCCTGCGGATGCGGCAGGTTTGTGGAAGTCTGGAACTTAGTCTTTACCCAGTTTAACCGCAAAGAAGGAGGAATATTAGAGCCGCTGCCGCAGAAAAATATCGATACCGGGATGGGGCTGGAAAGATTAGCCGCTGTAATGCAGGGGGCATATAGTAACTTTGAAACAGATTTGTTTGCGCCGATAATAAAAGAAATAGTGTCAAGTGTCAAGTGTCAAGTGTCAAACGAAATAGAACTAATTTACGCTGTTGCCGATCATTTGCGCGCCATAGCCTTTGCGATATACGACGGAGTGCTGCCGTCAAATGAGGCGCGCGGCTATGTAGTGAGAAAGCTAATCCGTAAAAGCACGCTGCACCTCAAGACCTTGGGACATAAACAACCATTTTTGTATAAACTGGTGCCGGTTTTATCCGAAATCATGAAGCAGCCTTATCCGGAACTGGATGCGCGCAGGGAAAATATCGCCGAGATCATTTTAGCCGAGGAGAAAAATTTTATTTCTACTTTAAACTCCAGCCCATCATTATTTAAAGAGCAATTTTCCGGAAAGCCGGATCCGGAAAAGGCGGGAGCGATCGCTTTCAAGCTTTACGATACTTACGGGATACCTCTAGAATTGACCCGGGACTGGTTAGATAAAGCCGGGATAAAGATTTCTCAGCAGGCCTTTGATCAGGGGCTCCTGCAGCAGAAAAGCCGTTCCAAAGCAAAGAGCAGTATGAAAGGCGATGTCTTCGCCATAAAAGATTTAAAGTTTGAAGGTAAAGAGACGAAGTTTTTAGGTTACCGGGATTATAGCCTAAAGGCCAAAATTATCGGGATCTTTAAAGATAATGCCCCGAAGGTAAAGCAGATAAAGAGGGGCGATGAGGCCAGGATTATTCTGGATAAAACCGTTTTTTATCCGGAGTCCGGCGGCCAGGTAGGGGATAGTGGAGAGTTGGTAAAAGGAAAAAATATTTTTTCCGTTAGCGATACCCAGAAAATCGGTAAGGCCATTGTGCATATCGGCAGGGTTAAAGAAGGGGTCTTTAAGCTCGGAGACCTTGCGGCAGCTAAGATAGACGTCGAGCGCCGGCTCTCCATAGCCCGCAACCACACGGCCACGCATATTTTGCAGGCGGCTTTAAGGGAAGTCTTAGGCAAGCACGTCAAGCAGGAGGGTTCGCTGGTGGCCGCGGATAAATTACGCTTTGACTTTAGGCATTTTAAGGATATAAATAAAGAGGAGCTGGACAGGATAGAAGCAGTAGTGAATGGTTATATCCTCGCTAACCACAACCTAAGCGTTAAAAGCATGGCCCTGGCAGCGGCTAAAAAAACCGGGGCCTTGGCCTTTTTCGGGGAGAAATATTCCGATCAGGTGCGCGTGGTTTCTATCAGCGCTTTTTCCCGGGAGCTCTGCGGCGGGACGCATTTAGATTATACCGGCCAGATCGGTATCTTTAAAATCACCCAGGAGGGCTCGGTTGCTTCCGGAATAAGGAGGATAGAAGCGGTCACCGGGGTAGCGGCGTATAAAGTAATTAAAGCAGAAGAGACGGCCCTGGAGGATATTTCGGCTTTCCTCAATGTGCCGCAGGATAAGATCAGGCAGGAGCTGGAAAAAAGATTATCCCGCCTGAAAGAGCTGGAGAAAGAACTGCATGCCCAGCGGTTGAATCTGGCGGTAAACTCTGTAGATGAGATGATCCGAAACGCCGAAATTATAAAAGAGGCAAAGGTGATTACCGAAATTGTGCAAAGCGCGGATATGGATTTATTAAGAAAGACCATCGACCTGATTAAAGAGAAAGCGCAAAACTGCGTGATTGCCTTAGGCTCTAATCAAGAGGGCCGGGCGCTTCTGGTGATGGGCGTAACCGAGGATTTAACCCGTAAGGGTATCGATGCTTCTAAGCTGATCCTTGCGGCAGCCCGCCCCATCGGCGGCAGCGGAGGCGGCAGAAAAGATTTTGCCCAGGCCGGAGGCAATAAACCAGAGAATCTAAAGGCAGCTTTTCAGGAATTAAAGCAAAGGGTGGCGGAATTACTATGAAAATCATACGTTTCCCCAGCAAAAAGTTGGAAAAAATTTATAATCGCAGGTTCGAACGTTCCCGGCGCGTGGAAGAGCGGGTCAGGAAGATCATCGAAGACGTGCGCCTCTTCGGGGATGAGGCGCTGATAAAGTATACCAAGAAATTTGACCGCGTGAAATTGCTGCCCCGGCAGCTTAAAGTTTCGGATATGGAAATCAGCGGCGCTTATCAGAGCATCAGCCCTAATTTTATCTCCAGCCTTAAAGTGATCATTGATAATATCAACCGCTTTTACCGCAAAACCCTCAGGAAATCCTGGAGGATCAAGGATAGCGACGGGGTTATCTTAGGCGAGAATTACCTGCCTTTAAACAAGGTAGGCGTCTATATACCGGCGGGTACTGCGCCGCTGGTCTCCAGCGTTTACATGACCGTGCTTCCGGCAAAAATAGCGGGGGTAAAAAAAATAGTTTTGATCAGCCCCCCGGATGGAGAGGGCCATATCAATCCGCATATTCTGGTAGTGGCTGACCTTTTAAAGGTGGATGAGATTTACCGCGTCGGCGGAGCGCAAGGGATCGCCGCCTTGGCCTACGGGACAAAGACCGTACCCTGCGTGGATAAGATTGTCGGCCCGGGGAATGTTTATGTAAGCGAGGCGAAAAGGCAGGTCTTTGGCGTGGTGGATATAGATATGATTGCCGGCCCTACGGAATTAGTGATTATCGCCAACCGTCATAGCGACCCTAAGTTTATTATCGCAGACTTAAAGGCGCAGGCCGAGCATGCCAAAGGGCTAGCCATACTGATTACGAACTCCAAGAGTTTAGCCAAAGAGGTGAAAGCCGGCTTAGATACCGCTAGTGGTTTTATCGTCTTAACCCAGAATTTAGAGCAGGCAGTGGAGATCGCCAATAAAATCGCTCCGGAGCACTTAGAGATTCTGGTAAAAAATCCGCAGAAGATCGTCAAAGGGGTGCGCAATGCCGGCGCTATATTTTTAGGGCCGTATAGCCCTGCTGCGGTGGGAGATTATGTTGCCGGCCCCAGCCACGTGCTGCCGACTAAAGGCACGGCCAGGTTCTTCTCGGGCCTTTCGGTGTTTGATTTCCTAAAGAGTAACCACATTATCAGCTATCCTAAAAAGGCGCTGGAGAAAGTAAGAGAACCGTTAGAGAAAATTGCCGGTATTGAAGGTTTGAGTAAACATCTGGATTCGGTTAAGGCCAGGTTCTTATAGGAGAATATTGATGAAAAAGCGAAGTGCCGTAGTAAAGAGAAAGACCAAAGAAACCGATATCACCGTAAAACTGAATATCGACGGAACGGGTGAGTCTAAGATCAAGAGCGGTATCGGTATCTTAGACCATATGCTGGAATTATTTGCTTTTCACGGGCTTTTTGACCTGGATATTTCTGCCAGAGGCGACTTTAAGGTGGATATCCATCATACTAATGAGGATATCGGCATAGTCTTGGGCGAGGCCTTTAAAAAAGCCCTCGGCGATAAAAAAGGCATCAGAAGGTTCTGGTCTATTTCCGTGCCGATGGAAGAGGTAGTTGCTACCGTAGTGGTGGATATCAGCGGGCGCGGCGCCTACAAATTAAATACCGGCAAAACCGCGGTCCTGGTGAAAACGCAGGATGGATACGCCCTGAATGATGCCGAGCATTTCCTGGAGGCCTTTGCCAAACATTCGGGGATTAACTTAAATATCAGCCTAAACCCGAATCAGGACTTGCATACTACCCTGGAACCTATCTTTAAGGCCTTTGGCCTGGCCTTGGACCAGGCTACTCAAATTGACCCGCGCCGTAAAGGTGTGCCGTCGACAAAAGGCGTAATTGACTAAATGATCGCAATCATTGACTACGGAATGGGCAACATTCACAGCGTGCGCAAGGCCTTAGAGTTGCATGGCGCAAAGACCATCGTTACGCATAGACCTGAGGATCTTCGTCTTTGCGAAAAATTAGTCTTTCCGGGAGTGGGCGCGTTTGACGATGCGGCCGCGGAATTAAAAAAAGAAAATTTGGCGGTTGCCTTAAAAGAAGAGATAAAACAGGGAAAGCCCTTTTTAGGCATTTGCCTGGGGATGCAGCTTTTATTTACCGAAAGCGAGGAAGCTAATAAAGAAAAGGGCTTAGGGGTTTTTAAAGGGAAGGTGAAGAGATTTGAAAATAAACCCGGGCTAAAAGTCCCGCATATGGGCTGGAATAGCTTAGGGCTTGGAGCGCATAGTTGCCCGTTATTGGAGGGTATTAGAGATAATTCTTTTGTTTATTTCTGCCATTCTTTTTATCCCTGTCCCGATGAACCCGCAGTTATCGCTGCGACTACCGATTACGGCGGAAGCTTTGCTTCGGTAGTCTGGCAGAAGAATGTGTTCGGGGTGCAGTTTCATCCGGAGAAGAGCCAGAGTATCGGCCTGAGGATGCTGAAAAACTTTGTGGAAATATGTTGATAATACCCGCTATAGATATCAAGGATGGCGCGGTAGTAAGGCTGGTACAGGGCAGGCGTGACCAGAAAGTATATTCGGGCGACCCCGTAAAAACCGCACGGCAGTGGGTTGATCAGGGCGCTCAATTTTTACATGTCGTGGATTTAGACGGCGCGATATCCGGTAAAACCGCTAATTTAGCGGTCTTAAAGAAAATTGCCAGAGCCGTAGCCGTGCCGGTTGAGGTCGGCGGGGGCATCCGGACAATAGCCGGAATAGAAAAATTGCTTGATTGCGGTTTTTCCCGGGTTGTTTTAGGCACTAAGGCTGCGGAAGACCCGGTTTTTTTAAAAAAGGCATTCCAGCGCTTTAAAGATAAAATTATCGTCAGCATAGATAGCGAAGCCGGGCGCGTAGCCATCCGCGGCTGGCAGGGGCGAAGCGCCGGGATAAGTTTGTCCAGATTAGTCGCTACTTTAAAAGAGATAGGCTTTCAAGAGCTGATTTATACCGATATCTTAAAGGACGGGACTTTAGCAGGCCCGAGTATCCAGGCAATAAAGAGTTTATTAAAAAGCGGGATAGGCGTTATCGCTGCGGGAGGAATATCTTCTCTGGAAGATATTCGTAAGCTCTCTAGCTTAAGGAGCAAAGGGCTGGCGGGTATAATTATAGGTAAGGCGCTTTACGAAGGCAGGTTTACTTTGCCGCAGGCATTAAAAATCTGACCCAAAAGGCGGAAGGAGGAAAAGATGTTTCGCAAAGTCGTTATTTTTTCTTTTTTATTTGCTTCCCTGATTTTACTTAACGGTTGCGCATCCGGGCGCCGCTCAAGCGATATGGAAATACAGGGTTTAAAAAACCAGGTTTCACTTTTAGAGTCGCAGGTGCAGTCTAAGGATGAAGAGATAAACAGCCTCAGGGACTCTTTAAACAAAGCTCAGGCAGAAAAAGAAACGGTTACCAGAGAAAAGCTAAAAAAGAAGGTGATTGCGGAAGTCTGGACACGCCCCAAAGTCAGGGATATACAGATTGCCTTGCTCAATGCCGGTTATAATCCCGGGGCGGTAGACGGCAGGATGGGCAAACAGACTAGAAACGCCATCAGGGCATTCCAGAAGGCGCATAATTTAGCGCTAACCGGTAAAGTGGGTAAAAAAACTTGGGCCTTGTTGAGAGAATATCTGGAGAAGAAGGTTAAGTAACTGTGTTAACTAAACGTATAATCCCTTGTTTAGATATCAAAGACGGCCGGGTAGTAAAGGGTGTCAAATTCTTAGGGCTTCGGGATGCAGGCGACCCGGTAGAAGTAGCCAGGGTCTACGACCAGCAGGGCGCCGATGAGCTGGTGTTTTTAGATATCACTGCCAGTTTTGAGAACAGAAAAACGCTAGTTGAGCTGGTGGAGGCGATAGCTAAAAATATTTTTATGCCTTTTACCGTCGGCGGAGGGATCAGGGATATAACCGATATCAGGGACCTCTTGAACGCCGGAGCGGATAAGGTATCGATAAATACGGCAGCGGTAAAATTGCCGGATCTGATCGCGGAGTCTGCGCTGAAGTTCGGCAGCCAGTGTATAGTTGTAGCCATAGATGCTAAGTCGGTTCAGAGTTCAGAGTTCAGAGTTCAGAGTAAAGAACCAAGAACTATGAACAATGAACCACGAAGTAAAACATGGGAAGTGTACATTAACGGGGGCAGGACGCCGACAGAGCTGGATGCCCTGGAATGGGCCAAGCAGGCGGCCAATCTGGGAGCAGGCGAGCTCCTACTTACCAGCATGGATTACGACGGCACCAAAGACGGCTATGACATCGGGCTTACCAAGCAGATAACCGAGTTAGTGAATATTCCGGTGATTGCTTCCGGAGGCGCAGGCAAGCTGGAGCATTTTTACGATGTCTTTGCCCGCGCAGGGGCGGATGCGGCGCTGGCCGCTTCTATTTTTCACTACCAAGAGTATTGCGTTAAAGAGGTAAAAGATTACCTGGAAGGAAAGGGAGTTCCGGTGAGGCTATGAAAAAGATAAAGTTCGCCGTAAAAAAATTAAAGTTCGATAAAGAAAAACTGATCCCGGCGATAATACAGGATTATAAGACGGATGAAGTATTGATGCTAGCTTATATGAACTCTGAATCCGTCAGGCGGACTTTAAAATCAGGCAAGACCTGTTTCTGGTCGCGTTCGCGCCGGGAATACTGGATAAAAGGAGCGACCTCCGGAAATTACCAGTATGTAAAATCAATCGCTTATGATTGCGATATGGATGCGCTGCTGATTAAAGTGAGGCAGGTGGGAGTGGCCTGCCACACCGGCAACCGCTCGTGTTTCTACAGGAAAATAAAATAATGTATTATCCGGCTCTAAAAGAATTCTTAAAGCTATCTAAAAAGGGCAACGTCATCCCGGTCTATAAGGAAATAAACGCCGACCTGGATACGCCGGTATCTGCCTTTTTAAAGATTAAAAAAGACGACTACGCTTTTCTCCTGGAATCCGTAGAGGGGCAGGAGAATATTGCGCGCTATTCTTTTTTAGGCAGTAACCCGTCATTGATTTTTAAAAGCAAGGGGCGCAATATCCGGATCATCCGCCCCAATAAAAAAACAGCGCGTAATTTTAATACCAGAGATGACCCCTTAAGCGAAATCAAAAAAGTGATGCGCGGGTTTCAGGCCGTCCAGATCAAAGGCCTGCCGCGTTTCTCGGGCGGGCTGGTCGGGTTTATCGGCTATGACATGGTCAGGTTTTTTGAAGAGATAGCGGATAAGAATCCCGATGATTTGCAATTACCGGATGCGGTTTTTATCCTGACCGACACGATCCTCGTCTTTGACCATGTCAACCATACCATCAAGATTGTCTCTAATGTTATGCTGCCGAAGGCGCGCGGTGAGGTTTCCAAGACAGAGAAGACCAGGGCTTATCAGCACGCCCTCAGAAAGATAGAGGTTATCCACCAGGACTTAAAGCGGCCACTGGCAGAGCGCAAAATTGGCTTGACAGCTGTCCCCCGGGCAGCTATAGTATCTAACTTTAAAAGAAAGCAATTTTGTGGTATCGTTAATCAGGCCAAGGCCTATATAAAAAAGGGGGATATTATTCAGGCGGTCCTCTCGCAGAGGTTTAAGCTTAAGATTAAAAAAAGCCCCTTTGATATTTACCGCGCCCTGCGCAGCCTTAACCCTTCCCCCTACATGTTCTTTTTAAAATTAAAGGATCTGACCCTGGCAGGCGCTTCTCCGGAGATGCTGGTGCGCGTGGAGGACGGGCGGGTAGAGACCCGCCCCATTGCCGGGACGCGGCCGCGCGGGAAAAATGAGGTGGAAGATAAAAAACTAGAGAAAGAACTACTCGCTGATATTAAGGAAAAAGCAGAGCATATCATGCTTGTGGATTTGGGGAGAAATGATTTAGGCAGGGTCTGCCGGGCAGGAGAGGTGAAGGTAAGTGAGTTTATGCATGTGGAAAAATATTCGCACGTGATGCATTTAGTCACCGCAGTAAGCGGAAAGCTGAATAGAAGATATGATAGTTACGACGTGCTTCGGGCGAGTTTCCCCGCCGGGACAGTCACCGGTAGCCCCAAGATCCGCGCCATGGAGATCATTGACGAGCTGGAAAACCTGCGGCGCGGCCCTTATGCCGGCTGCGTGGGTTATTTCAGTTTTTCGCATAATCTGGATACCTGTATTACGCTGCGCACAGTGATCATCAAGGGTAATACCGCTTATGTCCAGGCAGGGGCGGGTATCGTCGCGGATTCTGTTCCGGAAAAAGAATATCAGGAGTCGATCAATAAAGCAAAAGCATTAATAGAGGCGATTAACGATTAAAGGAGGAGTATATGGCAGTAAGAGTCCGTTTAAGAAGGATAGGCAAGAACCCCAAGAAAAGGCCGTTTTTCAGGTTAAGCGTTTTTGAAGAAACCCGCAACCGCGACGGCAGGTTCATCGAAGAAATAGGTTTTTATAATCCGGTTACCGGAACCGCAAAAATAAAGCAGGAGCGCCTCGATTATTGGGTGAAAAACGGAGCGCAGGTTTCGCCGACCATCAAGAGTTTAGCCAGAAAAGCCAAAAAGGAGGCATAAAAAATGCCAGCACAGGCCAATCCGCTAGCAAGTTTTTTTCCTTTAGTCCTTATTTTTGTTATTTTTTATTTTTTGCTTATCCGCCCGCAAAAGACAAAGGAGAAAGAGCACCAGAAGATGATCAGCGCTCTTAATAAAAATGACGAAGTGGTCACTTCCGGGGGAATCCACGGGACGATCATCAACGTAAAAGACCGGACCCTGATTTTAAGGATAGACGAAAACGTCAAGATAGAAATAGAGAAGAGTTGCATTGTTTATCTAAAGAAGGCGCAAAGCGCAGCCACTCCAGGAGCCTAAGGTTATGGAAAGAAAACTTTTATATAAGACAATCCTCATTTTAGCAGTGGTAGGCACCTGCGCCTATTTTACTTTCCCTTTGCAGAAAAGGATAAACTTAGGATTAGATTTAAGAGGGGGGATGCACCTTTTGCTAAAGGTCGATATGAGCAAGCTTTCCGATAAGGCCAAGGTCGATGCCGCCGATAGGGCAGTGGAGGTAATCAGGAACAGGATCGATGAGTTCGGCGTAAGGGAGACTTCCATCCAAAGGCAGGGAGAGGATGAAATTGTGGTGCAGTTGCCCGGCGTTACCGATAGGGGCCGGGCCATAGATATCATCGGCAAAACCGCGCTCCTGGAGTTTAAAATCGTTTCCACCGATAGCGATAAAATCAAACAGGCCATTGAAGGCAATCTGCCGGAAGGTTATGAATTGAAATATGCGCAGGAAGATAATGAACCCCTGCTTTTAGAAAAGCAGGCGGTTTTGACCGGGGATGCGCTTTCTAATGCGGCAGTGCGTTTTGACCAGAGCCAGTTTAATGAACCGCTGGTAGGATTAGAGTTTAATGCCGAGGGGGCAAAGAAGTTTGCCGAGATCACCGCTGCCAATGTAGGTAAGCGGCTGGCGATTGTCTTAGACGGAAAAGTCCAGTCTGCGCCGCGCATCAGGGAAGCCATACCCTCGGGGCAGGCAGTGATTCAGGGCCGTTTTGATATTCAGCAGGCGCAGGACCTGGCGATTATCTTAAGAGTAGGCGCGCTTCCCGCGCCGATGTATATAGAGGAAGAAAGGACGGTCGGCCCTTTATTAGGGCAGGACTCGATTAATAACGGAATCAAAGCCACCCTTATCGGAGGCACCCTGGTATTTGTTTTTATGGCGGTATATTATCTTCTGGCGGGGATTATTTCCGACATTGCGCTATTTTTAAACTTACTGATGATTCTAGGGGGGTTAGGGATTTTACCGGTATTATTCCCCGGCGTATCCGCAACCCTGACTTTACCCGGCATAGCCGGTATTGCTTTATCTTTGGGTATGGCGGTAGACGCAAACGTACTGATTAACGAGCGTATCAGAGAGGAATTAAAGGCAGGCAGGCCTTTGCGTGCCGCTATAACTAACGGTTATGACCGCGCCTTCAGCGCTATTTTTGATTCTAACTTCACTACTTTGATTGCGGCCTTTCTCTTATTTCAGTTCGGCACCGGGCCGATCAGGGGTTTCGCCGTCACTTTGACCATCGGCCTTATCGCCAGCATGTTTACCGCAATCGTGGTCACGCGCACGATATTTGAGGTTCTCTTAGGGTTTGGTTGGTTGAAGTCTCTGCCGATGCTGCAGCTGATCAAGGAGACAAAGTTTGATTTTATCGGCAAGAGAAAGATTTTTTACGCGGTGTCTTTAATAGTCATCGCTATCGGTTTATTTTCGTTTTTTACCAAAGGCCATAAAGCCTACGGCATTGATTTTGCCGGAGGCCAGCTGCAGGAATATAGTTTTAAGTCCCCGGTTTCGGTAGACCGGGTGCGTGCAGCGCTTAAGGAATTGAACTTAGGCGACGCCTCCATACAGCAATTCAAAGAAAAACCCAACGTCCTGCTGATTAAGACAGTGGAAGATAAAAACCAGGCGATTACGGATAAATTAAAAGAGATATTCCCCGACCAGGATATACAGATTTTAAGGATCGAACGCGTTGGCCCGATAGCGGGGAAACACTTGAAGGACAAGGCAACTCATGCTTTACTCTGGTCTTTGATCGGGATCCTGATTTACGTAGGTTTCCGGTTCAAGCATATCAACTTTGCGATAGCCGGCATCATCGCGCTATTTCATGACGTTTTGGTAACCTTAGGGTTTTTGGCGTTTACCGGCAGGCAGATAGATTTATTAAGCATCACTGCCTTCCTGACCATTGTAGGCTATTCTATCAACGATACTATCGTCATTTATGACCGCGTCAGGGAGAATGGCCGCCTTTACCGGAAACTCTCTCTTGCGGAATTAATAAACTTAAGCGTAAACCAGACCCTGGGCCGCACCATCCTTACTTCCGGCGTCACCTTGCTGGTAGTCATTTCCATTTTATTCTACGGAGGAGAAGTCTTAAGTAACTTTGCTTTCGCGTTACTGGTAGGTTTTATTTCAGGCGTTTACTCTACGGTTTATATTGCCTCGCCATTAGTTCTTGCCTGGGGCCGCAAAAGCGCGAAATAGCCCTGCCTGCCGGCAGGCAGGCGCAAAAGCGCTAGCGTAATATGTTTAAATCCCTCAAACTCTACACAGACGGCACGCTTGATTTAGAGGCTGTTATCGCTTCGCTGGTTGATTTCGGTTACAGCCGGCAGGAAAGGACAGCGCAGGAAGGAGATTTTTCCCGCCGCGGCGGAATCCTGGATATATTCCCCTTCACTTTTGAATTACCCATCCGCATAGAATTAGACGGAGACAGGGTTGTTTCGATTAAAACATTTAATCCTGCTTCCGGGGAATCCCTCTGGGAACACAAGATGGTGATTGTCCTGCCGATAAAGAAAACCCATGCCCTAAAGACAGCCACTTTTCAGGAAGATTTCCCCGTGGAGAACTTTGTTGACCTGGATATCGGCGATTATGTCGTGCATACCCAGCATGGCATCGGAAAATTCCTGGGTCTGGATAAAATAAAAATAAAAGATAAGCCTAAAGACCACCTGGTTATCGAATACGACCATCAGGAGAAATTATATGTTCCGGTGGAGGAGATGCATCTGGTGCAGAAGTATATTACTTTCGAGACCAGAAGGCCGAAGTTATACCGTTTAGGCAGCAAGGAATGGACCCGCACCAAGGAAAAAACCAGGAAAGCAATTCAGAAGTTTGCCTGGGAGATTTTGTCTTTACAGGCGATGCGCCTGAGCGTGGAGGGGTTCGCCTATGCTAAAGATACGGACTGGCAGAAACAGTTCGAGGAGACCTTTGCCTTTAAAGAGACTCCTGACCAGGTCAGGGCAACCGAAGAGGTCAAGCGCGATATGGAATCAGCCAAGCCCATGGACAGGCTGCTTTGCGGCGATGTCGGCTATGGCAAGACAGAGGTAGCGATGCGCGCGGCATTTAAGGCGGTGATGGATAATAAGCAGGTAGCCTTTCTTGTCCCCACCACTATTTTGGCCGAGCAGCATTATCAGAACTTTAGCCAGCGCCTCGGCGATTTTCCCTTAAGGGTAGAGATGCTTTCGCGCTTTAAGAGCCCCAGAGAGCAGAAAGAGATTAGCGCAGGTATCGCCTCCGGAGCCGTGGATATGGTCATCGGTACGCACCGGCTAGTGTCCGAGGATATAAAGTTTAAAGATTTGGGCCTGGTGATTATCGACGAAGAGCAGCGCTTCGGGGTAAGGACAAAAGAAAAGCTCAAGACCTTAAGGCTCAATACCGACGTGCTTACCCTTACCGCTACCCCGATTCCGCGCACTCTCTACATGAGCCTGATGGGGGCTAAGGATCTCTCGGCAATCAACACTGCGCCACAAAATAGGTTGCCGATCAAGACGGTTGTGGTAGAATATGATACAGACCTGCTGCGCCAGGCGATATTGCGGGAATTAGGCAGAAAAGGGCAGGTATATTTTGTCCATAACCAGGTGCAGGATATTGAAAAAATAAAGGATAAAATTACCCGCATCCTGCCCCCCGAGGTGAGGATCGCCGTAGCGCACGGGCAGATGCCCGGTGCGGTGCTTGAGCAGGTGATGTCGGATTTCCTGAAAGCAAAAATAGATATATTGCTCTGCACCATGATCATCGAGTCCGGCATAGATATACCTAATGTCAATACCATTATTGTTAACAATGCCCACCATTTCGGTTTATCGGACCTGCATCAGCTGCGCGGCAGGGTGGGCAGGTTTAACCGCCACGCCTACGCTTATTTTGTCATTCCGCGTCAGGAAGTCCTGGATACAGATGCCCAAAAAAGATTAAACGCGATACAGGAATACGCGCATCTGGGCGCCGGTTTTAAGATTGCGATGGAAGACTTAGAGATCAGAGGCGCCGGAAATCTCCTGGGGTTAGAGCAGCACGGGTTTATTGCTGCGGTGGGGTTCGATCTTTATTGCAGGTTATTAAGGGAAGCAGTAGGTACGCTTAAAAAGGTCGTCTAAGATGAAGAAAATTCCTGCGATCATTTTATTATTTATAGCTTGGGGTTTGGGGTTTGGGATTTGGAATGCCCATGCCCAGGACAAAATCGTGGCTATTGTCAATAATGACATCGTCACCCAGAAAGACCTGGATGACTTTATCAATGTGATGCGCATCCAGTTATCAGAGGAGCTGCAAGGCAAAGAGCTGGAGAGTAAAATCCAGTCCATCAAGCTGGATTTGCTGGACAAACTTATCGAAGACCGCCTTATCCTGCAGGAGGCAAAGAAAGAAAAGCTCCGGCCTAACGAAGGCATGATCAAGGGTAAAATTGAGGAGATGAAGAAGCATTATGATTCAGAAGAAGCGTTCAACAATGCCTTGGTCAAGCAGGGGCTGGTGCAGGCGGATTTAGAGGATAAGATCAGGGAGCAGCTCTTGATGCGCGGCATCGTAGAGAGCAAGGTAAAAGCGAGGATTTCGGTCAGCCCTAATGAAGTTATGGATTTTTACCAGAGGAACATGGAGAAATTCAAGCTCCCCGTGCAGCGCGAACTGGAAGTAATAAGCATGAAAAGCCAGAGCCTGGCCGGCGAGATTTTTAATGGTTTAAAACAAGGTAAGACCGTGCAAGAGCTTTTAGAGAAATATTCGCTTGTCACAGATAAGATTACCGCGATGCAAAACGGCCAGTTAAGAAAGGATATCGAAGATAAAATATTCCAGCTTAATCTTGGCGAGTCAACTGACAGTATTCAGGTCGAAGACAATTATTATATATTTAAATTAGTCGCAATAATCCCTCCGCAGCAGCAAACCCTCTCGGAAGTACAAGAAGAAATCCGTTCCTTCCTGCTGGAAGAAAAGATGCAGAAAGAATTAGCCAAGTGGATAGATGAGCTTAAGAAACGTTCCTACATCAAAATCTACCAGAATTAGGGTTGGTATAACCATCGGCGATCCCTCAGGCATAGGCCCTGAGATAACCCTTAAGGCGATAGGTAAATTAAAGGGCAGGGCGGAGTTTGTTATCATCGGGGATAAATGGGTCATTAATAAGGTTCAGGGTTCAGGGTTCAGGGTTCAGGGTTTTAGGCTGGTAGACTTAAATAATGTAGCGCATAAAAATTTCTCTTTCGGTAAGATTAAAGCCGAATACGGGAGAGCTTCGGTTGAATATTTAGACAAGGCGCTGGAATTACTCCGGAAAAAAGAAATAGATTGCCTGGTTACCTGCCCGATATCTAAGGAAGCAATTAATCTCGCCGGTTTCAAGGGGTTTTCCGGCCATACCGAATACCTGGCAAAATGCCTGGGGCTAGAAGATTTCGTAATGTTATTATTGAATAAAAAGTTAAAGTTTAGCCTGCTTACCAGGCACGTTCCTTTGAGGGAGGTGCCTTTTAAACTGGACAAAGAAAAAATAGGCAAGAATATAATTTTGACCATTCGAGCGCTTAAAGACCTGTTTGCCGTCAGGGATCCGCGCATCGTCGTCTGCGGCCTTAACCCGCATGCCTCGGATAACGGCGTGATCGGAGACGAGGAAAACAGGATGATTAAGCCGGCGCTGGCGAAATTAAGGATAAAGAATGTCTTCGGGCCGTATTCATCCGATGTGGCTATCGCCGGGGCCCTGCATAGAAAATACGACTGCGTGATTGCTATCTATCATGATCAGGCGCTTATCCCCCTGAAGCTCTCGGGAAATAATCAGGGGGTGAATATGACCTTAGGGCTACCTTTTGTCAGGACTTCTCCTTTACACGGCACCGCTTTCGATATCGCCGGAAAAAATATCGCCTCATCCGATTCCTTGGTAGAAGCGATCAAGCTAGCCACTAGATGCGCCTTAAACCTAAAAAAAGCCTAGGCCAGAATTTTCTCACCGATAAAAACATCCAGAGGAAAATAATCCGCGCCTGCGCGTTTAATTCATCCGACTCCGTACTTGAGATAGGACCGGGAACCGGGGAATTGACCGCGCTGATCGCCGAGCAGGTAAATAGATTATACGCCGTAGAAATAGACCCGCGGTTATACGCCGGTTTAAAAGAGAGATTTCAGGGTTATTCTAGAGTCAAGATAATCAATGCCGACATCTTAAAAATTAACCCAAAAATTTACGCTAGAGGCAAATCTGCCAGGATCAAGGTCATTGGCAATATTCCCTACTATATTACTACGCCCATTATCGGGCATCTTTTTAAGTTCAGGGATAAAATAAAGCATATTTTTTTGACCGTACAGAAAGAGTTTGCCCAGAGGATCACCGCTTCCGCCGGCTCCAAAGATTACGGCTCTTTTAGCTGTTTCGTGCAGTATTATACAAAAGCCAAACAACTCTTTCTGATCAAGAAGACCAGTTTCTGGCCTGCGCCAAAAGTAGATTCCTGTTTTTTAAGTTTAGAAATAAAAGAGAAGCCCGATATCATCGTCAAAGATGAGGCGCGCTTTTTTAAAATTATCCGGCAGGCCTTTAACCAGAGGAGGAAGACCTTAAGGAATAGCCTGCGCGGGCTAATCGCTGCGGAAGAGCTGGAACATTTTTTTAGTAAGTATAGCATTAACAGCAAGATACGCCCCGAAGACCTCAGCTTAAAGGAGTTCGCGGATTTAAGTAACATCTAATCATATTTTTCCCTTGACGTTTTGATTTTATGCGCTATAATATAAAAAAATATATGTCCAGCCAATCTCTCAAAAATAATATAAAAAATCTGGCGTTGGTATTACTTTTCGTAAGTTTTTCTTCTTTCCTCTTTGCCCAGGAACAGGTTCCCAATAATCAGGCGGCAAACCGCGGTTATATTGCCGCCAGCGACCTGCGGGAGGTAAAAAAGGGCACGGTCATATTTGAGGAAAAAGCCCCTAAACAGGCACCGATAGAGAGCGAGCAGGGCCTGACTGCGCTACAGAAACAGGCCAGGCTTTACCGCGCTCAAGGCTACGAGGCCCAGTCCACGGGTAATCTGGATATCGCCTTAAGTTTTTATCAGAAAGCAGTACAATTAGACCCCGGCTATGCGGTGGTCTATAATGATTTGGGCGTCGTCTATGAAGACGCCGGCTTAACTGACCGCGCCGAAGGAAATTACCTGAAGGCAATTAAACTTGACCCCGGATATTTAAGCGCGTATTCGAATCTCGCATTATTATACGAAAACAAGCGCGAGCTGGATAAGGCGGTTTTTTACTGGAAGAAAAGGGTGGAGTTAAGCGATAGCGATGACCTTTGGACAGCGCGGGCAAAGAAAAGGTTAAATGACCTGGCGCAAGTAGTGCCCAGCTATAAACAGGCATTAGCAGAGGCAGAGACGATTAATCTGATCAGACAGGTAGCGCAGAATAAGCAGGCGAAGCAAGAGGTGTCTTTTAAGCAAGCAGCGCAGTACCTGGCCTCGGCTAAGAATCTTTACAATAGAGGCCAATATGAGCAGGCGATGGAAGAAATCAACAAGGCCTTAGCAGCAGACCCTCAGGATAAACAAAAGCTTTGGCTGAAAGAAAAGATAGCCTCGATATTGAAAGAGCGCTACGATAAAGCCCAGGCGAAAGAGAGGCAGGAGAGCGTTAGGAAGATGAGGGCTTCTTTTGATCAAGGGGTGAAATATTACCAACAGGGCAATCCGGAGGCAGCAGAGCTAGAATTCAATAAGATTATTGAACTCACCGCAGCACATCAAAAAAATTAATTTTCCACCTACTCTCTAATCCTGTAATGAATAATCAGCGGATATTCTTAATAGATGCTACCGCATTCTGCTACCGCGCATTTTACGCCGTAACCGGCCTGGCTACATCTTTCGGGCAGCCCACCAACGCCATCTACGGCTTTGTGAACATGCTGCTTAAGGTTATAAAGGAGAAAAGGCCAGAGTTTCTCGGCGTCTGCTTCGATGTTTCGCGGGATACGTTCCGGCAGAAAAAATTCGCTGATTATAAAAAACAGCGCCCGGCAATGCCGGATGAATTATCCGGCCAGATACCCTTGATTAAGGAAATAGTTTCGGCCTACGGTATCCCGATATTTGAAAAAGAGGGCTTTGAAGCCGACGATGTAATCGCCAGCCTTAATAAACAAGCTAAGGAAAAAGGTTTTTCCGTCACCATTATTAGCTCGGATAAAGATATGTTGCAACTGGTGGATGAGGCCACAGAGGTATTTAGCCCCTATAAAGATGAAGGCATAACCTATGATTATAAAAGAGTGCTGGAGCGTTTTGGCGTGGAGCCGGCAAAGATACCGGATATTATCGCCCTGATGGGAGACGCTGCGGATAATATACCCAACGTCCCCGGTATAGGGGAAAAGACGGCGCTAGATTTGATCAAGAGTTTTGGTTCGCTGGAGAAATTATTGGATAATATCGGCGAGCTAAAACAACAAAAGTTAAAGACTGCTATTCAGGATAATATAGCAAGCATTAAGCTGAGTAAAGAATTAGCAATGCTGGATAGCAATATGGAGTTAGGTTTTACTTTGGAAGGTTTAAAAATCAAAGAGCCAGACTACAAGGAAGTCCAGCGGCTCTTTAAATACCTGGAGTTTAAAAAGTTTTTGAAAGACTTGGCCTTAGCAAGCCCGGTTGCCCCAGAGATAAAAGCAGAGACTATAGAAGATGCGCAGTTAGAGGGCATATTTGGCGCGGATGAGGAAATGGTTTTTTATCGCGGTGACGAGGGCGGTATTATATTTTCTGCCCAGGATAGGCCATTACGTTTAGAAAGCTTCGGCAGCAATATCGCAAAGATTTTATCTAGCCCTAAGATAAAAAAGATCAGTCACGGCTTAAAAAAAATAAAGACATCCTTGGTACAAGTTAACATTATCTTGGAAGGAATATATTTCGATACGATGGTTGCTGCTTATTTGCTCAATCCCGCCAGAGGAGAATACAGCCTCGGCGATATCAGCACGGATTATCTTGATGCGCCGCCAGGCGATCCGGGAGTCGGATCGTCCGCAGCGCTGGATTTGATTTTAAAATTAAGGCCGAAGTTGGAAGAGGAATTGCGCCAGAAACAATTATGGGAACTTTTTAATACCCTGGAGATGCCGCTGGTAGAGGTATTGACGGATATGGAGTTAGCCGGGATCAAATTAGATTTAAAGGTCCTGGAGGAGTTATCGCAGGATCTGGAAAAAAGGCTGATCCGGCTGATCGAGGAGATCTATGCGGCAAGCGATGCCCAATTCAATATCAACTCCCCGAAACAACTCAGAGAAATTTTATTCGAGAAACTTAAGTTGCCGGTGGTAAAAAGGAGCAAGACTGGCCCGTCTACCGACGAAGAAGTTTTAAGAAAATTAGCGGATAAACATAAACTACCGGCTTTGTTGCTGGAGTACCGGCAATTAGCCAAGCTTAAATCTACTTACATCGATGCGCTGCCCGAGCTGGTAAATCCTAAAACCGGGCGGGTGCATAGCTCGTTTAATCAGACCGGCACTGAAACCGGGAGGCTCAGTTCCAGCAAGCCGAACCTCCAGAATATCCCGATTAAAACGGACATCGGCCGCAATATCCGGCGGGCAATCATCGCTTCGGCTCCAGATAATTATCTTTTAGCCTGCGATTATTCACAGATAGAATTAAGAGTCCTGGCGCATCTTTCAAAAGACGGTAATCTGATCGAGGCCTTTAGGGAGAATAAAGACATCCATCGCATTACTGCTTCCCTGATTTACGGCTTAGCCGAAGAGCAGGTTGATGATGCCATGCGCGATGTGGCTAAAAGGGTCAATTTCGGGATCGTCTACGGCCTGAGTTCCTACGGCTTGGCGCGGGACCTGAATATCCCGCAGGGCGAGGCCCAGATTTTTATCGACCATTATTTCTTAAGATACCCCAAAGTAAAAGATTATATAGAGGAGCAAATTGAAAAGGCCCGTAAAGACGGCTTTGTGACTACGCTTCTGGGGAGAAGAAGGTATATTCCGGAAGTGAATAATAAAAATCAGGGCTTAAGGCAGTTTGCCGAGCGCCAGGCAGTGAATGCCCCGATCCAGGGTTCTGCCAGCGACCTGATAAAATTAGCCATGGTTGATATACACCGGGAAATAAAACAAAAACCCTGGAAATCCCGGATGATTTTACAGATTCACGACGAATTATTGTTTGATCTGCCGCTTCCGGAATTAAGCGGTTTTGCCGCTTTGGTAAGAAATAGGATGGAGAACGTGCTTAAACTCGATGTGCCGGTAAAGGTAGATATTAAAAAAGGAAGAAATTGGCTAGAGATGGAGCCTGTGTGATTTGCCCCTCACCCAGAAAGCCATAGTAAGGTAGCGCTGGGTGAGGGGTTAATTCGCACACATAACTTATGTCGCGCTTCGCGCTCCATAAGTTATGTGCTCATTAAATGGAGGAGGTAAAATGAAAATCGTAATTTCTGCTTCTGAGGTGGTGCCTTTTGCAAAGACGGGTGGGTTGGCGGATGTCGCCGGAGCTTTACCCTTAGCGTTAGAACGGGAGGGCGCGGAAGTGATTATCACCCTGCCGCGTTATAAAGCAATTAAAGATTCCAGTTTCCAGATCCAGAGGCTAAAAGAGGATATCTCTTATTCGGTTATCGGTAAAAATATCAAGGTTTATTTTATAGAGAACGATAAATACTTTAACCGCGACGGGCTTTACGGAGACAAGAACGGGGATTATCCGGATAACCTGGAGAGGTTCTCTTATTATTGCAAGCGTACGCTCACCCTGCTTAAAGAAATCAATTTTAAGCCTGAGATCATTCATCTGCACGACTGGCAGGCTTCTTTGATTCCGGTGTACCTGAAAAATATCTATCTGCTGGATGCTTTTTATAAGCGCATCAAGACGGTCTTGACCATCCACAACATCGGCTATCAGGGGCTTTTTCCCAAAGAGGAGTTTCCGAAGCTCGGGTTGGACTGGAGCCTCTTTCAGATCGAAGGGTTAGAATTTTACGACAAAATAAATATCTTAAAAGGCGGGATGGAGTTTTCGGACATCATCAATACGGTGAGTGAAACTTACAGTAAAGAGATCCAGACTAAAGAGTTTGGCTTCGGGCTGGAGGGGGTCTTAAATAAGCGCCGGGATAGCGTCTTCGGGATCTTAAACGGCCTGGACTATTCTATCTGGAACCCCGAGAGCGATAAGTTCATTGCCAAAAATTATTCCCTTAAAACCATAAAGGACAAATATAAAAATAAAGAAAACCTGCAGAGGGTCTGCAAGCTTCCGGTGAGGCAGGATGTCCCGCTTTTCGGCATCGTCTCCCGCTTAGCCGAACAGAAAGGGTTTGATATCCTAGCGGAAGCAGTGGATACTATCTGCAGGATGAAGATTCAACTGGTCATTTTAGGGACGGGAGATTTAAAGTATCACCTGATCATGGAGGATATGGTTAAAAAATATCCCGAGGTTATCTCGCTCTCTTTAAAGTTCGACGATGCCCTGGCACATAAAATATACGCCGGTTCCGATATTTTCCTGATGCCTTCCAAATACGAACCCTGCGGCCTGGGCCAGCTGATCAGCTTAAGGTACGGGACGATACCGCTGGTATTTAAGACCGGAGGCCTGGCAGATACGGTTAACGGCGACAACGGGTTTATCTTTGACCGTTACAGCAAAGACGATTTAATCAAAACCGTGGAGAAGGCAGTGGCCGCGTTTAAGAATAAGAAAAAGCTGGATAGCCTGATAAATAAAGCCATGAAATGCAATTTCTCCTGGGACGCCTCTGCTAAGAAATATATCCGTCTCTATGAATTGGCAAAATCGCGCTAGGAAAAAAATCATCTTAGGGGTAACCGGAAGCTTTGGCAGCGGTAAGAGTACGGTAGCCGGGATTTTTAAGTCTTACGGCGCCCTAGTCATCGATGCGGATAAGATCGCCCGCCGGGTCAGCCTACCGGGCGGGGGGGCGTATAAAAATATCGTGCGTACATTCGGAGAGGGAATCCTACGGAAAAATAAACGCATAGACCGCAGTAAATTAGCCGGAATAGTATTTAACAATAGAGCCTTACTGCGTAAGTTAAACGAGGCTGTGCATCCCGAGGTTATCCGGAATATAAAAAAAGAAATAAAGAAGTCCGGGGGAAAGATAGTTGTTTTGGATGCGCCCCTGCTGATCGAGGCAGGATTAAAGGGTTTAGCAGATAAATTGATCGTGGTAAAGATAGACCGGCAGAAGCAGATATCCAGGCTTTTTAAGAAAATGCGCATTACTAAAAGGGCAATACGGGAAAGGATAAAGGCACAGCTGCCCTTGGAGAATAAGGTCCGCCTTGCGGATTTTGTAATAGATAATAACGGCTCGCTAGAGGAGACTAGGATTCAGGTAAAACAAATAAGGAGGTTGTTGTGGAGAAATTAGATATCGGAAACTTAAAGGAAATGAAAATCACCGAATTAAATAAAGTAGCCAAGGAGCTTGCCGTCAACGGGATCAGCGGCATAAAAAAACAGGACCTGATCTTTAAGATTCTGCAGGCTCAGGCGGAGAAAGAGGGCCTGATGTTCGGAGAAGGGATTTTAGAGATACTCCCCGAAGGCTTCGGGTTCCTGCGTTCGCCCAATTACAATTACCTGCCCTGCCCGGATGACATTTATATTTCTCCTTCGCAGATCAGGAAGTTCGATTTAAAGACCGGGGATACCGTCAGCGGCCAGATCCGCCCGCCTAAAGAGGGGGAAAAATATTTTGCCTTGCTTAAGGTGGAGGCGGTAAATTTTGAGAATCCCGAAGAGGCCAAGGATAAAATACTCTTTGATAACCTCACCCCGGTATACCCCCGCGAGCATTTTATCCTGGAGACTAGGCCCGATGAAATATCCATGCGCATCATGGATCTGCTCACCCCCATCGGCAAAGGCCAGCGCGGCCTGATTGTCGCCCAGCCTTATAGCGGGAAGACCGTATTGTTACAGAAGATCGCCAATGCCATCACCAGCAACCAGCCGGACGTGATCTTGATTGTGCTTTTGATAGACGAGCGCCCTGAGGAAGTCACGGATATGCAGAGGAATGTCAGAGGCGAAGTCATCTCTTCCACCTTTGACGAGCCTCCGGAAAGGCACGTGCAGGTGACTGAGATCGTCCTGGAAAAGGCAAAAAGGCTGGTAGAACACAAGAAAGACGTAGTTATCCTTCTGGATAGCCTGACCCGCTTAGCGCGCGCCTATAATGCGGTGGTGCCGCATAGCGGTAAAGTTTTATCCGGCGGTATAGACTCTAATGCCCTGCAGAAGCCCAAGAGATTTTTCGGGGCAGCGCGCGCCATAGAAGAAGGGGGGAGCCTGACGATCATCGCTACTTCTTTGGTTGATACCGGAAGCCGCATGGATGAAGTTATCTTTGAAGAGTTTAAAGGCACCGGTAACATGGAGTTGCAGCTGGACAGGAACTTATTCCAGCGCAGGATTTACCCTGCTATCGATATCAAGCGTTCTAACACCCGGCACGAAGAGTTGCTTTTAAAGCCGGAGATACTGCAGAAGGCCTGGATCCTAAGGAAGGTATTGAACGAACTGAATAACGTCGAGGCGATGGAGCTTTTGATCGAAAAGCTGGCCAAAACCAAAAACAACGAAGAGTTTTTAAACAGTATGAACCAGTAAAGGAGATAAAAATGAAAGACAAGATTCATCCTAAGTATCAGGACTGCGTCATTGTCTGTGCCTGCGGCAACACCATACACACGCGTTCCACCAAACCTAACATCAGGGTGGAAGTCTGTTCGCGCTGCCATCCATTTTTTACCGGTAAACAGAAGTTCGTAGATTCCGCCGGGAGAGTGGATAAGTTTATGAAA
The DNA here is from genome assembly GCA_964545575.1 of uncultured Planctomycetales bacterium. Classification (GTDB taxonomy): domain Bacteria; phylum Omnitrophota; class Gorgyraeia; order Gygaellales; family Profunditerraquicolaceae; genus CAZJFL01. The sequence goes on from CAZJFL010000005.1 coordinate 26,399, forward strand.
AAATACGCCAAGAAGGAAGCGCAAGAATAATGTTAGAGCAGTTAGAAAAGTTAGAAGCCCGTTATCAGGAACTGGAAAAGATACTTGCCTCTTATGAGGCTATTTCCGACAAAGAGCAGTACAATAAATACGCCAAAGAATTATCTCTTTTGAGGGAACCGGTATCTCTCTGGCGGGAATACAAGAAGGTCTCTCTAGAATTAGAGGGCCTGGAGGCGGTGCTTAAAGAAAAAAACGAAAAGGAATTATCGGAGTTGGCCCGGGAAGAACTGCCGAAACTGGAAAATAAAAGGCGCCAGATCCAAGAGAAACTTAAAAGTATCCTCAAAGGCGAAGATAAGGACGCCGGATGCGACGTAATCGTAGAAATACGGCCGGGCACCGGAGGAGATGAAGCAGGTTTATTTGCCGCCGACCTTTACCGCATGTATACCAAGTATGCGGCAAATAAAGGATGGGCCCAAGAGCCCCTGTCGGCCAATACCACCGAGGTGGGCGGTTTTAAAGAAATGCTCTTCAGTTTAAAGGGCAGGGATGTTTATAGGAGACTTAAGTTCGAAAGCGGGGTGCACCGCGTGCAGCGCGTGCCTACTACGGAAGCGCAGGGCAGGATACATACCTCTACGGCGACGGTGGTAGTGCTGGTAGAGCCTGAAGAAGTGGAGATGGTGATTGAGCCCAAAGACTTGAGGATAGATACCTATCGCTCTTCCGGCCCCGGAGGCCAGCATATGCAAAAAACCGATTCGGCAGTGAGGATTACGCATATACCTACGGGGGTAGTGGTAGCCTGTCAGGATGAGCGCTCGCAATTAAAAAATAAAAATAAAGCGATGCGGATTTTAGGCGCCCGGATGCTGGATATGAAAAGGCAGGAGGAGTCCCGGAAGATCTCCGCAGCGCGCAAGTCCCAGATAGGCACCGGAGACCGCAGCGAAAAAATACGCACTTATAATTTTCCCGACCGGCGCGTAACCGACCATCGCATCAACTTTACCTCGCACCGGCTGGAAGCGATACTGGAGGGCGACTTAGACGAGCTTTCCGATGCCCTGATAAAGGCGTCCGAAGAGAAATCAAATGAATGAGGCAGAGTTACTCTTTAGCGAGACATTAAATTGCAGCCGCACGGATTTATACCTGAATAAGGCCTTGAGGCTAAATAGCGCCCAGGTTTCATTTATAGCCGGCGCCTTAAAAAGAAGATTATCCGGAGAGCCCCTAGAGTATATCTTAGGCAAGACCGAGTTTATGGGTTTAGAGTTTAAACTGGATGAAAATGTTTTTATCCCCCGGCCGGAGACGGAGCTTCTTGTAGAGAAGGTATTGGCATTGTTAGAGAACAGAGAACAGAGAACAGAGAACAGAGATATTTTGGAGTTGGGGACGGGTTCAGGATGTATTGCTGTATCTGTGGCAAAATATCTGGATAATGTCCGCATCACCGCAACGGATATTTCGGAAAAAGCCCTGCAGGTTGCTAGGATAAATGCCAGGATTAATCGCGTAGAAGATAAAATCGTATTCTTAAGAAGTAATTTATTTGAGGCGATAAGCGATAAGCGCTATGCGCTATGCGTATGCAATCCTCCCTATATACCCAGCGCAGAAATTGATAATTTGCAGCCTGAAGTAAGGCATGAACCGCGCCTCGCCCTGGACGGCGGAGAAGACGGTTTGGATTTTTATCGCCGGATGATTAAAGAGGCCGGGCAGTACCTGGAAAAAGACAGTTATCTGATTATGGAGATGGGGTTCGGCCAGAAGGATGCCATAAAAGATATAGTTGGCGCATCAGGGATCTTTAAGACAAATAAGATCATTAAAGATTATAGCGGTATAGACAGAATCATATTAGTCAGCAGAGAGGAAAGAGATGGATAAAATAGTTCTTGAGGGAGGCGCAAGGCTTAAGGGAGAGATCACCATATCCGGCTCTAAGAACTCGGTGCTACCGATTTTAGCCGCGACTTTATTGACTGATGAACCCTGCCTGATCAGGGAAGTGCCTAATTTACGCGACACCCATACAATGCTAAGAATCCTGCGTTCTTTAGGCAAGGCGGTGGAGTTTGATAAAGGCATAGTCGCGGTCAATCCCACAAGGCATGCCCATTTCGTGGCGGATTATAAATTGGTTTCCACCATGCGCGCTTCTTTTTGCGTCTTCGGGCCGCTCTTAGGGAAGTTAAAGAAAGCCAAGGTTTCCCTCCCCGGGGGATGCGTGATTGGTATACGGCCCGTAGACCTGCACTTAAAAGGGATGAAGGCGTTGGGCGCGGATATTAATATTGAATCAGGTTATGTGGTAGCAAAAGCAGCGCGGCTAAAAGGCGCGCATATGTATTTAGGCGGAGTTTACGGCTCTTCGGTTTTAGCCACGGGAAACGTGATGATGGCTGCGGCTTTAGCCCGGGGCAAGACGATCATTGAATCCGCTGCCTGCGAGCCGGAAGTCATTGATTTGGCGGATTTCCTGATTAAGATGGGCGCCAGGATTAAAGGCCAGGGTACCCCGATTATAGAAATTGAAGGCGTAAAACAACTGCAGGGGGCAGAACATACGGTTATCCCCGACCGCATTGAAGCCGGCACATTCATAGCGGCGGCGCTGATCACCAAAGGCGATATTCTGATTAAAAACGTTTTCTACCGGCATCTGGGCGCGGTGATCGATAAATTAGAAGAGGCGGGCGCCTGGATAACTAAAACCGACCACTCCCTGCGCGTGCGTTTAAAAAGAAGGATCAGCCCGATCAATATTACCACACTTCCTTATCCGGGATTCCCTACTGATATGCAGGCGCAAGTGATGAGTTTAATGACCGTCACCCCGGGTATAAGCGTGATTACCGAAAAGATTTATCCGGACCGGTTCATGCACGTAGCCGAGCTTAACCGTATGGGCGCGCATATCCAGAGGGAGGGGCCGCATGCGATTGTGGAAGGCATCAAATATCTTTCGGGAGCGCCGGTGATGGCCTCGGACTTACGCGCCTCGGCCAGCCTTTTACTTGCCGGTTTAGTCGCCCGCGGTAAAACCTCGATATCCAGGATTTACCATCTGGAGCGCGGCTATGAGAATATGGATTTAAAATTAGAGCGGCTGGGAGCAAAGATCTGGAGAGAAAAAGAATGATTTTAATGATCGATAATTACGATTCTTTCACCTACAACCTGGTGCAGTATTTAGGGGAATTAGGGCGGGAGGTTTGTGTTTACCGTAATGACAAAATAACCCTGAATCAGATCAGGAAACTAAAACCCGAAAAGATTTTAATTTCTCCCGGCCCCGGCAGGCCGGAAGATGCCGGGATTTCCTGCGCCGTGATCAGGGAATTCGCCGGTAAAATCCCCCTTTTAGGGGTCTGCCTCGGTCATCAGGCCATCGGCTATGTTTACGGGGGAAAGATCGTCGGCGCAAAGAAGCTGATGCACGGCAAAACCTCACCAATTTATCACGCTCGGAAAGGGTTATTCAAAGGGCTGCCCAATCCTTTCCTGGCTACGCGCTATCACTCCCTGATTGTAGAGAAAAAATCATTACCGAGGGACCTCTTGATCACGGCCTGGACTAAAGAGGGAGAGATTATGGGCCTTAAACACAAGAAATATCCGCTTTGGGGAGTGCAGTTTCATCCGGAATCTATTTTAACGCCGGCCGGCAAAGACCTGTTGGCTAACTTCTTAAGACAATGATCAAAGACTTGATTGCTGAATTAGCGCAAAAAAAAGATTTAAGCCCCGAGCAGATGCAGCAGGCAATGGAGGAGATTTTAACTGGCGCAACCGCAACCGCCGATATCATCGAATTCCTGGCTTATCTTAATGATAAGGGAGAAACAGTCGAAGAGCTGACTGCGGCAGTTAAGGTGATGTTGAAATATGTCGACCCGATTATCGTGGATAAGCCAAATATCCTGGATACCTGCGGCACCGGAGGCGACAAAAAAGGGACATTTAATATTTCTACGATCAGCGCAATTGTCGCCAGTGGCGCAGGCGTAACTGTGGCTAAACACGGCAACCGTTCGGTTTCCAGTAAATGCGGCAGCGCCGATATACTGGAGGCATTAGGCGTCAATATCGCCATGGATAAGGAAAAAATAAAAAAGTGCCTCCAAGAGATAGGCATTGCTTTTCTTTTTGCCCCCAGTTTACACCCGGCAATGCAACAGGTAATGCCGGCAAGGAAGCAAATGGCTCAAAAAACCATGTTTAATATACTCGGGCCTTTAATCAATCCGGCCAGAGCCACTAACCAGTTAATCGGAGTTTATAGTCCGGAGTGGACCAAGATCCTGGCGCGCGTTTTGTCTAATTTTGGCACGCTGCATGTCTTGGTGGTACACGGCAAAGACGGATTAGATGAGGTGACGACTACGGATAAAACTTTTGTCTGTGAAGCTAATAGAGGGGTTTTCAGGGATTATGAGATCGCTCCCGAAGATTTCGGTTTCCGGCGGGCAAAAATTGAAGATTTAATAGGCGGGGGCATTTCGGAGAATGTCCAAATCGTGCTGGATATACTCGGCGGTAAAGCTGGTCCTAAGCGCGACATTGTGCTTTTAAACGCCGGGTGCGCCATCTATGCGGCGGATAAAGCCGCCTCGATTAATGCAGGGATAAAACTGGCGGTGGAGGCCATAGGTTCGGGAAAGGCGCTTCGGAAATTAGAATTATTAAAGAAATATTCTCAATGATGAATAAAACGGACTGCTTGAAAGGAATCGTCTTAAAAAAGAAAGAAAGGGTAACACTGGCCAAGCAATCCTTCCCGGAGGAAGTATTAAAGGAGAAACTCGCGGGGTTGCCGGCTACGCGCGGCTTTAGAGAAGCGATCAATAAGCCCCGGGAAATATCCCTGATCGCAGAGATAAAGAGGCAATCTCCTTCTGCGGGGGTGATCTCAGGCGATTTTAACCCCGCCCAGATCGCCAAAACCTATCAAGAGGCAGGAGTCCAGGCAATCTCCGTATTAACCGAGGAGGACTTTTTCGGCGGGAGTCCGGCTTATCTTAACGAGGTAAAAAATGCGGCGGATGTTGCGGTATTAAGAAAGGATTTTATTTTAGAGCCTTATCAGGTTTATGAGTCCAGGGTTTACGGGGCAGATGCCATACTTTTGATCGCCGGCCTCTTAACCCGGGAAACTTTATCGGAATTAATGGGGTTGGCAGATAGCTTAGGCCTGGAGTATTTAGTGGAAGTCCACGACGAAAAAGAATTAAAAAAGGTCCTCAATCTAGGAGTCCCGCTGATCGGGATAAATAACCGCAATCTGCATACTCTGGAGGTGGATTTTAAAACTACGGAAAAACTTTTCCTGCTTATTCCTAAAGATAAAATAGTGGTGGTGGAAAGCGGGATAAAGAGTTATCAGGATGTGCTCTTTTTGAAAATCTTAGGGATTAAGGCAGTACTGGTGGGCGAGGCGATTATGCGCGCAGAAGATAAGAAGAAAAAGATCGCAGAGCTGATGGGATGGTAAGGGTTAAGATATGCGGGATAACTAATTTAGAAGATGCGCTGAATGCGGTAGACGCCGGGGCCGATGCGTTGGGGTTTGTCTTCTATAAAAAAAGCCCGCGCTATATTACGCCAGATGATGCCGGGGATATAACTAAAAGGTTACCGGCAAGCACGATAAAGGTCGGGGTATTTGTGAATGCGAGGGAAAAGTCGATTAAAAGAATTGCCAGAATCTGCGGGTTAAATATGCTTCAGTTTCACGGGGACGAATCGCCCGAGTTTTGCAGTAGATTTCAGGGGTATAAAATCATTAAGGCCTCCCGCATCAAAGGTGCGCTGGATATCCTTAAGATATTAAGATATAAGCCATATGCTTATCTTTTTGATACCTGGGTGAGTAATAAGGCAGGGGGCACAGGAAAGAGATTTAACTGGAGTTTGTTGAAGAATTTTAGTAAGATAGGGCGTAGGATATTCTTATCCGGCGGCCTTAATGCCACAAATGTAAAACAGGCTATAAATATAGTGCATCCTGAGTGGGTGGATGCCTCAAGCGGAGTTGAGGTGAGGTCGGGTAAAAAGGACACGCGGAAATTAAAAAAATTTATTCAGGCGGCTAAATTATGAAATTACCGGATAAATCAGGACATTTTAACGGCTTTGGCGGCAGGTTTGTGCCGGAAACGCTGATTTTTGCCTTAGACGAATTAGAGAAAGAATATTGCCGGGCGAGAAGCGATAAAAAGTTTAAGCAGGAGCTCGCCTATTATCTTAAAGAATATGCCGGCCGGCCCACGCCCTTATACCTGGCGCGGAACTTAAGCCAAGAACTGGGTATTTCTAAGGTCTACCTTAAACGCGAAGACCTCCTGCATACCGGCGCCCATAAGATCAATAATACTTTGGGGCAGGGGCTGCTTGCGCTGCGCATGAAAAAGCCGCGCGTCATTGCCGAGACCGGAGCAGGCCAGCACGGAGTGGCGACCGCTACCGTGGCAGCATTGTTCGGATTAAAGTGCGATGTCTATATGGGCGAGGAGGATATAGAACGGCAGAAGCTTAACGTATTCCGGATGAAACTCTTGGGGGCGCGGGTGATACCGGTAGCAAGCGGGGCTAAGACTTTAAAAGACGCGATGACTGAGGCATTAAGAGATTGGGTAACTAACGTGCGCCATACCCATTATATAATAGGTAGCGTAGCCGGCCCCCATCCCTATCCGGCGATGGTCAGGGATTTTCAATCTATAATCGGGCAAGAAGCAAAAAAGCAGGTCTTAGCTAAAGAAAAGCGGCTTCCGGATTATCTGATTGCTTGTGTCGGCGGCGGCAGCAACGCCTTAGGACTGTTTTATCCTTTCTTTAAAGATAAAAAAGTAAAGTTTATAGGCGTTGAAGCCGCAGGTTTAGGCTTGGCCTCTGGCAAACATTGCGCCACTTTGGTAAGCGGTAGTCCCGGAGTCCTGCACGGCTCAAAATCCGAGCTTTTAGAGGATAAATTCGGTCAGGTCAAGCCTACGCATTCCATTGCCGCGGGGTTAGATTATCCCGGCGTAGGCCCGGAGCACGCTTATTATAAAAAAATAGGGCGTGCTGCTTATGTTGCGGTAAGCGACGAGGAGGCGCTGGAAGGATTCCGCCTGCTCTCTGAAAGCGAAGGCATAATTCCCGCGCTTGAGCCGTCGCATGCAATTGCTTATTTAAAGAAGGCGCGCCGTAAATTCAAAAAAGATTCTTTAATAATTGTCTGCCTTTCCGGAAGAGGAGATAAAGATATGTATAGCGTTTCCGGAAAATTACACTTATGAACCGTATAGAAAAAAAATTTAAGTTTTTAAAAAAGAACGGCAAAAAAGCCTTCATTGCTTTTATTACCGCCGGCTACCCTAATTTAAAGATTACTGGGAGATTAGTGCTGGAGTTTGCCCGCCTGGGAGTGGATGTCGTAGAATTAGGCGTTCCCTTTTCCGATCCCTTAGCCGACGGCCCGCTGATCCAGGCGGCATCTGGCGCAGCCTTGCGTAAAAAAGTAAATTTGCCCAAGATATTAAAGTTAGTCAGAGAGATACGTAAAGATACGCAAATACCTATCTGTCTGATGACTTATTTTAACCCGATTTTCTGTTTCGGAGAGAAGAAATTTGTGGAAGAGGCGGTTTTATCCGGAGTAGACGGGGTGATTATACCTGATCTTCCTCCGGAAGAGGGCAGGCTTTTTATCGCCGCCGCTGGTAAAAAAGGGCTGGACGTAATCTGTTTTATTTCACCGACTACTTCCCGGGCGCGTATAAAATATATATCCCGAATAGTCAAAGGTTTTATTTATTATGTTTCTCTGACCGGAGTTACCGGGCCGCGAGAGGGGCTTTCTACCGGCCTGGTCGCCCATTTAAAGGCGATCAAAAGGATCACTGCCAAGCCTGTTTGCGTAGGTTTCGGTATTTCCAATACCCGCCAGATAAGACAGCTTTACCGCCATGCCGACGGCGTAATCGTCGGAAGCGCAATCATTAAAAAAATCAGAGAGAATATCAAAAGTCCCGGATTAGTCAGGAGAGTAGGCAGCTTTGTGCGGAGCCTAAAAAGATGAATTCATTATATAAAAAGACTACTCTGGATAACGGGGTAAGGGTTATTACTTATCCTATGGCAGAGAGGCAATCCGTAGCCATAGGCGTCTGGATGAAAGTGGGGGGCAGGTACGAATCGCGCGATAATAAGGGTATCGCCCATTTTCTGGAACATATGTGTTTTAAGGGGAGCGAAAAATATTCCTGCCGCCGGATAAAAGAATCCATTGAGGGCAGGGGCGGGGCTTTAAACGGCTTTACTTCGGAAGAATTGACCTGTTATCTGGCAAAAATGCCGGCCAGCCATATAAATTTGGCGTTGGATATCCTTGCGGATATGGCGATTAACCCGCTGCTGGCCGAAGATGAAATAGAAAAAGAGAGAACGGTAATTCTAGAAGAGATGAAGATGTATAAAGATCTGCCTCAGGCTTACGTCTATGATTTGCTGGATGAGCTTTTATGGCCGGATCATCCTTTAGGGATGAGTATTATCGGTTACGCCGAGTCGGTAGGAAAAATCAAAAAACAGGACATTGGCCTCTTTAAAGAAAAGTTCTACACTCCGCTTAATATCGTGCTGAGCGCTTGCGGAAATTTAGACCACGATGACTTTACCGGTAAAGTAAAAGATATTTTTTCCGGGCTTAAAGATAAAAATATAAATACCGACCTTACGGCAGAGGAGAAACAGGATAGCCCTAAACTGAATGTCTTTGATAAGGATACCGAGCAGACGCATTTGGCCTTAGGGTTTCATAGCCTTAAAAGAGATCACCCCGCAAGGCACGCTTTAGGGATGCTTAATATTATACTTGGCGCTAATATGTCCAGCCGCCTTTTTGATGAATTAAGGGAGAAGAGAGGATTGTGTTATGAAATCGGCACGCAGGTCAAACGTTTTCGGGATACCGGCGCTTTCATCGTGCATGCCGGGATGGATAACCTAAAGGTAAGCGAAGCGCTGGGTCTGATTTTAAAAGAGTTCGACAAGATCAAACGCGAGCCGGTTAGCCACGATGAGTTCGAGCGCGCCAAAGAGTTCTACCTCGGCCAGCTCATGCTTATCCTGGAAGATACGCTGGACCATATGCTTTGGATCGGCGATTCGACCGCCGTGCTGGATAAAACCTATAGCTTGGAGGAGATAATCAGAGAAGCCAATCAAGTCAAGCCGCAGGATATCCGGGAAGTCGCCGGCAGGATATTTCAGGAAAATAATTTGAACTTAGCGCTGATCGGTCCGCTTAAAGATAGCCAGGATAAAATACGCAGCCAGCTGCATTTCAGCCCATAAGAGGGATTAGCAAATGGTTTTATTATTTCCGTTGCCGTTAATATTGATATTTTTACTGGTTCTGGCTCTTTTATCTTTTTTCTTTTCCGCTTCTGAAACCGCCATCATCGGCTTAAGCAAGATCAGGCTGCGCAATATGATCCGTAAAGGCATAAAACGGGCCCAGAGTATACAGAACCTGATTACCAAGCTGGATAAGTTCATCGCAGCCATCCTTATAGGTAATGATTTCGTAAACATCGCAATTTCTGCCATTGTCACCGCAATATTCGTTCAGGTCTTCGGTTACCGCTGGGGCGTGGTCATCGCTACTTTTAGTTCTACTTTCTTCGTCCTTATCCTCTGCGAAATAACTCCTAAAATATTAGCCATCAAGCATGCTGAAAAAATAGCCCTTTTTACCGCCCCAATTATGGAATTATTTATTCGCGTCTTCAAGCCGATTATCCTGATTTTTACGGTAACCAGCAGCGTGATCTTAAGGGTATTCGGCATAAAGCCGGTAAAGCGCTCTCCGTTGATTACTGAAGAGGAATTGCGCATGATGATCGAGGTAGGCAAGGAGGAGGGTGTTTTAAGCGAGCAGGAAAGGAAGATGCTGCATCGTATCTTTGAATTTGGCGATACTAAGGTAGCCGACGTGATGGTACCGAAGGGAAAAATCATCGCAGTCAATATAAACTCTAGCGCCGAAGAAGTACTAAACATCTTTGCCGAAGAGGGCCACGCCAGGCTTCCGGTTTATTCCGGGTCTATCGATAATATCGTAGGCATGCTTTATGCCCGCGACCTGCTTTATATCTTAAAGGACAAGGGATTATTTTTATTGCAGGATTTATTGCATGCGATATATTTTGCTCCCGGAAATATGCGCGTAAATGAGCTTCTGATTAAGTTTCAGGCCGAAAAAATACAGATTGCAGTCATCGTGGATGATAAGAAAAATACCTCCGGTATAGTCACCCTTGAAGATCTGATCGAGGAAATAGTGGGGGAGGTCAAAGAAAAGCACACTAGGCATAGTTCCGGCCGCCCCAAAAATTAATTATATTTTTTCTTGACATTATTTATTAAATATGATAAAGTTAGACAAAATATAAAGGAGGTGGAAGATGAGTAATTGGAATGCAGTTTTAGTGGAACCAGCCAAGCTCGTGCTTTTCCAGATCGGGCAGTTCCTAGTGAGCGTGCTTCTGGTAATTATTATCCTCATCATTGGTTGGTTGATCGCAAAACTCATCAAAGCACTGGTTATAAAGGTGCTAAGGGTGGCGAAACTCGATGACCTTTCCGACCGTATCGAGTTGGATAGCTTGTTAGCCAAGGGCGGCATCGGATATTCGCTTTCCGAACTGATCGGCGCGATTTGCTACTGGCTGGCGCTTTTAGTCACCTTCATGGTCGCTATCAATGCTATAGGTTTAACTATTGCTGCGGACCTGTTGAATAAGATAGTCCTCTATATACCTAATATTATTGCGGCAATATTCATCCTGATATTGGGTATGTTTATATCTACAATCGTGAGGAATATCGTTCAGACAGCAGCTAATAACGCGGGCCTGGATTATGCTAAGGTTTTAGCAAAAATAGTTGATATCGCGGTGATGGTTTTTGCAGTAGCCATTGCTTTGGAACAGCTCAACATCGGCTCCAGCATGATTCAGCTAACCATCAGTGTAATATTAGGCGCTATAGGTTTAGCCATAGCTTTAGCCTTCGGCTTAGGCTGCAAAGATATCGCGGCTAAGTCTATGTCAGAGTTTATTGATAAGCTAAAAAAGAAATAATGTTGGTTGTTTGAAACCTATTTAACCCCCTGCTCTCGTTTTGAGGGCAGGGGGTTAATATTTTTAGGGCGGCTTTTTAAAAAAAACCTATGCTTTTCATAAAAAAAACGCCGGTAGAGCTATCCATAATATTGCCTGTATGCAATGAAGAAAAGAACTTGGCCGTCCTTCTCCCTGATCTTAAAAAAAAATTACAGGCCTGTGTAAAGTCGTTTGAAATTATTGTAGTTGATGCCGGCTCCAAAGATAATAGCGTAAGCATTGCTAGCAACTTAGGGGCTAAGGTATTTGTGCAGAAGCAGAAAAAATTTGCAGCCGCTATTAAGGAAGGAATAGAGGCCTCTTGCGGTGAGTATGTGATAACGTTGGATGCGGACAATTCTCATCCTCCGGAACTGATCCGGGAATTGATCGATGCCATAAAAGAAGCCGATCTGGTTATCGCTTCGAGGTATATCAAAGGAGCTGTTTTCCGGACTAATATATTCAGGAGGATGGGCAGCCAGCTATTAAATAAAATCTTCAAATATATTCTTTCCCTATCCGTAAACGACTTGTCAAGCGGTTTCAGGATATACCGGCGAGAGGTATTAAAGGGCATTCAAATAGAATCGCAGGGTTTTGACATAGAATTAGAGACACTCATAAAAATAATTAGTGCCGGTTGGTGTGTTAAGGAAATTCCGTTATCATACAAAAAAAGATTGTTCGGACGATCAAAGGCGAGCTGGAGTAATTGCGTAGCATTTTTTAAAACGTGCATTAGGATGTATAAATTAAGGAATTCTATACTTTCAGGCGACTATGATGACCGTGCTTCTAGCAGTAAATTATTGCTGCAGAGGCTCTGGCATAAATATAAAGATAGGATGGCATTTGAATATGTAAAAAAGGAAGCATTCTCTCTGGATGCCGGATGCGGTTCGGGAAGCTTTATCCAGAATTTTAGTAACGTTGTAGGCTTAGATACGGATATGAATAAGGCACGATACCTTAAGCGCGCCAAAGGATTAAAAAATCATATTCCGTTAGGAAGCATCACGGATATGCCCTTTAAAAACGAAACGTTTGAGCAGGTTATGTGCTCAGAGGTTATAGAGCATGTCCCTAAAGTAGGCAGGGTATTTCGGGAGTTCTGGCGAGTGCTTAAACCTAATGGCAGACTGATTATTACCACGCCGGATTATGGCCGGCCTATTTGGCCTTTTTTCGAATGGTTTTACCATAAGGCCATACCGGATGGTTATGCGGATCAGCATATCAGCCATTATGATTATAACGAATTACAGCGATTACTCAAAGACAATAATTTCGAGATCATCGACCACAGGTCTTTTCTTGGCGCTATAATTATTCTGAAAGCAAAAAAGCGTGGCGCCTAAATTGAGTATGCAGATAATGAATTTTTGGAATCAGCCGTTTGTGAAAAAGACCGTTACCGTATCTATTTTTTTAACATTATCAGTGGGCATATTTCTTCGTATCAATAACCTCAATAACGTCAATTACAGAACGCCGGACGAAGTTACATATACCTACCAAGCTACAGAAATAGCCAGGTTTGGCACTGGTGCTGTGAAAATATTGGTTTCCGAATATAATAATGATAATAGGTCCTGGTTTTATCCATCTCCGATCCGCATCGGATATATTGGTTTAGTTGCCGTCATTATGAAAATGACACATACCCTGGGTGATGAAAGAGCAGGGGCTTATGTGGCGTGCTTTTTTAGCATCATCGGCTTATTGATTCTCATAGCGGCGGGTCTTAAGTTTTTAAATCCGTACATAACTTTATTCGGCCTTATTTTTTTAAGTGTCTCACCGATGGACCTGGCTATTGCAAGGCGCGCATGGCAGGACGCCATGCTCGGGAGCCTGGCGGCATTACTTATTTACTTATCCTGCGCAATAACGAGTTCCCGCCGCAAAATAATATTGTACGCGTTATTTGTGTTCACGGGAAGTTACTGTATTTTGATTAAAGAATCCGGCACTATAATTTATACGATATGTTTGTTATGGGTCCTCTGGATGCTATCGGTCAAGAAGCGGTTATTCCCGGAAGGGGTTTTTTTAACAACCGCAAGCATTTTGGGCGGATGCCTCAGCATTACCGTCCTTGCTTATATTGGCGGCGGTTTTCCGGTCATTATAGAGGCTTTGAAACATCATCTGGGATCGATACCAAATAACCAATATGCGCTGATATATCAATCCGGACCATGGTACAATCTTCCGCTGGGGCTCTGGATAGTAGATCCGGTAAATACGATTTTGTGTCTTATCGGCACCATTACAGCGCTCTTTAATGGCGTGTCTAACCTAAAAAATTTAGACGAGCAAGATTACGAAAAACGATTTGCTGTGCCCGGGATAGCATTTTTTATGATAGCGTTTCTGGCTATTACCATGCTTGCCCCGCATTGTCAAAACCTGAGATATTTAAGCGTTTTATACGTGCCGTTTTATCTTATGGCTGGATTGGGACTATGGCGTTTTATTTTGTTTTGCAAAAACAGGAAAAATACATTACTTTTTATGATTATCGCTGCAGCCGTTTTTGGAATAATAATTACAACGGCAATAGGAAACTATTTAATTTTCAAGAATCTTTTTGTCGATGTAGGGCTCAATGACCTCTCGGTTAATCTGTTAAAAAAATACGCCCTTATTGTCAGATAATAAGATCGAAAGGTGGGGTGTCCCATTGAGGACGGGAGGACGGGGACGTTTCCCAAAGGGACAGCATAATAGTACATAACCATTGTAATATAATGAATAACAAGGGTGTGCATATAAGAACTTTCGGCTGCCAAATGAATGTCCGCGATTCGGAAGTCATCTGCGGGCTGCTAAAGAAAGAGGGGTATAAAATAGTAGACGAGCCGAAGAAGGCAGATATCCTAATTTTTAATACCTGTTCCGTCAGGCAGCATGCAGAAGAAAAAATTTGGTCGGCGTTAGGTAAACTCAGGGTTCATAGTTTAGCTAAGCCCACAATTGGGCTTATCGGCTGTATGGCACAGAATTACAAAGAGAAAATTTTTGAACGCGCGCCAAACGTTGATTTTGTAATCGGCCCATCCGATATTGCCAAGATTCCTGAGATGATTTCACGGTTCACGGTTCACGGTTCTCGGTTATCGCAATCAGGAAATAAACGAACACCGAACACCGAACACCGAACACCGAGCGCTGAGCTCTTTGAGCGCAAAATCTGGGAAACTGATGGCGATATCCGGCCGGAAGAAATTTATCATACCGGATTTTACGAAGACAAAAATCACGCCTATGTGGTCATTTCCGAGGGCTGCTCTAATTTCTGCTCTTATTGCGTAGTGCCTTATGTGCGGGGCCCTTTACATAACCGAAATCATAAGGATATATTAAAAGAGATAGAAGGGGCAGTGGAGCAGGGTATAACCCGGATTACCCTTCTGGGGCAAAATGTTAGCGCTTATAAAGATAATCAAGTTGGGTTCGTGGAATTAGTTAAATTAGTTGAATTAGTGAAGGGGTTGGAGGAGTTTAGTTTTATTACATCTCATCCGAAAGATACATCGGCCGAGCTGTTTAAAGCCATGCGCGATAGGGGAAAATTAAAAAAATACCTGCATCTTCCGGTGCAGTCCGGATCAGACCGGATTTTGCAATTGATGAACCGCGGATACACCCGAAAATTTTATTTAGGTTTAATAGATAATTATCGTAAAGTAGTAAAAAATGGCGTGTTGACTACGGATATAATTGTTGGCTTTCCGGGCGAGACCGAAGATGATTTCAAGGATACATATAATTTAGTTAAAGAGGTACAATTTGACGCGGCCTATATTTTTAAATATTCTCCCCGGCCGAATACCCAAGCCGAAAAGTTAGGTGATGGTGTGCCTAAAAACGAGAAAGAGAGCAGGCACGCGCTTATACTAGAATTGCAGAAGAAGATATCTAAGAGTAAAAAATGTTAAATCCAAAACAGAAATTTTGTCATTGGGTATTTGTATTTGGGATTTATTTTGAATTTTGTGCTTTGGTATTTGGATTTTACAGTAATGCTTATGCCCTCGATTTGACCAAGGTCAAGGCCTGCTTTCTAAAAGGCGATTATAAGTCTGCGATAATAGAAGGAGAAAAAAACTTGGGTAGTGCCACCGGTAACAGCTATGGATTAGATGAGCTTTATTATATCTTAGGTTTAAGTTATCTAAAAGATGGTAATTATCTGCGCGCTACGGATATATTCGAGATTATTTTAAGGGAGTTTAAAAGGAGCGCCTTTGGAGATGAGGCTAAATTAGCTTTGGGCGATACCTATTTTTTAAAAGGCGAATACGCAAGAGCGCAAACATATTATAAAGAGCTGGCGGATAGCAAGCGCCAGCATAAACTGAAGCCTTTGGCATACGAGCGCCTCAGCCAGTGCGCCCTGAAAACCGGCAATACCGGGGAAGCAAGAAATTATTTAGCCAAGCTTAAGATTGAGTTTCCGCTTGCCCTTAACCTGGGAAATCAGATTAATAAAGAAGCAGCTATCCCTTCGGATTTATACTACACCGTGCAGGTAGGTTCCTTTTCCAATCAGGTAAATGCCAGGAATCTGGCGCAGAACTTAATTAATCAAGGCTGCCCCGCCTACCTGGAAGAATCAAATTCTCAGGGAGAAGTAAGTTACCGCGTCAGGGCAGGGAAGTTCCATTCCCGGCAGGAGGCGGCGGATTTAGAAAAGAAGCTCGTAGCGCTTGGCTATCCCACTAAGATATTCCCTTAGGGGTTAAATATGAAGCCTGAAATTTTATTCCTTGTCGGCCCCACCGCAGTAGGTAAAAGCGAAATTGCGGCTAAGTTAGCTCAAAAATTAAGAGCTGAAATCATCTCCTGCGACTCCATGCAGATCTACCGGGGGATGGAGATCATTACTTCTTATCCTGCGCCTGCCTTACGAAAAAAGGTTAAACACCATTTGCTCGGCATGGTTTCACCGCTAGCAGAATTTGATGTTTCCCGCTACCGCAGGGAGGCGTTAAGAAAAATAAAGGCAATCATCAAGAAAGGCAAAATCCCGCTTTTTGTCGGCGGGACAGGGCTTTATCTGTCTATAGTTATAGACGGGATATTTAAAGCCAGGCCTGCGGATAAAAAAATCCGCACCCGGCTCTACAAGCAGGCAGAAAAGTTCGGCAACGGGCATCTACACGCACGTTTAAAGAAAGTTGATCCTGAGGCAGCCGCAAAAATCCACCCCCACGATACCAGACGCCTGATTAGGGCCCTGGAGGTTTTTACGGCCACCGGCAAACCCATATCGCTGCTGCAAAAGCAAAGGCGGGGCCTGGATAAAGAATATACCTTCAAGATTTTCTGCCTGAATATGCCCGGTCAGGATTTAGAGCAGAGGATCCAGCGCCGTATCGAGAAGATGTTTAAGCAGGGCTTATTGAGCGAAGTAATACGCCTGGTTAAATTAAAATTGAGCCGGACTGCTGCCAGCGCTATCGGGATAAAAGAATTAAAGGGTTATCTAGAAGGCGCCTATGACCTGGAAGAGGCAAAGCGGCTATTGAAACGCAATACCCGTTTGTATGCTAAGCGGCAACTTACCTGGTTCAGGAAGGATAAGCGGATAAACTGGGTTAATATAGAAGAGAAAGAAAAGCCCGGGCAGATTGCGATGCGGATATGGAAAGAGCTTTATTAGTCAGTATAAGGTTTGATTCCGAAATTGAAGAATGGCAGCTAGAAGATACTGCCAGTGAATTGGAAGAATTAGTTTCTGCCTGCGCGGTCAAGATGGTGGATAATGTCAGCTGTTTACGCGATAAGCCAACCCCTAATCTGCTCATCGGAAAAGGCAAGGTCGAGGAACTGGCCTATTTCTGCCAGGAAGAAGAAATAGATACGGTAATTTTCAGCCACGATCTGTCAGGCACGCAGCAAAGGAACCTGGAAGATGCAATAGGCAAGAAGACCATTGACCGGACGCAGGTAATTTTAGATATTTTTGCCCGTCACGCCAAAACCCCGCAAGGAAAAATGCAGGTAGAATTAGCGCAATTACAGTATCTGCTTCCGCGCCTGGTAGGAAAAGGAATCATCCTTTCGCGTCTGGGCGGGGGTATCGGAACAAGAGGTCCGGGAGAGCAGAAACTTGAAATTGACCGACGCCGGATCAGGGAGAAGATCGATAAGCTAAAAGCCGATCTTAAGAAATATTCTCTGCACCGCCTGACCGCTAAGAAAAAAAGAAAAGAAAGCGCGATACCATCCGTCGCCTTAGTCGGTTATACTAACGCCGGAAAATCCACGCTTTTAAATACCCTCACCGGGGCGTCTCAGGCCGTAGCCGACGGCTTATTTACTACCTTAGACCCGCTCTCTAAAGGGTTAGTCCTGGATAACGGAGAGCACATTGTGCTCTCGGATACGGTAGGTTTTTTGCATCATCTTCCGCACCACCTGATAGAGGCCTTTAAGGCTACTCTGGAAGAGGTGGTAGAAGCGGATTTATTAATCCATGTACTTGATGTGTCTTCACCAAACATATACGAATATAATCGTGCCGTGCACGCGGTGTTAAAGCAGCTGGGAACGGATAAGAAGCCGATGATCACGGCTTTGAATAAAATAGATCTTTTAGATGACCAAGCATGGCTAGGCAAGCTCAAGCAAGATTTTATCAATCCCATCCCGGTATCGGCAAAGCTTAAGCAGAACCTGGATATTCTGGTGCAGGAGTTAGAAAAGCATTTTAGCGCTCGGATGGAACACCTTGAATTGCTCCTGCCGCATGCGCGAATGGACCTGGTGGATTTATTTTACCGTCAAGGCAAGGTTGAAGAAATAAAATACCTGCAGAAAGGGATAAAAGTTAAAGTAAACCTGCCAAAGACCCTAGCCTACAACTTATTAAAAAGCAAGGCGATAGAAAAAGTCGATTAGTATGCATTAGCACTCTTAAGTAGAGAGTGCTAAAAATAGGTTGACAAAGCAGGCATTTGTGTTAAAATTTATTTTTTGGCACTCCTATAGGGGATAATAGCTAAAGAGGCAAGTAAATATGGTTAAAAATATAGACCACGAATCCAGAAGAAGGGCGGTTTTGGCGGCGACCATCAATATGTATATAAAAGAAGCTTTACCTGTGGCTTCCGAAGATATCGCCCGGGATTTCGGCGTCAGTTCCGCCACTATCCGCAATATCTTTGCTGAGCTGGAGGACTCCGGATATATCACCCATCCTTATACTTCCGGCGGCAGGATCCCCACTAATAAAGGTTACCGTTACTACGTAGATTTTTTGATTTTACAGATGCAGCTTTTAGGGGCGGAAAAGCAACGCATCCTGAATGAATATAAAAAAGAGGCATGCCGGCTGGAGGATGCCCTGGAGCAGACTTCCGAGATCCTCTGTGATATTACGCATTACGCCGGTATTGTTTCTCTCTCTGACCGGCAGGACAGATTTTACTATAAAGGAATAAGTTATATATTAGAGCAGCCGGAGTTCCGTAATATAGACAGGATGCGCTTGATGGTCAGGATGCTGGAAGAGAAACACGATTTACTGGGCGTGATTAACCGTGATCCGGGGGATAAAGTGAGGGTCTATATCGGAGGCGAATTAGACTGTCCCGGAATGGAGGATTGTTCATTAGTGGTTTCCGCTTACAGTTTAAAAGATAGGCCTTTAGGCAGAATCGCCGTTTTAGGGCCGGCACGGATGGAATACAGGCATACTATTCCGGCGCTGGAATACATCTCGGAGGTTTTAACCGGGGTCTTGGAAGGAATCTAATATGCCCGAGCATAAAGAGAATAATAAAGAAGAAAAAATAGTTTCCCTAAAAGAATCGGAATATTTAAAATTAAAAGAGGACGCCGCAAAGGCCGGAGAATACTGGGATAGGATTTTAAGGCTGCAGGCTGATTTTGAGAATACGCGTAAGCGCCTGGAAAAAGATAAGCAGGACTTTGCTAAGTTCGCTAATGAGGGGATTGTTCTAGAGCTGCTGAATATCTTGGATGATTTAGAACGGGCAGTAGATTTGGCAGAGTCAAAGCATCAGGACCTCCCCGGCTTTTTAAAAGGCGTAGAAATGATCCTGGCGCACCTTTACGAATTATTGAAGGAATACGGGGTCAGGCCTATCGAGGCAAAAGGCAAGCCTTTTGACCCGCATTACCACGAAGCGCTGATGCAGATAGAGGATAAAAACGTTCCTGAGCATACAATCGTAGAGGAAATGCAAAAAGGTTATTTATTAAACGATAAGGTGATCAGAACCGTAAAAGTAAAAGTTTCTAAAAAATAACACCCGGCCATATCGGATTGGCCGGTGCGCCCTTTCTGGACAAGCACCCAATCCTAAAGGATGGATTGGTGTGTGTCCCTACACAAGGAGGTTAATATGGCAAAAGTAATTGGTATTGATTTGGGGACTTCTAACTCAGCAGCCGCGGTAATGGAGGCGGGGAGGCCGGTGATTATCCCTTCCGCGGAAGGTGCCGGCGTTGCCTCGGGAAAGGCGTTTCCTTCTTATGTTGCTTTTACCAAAGACGGGCAGCGCTTGGTCGGCGAGCCGGCAAGAAGGCAGGCAGCGATAAATGCCGAGGGGACAATCCAGGCAGCTAAACGTAAGATGGGCACGGATTTTAAGTTTAAGGTCTTTGGTAAGGAATATACACCGCAGCAGATCTCTGCTTTTATCCTGCAGAAGATCAAGCAGGATGCTGAAAGTTATCTTGGCGATAAAGTAGAGGAGGCAGTAATTACCTGCCCCGCATATTTTGACGATAATCAGCGCACCGCGACCAAAGACGCCGGAGAGATCGCAGGATTAAAGGTCTTAAGGATCATCAATGAGCCGACAGCCGCGTGTCTGGCCTACGGCCTGGAGAAGGCCGGGAAAGAATTAAAGATCCTGGTTTTTGATTTCGGCGGCGGAACCCTAGACGTCACGATTATGGAAATGTGGAAAGAGGGCGGCTTTAAGGTTATGGCTACCAGCGGCGATACGCAGCTGGGCGGTACGGACATGGATAACGTGCTCATTGATTATATTGCCAATCAATTTAAGCGCGAGACCGGGATAGACCTCAAGAATGACAAAATGGCGATGCAGCGCCTGCGCGAAGGAGCAGAAAAAGCTAAGGTGGAACTTTCTAGCACTCTGACGACAGACATTAACCTGCCCTTTATTACCGCCGATGCTAGCGGCCCCAAGCATTTAACTATGCCGATTAACCGCGCAAAACTGGAAGAGTTGGTCGGCCCGATTATTGAAAGATGCCAGGGCCCTTTAGAAAGGGCATTAAAGGATGCCAGGGAGGCTTTTTCCAAAGAAGGGGTGGAGTTTGGAGAGAAGGGCGTAGATAGGATTATTATGGTCGGCGGCCCGACCAGGATGCCTATTGTGCAGAAGTTTGTGGAGGATTATTTCGGCAAGAAGATCGAACGCGGAGTAGACCCGATGGAGTGCGTTGCCTTGGGTGCAGCCATCCAGGCAGCGATCATTAAGGGAGATGTTAAGGATGTGCTGCTTTTGGATGTTACTCCGCTATCTTTAGGCATTGAGACCTTAGGCGGAGTAAATACCAAGCTCATTGAGAGGAATACTACTATTCCTACCAAAAAGAGCCAGATATTTTCTACGGCGGCGGATAATCAGACCGCGG
This sequence comes from uncultured Planctomycetales bacterium, assembly GCA_964545575.1. GTDB lineage: Bacteria > Omnitrophota > Gorgyraeia > Gygaellales > Profunditerraquicolaceae > CAZJFL01. The sequence continues at coordinate 47,200 of CAZJFL010000005.1, forward strand.
TGACCATCCGTGTTCTCCAGGGCGAGCGTTCTATGGCAGACGATAACGTAGAATTGGGAAGATTCGACTTGGTAGGAATACCGGCAGCGCCCCGCGGAGTCCCGCAGATCGAAGTCGCCTTTGATATCGATGCTAACGGTATCGTGCACGTTGCGGCAAAAGACTTAGGCACGGGTAAAGAACAGAAAATCCAGATTAGCGCGCCTAAGAAGCTGTCTAAAGAAGAAATTGACAAGATGGTTAAAGACGCGGATAAGTTTGCCGCGGAGGATGCTAAGAAGAAAGAAGAAGTAGAGGCTATTAATCAGGCAGATAATCTGGTTTACGCTACCGAAAAATCGCTGAAAGATTACGGCGATAAAGTGAGCCAGCAGGAACGCGCTGACATCGAGTCTAGAGCTAATGATTTAAAGACAGCGATTAAAGATAAGAACTTAGAGAGGATTAAAAAAGGCATGGATGAATTGACCAAGGCCTCGCATAAGTTAGCCGAAGAGATCTATAAGCAGGCAGCGGCGAAGCAACAGCAGTCGCAGGGAGCTGCCGGCGGCGGCAAGGCAGCAGGAGAGGGGCCGCAGGAAGAGCCGAAGAAAAAAGAAGAAGATATTATCGACGCGGAATATAAGGAAGAAGATGATAAAAAATAATGGCAGCTTCTACCAAACGTGATTATTACGAAATACTAGGGGTTAAGAAGAACGCCTCACTTGACGAAATAAAAAAGGCTTACCGCGAGATGGCGCTGCGTTTCCATCCTGATCGCGTACCGGCGGAGCAAAAAAAAGAATCCGAAGAGAAGTTTAAGGAAGTCTCCGAGGCATACGCGGTTTTATCAGATGCCCAAAAGCGCGCCCTCTACGACCAGTACGGCCATGCTGGAATAGACCAGAAGTACGCCTACGAAGATATTTTTAAGGGTGCGGATTTTAGCAGCGTATTTCAGGATCTCGGTGACTTTGGCGTCGGGGGAGGGCTTTTTGATGAGATTTTTAGTGACCTGGGGTTTAATATTTTCGGCGCGCGCGGCGGTGGCGCCAGGGGCGGCGGAAGGCGGCGGGGAAGGGATTTAGAGATAGCCGTAGAAATAGCTTTAGAAGAAGCAGCCGGCGGTAGCGAAAAGACGATTACCGTCCCCCGTTACGAAATTTGTCCTAGTTGTTCAGGAAGCGGGGCAAAGCCGGGTACCAAAAAAATAACCTGCCCGCAGTGTAAGGGTTCAGGCCGCACCGTGGTCTCTAACGGTTTTTTTCAATTAGCTCAAACCTGTCCTCGCTGCCGGGGCGAGGGTTCGGTTATTCAGGCGCCATGTCCCGCATGCCGCGGTGAAGGAAGGGCCAAGGTAACCCGGCGGATTAAAGTTAAGATCCCCGCCGGCGTGGATACGGGTTCGCATTTAAGAATAAGAGGCGAGGGGGAGGCAGGCAGCGCCGGCCACGGCGATTTATATGTCATTATTGAAGTCCGGCCGCATCCGGTTTTCCAAAGGCACGGCAATGATTTGCTTGCCGAGGTCAACGTATCTTTAAGCAAGGCGGTATTAGGAGGGGAGGTAAAGGTGCCTACACTGGCCGGCCATGTAGAAATGAAGATACCTTCCGGTACCCAGAGCGGAAAGGTTTTCCGTTTAAGAGAAAAAGGGGTTCCCGACGTGCATACCAGGGACCGGGGCGATGAGCTAGTCAGAGTCAACGTAGAAATCCCCCTGCGCCTGAATTCTGCCCAGCGCAAGCTGATGGAAGAGTTTGCCAGGCTCTCCGGAGAATGATATAATCTTTACCCATGCCCAAGATAAGGCCTTTTAAAGCAGTAATCTACAATCAGGAGGCGGTCAAAAAATTATCTTCCCTGGTCTGCCCTCCCTACGATGTTATTTCTCCCGCCGAGCAGGAGTATTACCATAACCAGAGCCCCTATAATTTTATCCACATACTTTTAGGCAAAGATATCCCCGGCGAAGATAAATACCGCAGGTCATCCGTTTTATTTAAAGATTGGTTTAAAAACAAAATCCTAATCCAGCAGGAAACGCCGGCAATATATTTCTATGCCCAACAGTATAGCCTTAAAGGAGAAAAAAGAACGCGCACCGGGTTTATCGCGCTTTTGGATCTGGATGAGAAAAGCGCTTCGGTTTTTGCGCATGAGTACACGCGGGCCGCTCCTAAAGAAGATAGGCAGAGGCTCTTAAAGAGCGTAAAGGCAAACTTAAGCCCGATATTTGCGGTTTTTTCCGATAAAGACCGTATCGTCAGGCGGTTAGAACAATACCTTAAAGATGAGCAGCCTTTTGTGGATATCACCGACGAGGCAAAAATAAACCATAAATTGTGGAAAATCGATTCCCCCGATATCTTAAGCAAGATACAAAATAGCATGAAAGACAAAAATATCTTCATTGCTGACGGCCACCACCGCTATGAGGTCGCCTGTGCTTACCGCGATGAGATGAAGAAAAAAACGGAGGGGCTTACCGGCGAAGAAGATTTTAACTATATCCTGGCTTATTTTACGAGCACCGAATCTCGCGACCTGACCATACTGCCGGTGCACCGGCTGGTAAAATTGGGTCCTAAAATAGAGATGCACGGGTTCCTTACGTCTTTACGCGAATATTTTGATTTGGAAGAGGTTAAAGACAAGACAAAGTTTTTCTTCCTGATGGAAAAAGGCGGGCGCACAGAGCATGTCTTAGGGATGTACAAAGATAAAAAATACTGGCTGCTGCGTTTAAAGAATATCAAAATATTAGATAAAATGATTGCCGATAAGCCTAAAGAGTACAGGTTGCTGGATGTGGCTATTTTAAACTCCCTAGTCTTAAAGAAAATCCTCGGGCTGAACCTGGAAACTAACGAAGAGATAATGTTTAGCCAGAATGCGGATGATTTTATTGAGCGGGTCGATAAAAATAAAAGTTATCTTGCCTTTTTGCTAAATCCGGTGAAGATCGAACAGATCACTTCCGTGGCCTTGACCGGAAACCGGATGCCGCCCAAATCTACCTATTTTTACCCTAAGGTATTGTCAGGTTTAGTCATAAATAAGTTCGGAGCTTAAGAGCCGGGAGTTTGGAGTATGGCGCTTTTCGGAAAGCCGAAATACACGATAGTCAGATTAAAGAAAAAAGATATCCCGGAAGGCCTCTGGACAAAGTGCGAGGGGTGCTCCGAGGCGCTTTACAACAAAAACCTGGAAGAAAACTTTAAAGTTTGCCCGAAGTGTAATTATCATTTTGTCTTGGGGGCTTACGAAAGAATCGCTATGCTGCTGGAGGCGGGTACCTTTCTGGAATACGATAAAGATATGGTTTCGGACGACCCTCTGGAGTTTAAGGGCCCCAAGACCTATGCCGAGAAGATCGCTTCTGACCAGGCTGCAACCGGCTTAAAAGAGGCGGTAGTGACGGGAGAAGGGCTGTTGGGTCAGCAGCCGCTGATAATTGCGGTTACGGATTCTCGTTTTATTATGGGTTCTATGGGTTCGGTAGTGGGAGAGAAGATTACGCGCGCTATCGAGGCGGCGACTAAAAAAAGGCTCCCTCTGGTTATTATTTCCGGATCAGGAGGCGGCGCCAGGATGTACGAAGGGATGTTTAGCCTGATGCAGATGTCTAAGACTTCCGCCGCGCTTTCTTATCATCATCGGGCGGGGCTCGCCTATATTTCTGTTTTAACTAATCCTACTATGGCGGGGGTGATGGCGTCTTTCGCGGGATTAGGCGATATGATTATCGCGGAACCCAAGGCCTTGATTGGTTTTACCGGCCCCAGGGTTATCGAGCAGACTATCCGGCAGAAGCTGCCTGTAGGCTTTCAGCGTTCGGAGTTTCTCCTGGAACACGGCCTGATTGATATGATTGTGCAGCGCAAAAATATGAAGGAAACGATAAGTCAATTGCTTGACTATCTGAGTTGATTTTAGAAATATTGTTGGTATAATAGCGGCTCAAATAAGATTTTTATTCCGACCAACGGAGCGAGGAGTATATGGCGCAGGTAAGCCTAAAGGATGTTTCAAAGGTCTTTACCAACGGAAACCGCGTAGTCAATAACGTAAACCTTGGCGTAGAGAATAAGGAGTTTATGGTTTTGGTCGGCCCTTCCGGATGCGGTAAATCCACGACCCTGCGCATGATTGCGGGTCTCGAAGACATCACTAAGGGTGATATCTACATCGGCAATAAGCGCGTAAATGATATACCGGCCAAAGACCGCGACATCGCCATGGTCTTTCAGAATTATGCCCTTTATCCGCATATGACGGTTTTTGAAAATATGTCCTTTGGTTTAAGATTACGGCATTATCCGAGGGCCGAAATTACCCAGCGGGTCAAAGAGGCAGCGGATATTTTAGGTATAAAGCACCTCTTGGACCGCAGGCCGCGCGAGCTTGCCGGAGGCGAGAGGCAGCGCGTTGCCGTAGGCAGGGCAATCGTCAGAAAGCCGCTGGTATTTTTATTCGACGAGCCTTTAAGCAACCTCGACGCAAAATTACGCGTGCAGATGCGCACCGAGATTCATAAATTGCATATCCGGCTGCAGACCACCATTATTTACGTTACCCATGACCAGGTGGAGGCCATGACCATGGGCGACCGCATTGCGGTAATGCGCGATGGCGTTTTACAGCAATTAGCCGATCCGATCACGGTTTACGACCATCCTAAAAATAAGTTTGTGGCTGGTTTTATCGGTTCGCCCCCGATGAGTTTCATGAAAGGCCGGATTATAAAAAAAGAAAACCGGCTCTATTTTGACGAAGGCAAGATTCAGGTAAGGATTGTCGAAGATATGCACGTTAAGCTCAAAGGGTATCTAGAGAGGGATATCATCTTCGGCATCCGCTCCGAAGATATCTATGATAAATTATTTGTTTCCGAGGCGCCCCAGGAGAATATCGTCAGGGTAAATTGCGAAGTCGTCGAACCCATGGGCTCGGAGGTTTATCTGTATCTCAATACCGGAAAGCACACCTTTATCGCGCGGGTCGGCGCGCATGATAAGCCTCAGGTTAACCAGGACATAGACGTAGTGTTTGACATGAGCAAGGTGCACTTTTTTGATAAAGATACCGAAGAAACCATCATCTAAATATAAAAATCTTTTTTCTTCCTTGGCGAATTCCCCTCTCCTTAAAATTGCTGTTTCCGGAGCCTCGCTGTTCCTTTTTTACATACTCCTGCCCGTAGGATTAATCACCCGCGCTAAACCGGTACGTCTTTTATGGTTATTTATATTTTATTTGGCTGTTTGCGCGAGCCTCGTTTATTTGCTGCAGAAAAACTCCGGCAGAAAACGCAGGCTCCAGCTTAAGACCGAGGACATAGAGGAGAAAACAAACCTCTTAAACATCGAGTATGCCAAAGGAATCAAGAATCAGATTGCCCTGCAGGAAAAAATCAAGCGTTATAACAGCCTAAAGAGCATCATCGAGGAGATAAATCAGAATCCCGCCCTGGAGGCGATAGCCAACCGCCTTTGCGAAATAACCTTCTCTTTGATTTCGCGCCAGAAAGGCACCTGTATACTTTATTTGGTCGACCCCGAGACCCATAAACTCTGCCTTTTTAAAACCAAAAAAGAAGACGAGGCAGTAGTAGTCAAGGCAAAAGAAGGAGATGCTTTTGATCTGTGGGTCTTAAGGCATTCCAGCCCCCTGATCATCGAGGACGTAAAGAAAGACTTCCGTTTTGACCCGGATAAATTAAAAAGAGAAGATAGCCGGCAGTTTTTTTCCCTGATCAGCGCACCCTTAATCAGCGAAAATAAGTTTTTAGGTATCTTAAGGCTGGATAACCCCACAGCAGGGTTTTATTCTCAGGATGATTTAAGGTTTTTAGTGACCATTGCTGACTTGGGTGCGGTAGCCTTGGAAAACGGAGAACTTTTTCAGAAGATGCAGGATCTGGCTATACACGACGGGCTGACCCTGCTTTATACCAAAGGTTACTTTTTAGAGCGCCTGAAAGAAGAGTGCAAAAGAAGCATCCGCCAGGATACCGCTCTCTCCTTATTAATGCTGGATATAGACCACTTTAAAAACTACAACGATACCTTCGGGCATACCGCAGGAGATATAGTCTTGAAAAAAATAAGCCTGGATATATCGGATTTTTTAAAAGAGGCAAATCCCATCATCAGCCGTTTCGGGGGCGAGGAGTTTTGTATTGCCCTTATGCGCACAGATAAAAAAAAGGCTAGAGTTTTAGCGGAGCAGCTAAGGGCGAGGATAGAAAAGACCCGTATCGTCCTGCGCCGTCAGGAAACCAAAATAACCGTTTCTATCGGAGTAGCGAGCCTCGGTAAAGACACCAGCGAAGAAGATGAACTGATTATGCGGGCGGACCAGGCGATGTATGAGGCAAAGCAGAAGGGCAGAAACCGGGTATGTGGAATATAGCGGTATTGGCATTATTGACTGTTTTCTTTTATCTCTGGCTTAAATCTACTCTCGATAACAATTTTTTAAAGGGCCAGAGGCACTATGACGATATCAACGTAAAATACAACGGATTATTGCAGGATAATACGCGCCTAGAGGAGGAAAACGCGGGCCTGGAAGAAAAGGTCGAATATAATGTCGCCCTTTACGATATTACCAGAGCGCTTTGTAAATCTTTGGAAGAGGAAAAAGTATTTGCTATTTTTAAGGAGCAGTTAAAGAAGTACATCGGGGTAAGCGATTGTAAGTTTACCAGAGAAGATATAGAGCCGCAAGAATATAAAGAAAAAACCGTCGTCCCTTTAAAAATAGATAAGGATAATCTGGGCCTTTTGATTGTGGGCGGGATAAGAGAGCGAGATTTGGATACCTTCAATATCCTGGCCCAGCAGTTTCTCCTGGGGGTTAAGCGGGCTATTTTATACCAGCGCGTCCAGGCCATTGCCATTACCGATGGCCTGACACAGGTTTTCAGCCGCCGGTATTGCCTGGGAAGGTTCCGGGAAGAAATAGAACGATCAAAGAAGTTCAAGCATAACTTTTCTTTTATGATGATTGATATAGATTATTTCAAGAATTATAATGACCGATACGGCCATTTGGTGGGAGACGCGGTCTTAAGAGAAGTAGCTGATACCATCAAGGAGAGCGTCAGGCAGATAGACCTGGTCGGCAGGTACGGCGGCGAGGAGTTTTTGATTATTTTGGTTGAGACCGCAGCCCAGCAGTCCGGGTTTGTTGCCGAACGTATCCGCAAGGCGGTCGAAGATAGGCAGATCAAGGTATACGATGAGGACATTAAGGTTACGATCAGTATCGGAGTAGCTACTTTCCCCGAAGACGCCCGGGAGCCCCAAGCTATAATTGAGCGGGCAGACAGGGCCCTCTACCGCGCAAAAGAAGCCGGCAGGAATAAGGCCTGCCTTTACAGCGATACTAAGTAGTATTAATCCTTGCAATTAAAATCGCTTTAAGCTAAAATAAAAAGCTATGGTAGAAGATTTTATCATCGCGATTGACTTGGGCGGCACAAACTTAAAAATTGCCCTGCTTGATGCCAAATACAGGATCAGGGACAGGCGCTTTTTAAATACCCGCCGGTTTGGCGAAAAAGAAGGACTGATCCGGGGTATGGCCGAAGCAATAAATGATTTGTTGGGTTGTAACCGTTTGAGCAAGAAAAAGATACGCGGCCTAGGTGTTGGTTTGCCCGGCCCGGTAGATAACCGCCGGGGTATCGTGCATTTCCTGCCTAATATTGCTGGATGGAAAGAAGTGAGGCTGAAGCAGATTTTAGAAAAAAAATTAGGGCTCGCCGTTTTTTTGGATAACGACGCTAATCTAATGAGCCTGGCGGAGTATAAATTAGGGGCAGCGCAGGGTAGCCGTTATGCGGTCTGCCTTACTTTAGGCACCGGTGTCGGCGCGGGTATCATTATCGAAGGGAAGATCTACCGCGGGGCAGATAACGCAAGTGCCGAGGTCGGCCACATCCCCATTAATGAAAACGGCCCGCGCTGTAAGTGCGGAGGTAGAGCTTGTCTTGAATCCTATATCGGCAACCGTAGTATCGAGAAGCTGGCGCGCAGGTTATTCGGCCGCAATATTTCTTTGGAAGAATTGGGCGCGCGGGCTAAAGCAGGAAACAAAAAAGCGCTGGCCATCTGGTCGAGCCTGGCGCATCGCTTAGGCGTGGCTTTGGTCGGGGTGGTAAACCTGCTTAACCCGGATTGTATTGTTATCGGCGGCGGTGTGGCGGGCGCCGGCAAGATATTGTTTGAGCGGGTAAGAAAGGTGGTAGAAAAACAGGCGATGCGGATACAAGGCCGCCGGGTCAAGATATTGCAGGCAAGGTTAGGTAGTGATGCCGGCCTGATCGGAGCGGCGATTATGGTAAGAGAAGCACGGGCGAAATAGAAATGCAAAAATATTTAAAATTATTTAATTTTGTTTTTTTAGTTTGGATTTTGATATTTGGATTTTGGATTTATGCATCTGCCCAGGCGCACAAAGACTCGATAATCATTAACGGCGATACCGTGGAATACTCCACAGAGAAAAATGAAGCTACCGCCATAGGTAACATTGTGATAAATTACAAAGGCGCGATACTCACCTGTGATAAGTTAACGATCAATACCCTCACCAAAGAAGGTATTGCCGAGGGAAACGCAAAGCTAGAAGATGAAAGGGGGGTTATTACCGGTTCCAAGATCACTTATAATTTTAATACTAAGGCCGGTACGATCATTGACGCCGGTTTCCGGTCTAATCCTTATTTCGGCAAGGCCGAAAGGATAGAAAAGATAAACGATCGGGAGTTTATCTCGCTTGGCGGTTATATGAGTACCTGTAACTATGACCATCCGCACTACAGCATCGGGTCAAAAAAGATAGATTTCTTCCCCAAAGATAAAGTAGAGATTAAGGGCGCTGCGGTTCATCTTTTGGGTATCCCGATATTATATCTGCCCAAATTTACCCATAGCCTGGTTGAGGATAGACCTAAAATAATGAATATACAGGTCTCTCCCGGCATGAGAAAAGAATGGGGCCCTTATCTGCTTACCGGCTGGCGTTATAACCTTACGGAAAACATTATGGGCAGGCTTTACCTGGATTACCGCTCGAAGCTGGGGGTAAGCGAAGGCGTGGGTTTTAATTATAGGTCGCCGGTGGGCAACGGAGACTTTAAGTTTTATTACACCCAGGAACATCCGCAAAACCATCCCGTAGAAGGCCCTGATGAGTTTGAAAGGTATTTTGCGCGCCTACGCCATAAATGGGATATAGACAAACGCACGAATCTCACCGTAGAGTATTATAAGATCGCCGACCAGGAAAGAAGGCTGCCTCTCTATCCGGGCGATTTATTAAAAGATTATTTTTACCGCGAATACGAAAAGAATTCCCAGCCGGTATCTTACGCCCTGCTTTATCATAATTTCAGTTATTCCAGCCTCGGCTTGCTTTTACAGAGGCGCACTAACCACTGGTATGAACAGCTCAATAAAACCCCGGAGCTGTCTTATAGTTTGCCCAGCATACGTATCGGCAGCACCCCGTTTTATTTTGAAAACAATACTACCGCCGCAAACTTTGACAAAAAGGCAACCACCTACCCTTACACCAGCGATGATGTAACCGTATCCAGATTTGATACCAGCAATACCCTTTCCCTGCCGCTTAAGCTATTCTTTGTAGAGTTTACGCCCTTCGTAGCCGGACGCGAGACTGTCTATGATAAGGGCGCAGGCGGTTTTTCCGTTCCGAAAAGGACGATATTCTCTGGCGGGGCAAACTTAAGCACCAAAATTTTCCGCCTATTTGATGTTAAATCGGATTTCTTGGGGCTAGATATAAACGGCATCCGGCACATCATTACGCCGATAGTAAAGTATGTCTATAACCACCGACCGACCATCTCCGCCAGCAAGCTTCAGCAGATAGATGCGATTGATTCTCTCGCTGCAAGCGAATATATCTCTTTGGAATTATCCAATAAACTGCAGACAAAGAGAGAAGGAAAGGCTGTAGACCTGGCGAACTTGCGCATAAACACGTTATACAATTTGAAGACTAAAGACGGCCCCGGCTCAAGTTTTTCCGATTTTTACCTGGATCTGGAATTGCGCCCTTATGCATGGCTGCGTATTAAGTCCGACGCTAGCTACGGCTATAAAGAAAAATACTTTAAGGAAGCCAACGTCAATTTATACGCTACCTTAGGTAAAGAAAGGTATCTAGGCGTCGGCCACCGGTATTTGAGGGGCGGCGGCAAAGAGATGACTTCGGAATTGGCCTGGCGGCTGAACCCTAAGTGGAAATTCAAGGTATACGAACGTTATCAATTTGCAGATTCCCAGAGCCGCGGACTGATGGAACAGGAATATACATTAACCCGCGACCTGCATTGCTGGGAGACCGATATCAGTTATAATATCAGTAAAACAGACGGCCATACCCTGTGGTTTGTGTTCAGGTTAAAGGCCTTTCCGGAGCTTGAGTTTGGCTTCCAGCAGAGTTACCACCCGGATCAGTCAGGCTCCCAATCTAACCCTTAAAAAGATGAACATCTCTATTATAGGTTCGGGTTATGTGGGTTTAGTCACCGGCACCTGCCTTGCGGAGCTGGGCAATAAAGTCGTCTGTTGCGATAACGACATAAAAAAGATCACGGCTCTTAAAAAAGGCATGATGCCGATATATGAGCCGGGATTGGAAGAATTGGTGAGAGCCAATGTGAAAAAGAAAAAGCTCTCCTTTACCCACAGTTTTAAAGAAGCGGTCGCTAATTCCGAGCTGATTTTTATTGCCGTGGGCACGCCCTCCCTGGAGAACGGCGATGCCGACCTGACCGGAATAGAAAATGTGACGCGTAATATCGCCATCAATATGACCGGTTACAGGCTAATCGTGGAAAAATCCACGGTCCCGGCCGAGACCGGAGAGCGCATTAAACAGACCGTATCCAGTCACCTGCAGAAGAGAGTAAAATTTGACGTTGCCTCAAATCCGGAGTTTCTGCGGGAGGGGCAGGCAATCAATGATTTTATGCATCCGGACAGGATTGTGATCGGCGTAGAATCCAAAAAGGCCAGGGATATGCTGGTAAGCCTTTATAAGCCTTTAAATGCGCGCCTGGTGATAACCGACATTAAGTCCGCAGAGTTGATAAAACATGCCTCCAATTCTTTCTTAGCTACCAAGGTCTCCTTTATTAATGCCATTGCGCGTATCTGCGATAAGCTGGGAGCGGATGTGCAGGAAGTAGCAGAGGGCATGGGATTAGATAAAAGGATAGGGCAGGCATTTTTAAACGCCGGAATCGGATACGGGGGAGCTTGTTTCCCCAAAGATTTAGATGCCTTTATCTATATCTGTAAAAGACTAGGTTATGATTTTGAATTGCTGAAAGCAACCAGGGAAATTAACCGCCAGCAGAAGAACGAGTTTTTAAACAAGATACACGATGGGCTATGGGTAATTAAAGATAAGGCTATCGGCGTCTTGGGGCTCGCTTTTAAACCCAACACCGACGACATACGCAATGCCCCGTCTCTGGATATAATAGATGCCTTAATCGCGCAAGGCGCCAGATTAAAGGTTTACGACCCTCAGGCAATGAAAAAAACTAGAGGCCTGTTGGGTGAAAGGGTGAAGTTTTGCCGTGATCCCTACGAGGTATGCCGGGGGAGCGAATGCCTCTTAGTTATTACGGAGTGGGATGAGTTTAAGGAGTTGGATTTTTCTAAAGTCAAAAAATTGCTCAAGAGGCCGTTGGTTATCGACGGCCGCAATATTTATGACCGTAAGATCATGAAAAAATTAGGGTTTACTTATATCACTATGGGCAGGGGGGAAACCTAAAAGGAATAGTATGGCTAACTTTATGAAAAGTTTCTTAAAAAGGTTAAAGAAAAAAGAGGTTAAAATTGCCGTGGTGGGCTTAGGCTATGTGGGGTTGCCGCTGGTGCTCGAGTTTATAAAAAAAGGGTTTTACGTATTGGGGGTAGATCTAGATAAAGACAGGATAGCCGGGATTCAACAGAGGAAATCATACATTACCGATGTTTCCGACACGGATTTGCGAAAAGCCATAGCAAGCGGAAGGTTTCGTGCTACGGGAGATTTTCATTTGTTAAAGCAGGTTGATGTAATTCTTATCTGTGTGCCTACGCCGCTAAAAAGAAAATATCTTCCGGATATATCTTTTATCAAAGGCGCCGTCAGAGAAATCTTGGTAAATATGAAACAGGGCGCTTTGATTATTCTGGAAAGCACCACCTATCCCGGCACCACCGAAGAGGTCATCCTGCCTTTGCTTGAATCGCGCGGCTCTCAGCACGGTAGGGATTTTTATCTCTGTTTCTCTCCCGAGAGGATAGACCCGGGAAACGCCAAATACCCGCCCCAGAAGATCCCCAAAGTTATCGGCGGCATTAATCAGGAAGCGACTACGCTAGGAAAAGCAGTTTACGCAAGTATCATTAAACAAGTCGTTCCCGTATCTTCTTCCCGGGTTGCCGAAACAGTGAAGTTACTGGAAAACACCTTCCGTATCGTTAATATCGGCTTAATCGATGAAATAGCGATGATGGCGCATAAAATGAAGATAGATATCTGGGAAGTGGTCGAGGCGGCCAAAACTAAACCTTTTGGTTTTATGCCTTTTTATCCCGGCCCCGGCGTGGGCGGCCACTGCATACCAAAAGACCCGCTCTACCTTTATTGGAAGGCGAAAAGGTTCGGCTTCCGGTCGCGTTTTATCAAGCTCGCCTCCGAGGTAATCGCCGCTATGCCCGAATATGTGGTAGAGAGGGTCGCTAGTATTTTGAGTAAAGAAAGGATAAGCCTGGCTCAAGCCGAGATTCTGGTCTTAGGGGTAACCTATAAGAAAGATATCAAAGATTTGCGTCAGTCTCCGTCCATAGATATTATTGAAATATTAGAAAAGAAGGGCGTATCCGTTTCTTACCATGATCCGCTGATCCCGTATCTCAAATTAAACCGCATAAATCTTAAATCCGCCGATTTAACCGCTGCCAATCTTAATAAGTTGGACTTTGTGATTATCGCCACCGATCACACTTCGGTCGATTACAGATTTATATTAAAGCATTCGCGGCGGGTCTTTGATACCCGTAATGTCTATAAAAATATTAATCAGGGAAGAGTCTTTAGGCTATGAAGAAAGTTTTAGTTACCGGAGGCGCAGGGTTCATCGGTTCGCACTTGACCGAGGCTTTAGTGAAAAGAGGCTATTCTGTCAGGGTCTTGGATAATTTCTCAAGCGGTAAAAGAGATAACCTAAAAGGCCTGATAAATAAAATAGATTTAATCAGGGGCGATATTCGTTCTCTCGCCGTCTGCCAGAGAGCGGCAGGAGGCATAGACCTGATTTTTCATCAGGCGGCTCTGCGCAGCGTCCCTAAGTCGCTGGCTCATCCGGCAGAATATAATGAAGTCAATATCCAGGGCACTTTAAACCTATTGCAGGCAGCGGTTAAAAATAAGGCGAAACATTTCATCTTTGCTTCCTCCAGCTCCGTCTATGGAGATGTCAAAACTTTTCCCGAAAAGGAAGATTTTGTTCCGCAGCCGATCTCTCCTTACGCCCTGACCAAGCTTACCGGAGAATATTATTGCCGGATGTTTAGTTATCACTACCGCTTGCCTACGGTGGCTTTAAGGTACTTCAATGTGTTCGGGCCCCGGCAGTCTTTAGACGACGAGTATGCCGTGGTCATACCGAAGTTTATCAGCTGCATGTTAAAAAACGAGCCGCCTCCGATATTCGGCACAGGCAGGCAGTCAAGGGATTTTACCTACGTAGAAAATGTGGTGCAGGCCAATATTCTGGCAGCGGCCAAGACCGGGCTTAAGGGAGAGGTTTTTAATATCGCCGGCGGCAGGGACTACAGTATCTTAGAGTTAGTCAGGATACTCAACAGTATAATGGGTAAAAAAATAAAACCGGTTTTCTTAGGCCTGCGTCCGGGGGATGTATTCAGGACTCAGGCGGATTTAACCAAGGTAAGGCGGGTTTTAGGTTTTCAGCCGAAGGTGGATTTTATTAGCGGGCTGGAATCATCCATTAATTCGCAGACGCTGATAGATAAGCAAAATGAGGGACGCTAAAACTTACGTCACTTCGTTCCGTAAGTTTTCTGCTCATTAAAAATGCCTAAGAAAACAGCGGTGATTACCGGCGGGGCAGGCTTTATCGGTTCGCATTTATGCGACAGATTGCTTGACGCAGGTTTTAAGGTTATCTGCCTGGATAATCTGATCACCGGAAGCTTAAAAAATATAAAACACCTCTTAAGCCGCAAGGATTTTATTTTTATAAAACATAATGTGACAAAATATATTAGCCTTGCGGGCAAAGTTGACTATGTCCTGCATTTTGCCTCACCCGCTTCGCCCGATGACTATTTAAAATACCCCATCCAGACTTTAAAGGTGGGCTCCCTGGGCACGCATAATGCCTTAGGATTAGCCAAAGCCAAAAAAGCCAAGTTTCTGCTCGCTTCTACCTCGGAAGTCTACGGCGACCCGCTCGCGCACCCGCAGGCAGAAAGTTACTGGGGGCATGTCAATCCTGTAGGGGTACGCGGATGTTACGATGAGTCAAAACGCTTTGCCGAAGCAATCACCATGGCCTATCAGAGAACCCACAAGCTGGATACCAGGATAGCCAGGATTTTTAACACCTACGGCCCGCGCATGCGTATTCACGACGGAAGGGTGGTGCCTAATTTTATTTATCAGGCCTTAAATAATAGGCCCTTGACGGTATACGGAACGGGAAAACAGACGCGCAGTTTCTGCTACGTAGAGGATTTAATTACGGGTTTGCTGGAGTTGATGAAAAGCCCCCTGAATACGCCGATAAATTTGGGCAATCCCGAAGAGTTTACGGTTTTAGCCTTAGCCAAACTGGTGATTAAATTAACCTGCGCCGGGAGCAAGCTTGTATTTAAAAGCCTGCCGCAGGATGACCCGCGCCAGCGCCAGCCGGATATTACTCAAGCCAGAAGACTCCTTAAATGGCGCCCTAAGGTTAAATTAGAAGCGGGGCTCAAGAAAACTATTGCCTGGTTTTCGCTCTAATCCCCTCCGCAGAAATCCCCAGGCTTTAGCCTGAGGATGAATGTACAGCGGAGAATTATTTCTGCTACAGGGAGGGAACCCCGGCCTTTAGGGCGAGGGGGTTCCACATTTTTCGGCCTTGCGAGTTTGCATTGGGGTAGAGGGCATGTTATACTTTATATAGAAATCATCCATTATTTAAGAATAGGCAGGGCAATGTTTTTATAAGTTAAATTAAGCGGTAAAATTAACCTATTCTTCACCCTTATAACAGTAAGGGCGGGCTTTAGTTACAGATAAAGCCGTAATGGAAGAATAGGTTTTTTATTTGACAAAAGGCAAAATGGGTGGTATAAATAGAAAAAAGGGAGGAGGTTTATTATAAATGGGAAGAAAAAGAGGTTTTACGCTCGTAGAAATCATGATCGTAGTGGCGATTATCGCTTTGCTTGCTGCGATAGCAATACCTAACTTGCTTCAGGCAAGAAGGACTGCCAATGACGTAGCTGCCAAGGCCACCGTGCGCAGCCTTATGATTGCAGCCGAGGTATATTCCACTGCTCACAGCGGCCAATACCCAAATACCACAACTCTGTTGGCCACATATATAACCTCAGCGCCTACCTATTGCCCAGGGCCATCACTAGTACAAGGTTTTACCTATTCCTGTACTTTGACTGTCGGGGGTTATAACGTTACTGCAGCTCCTTCGAACTTAAACGTGACAGGAACCACCACCTATTATGGTACCACAGGCGGAGTATTGATGCCGTTAACGTAAGTTGTCTGCTCATTTTACTTGACAAATCAGCAAGGAGGTGGTATAAATAATTTTAATAATAAGGCGACTGGCGTTTTTTTGAGGGGGTTTCTTATCGCAGGTTGGAACAGGTAGTTATATATACATAGATTCAAAAAGATAAGAAGCCGATAAAGAAAAGCGCTAAAAAAGTCAATCTTACCTTAGAGAGGAGGCTTATTACAAATGAGAAAAAAAAGAGGTTTTACACTCGTAGAAATCATGATCGTAGTGGCGATTATCGCTCTTTTGGCAGCCATAGCAATTCCTAACTTGCTTCAGGCAAGAAGGACTGCTAATGACGTAGCTGCCAAGGCCACCGTGCGCAGCCTTATAGTTGCAGCCGAGACATATTCTACTGCTAACAGCGGCCAATACCCAAATACCACAACTCTGTTACAGACATATATAACCTCAGCGCCTACCTATTGCCCAGGGCCATCAC
This sequence comes from uncultured Planctomycetales bacterium, assembly GCA_964545575.1. Lineage (GTDB taxonomy): Bacteria > Omnitrophota > Gorgyraeia > Gygaellales > Profunditerraquicolaceae > CAZJFL01. The sequence goes on from CAZJFL010000005.1 coordinate 63,480, forward strand.
TAGTACAAGGTTTTACCTATTCCTGTACTTTGACTGTCGGGGGTTATAACGTTACTGCAGCTCCTTCGAACTTAAACGTGACAGGAACCACCACCTATTATGGTACCACAGGCGGAGTATTGTCACCATTAACTCCGTAAAACAACTTGTTTGTAGCAAAGAATCAGAGAGGGGGAGAGTAAATCTCCCCCTTTTTTTAAATATTTTATGTTAAACTTTAAAATTAAGTTATTCCTGTCGGTTTATCTTGCCATTGCCTGCCTATGCCTACTTTTTTACTGGGGCACACTACACAACCCTTTTATCCTGGATGACGGGGGGCTAATTATAAAAAATTCCTCAATCCTTGATTGGCATTATTGGGATAAGGCTTTTACCAGCGATATGCATTTCGGAAACATGGGCGGGGGCGGCTCTAATTTTTACCGGCCGGTACAGACACTCAGTTTCATGTGGGATTATCATTTCTGGCGCCTCAATCCTTTGGGCTACCATATTACCAATATCTTACTGCAAAGTATAGTTGCCTTCTTGGTTTTTCTGCTCGTCTATATGCTTTCTGATAAAATGCCCCTTGCTTTTGTAAGTTCTTTATTATTCGCCATTAACCCGTTGCATACAGAGGCGGTCACATATATTTCCGGAAGAGCAGATATGCTTATGGCTGTATTTCTTTTACTTTCACTTTTATTGTTCATTAAAAGCGAAAACTCCGTGAAATATAGGAGGGCACTCTATCTTTTATCTTCTTTATTATTATTTATTTTAGGGCTACTCTCCAAGGAGTTGGCTTTTATATTCCCTTTAGTTATACTTCTTTTTGTATTTATTTATAAAAGAAGCAATTTTAAGGACCCCTGGTATACGGCGCTGGTGATTTTTCCGTTTTTCGCGATTGATTTAATATATGCAATCACGAGGTATACGCTTTTACAATTTAGTACCCTCTGGGTAGCGGAATTGAGCAGATATCCTTTGGTTTTAAGGATATATATGGTGCCAAAAGTATTTTTTACATATATCCGCCTGTTATTTTTCCCCGTCGGCTTGCATATGTCCTGGGGGCTGGCCGCGCCTGGCGGGATTATAGAGGTTGTCTTGTCGTGGTTTTTGTTAACAGTGTTCATAGGCGTAATCTGGCATATCTTATGCAAGTATAATAAGAAGGAAGGGTATTTTCTTTTTTGGTTGTTTTTTATATTTTTAGCCCCTCAGCTTGGGGTTTACCCTATCAATGCCTTTTTGGCAGAGCATTTCATTTATATTTCGTCAATAAGTTTCTTTGTGGCAATCTCGTATTTATTATTTAAATACTTAAGAAAAAGCTTATTATTTTTTTGCGTTTTAGCGCTATTACTGTTTTACGGAACCCTTACTTTAGCGCGCAATTACGAGTGGAGTAATCCGTTTATCTTTTATCAGGGTATCGTCAAATTTTCTCCGGATAGCTTCTTGGCCCACAATAACCTCGGCGTCCAGTATGCATATATAAATAAGGACGATTCTGCGATTGCTGAATTTAAGAAGGCAGTAAGGATAAACCCTACCCGAATAGACGCCCGCTCTAATCTGGCTAAAGTTTATCAAAAGACAGGCAGATTCAAAGATGCCGAGAGTGAATATGCTGTACTTGAGAAAATCACGCCTTACGATAAAGCTGGCGAATTGCAGAATGAGATTGCTGTTTTATATGAAACCGAAGGCCATTTTGATAAGGCGCTTGATAGGTACAGGCTGGCATTACGTTTTAATCCGAGTATTTTTTTCCTACATTTTAACATTGCGCGCCTTACGGCAGATTCCGATAAAGCAGCCGGGGAAATAATAAAGTCATTACAGCCGGTAGATTCCAATCAGCCTCCGGACAAAGCGCTTCTGGGAGCCGTAAAAAAATACATAAAAGAGTCAGGATACTCCGGCTGCGCTGTTTCTTTTTATAATAATCTCGGTATAAATCTTGCTCAGGCAGGCTTTGATAAAGAGGCCATCCGTTCTTTTAAGAGGGTTTTGGAGTTATCTCCGGAATATGCTGATGCGCACTTTAATCTGGGGTTGACTTACTGGAACTGCGGGCGTAAACAAAAGGCAATATCGGAATTCAGGGTTGTATTGAAGATACAGCCACAGCACTATAAGGCAAGGGGGTTTCTTTATAATCTTGCCCGTTAGTTTCGCTTTAATTTTGTTAATTTTTCTTGCAGGGCGGTTCTTTTTGTATTAGAATATAAACATATTGGAATATAATATAGTTAGGTTGATTTTATGCAAAACATAAAAGCCCGCAGTTTTGTTTTAATCATGGTTATTATTGCCGCAACGGCTTTAATTTTAAGGTTTGCCATCGGTTGTATTATAAAAATGAATATCGCGCAGAACGAATCCAATGCCTCCGTAACTTTAAAATTCATTTCCGCAGCCCTGCAAAATTATGCCAGGGACCACAACGGTAATTTTCCATCGGACCTGGCGTTGCTAGCGAATAATACCCCGCCTTATTTAGATGATGACGATGTTGCCAAATCGCCCGTAAAAGGGTATAATTATGTTTGCGCAAGGCTTGAGCCGTCCGGCTACAGCTGTTCGGCAACGCCGCTTAAGTGCGGCCTGACCGGGACTGCGTCTTATACTATTTCCACAGGGGGCCTGATTGTTTCTGAAGAATGTAATAAAAAAGAATAGCGGTTTTAGCCTTCCGGAATTGATGCTGGCGGTGGCGATCCTTGCTTTTGTGCTGACGGGGATGCTCCTGCTTTTTATCAACTGCATAATAATAAATTCGACAAGCCGCTACCTGACCATTGCCACGAGCCATGCCGAATTTGTGATGGAGGATATAAGAAACAGCACTACCACTAGCGCCAATTTTAATTCTACCCGCGATGACATTATAAATAATAATCCTAATAACTGGGATTGGGATACGGCAACTATTAATAATAAAGGCCTGGTTGCCTTAAGTGGTGAAAATATCGATACCTCAGGGACAGTCATAAACTCAACTCTCCTAGGCGATCTCCTCAAAATTACTGTCACAGTAAACTGGCAGGACAGGGCAGCGGTAGAAAGGAATACGACACTGGAAACCTTTATTGCGACGCCATGAAAGGCATAACATTAGTAGAAATTTTGCTCACTGTCTTGATCACGAGCTTTATCGTCGCAGCTATATACGGCACCCTGACCACGGGCAACCTGACCTATCTCACTGATATGGGTATGCTGGATTTGCAGCAACAGGCGCGTCAGGGCATGGACAGGATGCTGCGCTATATCAGAGAGACCAGCGGCGCAAATATAACTTCTATAGTCCAGGATCCCCCTTCAATTACTTTTAAACTCAACAATATCTTTACCGGCAATGTTTCGACCAGCATTACCTATAGCCTGGATCAAACTAACCACATTATTAATTTTAACAGTACTCCGGCTATACCCGGTTATAACATACCCAAAATAGCAACCGGCATAACTTCATTGAGTTTCTTCTGCTGCCCGGGAGGTGTCAACTGTGGTACCAGTTGCGACGCCAGTACTACCGTAGTGCAAATTCAAATCGTAGCTAACAGCACTGTAATGAACAAGCCTTTGGCATTTAACCTAACCGAGAAAGTGAGGTTGAGAAATGGGAATTAATAATAGGCGCGGTATAACACTCTTAGCTGCATACCTGGTAATAGCAGTCCTGGCTATTTTAGGCACTGCCTTTGTGGTGCGCAGCATCTCCGAAGGCCTGACCATAAAAAAACATGCGGATTCAAGCAACGCTTTTTGGATTGCGGAGACGGGTATACAGAAAGCCTTGTGGGAGAAAAATTATAACAATTGCGCAAACTGCACTAGTTGTGGTTCCAGCCTTTGCCTGAATGGAAATTTAGCTTCGGGTAGCTATAGTGTGACTATCAGCGGTACGGTAATTACCTCAGTTGGCACTTCTTCTCTGGGCGCAATCAGGAGAATCAGGGTTGATACCATAGGCGGCTCTCCGTTTACTTATGCGATGTTCGGGGCAAGCTCCATATATATGACAAACAACGCCCATACCGACAGCTATGATTCTTCCTTAGGGCCTTACGGCGGCGATAACGCATATCATAACGGAGACGTCGGCACTAACGGCACGGCTACGGGCGCGATAACCATATTAAATAACGGCGTCATAGAAGGAGATGCTAATACCGGCCCGGGAGGGACAATCGAGAAGTCGCAAAATGCCGAAATTACCGGAGATATAACCCACGACAATAATATCTCATTACCTCTGGTTTATGCCCCGCAGGGTTTTACTACAGAGCCCGGAGGAGACCTGAATGTGTCCGGAGACGAGACGCCGACGCTTAATTCAGGCGATTATAGATACAACTCCATAAGCATAAGCAATAATGCCATATTGACTATCAGCGGCACGGTAAGAATTTATGTGACCAGCACCGCTCAAGCGCTAGAGATCCTCAATAACGCGCATCTCAATATCGCTAGCGGGGCTAATTTAGTCCTTTATAGCGACGGTAAGTGCGATCTGGGCAATAACGGATTAGTGAATAATACTGCAAAGCCGGAGAATTTTGTCTTATGGAGCGCTTATTCCGGAAGTAACGGCGTGCAGATTAACAATAACGGAAATATGTACGGCGTAATCTATGCCCCCAACGCAAACATCTCGGTTACTAATAACGGCAGCATATTCGGCTCTATTATAGGAAATGAACTGAGTGTTTCAAATAACGCGCATGTTCATTACGACGAACATTTACCTCAGGTGTTATCTTATCCGGAAGGAAATTCCAAGATTTCCGTTAAGAACTGGCAGGAACTATAAAATGTTTTTTAAAACTCTTAAATTTAGCCGCTAGTTTGGCTAAGAAAGGGAGGCCGGAAGATGAAAATAAATAATAAACGCGGGATAGCCCTGATAGCCGCTTATATGGTGATTGCGGTTTTGAGTTTCTTGAGCGCTGCCTTTGTGATCAGGAGCACTTCTGAGAGCCGGACAATTCGCGGGTATGAAAATTCCAACAAGGCATTCTGGCTTGCAGAGGCCGGTATCCAGAAGGCGCTCTGGGACATAAATTATAATGGCTGCAGCCAGTGTTGCGGTGTGCCTTACACGGCCTGTACTCACGCCTGTTCTACGCCGTGGTGCATGCAGATCACTGCCGATGGTTATGATGTGAAAAAAGACGGCTCGACGATTATTTCCACTGCTACTGTCGGGGAGGCTCCGTCTCCGCGGGTCACGCGCACAATTCAGGTAACGCTTGGCACCGGCACAACGCCCAAACCTTTTACTTCTCCGATTTTTGGAAATTCCTCGATACATATGTATCAGAATGCATTGACGGATAGCTACGATTCTTTAAAAGGACCTTACGAGGACCAGCTCGGGGCTAATCGTTCAATGAATGGCAGTGTAGGTACAAACGGAAGTATGCCAGGAGTTGTCACCATAGATAATAACGGCTATATATATGGCATGACAACTACCGTAGGAGGAACAGTAGAGAAGGCTAATGGCGCTTACATTTATTGCCAAGCTTGCCCACTAGGCGGAGAAGAATGCGAGAACGACTGTATAAACAATCTTGCTAAGACTCGGGATTTACCTCTTATCGATGCTCCTGATGAGCTTAAAAACGCGCTTACTGAAGGGCCATATACGGTTCTTAAGAGTGCGTCCGCGATTTTACCCATGGGCGACCACCGTTATGATTCAATTAACATAGGGATTGGTGGGACATTGAATGTCAGCGGTAAGACGCGGCTCTACCTTACCGCGGCACAAGCAATAGATATTGGTAATAATGGAGTAATCCATATTATGCCGGGAGCCAGCCTGACAATCTATACTACAGGTTCCGCTAATCTGGGGAATAACGGTTTGTTCAATGATACGCAATTTCCGAAGAATTTCATACTTTACAGCACGTATTCCGGGCCAAACGTAATGACTATTTCTAATAACGTTGATTGGTACGGAGCGATTTATGCCCCTAATACGAATATAACAATCACTAATAACGGCCGCCTCTTTGGCGCTATCGTGGGCAACAATCTTAATGTTTTTAACAATGCGCAAATTCATTTTGACGAACAGCTCCAGACTGTAACGGGAACAGAAACACCCCCCCCCTCGGAGAAACCATCCATAACCAGCTGGCAGGAATGCAAGTACCCAGACTGTCATCAAGACCTAGGCGGAGGCGCGGGAGGCCTGTAAAACATGGATTTATTTAAGCCCAAAGAAAAATTTTCGCTGGGGCTGGATATCGGCACCTCCCAGATAAAGCTGGTAAAATTAAAGCTGGGCAAGGATACGACCGAACTTTGCGCCTTTGCCATTGAGCCGTTTCAGGACAGCCCGCTGGCGGCGTTAAAGAAAATTGCCGCGGCAGAAGCGGTTAAGAAAGTAAACATCTCTGTTTCCGGCCCCGCGGCAATTATCAGGTATGTAAACCTGCCCCGCATGAACACGGAAGAGCTGAGGCAGTCATTAAAGTTCGAGGCGGAAAAACATATTCCCTTCCCCGCATCCGAAGTAAATACCGATGCCTCTATTTTAAAAGCCGACTTACCGGATAATAAAATGCTGGTTTTGATCGCCGCGGTAAAAAAAGAGTTCGTCAACCAGCGCATAAAATTAGTCGAAGAGGCCGGTTTAAAAGTTAATGCCATAGATATCGATTCGCTCGCCATTATCAATGCCTTTAATTTCAATTATCCCGGAAGCGATAATCCTAAGGCCGTGGGGTTATTGAATATCGGCGCGACCTATAGCAACCTCAATATTCTGGAGGGGGCTCTCCCGCGCCTGAGCCGCGATATACATATTGCCGGAAATAGCTTTACGCGGAAGGTTTCCGATGCCCTGACTTTGGACAAGGAGCCTATAGAGGCATTAAAGGTCAGCCCGGATAAAGAGCATGCCGATAGGTCAAGCGCTAGTGTTGACGCATCTTTTTTGCAATTAGTCGGTGAAATAAGGACATCTTTCGATTATTATGAAAGCCAGAGCGCTTCTTCCGTAACCAAGATTTTCTTAAGCGGGGGAGCCAGCCTTTTTCCCGGGCTTAAGGATAACTTGGCTAATATGTTGGGCATAGAAGTAGATTATTGGGACCCCATAAAGCAGCTCACTCTTTCCAGCAGAGTCGATAGAGAAGCCATAAAAGCAGTGTCTCTGGAATTAGCCACGGCAGTAGGCCTGAGTTTGCGTTTTTAAAAATGATAGAGATAAACCTTCTACCTCAGGAATTAAAACATAAACCTAAGAAACCGGGTATCGACTTTGAGTCTAAAGAGACGCTTTATTTTATCCCGCTTGTTGTAGGTGTAATTTTAATCCTGCATGTTTTCCTTGGCGGCATACTTGTTTTAAGGAATTTTCAGGCTGTCGGGATGAACGCAAGATGGCAGAAATTGGAGTCGCAAAGAAAGGCCTTGGAGGTTTTTCGCAGCGAAGCCGCGCATCTTTCGGCGGATGCCTTAGCCCTGCAGCAAATCCATGATAAAACCATAAAATGGGCCCCGAAATTAAACAAACTAAGCCTTGATTTACCCTCGGGGATATGGTTCAGGAGCATTAATTTTACCTCCAATCTTCTGGACATCCGCGCATCGGTGGTATCCCTAAAGATGAGCGAGTTGGTTCTGATTAACCAGTACATAGATAATCTTAAGAAAGATAATGATTTCTTTGCCGATTTCTCAAAACTTGACCTTGATTCCGTGGAAAAAAAGAAAATCGGCGGCTACGAAATAGCCGAATTCTCACTGGCCGCTAAGCCGAAAGAAAAATGACGCAGATATTAAGCAAATTACAAAATTTTCCCCTCGATAAGAAGAAAATAATAGCGATCCTGGCCTTTGTCGCAGTGCTTGTTTTCTTAGACGTGTCTTTTATAATCAAGGCACAGATTAAAAGCATAAAGAATGTTTCGGGAAAAGTCGCAAATTTAAAGAAAAAAATTGATACACTAAACAATGAGCTCGCCCTAATGAAGCAGGTGCAGGTAGAACGCAAACTTAAGGTGCCGCCCAAGGTAAAAAAAATAATTTCCGGAAGCGACCTTCCCGCTCTGATACAGGATATAGATGCGCTGGCAAAGAAGAATAACGTCAGAGTCACCCAGATAAAACCCGGTTGGAGCATGGGCGATCAAAAAATCGCCGTCGGTAATTTCTCCCCGGTTTCCATACTGCTGGAGATGAATTGTAATTACCATCAGTTCGGCAGCTTTATAAATGATTTAGAAAATGCGCAGAATTTTATAGCGGTTGAACAGATGGAGATCGTGCCGCTTGGGAATGATTGTTTTCAGCAAAAGATAAAGCTTCTTTTAAGGACATATGTTAAAAAGTAGGATTAGTTCGGGGTTCAGCGTTCAGCGTTCAGTGCTTTTCGTCATAGGTATTTTGTTATTTTCTTCATTGCTAAAGTTTTCTTTAGCGCAAAACGATTATGTTTATGACTCAAAAGGCAAGCGCGACCCTTTTATTCCTCTGGTAAGCCCCGCAGGTGTGTTGGTGAAATTAGATAAGGATGAAGGGACGGTGGCGTCTGAGCTAAAAATCGAGGGTATCATCTTCGACAAAAACGGAGCCTCCTATGCCATTGTGGGCGCAAAAGTAGTCAGGGTCGGGGATTCAATCACCGACGGATGCCAAGTTTTAAAAATAGAACAGGATAAAGTTATTTTTATTAAAGAGGGCGTGCCTTTGGAGATCCATTTGAAGGAGGATAGCAATAATGCTAAATAGGCTCAAAGTTATTAAGTTTATAAGACGGGCTTTTTTAAGTTTGGCCTGTGTTGCTTTTTTGATCACCGTTGGTTTTGCCGAAGTAAATAACGAAGAGACAAACACAACTGCAGAGGCCCAGATCCAGCAGGAGACAGCTAGCGTTCCGCCGCAGTTTCAGCCCGGCATATCGGAGAATTTATCCGCGTCAGAAAACGTGACTATGGATTTTAAGGATGCCGATATCCAGAATGTCTTAAGGATTATTTCCTATAAAGCAGGCGTCAATATCGTCACTACGCCGGAAGTCATGGGAAACGTAACCATAAGATTGGTGGATGTGCCCTGGGAAGAGGCGCTGGATATAATATTAAAAACTTACGGCTTTAGTTATCAGAAGCAGGGCAATGTGCTTCTGGTGGCAAAAACAGAGAGCATTGCCAAAATACAGGCCGAGGAGCCGTTACAAACAGAAATTTTTGTGCTGAAGTTCTTGGATGCCGGGGATGCGCAGAAGGTTTTACTCCCTTTGATTTCGGTGCGCGGGAAGATTTCTGTTCTCTATGCTAAGGGCCAAAAAGGCTGGCAGTTCGGAACTTTTCAGATAGGCCCAACAGCAAAAACTACTAGTGGTCTGGCGAGAGAATCAGCAGCACCGGTAGAAGAAACCACGTCACTAGAAAAAGACGTTACGGGGCAGACACTGACCCGTAATATAAAATATGCGGCCGAGGGGGGCGCGAAATCTAAAACTTTAATCATTACCGATACAGCTGCTTCTTTGGATAGGATCCGCAATGTTATTCTCCCTCAGATAGATAAGAAACCCAGGCAGGTCCTGATTGAAGCCCGGATTATGGAAGTCAACTTAAACAAATTAAGGGATATCGGTTTTGACTGGGGGACCGGTTCCAGCGGCGCTAACGCTTATGAGACCGCACCCGGCGATATAGGCTTAAACGCCAAGAACTCAAAGAGCCTTGCCGGGCGTAACCTCGGCTCTGAGTTTGCCCCCTCTGTGTTTGGACCGTTAGAGGGGGTTAGCACATTTCCCGGGACCTATCCTTACAAGGCAGGGCTTGAAATTTTATTCAAGAAGCTGACCGGGACGCAGTTTGAGGTGATCCTGCATGCCTTGGAAGAGAATGCCAGCACCAACACTTTATCTGCGCCGAGGATCCTAACTCTTGATAATCAGGAAGCGTCTATGCTAGTGGGGTATAATACCCCTATTTTGACGTCTGTGGTTACCGCAGGTACTACTGATAGCGGCCCCACGCAGACCCAGTCGCTGAATTACTATCAGGAAATAGGCATCAGGCTTAATGTGGTGCCGCAGATCAGCGAAGAAGGCTATATCAATATGATTATTCACCCCAGCGTCACTACTTCTACTTCCAGCGTTACCGCCACCAGTATCGCCGGGTCAACTAATGCTACCGCTATCAAGACTTCCGTCGATTACCCTATTATCGATGTGCGCGAAGCGCAGACGCAGATTTTAATGAAAGACGGAGAAACAATTGTTTTAGGCGGCTTGCTTAAAGATGTAAAGAGCAAGGAAACCATAGGCATACCCTTTATCAGCAAAATCCCTCTTCTAGGCAATCTTTTTAAGAGAGAAATAATAGATACCGGAAAAATTGACCTGCTTATTTTTATTACTGCCCGCGTCCTGCCGGATGAGCAGCTTTCGCCGGAAGAGATAGCCAAAATAGAAGAGAACCTGGGTAAGGAAAAAGCTGTGCTTAAGAAGGCAACGGCCAAGCAGGGGGATAACAGATAATTGTTTAAAGGGACACTTCTTGACCCAATCAAGGGACGTTTCTTCATCCAATCGAAGAAGTGTCCCCGTTATTTTAAATGTATAAAGTACAGTTTACTTTTAGCAAAAAGGGAAACATGAAATTTATTTCTCACCTGGACCTGATGCGCCTGTTTACGCGCGCAATGCGCAGGGCCAATTTTCCCTTAAAGTTAAGCCAGGGGTTTAGCCCGCATCCTAAGTTTAGCATTAAAAGAGCGTTAAAATTAGGCCTAGAGAGCGAACAGGAAGAGGCAAGTGTTATTTTAAGAGAAGAAATAAGCCCGGAGGATTTTAAAAACAGGCTGCAGCATCAATTACCGCAAGGAATAGAGATTAAAAATGTCCAAAGAAATCTTAATTAACGTCGAGCCGCAGGAAAAACGCGTCGCCATAGTTACCGACGGGCATCTGGGAGAGTTTTATATCGAGCGGCCCCAGGATAAGACTATTGTCGGAAATGTCTATAAAGGAAAAATCGAAGCCGTGCTTCCCTCGATTGGTGCGGCATTCGTGGATATCGGCCTGCCTAAAAAAGGATTTCTCTACCTATCTGAAATAGAGACTGCCTTTGAATCAACCGAGACTAAGAAAAAAGCCCCTAAGGAAGTTAAGAAGGGGCAGGAAGTCTTGGTGCAGGTGGTCAAGGAGTCATTCGGCACTAAAGGGCCGCGCCTTTCCTGCGAGATCGGTATTGCCGGCAGGTATTTGGTGCTGATGCCGCAGGACCCCCAGACAGGAGTGTCGCGCAGGATTGATGACGAGGGCGAGAGGAAGCGCCTCAGGCAGGCGCTTTCCGAGCTCAAGCTTCCTAAAGATCTGGGTTTTATCGTGCGCACCGCCGCGATGGGCAGGTCCAAGAGAGAGCTGCTTCGGGATGCGCATTTTTTAGTTAAATTGTGGAGGAGGCTGGAGAAGATCAGCCGGAAGAAGCAGGCGCCGAGCCTTATATATGAAGAATATGATTTAACCTTGCGGGCAATCAGGGATTCTTTCAGCGAAGACGTAACCAAGTTGATTATCGACTCAAAACCTGAGTTTTACCGGATACAGCGTTTTATGCGGGCATTCTTAGGATATCTCGCCAACAGGATAGAGCTTTTCCGCGGCAGCGATTTATTCGAAGAAAAAGATATCGAAAAGCAGATCAACAAGATCTTTGAAAGTAAAGTTTATATGAAATCCAAGGCCTACTTGGTGATTGAGCCGACCGAGGGGCTGGTAGTGATTGATGTCAATAGCGGCGGCTTCCGGAAGAACCTGGGGCAGGAAGATACGGCATTTAAAGTGAACTGCGACGCAGCGGTAGAGGCGGCACACCAGATCATGCTGCGTGATTTAGGCGGTATCATCGTCATTGATTTTATTGATATGGAAAGGGAATCGCACCGCCGGGAAGTATTAAGCACCTTAAAGAGGGCATTAAACCACGATAAAGCAAAGTACGATATACTGGGCATTTCCAAGTTTGGGCTGGTGGAGATGACCAGGGAACGCATCCATAAAACCGTCCAGACGCTTTCTTACCAGCCCTGCCCTTATTGTCAGGGCAAGAGCAAGATCAAATCCCCCACCACTATGTCTATTTATGCCTTTAAGGAGGCAAAAAAGTTTTTAAAGGGTAAATCCGCCAGAGAAGTGAGCCTTGTTTTAAACACCGTAGTAGTAGACGAAATCCTTAAAGATAGAGCCAATTTAAAGGAGATGGAGCGTAAATTAAGGGTTAAAATCAACCTTCTTGCCAACCCCGCCCTGCACATCGAAGATATAAAAATTTCCTAACATCCCGCAATTTAGCCTTGACGTCTAATTTCATCTATGTTAATATACTACTTCTAACCGTTTAATCCGTTTTCCTTAAAGGAGAGCACAAAAATGTATGCAATAATTGAAGTTGGAGCAAAACAGTATAGCGTAAAAAAAGGGGATATTATTGATACCGAGAAGCAGGCAGTCCCGGAAGGCAAGGAAATCGTCCTGAAAAATGTACTCTTGATCTCCAAGGAGAAGAAAGTTGAAATCGGCCAGCCCTATCTAAAAGAGGCCAAGGTAACCGCTACGGTTTTAAAGCACCTAAAAGGCGAAAAGAAGGTTTCCTATAAGTATCGCCGCCGCAAGTCTTCGCACTGGAAAAAAGGGCACCGGCAGTTTTTAACCCGCCTTAAGATAGAAGAGATTTCTTTGGGAAGCTAGGTGAGGATTCGTGTTCATTGATAGCGCCAAAATATTTGTCAAGTCTGGCTCAGGCGGAAAAGGATGCCGGTCCTTTTACCGCGATAAATACACCCGCGACGGTATTCCCGACGGAGGCGACGGCGGCAGGGGCGCGGATATTGTGGTCAGGGCCGACAGGAACTTGAATACCCTTTTAGATTTTCGATATAACCGGCATTTTTACGGTGCCCACGGTGCCCACGGCTCAGGCAATAATAGGAAGGGAAAGGCTGCTCCCTCTATCGTGATCAGGGTGCCCTGCGGCACGCTAGTCAAAGACATTAAGACTAACTCTGCTTTGCGCGATTTAAAATGCGACGGGGAGGAGTTTATTCCTGCCCGCGGCGGTAAAGGGGGCCTGGGCAATCGCCGCCACAGGGAAGCTACCGGGGGAGAGCCGGGCGAAGAAAAGGAATTACTCCTTGATTTAAAGCTGATTGCCGATATCGGGGTGGTGGGTTTTCCTAATGCCGGAAAATCTACTTTCATCTCTGCCGTCTCCAATGCCCATCCTAAAATTGCCAGTTACCCTTTTACCACCAAGTTTCCGGTTTTAGGAGTGGCAAGCACCGAAAACGGCGTTTCTTTTGTGGTGGCGGATATCCCCGGGCTTATTGAAGGTTCATCCAGGGGCAGGGGGCTGGGGGATAAGTTCTTAAGGCATATCGAACGCACAAAAGTATTACTGCATCTGATCGATATGGCGGGTTTCGAGGGAAGGGACCCTTTAGAAGACTACAGGATTATTAATAAAGAATTAAAGGAATACGGTGCCCAAGTCTACGAGAAGCCTGTGGTTATCGCCGCGAATAAAATGGACCTCGCGGGTGCCAAAAAAAACTTAGCCAGGTTTAGGAAAGCGGTGAAAAAGAAAGTTTATCCCATCTCGGCATTAAACAGAGAAGGACTGGAGGAATTGATTGAAGCTCTCGGAAAAACAATATAAGCGGATAGTGGTTAAAATAGGTAGCAGCCTTTTATACGCTGAAAAAAATAAGCTGGATTCCCGCCTTTTTACCGGTATAGCCGCCCAGGTGGCTGCTCTGGTAGAGGAAGGCAGGGAAATAATTTTAGTATCTTCCGGCGCGATTGCCTACGGGATGGCTATCCTGAAACTGGAATCCCGGCCCAGGGAATTATCTTACCTGCAGGCGGCGGCGGCAGTAGGCCAGCATGAATTGATGCACGCCTATAACGGGGCATTGAAAGAAAAATCCCTTGCTTGCGCGCAGGTGCTTCTGACTTGGGAAGATTTTGACGACCGCAGGCGCTACCTGAATGCCAAGAATACGCTTCTAGCACTATTAAAACTGGGCACGGTGCCGGTGATTAATGAGAACGATACAGTCTCTACCGAAGAGATTAAGTTCGGCGATAACGACCGGCTTTCGGCATTGGTGGCGAGCCTCGTTTCGGCGGACCTTTTAGTGATCCTCTCGGATGTGGACGGCTTGCTGATGAAAGATAAAAAGACGCTGGTCAGGGTGGTAAGCGAAATCACGCCTCAAATTAAAGCCTTGGCAGGCCCTAGCGCGGGCAGGACAACCGTCGGCGGGATGAGCACTAAAATTGAGGCCGCGCGCATTGCCGTAGACTCTGGGGTTCCTTGCGTAATTACTAACGGCCGGTGCCCGGATATACTTTTGTCTGTGTTAAAAGAGCCGGAAAGTCACGGCACTTTATTTATACCTAAAAAAGGGTATCTTGCTGCCCGGGGGCGCTGGATTGCTTTTAGCGCCAAGCCTAAAGGAAAGATCATTGTCGATGACGGCGCTAAAAGCGCGTTACTGAATAAGAAAAGCTTGCTTTCGGTGGGAGTAATTGCGGTAGGCGGCTCTTTTGCAGAAGGGGATGTAGTAGTAATAATGGATAAGCAAAATTGCGAATTTGCCCGGGGTAAAACTTCCCTTTCTAGCAGCCAGCTGGAGAAGGTCAAGGGTAGCCGCCATGATAAAGAAGCCGTGCATCGCGATAACCTGGTAATTCTATGAACCTAAAAAAACAAATTACAAATATTGCTAAATCCGCCCGGGATGCTTCCAGGTTTATGCTGGGGGTATCTCCCGCATTAAAGAACAAGGCCTTAAAAGATATGGCCTCTAGTTTATTGCGCAAAAAATCCATCATCCTTAAGGCGAATCAAAAAGATATTGCTTCAGGATTAAGCCAAGGGTTATCTAGTGCGATGATTGACAGGCTTGGACTCGACGCCAAAAGAATAAAGGCGATGTCGAATTCTTTGCGCGAGCTTACTAAATTAGCCGATCCGGTAGGCGAAGTAATCAAGGCCTGGCGCCGGCCCAACGGCTTATGGATCCATAAAGTGCGCTCACCTATCGGAGTAATCGCTATAATTTATGAGTCCCGCCCGAATGTTACCTCTGATTGCATCGGCCTAAGTTTAAAATCCGGTAACAGCGTAATCCTAAAAGGGGGCAGGGAGGCCATAAACTCAAACCTGGCGATCTCCAAGATACTAAAAACCGTTTTAAAAAAATACCGCATCCCCGTGGGTACAATAGGCTTCATAGCTACTGGAGACAGGCGGGCGGTGTCTGAACTGCTCAAGTTAAATGAATACATAGACTTAGTCATTCCCCGGGGCGGCGAAGGCCTGATCAGGAGAGTGGCAAAATTATCGCGCATGCCGGTAATAAAACATTATAAAGGCATCTGCCATGTTTATGTCGATAAGGGTGCGGATCTGGAGATGGCGGAGAAGATCTGTTTTAATGCCAAAGTCCAGCGGCCGGCGGTATGTAATGCCATGGAGAGTATGCTTGTCCACCGGGATGTTGCCGCAAAATTCCTTCCGGGAATGCTAAAAAAATTTAAAGAGGCAGGTGTCCAAATACGCGGCTGTCCTCTGACGCGCAAAATAGCCAAAGGAGTGAGGCTGGCCACGGAAAAAGACTACCATACCGAGTATCTGGACCTGATTCTTTCGGTGAAAGTGGTCAGTAACCTCGAAGAGGCGATCAGGCACATCAATTTTTACGGCACGCATCATTCGGATACGATTGTTACGAAGAACCGCAAAAACGCCAACCAATTTCTTAAGCGCGTGGATTCCGCCTGCGTCTACGTAAATGCCTCCACGCGTTTTACCGACGGATATCAGTTCGGCATGGGCGCTGAGATAGGCATTTCTACGGACAAGCTGCATGCCCGCGGGCCGATGGCCCTTGAGGAGCTGACCACGTATAAATATATGGTATT
>CAZJFL010000005.1:79549-105510 GCA_964545575.1 uncultured Planctomycetales bacterium
TACACATAGGCCACCTGATATTAGCGGAAGAAGCCAGGGAGAAGCTGGGGTTAGACAAAGTAATTTTTGTGCCGGCATATCTACCGCCGCATAAAGATACTTTAGATATTTCCGCTGCGCGCGACAGGTTAACGATGGTAAAATCAGCCATAAAGGGCAACCGCTATTTTTGCGTATCAGATATAGAAATAAAAAGGGACGGCCGTTCTTATACCATAGATACGATAAAAGATTTTAAAATCAGATACCCCGCTGATGAGTTATATTTTATTATCGGCTCGGACCTGCTTAAATATTTGGAGGATTGGAAAGATTTAAGAGAGATCATTAAGTTGGTAAAGTTTATCGCGGCAACGCGCCCGGGTTACCCCTTGGAAAAAATACCCGCTTATATTTCTACCATCCCTATCCGGGCGGTGGATGTCTCCGGATTTGAAATCAGGCAGGCGATCAGGCAAAATAAGTCATTCCGCTACCTGGTGCCGGAAGGAGTCTATAAATATATTCTCAAAAATAAACTATATGCCGAAAATAGGGACTGTCCCCGCCAGAGCTAATTTATTGAATTCCAAGGGGGCTGTCCCTAGAAAAAATATGAAAATTAAAATTGCCCCCTCAATATTATCCGCGGATTTCGGCTGTCTCGGCAAAGATATAAAAAAAGTAGAAGCAGCGGGCGCGGATATGCTGCACATTGACGTTATGGACGGCCACTTCGTGCCCAATATCACTATCGGGCCGGTGGTAGTAAAATATATCCGTAAAGCTACCAGCCTTCCTTTAGACGTGCATCTGATGATAGAAAACCCGCGAAAGTATATCGATGCTTTTGTAAAAGCGGGAAGCGATATGATTACGGTGCACATCGAAACCGTATCAAAATCAAATATCAAATATCTAAAATCAAAATTGAATGCAAAAAAAGTAAAATTAGGGGTATCCTTAAATCCCAATACGCCATTTAAAGAAATTAAAGGCGTTTTAAGGCATGTAGATTTTATTTTAGTAATGAGCGTCTATCCCGGATTCGGCGGGCAGAAGTTTATAGGTTCGGTGCTGCCTAAAATAAGAAAAATACGCGCCGTATTTGGCGGGGATATTGCGGTAGACGGCGGGGTTAATGATAAGGTAGCGCCCGGGTTGATCAGGGCGGGGGCAAACATTTTAGCCGCCGGTTCCTATATATTCAAAGCCCCGGATATAAAAAAGGCAATCGAAAGGTTAAGGCATGCAAAATAATAACGAAATAAAATTCGGCACTGACGGATGGCGGGGGGTTATTGCGGATAACTATACTTTCAAGAACTTAAAAATCATTTCGCAGGCAGTGGCGGATTATTTGGGCGCGGGGAAGAAGTGCGCAGTAGGTTTTGATACGCGTTTTATGTCGGAGAAATTTGCCGAAATAGCCGCCAGGGTACTAAAAAATAACGGTATTGAAACAATACTTTCAGACAGGCCTATCCCTACGCCGGCCTTAAGCTTTACCGTCAAATCGAGAAAACTAGATTTAGGGATCATGATTACCGCCTCGCATAACCCCGCAGAATACAACGGGTTTAAAATCAAGAATGCCTCGGGGGGGGCGGCCGCGCTGGAAGTAACTCGGGATTTAGAAAGCCGTTTAGGAAAAACTCCGGTTAAAGAAAGCTCTGATACGCAGGCTAAAATCAGCAAGGAAGACTTAAGCGAAGATTATGTCAAGTTTATCCGTGCTTATATTAATTTAAATAAGATCAAGAACCATAAGTTCAGGGTGCTGGTGGATGCCATGCATGGTTCGGGGGATAGTTTTATTGCCTCGATCCTTAAAGGGACTAAGATAAAGGTGGAGTTTCTGCGCAATACCGTTAATCCCTCTTTTGGCGGGACACGCCCGGAACCGCTGGAAGAAAACCTCCGAGAGTTGAAACTTAAGGTGAAAGAGGAAAAGTTCGATTTGGGGATTGCTTTAGACGGGGATGCGGATAGGATTGCCGCAGTTGCTCCCGGCGGAGTATTTATCCATCCCCAGAAGATATTAGGGCTTCTTAGCCTGCATCTTGTTCAGGACAGGCATTGGTCCGGCGGAATAGTCAAGACCATTGCCGGAACGACGATGGTCGATAATATCGCCAAGTTTTTAAAAGTAAAACTTTATGAGACGCCCGTGGGGTTTAAATACATTTCTAACCTGATGGAAACAGAAAATATCGTCGCCGGCGGAGAGGAGGCCGGCGGGATGGGGGTCAAGGGTTATATACCGGAGCGCGACGGGACAGTCGCTGGGTTGTTGCTTATTGAGATGATGGTCTACCGCCGTAAGAATATCCTGGAAATCCTAAACGAGATGGAGAAAAAGTTCGGAAGGTATTATTACCTGCGCGAAGACCTTAAACTCTCTAAGGTTTCCGAGCCTAAAAAAGAAGGCCTTCCCAAAGAGCTATTGGGTAAAAAGGTGATCGAAATCAAAGATTACGACGGCATCAAGCTTATCTGTGAAGACCAAAGCTGGTTGATGCTACGCGGTTCAGGGACAGAGCCGATCATGCGCATCTATGCCGAAGCTAAGAATCTGAGCCGGGCCAAGAAACTGCTTAGCCTCGGGAAAGAGCTGATCCTTTAGAGATGCTTTATACCGTATCGAGATTTATCTATGCGTTGTTCTTTTATATATTTTTCTCATTTAAGATAACCGGAAGGGAGAACATACCGGAAATCGGCGGTTTTATTCTCGCCAGTAACCATGTCAGTTACCTCGATCCTGTTGCCGTGGGCATTGCCTGCCGGCGGAAATTAAATTATATGGCCAGGCATGACTTATTTAAGAACCCGGTATTTGCCTGGTGGCTTACTAATGTGGGAGTATTTCCGGTTAAAAGGGGAACAGCCGATATATCAGCGATGAAAGAAGCAATACGTCGCCTCAAAGACGGCCAGGGCCTGGTATTATTTCCCGAAGGCTCAAGAAGCAATGACGGCCTGATTGGCCCGGCAGAGCCGGGGGCAGGATTTTTGGCGGCAAAGGCGGGTGTTCCTGTGATACCGGTTTTTATAAAAGGCTCAGAGCGCGCCCTGCCCAAAGGGGCTAAGTTTTTACGCCCCGCGCGTATCCGCGCCTATATCGGCAGGCAGATTCCCATAGATGCAGCCGCTTCTTACGAAGATATCGCAGAAAGAATAATGGAAGGTATAAGAAGCTTGAGCGTTGAAAGTAGTAAAAAATGATTTGTAAAGGGGGTGCTTTTTAGTAAGTCAAAAGTAATCAAAACACTGAACACTGAACAAATCTAAATAAGTCTAAAATTTAAGGAGGAAATTTTAAAATGCCAGAAGACAGATCAATATTAGAAGAACTTTATAAGCAAAGTATCAAGATTGTCAAGGAGGGAGAGATCATTCAAGGAAAGATTATCTCTATCCTGCAGAAAGGTGCCCTGGTAGACGTAGGTTTTAAATCCGAGGGGCTGGTTCCGATAGTTGAGTTTAGCTCCGATGACCTTGTGGTAGGCAAAGAGATGGATTTTCTGGTCGAGTCAATAGAAAACGATATGGGGATGATCGTACTCTCCCGCCAGAAGGCGGTGCGTATCAAAGGTTGGGATAAGATCGTGGCGATGAGTAATGACGGGACGCTCGTCGAAGGCAGAGTAATAAAAAAGGTCAAAGGCGGGTTCCTGGTGGACATTACGGGGACGGAAGGATTTCTGCCGGCGTCGCTCTCCGCATTTAAGAATGTTCCGGATAAAGATGTGATCTATAAGCCTTTTAAGTTTAAAATCGTCAAGATTAATAATTTAAGGCAGAGCATAATTTTATCCCGCCGCGAAGCGATGCAGAAGGAAAAAGAAGAAGCTAAAGGAAAGATCTGGCAGAACTTAAAACCGGGCGGGGTGTATCCCGGGACAGTAAAAGCGATCACCGATTTCGGCGCCTTTATTGACCTCGGCGGGGTGGACGGGCTTTTGCACATTACGGATATGTCCTGGTCTAAGATCAGCCATCCTTCCGAGATAGTGGCTATCGGAGATAAAATTGACGTGGTGGTACTTAACCTTGATAAAGAAGCGAATAAAGTTTCCTTAGGCCTGAAACAGAGGCTGCCTGACCCCTGGCAGGGCCTGGAAACAAAATATAGTGTAGGCACAAAGATTAAGGGTAAGATAGTGAACATCCTTCCTTACGGGGTCTTTGTGGAGCTGGAGAAGGGGATCGAAGGGTTAATTCACGTATCTGAAGTCTCCTGGACCAAGAGGATCAACAATCTTGGCGATATGTTCGCTATCGGAGATATGGTTGAGACGCAGGTCTTAAGCGTGGATAAGGAATCGCGCAGGATATCGCTTAGCCTCAAACAACTGGAACAGAATCCGTGGCTGGAGGCAGAGTCTAAATACTCGCCTAACAGTAAAGTATCCGGCAAGGTAAGGGGCTTTACCGACTATGGCGCCTTTGTGGAATTAGACAGCAGCCTGGAAGGGATGATCCACGTCTCGGATATGTCCTGGACCAAGAGGATAGCGCATCCCCAGGATATCTTGAAGAAAGGCCAAAAGATTGATGTAATAGTGCTTTCCGTCGATAGCCAGAACAGGCGTATTGCTTTAGGCTTAAAACAATTACAGCCTAATCCCTGGCAGGAGATCGCGGCAAAGTACCCCATTAATACCGTTTTAGAGGCGGAGGTGGTCGCGATTAATGATTTCGGGGTCTTTGTGAAGCTTGAAGAAGACCTGGAAGGCTTGGTTTATTCAAGCGAGATAGACAAGGAAAAAATAGCCCAGCTAAAACCACAGGATAAAATACAGGTTAAGGTAATCAAGGTGGATGTGGAGCAGGCTAAGATCGGCCTGACCGCCAGAACCTAATAAAACTTAGGGACACCCTTTCTGCTAATCGGCAGGGTGTCCCCAGAGGAAAAAGAGAAAGATGCAGAAAATAAATATTGATAAACAATTAGAGATTATACGGCGCGGCGCCGTGGAAATAATTTCCGAAGATGAACTCAGCAAGAAATTAGAAGTCAGTATCCGCTTAAAAAAACCGCTCAATATTAAAGCAGGCTTTGACCCCACCGCCCCGGATTTACACCTGGGCCACACCGTCTTGCTGAGGAAGCTACGGCAGTTTCAGGATCTGGGGCATAAGGTGTTTTTCTTAATCGGAGACTTTACCGCCCGCATCGGCGACCCCAGCGGCAGATCTGAAATCAGAAAACAGCTCAACCGGCAAGAAGTTAAAGAAAACGCCGCCACTTATAAAAAGCAGGTGGCAAAGATTCTGGATGTCGATAAGTTAGAGATAGTCTTTAACAGTGATTGGTTTGACCGGATGTCGATCCTGGATATGTTAAAGCTGACCACGCACGCCACGGTATCCCAGATGCTAGCCAGGGCTGATTTTAAGAAGAGGTTAGCGCAAGGCCAGGATATATCGCTTTTAGAGTTTATGTATCCGGTTTTGCAGGGCTACGATTCGGTTAAATTAGAAGCAGATGTGGAGCTGGGCGGCACCGACCAGATTTTTAATCTTTTATTCGGCAGAGACATCCAGAACGATTATAAACAGCCGCAGCAGGTGGTCATTACTATGCCGCTCTTAGAAGGTATTGACGGCGTACAAAAGATGAGCAAGTCCTACGCAAATTTCGTCGGTATAAATGAGGCGGCCGGGGAGATGTTTGGAAAACTGATGTCTATATCTGATGAGCTTATGTGGAAATACTATGAGTTGTTGACCGATGAGGACATGGAAGCAGCGAAAAAGTTACACCCTAAAGAAGCAAAATCAAGATTAGCCGAGAATATCATCGCTCAGTATCACTCAAAAGAGAAGGCTAAAGAGGCCAGAGAAGAATTTGAGAGAGTATTTGCTCACAAAGAGATTCCCCAAGATATGCCTACTTATAAATTGCCCCGCCAAAAGAGCAATATCGTCGATATCCTCATAAGCGCAGGCATTGTCAGCAGCAAAAACGAGGCCCGCCGTTTAATTGCGCAGGGCGGCGTCTCTTTGGATAATGAGCGCATCGATAAAGAGGATACGGTTATCGATAGAGAAGGAATAATCAAAGCGGGTAAGAGGCGTTTCTTAAAGCTGGTAAAATAGGCTAAGTTCTCTCACCGATAAAAAGTAAAATGTATAAAATCATAGGACTAACAGCAGCAATTCTGACTATGTTTGCTTTCCTGCCGCAGATCGGTAAGGCCCTGCGTACCAGGTCGGTTAAAGACGTAAGCATCGTTACTTTAATCCAGTTATCCCTCGGGGTCTCTTTATGGATTATTTACGGTATATACCGCAAAGACGTGATTATCATCTTGGCTAACTCGGTTACTTTTTTGAGCATGGTGATTTTGCTTTATCTTTATCTGCTTTTCTCTAAATCAAGATAATATGAATATTCTAGGTATTTCTGCTTTTTATCAGGATAGCGCCGCTTGCTTGTTATCTGACGGAGAGCTTTCTGCCGCAGTTCAGGAAGAGCGTTTCAGCCGCAGGAAGCATGAGGCAAGTTTTCCCCTTGATTCCATCCGTTATTGTCTAGAACAGGCAGATGCCAGTTATAAAGACCTGGGCTTAGCCGCTTTCTATAATGACAGTTTTACGGACAGGTTGAAAGTTTCTTATTTTTTAAGGAAGATAGGGTATCGCGGAAGGATAGTTTTTTATTCACGCAGAGCATCTTACATGGCTGCAGCTTTTTACCCTTCTCAATTTAAAGAAGCGGCAATCCTAGTAAATGACGGAATAAAACTAGGCATTGTTTTAGGCAGGGGAGAAGGCAAAAAAATAGAAGAGATTAAAAATCATAAATTCGGGTTTTCTCTAGGAAATTTTTATTCGGCAGTGACGGCTTATTTAGGTTTTAAACCGAATTGTGATGAGTACATAGTGATGGGCTTATCTGCTTTCGGCAGGCCGAAGTACAAGGATTTATTTCTTCGAAACATCAATAAAAGATCATTAAAAGATGCGTTAAGAATGATGCCTTATGAAAAGAGCAAAGATGTTACACAGGCAGAGATGGATATAGCGGCATCTCTGCAGGCAGCAGTAGAAATAGAGATATTAAAAATATCCGAATCCCTGTATAAAATCGCACCTTCAGAAAATCTGTGTATTTCAGGTTCGCTGGGATTGAACTGCCTGTTAAATACAGCCATCTTAAAGCAGCGGCTTTTTAAAAATATATGGATTCAACCTGCTGGTACCGATGCCGGTTGTTCATTAGGGGCAGCATTTTTGGCATGGCATCATCGTTTAGGCAATGAGCGTATTATCGCTGGTAATCAAGATAAGATGCACAATGCTTTTTTAGGCCCGGGTTTCAGCGATACAGATATCGAGAAATTTCTGCTTAGTAATGATATCCGGTATAAAAAGCTTGAGCCCGCAAAAATACCAGACGTGGTAGCAGATTTGATTGCAGAAGGTAATATTGTAGGCTGGTTTCAGGGTAGGATGGAGTTCGGCCCGCGCGCCCTTGGTGCTCGGTCGATTTTAGCGGATCCCAGGAGCCTTAATTTTCATGATCGGCTAAACTTAAAGGTAAAGTTCAGAGAAAATTTCCGTCCTTTTGCTCCTACCGTGCTTGCAGAAAAAGCAGCGGAATATTTTGATTTAGAGATGCTTAGCCCATATATGTTATTGACCGAGCAGACTAAGGAAAATAAAAAGAAAGAGATCCCGGCAGCAGTGCATATAGACGGCTCAAGCCGCATTCAGACTATCGAGCGTAATAGTCAGCACGTTTTATATTATGACACTGTCAATGCTTTCTATCAAAAAACAGGTTGTCCCTTGATCATAAATACCTCCTTTAACACTAGAAATGAGCCTATTGTCTTAAGCCTGCAAGATGCTTATCGGTGCTTTAAGAAGACTGAAATGGATTATCTATCGATGGGGAATTTTTTAATAACTAAAAAGTATGACTGATTAATATGCGTATTGCTTTAGTATATCCTCCTTGCGGAGAATTAAATTTAAAAGGTTATCCTTTGGGCCTAGCTTATTTATCGGCTATATTAAAGCAGGTGCACCACGTAGATATCTATAACTACAACGGCAGGGAGGATAAGAAGAGTATCGGTATTTTCTTAAAAACCGTCAAAGATAACAAGCCGGATCTGGTGGGTATTTCTTTCACTTCTTTCAACCGCTGGGGCGCCTATCAGATCATTAAGAATATTAAAAAAATCGATAAGGATATTATAGTTGTATTGGGCGGAGTTCATCCTTCTACGCTTTGCGAGCAATTATTCCGTTATTTTTACCGCGATATAGATTTTATTATCCAGTCCGAAGGCGAGAGGCCACTTTTCCAATTGTGCAATGCCCTCGAGAACAATCAGGAATATAAAAATATAAGCGGGTTAGTCTATAAAGACGGCAAGGGCGGCATCGTAGCTAATAAAGTAACCGAGATCGAACGGGATCTAGATAAATTACCGATGCCGGATTACTCTTATGCCGGGGAAGAAATTAAGTCTAAGCAGATCGCTTACTTGATTACTTCCAGAGGTTGCCCGGTAAATTGCTGTTTTTGCTCGACATCTTCATTCTGGGGGCAGAACGTGCGGATGAATTCTCCTGAGCGGGTGCGGCTTGAAGTAGAGTATGTCAAGAGCCTGGGGGCAAAGCGGATTTTCTTTCACGATGATACTTTTAACCTTGGTATAGAGCGGACGATTAAACTCGCCGGTATTTTAAAAAAAATGGCGGTGGAGTATGTTATTCAATGCAGGGTAAAGCCGGTGAATCAAGAGATGATCGCGGCATTGGCTGATTCCGGATGCAGGCATATTTCCTGGGGCGTGGAGAGTCTTTCCGATAAGATGCTGGCTAAGATCAATAAGAAGATCACTAAGGAAGAAGTAAGACTTGCTTTTGACCTCTGCGTTCCTTATACCGACAAGATGACTACCAGCGCTTACTGCTGCGTTGGCGTTCCCGGAGAAACAGAAGAGACCGTCCGCGAGACTATAGACTATATGAATAAATATATCAGGTCAACGCATGGTCCGGGGGCGTCTATGCTTTACGTTCTTCCAGGCACACAGATTTATCATGAGCTGGTCGGTGCAGGAAAATTCGATGAGCGGATATGGATAAAGTCAGGCGCCGTTTATTATTATACCCGGGAATATAATATGAAGACTTTAAATATTTGGCGCAAGCAGATAAACCGAAGCGGGATAAGGCTGCCCTTTACCTGTAAATACTTCTGGGATTATTTTTCTTCGCCGCAAGAAGGGGGAAATATATTTATTCGCAAGTACCGCAGGTTACGCAAGAAAATTAAGAGAGCAATCAGCTTATCGCAAGGTAAATATTAATCGGATGCAAAGATGAAAGTCCCTGTCGAAAGCATAAAAAATATACTCTTGGTCAGGAATGACCGTTTCGGAGAGTTTTTATTGAATATTCCCGCTTTCAGGGCAATCAGGCAAAGTTTTCCTTCGGCAAGATTAGTTTTAGCGGTAAATCCGTACGTGGAAGGATTAGCAAGATGTATAGATTTTGTAGATAAGGTTATTGTCTGGGAGAATAGCAGGCATGGCCTCGGACAAATGATGCATTTTAGCAATATCCTTAAGGGTGAGCGTATTGATTTATGCATTATCTTTAATCCTTCCAAAGAACTGAATATAATAAGTTTTTTAGCTGGGGTTTCCGTGCGCGTAGGCTATGACCGCAAATGGGGGTTTTTACTGAATCGCAAGATCCAGGATAAGAAGTACCTTGGGCAGAAGCACGAAATAGATTATAATCTGGAATTAGCCGCTTTAGCCGGTGCTAGAATAACCGATAAGTCATTATCTTTAAGAATAGATAATAGTTTAATCCGCGGATTATTAAGGCAGGCGAGTATCGAAGGTTGCCGAAATTTAGTAGCTATTCATCCTTGGACTAGCGACCCGATAAAACAATGGTCAGTAGATAAATTTAAAGAATTAGCCAGGAGATTGGAAAATGATTCGGGTAATAAAGTCATAATCATCGGAGGCAAAGAAGAAGCGGATAAGAGCCAAAAATATTTTTCCGATTTTATTGATTTTACCGGTAAGACCACTCTGGCAGAATTAGCCGCACTCTTAAAAGAATGTAAATTGCTCATTTCAGGGGATAGCGGTCCGGTGCATCTGGCTTCCTGCGTAGGTACACCGGTGGTTGCGATATTCAGGAACGATATCCCGGGCAAGAGTCCTGTGCGTTGGGGGCCGGTAAGCATGGGAAGTAGCGTAGTAGAGAAGCCCAGTTTGGAAGATATTACTGTAGAGGAAGTATTTGCTAAAGTAAAAATTTGCCTCGGTTAGCTCTAGCGTTTATTGGATAATCCTATAGAAATAGGACAATCACCATGAAAAAGACAGAAAGCAGAATAATCCCCGAAGAAACTAACCCAAGATTCTTTGCGCAACAGCTAAAAGCATATGAATTATTAAGAAGAAATTCCAATGGGAAAATAATTCTAGATGTAGGTTGCGGCGATGGATATGGAGCGGCTTATTTATCTAAGGTAGCCAAAGAAATCACCGCCATAGATTATGAAAAAGAAATTGTTCTTAAGGCCCAAGCAAAATATATTATTCCAAATGTAAAATATTTAAATATGGATGCGACAAATTTAATTTTTAATGACTATTCGTTTGATATTGTTTCTTCGTTTCAGGTAATCGAACATATTCCGGAAGAAAAAATGTCAAACTATTTGTTCGGGATAAAGAGGGTTTTGAAAAATGGCGGAGAATTCTATGTTTCAACATTAAATTTAGAGCATAATGTAAAATCGCCGCTTACTTATGAAAAAAATATTGCGCATACTAAAGAGTTTAATTATGAAGAATTCAAGGCGTTGCTGGAAAGCGTTTTTTCATCCGTTAAAATTTATGAAATGCATTTAACGCTAAAGCACTCTTTTTATTTATTCCTAAAGAGAAGCGGAATCCTTAATTTTCTACCAGATAGCGTTAACCCTGTAAAAAAATTCTATAATAGAGTAACAACTGATGATTTTGTGGCAAAATCGTTAAGATCTCGTAATAGGAAAAAAGCATTAGATTTTTATGCTATCTGTAAGAAATAAGGAGTAGGCCGGGACCGATAGGCGAATGACACTGCCAAAAATTATTGCCTATCTCTATCTACAACGCAAAAAAATTTTATAGTATGAAGAGGCTCCTCATTATCGACCCCTTCGGGATAGGTGATGTATTATTCACCACCCCAGTTATTAAAGCGGTTAAAGATGTCTATCCGGATAACTATATCGGTTATTGGTGTAACGAGAGGGTTGCCGATATACTTAAAAATAATCCTGCAATAAATAGGGTATTTGCATTTTCTAGGGGGGACCTTAAAAAACTCTATCAGCAGTCTCACCTAGAGGCGATAAAGAAGTTTTTCAGTCTCGTATCGGCAATAAGAAAAGATAGATTCCATGTATGCATCGATTTCTCTTTGGACCACCGTTATAGTCTGATTTGTAAGCTACTGGGAATAAAAAAACGTATCGGGTTTAATTATAAGAAAAGGGGCAGGTTTCTTACCGATAAAATAGGCATAGACGGCTATAAAGGCAAGCATGTCGTAGAATATTATTTAGATTTGCTGAAATTCATCGGTATCAAAGCCAAAGACAAAGACCTGTGTTTGTCTGTCCCGAGAGAGAATAAAGCCAAAGCGCAGATTAAGCTTTCTAGGCTTGGTGCGAAGCAGGGTGATTTACTCATCGGCATAGCTCCCGGAGGCGGGGCAAGCTGGGGTAAGCAAGCCTCGTTTAAACACTGGTCGGCATTAAAATATGCGCAGCTGGCAGATAAGATCATTTCCGAGTTTAAAGCTAAGGTAGTGATTTTAGGGGACGATTCGGAAATACCTATAGGCGATATCATTACCAGCGCGATGAAGAATAAGGCGATAGATCTTACGGGTAAGACTACCTTAGAAGAGCTAACCGCGATAATAAGCCAGCCGGATATTCTTATTACGAATGACGGCGGGCCGTTACATATAGCCGTAGCTTTGGGTAAAAAGACGGTTTCCATATTTGGTCCGGTAGATGAATTGGTTTACGGCCCGTACCCCGCAGGTAAAAATCACAGAGTAATAAAAAAAGACTTATCTTGCCGGCCGTGCTATAATAATTTTCGTTTTCAGGAATGTTCCCGTGAGGTCAGGGAATGCATTAATAATATAAGCGTCGAGGATGTTTTAATTGAAGTAAGGTCGCTATTATAAAAACTTTAGAAATCGGTATGTTAAAAAAAACGAAGCGTCATTTTAAAAATAATAATTAACTATGGGGAAGAAGAAAAATTATCTTCTCGAAGCGGTTACTGAATTATTTCTTAGTTTCCCAAAAGGCAAGGTGTTAGATTTAGGTTGCGGAGACGGAGATTATGCCAAAAGATTAAAGGATCTAGGTTTAGACGTAGTTGCCTCCGATATGGATTTGGAAAGATTTAAATATCGTAATTCGATAAATTTTAAGGCAAGTAATTTAGATGAACCATTACCATTTTCAGAAGATAGCTTTGATTACGTTATATTTTTGGAAGTAATAGAACATTTATACAATCCGGATTTTGTTATTGGGCAAATCAGCAGAGTTTTAAAGCCGGGCGGCGTTTTAATTCTCTCTACGCCAAATATCTTAAACCTCGGCTCAAGGTTAAGGTTTTTATTTGAGGGGGGGTTTGATTTTTTTCGTGAGCCGATTTTAGATTATTATAAAGTGTTTCCCGCCGGAATACAGAATATGCATATCGTTGTCTGGCGCTATCAGGAGCTCGAGTATCTTTTATTCAAGAACGGGCTTCGTATAGAAACTGTGCATACGGATTTAATGAAATCTTCGCTAAAATTCCTTGGATTTATATTATTACCTTTGATTAAATGGCAATCTAGTCAGAAGGAGAAACGGTCATTAAAAAAGGGCGG
Organism: uncultured Planctomycetales bacterium; assembly: GCA_964545575.1. Lineage (GTDB taxonomy): Bacteria > Omnitrophota > Gorgyraeia > Gygaellales > Profunditerraquicolaceae > CAZJFL01. The sequence goes on from CAZJFL010000005.1 coordinate 92,477, forward strand.
TATAGGTTACAAGAGAATAAATAGAATCCTGCTCTCAAAAGAATTACTTTACGGCAGGCATTTGATTGTCGCGGCAACTAAGGATACGGATATTAATCTCATCCTAAAATAAAGGGCTGGATAAATAAATCGAAAGGTGGCGTTGTTCATGTTCTTTAATTATAAAATAAAAAGCGATTGCAAAAAGGCGCAAGATTTTTTACTGGCTAATAGATATGAGAGTATTTTTAATAAGTTGCCACAAGAACATATTCCAAGATATATTCATAAAAATACTAAAAGGATAATCTTTACCATAAATCTTTTACCGCCTCTAAGGGCCGGAGCTAAAATTCTCGAAATAGGAGCCCTGCCGTATTGTTTTTCGACTATCTTAATGGAATATTTCTCCTGCGAAGTTACTTCTATCGAACTTCCGCCGACTCTTTTTCCCGGAGAGCCGTACAATATAGAAAAAGAAGATATAGAAATTCCTAATCCAATGACAAATAAAAATTATAAAATTACCAGTTGGACATGCAATGCTGAAAAAGATACGTTTCCTTTTAAAGACAATACCTTTGACGTTGTTATCTGCACGGAAGTCTTGGAACATTTATTGTATTCTCCACCTCACGTGCTCAAAGAAAGTAGGAGAGTTCTTAAGGAAAACGGACTGCTGCTTTTATCGACGGTGAATTCCCTACATTTTAAACGCATGGGAGACTTGATATTAAATTGTAATATCGATGACGTGCATTCATCTCTTGGGCCTTACGGTAGGCATAATAGGAACTGTACACGCAAAGAATTGATTCAGTTGGCCGAGGATACCAATTTTAAAATTCGTTTTGTCACCTCCGCTACGCTTCGCGGAACGCGCTGCGAACAAAATGTTGCTTCTGGCACCCAAACTAAAAAAACAGAAGAGAAAAAGGATAATAAGTTCGTTAAGAAAATTAGGAAGCTCTCCCGGAAGATGTTTCTTAATCTGATTAAGGTGATTGTATATCTTCCCATACCGGGGATGAAGGATAAGAGGCACTACAATATTTTTCTACTTTTAGAAAAACCAGGGAGCTAGAAATTATGAACGGGGAAAATCCGGTTTCGGTAGTAATAATTGCCAAGAATGAAGAAAAAAATATCGAAGAATGCCTGAAAAGCGTTTACGGCTGGGCGGATGAGATAATCCTAGTGGATGATGAAAGCACGGATAAGACCGCTGAAATCGGGGCTAGATTTAGCCGCGTAATTACTAAAAAGATGCAGGTAGAGGGAGATTTCAGAAATTGGGCCTATGCACAAGCGCACAATGCCTGGGTTTTAAGTCTTGATGCCGATGAACAGGCAAGCGATGAACTAAGGCTCGAGATCGCCGCAGCCTTAAAAAATACGCATTGCGTTGCTTTTTCGATTCCTCTACGTAACTACATCGGAAACTATTGGGTTCGGCATGGTGGGTGGTATCCGGCAGGAAAGGTGAGATTATTCAGGAAAGATAAGTTTAGATATGAGAATGTCTCGGTGCATCCCCGCGTATTTATCGACGGAGAATGCGGGCATTTAGCCAAAGATATCATACACAAGGGGTATCCCGATATAGCGCATTTTTTAGACAGCCTTAATCGTCAGACCAGCTGGGAGGCACAGAAATGGCTTAGCCAGAATAAACCCATGCGTTTAGGCAGATTTTTATGGCGGACCATGGACAGGTTTATCCGCAGCTATTTCGCAAAACAAGGCTATAAAGACGGCTTTATCGGTTTCGTGGTGGCATATTTCGCCGCCTTGTATCAGTTTATGAGTTATCTAAAATACCGCGAGCTGAATATGAGGGACAGTTCTTAACCCAAAGCAGGGACGTTTCTTGGGCCAATCGGAGAAGTGTCCCTATTAGAGATGAAAAAGATAAGGGCAATATTTCTTGACCGCGACGGCGTAATTAACAGGTATCCGGGGGATACAAAATACGTTACTGCCTGGAAAGACTTCAGGTTTCTTCCCGGGGCAAAGCAGGCCATAGCTAAATTATACGCTGCCGGCTTTAAATTGTTTATCGTCTCTAATCAGGCCGGAGTGGGCAAGGGTGTTTACAGCCGAAAGAAACTGGATTTGATTACCAGAAATATGCTGCGCCAGATAAGAGAGGCAAAGGGGCGTATCGAGAGGGTTTATTGTTGCGTTCACCGTCCGGAAGATAATTGCGCCTGCCGTAAGCCAAAGGCAGGGGCTATACATTTAATAGCCGAGAAATATCCGCTGGATTTGAAGAAATCTTTTTTTATCGGCGACACCATCCGCGACGTCAAGACCGCCCATGCCGCAGGCTGTAGCTCTATTTTATTGCTTTGCGGCAAGGAAAAGCTTTCAAGGCGTAAACTTTGGGAAGCTAACCCGGACTTTATATTTAGGAACCTCTACGAAGCTACACAGCTTATCCTAAGAAAGAAATAATCTCATGAAAATTATCATCGCCCACGCTTCCGCCGGAGCCGGCCATTTTAAGGCGGCAGAGGCATTATCCGAGCAATTCCGTCGAGATTACCCCGATATAGAAATTAAGTTGATAGACGCCCTTGATTACACCAGCCCGTTTTTTAAAAACAGTTATCTAAAAGGCTATAGCTTTATGGTGAATTACGCTTCCTGGCTGTGGAGTTTATCATTTTATTTGACTACTTTTAAACCTACCCGCTGGTTTATTAATGGCCTGCATTTCTTCATCAACAGTTTAAATACCGCAAAATTACGCTCTTTTTTGATCCGCGAGAACCCCGATTATATAGTCTCTACCCATTTTCTCCCCGCACAGGTCGCAGCATATTTAAAAGAGAAAAAACAGATTAATTCCAGGCTTCTTACCGTGATCACGGATTTCGGGATACACCAGTTTTGGCTGGCTAAGGGGACCGATATCTATGCGGTAGCCTCTGATTTTAGCCGTCAGCTGCTGGTTAGGGAGGGCATAGCAGAAAACAAGATTAAAGTTACCGGCATTCCCGTAGATAATAAATTCCTCTTTTCTTTTGACAGGGGAGCGTTATCAGGGAAGCTGGGCCTGGATAAAAATAAATTTACGGTTTTATTGGTTACCGGGTCTTTTGGCATCGGGCCGTTGGAGCAAATAGTAGATTATTTACATAATGATGCGCAGCTGATTGTGGTTTGCGCCAGAAATAAAAAGTTATACCAACGGTTAAACCAGAAAAATTACCCCGGGCTAAAAGTATTCGGGTTTGTGGATAATATTCAGGAATTGATGGCGTGCTCTGATGTGATTATTACCAAGCCCGGAGGCCTGACCGTTTCGGAAGTCTTGGTGATGGAGCTGCCGCCTTTGTTTATTTCGGCTATACCCGGCCAGGAGACGGTTAATGCGCAATTTTTAGTCAAAGAGGGTATTGCCAATACAATCGCAAATATTAAGGACACCAGAATCATAATTAGGGGTTATAAAGACAATCCCCAGAAGCTTGATGCCATCAAAGAAGCAATCAGATGTATAAAAAAGCCTCATGCCGCAGGAGATATCTGTCATGCTCTATGCTCGGGTAGTAGTGGGCCTTCCGGTTGAAGGCCCTTTTGATTATATTGTCCCGCCGGAAATCGTTCAGAAAATCAAAATAGGAAAACGCGTACGCGTGGATTTCCGCAATAAAAAAATAGTCGGCTATGTCGTCGGGGTTTCGAATAAGACAAGCATCAAGAAGCTTAAGCCGGTACTGGAATTAATCGATGCAGAGCCGGTTTTAAATAAAGAGATGCTTATTTTGGCCCGCGGCATCTCTGATTATTATTGCTGCTCTCTGGGCGAAGCTATAGAAACAGCGCTGCCTGATGCGATCAGAAAAGGAAAAAAACTTAATCGCATTCCGGCAGGGCAAGCAGGGCTTCATAAAAAGGCTGTAGCGGGAGTAACTCTGCTTCATGATTTAGACGGCGCTGGCAGGTGGGAGATATACCTGGAGGAGATAAGAAGCGCCCTCAAGAACAACGGTTCGGTAATAGTCATGCTGCCGGACAAAGGCGCTGTTTTAAAAGCCAAGCGCCTTCTCCAGGAGAAAACCGGCGGCAGAATAAGTGTCCTTTACCGGAATCAACCTAAAGAATTGGATACCTGGTTAAATATAAAGGCAGGAGGGTATAATCTTGTGGTCGGCACGCGTTCAGCGGTTTTTGCTCCTTTGGATAATTTAAGCCTGATCATTATCGATAAAGAGGAAAGTTTCGCCTATAAACAGGATCAGGCGCCGCACTATCATGCGCGGGAAGTGGCTTTTATGCGCTCAAAAACAGAAAAGGTAAAACTGCTCCTGGGCACAAGTTCCCCGTCGCTAGAAAGTTTTTATTTAGCCAGGCAGAATAAAATCGGTTATAATTTTATTCCTGCGAAAAGCTTACCCGAAGTAAAAATCTTCGATACTAAGTATACTGCAGAGTTCCAAAGACACAAGAAGGCGGTTCTTTCAAAATATCTGGAAGACGAGGTCGGGCGGGTTCTCAATGCCGGAGGCAAAACACTGATATTTTTAAACCGCAGAGGCTTTGCTACTTTTCTCTCCTGTCAGCAATGCGGGAAAACCTTAAAATGCGGACGCTGCAACGTGCATTTAGTCTACCATTTTAAGGAGAATCTGTTACGTTGCCACCGCTGTAGTTTTAAAATGGAGCCTCCCAGGATATGCCCGGATTGCAATGCCGGCTACCTTAAATATTCCGGAATAGGGACTGAAAAGATAGAGAGCGAATTATCCAGAATATTCCCGCAGGCAAAGATAAAGAATTTTGAGCGGATAGGTAATGAGGGATTAGATAGCGTGGATATATGCGTGGCTACCGAAGCGGTACTTAAGGACGAAGATTTTAAATTCGATATTACCGGCGTCTTATCTATCGATAATTCTTTAAACCGGATAGATTTGCGTTCCTCCGAGAAGACCTTTGCTTTATTAATTGGGCTGCTTAAGGCTACCAAAGATAAGTTAATTATCCAGACCGGCCTGCCAGAACACCATTGCTTCGCTGCATTAGAGAATAAGGATATCAATCTGTTTTACGTTGAGGAGCTAAAGCATAGGAAACAGTTAAAATTTCCGCCTTATAAACATATGGCCTTGATAAAAATACGGGGCAGGGATCCGGCCCGGGTAGAAGAGGCAGGCAACGTTTTATTTTCCAGGCTCAAAGAGGCCAATAAAAACAGGAGTGTAAAAGTCTTAACACTTAATCCCGGGCAGCCTGCTAAACTGCGCGGCAATTTTTACCGGCAGATAATGCTTGAGAGCGATTCCTGCCGGAAAATTACCAAGTTTCTAAAAATAAACTTAAAAGATTTCCCGCATTCAGGTATAATAGTGACGGTGGATGTAGATCCTATTTAGTTCATAGTTCAAAGTTCAAAGTTCAGAGTTTATGATATAAAACTATGTACTATGAACCATGAACCAAGAACGAAATATATGAACATCATATTCTTCGGTAGCGATAATTTTTCAGTCCCCTGTTTAGAGGCCCTGATAGCTTCCGGGCATAAGGTTGACTGTGTGGTTACCCAGCCGGATAAGAGGAAGGGGCGCGGGCTTTCTTTATCCTTTACGCCGGTCAAGGATGCGGCGGGAAAAAAGAATCTTCGGCTTTATCAGCCGGATAAAATAAATACGCCTGAAGTGGAAGAATACCTCAAAGCCATAAATGCGGACTTATTCGTGGTGGTCGCCTATGGCCAGATATTATCTAGAGGCCTCTTGGATATCCCCAAAAAGTTTGCGCTCAATGTGCATGCCTCGCTTTTACCCGCATACCGCGGCGCAGCGCCCATAAACTGGACAATTATCAAAGGAGAAAAAACAACCGGTATTACCCTGATAAAAATGAGCCGGGAAATGGATGCCGGGCCAATGCTCATGCAAAAGGCAATAGCTGTCAGCAATGATGATACCGCAGTTAGTTTGGAGGCAAAATTATCCGCCTCTGCCGCTGGGTTATTGCCTGAAGCCTTAAGAGCCATAGAGAGCGATAATTTTAAATTGATAGCGCAGGATAAAAACAGGATAAGCTTTGCGCCAAAACTAAAAAAACAGGATGGCATGATCGACTGGAACAAGCCGGCGGAAGATATCTATAATCTTATCAGGGGTTCTATCCCCTGGCCGGGAGCTTTTGCCTATTATCAAGGCAAATTGTTGAAGATATATAGGGCGCAGAGTGTCAAAGTGTCAGAGTGTCAAAGTGTCAGAGGGCCGGGAGAAGTAATAGATGTGAGTAAAAACGGAATTATGGTAGCCACCGGAAAGGATAATTTATTAATTAAAGAATTGCAAATGGAAGGTAAAAGGATAATGGGGGCGCAAGATTTTATCGCCGGGCATAAAATAAAAACAGGAGAAATCCTGGATAAAAAATAGTTGTATTGCATTTATATTATGATATAATTTTACAGTTAATATAATAAGTTTCATAAAGACGTATTCATAAATATGCCTGAATTAAGAAAAGACCCCATCATCGGTAGGTGGGTCATTATTGCCACGGAGCGTGCTAAACGGCCGGATCAGTTTAGCGGCAAGCCGGAAGAAACCCCTCCTGAGAAGCCCTGCCCTTTCTGCGAAGGAAAAGAATCAGAAACTCCCCCTGAAATATATGCCACTAGGCCCGGTCATACTCAAGCGAATAGGCCGGGATGGGAATTAAGGGTGGTGCCCAGTATCGCGCCCTTCTTGAGGATAGAAGGAGGCCTTGACCGCCGCGGAAAAGGACTCTATGACCTGATGAACGGCATCGGAGCGCATGAGATAATCATCGAGACAAACCAGCATATCGCTAACATGGCGGATTTAAGCGAAGACCAGATTGCCAAGATCATTAGTTGTTACATAAATAGAATGACGGACTTGGAAAAAGACCAACGTTTTAAGTATGCTCTGGTTTTTAAAAACTACGGTTGGGTAGCCGGAGGCGGGAGTGTCAGGCATTCCAGGTCTCAGTTGATTGCTACCCCGGTTAACCCCAAGCGCGTCAAAGAAGAGCTTGTGGGGGCGCATAAATATTATGAATACCATGAAAGGTGTGTCTTCTGCGATTTAATCCGGCAGGAAATGGAATCCAAAGACAGGCTGATCCTGGATATCGACGGCTTTATCGCTATTGTCCCTTTTGCCTCGAGGTTTCCCTTTGAAGTCTGGATTTTCCCGAAAAAACATTCCTGCGATTTTGTGAGTCTCGATATGGATTCGCGGCTTAACCTCGGGCGTATACTCAAGCAGGTCCTTTCAAAATTAAAAAAAGGATTGAACGACCCGCCGTACAATTATATATTACATACGGCTCCCTTCAGACGGCCGAAATTGGGTTACTGGAAGAGCATAGATTATGATTATCACTGGCATATCGAGATTACGCCCAGGCTTACGCGCGTTGCCGGTTTCGAGTGGGGGACAGGTTTTTACATCTGCCCTCTACCGCCTGAGAGCGCGGCTAAGTTTTTAAGAGAGGTCCAGGTTTAGAATGTCTGAATTGCGCAGAGATCCGATCGGAGGCAGGTGGGTAATAGTTGATACCGACCATCCCCGTAAACCGGAGGATTTTGAGCCGGGACCGTATAGCTGGGCAGGAGGGACCTGCCCTTTCTGCTACGGAAATGAATCCCTCACCCCGCCTGAAATAGAAGTTATCAGGGACCCCGGCACTTCTGCCAATACCCCCGGCTGGCAGATACGCGTGGTCTCTAATAAGTTTCCGGCGCTACAGATCGAAGGAGGGCTGGAAAGAAGGGGGATCGGTATATATGATATGTCTAACGGCGTGGGGGCGCATGAGGTCTTGATTGAGACGCCATACCATAAAAAAGATATCCCCGATCTGCTGGACGAAGAAGTAGAAAATATTATCTCCCTGCTTTGTCGTAGGGCCCAGGACTTACACAAAGACGAGCGTTTTAAATACATCATGATTTTTAAGAACTACGGCCCGGCTGCAGGCGCATCTTTGGAGCATCCGCACACCCAGATTATCGCCCTGCCGATGGTGCCTAAGAATGCCGTGGAAGAGCTGGCCGGCGCAAAAAGCTACTTTGATTACCGCGAGCGCTGCATCTTTTGCGATATTATCAGACAGGAGATGCAGGAGAAAGAAAGGATAGTCCTGGAGAATAAGTATTTTATCTCCTTCTGCCCTTTTGTTTCGCGTTTTCCCTTTGAAATTATGATTATTCCCAAAACTCATAATAGTTATTTCTGTCAGATGTCTTACGAAGAGAATCCGGCGCTGGCCTCGATATTAAAGGGCACTATCACCAAGTTAAAGAATATATTTCCCAATTTAGCCTATAACTTTATGGTCCATTCTGCGCCCATAAACGGCGAATCAGATACGGACTATTATCACTGGCATATTGAGCTGGCACCCAAGCTAATGCGCGTTGCCGGTTTTGAATGGGGGACCGGTTTCTATGTTGTCCCCACGCCGCCCGAATTAGCCGCAAAATACCTCAGGGAGAAGTAATCTAATAATAGGTATCAAAGTATCATGTATCAAAGTGTCATATTATTATAAAGGAGGGCAACAAATGGCAGTAAAAATAGGTATCAATGGTTTTGGCAGGATCGGCAGGTTAGTATACAGGGCTTTTTTAGTAAAGGGTTCCCAGGATTTAGATTTTGTAGCGGTTAACGATTTACCCGTAGGCACAAAAACATTAGCCCATCTTCTTAAGCATGATTCTAATTTCGGGGCCTTAAACGCCAGCGTAGAGGCCAAAGAAGACGCTTTGGTAGTGAACGGTAAGACTTTAAAAGTCTTAAGCGCCAAATCCCCGGCGGAGATCCCCTGGAAGGATTATGGAGTAGAGGTGGTCATCGAATCCTCGGGCGTATTTACGGATAAAGAAAAATGTATCGGCCATATACAAAACGGCGGAGCAAAGAAAATCATCATTAGCGCTCCCGCTAAGGGTCAGGATATTACCATAGTCTTAGGCGTTAATGAAAAAAAATATGACCCCGCTAAACACAATATCATCTCTAATGCCTCCTGCACCACCAATTGCCTGGCGCCTATGGCCAAGGTGTTACTGGATAATTTCGGGATTAAGAGCGGCTTAATGACCACCATACACTCTTACACCAATGACCAGAAGATCCTTGACCTGCCGCATAAGGATTTAAGAAGGGCGCGTGCGGCAGCGCTCTCAATGATACCTACTTCCACCGGAGCAGCTAAAGCCATAGGAGAGGTGCTTCCGGAGTTAAAAGGCAAGCTCGACGGCCTGGCTATACGCGTCCCTACGCCGGACGTTTCCTTAACGGATTTAACCTGCGTAGTAGATAAGGATGCTACGGTTGAGGCAGTAAACGAAGCTTTCAAGAAAGCATCAGAAACCAGCCTTAAAGGAATTTTACAGTATCTCACCGAACCTTTAGTTTCCAAAGATTTCTACGGCTCAAACTATTCCTGCATCTTTGACGCGGAGTTGACCAAGGTCGTCGATAGCAGGTTAGTCAAAATACTGGGCTGGTACGACAACGAATGGGCGTATTCCATGCGGGTAGTGGACCTGGCAGAATATATAGTTAAAAAGGGGCTGTAAATCTGCGCAACATATACGCTATACTATTAGCTGGCGGAGGCGGAAGCCGCTTCTGGCCGGAAAGCCGCACCTTAGAGCCAAAGCAGTTTCTTCCCCTGGATAAAGACAGGGTTCTTTTTGAGGAAACCTTAAGGCGCATCAGGCCATTTATCCCTGCCAAAAACATATTTATAGCTACTTCCCAGTTATACCGCAATCAAATCTTCGAGTTCGCTTCGGTTTTTAAAATCCCCACCGATAATATTATTTTTGAGCCGTCATCTAAAAATACAGCCCCTTCGGTAGGGGTAACGGTACGCCTGATTTATCTTCGCGATCCAGAGGCGCTGGTCTGCGTTCTTCCTTGCGACCATAGGATCAGAAATAAAAAGCGTTTTACGGATTTGTTAAGCAAGGCCTTTAAGTCGTGCGGCAATAAATTAGTTGTTTTCGGAATTCAACCTCACCGCCCGGCTACGGGCTACGGATATATCAAAGCGCAAAACAAAAAAATATCACGCGTAGAAGAATTTTTGGAAAAACCGGATTTAAGGACTGCCGAAAAGTTTATAAAAACAGGCTGTTATTTCTGGAATAGCGGAATTTTTGTTGGTCCGGCAGCAGTATTTTTAGAAGAGATAAAAACTAATTTACCCTCTCTTTATAAGCAACTGCTCAAAGTAAGAAATCCGCAGGATATAAACCTGATCTGGGATAAGGTAAAATCTATTTCTTTTGACTACGGGATACTGGAGAAATCAAAGCGCCTTTGGATGTTTAAAACAGAAGGATTGGGCTGGTCGGACCTCGGTAGCTGGCAGGCCTGGGATGAATGCCTGCTTAAGGACAGGCAGGGAAACGCCATAAAGGCAGATGCGGTTAACTTGGGCAGCAAAAATATCACTGTTTTGGGCAAAGGCCGCCTGATTGCTACTATCGGATTAGAAAATCTTATTATTGTAGATACTCCTGACGCTCTTTTGATTACCAGAAAAGACAGGAGCGAAGAAGTAAAGAAAATAGTGGATTTCCTTAAACAGAAGCACAGGCAGGAGCAATATTTACATAAAACAGTAAGGCGGCCGTGGGGCGCCTATACGGTTTTGGATAAAGGAGAGGGTTTTAAGGTAAAATTAGTTGAGGTTAAGCCAAAAAAAGCCTTAAGCCTTCAGCTGCACAAAAAGCGCAGCGAGCACTGGGTAGTGGTGGAAGGAAAAGCAAAGGTAATTAACGGCAAAAGAAGTTATTATGTTTGCCGTAATGAAAGTACTTTTATCCCCATATCTTGCGTCCACCGGTTAATCAATCCTAATAATTATCCCCTTAAGATTGTAGAAGTCCAATCCGGAGACTATCTGGAAGAAGATGATATTATCAGACTGAGTGGTTAAAAAAGCCCACCCCTTTTTAATTTAACCCTTTTATTTATATTGGTATGATTTATTGTGGTATCTGACAAAATTTAAAGGCTTAGAGCCAAATTTTATTATGCTTAATAACGCTATGGCTTTAGACACCCGGAAGCCGCTTAAACTTATCGCGCCTTTCTCCTTGCGTCTGTTCCTGGCGTTTAGCCTGTTTTTGGCGTCTATCCTGTCTCTGGCGTTTGCCCCTTACGCCCATTGCCTGACCGCCGATATTACCGACATAAGCGACAGTAAATATTTTGACGCCGTCCACCGGGAACTGTCGCAGGCTAAAAAATCCGTCTCTGTGGCAATGTACGCCATATGCACCGACCTTGCCGATCCGCAGAGCCCCCAGAACATCCTGCTTAAGGATTTAATCGACGCTAAAAACCGGGGTTTAGCGGTTAAGGTCTATCTGGATAAAAGTATCCCTTTTGGCAGCTCTAACAGCCCTTCCCGCCAAGATTCCGTCCGGGCCAAAAATGAAACTGCCTATTGTCTGCTTGCGCAGGCAGGGATAGACGTGCAGTATGTAACCGCCGGCCTGTGCCTGCACGATAAGCTGATTATCATCGACGAAGAAACCGTGATCTCCGGAAGCGCCAACTGGACATATTCTGCTTTAAAACGCAACAGTGAAAACTGCGACCTTATCCGTTCCCGTGAATATGCCCGCATAAAACTAGCCAACATCGCGGATCTTAAAACCGTAAAAGAACCGTCGCTTTCGCCTGCCTATATCTATAAGCTTAAGGTCTCTAACAGCTTTCTAAGCGATCCTAAACTTTGTCCCCGCATGGTCAACAAATCTCAAGGCACCCTGTTTGACCTTTACCTGTTTTTGCTTAAATCCGGGCAGGACCATAAAATCTCGGAATTCCCCGTAGATTATCAAAGCGCCGCCGCGGTTGTTGGTTTATCTCCCGAACACTGGCGTTCGCCTTATGAGATTAACCGCCTGTTAAAAAAACTGGCCATAGAATATAAACTGATTGAGGTTGAATTCAGGCGGGGCTTTCCTGCCGGGATTAAACTCGCCCCCCTTCCCGAAAAAGCATATTTCAATATACCCTATGCTTATTGGGATTACGGCTGGAGTAAATTACTTTCTCTGCGGGCAAAATTTATGTTCCTAATCAATATCTACAAACAGGAGACCTCGGATATCAAGCCCTGGTGGTCTTTGGGCAGGGAGATTCTCCGCGACGATTTTTACACCAGCGTGGACACGATTACCCGGGGCATGCGCGAACTGGAAAGGTTTCAGATAGTGGATATTTGGCGGGGCAGGCTGCCCGATAAACAAAGCCCTTTTACGGATAAGCCGGTCAATCTCTATCTGTTAAAGCCGCTGCCTTCGCCTGAGAGTATCAAACAGGCTTGGGAAGCCCTGGAACAGGCCTATGGCAGGGAAGCGGTGCTTTTAGCCCGTAAATTAGCCGCGCTCATTGCCGAGGAGAATAACTATGAGGTGCTGGGAAAGTTTATTGAGCTGATTAACGCCTACGGCTATAACTGGACGGAATCCGCGGCTAAAATCACCGCTAAGCTCTCCGGCCAAAACCCGGCCAGGAATGTCTTTTATACCGAAGGTATCCTCAAGCGCTGGTCCGACCAGGGCCACCCAGATTAATCTAAGGGGACTGGCGGGGCTCAATTTGCTAGAAAAGTAAAGAAAGTACTTGACAACTTGAGGTAAATATTGTATATTTTAATACAGAGGATTGTATGAATATATACAAATAACTGTATGGACTATCGCTTAGATAAACAAAGTTTATTAAACAGAATAGGTGCTTGGGATAGTTTTATTAATAAAAATGTCCATTTGATTGCTTGTGGCGGGACAGCCTTGACTCTCTTAGGCGTAAAATCATCTACGAAAGATGTTGACCTGATGGTGCCAAATCTGGATGAGTATGAGTATCTCATTGGTATTCTAAAACAGCTCGGGTATAGGCAAGCAAGCGGTTGGGGGTGGGAAAAAGAAGACGGTTTTATATTTGATTTATTTAGGGGTAAATCAGTCCATACTACGGAATTATTGGAGTCTCCATTAGTCGAAGGGAATCATATGTTCG
>CAZJFL010000006.1:0-97322 GCA_964545575.1 uncultured Planctomycetales bacterium
CCCGACATTTTATAGCGGGGCAACCGTGCCCGCTCAACGCCTCCGACGTCCTGCTTAAATCGCGCCTCGTCACCCGCTAGCGAATTCTAGAGGTACAGGGTTATTTAGAAATGGTCTAAGAAATTTCCAAAGGAGGTTATATGGGAAATAACATTTGTCTGATTCCTTGGGATAGGGTTATTAATTTTATGTATTGGGTTTATCCGTATGCAATAGGCTATCTATATTCTATTTTTATTGGAGATTTTTGTATAGGAAAGTTAATGGAAGATGGTTATAAGATGAAAAAAGAGCAAAAAAACATTAGTGCTAAAAATTGGACAACATACCGTAGGTGGCCGAAGCTCGTCGGCTATATTGAAAGAATGCTTTATACCTCTGCTTTTTTGTATAAACAGTTCGCTTTTATTGGCATATGGTTTGCTTTTAAAGTAGCGGGTAGGTGGGAATCAGCTAAGATAGAGAAAGAATTAGAAGCCGAATTTTATAAAATAAAAAAGCTTTCTAACCAAAATCAAGAAAATTCAAAGGAAAATGACCTCAAGGAAAGAATGGAGATAAATCATGCCGAGTATAATTCATTTACTATAGGAAATGGTTTTTCGCTTATGTTTGCATTAATTGGTTGGAAGCTGATTGAATGGTTCAAAATAGGGTTCATTAAACCAGTTTTGTTAGCTTTAGTTGTAATTTTGTTAACTCTAATGATAGCGAACAAAAGTCTTAACAAAGGTTTAAAAAACTTAACAAAAGAATATTAGGGTTATTTCCTAGAATAGAAATAAAGGGGACGGTTCTAATTTTTGCAGTTTCTTGACTGTATCGGAAAGCGGATGGGGTATGTAGAAATAAAAAATGGGCAAAGTTAGAATCCATCATAGTAAAATAAATTTCCCATATTGTAGACCCTACGATTATGAAATAGATAAAGAAGGGATGTGTTTAGCTGCGGAATATAGAGACAAGAGAGGTAGAATAAGATATTGTTCCAATCCAAATCACAATCATTACTACGAAGGGGGTTGTTTTATAGCTACCATTTGTTATGGAGTCGATGGTAAAGAGGTGTTGGTCTTAAAAAAGTTTAGAGACAAGTTTTTGCGTAAACACAAAATTGGCGAGCTTCTTGTTAATTTTTATTACAAGTTTAGCCCAATTATTTCTCGTAAGATAAAGAGGCAAACAGTTATGCAAGGTTTTTTTATTGTTATATTAAAGCCCATAGTATATATAGCAAAAAAACTAATTTAAAGAAAAGGGCTAGCAACAAAAAGATTCAAGACCGTTTCTACCTAAGTTTTAGATAAAGAATAAGTTTCGATAGAAGTGTCCCTTGGGGACAGTTCTAGTTTAACTCATTGATACGCTTAGGGAAATTTAGAACCGGTCCTAAGATCTTTATGGTGGAGGTGAGAAATGCGTTTATTAAGTACGGTAGGTTTAATATCTAATTTTTGCGGCACAGTATGTTTAGCCTATAGTTTATTATTGACAAATGGACAGATTAAAAGTTTATCATCAGGAGCATACTGGGAGCGGAATCTACATTTGGGACAATCATTAATAAATACTAGAAACTTTGCACTACTAGGAATTGCCCTAATTTTCATAGGGTTAGTTTTTCAAATTTTTGGCCTACCCCGTCAAGGTGGTAAGGCTACCTCTAAATAGCTATTTGAAATCTAAGAAACAAAAGGGATGGTTATATTTAGCGGGTGGATTGGCTGTTTTGGAGCGGGGCGTTGGAAGCCCCGAGCGGGCATGGTTCACCCGCTATCAGATGCTCGGTGAGAGCGAGGGGCTGGAAACGAGCGCAGCCCATGCGTTTACTACGCGGGGTTGCGTTCTAAAAGCATAAGCGAAGAACGCAATTGCGGCACGCTGGGACGCAACAAGCGTCCCCGCGAGAAAATAGCCAAGACAGGCCCCGCTAAAAGCGGAAAGAGAGATTATGTCAGTATTACAAGGGCCGGAGTTTTACATATCTAAGCGCGTGGGCAGGGCGATTATGGATTACGAGATGCTTGCCGAAGGGGATAAGATTGCCGTAGCCGTCTCCGGCGGCAAAGACAGCTTGACGTTGCTGCGCATTTTAAATGACCGCCGCGCTTTTGTGCCTATTAAATATGAAGTCCTGGCTGTACATATCGATTTGGGTTTCCCGCGCTCCTGCGCAAAAAAGTTAGAAAAATATTTCAAAAAAATCGGCGTTGATTATCATATAGAAAAAGTCGATGTACTGAAACAGACTAAACGCAAAGATATCAACTGCTTCTGGTGCTCCTGGAACCGCAGAAAAGCGCTTTTTAAGGTTGCCGATCGCCTGGGCTGCACCAAGGTTGCGCTCGGCCACCATAAGGACGATATCATCGAGACGATTTTGTTGAATTTATTCTTTCAGGGAGAAATTTCTGCGATGTCTCCCCGGCAAGAGCTTTTTAAAGGTAAAATCATCCTCATCAGGCCGCTGGCCTATGTAGAGGAATATTTAATCCAGCGTTTTGCCAAAGAAGAAAAGTTGCCTCACGAGACCTGTCTCTGCCCGAACGCCATTACTTCCAACCGCAGGAAAATGGCGAAAATCATCAGCGAGATCAAAAGGGTCTGTCCGGATGTAAAAACCAACATCTTCAGAAGCGTCAAACGCATCAAAGAGGATTATTTGCTTTAAGAAGACACTGGGGGGTGGTATAATAAAAATATGATCTGGTTAATAATTCTAGCGTCTTTAGGTTTAGCGGTGGTTATCATAGGCATGGCCTTAAAGATCTCTTCTGGCGTCAACGACCGCCTGAATCAGATGAACCAGTCTCTGCAGGGCGTCAATAATGCCATCGATCAGAAATTAAATAATGCCACCGGCATCTTCGGAAACGTAGAAAAACAGCTGGGAAAGCTGGAAGCTACCAACGCTCAGATACTGGAGGTGAGCAAAAATATCTCCAGCCTTCAGGATCTTCTGCGGGCGCCAAAATTTAGAGGAGAAATGGGAGAGACTCTCCTTGAAAATCTCTTGGCACAGGTTTTACCCGGGGAATATTTTGCTACACAGTATAGGTTTAAGACTGCGGACACGGTGGATGCGATTATAAAATTAGGAGACAGGATAGTTCCTATTGACGCAAAGTTTAGCCTCGAGAATTTCCAGAAGATGCTTTCCGCGCAGGAGGAGCAGGAGAAGAATTCCTTTCGCAAAAAATTTATCCAGGATGCCAAGAACCGCGTCGATGAAGTATCTTCAAAATACATATTGCCCGGTGAAAACACATATGATTTTGCGCTGATGTACATACCGGCGGAGAATGTTTACTATGAAATGATTATTAAAGAAGACATGCTTTCTTATTGTATAGCCAAAAAGGTCATTCCGGTCTCGCCCAATACTTTTTATGCCTATCTGCAGGTGATCTGTTTGGGCCTGAAAGGATTGAAGGTGGAGGAAAATGCCAAAGCTATCCTGAAGGGCTTAAGCGCGCTTTCCGTAGAAATCGGTAAGTTCAAAGAGGATTTTGATATTCTAGGCAGCCATATAGTCAATGCCGGGCGTAAATACGATGATTCTTTGAAGAAACTGGATAGGTTTTCCGACAGGATCAAGAATATTCAGGACACAAAATACCTGGAGTCAAAATAGAAATCGTTTAAGTGATTTTAAATATCCGCGTAAACCCTAAGGCCAGCAGAAACCTGGTAAAAAAAGAAAATGATACTTTCAGGGTTTATTTGACTAGCCCGGCGCAGGAGGGCCTTGCCAACCGCCAGCTGATAGAGTTGTTAGCCGAATACCTTAAGGTTAAGAAGTGCCAGGTCCGGATTATTAAAGGAGCCAAGTCCAGAAATAAACTGGTCAAAGTCGATGCCCCAGCAACCCTCCCCTAAAAACAAAGCATACTCTTCTTTCGATGATTTTGCTGATGCCGGAGTAGTCTCTGCTGTTAGCCACCGCCAATCAGGGAATATGTCTTCTGTTTATGGGGATACGGCAAGTTCACTGGAAAACCGCAGGGCCTTTTTAAACGATTTAGGCATTGATTATAAAAGCCTGGTTTCTGCCAAACAAATACACGGCAATAATATTAAATACGCCAGGGCGGTTGATAAGGGTAGCGGCGCATTATCTTATGATAACGCGATAGCCGATACGGATGCCCTGGTTACCGATGAGAAAGATCTTCCTTTAGCGGTATTTACCGCCGATTGCCTGTCGGTATTTTTATACGACGCTAAAACCCCAGCCATCGGGCTGGTGCATGCCGGCTGGCGTAGCAGTAAAGAAAATATTACCGCCCGGACTATCCGCTTGATGGGTGAATTGTTTAAGACGAGGCAAGAGGATCTGCGCCTTGCCTTCGGGCCGGGGATCAGAGACTGCTGTTATGAAGTGGAGGAGGAGTTTAAAAAGCTATTTTCCGGGGCAGTTATCGAGAGGGCAGGCCGCCTTTATTTAGACCTGGCTTCGGAAAATAAAAAGCAGGCCCTGGAGTGCGGAGTGCGCCCGGAACATATATTTGATGATCATCTCTGCACTTTCTGCCGGAATGATCTCTTTTACTCTTTCCGCAAAGAAGGCAAAGACTCTGGCAGGATGATTTCTCTTTTCATGCTGAAATAACCATCATGCAAAGGTATAGATTAGAGTTTATTCTGAATGTCTTCGATGAATCTAGCGGGGCCCTGCATAATTCGTTAGCGGGGTTCGGGCAGGATTTAAGGGTTATCGAGATGCCGCAAGAAGCCAAGGCAAAAGGGAGGAGTTTTCAGATTAACATCTCTACGGAAGATCCCACTGTTATTTTTGATGCCTGCGCGCAGTTTGGCAGGATAAAGTCGGTGAAAGTCATAGAAGGTTAAACGGAGGTGGTTTATGGCAAAGGCGCTGGTGGTTTATTATTCGCAAAGCGGTAATACCAAAAAGATGGCAGAAAGCATCACTGAAGGCATTAAAAAAGAAGGGCTAGAAGTAACCCTTAAAGACGTAAAAGATACTCAGGCTGACGAATTATTAGAATATGATGCTATAGTGATTGGTTCGCCTACTTATTACGGGACCATGGCTGCGGAGATCAAAAAATTATTTGATGAATCGGTGAAGTTCCACGGAAAGCTTGACGGAAAAATCGGCGCGGCATTCGCCTCCTCCGCCAATATCGCCGGTGGAAACGAAACCACGATTCTGGATATCTTGAACGCCATGCTCATCCATGGTATGATTATCCAGGGCGATTATATGGGAGACCATTACGGGCCGGTGGCAATCGGAACTCCCGATGCCAGGGCGACCAAAGAGTGCTTACGATACGGTTCCCGGATAGCTAAATTAGTGAAAAGATGCACAGTATAATTTTTGTCACTACCTCTAGTAAGAATGAAGCGAAGAATATTGCCGGCGCTTTAGTGAAGAAAAAGCTGGCTGCCTGCGTAAATATAATAACCGGGGTAGATTCAATTTTCCGCTGGCAGGGAAAAGTTGAGCGGGCAGCGGAAACTCTTTTAATTATCAAATCTAAAAAAGCAAAATTGCCCCGGATTATACGGCTGGTTAAGTCGCTGCACAGCTACGCTACCCCCGAGATTATCGCCTTACCTATAATCGGGGGCGAGAAAAACTACCTTAAATGGATAGATGAATCTATCGGGCAATCCGCTTAGTTTTTTAGCAGTTTTTTTCGGGGGAGTGGTGGTAAGTTTTGGCCCCTGCGTTTATCCTTTTATCCCCATCAGTATAGGCCTGATCG
Organism: uncultured Planctomycetales bacterium; assembly: GCA_964545575.1. Classification (GTDB taxonomy): domain Bacteria; phylum Omnitrophota; class Gorgyraeia; order Gygaellales; family Profunditerraquicolaceae; genus CAZJFL01. The sequence continues at coordinate 5,736 of CAZJFL010000006.1, forward strand.
GAATAAGCCCGGAGACTTCGAGATTAAAAGGGCTGGCTTTAAGTTTTATCTATGTTAGCGGAATCGCCATTACCTATTCGGCTTTAGGAGTTTTAGCTTCGCTTAGCGGTCAGATATTCGGTATTGTCAGTTCTTCCCGGATAAGTAATATCGCCGTAGGCGTCATTGTGGTGCTATTCGGTTTTTTTATGCTGGATTTGATCAGGATACCGCTGCCCGCGATAATCAATCCGGCGGCTGTAAAGCCTAAGCGCGGTTACCTGTCAGTTCTCTTTTTAGGGTTAGCCTCAGGCCTGATCATGAGTCCATGCGTGACTCCGGTGTTGGGGTCGATCTTAGCGCATCTGGCGAAGAAAAAAGATATACTATACGGCACGCTTTTGCTTTTAAGCTTTGCCTACGGGATGGGGTTATCTTTGATTCTAGCCGGGACTTTCAGCTCTGTATTGATAAAACTGCCTAAGTCCGGCAGATGGATGTTGTACGTAAAAAGAGTATCCGCCGCTATTTTGATTGCTACGGGTGTTTATTTTATCTTTCAGGGGATGAACCGATGAGAAAAATAGCTGTAATTTTTGCTATGATGAGCATCTTAATCGTCGCCAAGCTGCCTGCGGCAGAGGAGGCGCCGGGAGCCCCTGATTTTTCTCTTCAGGATATGAATAACGTTACGGTAACTTTAAGTGATTATAAAAATAAGCAGCCGGTGCTTTTATTTTTCTGGACCACCTGGTGCCCTTATTGCCGGGAGCAGATAAAAGCCTTAAGTAAGCTATATCCTGAATTGACAAAAGACGGAATAGAGGTATTGGCGCTAAATTTAAGAGAATCTCACCAGAGGGTAGAAAGGTTTATGAAAAGTTATGCCATACCTTACCGCGTACTTCTGGATAAAGAAGCAGAGGCGAGCTATAGCTATGGCGTCGTAGGCATACCGACGTACTTCCTGGTCAACAAAAAGGGATACGTTGTCTTTCAGGATAATTATTTTCCCAAAGAAGAATATAAGGAGCTGATTAAGCAAGAGGCAATAAATGGAGCAGAGGATAGATAGCCTGATTAAAAATTGGGAGAAAAGAAATATCCGCGGCGTATATTGCCATGATCAGCCAGAGGCAATCAAAAAAATATTAGAAATTATACCCGGAACCGCTAGCATCGGCATTTCCGGCTCGCTCACTCTGGATCAGCTGGGGATTGTCAGGCATCTAGAAGCGCGCGGCAATCATGTTTTTAGCCCCTACAAACCTGGCATCAGCAAAGAGGAGAGTTTAGGGTTAAGGAGGCAGGGTACCCAGGCGGATTATTATTTGGCCAGTGCAAATGCCATTTCGCAAAGCGGGGAGCTTGTATTTTTTAGCGGCTTTGGCAACCGCACCGCCGGTGTCTCTTACGCTAAAAATGTGATTGTGGTCGCGGGAATAAACAAGATCGCCCCTAATCTTGAGGAAGCGCTAAAACGGGCAAGGGTTTATGCCACGCCCCTTAATTGCAAGCGCCTTAATTGGGGCTCTGCCTGTTTAAAAGACGGTATCTGCCGTAGCGCTGTCTGTTTTCTGCCGGAACACAAAAGAATGTGCTGCCAGATCCTGATTATTGAAGCCGAGGCGACGGCGGATAGGCTAAAAGTGATTTTGGTAGGGGAGAGTTTAGGATTTTAAAGGGGGAGAGGATGCTTAGTTTTAAAGGATTAGCCATGGGAATAGGAAGCCTTCCGCATCAGGATGCAGACGAAGCAGTGGATTTAGTCTTTAAGTATCTGCCGGAGGCCCCTTTCTGGCCGCAGCTGCCTAAGCGCGATATGCGCGAAGGGATGATAGCGCAATTCAGCGAAAACCTCCCCTGCCTGGAAATTAAAGGAAAGAGTTTAGTCTTTAATCCCGAGGATAAAGAGAGGAAACTAGAGTTATTTTATGAACGCGTTATCGCATCGGACGCGGAATATTTTAAGATCAGCCCTGATTTTGCTTTGGGGCTAGAGAGGTTTTGCCAGCGGTTCAAGGGGCCGGTTTTAAAGCAGGCAGAGTTTATCAAGTGCCAGGTTACCGGCCCGTTTACTTTTGCCGCCAGCATTAATGACGAAAATAACCGGGCGCTCTTGTATGACCCCATATTTATGCAGGCGATCTTAAAAGGCCTGGTAATGAAAGCGCTCTGGCAGGTGGGGCTCTTTAAAAAATTCGGCAAGCAGGTGATCATTTTCTTCGACGAGCCATATCTGGGAAGTTTTGGCTCAGCCTATACGCCTCTAAACAGGGAGGAGGCAGTAAAGACCTTAGCCGAATTAATGGCCGGGGTAAAGTCTAAGGAGATCGTGCTTACCGGAGTGCACTGTTGCGGCAATACCGACTGGTCTATCTTTACGCAGATCCGGGATATCGATATCATCAGTTTTGATGCTTTTGATTTTTTGGATAAGTTCCTGCTTTATGCCGACGATTTAAAGGATTTCCTGAACCGGGGCGGCCTGATCTGCTGGGGCATCGTGCCTACCCAGCTTTTTAGCGGAGAAGAGACCGCGGATTTATTGATCCGGAGGCTTAAAGAAGGCATAGATACCCTGGCCGGTAGAGGTATAGAGCGGGATTTGTTATTCGAGAATCTGCTGGTGTCTCCCAGCTGCGGCCTGGGGACATTTAACCCCGAAAAATCAGAGAAAATCTTTAAGCTGCTCTCTGAGGTCTCCGGTTTCCTGCGGGTGCGGGAATAAAATATTTGACAATAGTTATTAAAGGTTGTATTATAGGCATCTGTTTCTTATTGAGATAGAGGAGCGTTTTAATAAATGAAGGAAACACGTATTCATGCCCGCGCCGGCCAAGGCGCAATCACTACCGCCGCCATATTAGGTTACGCTTACTTCCTGAAAGGAATGTATCCCTACGCTTTTCCGCACTTCGGGGCCGCTAAGATGGGCGCGCCGATGAATGCCTTTGTGCGCGTAGACACCAGGCCGGTGCGCCTGCGCAGCCAGATATATGAGCCGGATTATGTGATCGTGGTGGATGCCACGCTGATGCGCGCCTTTAATTGTTTTTCCGGGCTTAAAGAAAAAGGTATCGCTATTATCTCTGATAGGGAAGGTATAGAGATACCCAAGATGAAAGCGACACAAAAGGCCTTTGTCGTGCCGGCTAACGAAATCGCCATGAAGACCATCGGCCGTCCGCTCGGAAATACCGCTTTATTAGGCGCATTTGCCGCGGCAACGGGAGAGTTCGCTTTGGATACGCTGATAGAGACTATAAAATACAGATTTTCCGGCAAGGCAGAGGAGGCGAATATCGAAGCCGTCAAGCAAGGTTTTGCCTGGATTAAAAATCAAGCGAAAGGTTAAAGATGTTCGGCCCATTAATAGTGAAGCCCGGCAGCAGTAAAAATAATAAGACAGGCTCCTGGCGCACTGAGGTCGAGCCGAAGTTCCTGAAGAAAAACTGTATTGCCTGCAAGATGTGCCTGTTGATTTGCCCGGAGGGCTGTATTGACGGCGCAGAAAAGAATACCTATGATTTTGACCCGTTATATTGTAAGGGCTGCGGTAACTGCGCGATGATTTGTCCCAAAAAAGACATTGAAATGGTCAAGGAAGAATAGATGAAAGAATTTCTTGAAGGCTCCCTAGCCGTAGCAGAGGTAGTGAAGTTGTGTAAGCCCGGTGTAATTTCAGCTTATCCCATTACCCCCCAGACGCATATCGTGGAGGAGCTCGCCCAGATAGTTGCCGACGGCAAACTGAATGCCGAATTTGTAAATGTGGAGTCGGAGCACTCGGCATTATCCTGCGTTTTAGGGGCGGTAGCAACCGGAGTGCGCGCTTACACTGCCACCAGCTCCCAAGGGTTATTGTATATGGGAGAAGTAGTCTTTAATGTGGCCGGGCTTCGCCTGCCGTTAGTGATGACCTGCGCCAATCGCGCAGTCTCTGCTCCGATCAATATCTGGAACGACCAGCAGGATTCCGTATCCTTAAGGGATGCAGGATGGATTCAGTTTTATGCCGAAGATATTCAGGAAGCGGTAGACCTGCATTTGATCGGCTATCGCCTGGGAGAAGATAAATCGATGATGCTTCCGGTGATGGTCTGTATGGACGGTTTTATTCTGACCCACGGCATAGAAACGGTGGATATGCCCACCCAGGAGCAGGTAGATAAGTTCTTACCTGCCTACCAGCCGCTTTATAAATTAGACCCGCAAGATCCCGTTACTATGGGGCCGCTGGTGGATCCCGAGGCTTATGCCGAGACGCGTTACGCAATAGAGAAGACTCTGGAAGAGGCTTTAAAACTAATCCCGAAGGTAACTCTAGAGTTCGCAAAAGTTTTTGCCCGCCAGTATCACGGACTGGTCGAAGAATACCGCCTTAAAGACGCTGACCGCGCTATCGTAGCCATGGGTTCGGTCTGCGGTACGATAAAAGAAGTCATAGATGAATTAAGGGTAAAGGGGAAAAAAGTCGGGTTGCTCAAGATTACTTCTTACCGTCCTTTCCCGGCGCATGAGATTTATGCAGCGTTAAAGAATGTAAACAAGGTCGCGGTATTAGACCGGGCTTTATCCCTGGGTTCTGATGCGCCGCTGGTCTCGGAGATAAAAGCGCTTTTCTTCGGGAAAAAGAATAAACCTCAGGTGATCAGCAGTTTTATCGTAGGCTTGGGGGGTCGCGATATCACCAAGGATTCCATCAAAGAGATGCTGCGCTTGCTTACGGCGAGGGAAAGGGCCGCCGAATTCATCGATTTAAAACCGGAATTATTAAAGGAAAAATATGAGTGAGCATTTATTTAAAAGCGGGCATACCGCATGCGCCGGCTGCGGGCAGTCGATGGCAGCGCGCTTGGTCATTGATGCCAGCGGCCCCAATACGATAGTGGTCAATAATACCGGATGCCTGGAAGTATTTTCTACGAAATTCCCCGAATCGGCCTGGGGTGTCCCCTGGATACACTCGTTATTTGAAAATGCCGCCGCGGTTGCCTCGGGAGTAGAATCGGCATTAAAATATTTAGGCAAAAAAGATGCTATTAACGTGATTGCCCAGGCAGGCGACGGCGGCACCGCGGATATCGGCCTGCAGGCTTTATCAGGCATGTTAGAGAGGGGCCACGATATACTCTATGTTTGTTATGATAATGAGGCCTATATGAATACCGGGGTGCAGAGGAGCGGCCTGACTCCTTTTGATACTAATACCACCACCAGCCCCATAGGCGCTCGATCTACGGGAAACATCCGTCCCAAAAAACCCATGCCCGAAATCGCAGTAGCCCACGGCATACCTTATGTTGCCACCGCCTCAGTAGGGTTTCCTCAGGATGTTCAGAGAAAAGTCAAGAAAGCGCACAGCATTAAAGGCCCTAAGTATATACAGATTCACGTGCCCTGCCCTTTAGGTTGGCGCCACGAGTCGTCGCTCACTTACGAAATAGCGAAACTCGCCGTTGAGACGGGCCTTTATCCTTTAGTCGAATATGAATTCGGCAAATTATCCGCGGTGCGTCAGATTCAGCCTAAGCCGGTAGAGGCATACCTCAAGACGCAGGGTAGATTTAAGCACCTGCTGAATAATCCCGAACAGTTAAAGATTATTCAGGAAATAGCGGATAATAATATAAAGAAGTATAACCTTAAGGTAGAAGTTGATCAAAGTAGTTAGTAGATAGTAAGTAGGGGTTAGGGGGTTGCCAAAACTTCCGGCTCCAAACTGAAAGGAAGGTGCGGATATGGGAAAACAAGCGAGGGCAATTGTAGAGCTGAGTTTAAAGGATCTGGTAAAGGACTTAAACAAGGCATACGCGGATGAGTGGCTGGCATTTTATCTTTACTGGTATATGGCGCAGGCGGTTTCCGGTCGTGCCTATGAAGATATACAGGAGATGCTGAATAAAATCGCCAAGGACGAACTGGAGCATGCCACAGAAGTAGCGGATTTAATCATCAAATTAGGGGGGTTACCTATTGCCAACCCCATGGAGCTGGAAAAGAATGCCAATGCCCCTTTTATGATGCCGCCTAAAAATACCGCCGATATAAACAGGATTATCCGTATCGTTACCGAAGCGGAAGCAGGCGCAATAGAGGTCTATAATAAAATCGCCAAGAAGACATTAGGCAAAGACCATGTTACCTATCAGTTGGTAACGCATATATTGTCGGAAGAAGTGGATCACGAAGAGATGTTTGAAAATCTGATGGAGAGGTAAGGAGGCTGGTGGATGGCAAAGGTCAGTGTTGATGTTTCTACTTGCGTAGGCTGCGGTTTATGCGAACAGTCATGCCCGGAGGTATTCAAGATTGAAGGCGACGGTATCGCCCACGTAAAAGCCCAGGTTTGCGGACTGCATAACCTACAGGAGGTGGCAGACCAGTGCCCGGTCGCGGCGATTAAAGTAAGTTGAAATTTCTTAGAATCTCTGGGATTTGTTTTTTAGTTCTTCGAAGTAACGGCTGAAGTATTCTTGTTTTTTCTGCAGCAATAATTTACCAGCGAATTCGGTTTTCTCGGCAGCAAATTTCTTCTGGTCTATCGGGGTTTTTGCCTTTAGCGCGACAATATAAAAACCCGAAGGCATCTTGATGATTCCGCTGTAACCGCCCTCCTTTAAATCCCGGGCTTTTAGCCAGAAATTATCGGACATCCCGATACCTTCGATATAACTGCCATAAGTAAATTGATTGGTGGAGCCGTATTTAAGGCTTAAGGTTTTTGCCGCCTGCTCTAAGTTCGCCTTTTTATCCAGCTCTCTAAGTGCGGCCTCTATTTTAAGTTTGGCGGAATCCTCTGCGGCGTTTTTTGCGAACACTTCTTTTATCTTATCTTTTACCGCCTCAAAATCGGGCAGATAGGGGTCTTTTCTTTCTTTTAATCTAATCAGATAATAATTTTTGTCCGCGTGTATAATCGGGAGTAATTCGCCCGGCTTTACCTTAGAAAGCATAATCAGTATTTCCGGCGACCAGCCGATTCCGGGTATGGGGTCGGTTTGCCCGAAGAAGTCGGTTTCCTTAACCTCGAATCCCAGTTCTTTTGCAGATTTTGCAAAATCCGCTCTTTTGCGCATCAGGGCTTCGGCTTTGTTCTTAAGTGTATCGGCATCCTTATCTTCTTCGGTCCAGGCGAGGTATTCTATTTTAAAAGAGAGGGGTTGTTTAAAATCCAGCTGATTTTTAGCAAAGTAGTTTTTTAATTCGTCGTCCGCGGCGGCTATCTCCTTGGTAAAATCCGCAGTCAGCGCCGCCAGGTAGTAAACGCTGATTTGTTCGTTGGCCTTCCCGTATTCTTCGCTAATTTCTTTATCGCTTAAACTTAAACTCTCGGTAATTTCCCGGTATAGCTTAGAAAGCATGATATTCTGGCGGGTTTGTTCTTCATAGGTGCGCGGCTGCGTGCGCAGGACATACTTAAGCATTTCAGCATAGAGGCGCTCGCTAAACCGGCCTTTGCTCTGAAAGAGGGGGTAGCTTTCAATCGTTTCCACTACTTCCTTGTCGCTGGCTCTGATTTTATGCTTTTTGGCCTCGGTCAGTAATATCAGCCTGTCCCAGGCAAGGGAATCCAGGTCTAGGGATTTCTGCACCTCTAAGTATTTATCCCCGAATTGCATGATCATCTGGGCCTTTACCGCCTCCATGGCATCCTTATATTCTAACAGGGAAATATTTTTACCGAATATTCTCCCCACTGAGGAGGGTTCTTCTTTATTACGCACCAGGCTGCTTGAGCCCCAGAGGATAAAAGCCGGCACGAGTAATACCGCCAGAATTATCCAGATCGTTTTTTTGGTTTTCTTCTTGCGCAGGTTTTTCAGCATCTTTGTCCCTCTTAGAAGTTAACAATTTATTATAATCTAAATCTTGAGAGATTGCAATTATAAAAATGGCATATTTTTTCCTTTACAATATATTATTAACTCGCTATAATAAATGACCATGCTGTTTTAATCGTTAAAGAAAGGCCAAGGGCTATGAAAGATAAGATATTAAAATTAGGTTTACCCAAAGGAAGCCTGCAGGAAGCAACTTTTAAGATGTTTAAGAAGGCCGGTTTTAACATCTCGCTTCCTTCGGAGCGTTCGTATTTTCCTTCTATAGATGACCAGGAAATAGAGGTAGTGCTGCTGCGTGCGCAGGAGATGTCGCGCTACGTCTCAGACGGAGCCCTGGATTGCGGTATAACCGGCAATGATTGGATACTGGAAAATAAATCCGAGGTGGTTAGGGTTACGGACCTGGTTTATGCCAAGCAAAGCCTGAATAAAGTGCGTTGGGTCCTGGCGGTCCCGGAATCTTCCAATATAAAGTCGGTTAAAGAGCTTAAGGGCAGTCGTATTGCCACGGAGCTGGTCAACGTGACCAAAGAATATTTTCAAAAGAATAACGTTAAGGCGGAGATAGAGTTCAGCTGGGGCGCCACAGAAGTAAAGGTAAGCTCCGGGTTGGTCGATGCCATTGTAGAGCTTACCGAGACCGGCAGGAGCCTGCGTGCCAATAAGCTGGTGGAGATCGCCACTATCTGTGAATCAACCACGCAGTTTATCGCCAATAAACTCGCATATAAAGACAGCTGGAAGAGGTCTAAAATGGAACAGCTGGCCTTGCTCTTAAAAGGCGCTATTGCCGCCGAAGAAAAAGTCGGCCTGAAGATGAATGTCAGAAAAAAAGACCTTAAAAAAGTAATTTCCTCGCTGCCGGCTTTAAAGAAACCCACTATTTCTGAGCTCTCTGACAGCAATTGGGTGGCCGTAGAAACCATCATCGATGAAAAGGTTGTCCGGATCCTGATTCCGAAATTAAAGGCAGCGGGCGCAGGCGGGATCATCGAGTACCCTTTGAATAAGTTGATATATTAAAAAGAGGAGACAGGGAATGCCTTGCGGTAGGAAGAGAAAAAAGAGGAAAATAAGGACCCACAAGAGAAAAAAGATGCGCCGCCGCCTTCGCCACCTGAAGAAAAGGGCCTGGGGTTAATCTTAAAGCTGCGCTATCCCATAAAGAATAATGGTTTCTCAGTTGAAAAGATGTTGCGGGGGGCTAGTTTTTTGCCTTTTGTTTTCCCTGGTTATTACCGCAGGAGCCGCTGCCTTAGATAAAAAGACATCCTTTGCCTTAAGCCACTATATCATGGCCGTAATGCATAATGTGCGAGGCGAGTTCGATCAGGCTATCGCCGAATACAAACAGGCATTAAAGACCGACTCTAGAAGCCCGCTCATACATTTGAATCTAGCCGCAACTTATATTAAGAATAATGAAATCGATAATGCTCTGGGTGAGCTGAATACTGCCGTGGGGCTTGATCCGCAGGCAGTGGAAGCGCATGCGATCCTGGCGCTGGTTTATTCTTCTGAAGGCAAGCCTGAAGAGGCAAATCGCGAATACGAAACAGCCCTGCAGAACGCCTCTAAGATTCAGCCTGAAAACATAGAAATTTATAAGGCATTAGGGGAGTTGTATCTAAGGCAGAGGAGTTTTAAATCCGCCGAAAGTACCTACCGCTTGATCCTGGATTTAGCGCCCCAAGACCCGGAAGCGCATTTTTATTTAGCCAATATTTACGAAGAAACGGATAATCTAGGGGGAGCGGAAAAAGAATTAAAAAAGGCCCTGGAATTAAAACCGGATTACCACCAGGCGCTCAACTATCTGGGTTATCTTTACGTCGAGCAGAATAAAAACTTAGACCAGGCAGAGGTGATGATCAGGAAAGCCCTGGAGATGGAGCCGGATAACGGAGCATATTTAGACAGCCTGGGGTGGTTTTATTTTAAGAAGGGCAGATTAAAAGAAGCGACGAGAGAACTGGAAAAGGCCGGTTTAATCATGGAGGACCCCTTGATATACGAACATTTAGGCGACGCCTACTTAAAGAGCGGGGATAACGAGAAGGCTAAATTATCCTGGCAGAAGTCGTTAAAACTGGATCCTGACCAGGAGGGGATAAAGAAAAAGATAGAGGCGATAAAATAATGCAGTATAGTGAAAGTAAAATTAAAGAGTTAGAAGGTAAGGCAAAACAAATCAGGCGGCTGATTGTCCGGATGCTGGATAAGGCAGGCTCCGGGCATCCGGGCGGAAGTTTGTCTTCGGCGGATTTAATCACGGTTTTATTTTTCGAGGTCTTACGGCATAAACCCGATGATCCTGATTGGCCTGACCGCGATAGATTTCATCTTTCTAAAGGGCACTGTTGCCCTCTTTTATATGCGGAGTTAGCCGAATTCGGATATTTCTCGCCGGAAAAATTGCTTACTTTAAGGAAGATGGGTTCTATGCTACAGGGCCATCCCGACCGGCGCACCCCCGGCGTAAACGTTGCCTCCGGTTCCTTAGGGCAGGGGCTATCGGTAGCTTTAGGGATGAGCTTAGCCGCTAGAATAGACAAAAAAGATTACCGCGTGTATGTGCTGATGGGAGACGGAGAGATACAAGAAGGCAATATCTGGGAGGCGGCTATGGCGGCGGCGCATTACCGATGCGATAATATATGCGGGATACTGGATTATAACGGATTCCAGATAGACGGAAAGGTCGAAGAAATTATGAACTTAGAACCGATTGCGGCTAAATGGCAGGCATTCGGCTGGCACACCATAGAGATAGACGGGCATAAGATCAAAGAAATCTTAGCCGCTTATGCCGAAGCAAAGACCATAAAAGATAAGCCTACGATTATCATTGCCCGCACCATAAAAGGCAAAGGTGTCTCGTTTATGGAAAACGTGGTGGATTTTCACGGACGCGCCCCCAGCAAAGAAGAAACAGAAAAGGCGCTAAAAGAACTGGAGTAAGATGGCGGAGTCATTATATCAGCGCGACGTATACGGACAGACGTTAGTGGAGTTAGGAAAGACCAATAAGGATATCGTCGTTTTAGATGCCGACCTTTCCGGCTCCACGCGCACCAGCCTCTTTGCCAAAGTCTTCCCGGAGAGGTTTTTTAATTTTGGCGTGGCAGAACAGAATATGATGGCCGCCGCAGCCGGGTTAGCCAGTTGCGGGAAGATTGTTTTTGTCTCTACCTTTGCCATGTTTGCCACCGGCCGCGCCTGGGATCAGGTCAGGAACAGCGTCGCTTACAATAACTTCAATATTAAAATAGTGGCCACGCACGCCGGTATCACCGTCGGCCCGGACGGTGCCAGTCATCAGGCGCTGGAAGATGTTTCTTTGATGCGCGTTATTCCTAACATGAATATTGTGGTCCCCTGTGACGGGCCCCAGACGCGCGATGCCATTATCGCCTCTACCAATAAGCCCGGGCCTTTTTACGTGCGCCTGGGCAGGCCAAAGGTAGCCACCATAGAAAATAAAGGAAAGTTTGAGTTAGGCAAAGCTCAAACTTTGCGCGAGGGTAGAGATATAACTATTATCGCCTGCGGGATTATGGTCGGCGAGGCGCTGATTGCAGCCACAGGCCTGGCGCAAAAAGGCGTTCAGGCCAGGGTTATTAATATGCACACTATCCGGCCCCTGGATAACAAGATCATTTTAGAGGCCGCGCGCCAGACGCGCGGCATAATTGTTTGCGAAGAGCATACGGTTACCGGGGGGCTGGCCTCAGGCATAGATGAGGTGGTAGCGGAAAACTCGCCCACCAAGGTTTTACGCGTAGGTATAAAACACAGGTTTGGCCAGTCCGGCGAGCCCGACGAGCTTTTAAAGGAATATAATCTTACGCCTGGCGATATAGAAAATGCAGCCTTAGCGCTTTTGTAGTGATGCTGGAAACCCTGACCATTAATTCTCCCGCCAAACTAAACCTCTACCTGGAAGTCCTGAAGAAACGCAAAGACCGATACCACAATATCAAGACCATTTTTGAGAGGATAAGTCTTTGCGATACCATTCTGCTTAAAAATCGCCGCGACAGAAAAATCAGGATTATCTGCAGCAACCCCGCTGTCCCTAAAGATAGCTCTAACCTGGCTTATCGCGCCGCTGCTTTAGTGCGCCGGAGCCGGCATATTAATCAGGGGCTGGATATAAAGATAATCAAGCGCATACCAATAGGGGCGGGCCTGGGCGGCGGCTCAAGCAACGCCGCCTGCGTCTTAATCGGCCTAAACAGGCTCTGGAAGCTTGGCCTCAGGCAGAAGGAGCTGGTTAAGCTTTCCTGCCAGATCGGCAGTGACGTTGCCTTTTTTGTTTACAATACGCCTTTTGCGCTGGGTGAGGGCCGCGGAGAAAGGATAAAACCGTTACCCGGCCTCTGCCGGGTGAGGCTTTGGCATGCCTTAATCGTGGCCAAGATCAAGGTCTCCACCCCCTTTATCTATAAGAAATGGGACAGAAATTTGCGGACTTTTAAATTGACAACCCCCAAGCATAATGTTAAAATACTCACTCTGGCCATAAGGAAGAACCGCTTGTCTTTATTGGCAGGAATGTTAGTTAATGACCTCGAACAGGTTACCTTGCGTCTTTACCCCGAAGTGCTGCGGATAAGAAAAAGGCTGGCTGATTTTGGCCCGAAGGCAATCTTGATGTCCGGGAGCGGCCCGGCTGTTTTTGCTATTGTTGCCTCAAGAAAGGAGGCCGTATCTTTGGTGAGGAAGCTTGCGAGAGAGGAGAGCTTAAGCCGAGTTTTTGCAGTAGAAACGTTTTAGCTCAACGAGGAGGGGGGGGGTTCCTATGGAGATAACCGAGGTCAGGATATTCTTGAAGGATTCGCCGGATAAAAAATTAAAGGCATATGCCACGGTGACTTTTGACAATGCCTTTGTGGTCAGGAATATAAAGGTGATCGAGGGCTCAAGCAGTTTATTCATTGCCATGCCATCCCGCAAGATTAAGCAGCCCTGCCCTAAATGTAATTTTAAAAACGAGGTGCGTAGTAAATACTGCAATCAGTGCGCCTCCCAGCTGCCGCAGGTACCCCGGCCGGTAAGCGAAGACGCCACTGCCAGTTCTCAGGCTGAGCATAAGGATATTGCCCATCCGATCACGCAGTCCTTTAGGGAGATACTCCAGAAAAGGGTTTTAGAAGCCTACGAACAGGAAAAGAATAAAGGCCCCGGGAGCAGCCAGCACGAAGACAGCCTGGCTTAAGGAATAGATAAACATAATTTCTAAATGCCCGGTAGTGTTCCCGCTAGGCTATCTGATAGCGGGCGGGATCCCGCGGCAAGAAAGATGCGCGCGGGAATGGTAGCACATCAATAGAAAATTTATTTTGGGATGTCGTCCAATGGTAGGACACGAGAATTTGGGTCTCGCTATCATGGTTCGAATCCATGCGTCCCAGCGTAAAAAACAATTATGCCATATAAGATGAAGAAAAATATCGCTTGTATAATCTTAGCCGCGGGTAAAAGCACGCGCATGAAATCCGAAACGCCCAAGGCCCTGCATCCCCTTTGCGGCAGGCCGGTTTTAAGCTATGTCTTGGATCTGGTCCGGGACTTAAAGATAAAAAAGGTCATCGCGGTCTTAGGTTATAAGCATCAAGAGCTAAGGAAGCTAATTCCCTCCGGCATCAAGATAACGCTCCAGAAGAAATTGGCAGGCACGGCTGATGCAGTGAAAACAGCGCTGCCGAGCCTGGCGGGCTTTAAGGGAACGGTCCTGGTCCTTTATGCGGATAACCCGCTTTTGACGAAAGAGAGCGTGAGAAAACTTTTAGCGCGCCACGCCGAGAATAATGCGGACCTGACGCTGTTGACCGCGACGGTAGAGAACCCCGCCGGCTACGGCAGGATCTTAAGGGATAAATATGCCGGCATCTCTGGGGTCATCGAGGAGAAGGACGCCGATGATTACCAAAAGGAGATCAAAGAGATTAATACCGGTATTGCCTGTTTTAATAAAGATAAGTTAGCGGCGGCCTTAAAAGAGGTAAGGGCAAATAACCGCAAGCACGAATATTACCTTACCGACGTCGCGGGTATCCTTTACAAGAAGGGCGCGCTTACGGAAAATTTAAGCATTCAGGATGTTAGTGAAGCGCTGGGTATAAACTCACGCACAGACCTGGCTAAGTGCAATGCGCTGATGCAAAAAAAGATTAACGAGAGATTGATGCGCCAGGGGGTAAGCATAGTTGATCCGGGCTCTGTCTTTATCAACTACGGGGTAAAAATAGGCGTAGAGAGCGTAATTTATCCCTTTACAGTGATTGAAAAGAATGTTAAAATTGGAAAACGTTGTTCCATAGGCCCCTTCGTGCATTTAAGAGAAGGTACGCGCGTCGAAAACGATGTGCTGGTGGGTAATTTCCTGGAGATTGCGCGTTCAAGCCTCGCAGAAAAAACCCTGATAAAACACTTCGGTTATATCGGCGACGCCCGCATCGGCCGCAAGGCCAATATCGGCGCGGGGGTGGTCACTGCCAATTTTGACGGCAGGCGCAAGTATACTACCGTCATCAAAGAGGGGGCTTTTATCGGTTCGGATACGGTGCTGGTGGCACCGGTTAAGGTTGGCCGGGATGCGGAAACAGGCGCCGGCTCAGTGATATTAAAGCATAAAAATGTGCCGGACAGAAGCGTGGTGGTAGGGGTGCCGGCGAGGATTTTAAGGAAGAAGAGGTAGCCGAATGGACAAATTAACCGTATTGAGCGGTAATGCGCATCCGGAATTAGCCAGGGATATCTGCAAGTACCTGAAGGTTAAATTATCAGACGCTTTTGTCGGAAAGTTCAGCGAAGGGGAGATCAGGGTTAAGATTAACGAAAACGTGCGCGGCAAAGACGTATTCCTGATCCAGCCGACCTGTCCGCCGCCCAACGATAACCTGATGGAGCTTTTGATTATGCTCGATGCCCTGAAGCGCTCTTCCGCAGAGAGGATCACCGCGGTAATTCCTTATTTCGGTTATGCCCGGCAGGATAGAAAAGACCAGCCGCGCGTGCCGATTACGGCAAAGTTAGTCGCCGACCTTCTGACTACGGCAGGCGCAAACCGGATTCTGACCATGGACCTGCATGCCGGACAAATCCAGGGATTTTTTAATATACCGGTGGACCATCTTTTTGCGGTGGGAGTTTTTATAGATTATTTCTCGGGAATGAAACCTCAGGATATAGTGGTGGTTTCTCCGGATGTCGGGGGCATAAAAATGGCGCGCGCATATGCCAAACGTTTAGGCGCAAACCTGGCGATCATCGATAAAAGGCGTGCCTCCCCTGAGAAGACAGAGGCAATGCACATCTTAGGCGACGTGGAAGGCAAGGACGCAATAGTGGTAGACGATTTGATTGCTACCGGAAGTTCGCTTATCGAGGCGGTAGAGGCCCTGAAGAAAGCCGGGGCAAAAAGCATTATTGCGGCAATCAGCCACGGCGTCTTATCCGGCCCGGCGCTCCAGCGCATAGATCAATGCCAAGACCTGAAAGAGCTGGTGATCACGGATAGCATTCCTTTGGATCAGACCAAGAAGCATCGCCGGATTAAAGTATTATCCGTAGCCGATCTTTTAGGCGAGGCGATTAAGCGGATACACAATGAAGAATCGGTCAGTTCATTATTTGATTGAGGTCTCCAAAATAATTATAGATGGAGACCTCTGATTACACAGATTATTTAAGATTACACAGATTTCTGCGTTTTAGTTTTAATCTGCGTAATCTATTTTTAAATCTGTGTAATCAATTTTTCAATAGTAAAAGGATAAGAAAAATATGGAAGATATATTCTTAGAGGCGCAACCGAGGGAGGAGATCGGTAAAAGCAAAGTCAGCGATTTACGGCACAAGGGCTTTATTCCCGCCGTGGTTTATGCGCAGGGCAAAGATTCCCTGTCGATAAAGTTATCGCACAAGGATGTCTGGGGTGCCATCCATCAGCACCGCCTGGAGAACACAGTAATTAATCTTAAGTTTAAAGAAGAGAAAAAAGAAAAGACCAAGCCCTGTCTGATTAAGGAGATTCAGTACGACCCGGTGCAGGGCGATATCATCCATATAGATTTCAACGAGATCTCCCTCACCAAGGTGATTAAAGTAAACGTCCCGGTGATAGCTAAAGGCGAGCCTGCAGGCGTCAAGCAGGAAGGCGGGTCTCTGGAACACATCCTCTGGGAAGTAGAAGTAGAGTGCCTGCCTACGGATATCCCCAAGGAAATAGAAGCGGACGTCAGCCAGTTAAAAATAGGCGATACTATCCACGTCAAGGATTTAAGTTTCCCTGCTAAGGTCAAGGTTTTAACCCCGCCTGAGGCGGTGGTGTTATCGGTCGCCGCTCCGATTAAGGAAGAGGTCCCCGTTGCCCCCGTAGAAGGCGAAGAAGCGCAGGAGCCGGAGGTGATCAAAGAAAAGAAAGAAGTTCCGGAGGAGGGAGAAGCTGCAGCAGAAGAAAAAGGAAAAGAAAAAGAGAAAGAAAAGAAGTAGGGATGTAGCTAAAGGCATGAAATTAATTGTGGGGTTGGGCAACCCGGGCAGGGCTTATATAGACTCAAGGCATAATATCGGTTTTTTGACAATTAAATCTTTAGCCAGGCGTTATCGGATTGCGCTAGAAAGAGACAGCGGAACTTTTTCCTTAACCGGCAGAAGCAGGATTGACGGGCAGAAAGTAATTTTAGCCTTGCCGCTTACTTTCATGAATCTATCCGGTTCCTGCATAGAGCTGTTGCTTAAGAAATATAAAATAAGCCCGGATAAGCTCTTGGTTATATGCGATGACCTGGATTTAGAATTAGGGAGGCTAAAAATCAGGCCTTTCGGTTCATCGGGCGGCCATCGCGGCCTCCAGTCGATCATCAGCGCTTTAGGCATTCAGGATTTCTGCCGGCTGCGCGTTGGTATAGGCAGGCCGCATAAAGATACCGCTGCCGCCGCTTATGTGCTGTCTGCTTTTACTAATAAAGAGAAGAAACAGATCAAAGAGATAATAGCCAGGGCCTCTGATTGCTGCCGTTTTTGGGTTAAGAGGGGTATTGTCGAAAGCATGAACACTTTCAATAAAAGCCTGCCTGCCGGCAGGCAGGGAGCAATTAAAGATGAATAAGTATGAAGCGATGTTTATCCTGAAGCCGGAATTATCGGAGGAAGAAAGAAAGGCATTATTTAACCAGATTCACGAAGTGGTCACCAAAAACAACGGCCATATCGCCGACGGTAGCGTCTGGTCGGAAAAAAAGAAGCTGTGTTTTCCTATCAAAAAGAGCATCGAAGGGGTATATTACCTGCTCAATTTCGATATTCCTTCCGAAGCCATAGCAAAGATCAGGCAGGTCTATAGCCTAAACGAGAATATTTTGCGGGTATTGATAAGCAGGTTATAAGGGAGGAGCAGATGGCTAGTTTTAATAAAGTATTACTGATCGGTAATCTCACCAAAGACCCGGAATTGCGTTATACTCCTCAGGGGACGGCGGTAGTCAATTTAAGGATGGCGGTAAACCGTAAATTCAAAGATAAGAATCAGGAACTCAAAGAAGAGGTTTGTTTTATTACGGCAGTGGCTTGGAATAAACAGGCAGAGACCTGCAACCAGTATTTGCATAAAGGCAGCCCCCTTTTAGTGGAGGGGAGGTTACAGTCGCGTTCCTGGGAGGACAATGCCGGCCAGAAGCGTAACGTAATCGAGGTCAGGGCAGAACGGGTCCAGTTTTTAGGCGGGGCCCAGTCGTCCAAGGGGGCCCCTGCGGCAGAATCCGCAGAGTCGATACCGGAACCGTCAACAGAGACAACCTGGTTAGAAGAAAGCGAGGATAAGGCGCATGAGGTTTAAGACCAAGACATTTGCGAAGAAACGCGACAAGCCTTTGATTACCAGAAAAAGGTTCTGCCGTTTCTGCGTAGACAAAACCAAGCATATAGATTACAAGGATGTAAGAAACCTGGAGATGTTTATCAAGGAGAGGGGTAAAATTATTTCTTCCCGTTATTCCGGCAACTGCGCCAAGCATCAAAGGCTGATTGCCGAGGCGATTAAGAAAGCCCGGTTCCTGGCGCTTGTTCCTTATACGCGGGTATAGTTTATTAGAAAGAAAAAAAACGGCAATGGAAGTCATTTTAAAAGAAGACGTTAACAGGTTAGGCAAGGCCGGCAGCGTGATCAAGGTCAAAGACGGTTTTGCCATCAATTTTCTCATTCCCAACGGGCTGGCCGTTCGTCTGACCGCCTCTAATCTGAAGCAGCTGGAACAGGAAAAACAAAGAAGAGCGCTGCAACTGGAAAAAGCCAAAAAAGAGGCCGAAGAGCTAAAAGAAAAATTAGCCGGCATTTCTCTGACCATGCCGGTTTTAGTGCAGGAAGAAGAGAATCTCTACGGCAGTATCACCGCCGGCGAGCTGGAAGCGGCCCTGAAAGAAGAGGGCTTAAGCATAGACAAAAGCATGATCGCGCTGGCTGAGCCGATAAAATCTTTAGGTATCTACGAAGTCCCGGTTAAACTCCACCCGGAAGTCATGGCTAAAGTCAAAGTCTGGGTGGTGAAGAAATAAGTGAGGACATGACTTATGGAGTGCGAAGCACGACATAAGTCATTTGTCCGAACTTATCCCGCACCTTTTATTTATTCAAGTTTTTTACTGTTTTTTTGAATGTTTTAAAAAGGTGCGGGATTAATTCGCCCAAACAACTTACGTTCACTTGCGTTCCGTAAGTTGTGGGCTCATTAAACATGCCTAGCGAAATATCCTTAGAAAAGATTGCTCCCCAAAGCCTGGAAGCCGAAATGGCGGTGCTGGGCTCCATGCTTATAGATGAAGAGGCTATAGGCGTAGCCCTGGAAACATTAAAGAGGGATTATTTCTATAAAGATACGCACAGGAAGATATTTGATGCGATACTGGATCTTTATAATGCCAGTAAAGCGGTTGACCTGATCACCCTCACCGACGAATTAAAGAGAAAGGGTACCCTCGATGAGATAGGGGGGGTAAGTTTTTTAACCAGCCTCGCCAATTCCGTGCCTACCGCAGCCAACATCGCCCACTACGTAAGCATCGTCAAAGAAAAAGGGATTTTACGCACGCTGATCAATAATGCCACCAAGATTGTTTCCCTCTGTTACGAAAGCGAAGGCAATATCGATCAAGTGGTGGATAGGGCGGAGGGGTTAGTCTTTGAGGTCAGCGATAAGACGCCGCACAGCAGTTATTTGCACCTTAAGGATATTATACAGGATAGCATTGATACGATAGACAGGCTTTACCAGAAGAAAGAACATGTTACCGGGGTCCCTACCGGCTACATTGATTTCGATATTAAGACCGCGGGACTTCAGCCTTCGGATTTAATTATTGTTGCCGGAAGGCCCTCCATGGGCAAGAGCGCTTTTGCTTTGGGTATCGCAGAGCACGCCGGAGTGGTGGAGAAAATACCGGTAGCGATGTTTAGCCTGGAAATGTCTAAGGAGCAGTTAGTGCAGAGGATGCTCTGCGCGCACGCCAGAGTCGACGCCCATAAAGTCAGGACAGGTTATCTGGCGTCATCCGACTGGCCGCGGCTTACCGCAGCAGCGGGTAAGCTTTCCGATGCCCCGATATTTATCGATGACTCGCCCGCTATTTCGGTGATGGAGCTTCGCGCCAAGGCGCGCAGGTTAAAAGCGCAGCAGGATATCCAGTTGATCATCCTGGATTATTTACAGCTGATGCGCGGCGCCGGAAATATCGAAAACAGGCAGCAGGAAATTTCCGATATCTCGCGCTCCCTGAAGGCCTTGGCCAGGGAGTTGAATGTGCCGGTGATAGGGATCAGCCAGTTATCCCGGGCAGTTGAATCGCGTACCGACCACCGGCCGCAGCTTTCCGATTTAAGGGAATCGGGAGCCATAGAGCAGGACGCCGACGTGGTCGTGCTTTTATTAAGAGAGGATTATTATAATCCCACGCCTGATAACCAGGGGGTAACCGAGGTCATTATCGCCAAGCAGCGTAACGGCCCGGTCGGATCGCTGAGGCTTACCTTTATTAAGGAATACACCAGGTTTGAAAATATCGCCCGGTTAGAATAAATATATTATTGATGAAGAGGAATAACTATAATATAATAATCCCCATGTTTAAACGAGCTTTTCTATCCGCAAGCTGTGTGGTATTTTTGGCAATCGGTAGTTTGTCTCCTGCTCAAGGAGAATCTTTATCGCCCGAAGCGCAAGCGAACGCGCAGGAAGCCACCCTTAAAACAGTCACCGCCATAGAAGTAAAAGGCAATAAGTCTATCAGTGCCAATACCATTATTTCCAAAATGAAGATCAGGATCGGCGGCGCATATCAGGAGAACGTGGTAAGCGATGATTTAAAACGCCTTTATCTTTTAGGTTTTTTTAGCGATATAAAAATCGATACCGAAGATTATAAAGGCGGAGTGAAAGTGATCGTGACAGTAGTAGAAAGGCCGATCATCGAAAAAATAACCTTTTCCGGGATAGAACGCCTGCCGATGAAGGAAGAGAAAATACGGGAAGCTTTAAAAACCCGCCAGGGGCAGTATTTAGATTATCCTGCCCTCACCGAAGATGTAGGGACTATAGCTAAGATGTACGAAAAAATAGGTTATATCCAGGCCAAGATAGATTACGAGGTAGATCTGAATAAAGAAACCAATAAAGCAAAGGTGCAATTTAACGTGGTAGAAGGTAAAAGAGTTAAGGTCAGGAGCATATCCATTACCGGAAACAAGAGTTATCCGGCTATTCGCCTGATCAGGTTAATGAAGACAAAACCAGCCTGGCTTTTTAACCCCGGGGTCTTAAAAGACGAAGTCTTGGCGGAAGATATCGAGCGCCTGAAGTCATTCTACCGGCGGGAAGGTTTTGCGGATATAGCGGTTGATTCCGAAGTTAAAGCTGACCCCAAGAAGCCGTTTTTATATATCTCTATCAGCGTCCGGGAAGGGAAAAAATACCTCGTCGGAAACGTTACTATAAAAGGTAATAAAGATATCCCGGAAAAGGACATTCTGGCAAAACTTAAGGAATGCGTGCCGGGCAAGGTCTATAGCGATGAAGCGATGAAGCAGGATATCGCAAACATTCAGAGCCTTTATTTTGACCGGGGTTACATATTTGCCCAGGTAGAGGAAACTACTTCTCTGAATACCTATACCGCCCGCACCGATATAATCTATACCATTACTGAAAATGAAGTTGCCTACGTAGATAAAATTAAGATCAGGGGTAATGTTAAAACCAAAGATATGGTCATCCGCCGCGAGCTAAGGATTAGGCCGGGAGACAGATTCGACGGAGAGAAGCTCAGGCGCAGCAAGGAGAGGCTGGATAACCTGGCATTTTTCGAAGAAGTAAGTTATGACACCGAGGATACCACCACCCCCAATAAAAAAGACCTGGTAGTGGAAGTCAAAGAAGCCAAAACCGGGGCCTTTAGTTTCGGCGGCGGTTACAGTACCGTTGACCAGTTTGTCGGGTTTGTGCAGATTGAGCAAAATAATTTCGACTGGAAGAACTTCCCCTATTTTACCGGCGCCGGCCAGGATTTGAAGCTGAGGGCTTCCTTTGGAACGGTAAACAGCGGTTTTGATTTCAGCTTTACCGAGCCCTGGGTCTTTGATTACCCGGTAGCTTTTGGTTTTGATGCCTATAAACACAGCACCAAGAGAGAAGAAGATGTGGGCTACGGTTATGACCAGGATATAACCGGAGGGGACGTGCGCGTCGGAAGAGACATCACCGAATATATCAGGGGAGATTTAACCTACCGTTACGACCGCATAAAAATCAGTAACATTGACGAGAATGCCAGTCAAGCCTTAAAAGAAGAGGCCGGCACAAATAATATCAGCAGCATAGAGCTGGATCTTGCCTATGACAACCGCAATAGTAAGCTTGATCCGGTAAGGGGAAACCTGATTACCGCTGCCATGCAAAATGCCGGAGGCCCGTTAGGCGCGGATAAAAATTTCTGGAAATTCTACGGCCGGGCTTCGCATTATTTTCCGCTCTTGCGCGGTTCGGCGCTGGAGTTTAGGGGCAGGCTCGGCATTAGCGGCCCTTACGGCAACTCCGATGATATTCCGCTTTATGAAAGGTTTTTTGCCGGCGGCTCTACTACTATCAGAGGCTATGATGAACGCATGGTCGGGCCGATAGACCCCATTTCCAAGGATGCCCTGGGCGGAAGGGCAATGGTCATCGGCAATGTCGAATACCTTTACCCTATTTTTAGTTTCCTGAAACTTGCTGTTTTTTACGATACGGGCAATGTCTGGTCCAAGGCAAACGGCATTAAATTAAACGAGTTAAAGTCAGGGATGGGTTTCGGGGTGAGAATTAAGACCCCTATCGGGCCGATCATGGTCGATTACGGTATCCCCCTGGATACGCAACCCGGACAGAATAAAAGAGGCAGCGGCAAGTTTCACTTTAATATGAGCAATAGTTTCTAGATGAGGGCATAACTCATGGAGAGGAGAGACAGATGAAGAAGTTAATGGTGTTGTTAGTCGTGATTGCCGGTTGTGTGTTTCTAGTATCGCCTGTATTTGCCGCGGATAAGTTCGGCTACATCAACGTAGATGTGGTGGCTAAGGAATACGCCAAAGCCAATGACTATACCAAGGCGCTGGAAACTAAAGAGGCCGCATATAATACGGAGATAGAAAAAAAGGCCAATGAAGTAAAACAGCTGCAGGATAAAATCAACTTATTAAGCGATAAAGAGAAGGCGGCCAAGAAGAGCGAGTTTGAGGCGAAGGTTAAGGCATTCGATGAATTTGTACGTCAGAAACAGACCGACCTGCGTAAAGAATATATTGAGAAGAAAATCGAAATAGCCAAAGACATCAAGGATGCGGTAACCCAGTATGCGGAAAAAGAGGGCTATAGTTTTATCTTTGACGGGGCAACCTTAGTCTATCAGCCTAAGGGCGGGGATGTCTCTGATAAAATCATCAGCATCCTGAATAGCAAGGCCGCTAAGAAATAGATACGGAAAGTGCGTAAAACCCTAAAAGAAATAGCCGATTTTATCGAGGGTGAAGTAGTCGGCGACGGCAAACTAGTGATTACGGGTATCTCGGGGATAAAGGAAGCCCGCCAGGGCGATATTACTTTCCTGGCTAACCCTAAATATTTACCCCTCATAGAAAAGACCTGCGCTTCGGCGGTGATTGTGCCGCGCGATCTTCTAGTTAAAGATAAGCCGACTATCCGCACAGATAATCCTTCGCTGGCATTTGCCAAGATACTTTCCCTACTCGGCCCCCAGGAAATAAAACACCCCAGAGGTATCCACTCAAGCGTCATATTAGGCCAGGGCTCCCAGACCGGCCGTAATGTAGCCATCGGGCCTTATGCCGTAATCGGCGATAATGTATTTATAGGAGATAACACCGTAATCTACCCGGGTTGCTATTTGGGCCATGATACAAAAATAGGTAAAGACACTTTAATCTATCCTAATGTTTCTATCCGCGAACGCACCACTATCGGCGAGCGCGTGATTATTCATAGCGGTACGGTGATCGGCTCAGACGGTTTCGGTTTTACGACAGTGGAAGGGATGCACCAGAAGATCCCGCAGTTAGGGACAGTGGAGATAGGGGATGATGTAGAGATAGGCGCCAACGTCACTATTGACCGCGCCCGTTTCGACAAGACCGTTATCGGAAGCGGCACTAAAATTGATAATCTGGTGCAGATCGCCCATAATGTAGTGATCGGAGAAAACTCCCTCATTGTGGCGCAGGTAGGGATATCCGGAAGCACGACTGTCGGCAAGAATGTGATCCTGGCCGGACAGGTGGGGATCGTGGGGCACATTGATATCGGAGACAAGGCTATTGTGATGGCGCAGTCAGGAGTAAATAAATCCGTCCCCGCGGGAGCGACCTTTTGGGGCTATCCGGCAAAACCGGCTGAAATTTCCAGAAAAGTCAATGCCTGCGTCCAGAACTTGCCCCGCCTATATAATACCATCGCCGAACTTAAGAAAAAAATAGCGGAGTTAGAAGCCAGGCTCAATAAAAAATAAATATGGAACAGCAAAGGACGATTGCCAGAGACGCCAGTTTAAAAGGCGTAGGCCTGCATACGGCTAAGGAAGTGAACATTACCTTTAAGCCGGCAGGCCTGGACTGCGGTATCAATTTTATCCGCACGGATACAACACCCAGAGTCACGATTAAAGCCTCGGTGGATACGCTGTTATCTCAGTCGCGCTCACCCCGGCGCACCTCCATAGGCAAGGACGGTATAGAGGTGCATACCATCGAGCATCTGATGGCGGCCCTGTCGGGTTTGGGGATAGACAACCTGGATATTGAAATTAACAACGAAGAAGTCCCCGGTCTTGACGGCAGCAGCCTGAATTTTTTAAAAGCGCTTACTGATGCGGGCATTAAAGAGCAGGCTAAGGCGCGTCATTATTATCTGGTCAGAGACCCTATTTTTGTAGAAGAGCCCGGCGGCTCGATTGTAGTTTTGCCGGCGCAGGATTTCAGGATATCCTACACTTTAAGTTACGATCACCCGCTTTTAAAAGCGGAGTTTATGGAGTTGGGCATTAATGCGGATACCTTTAAGGATGAATTAGCTGCTTCGCGCACCTTCTGCCTGGAAGAAGAAGCGACGGAATTGCAGCAGCAGGGTATTGGACAGGGCGCAAATTACGAGAATACTCTTGTCTTAGGCAAGACCGGGGTGCTGAAGAACAAACTGCGCTATGAGGATGAGTTCATCCGGCATAAGATACTGGATTTAATGGGCGATTTATACGTGCTGGGCCAACCGATAAAGGCTCACGTTATTGCTTTAAGGAGCGGGCACTCTTTGAACCTGAAATTAATCAAGAAAATAGACCGGGAAAAGCAAAAGCAGTCTGCCGGAGGCATCGGCGCTTCCTACTCTCCGCCTGAAGGGCAGGAGCTGGGTGCGCCTGAGATTATGAAAATATTGCCGCACCGCGAGCCTTTCCTGTTTGTAGATAGAATAACTTCTTTGGAAAAAGGCAGGCGCGCCGTGGGGATAAAGAACGTTACCATAAACGATTATTTTTTTAAAGGGCATTTTCCCACCAGACCGGTGATGCCGGGGGTGCTGATTATCGAAGCTATGGCGCAGGTGGGCGGGGTGATGATGCTTTCTCCGGAGGAGAATCAGGGTAAGATCGCTTATTTTATCGCTGCCGATAATATAAAGTTTAGAAAAACCGTGGTGCCGGGCGACCAGCTGGTGCTGGAAGTAGATGCCGGAAAAATTAAACCTAAGACCGGCCTGGTGCATGCTAAGGCAAAAGTAGAGGGAAAAGTGGTCGCCGAAGCAGACCTTAAGTTTGTTTTAACGGATTAAAATGAAAACAGAAATAGATACCAGTGCCGTGGTCTCCCAGAAAGCTAAATTATACGATCATGTCACAATCGGCGAGTATTCTATTATTAAAGATAATGTCTCTATCGGTGCGGGTACAAAAATCGGCGCGCACTGCGTAATAGAAGGCAATACCACAATCGGGAAATCCTGCGAAATCTTTACCGGGGCAGTGCTGGGAAGCCGGCCGCAGGACTTAAAATATAAAGGAGAAAATAGCTTATTGGAGATAGGCGATCATAATATCATCCGTGAATACTGCACCTTTAACCCCGGCACAGAAGACGGGAGAAAGACCAAGGTCGGAAATAATAACCTGTTTATGGCTTATTCGCACATTGCCCACGATTGCGTAGTAGGAAATAATTGTATCATCGCTAACAACGGAACGCTGGCCGGCCATGTTACCATTGAAGATAAGGCAGTGGTCGGGGGTTTGGTTGCTATCCATCAGTTCGTCAGGATCGGGCAACTTTCCATTATCGGAGGCTGTTCCAAGGTAGTGCAGGATATTCCGCCGTATTCCACCTGCGACGGGCATCCGGCGCGGGTATACGGATTAAACCTGGTGGGTTTAAGGCGCCATAATATCCCCAAAGAATCGTTAAAGCAATTGAACCGCGCCTTTTCCATTCTTTTTAATCAAGGGTTAACCATTAAACATGCTCTTGCCAAATTAGAAGAAGAGATCCAGCCCGCCTCAGCTGAGGTTCGGTATCTGGTAAATTTTATCAAAAAGTCCGAAAGAGGTATTGCGCGTTCCTGCCGTAAATAGGGACTGTCCCCGCAGTCGCCTTTTACTTCAGGCTGAGGGGACTGTCCCTAAGGCTTTAAAAGAAAATGGAAAAAATTGGTTTAATCGCCGGTAACCGTAAGTTTCCCCTTCTTTTTTGCGCCGCCGCCAAGAAAAGAGCCTATCATATCGTGGCCGTAGCCATAAAAGGGGACACCTCGCCCGCTTTAAAAAAACTCGTGGATAAAATATACTGGCTTAGGCTCGGCGAGTTCACCCGCCTTTTTGAGATCTTTAAGAAAGAAGGGGTCACTAAAGTAGTCATGGCCGGCCAGATCAGCCCGCACCGCCTTTTTAGCAAAGAAGTAAGTAAAAATAAAGCAATACAGGATATCTTAAGCAGCATCAGAGATAAAAAAGCCGACACCATATTCGGCGCGATAGCGCAAAAGTTAAAAGACTCCGGGATTGAATTAGCGGACTCTACTATTTTTATGGAAGAGTTTCTTCCTGCCAAAGGCACACTCGCCAGGAGAGAGCCGGATTTTGCCGAATGGGAAGATATCCACTTTGGCTTAAGGCTAGCCAAAGAAATTGCTTATTTGGATATCGGCCAGAGCGTGGCGGTAAAACATAAAGCCGTAGTGGCGGTGGAAGCTCTGGAAGGCACGGATAATCTCATCCGCCGCGCCGGTAAAATTGCCGGAAAAGGCGCAGTCATGGTTAAGGTCAGTAAGCCAAAGCAGGACATGCGATTTGATATCCCGGTCATAGGTTTGACCACCGTAAAGAACCTGATCAAAGCAGGTGTCTGCTGCCTGGCCATTGAAGCCGATAAAACTCTTTTTATTGACAAGGAAGCCAGCATAAGACTAGCCGATAAAAAAGGTCTCGCCATCGTCGCAGTATAAATTACCCCTTCAGTTGAAAAGCTATCTTTTTCATGCTATACTTTATATTGCCGATAAAGGCAAACCCGCCGAAAGGCGGGGGCGCAAAGCCGCAGGCCTAAGGCCGTGAGTTAACGTTGGACGGCTACGGTAGCTGGGCTGCCGAAGGAGGTCGAGAGGAGTGCTTTCGACTGGCCTTTATCGGCGGTCGTTTTACAAGGAATCCCAACATTTTGTTGGGATTTTTTGTTAGCAACCCCGTCGATTTCCCACCCATATATTTTGTGGGGCCTGTCTTGGCTATTTTCTCGCGGGGACGCTTGTTGCGTCCCAGCGTGCCGCAATTGCGTCCTTCGCTTACGCTTCAGGACGCAACCCCTCTTAGTAAGCGCATGGGCTGCGCTCGTCTCCAGCCCCTCGCTCTCACCGAGTATCTATTTAGCGGGTGAACCGTGCCCGCTCGGGGCTTCCGACGCCCCGCTCTAAAATAGCCAAGCCACCCACAAAATATCGAATTCGTTCAAAAACTCTCCAGATTCATTTTTTGATGGCTTAAGTTGCATTTAGCGGGTGGCACGGGGATGCTTCGCGAGCGCTATCATAGCGCAAGAAGCGCCCCGTGACAGGACCCGCTAAACTCTTACTTCTATTCGTAATAATACCTTATTATTGGCATTTTCTATTTCCATTTTAGATGAGCGGTGTTATAATACAATCTATGTTAAAGTTTCCAGCTAACTTTCTCTGGGGCGCGGCGACTTCTGCCTATCAGGTAGAAGGTAGTAATACTAATAGCGACTGGTGGGAGTGGGAGAAGCGCACTGGCAGGGAATCTTCGGGTGATGCCTGCCGCCATTACGCACTCTACCGGCAGGATTTCGATTTAGCTAAAGCCCTTAACCATAATGCCCACCGTCTATCCCTGGAATGGAGCCGCATCGAGCCCGAAGAGGGCAAGTTTTCAGAGCAAGAGCTCAAACATTACAAAGATGTGATCTTAGCGCTTAAGGAGCGCGGCCTCCAACCTATTGTTACGCTGCATCATTTCAGCAACCCCATCTGGCTTACGCGTTTAGGCGGATGGGAGAATAAAAAAGCCGCGCAATATTTTTTGCGTTTTGTCGAGCGCGCGGTGAATGAATTAGCCGACCAGGTGCATTACTGGATTCCTATAAACGAACCGATGGTCTATGTGTATCATAGCTACATCGCCGGAGTCTGGCCGCCGCAGGAAAAATCATTCTCCAAAGCCAGGTTAGTGGAGAATAATTTAGCCGCCGCCCATCTTAAAGCATACAGGTTAATCCACGCCATTTATAAAAATAGAAAATTAAACCCTCCTTTGGTAGGTATCGCGCAAAACATGCAGGCGTTTATAGCTTGTCAGGCGACACTCAGGAATAAGCTGGCAGTGCGTTTAAGGGACAGGCTCTTTAACTTTGCTTTTATCGCCAGACTCACACAGAGGCGTGCCCTTGATTTTATCGGGGTTAATTATTATTCGCGCGGGCTGGTAGAAGTAAACCATTGGGGTTTTAAGCATCTCTTGCTGGATAATTGTAAGAATAATCACCTTCCGGTGCGTAAGAACTCTTTAGGGTGGGATATCTATCCGGCCGGCCTGTATGCGCTGCTTTTGAAACTAAAAAAATATAAACTCCCTATATTGATTTCAGAAAACGGCATCTGCACTGAAGACGATAATTTGCGCTGGGATTACATATCCGAACATTTAAAAAATATACATTCGGCAATAGAAAAAGGGGTGCCGGTATTAGGTTACATTTATTGGTCGTTGATCGATAATTATGAATGGGATAAAGCCTTTACCCCGCGCTTCGGTATTATCGCAGTGGATTATTCTACCTATAAACGCACGGTCAGGGAAAGCGGGAAAAAACTAGCCCTGGTCTGTCAGCATAACGCGCTGGATTAAATGGAGCTGATTAACAAAGACTTAATTTTAAAAGAAATGCCGTTGTTCGCCGGCCTCACTGCCGAAGAGCGCCGGATCATCAAAGGCAAATGCTCCTTAAGAGACTATAAAAAAGGCGAAGTCATTTACAAGGAAGGCTCTCCTGCGGATGCGTTTTATTGCGTGGTCCTCGGCCGAGTGGTCATTTATGCCCGGGACAGAGACGGACAGGAAAAAATCCTGGAATACCTGCACCGCGGAAAATACTTCGGCATTATTTCTCTCCTTACCGGAGAGACGCATTCCGTGACTGCCGAGACTATAAACGACTGCCTGCTTCTGGTGATTGAGAAAAAGGACTTCGATTATGTCTTAAACAAGGCCCCGCGCTTAGCCATTGACTTAAGCCAGACCCTTTCCCGCAGGCTCAAACGTAAAGATATCCACCAGAAGACAATCTTTGAAAGTACGGTGATTTCAGTATTCAGCTCTTATTCCCAAGCGGGTAAAACCGTTTACGCGATGAATCTCGCCCTGAGCCTGCGCAAAGAGACGCAGAAGAGCCTGGTGATACTGGGTATCCTGCCGCAGGATAAAATCCATAGCCTGCCTAAAAGGCTGGAGAGCGCAGGAGATTACCGGGTCTTTGATTTATCTTCTTCGGCCGCCAGCACCTCAAGGATTAAAGATTTTATTTTAAAAAACAGGTTTGCGGTAGATTTAATCTGCTTAAGCTATAACCCCGAAGATTATTCCTGCGTCAGGAAGCTGGTTGAGATTTTAAGCCTCCTGGTGAATGATTACCATTACCTGATTTTAGACCTGCCTTCCTCGATGGACAGGCCGGTTTTTAGCATCTTGAACCAATCCGATTTGATCTATATGCTGACCGGCCCGGAGCCGGTAGATTTGAAGCGTACCCAGCACCTGATAGCAAAACTTAAGAAAGAGTTTCATTTTCAGGAAAGCAAGATCAGGGTGGTGATCAACGAATATAAACTTTCCAAGCTTAGCCACGAGGAGCTGATCGGGCTATTGAAGCAAAATATTTCGGCTACTTTGCCGAGAATAGAATTTGGCGCCGGGGACAGGTTGATTTTGGATAATCCTGATTGCGAATACTCCAAAGCAGTCAGGCGCATCGCGCGCCAGATCGGCGATTGCCAGGTAGGCCTGGTGCTCGGCGTGGGGGTAGCTTACGGTTTCTGCCATATCGGGGTATTAAAGGTAATCGAGGAAGAAAAAATCCCCGTTGACGTCATTTGCGGTTCCAGTATCGGAGCCCTGATTGCCAGCCTCTGGGCAACCGGAAAATCCGCCCCGGAGATCCTTGAAATCACTAAAGAGTTTAAGGAGGCAAAATCCATGTGGGGGATGGTGGACTTGACTTTCCCGCTCCTGGGCTTTATCAAAGGCAACAAGCTCCATAATTTCCTGAAAAAATATTTGGGCAATAAGACCTTCTATGAGGTTAAGCTTCCCTTAAAGATAATTGCCAGCGACGTAAAAAGAAAAGAGCCGCGCGTCCTGGACAAAGGCTTAATCGCGGATGCGATCATGGCCAGCTGTGCCATGCCCGGGGTGTTTGCGCCTTTTAAGTTCAGGGAAGAGATACTTTTTGACGGCGGCATCATCAACCCTTTGCCGACTGAACCTTTATTTAAGATGGGGGTTAAAAAGATTATCGCCGTCAATGTCACGCCTTCCCGTCAGGATATCATGCGCCAGTATGATTTGCTGAAAGAAAAAATTACGGTTACGATCCCCGAGAGCATCAAGAAGAAAAAGTGGTTTAGCTTACGGCAGTACCTGAAGGATATATTTAAGAATAATATCCTGGATATCATTTTTAGTAGCGTCGAAATATTGCAGTCGGAAGTAGCCCAGAAAGAAGCGCAACTGGCAGATGTAGTCCTGCATCCGGACACCGCCGGTTTATTTTGGCTGGATTTACACAAGGCAGAGGAGTTTGCCAAAAGGGGAGAAACAGAGGCGCGCCGGAACCTGGATAAAATCAAGCAGTTGGTTAATGATTAAGTGAGGGCATAAGTTATGCCTGCCTGACCGGTGAGGCAGGGAGGTAGCTATTAGTTGGCTAACCGTCATAACTTATGTGCCCGAACTTACACCGCACCTTTTAAATATTCAAAAATACTTTAATAAAAAGGTGCGGTGTTAATTCGCGCAAATAACTTACGTCGCTCTTTCAGAGCTTCCGTAAGTTATGCGCTCATTAAAAGGAGAGGAAGATGAAAACAAAGATTTTAATTCTGGCATCGCTCATTTTGGTCACCGGTTGCGCATCCTTAAAAGAAGGCATCAAAGGGTTAGCCGGGGTGTCGACTAAGGCGCTGGAAGAGAACAGAAAGACCGCCATAGTCAAAGTGTTTGATATGGATTATTTTAACTGCTACATTAGGGCGTTGGATAGCTTGAAGAAAATGGGCGCTTATATTTACGCGCAGGATATAAAGAAGTATATGATCGCTATCTATGTATCTGAAAGCGATACTACTCCGGTAGGCGTATTTTTTAAAGAAGTAATCCGGAACGCTACGCAAGTGGAAGTTTCCTCTCCTAGCTCTTATGCCAAAGAGGTTATTGCCGCAAAATTATTTTCTGCTTTAGAAGGCAAAAATTAAAGGAATAATTTGATGCCGCAGAAAAAAAGAGATAGCTGGGGTTCGCGCTTGGGGATTATTATGGCGGTTGCCGGTTCTGCAATCGGGCTGGGAAATTTCTTGAGGTTCCCTGCCAAAGCCGCCTCTAACGGCGGTGGCGCCTTTATGATCCCTTATTTTATTTCTTTATTTCTCTTAGGCATACCGCTGATGTGGATTGAGTGGACTTTAGGTCGTTACGGAGGAGGTTTTGAACACGGGACCGCCCCTGGGATATTCCATAGCATCTGGCAGAAGAACCGTTTTATCAAATATTTCGGCGTCATCGGTATCTTCGGGCCGCTGGTAATTTTTATTTATTATACCTATATCGAATCCTGGACGCTGGCTTATAGTTTTTTTGCCCTGGCGGGGAAATTTTCCGGCATAGGCGATCAGGCCACCATGAAGAGTTTCTTAAGCGGTTTTCAGGGCCTGGAGAGCAATCATTTTTTTAACGGGATCGGGGCGGCATACTTCTTTTTTATCCTCACATTTCTGGTGAATACCTGGGTGATTTATTACGGCATAAAAGGCGGGATAGAAAAACTTTGCAAATGGGCGATGCCGCTTTTATTTGCCTGCGGTTTATTATTGTTAATCAGGGTTATAACTTTGGGCACTCCGGATTTGACTAAACCGGGATGGAATATAGCCAGTGGCTTTGGCTTCTTATGGAACCCGGATTTTTCCGCCCTAAAGTCAGCAAAGGTGTGGCTGGAGGCAGCCGGACAGATATTTTTTACTTTAAGCATCGGCATCGGAGTAATCCTTACTTACGCCAGCTATTTATCCAAGGGTGATGACGTAGTGCTTTCGGGATTGACCGCTTCCGCTACAAATGAGTTTGCCGAGATTATCTTAGGCGGAAGTATTGTGATCCCGGCGGCATTTGTTTTTTTCGGGCCCATAGACATCCAGTCAATTGCGCGCTCCGGCGTATTCAACCTAGGATTTGTAACCATGCCTTTAGTTTTAAATAAACTGCCCTGGGCGGCGATATTCGGTTTTAGCTGGTTTTTCCTCTTATTTTTGGCAGGTATAACCTCTTCGATTTCTTTGGCCCAGCCGGCAGTGGCATTCTTAGAAGACGAATTTAACCTCAACCGTAAAAAAGCGGTCTTGATATTTGCGGTGATTTCCTTTATACTATGTCAACCGGCAATATTTTGCCTTAAGAACGGCGTGGTGGATGAATTAGACTTCTGGGGCGGGACTTTTTGCCTGGTGCTCTTTGGCACTATCGAGACAATTCTTTTTGCCTGGGTTTTTGGCATGGAGAAGGCCTGGGATGAGATACATAAGGGCGCGGATATGCGGGTGCCTAAGGTTTATAAATTTATTATTAAGTATATCACGCCTTTATTTCTGTTTTTTATCTTAGGGATGTGGTTCTGGCAGGAGTGGCTGCCGGTAATCTTGATGAAAAAAGTTTCGGCAGCGAATCAGCCTTTTATCCTCGGCACAAGATTGGGGTTATTACTTATGTTTTTGACGCTGGCGTTGCTGGTCAAGGTCGCCTGGCGCCATAAGCGCAAAGTTAAAGAGATGCCGGTATGAAAGCCGGAGGGCTGTACTTTGGCTGGCCGTATTTTGGTTTATAAAAGTTTTTTCCAAAAAGGAGTTGCAATGAAAAAAGGGATGGCTTTTTTATTTTCTCTTCCTATAATAATGATAATTATTTCGGGATGCCTTCCTGCAATTATTGTCGGTGGTGCGGTAGGGGCAGTGGGAGGTTATGCGGTAAGCAGGGATACCATACAGGGAGAGACAGATAAGCCCTATGAGGTGCTTTGGAATTCAGCCACCACCGTTGCCCGGATCCGCGGCAAGCTAAAGTCAGAGGATGCGATCAAGGGCCGTATTGAATTGGAAGCGGAATCAAGCCGTGTGTATATCAGCCTGGATAGATTGACGCAGTCCACTACCAGAGTGAGAGTTTCTGCGCGCAAATACCATCTGCCGAATATCGCCCTTGCGCAGGATATCTTTGTCAAGGTAATGGAAGGAATACGCTAGCCGAGGTAGCTCTCCGCCACAAAACATGGCGGATTCGCCGATAAAAAAATTTAGCCGAGGTAGCTCAGTGGTAGAGCGCGGCCCTGAAAAGGCCGGCGTGGGGGGTCCGATTCCCTCCCTCGGCATAAATGAGCAGACGGCTTACGGAGCGAAAGCGACGTAAGCCGTAGCTGTTTTATATACTGGCAACCAGCGTCTGCGAATTTATCCCGAGCCTATGCCAAAAATTTTATTCTAAAATTTTTGGCAATGTTTAGGCGAGGGACATATATACAATTTCCAACCTATTATTCCGCAATAAATTACAATCTCCCGGTAACAATCTAGTATCTCTGGTGCCCAAATTGCGCCCATCGCAATAATAGTAGAGCTTCTTTTTTAGTTTCGGATATTAAATTGCTTACCATTTTGAGATGGAAGTGGTATAATTATAAAAAAAGAGGAGAAATGAAAATAGCCATAGTAATTATAATAGTATTGGTAGTTGTTTTATTATTGTGCAAGAAGTTCTGTAAATCTTGTTGCAAAACCGATAAGAAAGAATAAATAAGGTAACTATCCTTGGGAGCTGGAATACTCACCCGCCTCAAAGTAAAGGAACCGCTTAAGTAACCTAGCCCAGCCCCCATTTTTTCAATTCTTATAACTCGTTTTAATCGCAATAATTATATATATCTTTGTGATACTCTACAGATAAAAAAATAGAGAGGGGGCTTGAAGGCAGTTATTTAGGCGGTTCGTATTCCTCGTAAATATCTTTTTTCATCTTTATTGTTTCTTTTAATCTGAATACCTCCTCGTCAAGTATATTTGTTTTGCTCCTTATTTTGGTTATTTCTTCAGTAATTAGCCGGTAACGGATTTCAAAACCCAAAAGAATAGCTAAAATGCATATAATGACAAATATCACATTCATA
Organism: uncultured Planctomycetales bacterium; assembly: GCA_964545575.1. Taxonomy (GTDB): domain Bacteria; phylum Omnitrophota; class Gorgyraeia; order Gygaellales; family Profunditerraquicolaceae; genus CAZJFL01. Next base: position 40,086 of record CAZJFL010000006.1, read on the forward strand.
CCGCCTCCTTTTCTTTAATTATATCATTAAAAATAAACAGATAAAAATAATTATATTATGAGGAAACTGCCTAATTTTCTCTTGCCAAATCCCCCCCCAGCCACCCCTTGTTATAACCATAAACCCGCTCGCTAAATTGCTTGCAATTTTGGAATTAAAGTAGGACAATTCTATTATAAAAAGGAGGGAGGTTATTAAGCCGAAGTGGCTAGAAAATGCGGCTGCTCTCTCTTAAGAACTGGTACAACTTATAGGGGCAGGTCATTATAACATTTCTTATTACATATGGTTACATAAACTGTCTAGTGTTTTGTGCCTACTGTTTTACTTCCCATTTGCAAAATAGATTGATAAAAGGGAGATAATGCGATGGCAAAGTACAGCGTGTTTTTTACGGGGGTGTGTATAGCGGCTTTGGGTATTTTGTTTCTGGGGCAGAATATATGCAATGCTTCATGTGAAGAGGAGTGCAAAGTTTCTAAGAGCTGCCTGAGTTATTCCGACTGTAATACCGCTCATGTGCAGTGCCTGGCTGCCTGCAAGGAAAAGGAAGCTTGGGATTTTGCGTCGAAGTCATACGAGAAAACTGTCGAGATCCAATCAAAGCTGATTGAGCATCTAGAAGGCCAGAATGTCGCTCTTGAAAGACTGCTTACGCTTATCGACTCTCTTATTACAAAAATCACCAAGATGAACTCGGAAAGCGAAGCCGGGCAGCAGCAAGGGCAAATTCAGGTAGAGCTGAATAAAGAATAAAAGTAGGATATTTTTAGACAGGGGATGTTCCTCGGATGGGCACTCTATTTATGTAAAGAAGGTAGATAGTTTATATAACTCACTAAATTGCTTACAATTTTGAAAAGAAAGCGGTATAATAAAATAATAAAGAATCAATTAAAGAGAAAAAAGGATGGTGGCTGATGAAGAAATTATTTTCCTTGTCGGCATTATGTGCGTTATTTATATCAGTAGCCGGTTTAGCTACGCCAGCCTACGCTGGTAAATTTAACCTGAGTGCAGGAATAGGGATTGAATATATGAAGTATGAGGAACACTTTCCGGAGGATGCGTTAACCCCTTTTCCCGTAGATTCCGATGCCGAAGTGATCAATACCGTCGCTAGCGCTGTAGCCGAATATACTTTCAATAATAAATTTTTTCTGGGAGCCAAGGGCGCAATCCCAGTCGGTAAAGGCGACGATACCGAAGAGTGGGAAGAGGCGGGTTTCCTTTTCCAGACTAATGACCTGGAGTACGGCTGGACGAGGGCTGATGCCTACGCCGGTTATACTTTCGCATTTCAAGGAGAAGATGTTATCGCTAACGAATTTTCTCCGTTTATAGGCATACGTTCTTCTTGGGCCAAGCAGGAGAGGAGTAATTTTGTAGTGGTGGGGGTTCCTACCCCCGGCCTTACGGCCACCGAAAAAATTAATTCCTATGGGACGATCTTGGGCTTTAAGGCAGTAAATAGTTTATTCGATCAAAAGCTAGTCATCGGCACTAATTTTGAATGGGTTTTTCCTTTTGATGTGGAAGTTACTAACACAGCGATTCCCGGCATGGAGATAAATGCTAAAAAAGGATACACCTGGAAATTAGGGATAAGCGGGGCATATATTCTCTCCGAGCGTTGGTCAATTGGTAGCGAACTATATGGCGGCAGGATGCATTGGAAGGGAAGCGATTGGGTCCCCTATGGAATCGGTTTCGTAAAATGGCCGAGTAATGATACCACCTATTTCGGCGGCAACGCGTCTTTGACCTATAAATTTTAATTAGCTTAAGCATACTTTATTCCCCGTTAGTTTTATCCCCTTTTTACGTTTATTAAACGCAGAAAGGGGATTTTTTATCTCTAACTCGCCTTCCGGGAAGATCAGATTACCCTCTCTTTAGAAAGAATTCTTTAAAGCAAGGGACACTCTTACTTTGCCTTAAGAACCGTCCCTGAATTTAGGTGTTAGATTTTGCCACCCCTTGCGTCTATTATAGCAGGAGGGCGAAATGAAGCCAACCAAGCAGCTAATCCAAGAAACTAAGGTTATTTTAAATTAAGGATATCTGTAGCTCCAGAAAAACGACCAATAATAATCCGGTAATTGAGGCCAAGAGGTTAAAAAAAAGAAAGAGTGCAGGAAAGGCGGGTTATCCCGGATAGCGAATTATTCAAATTCTTTGAAGAGGCTAAGAAGAGAAGCGAGCGGGTAAATTGGTATGGGTATTTCGTAACTTTGTATATGACTTGCTCAAGAGTAAGCGAAATAACCTCCCTCAAGAAATCGCAGATTAAAAATGGTATTATACAATTTCATAAAACTAAAGCTAAACCAAAAGCCGTCTTTATACACCCTCAATTAAGGCCTATTTTAGAAGAGGCCATTAAACGCTCAAAGGTTGAGCTGGTATTTCCTAATATAAATGGGGAAGAGATAAACCGCAGGAAGATAAGGGATAGAATGATAGAGCTATGTCGCCTGGTCGGGATACCTAAGGCCACGCCACACGATTTAAGACATACTTTTGCCAGCAGAATTGATATAGAAAGCTATGTAAAACAAAAGATAGGTGGTTGGGTTAATAAAAGAGTGCTGGAGGATACCTATAACCATCCGGCAGAGGATATTGTAAGACAGGCATATTTCGGGGTTGATTTAATGCCTAAGTCAGAATAAACGCCACACTAACGCCACAAGGGGTTGACTAAATGAATAAACTATATTATAATTCAAGGAGTTATCACAGAGGGGGTGCTTTATCCCTCCCTCGGTACCACCTAAAAAGAGAGGGTTTTCATAACCCCTCTTTTTTATTATAGTTGTAGCGTAATGGGCTGTAATTTAAGTAGTTGCGGGGCCTGGTAAGTTTTTGCGGACCCCTTGATTCTTAGTGGCGCGTTAATAGCCACAGAATTATAATCTGTGAAGAGGCGATGGATGCATAGCCTTGGATATATTTCAAAAGTATTCTCATAAGTGCTTGCTTATGATATAATTGTCGAAAGCAGTTTCAATGAAAAAGATGATAGACAAAAATTTCCTTTAATGCCCTAGAGGCAATCGTGTATATGTTAGAGAATATTTGTAAACAAGCTATATTTGAAGGAAAAAAAATTGATTTAACAGGCTGTAATTATGGAAGCCGCGATTATGAATTTCCCCATCAGAAAGTGGATTTTATCGATACGCCATGTCCGTATTATTTTTTTCTCGCAGGCCTTGTTAGATCTCAAAGATTGACCAATATATTAGAGATAGGAACGAATTGGGGAGGCTCTATCATGTCATTGAGCAGGGGATTACATAGTCAAGACCTCGGGAAAAGTAAACTGGTCACAGTGGACATAACTTATGCGAATGAGGAAGGTTTTAAAAAGTATCCCCACATCAAAAGAATATACGGAGACGCGTTAAATAAAAAAGTGGTAAAGGAAGTTGTAGCGTGTTTCAACAAGGATATCGACTTAATGTTTATTGATTCGGTACACGAATATGAGCATGTAAAGCTGTGCCTATATATTTACGCTAATATGCTAAAACCAAAATATATAATTCTTGATGACATATGTTACAATTACTCGATGAGAAAGTTATGGTTAGAGTTAACGAAAGAATTCGGGAATAGAGCTTTTGATGCGACAGAAATAAGCATGAGAGAGCGGGAAGCGGGTCTCGGTATCATTGATTGGGGGCATGCTACTTGGCGATACCGGAAATATAAAATATATTGGATTAAAATGTGCTCTATAAAGATAAAAATTTTAAATCGTATTCTTACGCTTATCCCCAAATATGCCCATCCAATGTAGAAACATCCCTAAATAAAACTAAACATCAATAAACATCCGGACAATCCAATTTATTGACAATAAAGTTGTTATGTTATAATATGTTGTATCGACGGCGCGTTTAGCTGCAGGCAAAGGCAGTTAAAAAGAGAGGTTTTTGTAGTTCTCCCTTTTTATTTACAGTAATGCATGATGCAGGTATACTATAAAGAATAAATAGTTAACTTTTCGGATAAATTTTATGCTTAACAATAATTATGATGTGATTGTAATCGGAGCGGGAATGGGCGGGCTGACCTGCGCCCTGAAATTGGCCGCAGCCGGCAAGAAGGTTTTAGTCCTAGAAAGGCAGCCGGCACCGGGAGGCATTGCCACAAGTTTTAAGCGCAACGGCTTTACTTTTGAGTCAGTACTGCATTATGTGGACGGGCTTGCTCCTGATGGCGAAATACGGAATTTCCTAGATGAGCATGGCGTAAGCAAGAAGGTTGATTTTATAGAAGTAAAAGAATTCGGCAGGGTGATTTATCCGGAACATGATTTCCTGATCAGGAACGATTTTGATTCCCTTAAGCTGTGGCTAAAAAGTAATTTCCCGCAGGATGAAGAGGGGATAGAAAGGTTCTTTCGCGATATAGATAAGTTTTACCGACAGTTAGACCGTTTCGCAGAATCTAGGATCCCGGATTGGCTTAAACTTCTTCTCTCTCCGTTTATTTACCCCTCGATAATAAAGACATCCTGCCTTACCTTAGAGCAGTTCATTACCAAGAGGATTAAAGATAAGCGGGCGCGCTCTATCATCGGTACCATCTGGGGTTTTCTCGGGCCTGCGCCTTCGGAAATATCTGCGTTTTATTTTTTAATCGTATTCAGGGGCTGCTGGGGGGAAAGCACGGCGTTTATCAAAGGGGGCTTCAGCAGTTTATTTAATGCCATAGTAGAAAGAATCAGAGAGTTGGGTTCAGAGGTAAGATTTAATAGTGTGGTCAAAGAGATTATTACCGGACAAAACAGGCGTGTCCGGGGAGTGCGGACAATAGACGGCGAAGAATTTACGGCTTCTGCGGTGATTTCAAATGCCAACGCTCTCGATACGCTCGCCAAGCTCATTGATTGTGATCCGCTTAAGGAAGCCTATGCCCAAAAGCTTTCTTCGATGAAAAAATCGCTTTCCGGCACACAGCTTTATCTGGGATTAGATATTCCCATAACAACACTGGGGATGTCCCATATACTTATGTGCATTAATACTACCTATGACCATGATCAGAATTGCAGGTATTGTATTTGCAGCGATTACCAACGCTGTAATCTCCTGGTGACGAGCCACTCCCAGCTTGACCCGGGATTAGCCCCATCTGAAAAATCTACGCTTTACGCGATGACTCTGGATAATTATGCAAACTGGGATAATCTGACACCGGAAGAGTACGAAAAGAAGAAAAAGGAGTTCGCCGATATTATTTTGGCGCGCCTGGAAAAATATCTACCGGGTATCTCGGGCCATATTGAGATTTTAGAAGTAGCTACTCCTAAGACAATGGAGAAATTTGGTTTGCTGGCAGAGGGAGCGTTGTATGGGTTTGCCCAGACCCCGGGGCAATCCAGCATCAACCGTCTCAGTCAGGAGACTAAAATTAAAGGCCTGTTTCTTGCCGGCGCCTGGACTCAGCCGGGTGCCGGAATACACGGTTGTCTTGTTTCGGGCCAAGATGCGGCGGATTCGGTTTTAAAATTACTTAAAAAAGCAAAAACCCAGCCCCCGCGTGCAGGGGCTGGGTAGTTTATCTGGTTGCTCTAAATTTATATTCTGGTTACGTTGGTCGCTTGTTCTCCTTTGGGCCCTTGAGTGACCTCGAATTCTACTTCCTGGCCTTCTTCCAGGCTTTTATAGCCGTCACCTTTAATTGCGCTATAGTGCACAAACAGGTCTTTGCCGTCTTCGCTGGTGATAAAGCCATAACCCTTTTGGTTCGAAAACCACTTTACTTTGCCTTTTGCCATCAGTTACCTTTCACCTCCCCTCATAATGAAAAAACCGCAAAGCCCTTTTTTAAATTCTATGCTTTACGGTTTTAGAATTACCTGTATCTTTTATACTCATAAACTTTGTTCTGCTTAAAATGAGTATAGCAAGTTTTTAGGATTTGTCAATGTTTTTTTAATACCGCTTCTGATAACGAGAATATATTGACTTATTTTCTAAATTATTGTATAATATTTTAACTTAAGAAGAAAGGAGGTAAAGGAAGTGGTTTTGGTAAAAGAAAGAAAAGGCAAGATTATAGACGATTTTAGGATTCATCCCAGGGATACCGGTTCGGCTGATGTCCAGATCGCGCTTTTGAGCGCAAGGATCAATAACCTGGGGGAGCATTTCAAGCAGCATAAAAAAGACTTCCATTCTCGTCGCGGCCTCTTAATGTTAGTCGGAAAGCGCCGCAGGCTTCTCAATTACCTCAAGAAAAAAGACGTCAAGAAATACGAAGAAGTCATCGAGAAACTTAGCTTACGAAAATAATCCTAAACATCACCCAATATAAATATTATGCAGAATAATACCCTGAAAGTCAGATTCGGACGCGATGATTTAATCTTAGGCACTGGTACGGTTGCCAAACAGGCAAACGGCTCGGTAACGGTCCAGTACGGCGGGACTGTAGTTTTAGTCACTGCCTGTATGTCTGGTGAAGCAAAGGAAGGCCAGGATTTTTTCCCCCTCACCGTTGAGTATCAGGAGAAGACATACGCAGCCGGCAGGATTCCCGGAGGCTTCTTTAAGAGGGAGGGCCGTCCTTCGGAAAGCGAGATTTTAACCGCGAGGTTAATCGATCGGCCTATCCGGCCGCTCTTTCCCGACGGCATGTTTAATGAAGTGCAGATTATGGCGATTGTCTTATCCAGCGACGGAGAAAACGACCCCGATATCCTAGCCGTAATCGGCGCCTCAGCGGCTTTATCCATATCCGATATACCCTTTAGCGGCCCCTTGGCATGCTGCCGCGTGGGAAGAGTCAATAATGAGTTTGTCTTAAATCCTACTTACGCACAGCTTGAGCTTTCGGATTTAGACCTGGTTTTAGTAGCGAATACCTTAGGTATCGTCATGCTTGAATCGAAGGCTAAAGAAGTGTCTGAAGAGATATACCTGGAAGCGGTAAAATTCGGCTTTGAGAATACCAAAGATATAATGCATCTAGAGGAAGAGTTCGCCCGTAAATACGGCATCCCCAAGGCAGACGTTCAGCTTAAAAATATAGATCCTTCCCTGAAATCAAAGATTGAAGTTTTAGCTAAGGAGAAGCTGAAGAAAATATATCAGCTGAGCAAAAAGGAAGAGCGGGAAGAGGGGGTGGTTTTACTGGTTAAGGAATTAGAAGCCAGCCTCACCAACGAAGGGTATTTGCCCGCGGATATAAAAATGGCCTTGGTAGAAATAGAAAAAGAGCAGGTCAGGAATAAAATACTTAATGAAAATCTGCGCGTGGACGGGCGCGGCTTTGGCGATATCAGGCAGATCACCTGCGGCGTATCTGTTTTGCCGCGTACTCATGGCTCCAGCCTTTTTACCCGCGGCCAGACTCAGAGCTTGGCGATTACTACCCTTGGCACAGGAGAAGACGAGCAGCTGATTGAGGCGCTGGAGGGGAAAACATATAAATCTTTTATGTTGCATTATAGCTTTCCGCCTTTTAGCGTAGGCGAGACCGCGCCGGTGCGCGGGCCGGGCCGCAGGGAAATAGGCCACGGCGCGCTTGCGGAAAAATCGCTTCTGGCGGTAATGCCGGCAAAAGAAAAGTTTCCTTATACCATCAGGGTAGTTTCGGAGGTTTTAGAATCTAACGGCTCCTCGAGCATGGCGACAGTGTGTGCGGCGACTTTGTCGCTGATGGATGCCGGAGTCCCGATTAAGGATGCGGTGGCGGGTATTGCTTTGGGGCTGATCAAAGAGGGTGATAAAGCTGCGATATTGACTGATATCGCCGGTTTAGAAGACCATTTCGGGGATATGGATTTTAAGGTTGCCGGGACTAAAACCGGAGTGACTGCAGTGCAGATGGATTTAAAAATAAACGGCATCAGTATAGATTTATTGCGTTCCTGCCTCGCTCAGGCAAAAGAAGGCAGGCTTTTTATTCTGGATAAGATGAATGCTGCTTTGGCCGGCCCGCGCCAGGAGCTATCCAGCTATGCCCCGCGCATAGAAGTACTTAAAATAAATACCGAGAAGATCGGCGAACTGATCGGCCCGGGCGGCAAGAATATCAAAGCGATAATTGCGGCAACCGGCGCCAGTATCGATATCAAAGATGACGGTACTGTCCTGGTCGGCTCTACTGAAGCGGCTAAGTCCGATGAGGCGATTAAGATGATCAAGGCCATCACCGATGATGTGGAGGTCGGCCGCATCTATATCGCCAAAGTAAAACGGATCATGCCCTTTGGCGCTTTCTGCGAGATCGCTCCGCGTAAAGAGGGGCTGGTGCATGTCTCCGAATTATCCAGCCGTTTTGTCAAAAGCGTAGAAGAGATAGTGAAAATCGGGGATGAAATCAAAGTCAAGGTCGTCGGCATAGATGAATTGGGCCGGATAAATTTAAGCAAGAAACAGGCAGAAGCAGATACAGACAGCAAGTGAAAGAAAGAAGACTGAATGAAGTAAAAGGCGTAATCCTGGTGGCAATAGGGCTGATGGTCTTAGCCAGCCTGATTAAGTTTGAACGCCTGGATTTGCCGATTTACACCTCCCACCCCAATATCCCCCCTCAGAATCTTCTCGGTATTTTCGGAGCCTATCTAGGCGGCATAATCATCGCTTTATTCGGCAGGCCGACCAGCTTCACGATTCCTGTTTTCATTATACTACTGGGGGTTAAGTTTTTCCGCCAGCAAAGCCCGTATTTAAGCGTCGCCCGGATATTAGGGATGTTTATTCTGCTTTTATCCATCTCTTCCCTGATCGGGATGTTCAATTTAAATCACGAACAGGCCAGGTTCTATACCGCCGGGCTCCTGGGTTCAGTCACCGCTAATTTTATCACTGCCTATTTTAGCCGTTTAGGCGGTTTCATTATTTTTATTACTTTTATTATCCTCTCTTTGGCGTTGGTTACCGAGATACTGATTTCCTCGCTATTCGCTAATATCGTCAATAAGTCTAAAGATCTTTGGGATTCCATCTTTAAGTTCACCCAAAGAGAAAAGACGGTTAAGGTCAAGCCGGCTTTTGCGGGTAACTCTAAGGTCTTAGAAAAAAAAGAACCGTTCCCGCCCCTAATTAAAACTAAGGTCTTGGCTCCTCAAGAGGCCTTAACTTCAAAGCCTAAGATTCTGATCAAGACTAAGCCGCCGGAGGCATTGCCGGAGGCAAAGGCCAGGCCAAAAGAAATAAAAATAGGCGACTATCACCTTCCCTCTCTGGATCTGCTGGATTCTCCGCCGCCTTTAGAAGCCAGGCAGATTAAGGATGATCTGACCGCTAATGCCGGTATCCTAGAGGAGACCTTGGAGGATTTCGGTATTTCGGTCAAGGTCACCGATATAGAGCGCGGCCCGGTGATCACCCGTTACGAACTTGAACCGGCGCCCGGAGTCAAGGTAAACCGTATTGTAGCTTTATCAGATGACATTGCTTTGACGATGAAAGCCCAGTCAGTCCGGATTGTGGCGCCTATTCCGGGGAAAAGCAGGGTGGGCGTGGAAGTGCCGAATACCCAGAGCAGCATCGTTTATTTAAAGGAAATTTTTGCCTCCAAAGGTTTTCAGGAGGCGGCTTCAAAACTAACTCTTGCCTTAGGTAAGGATATAGCGGGGCGGCCGGTGGTCACGAAATTAGATGATATGCCGCATCTTTTAATTGCCGGAACTACCGGTTCAGGAAAGACGGTCTGCGTAAACTGCCTGATTCTCTCTATGCTCTTTCGCGCGACACCCAATGAATTAAAAATGCTGATGATCGACCCTAAGATGGTGGAGATGGCGCCTTTTAACGGGCTGCCGCATCTTTTATGCCCGGTAGTCACTGATGCTAAGAAAGCGGCAGTGGCGCTGAACTGGGTGGTCAACGAAATGGAGGAGCGTTACCGGCTTCTGGCTAAAGCCGGGTCAAGGAATATCGAGGCCTATAATGAAAAACAGGAGAAGCTGCCTTATATTGTGGTGATTATAGATGAACTGGCGGATTTGATGACTGTTTCCCGCGACCATATCGAGAATGCGATTACCCGCCTGGCGCAGCTTTCCCGCGCAGTAGGCATACACCTGATTTTAGCTACGCAGCGGCCTTCGGTAGACGTAATTACCGGAGTGATCAAGGCGAACTTTCCGGCGCGCATCTCCTTTAAAGTCGCCTCCAAAGTAGATTCGCGCACCGTTCTGGATATGAACGGAGCGGATAAACTTTTAGGCAAAGGGGATATGTTATTCCTGCGCCCCGGAGAAGAAAAACTCATTCGCGCGCAGGGTTCCCTGGTTTCGGACAAAGAAATTGACAGAGTAGTGGAGTTTATTAAATCTCAGGCAGAGCCTATTTATGACGAAGAGATTTTAAAAGAACAGCACAAATCGGTCCTGAGCAACGGAGAAAAAGACGACCTTTACGATGAGGCAGTAAGGGTGATTATGGAGAGCAACCAGGCCTCGGTGTCCATACTGCAGAGGCGGATGCGCTTAGGTTATACGCGCGCCGCGCGCATTATCGATACCATGGAGCAGGAGGGCTTAATCGGGCCTTTTGAAGGAAGTAAACCGCGCCGGATATTGGCGGACAGGGAAGTCTGGCTAAAAAAAGGCATAGCTGAAGAGGAGAGCGATGGAATCACCAGGGGCTAGACTTAAAAAAATACGTTTGGAAAAAGGCTTAAGCCTGCAAGAGGTGCATAAGAAGACCAAGGTCCATTTGAACATCTTAAAGGCCATAGAAGAAGACGGCCTGGTCAGCCTCAACCCCGTCTACACGAAAGGGTTTTTAAAGATCTACTGTAAGTTTTTAGGCACAGACCCGCGTGATTTTATTTCGGATTATAAAGAACCGCGCAGCCACGCTAAGATCGCCGAGGATTTATCCGAAAGGAAAAACCCCCAGGCGCCTTTATTGAAGACCGCCTCTTTTAGGCTCAAAACTTTTCGGCCGCAGATCAGCTTAAAGTCCGTAATTATATTTATTTTGGCCGTAATTTTTATCGTGTTTTTATTTAAATTACCGAAAATAATTTTCTCCCGGCGCGCTCCCGCGCTTCCTAAGAATAATCCGCCTATCGTAGTCCTGCCTAAAAAAATAGAGAAGACCGCGCAGACAGTTTCTGTGCAGAAGGTCCCCGCGGCAAGCGAGGTGAGGCTGGGGATATGGGCGAAAGAGAATTGCCTGGTAAAGGTCAAGCTCGACGGGCATCTGATGATGGACCGCGTTTTTAAGAAAGGCACGCGCGAAAGTTGGACCGCCAAGGAAAAAATAGAGCTTTCTTTAGGCAATGCCACAGCGGTAGAGCTGGAAGTAAACGGCAGGATTATACCGCCTGTAGGCAGAAAAGGCCAGCCGGCCAGAAACATAGTCATCACCAAGAGTGGTTTAATCAATATTCCCCGATGAACCCCGCCAGGAGCAAACAGAAAATAGGTATCTTAAGCCTGGGTTGCCCCCGTAATTTGGTAGATTCGGAAAGCATCTTAGGCAGGCTGAATCTTAAAGGGTACCCCGTCGTCGATATGGCAAAGGCGGATACGGCGATTATCAATACCTGCGCTTTTACCGAAGAAGCCAAGAGAGAATCTATAGATGCGATATTAGACCTGATCGAGTTAAAAAAAGAAGGTGCGCTGAAAAAAATAGTAGTTTGCGGCTGCCTGGCAGAGCGCTATAAGGATGAGTTAAATAAGGAGCTGCCTCAGGTAGACGCATTTGTGGGCGTTCCTTCCCTGAATCACTCCCCGGCCCGTTTTCGGCTCACCCCCGAACATTATGCCTACTTAAAGATTTGCGAGAGCTGCATTAACCATTGCAGTTACTGTATTATCCCTAAGATAAAAGGAAAGTTCTCCAGCCTCGATAAGCAGACATTAATCCGCAAGGTAAGAGGGTTTGACGGAGAGAGAATAAGCGAGTTAAATATTATCGGACAGGATATCACCGGTTACGGCGCAGATTTATATCAAGATTACGGGTTAACCGGGTTACTTGAGGATATCACCCGGAACTTACGCAATATTAACTGGATCAGGTTACTTTATCTTTATCCGGCCCGTATAAGCGATGAACTGCTGGATTTAATCAGTAATGAGCCGCGGATCTGTAAATATATAGACCTGTCTATTCAGCATATCAACGGGCGGATTCTTAAGTTAATGCGCAGGCATACCACTAAAAAAGATATTTTAAAATTGCTTGAGAAGATCAGGAAGAAGATCCCGGAAGTCGCGATACGCACGTCAATAATAGTGGGTTTTCCTTCGGAGACAGACAAGGAGTTTGGGGAGTTGCTGCGTTTTATCAGAGAGGCAAAATTCGAAAGATTGGGCGCGTTTATTTACTCGCGCGAAGAGGGTACGGCCGCATATAATTTCTCTGGGCAGGTCCCGCACCGGGTAAAGAGAGAGCGTTTTGATGCCGTGATGTTAAAACAGCAGGAGGTCTCGCGGGAGATCAATCAGAAGTTCCTGGGAAAAACCATGCAGGTTTTGATAGACGGCAAGGAGGAAAAGGCTTATTTAGGGAGAACCGAATACGATGCGCCGGAAGTGGACGGGCTGGTTTATATAAGCTCTAAAAAAGCATTAAAAGCCGGTGACTTTGTCCGGGCAAAGATTACCGATACGCTGGAGTACGATCTGGTAGGGGAGGTAGTATCATGAATATCGCTAACCGTTTAACCGTATCCAGGATAATCCTCACCTTTATTTTTATGTTTTTTTTATCTTTTCCCTTTAAGGGCGCCTGGGTTCTTTGGTCGAAGGTGATTAGCCTGCTGATTTTTATACTGGCGGCTTTAACGGATTTCTTCGATGGGCTGTTCGCTAAACAAAGAAACATGGTTACCGATTTCGGCAAGCTGATGGACCCTATCGCCGATAAGATACTGGTGATAGCGGCGTTTGCGGCGTTCGTGCAGATACAGATTATCGATGCCTGGATGTTCGTGATTATCATCTCGCGCGAAATAATCATTACGTCTTTAAGGCTCTTTGCCCTGAATAAAGGCAAGGTTCTTTCTGCGACCCGGTCCGGAAAACACAAAACTTTATCCCAGATGCTGGTGATCTTTCTGATATTGGGTTTTATTGTTTTAAAAGAAGTAACCCTTACCTACTTTACCTGGGACCCGGGGTGGGAGCAATTTTTCCGTCAGGGTATCTACGTGCTGATGCTTTTGACGGTGGCGCTTACCCTTTATTCGGGCCTGTCATATCTGTGGGATAACCGCAAGATTATCACCCAGCTTTAGTGCGCCCCCGATGAAAATAGGCGACTTCGTCGTAAAAACCACAAGTACGTTTTTTTATTCAGGCTATGCCCCTTTCATACCCGGCACAATCGGCAGTATCTTAGGCCTGTTTTTGTTCTACCTGCTTAAAGACGATTCTTTAGTATACGGCTTTTTTACTTTCCTGATACTGATTTTGGGGTTTTTAGTCTCGGGGGAAGCGGAGAGGATTTTTAAGCAAAAAGACAGCCGCTATATCGTCATCGATGAAGTAGGAGGCATGCTTTTAAGCCTGGCGTTTATTCCTTCCGATATCAAGTGGGTCATCGCCGGATTTATAATATTCCGTATCTTAGACGCCTTAAAACCCTATCCTGCCGCAAGGCTGCAAGAATTAAAAGGAAGCTTAGGGGTGATGAGCGATGATATCGTGGCCGCGCTCTATACCAATATTATTCTTCAGATTGTCTTAAGATTTACTTCTTTTAAGGCTTGATAGATTGGGCCCTTGGGGGTAAGTGTACTTTTATAGAGCACGATTTGTCTTACGGGAAATTCCGCTTTTTCCTCACCCAACTTATCCGCGCAAACGTTTAGTCCTTTAATCAATTCCGCGATATTCTTAGATGATTTTGTCCTGGCGATAGTAATATGCGAGGAAAAGGCTTTTTCTTCTTTGGGGATACCTGTACGGGAGATTTTTTCTTCGAGCTCCGCGGCAATTAATTTAGTTTCTTCATCCCCCCGATCAATCCCTACCCAGATGACCCTCGGCGAGGTAATTTTGGGGAAGGCGCCCAGAGTAGAAAGGCGCGCCAGAAACTGCTTTTTATTCTTTACCGCCTCCTCGAGGATATTGCTAATCTCTTTTATCTTTTTATCGTCCCTTTCGCCTAAGAATTTTAAGGTTAAGTGGATATTTTCCGGCTCCACCCATTTTACCTCTGCGCCGCTGGTTTTTAGCTCGTTTTGTAGTTCGGCAAGAAAGGCTTTGATTTCCTGAGGTAGCGGGATAGCTATAAAAGTTCTCATTGGTTTTTTAGCGGGTCCTGTCGCGGCATGTTTCTCGTCGCATCATGCTCCTCAAAACACGCCGCGCCACCCGCTAAAAGAGGCTTATAAAATTTTTTTTAATAGCTGTAACGCTGCCATAACAGATTTCTTTCGCATAGTGCTACGGTTTCCGTTGAAGTGACGCCTTTCGCAAATGGTTGTATTTTTTGTAGTGATGGCGATAAAGACTGTGCCGACTGGTTTATGCGGCGTGGCACCTGTCGGGCCGGCGATGCCGGTAATGCCTATGCCAAAATCGGTTTGGGATATTTTTCTTACTGATTCAGCCATTGCCATAGCTACCGGCTCCGAGACCGCGCCGTTTTTCCGTAGCTTTGCTGCCGCTATGCCCAAAACCGATGTCTTGCTTTTATTGCTGTAAGCCACTACGCCCAGCTTAAAATATTCTGAGCTGCCGGATAACTTTGTCAGCAGGCTAGAGAGCATCCCGCCGGTGCAGGATTCCGCTACGGAGAGGGTTTTTCCCCTGGCGATGAGTAGCCTATGAATTTTGGCGGTAATTTCTTTCATCTCTGGCTATATTATAAATACTTTTAAACCTGTTGACAAGCTTTGATTTTGTGTTAAAATAGAAAAAGATTAATCTTCAGGGCAAGGTGAAATTCCCGACCGGCGGTAGCGCAGAAACGCACACCAAACCATCAATTTGGTTTGGGTGTTAGCGCAGAAGCGCACACCAATTTATCCTATAAAATTGGGTGTTAAAGTCCGCGAGCCAAAAAGGCATGAACTGGTGCGAGTCCAGTACCGATGGTATAGTCCAGAGGGGAGAAGATTGAAATTACCTTTATACCCGAAGATTCTTTTCGGGTTTTTTGTTTTTAATGAGCAGAAGACTTACGGAGTTCCGAAAGAGCGACGTAAGTCTTAGTGATAGCGTTATACGAAATTATTCACGTCTGCGAATTAACGCCGCACCTTTTATTTTTTTAAATGCCTTAAAAAGGTGCGGCGTAAGTTCGCACAAATAAGTTATGTCGATTAGCTCTAGTTAAATAACGGTCTCCATAACTTATGTGCTCACTTATGTTCAATTCTATCCAGGAAATAATTCAGGATTTAAAGAGCGGTTCCCAGGTCATTGTGGTGGATGACGAGAGCCGGGAGAACGAAGGCGACCTGATCATGGCGGCTTCTTTTGTCCGGCCGCAGGATATAAACTTTATGGCCAAGGAGGGGCGGGGGCTCATCTGCGTGCCCATGGAAGAGGAAAGGTTAAGCTATTTACGCCTTGAGCCGATGCTTAAAGACGATGTTTCTCTGAGCCGGAAAGATCCTTTTTCTACCGCCTGGATGATTTCTGTGGACGCCGCGCGGGGGATAACTACCGGTATCTCTGCGGGCGACCGCAGCCGCACCATAGAGGCCTTGGCTAATCTTAAGACGACGCCCGAAGAATTGATACGTCCCGGTCATATCTTTCCTTTAAAGGCGCGTAAAGGCGGAGTATTGGTCAGGGCCGGGCACACTGAAGCAGCGATAGACCTGATGCGCCTCTGTGGGCTATATCCGGTAGCGGTAATCTGTGAGATTATGAACGAAGACGGCACCATGGCCAGGCTGCCGGAGTTGCTTGAGTTTTCCCGTAAACACAAGCTTAAGATCTGCTCTATTGCCGATTTAATCGAATACCGCAGGCGTTCTGAAAAACTAATAGAGCGGGTTTCTGAAACTATACTTCCGACTGAATATGGCACCTACCGGCTGATCTTATACCGGGATTTAATCAGCAGGCAGATGCATATTGCGCTGACGATGGGGAAGCTTAACAGCGGCGCTACCCTGGTGCGCGTGCATTCCGAATGCCTGACCGGCGATACGCTGGGGTCTTTACGCTGCGATTGCGGGAAGCAGCTGGAAAAAGCGATGCAGATTATCGGCCGGGAAAAAAAGGGCGTGCTCCTTTATATGCAGCAGGAGGGTCGCGGCATCGGTTTGGCGGATAAAATCCGCGCTTATAGCCTGCAGGATAAAGGGATGGATACGGTGGAGGCCAATGAAGCCTTAGGTCATAAGCCGGACCTGCGCGATTACGGTATAGGCGCTCAGATTTTAGCGGACCTCGGGCTAGAAAATATCCGGCTCTTAACCAATAATCCGCGTAAAATCGTGGGCCTGGAAGGCTATGGTTTAGCTGTCACTGAACGCCTGCCCCTGGAGGTCAAACCTAATCCTGCAAATTACCGGTATCTAAAGACCAAAAAGGAAAAATTAGGGCACGATTTAAAAATATAAGTGAGGGCATAAGTTTGCACCCAAAGATACTTTTTAATAGAGATTTGGGTGTTAATTCGCAGACGCTAATAGATAAGTAAAATGATGGATGCTACAATTTACGTCGCTCCTGGAGGAGCTCCGTAAATTGTCTGCTCATTAAAAGGAGGGAGAAAGATGACAAAGGTGATCGAAGGCAATTTAATTGCCAAGGGAAAGAAGTTTGCTATCATCGCTTCGCGCTTCAACGATTTTATTACCAAGGAGCTGATTGCCGGTTGCCTGGATACGCTGATCAGGCATGGCGCCGACGATAAAGATTTAGTGTTGGCCTGGGTGCCGGGTGCGTTTGAGATCTCAGTCGTCGCTCAGCGCTTGGCTAAGTCTAAAGCATATGACGCTCTTATTTGTCTGGGTACGGTTATCCGCGGCTCCACCCCGCATTTTGATTATATCGCTTCAGAAGTAGCCAAGGGAGTAGCCAAGGTCTCTTTGGATAGCGCAACGCCGGTAATTTTCGGCGTGATTACTGCCGATACTATCGAGCAGGCTATCGAGCGCGCCGGGACAAAAGACGGCAATAAAGGAAGAGATGCGGCATTAAACGCCATTGAAATGGCAAGCTTAGTGGATAATTTAAAATAAATCCCCGATGAGAAAACGCACCCAGGCCAGGGAGTTTGCCCTGCAGCTCCTTTACCAGATCGATATCACCGGCGATGACTGCGATCAGGCGCTTTTAGGTTTCTGGCAGTCAAATGCCGGGGATAATATAGAGGAGGAAATTAAGGCTTTTACCTCTGAGCTGGTAAAGGGTGTTGTGGCCTCCCTCACCGCTATCGACGCTAAAATATCCGCCTATGCCACCAATTGGCAACTTGGGCGCATGGCCTTTGTAGACAGGAATATACTGCGGATGAGTTGCTATGAGCTTTTATTCCGCGCTGACGTGCCGCCTAAAGTATCGATCAACGAAGCGGTGGAACTGGCTAAGAAATATTCTACCCGGGAAGCGGCAAAGTTCGTCAACGGGATATTGGATAAAATAAAGATTGAGAAGGAGAAATGAAGTTTGCCGACCTGCACCTGCACACCATGTTTTCCGACGGGACTTACAAACCGGAGGAGCTTCCGGATAAGGCAGCTAAAAGCGGCTTATCCTGTATAGCTATAGTTGACCATGACACCGTGGCCGGATTACCGCGGGCCTTAGAGGCTGCCAAGCTTAGTGATATAGAGGTTTTACCGGGGATAGAGCTGAGCGCTGAATATGACGGCTTAGAAATCCATATCCTCGGCTATCTGATTGATCATAAAAATAAAGACCTGCTTAAGAAACTGGATTTCTTAAAAAATAACCGCATTGAGCGCGTCTATAAGATGGTGGAGAAATTAAAAGGTTTAGGAGTAGCCTTAAAAGCAGAGGATGTTTTTGCCCTGTCGGAAAACGGCACGGTAGGCAGGCTTCATATCGCCAGGGCGCTTCTTAAGGCAGGACAAGTCAAATCTACGGCGGAAGCATTCCATAAATACATCGGCGATAGATGCCCGGCTTATTTTTGCGGTTTTAAATTGACGCCGCGGGAGGCGATAGAGTTAATCCGCAAGGCGGGCGGAGTGCCGGTTTTAGCCCATCCTTATACTTTAGGAAAAGATGAGCTGATAGCCCAGTTCGTAAGAGACGGGCTGATGGGTTTAGAGGTTTATTATCCGGAGCATACGCAATCGATGGTTAATTTTTACCTTAAATTATCCCAGGAATACCGGCTGCTGGTAACCGGCGGCTCTGACTGCCACGGTGAGGCAAAACCGGAGGTAAAAATCGGCTCAATAAAAATACCTTACGCATTGGTCGAGAAAATAAAAGCGGTAAAGAAGAGGTTGTAATGCCAAAAAATCACGCCTATTTTATGGGGTTAGCCATGAAGTTAGCCTTAAAAGGAAAAGGTAAGACTTCGCCTAATCCGATGGTCGGGGCGCTGGTAGTAAAGAAGGGCAGGATCATCGGTAGGGGTTATCATGAGAAAGCAGGTTCTGCTCATGCGGAAGCGATAGCTTTAGATGAAGCAGGAAGTAACGCTAAAGGAGCAACGCTCTACGTTACCTTAGAGCCCTGCGCGCACTTCGGCAGGACGCCTCCCTGCGTCGACAGAATAATTAAAAGCGGGGTCAAAGAGGTAATCGTAGGGATGGTGGACCCGAATCCCCTGAATAACGGCAGAGGCATTAACATACTGAGGCAGCATAAGCTAAAAGTTGAGGCGGGCATTTTAGAGGATGAGCTAAAGAAACTAAATGAGGTATTTATAAAATATATTACGCGCAAAATTCCCTTTGTGACCGTAAAAGTAGGCCAATCCCTGGACGGTAAAATTGCCACCAAAAGCGGAGACTCCAAGTGGATAACTTCTGATAAGTCGCGCGCTTATGTCCATCGCATGCGCCAGGGTTACGATGCGGTAATGGTAGGGGTAAACACGGTGCTCAGGGATAACCCGACCCTTGACCCCTGGTTTTCTAAAAAGAAACTGACTAAGATTGTGGTGGATAGCCAGCTCAGCATTCACGAGGAGGCCAATATCTTCTCTTCCGGGGCGCCGGTAATCGTCGTAACTTTATCTATTGCCGCGGGGCAGGAAACGGAAAATAGGAAGATATTAGCCCAAAAGGCCAGGATTTTAGAGGCCAAAGAAAAAGAAGGCCAGATTAACCTTAAAGACATGATGAAAAAACTGGCCGGTCTAGAGATAACTAATATTTTAGTAGAAGGCGGCGGCACGCTGATCGGGGCGTTATTCGATGAAGGATTAGTAGATAAGGTCTGCATTTTTATTAGCCCCAAGATCATCGGGGGCAAAGATGCAATCAGCTCGGTGGAGGGTAAGGGTATTACGCGCATAGATAAGGCAATCAGATTAAGAGGCGTCAAGCTAAAGCGCATCGGCGAAGATTTTTTAGTAGAGGGTTACATCGCTTAATATGTTCACTGGCATAATTGAGGAACTGGGGCAGATAAAACGTATCTCTAAAATAGGCAATATCGCTTTACTTGCCGTTAAAACGCATAAAATCTTAGAAGATGCAAAAATAGGCGATAGCATATCCGTTAACGGCGCCTGCCTGACTATAACAAGGATAGAAAACGGCATTTTATTTTTTGAAGTCATGCCTGAAACGCTAAAAATCACAAATCTGGGTATTTTGAGAATTTCGGATAAAGTCAACCTTGAGCGTAGCCTAAAGATCGGGGATAGGTTGTCCGGGCACTTTGTCACCGGTCATGTTGATTGCCTGGGTCTAATCCGCAAAAAAAAATATATCAAGGGCAATCTTTGTTTTGAGATCGCCATCCCTGGAGAGTTTAGCAGATACTGTTTACCTAAAGGCTCCGTGGCCGTGGACGGCATCAGCCTTACTTTAGCCGCAAATTTAGCGGGCACCTTTAGCGTTTATATTATTCCGCATACCTTTAAAAATACCACTCTCGGCTTTAAAGGGCCTTCGGATAAGGTGAATGTAGAGTTTGATATTCTCGCCAAAAAGAACCTGCACCAATAAGTTATGTAAACTTCAATTATTGCCAACTTCATAAATTTCTGCTATACTAATTTCATTCGAATTTTCCAGCATGTAATAGATTGAAAAACGGGGCGTGGCTCAGTTTGGCTAGAGCGCTTGGTTCGGGACCAAGAGGTCGACAGTTCAAATCTGTCCGCCCCGATTAAATAAATGCCTGCGGACAGAATCGCGGATTTAATTTTTCCTCGCCGACTAATTTATAGCTGGCGAGCCCTTTTCCGGTAATACAGGCGGGGGGAAAGGGTGTCCGCCCCGATTAAATAAATGAAGAAGCAGATCCATGTTTATTATGGCGGAGCGGTGCAGGGTGTGGGATTCCGCTATACTGTCCGCGAGATAGCCGAAGATTTGGACATTTGCGGCTGGGCTAAGAATCTGGACGACGGCCGGGTAGAAGTGGTAGCAGAGGCCGAAGAGGGAATTTTAGAGGACTTTTTATCCCGGGTCAGGCAGCATTTTTCCCGTTACATCAGCGATACGCAGCGAGAGTGGCAGATCGCCAGCGGAGAGTTTAAAGATTTTGGCATAAGGTTTTGATGTGCTCATGCGCTACGGAATTTTTTCTGATATCCATTCCAACCTCGAAGCGCTGGAAGCGGTTATCAGCGCTTATAAAAAAGAATCCATAGACCAATATCTTTGCGTGGGCGATATCGTAGGTTATGCCGCTAATCCCAATGAATGCGTGATGAAAACCAAAGAGATCATTGACGGTAGCGTTGCCGGTAATCATGACCGGGCAAGCGTAGATTTATTATCTGGCGCTTATTTTAACCCTTTGGCCCGGGAAGCGATATCCTGGACTAAACAAAACCTAAACCCAGAAAGTATAAAGTTCTTAGAGCCCCTGAAATTAATATATAAAAATAAAGGCCTGACTTTAGTGCACGGCACTTTGAATAACCCCGAAAGTTTTGAATATATGTCTGATGTTTATATTGCCCGGGAGTCATTCTCGCTCCTGGAGACTCTTGTTTGTTTTGTGGGGCATACGCATACGCCGGGCATATTTACTGAAGACGCCGCCGGAGGCATAAATTACAGCCGGGCGGCTCTCGTCTCCTTAAAGCAAGACCATAAATACATCGTCAATACAGGCAGCGTCGGACAGCCGCGCGACGGGGATCCGCGGGCCTGCTATTCGATATACGATACGGATAAGAAAGAAGTGCAGATTAAAAGAGTAGCTTACAACGTAGATACTGCCAGAGAAAAAATTATCGCTGCCGCGCTTCCGCAATACTTAGGCGACAGGCTCATTACGGGTAGCTAAACATGGCTCATGAATTAAAGAAAAAAATAGAGAAACTAAGAGAAGAGATCCGCCACCACGATTATCGGTATTATATTTTAGACCAGCCGGAGGTTTCCGATAAGGAATACGATCTGCTGATGGCGCAGTTAAAAAAGCTGGAGGAGGAAAACCCGCAATATAAAAGCAGCAATTCCCCCACGGCCAGGGTCAGCGGCGGTATTTTAGAGGGTTTTAAAACCGTAAAACACCGGCAGAAAATGGTTTCCCTGGATAACACCTATTCCTTTGCTGAGATTAAAGACTGGGATGAGCGCGTGCATAAAGGACTGGGCAACCAGAAAGTAGAATACGTGCTAGAGCTTAAGATAGACGGTTTAAGCGCTAATCTTACTTACGAAAAGGGGGCGTTAGTCCTCGCGGCGACCCGCGGAGACGGGGAGTCCGGTGAAGACGTGACCCAGAACATAAAAACTATACGGGCCATACCTTTGGTGCTTTTTGGCAAAACAATCCCTGCTTTTATCGAGATACGCACAGAGGTCTATATGGAAAGAAAAGACCTCAACATCCTGAACAAAGAAAGAGAGCGGGAGGGTGAAATACTCTTTGCTAATCCGCGTAATGCCGCGGCAGGGTCTTTGAAGCTTCTGGATACGGCGGTGGTGGCGAAGAGAAGGCTTAATTTTTTCGCGCATTCACTGGGAGAATACCGGGGAACAGATATTCTGACCCATTGGGATTTTTTAGAGAAGCTAAAAGAGTGGGGTGTGCGTACCAATCCGCATACCAAGCTTTGTAAGAACCTGGAGGAAGCTCTTGCTTACTGCGAAAAGTGGCAGGCAAAAAGAGAAGGATTAAGCTACGATATAGACGGAGTGGTGATTAAAGTTAATAGTATCGCCCAAGAGAAGAGGTTAGGCTATACCCTGAAAAGCCCGCGCTGGGCAGTAGCCTATAAGTTTCCGGCGCGGCAGGTAACTACCAGTGTAGAAAATATTACGGTCCAGGTTGGCAGGACCGGAGTGATTACTCCGGTAGCGGAATTAAAACCCGCGGAATGCGCCGGCGTCGTGATCAGACGCTCTACCCTGCATAACTTTGATGAGATTAAGCGCCTGGGGATAAAGATCGGTGACCGCGTGGTACTGGAGCGCGCCGGAGAGGTGATACCTAAAATAGTCAAAGTCATAGCATCGGTGCGCACGGGAAAAGAAAAAGAGTTCAAGGTTCCCGATACCTGCCCTGCTTGCGGTTCCCGGATTTCCAAAGAAAAAGCAGAAGAAGTTGCTTATCGCTGTATAAATCCTTCTTGCCCGGCGCAAATCGAGCGCGGCTTAATCCACTTTGCCTCTCGTTCGGCCATGGATATAGAAGGGATGGGAGAAGTAGCGGTAGAGCAACTGGTGCATAAGGGCCTGGTAAAGGATTTTGCCGATATTTATAATTTAAAAAAAGAAGAACTCTTGAAGCTAGAGCTATTTAAAGATAAGAAGGCGGACAATTTATTAAAGGCGATAGAAAAAAGCAAGCAGCAGCCGTTGTCGCGCCTTTTATACGGTTTAGGTATCAGGCACGTAGGGGAGAAAGCAGCTTATCTTTTAGCGCAGAAGTTTAAGGGCATGGAAAGATTATTACAGGCAAAACGCCAGGATCTTGACGCTATATACGAAGTGGGTTCGGTGATGGCTGAGGCGATAGTAGATTTTTTTAAACAGCAGGGCACCAGAACCCTGATTAAAAAAATAAAGGCCACAGGTTTAAACCTAAAAGAGAAAGTAACTCCTATTAAAAAGTCCTCTTTTACCGGTAAAACCGTCGTCTTTACCGGAGAGCTTGCGGGTTTTAGCCGGACTCAGGCCGAAAGCCTTATCCGCGAACGCGGCGGTAATACCGCTTCCGCCGTAAGTGCAAATACGGATTTTGTGGTAGCCGGAGAAAATCCCGGCTCAAAGTATGCTAAAGCCAAAAAGTTAGGCTTGGAAATTATCAATGAACAACAGTTCTCCCGCCTGCTGAACTCTTAATGGCGCGCGGGATCCCGCTATAGGAAGGAAAATGATATAGCGGGAAAGGAGATGATTAAATGAAACTTCGAACTCGAGAACTCGAGAACTCGCGAACTTTTGCTGTAATCTTGCTCTTTTCTTTTCTGGTTACAACCTTAGGCTGCGACTCCTTTGTGCGCAAATTCACGCGTAAATCTAAAAAAGAGAAAGAAGAACAGGTAGAAATGGTCATCGCCCCGGAAGTATATAAGTCTACTATGACAGGAGAGGATTATTACCGCCAATACCTTCTCTATTGGAAATCCTGGCAGGGAGAGCTGATTGAGTCTCTTAATATCAGCGGTAGAGGCAATGTCGGCGGCAACCATAAAAAACAAAAAGATTGCGTTAATCAGGCTATAACTAACCTGGTAAATATGCGTACGCTTTTGAACCCTGCTCTGCAGGCAAAATTGGATAAGTATATTTCCAGTATGAACGCCTTAAAAGATTCTATTGTTTCCGATTCCTATAGTAACCTTGCTGATTATAACCGTCAGCGGGCAGAACAATTAAGAAGGGATATATTAAAAGATTTTTCCTATAATTACGTAAAGGCGTCGCTAAAGTGATATTAGAAACAGTCCGCGTAGGCCCCTTTGATGTAAATTGTTATATCCTGGCAGCAAGTCCAGGCAGTAAGGCCATCATCATCGACCCGGGGGCAGAGGATAAAAAGATAGAGCGGGTTTTAAAGAGGCATAATTTAAAACCGGTTTTGGTCATTAACACCCACGGCCATTTCGACCATATCGGATGCGATGACAAATTCGGCGTCCCCGTCTATATACACAGCGATGATTTAATGCTTTTAAAAGACCCCCAGCTTAATCTTTCTAATTTTATGGCTTCGGCGTATAAGGTGAAATCAGAAATAAAGACCCTAAAAGATAAAGAAAAGATACTGTTGGAAGATATAGAATTAGAGGTGATACATACCCCCGGTCATACCCCGGGCGGGATCTGCCTTTTGCTGAAAAAACCGGTGAATAATGTTCTCTTCAGCGGTGATACTTTATTTTTTCAGGGCGTCGGAAGGACGGATTTTCCTCAGGCGAGCCCGGATCAGCTGCTTGAGTCTATAAAAGAAAAATTATTGGTTTTGCCGGATGAGACAGCCGTTTATCCCGGCCACGGGCCGTCTTCTACCATCGGCAGGGAGAGGAAGTCAATGAGTGCACATTAATCCCGCCCCTTTTTAGTATTTAAATGTTTTTAAAATAAAAGGTGCGGGATAAATTCAGCCAACGAACTTATGTTCGCTTGCCGCAAAAGCGGCACACCGGCTGTTCCAATACAGCCGGGTGTTATGCTCCATAAGTTCGGGCTTCATTTAATGCGTGAATTGATAGACATATTTTTAAACTATTTATCCGTGGAGCGGGGATTATCCCGCAATACCATGGTTTCCTATAAGGAAGACCTTAATTATTATCTGGAGTATCTCGCCCGGCGCCATATCGATGCGATCTCTAAGACTAATAAAAATGACATAGTAAGTTTTATGCTGGAGCAGAAAGATAAAGGGCTAGCCGCCAACTCCGTTGCCAGGCGCCTGGCAGCAATAAAGGTATTTTACCGCTTTTTGGTCCGGGAGAGGATCTTAAAAGAAGATGCCACCACTTTAATAGATTCCCCTAAATTATGGAAGAAGATTCCCGAGACGCTTTCGCTGAACGAAGTGGAGACCCTGCTTGCTCAACCGGATATCAGAAATAAACAGGGAATAAGGGATAAGGCGATTTTAGAGACGCTCTACGCTACCGGGATGCGCGTTTCTGAGGCGGTAAACTTAAGGACCGATAACGTGAATCTGGACGTCGGGTTCCTGCGCTGTATCGGTAAAGGCAATAAAGAACGGGTCATACCTTTGGGCAAAAAAGCGATAGCCAGCGTCAGAAGGTACCTCCAAGGCAGCCGGCCGCAGTTATTAAAGAGAAAAGAAAGCGACTTTCTTTTTGTCAGCCGCTTAGCAAAAAAGCTTTCCCGGCAGTCGATTTGGAAGATGATTAAAAAATATGCCAAACAAGGCCGGATCAGGAAACCTTTAAGGCCGCATATCTTAAGGCATTCTTTTGCCACCCATCTTCTGGAGAGGGGGGCGGACCTGCGTTCGGTACAGGAAATGCTGGGGCACGCCAATATCTCGACCACCCAGATTTATACGCACATAAACAAAGACAGGCTGAAGACTATTCATAAGATGTTCCATCCCAGGCCGTGATAGTAGTTAGGGATTAGTAGGTAGGGGGTAGGGGGGAAGAATGAGCAAAGATTATTTAGACAAGTTGCCGAAAGAGATTAATGATTTAGTTTATTTAGCCAGGGATATCTCTGCTAAAAACCATGTGCCGGTATATTTAGTAGGCGGGGTGGTCCGGGATTTAATTTTAGGGGTAAAAAACCTGGACTTAGATATAGTGGTTAGCGGGGACGGGATTAAGTTTGCGCGCCAGTTCTCTCTCGCCCTAAACGCCCGGATCGTCGAGCATGCCAGATTCGGCACGGCTACGGTTATGCTGCCGGATAATATAAAGGTAGATTTTGCCACAGCCAGAAAGGAAGTTTACCCCGAGCCCGCTCATCTGCCGCAGGTATCGGCCGGCACCTTAGAAGACGATCTGTATCGAAGGGACTTTACCATTAATGCCATGGCCATCGGCATAGGCGAAATAAACTTCGGAAAAATCATAGACTTTTTCTCCGGCAGATCCGATTTAAATAAGAAGAGGATACGCATATTGCATGATGCCAGTTTTATTGACGACCCTACGCGTATCTTAAGGGCAGTGCGTTTTGAAAAAAGATACAATTTCAAGATCGAGCCCGGGACGCTTCAATGCTTAAAGGAAGCGGTGGACCTGGAAATGTTAGAAAGGGTCCAGCCGCAGCGGTTACGCGACGAGATCATCCTCATCTTAAAAGAAAGAGAACCCCTAAAATATATCAGGCGCATAGACGAATTATCGGGGTTGGATTTTATTAACCGGCATTTATTCCTTTCCCAGAAGGTCAATAATCTATTAAGCTCTGCGCAAAAAGAGATTATCTGGTTTAAAAAGACATATCCAGAGCGCCGCCGGCTCGACACGTGGCTGGTCTATTTTCTGGCCCTGATGGAACCCTTGAGTATTAAGGAAGTTAAAGCGGTATGCGCAAAGTTCGTCTTTGGCGGCGGAGAAGAAAAAAGGATAATAAATTATAAAAAATTCGGCAGGTCGCCGGTTAAAGAATTGAGCCGCGCAAAAATCAGGCCGGCGCGGATTTTTGCTTTGCTTGAGCCTTTAAGCTATGAGGTGATTATAATCCTGAAGGCTAAATACGAGGCTGCTGTTTTTAAGAAACATGTCCGTGATTTTTTCGCAATCTATAACGGTATGCGTATCATGGCCAGGGGTGCCGATCTGCATAAATTAGGCGTTGCCCCCGGGCCTGATTACCAGAAAATCTTTGCCACAGTCTTGGAGGCAAAGCTTGCAGGCAGGGTGAGGACTAAAGAAGAAGAGTTAGCACTGATTAAGAGGCTGATAAGAAAGAAATGACCGTCGGCATATTGAAGATGGAGCTATCCTAATGTCCAGGCACGATAAGGTAAAAGAAACGATTAAAAAAGAGGTCAGCAATATCATCCATGATGAGTTAAATGACCCGCGCCTGGGGTTTATTACGGTCACCGACGTGGAATTAAGCAAGGATATGCGTTACGCCAAGGTTTTTTTTAGTGTCCTAGGAAAAGATGAGGATTACCGGAAGTCTAAGCAGGCGTTAGATTCAGCCCTGGGTTTTATCCGCAAGTTAGTTGCCCAGAGGATAAGGCTCAGGTTCGCTCCGGAAATTTCTTTTCGGGAAGACCGTTCGGGAGAATACAGCATCCATATCCAGCAAGTTTTGGATGAGATAAAGGAGTTAAATGGGCCTGGCAAGAGCCGTAAGGCTAATAAAAAGAAGTAAGTATTTCCTGATTACTACCCACACTAATGCCGAAGGAGACGCGTTGGGTTCTCTTCTGGCATTCTATCGCTTAGTGCAGGCATTGGGGAAAAAGGCGGTGATGGTTACCGGCGATAAGGTTCCTTACGGGTATGATTTTATACCCGGGATAAATAAGGTCAGGAAGCTTAGCCCTAAATTAAGGCAGATTAAGTTTGACTGTTTTGTCGCTTTAGATTGTTCTGACCTGGCGCGCTGCGGTGGGGTGCGCGGATTAAATCAGGAGAAGAGGCCGGTCATTAATATCGACCACCACATTAGTAATGACAGGTTCGGCGATATCAACTGGGTCGAGCCGCACTGTTCTTCTACTTCCGAGATGATTTATCGGCTTTACAAGGAAATGCGCCTTCCCTATCGCCGAGATACGGCATTGGCTTTGTATACGGGGATGATGACTGATACCGGGTCATTCCGTTATCCTAACACCACCAGTTTTACCCATCAGGCGGTGGCAGAACTTCTAAAATGCGGTTTAAATGTTACGGCAATACACAAAAGCGTATACGAAAATATACCGCTTCCGGATGCCAGGCTCTTAAGCAGGATACTGCCGGGGATGAAGGAGGAGTTAGGCGGAAAAATTATTTGGTTCGAGATCAAGCGGGGGCTGCTTAATAAAAGAAAACTTTCTTTTGATTTAAGCGATGAAGTCCTGGGGTTTGCCCGCGCCATAAAAGGGGTGGAGGTAGCGGTTTTATTTAAAGAGAACTTAAGTAGCTCCGGAGAAATACGGGTAAATTTCCGCTCGCAGGGTAAAATCGACGTGAATAGGATCGCGCGCCATTTCGGAGGCGGAGGGCATAAGACAGCTAGCGGCTGCACTGTTAAGGGCAGTCTCGACAGCGTGCGTAGGAGAGTGCTACGCAGAGTTAAAGAAAATTTTAAATGAAAATTATACTGGGCGTAGCGAAGATCAGAAGAATCCCGAAGGCGGTGGTGGCACTGGGCGTATTTGACGGGGTGCACCGCGCGCACCGGGAAATACTGGAATACGCGGCGAGAGAGGCGCGGCGCATAAAAGGAAAGAGTGTGGCAGTGACTTTCTGGCCGCATCCGCAGCAAGAGGCGAGTTTATATTCCCTGAAGCACCGCCTGAAGTTAATCGAAGAAACAGGCGTGGATACCTCTATAGTCATCAGTTTCAACCGCCCCTTCGCCGGGATATCCGCCGAAAATTTCGTAAAAAATATTTTAGTCAAGAGGATCGGCGCGCAGTGCGTCTGCTGCGGAAAGAACTTTAGATTCGGCAAAGGCGCTAAGGGAAATTTTAACCTTCTAAAAAGGCTAGCGCATAAATATCATTTTAAGTTAAAGGCCTTCGAGGTGCTAAGAACAAAACATCTTCCCATCAGCAGCACCTCGATACGCCGGGCGATAAGCAGGGGAGACTTTAAGACGGCCAAGGTTTTGCTTTTAAGGCCGGTCAGCGTCTTAGGGACCGTGATCCGCGGTAGTTCTTTAGCCAAACGCTTAGGATTCCCCACGGCCAATATTAATCCGCACCATGAAGTGCTTCCTCCTTCGGGAGTTTATGCGGTAAAAATTATTTTTCAGCGCAAGACATTTAAGGGTATTTGCTACATCGGAAGCAAACCGACGTTTAAGCCGCATATCGCATATCGCATATCGCATATCGCAAAAGAAAGACATATCGAAGTGCACATTTTTAATTTTAAGCGCAGGATTTACGGAAAAGATTTAGAGATACAGTTTATCCGCAAGATCAGAAATGAGAAAAAATTCGCCTCTCTGGCGCGATTAGCCTGCCAGATCAAAAAAGACGTTTTCTTAGCCAAAAAGCTGCTTTCCCTCCCCTAAGTTATACCACAAGCGCTGCCTTTTATTATCCCCTCTCAATACTACCCGTTGTATTTTATATAGTTAGATAAAATTTTATCTTGACAAAAGAACAATTTTTATTTATACTCTGACTACAAAGTGGTTAAAAGTGGTTTAAAGTGGAGAACCGCAAAAACGCGAAAATCCGCAAAGACGCAAAGATTTTGCGGTTTAGCGGTTATTTTGCGGTTTAGCGATTAAATGTTCTATGGTGAGTATTTACATTCCATAGACCGCAAGGGCCGCCTGATCTTGCCCGCCAAATTTCGCGAGGTCACCAAAACTAATTTTATCGAGAGATTTTTTGTCACCCGAGGTCTGGATAAATGCCTTTTTATGTTTTCCGAAGAAGAATGGCGTTCGCAGGAAAGCAAATTTAAAGCCATATCTTTTACCAAGCAGCAGGCGCGCACTTTTAACCGCCTTTATTTTTCCGGGGCGGTAGAGGTTTCTCCCGACAGGCAGGGAAGGATTTTATTGCCGCAGTACCTTAAAGACTTTGCCGAGATAAAAAAGGATGTGATGATCGTCGGGGTCTCTAACCGGATAGAAATCTGGGCAAAGGATAAATGGAGCGAGTTTTACGGCACTTCCCGGCAGTCTTTCGAGGAGATTGCCGAGAAGTTAATGGACGTCTGATTTTTTAGATAGGTTTTTCATGGTAGAGAAACTTCATACTCCTGTGATGCTACAGGAGGTTTTAGCTTATTTAAATTTAGGCCCGGGGAAGATCATCCTGGATGCTACCGTTGGTACGGGAGGGCATGCCGAAGAAATCTTAAAGCGTATTTCTCCCGGAGGCAGGCTGATCGGTATTGACCGGGACCGGGAATCTTTAAGCGTTGCTAAAGAGAGGTTAAGCAGATTTGGCAGCGCCTGCGAGCTGGTGCACGGCAACTTTCTGGATATCGATAGCATATTAAAAGGGTTAAAGATTAAAAAAGTGGATGGTGTCCTTTTTGATTTAGGTATTTCTTCTTTTCAGCTGGAAGACCCCCAAAGGGGTTTTAGCTTTCAGCAGGAGGGGCCGCTGGATATGCGTATGGACAGAGAAAGTTACATCTCTGCTTACGACCTGTTAAATAACCTTAACGAAGAAGAGATTTCTGCGCTGCTCTGGAACTTCGGGCAGGAGAGATGGCACAACCGCATTGCCCGCCTGTTGGTCAGTGAAAGAGAAAGGCACCCCATTTCTACCACCGCCGAATTATCCAGTATCGCCGTCAGGGCGACGCCCTATAAATACCGGCATTACCGTATTCATCCGGCAACGCGCACCTTTCAGGCGGTGCGTATCGCGGTTAACCGGGAGCTGGAGACTCTCGAGATCGCCCTGCGTAAAGCCACAGAACTGTTAGCTAAAGCCGGCAGGATTTGCGTAATTTCATTCCACTCCCTGGAAGACCGGATAGTCAAAATCAGTTTTAAAGAGTTCGCCCGCGAGGGCTTAATCAAAATAATCACCCCTAAGCCATTGACGCCGGGTTTAGCCGAGATCGAGGATAATCCTTCCAGCCGCAGCAGCAAATTCAGGGTTGCAGAGAAGGTATTAAGATGAGGATACCTAAATTTTTATCGGTCATTACTTTAGTCACAGCGCTCTGCCTCCTGCATGTTTATCAGCAGACAGAGATATTCCGCTTTGCCTATGCCGGTCAGAAGAAGCTTACGGCGATGCAGGATTTACTTGATAAAAACGTTATCCTAAGATACAATATAGAAAAGAATACTTCTTTGGTACGCCTCGGCAGCAGGATGTCCGAGTCTAGTGATTTCCAGATGCCCGAGACGTACCGCTTGGTCAGGTTAGAGCGGCCTAGGGGCGCGGTAATGGCTGCTAAGCCCATAGCTAATAAAGAGAATATATTTGCTCGTCTCTTCGGTGTAACCAGACAAGCCGAAGCAAAAACCATAACTCCCTAAAATTAAATAATTGTGTATATCAGCAGTTACCGCCGCAGGGTCTATGCGGTGTTCTTATGCTTTTTTCTTATCTTAACCTTAAGCATCGCCCGCCTGTTTTTTGTCCAGTTTTTCCGTTCCAGCTACCTGAAAAATATCGCCCAGAAGCAGCATAACCTGTTTGTGGAATTAGAGCCGCGGCGCGGGACTATCTATGATATCAACTTGAGGCCGCAGGCGGTAAATGTTTCCGCGGATTCGCTCTATGCCTGCCCCGGTGACATAGACGATAAGGATAAAGAAACGCTGATCAAGCGGTTATCGCCGATATTAAAAGTAAATGATAGCTACTTAAGGGAGCGTTTATTCCGTAAAAAGGCTTTTGTCTGGCTGGCCAGAAAAGTAGACCCCACACAGAGCGAAGCAATCAGAAATTTGAAGCTTAAGGGCATTGATTTCTTAAAAGAAAGCAAACGTTGCTATCCGAACGGGTATCTCGCCAGCCACGTGATCGGTTTCGCGGGGCTGGACAACAAGGGGCTGGAAGGAGCGGAATTATATTACGATAAATACCTGATAGGGGAAGCCGGCTGGGAGATGTTTTTGCGGGATGCCCGCCAGAAAAAACTGGATTTGCGGGAGAAGATGCTCTTGCCCAAAGATGGCTATGATCTGGTGCTGACTATTGACGAGGTAATCCAGTATATTGCCGAACGCGAGGTGGAGAAGGCTTTCAGGGTGTATCATGCCAAAGGCGCAATCATTATCGTGATGAATCCTTATACCGGAGAGATACTGGCGATGGCAGATCGGCCCACCTATGATCTGAATGATTATGGCATAGCAGAGAAAGATACCAAGCGTAACCGCGCGATCTCGGATTTATTTGAGCCGGGATCGGTATTTAAGATTGTTACTGCCTCCGCGGCGATAGAAGAGAAAAAAGTAAGTGAGGAGGATAAATTCTTTTGCGAAAACGGGACATATCAAGTGGGGCCGCACATACTTCACGATCATCGCCCGCACGGCTGGCTTACTTTCCGGGAGGTTATCGAGCAGTCCAGTAATATCGGCACCACCAAAGTCGCTCAGGTTTTAGGTAATGACAGTATCTACCGTTACGTTAAACTTTTTGGTTTTGGCACCAAGACCGGTATAGGGCTGCCGGGTGAGATTTCGGGGATGATAAAGGAGCCGCGCGCATGGTCTAAAATATCCATCGCTGCCATACCCATCGGCCAGGAAATAGGGGTGACTGCTTTACAGTTAGCTGCAGCCATCTCAGTCATCGCCAACGGCGGCCAACTGGTAAAACCCTGCATCGTAAAAGAAATCCGGGATAAATACGGAGAGAATATTAAGAAATTTTCGCCCGTCGTAGTACGCAGAACCATATCCGGTAATACCGCTCTCCGGGTCAAGAAGATACTTACCGGAGTGGTGGAGAACGGCACGGGAAAGCTGGCTAAAGTGCCGGGTTTTAGCGCCGCAGGTAAGACCGGGACAGGGCAGAAATTAGAGCCCAATGGTACTTATTCGCATAATAAATTCATGGCTTCTTTTATCGGTTTTGCGCCCGCAGAAAATCCGGTGGTCGCCATAGCCGTAATACTTGATGAGCCGCACCCCTATTACGGAGGAGTGGTGGCGGCTCCGGTATTTAAGAACGTGGCCCGCGACACCCTGCTTTATCTAAAGGCCAGGCAGCTGCCTGGCGAGGTTATTGCGCTGAATGAGACTAAAAGAGCTAATTAAAAGCCTCGGGGATTATCAGTCCGGCCCTTTGGAAGATTTCCAGGTTAAAGGGATCGGCTGCGATTCTAAAAAGATCTCGGACGGTTTTATTTTTATCGCCATCAAAGGCACGGCTAGAGACGGGCACAGGTTTATTCAAGAGGCGATAAAAAAAGGCGCGGGGGCGGTAATAGCAGAGGAGCCGCAAGCCTCGGTTAAAAATCTTATTATAGTTAATGATACGCGCCGGGCTCTGGCTAAATTAGCCGCGGCATTTTACGGTTACCCCGCGCGTAAAATAAAAATAATCGGCATCACCGGCACCAACGGTAAAACCACTGTTTCGTACCTGGTGGAAAAGATGTTAAAAGAAGCGGGGGCAGGAGTTGCGGTGATCGGCACGATCAATTACCGTTTCAAAGACAAAGTTATCCCCGCCAAGAATACCACCCCCGGCCCGATAGAAATCCAGTCGCTGTTGGCGGATATGCGCCAAAGCGGCGTTCAGTACGCAGTGATGGAAGTTTCTTCACATGCCCTTGATCAGAATAGGATAGAGGGAATAGATTTCAGTTCTGCGATATTCACCAATCTTACTCAGGACCACCTGGATTACCACCTGACTTTAGAAAACTACTTTTTAGCTAAGGCAAAGTTATTTCAGGGGCTTAGCCCGCAGGCCTTTGCCGTGCTGAATAACGATGACCCTTATTCAGAGAGGCTAAAAAAGATGACCCGGGCAAAGATAGTTACTTATGCTATAGAGAAGAAAGCAGACCTGGCGGCAGGCCAGATACAGATGGATATGTCGGCAACGACTTTTTCGCTGGGTTACCGCCAGGCAAAGATGTTAGGAAGGGTGAGTCTGATCGGCAAGCATAATGTCTATAATCTCTTAGCCGCCGTTGCCTGGGGGCTTACGGAAGGGTTAGATCCGGAAATAATTAAATCTGCCCTGGAAAAATTCGGGGTTGTCCCCGGCAGGCTGCAAAGAATAGATTGTCCAAATGGGTTCTCGGTTTTTGTGGATTACGCCCATACGGAAGATGCGCTGACCAGCGTGATTAAAACATTAAGGCAATTATCTAAAAAAAGGATTATTGTGGTCTTTGGCTGCGGAGGAGAACGCGATAAGACCAAACGGTCTAAGATGGGCCGCGCGGTTTCTGAATTAGCGGATTTTGCGATTATCACCAGCGATAATCCCCGCTCGGAAGAGCCTCTTTCGATCATCGAAGATATCAAGCAGGGGATCAGCAAAAATAATTATTGCGTGATTCCGGAACGCAGGGATGCGATCCGGGAGTCTTTGTCTATGGCCAAGCCGCAAGATATTGTTTTAGTGGCGGGCAAAGGCCATGAGAACTGCCAGATATTAAAAGATAAAACCATACCTTTTGACGACTCCGAGGTGGTAAAAGAATGTTTACGCTCAATGAATTATTAAAGGCTACCGGCGGAAAATTAATCCGGGGCGCAAGCGATAGCCCGATCAGGGGCATTTCCATAGATTCAAGGACCCTCAAGCCGCAGGAGGCGTTTATCGCGATAAAAGGGATTAATTTTGACGGCCATGATTTTATCCCGGAAGCAATCAATAGGGGGGCATCCTGCGTGATAAAAAACAGGCAAAGTAAGACTAAAGGCGCGTTGCCGGTTGCCTTGTTAGAAGTTAAAGATACGCTGCTGGCTTTAGGCGATATTGCGCGTTTTCAGCGCAGGAAGTTTAATCTTCCGGTTATCGCGGTTACGGGGAGTAACGGAAAAACTACCGCTAAGGAGATGATTGCAGAAGTTCTTTCTGTAAAATTCAGGGTACTTAAAAACCCGGGGACCAAGAATAATCAAATCGGTCTTCCGATGACCCTGCTGAATTTAAGCGCCGGCTACGATATGGCAGTTTTAGAAATCGGGACCAACCATTTTGGCGAAGTAGATTATTTAAGCAGGATCTGCCTGCCGAATATAGGCGTGATTACTAATATCGGGCCGGCGCATCTGGAATATCTTAATGATTTAAAGGGCGTATTCCGGGAGAAATGCGCTTTGCTGAAGAACCTAAAGAGGCCTGCCCTGGCTATCCTGAATGCCGACGATAAGCTGTTAAAAAAAGAGCTCTGCCGTAAAACTAAAGGATCCATAGTATTGGGATTCGGCACCAGGCAGAAGAGCGATTTTTTCGCCTCGGATATCAGGTCTAAAGCCGGAAGAACCGAATTTTTGCTCCGGAAGAAGCATAGGTTCGCGTTAAATACCGCAGGGTATCATAATATCTATAATGCCCTGATTGCGATAGGCATAGGCCGTATTTTCGGTTTAAGTTATCCTGGAATTTCCGCCAGCTTATCGGGTTTTACTTTTCCCGAGGGCAGGCTTAACCTCAAGACGATAAATAACCTCACCTTTCTTGACGATACCTATAACTCCAATCCTTTTTCTTTAGAGCAGGCGCTTTCTGCCTTGGCCGGCCTGAAGCCGAAGGGGAGAAAAATTTTTGTGATGGGCGACATGTTTGAATTGGGCAAAGACCGCGAACTATTCCACAGACGCCCGGCCAAAATTATAGCTAAGGCCTGCGATGTATTCATTGCCGCGGGAAAACTCTCTAAACTGACGGCAAAGGCGCTTGCATCAGGCGGTTTCCCGGCTAAAAATATATTCACCTGCGAAACCGCTTCCGAGGCGCGCGATATTTTATTTAAGAAGATATCTCCCCGGAGAAATGATATAATATTAGTGAAGGGATCGCGCTTGATGAAGATGGAGGAGGTCTTAAGAACCTAAGATGCTATATTATCTGCTCTACCCGTTACACGATCTAATTTCCGCTTTTAACGTCTTCCGTTATATTACTTTCCGCGCGGCCATGGCGGCAATCACCGCTTTTCTGATCAGCCTGATCTTCGGTCCCCTCCTGATTAGAAAGCTTAAACAACTAAAGATAGGAGAGAAGACTAGAAAAGAGGATAGTCCTACCCTGGATGATTTACACCGCCATAAACAAGATACCCCCACCATGGGCGGGATATTGATTTTGCTGGCGATTATCTCGGCTACGCTCTTATGGGCGGAAGTAACCAATAAATATATAATTATTGCCCTCTTCGTTACTCTCTGGTTAGGCTTAACCGGCCTCTGTGATGATTATTTAAAACAGGTAAAAAAGAGGCCCAAGGGTTTAGCTGCCAGCGCTAAGCTTACCAGCCAGATCGTCTTAGGGCTGATTTTGGGCACGGTTTGTTTCTTAGACCCACAGAATATCACCAAAATTGACGTGCCGTTTTTAAAAGACGTATCATTGGACCTCGGGATGTTCTACATATTATTTATTATCGTCGTGATCACCGGCGCATCAAATGCCGTGAACCTGACCGACGGCTTAGATGGCCTGGCCATAGGCATAGTAGTGATGGTGGCTATAGCTTTTAGCGTATTAAGCTACGTCTCGGGCAATATCAAGTTTAGCAACTACCTCTTAATACCGTATCTAGCCGGAAGCGGAGAATTAACCGTATTTTGCTCTTCCATCATAGGAGCGGGGCTGGGTTTTTTATGGTTTAATTGTTATCCGGCATCTATCTTTATGGGCGATGTGGGGTCGCTGGGCTTAGGCGGGGCATTAGGGACGGTGGCGATATTACTTAAAAAAGAGTTGCTTTTAGTAATCGTAGGTGGGATATTTGTTCTGGAGGCCCTATCGGTGATTTTACAGGTCGCATCCTTCCGCCTCACCGGGAAGCGGATATTTAAAATCGCTCCCCTGCACCATCATTTTCAATTTCTGGGCTGGAACGAAAATAAGGTGATTGTCAGGTTCTGGATTGCGGCTAGCCTTCTAGCCCTACTTACATTGGTTACTTTGAAGATACGCTAGTTTCATTTTTCCCATGCGCAACACCGCATATTTTAAGGATAAAAAAATCACCATAGTGGGGCTTGCCCGTTCGGGGCTGGCCTGCGCAAACCTGCTCGACGCTTTAGGCGCTAAGGTTAGTATTACCGACCAACAGGATAGCGATACCACGCGCGCCCATGCCGCAAAATTAAAATCAAAAGAGATAAAATTAGAATTAGGCCGGCACACCCAGGATTTTGTTCAGGGGCAGGACATGCTAGTGGTATCTCCGGGTGTCCCGTATGATGCCTTGCCGCTTGCCTGGGCAAGAGAGAAGAATATCCCGGTCATCAGCGAGATAGAAGTGGGCTGGCGGCTATGTCCGGCGGTGGTCATTGCGGTCACCGGCTCAAACGGTAAAACCACGGTTACCACTCTGATCGGTAAAATATTAGCCGCCGCCGGTAAAAGGGTTTT
This sequence comes from uncultured Planctomycetales bacterium, assembly GCA_964545575.1. GTDB lineage: Bacteria > Omnitrophota > Gorgyraeia > Gygaellales > Profunditerraquicolaceae > CAZJFL01. The sequence goes on from CAZJFL010000006.1 coordinate 77,239, forward strand.
TATCTTAGGTAATATCGGAAAGCCTTTTTGCGGGGAGTTAGAAAAGATACAAGAAGGCGATTTTGTATCCCTGGAAGTAAGTTCTTTTCAGCTGGAGACCATCGATAAGTTTAAGCCTAAGGTAGCGGTTATGCTGAACTTTAGCCCCAACCACTTAGACCGGCATAAGGATATGCGGGAATACCTAAAGGCCAAAAAGCGCATCTTTCTGAATCAGGACGCTTCTGATTATTTAGTTTTAAATAAGCGTGACCCCGCACTAAAGGATTTAGCCGGTCAGGCCCGCTCTAAAATCATTTATTTTGCAGAAAGCCAGAGTTTGAACCCTAATCAGGCCGCGGTTTTAGAGGTAGGTTCAATATTGGGCATCGACAAAGAAACGTGCCTGGAGGTATTCAGGACATTCAAGGGGGTCGAGCACCGCTTGGAATCAGTGGGTGAGATACAGGGGGTAGAGTTTATCAATGATTCCAAGAGCACGAACGTGGAATCCACAGCCTGGGCGTTAGAGACGTTGAAAAAACCGGTGATACTGATTGCCGGAGGCAGGGATAAAAATCTTGATTACAGCGCAATTCTGGATTTAGTGCAGAGAAGAGTAAAAAGTATTATTTTAATCGGCGAGGCAAAGGTAAAATTAAGGCAGGCCTTGGAGAGTTTCCCTTATTTAGAAGATGCCCCGACATTAGAAGAGGCGTTAGAGTTAGCGCGCCGCAAGGCCTCGCACGGCGATTGCGTTTTGCTTTCTCCGATGTGCACAAGCTTCGATATGTTTCAGGATTTCGAAGACAGGGGCAGGGCTTTCAAAAAGGCAGTTTATAGCTTAATGACAAAGGAGAAGATTGATCCTAGTAATTAGTACGCCAGTAACTAGTAACTGGTAATCTTTTTAAAAATTACTAGTTACAAGTTACTAGTTTACCAGTTACTAAAATTGTGGTTATAATTTTGAGTTTTAAGTATGGCTCGCAATACCAGGATAAACCTGTTTACAGTCACGGTAATTTTAATCTGTATTGGTATCGTGATGATCTATAGCGCCTCCAGCATCTACGCCTGGGAAAGGTATCAGGACAGCGCATTTTTCTTAAAAAGGCACATCCTGTTTTTGGCGATAGGAATAGTGCTTACTTTTCTGGTGATGAGCATTGATTATAAAGTCTTCAGAAAGTTCTCCCGGCCGCTTTTATTTATTTCTTTCTTTTTGCTGGCCTTAGTTTTAATCCCCGGCATCGGCAGGGAAGTCTCCGGGGCAAGGCGGTGGTTCAGGTTTAAGGTCATCAGTTTCCAGCCGTCAGAATTAGCAAACCTGGCAGTGATCATTTATGTCGCGGATTTTATCGCCCGCAAGGGCAATCTCATTAAAACATTTCTGAAGGGCTTTCTGCCGCCGCTATTAATCTTAGGGGCGGCGGCGCTCTTGATTCTTATCCAGCCGGACTTAGGCACGGTAATGGCTATGGGAATAGTGGTATTTATTATGCTTTTTGTCGCGGGGGCGCGCGTATCGTATCTAGCCTCGGTAATATTAGCCAGCCTTCCGGCGCTTTATCTTTTGATCTTTCGGGTTCCTTACCGCCGGATGCGCATCATGGCTTTTTTAAATCCTTGGGTAGACCCGCGGGGGAGCGGTTTTCAGATTATCCAGTCGCAGATCGCCTTGGGCTCAGGAGGGATGTTCGGGGTGGGCCTGGGGCATTCCATGCAAAAACTTTTTTATTTACCCGCAGCGCATACGGATTTTATTTTTTCCATTATCGGAGAAGAATTGGGTTTGGGCGGGACCATCGCGGTGATTATCTTGTTTGTTATCCTGATCCTGGAAGGGCTGAAGGTAGTCAAGAATGCCCCGGATAAGTTCGGTTATTTTTTAGCCTTGGGCCTGGTTTCTATGATTTCTATCAAGGCAATCATCAATATCGGAGTTTCCTGCGGCCTGCTGCCTACTAAAGGCCTGCCGCTTCCTTTTATCAGTTACGGCGGTTCTTCCTTTATCTTTGATTTGGTTAGCGTAGGGATCCTGATGAATATCGCCCGCACCGGAGAATATCCATGAGAATCCTGGTTGTCACCGGCGCAAGCGGCGGACATATTTTTCCCGCCATAGCTTTCCTGGAAAACCTGAAAACCAGGCTTGCCGATGCAGAAACGCTTTTACTCCTGCCCAGAAATAACGCGGCAAGAGGCATAGATGCCAAAGTTTTAAAAGTAAGTTATATTTCCATCACCGCTGTTAAGGCCGCATTCACTTTTAAAAATATTGCCGCGCTATATAATTTCTGCAAAGGGTCTCTGGAGACTTTCTTTATTATCTTAGAGTTTCGTCCGGATAGGGTGGTGGGATTCGGCAGCCTCGCTTCTATCCCGGCAATTTTATTGGCCTGGCTTTTCCGGACCAAGAGCGTAATCCATGAGCAGAATGTGATACCGGGCTGGGCAAACAGGTTGTTGGGGGTATTCGCGGATAAAATCGCCGTTTCCTTTGCTAAAACCGGGGAATATTTTCCCCGCTATAAAAATAAAGTGGTGCTCACCGGCAATCCGTTGCGCAGGGGATTAGCCCGGGTAGAAAAGAAAACGGCGCGGGATTTTTTCCAGCTCAATCCCGATAGATTTACCATTTTAGCCATCGGCGGCAGCCAGGGGAGCAGCAGCATAAATGCGGGGTTCTTTAAAGCCGTGTCCGCGCTATCGGATAAGTTTGACTTTCAGGTAATTCATATCGCGGGAGAGAAAGATTATCTTTTGCTAAAGGATGCTTACCAGGGCTTAAAGATAGAGCATCGGATTTTCGGCTTCTTTGAGGCGATGCAATACGCTTATAGCGCAAGCGACCTGGCGGTATCCCGCGCCGGAGCTACCAGCATTGCGGAGTTGATATTTTTTAGGGTACCGGCAATAATTTCCCCGTACCCTTATGCCTGGCAGCATCAGGTGGCTAACGCCGAAATTTTAAGGAATGCCGGCGCTGCCGTTATCGTCGAGGATGAGGAACTCGCTGGAGATAAGTTAGCGCAAAATATAGCTAGCTTGATGAGTAACCGCGGGAAGCTAGACCAGATGCGTTCTGCCTACGCGGATATTTTGCTGCCGCAGGCAGAGGATTTGTTGGTTCAGGAAATTATAACTTTGAATTGAGAGTCAGGGAATGGCCAAACATTATCATTTTATAGGTATCGGGGGGATCGGCATGAGCGGCATCGCGCATTTGTTCCTCAGGCGCGGCCTAAAGGTAAGCGGCTCTGACCTGAAAAAGACCGAAATCACAGACGGGTTAGAAAAGTCGGGGGCAGAGATTCACTTCGGCCATGACGGCTTAAATACGCGCGGCGCAGAGGTAATTATCTATTCTTCCGCTATCAAAGAAGATAATCCCGAGATGATCGCGGCAAAGAAAGCGGGTTTGCCTTTGCTAAAGAGGGCAGAGGCGCTGGCACAACTGATGCAGGACAGAATCGGCATTACCGTTACCGGCAGCCACGGCAAGACCACTACCACGTCCCTGGTATCTTATCTATTACTGGAAACGGGGCTCTCGCCCACCGTAGTAATAGGCGGGATACTCAAAAATATAGATAGCAACGCCTCTTCCGGGGAGGGTAAGTTTTTTGTCGCCGAGGCAGATGAATCTGACGGCTCGTTCCTTTGTTACCGGCCGAAATACTCCATCATTACCAATATCGACTATGAGCACTTGGATTATTATCAGAATTTCGAGAATCAGTTAGCCGCTTTTGGCGAGTTCATCAGGAGGACCGATCAGGAGGGTTGTGTTTTTGCTTGTAGCGATGATGCGAATCTAAAGAAAATATTAGGTGCATATAAAAATAGATATCTGCTATTCGGTTTAAAAGAAGGCGCACAGATTTACCCCCGGAACATAAAAATTCAGGGTCTTGCCTGCGACTTCGATTGCTATTATCGGGATAGATTTATTCAGAGATTCCATTTGGCCTTAGGCGGGATGCATAATGTTTCTAATGCCCTGGCGGTGATTGCTCTGGGGATGGAACTTAAGATAGGCCTAGGCCTGATACAAAAGGCGCTGGCTAATTACCCCGGCGCCCGCCGCAGGATAGATGTAAAGTTAAAGGATCAAGATTATCTGATCATCGACGATTATGCGCATCATCCTACGGAGATAAAGGCTACACTTGCCGCAGTCAGGAATTTAGGGCCGCGGCGGTTAATCGCAATATTCCAGCCGCACCGCTACACGCGCACAAAGTTGCTTTTGGATGAGTTCGGCAGGAGCTTTGACCTGGCCGATTACGTAGTGATCACGGACATCTATCCTGCCGGCGAACCCCCCATCGCGGGAATTACGGCGAAGTTAATTTATGATAGAATAAGGCTAAACCATCCGGATAAAAAAATATACTATCTGCCTAAAGAGGAAATTTTAGAGCATATCGCTGGAAATATACGCTCCGGTGACTTAGTAATTACTTTGGGAGCCGGAGATATTGTCAAGACTAACGATGCATTGGTGGAAAAGCTTAAAAGGAAAAGTTAAAACAAGAGAGCCGCTTAGAGACCACACCACTTTTAAAATCGGCGGGCCGGCCAGGTTTTTTGTCGAGCCAAAGGACATCCGGGATTTAAGGTTATTGCTGTATTTTAAAAAAAGATATAAACTGCCGATTTTTATACTGGGCGCCGGAAGCAATATTTTGGCAGGGGATAAAGGAGTAAAAGGCGTAGTTTTACATCTGGGTTCTCTGTATTTTAAGCGGGTCTTTTTCCGTAATAATTTTATAGAGGCGGGAAGCGCAGTATTGTTAAGCCGGGCTATCCGTTTATCCGGCGAACGCGGCTTATCGGGGCTGGAATATCTGGCCGGTATTCCCGGTAGCATCGCAGGGGCGTTGGCAATGAATGCGGCGGTGGCGGATAAAGCAATCGCGGATTTGGTGGAAAATGTCACGGTTATGGATTATAATGGTAAGGTCAAGGTTTTGCATAAAAAAGACCTTAGGTTCGGGTACCGTAAATCCAATTTGACAAAATACCTGATTTTAAGCGTCTGCCTGAAGCTGGCCAGAAAAAATAAGCGCAGGATTCAAGAAGAAGCTATGCGGCGTCTTCGCCGCCGCTGGCTGACGCAGGATTTATCTCTTCCCTCTGCGGGCTGCGTTTTTAGAAACCCAAAGCATGATTCCGCCGGCAGGCTGATAGACTTATGTGGTTTAAAGGGCAAAGTAGCGGGTGGCGCGGCTATTTCCTTAAAGCACGCTAATTTTATAGTCAACGCCGGGCGTGCCCGGGCAAAAGACGTGCTGCGCTTGATGGATTTAGCTAAAAAAGAAGTAAGGAAAAAATTCGGCATCATATTAGAGCCGGAAATAAAAATATGGAAATAAAGACAGGCAGAATCGGCGTTTTAATGGGCGGTCCTTCCAGCGAAAGGGAGATTTCTTTAAAATCCGGAAAGGCGGTTTACGCCGCCTTAAGGAAGATGGGTGTTGACGCCGTCGCTATTGATATAACCACCGGCGATACCGAGGGCAATATCCGCCTGATAAAATCGCAAGATATAGACTGCGCCTTTATCGCCCTGCACGGATTTTTCGGAGAGGACGGCAAGATCCAGTCTATTTTAGATGCGCTCTTGATTCCCTATACCGGTTCGGGAAAATCAGCCAGTATGCTGGCGATGGATAAAGTGGCTGCGCGTAAAATCATCGCTGCCAGGGGATTATCCGTTCCCAGGTATAAAGTCGTCCAAAAATGCTCCGACGGAGAAAATCTTACCCGCCAGATACACTTTGCTTTACCCTGGGTGATAAAACCAATCGGCCACGGCTCTAGCGTAGGCTTATCGATCATAGATGAAAGGAGAGATTTAAGCCGGGCATTAAAAATTGCTTTTGCCTATGACGACGCACTGGTAGAAGAGTATATAAAAGGAAGGGAAGTTACCGTGGGCATATTAGGCGATGTTGCCCTGCCGGTGATAGAAATCGTACCGAAGAACAGATTTTTTGACTATCAGGCTAAATATACCCCCGGCATGACCGATTATATTCTGCCGGCAAAACTTCCGGAGCATGTTGCCGCCAGGATTCAGGATGCAGCCTTGTCTGCGCATCAGGCACTCGGTTGTTCGGGCTGCTCAAGAGTGGATATGATTCTGGATAAAACCGATACCCCTTTTGTGCTGGAGCTCAATTCTATACCCGGTTTTACCGAGACGAGCCTGCTGCCTAAGGCGGCCGGGATTACCGGTATCGAATTTGGCGAACTCTGCCTTAAACTAATCAGATTGGCATATGAAAAAGCAGAAGCCCCGCTTCCCCGTTAGGCTGATCTTTGCCATAGCAATATTTTTCCTTCTGCCGGTCTTTACACTCATCTTTCTCTGGCATGTCTTAACCAATATGAGCTATTTTAAGGTTAAGGACGTGCTCATGGTTAGCGACGGGAAGGTAACAGAACTTTCTTACTTAAGAGGCCGCAACATCTGGTCGCTGGATTTAGAGAGAGAGTCGAGGATTTTATCCGCAGTAAATCCGAATTATAAAAGGGTAAAGTTGATCCGGGTTTTGCCTAACCGGATTCTGGCGGTTTTTGAAAAACGCCAGGCGCTGGCGTATCTAAAACTCTATCGCTATTTTTACGTGGATAATCAGCGTGTCCTCTTTGATGCCGCGGAACCCCTGGACCTGCCGGTGATATCGGGCTTGGGCTCCAAGTTAGTTGATCCGCGTACGGGGGTAAAATATGACGCCAGAGAATTGATGCTGGCCCTGAATATAATCAAGGCATTTAAAAGTATCAAGCCCTTAAACGCATTCAAGATAGAAAGAATAGACGTAGCTAACCCCGCCGAGGCCGCATTTTTTCTTTCCGCGGGGCCAGAGGTAAAGATCGGGCAGGAGGAGATTAAAAATAAGCTGAATATACTGGCCAGTTTGCTTCTGCAATCCTATAAAGACCTGGCTGATATTAAATATATTGACTTGAGATTCAGGGAACCGGTGGTAAAATTAAAAGATGCTAAACGATAATTATATCTGCGCCTTAGATATCAGTTCTTCCAAGATCGCCGCTACGCTCGCCCAGCTTAAAGGCAGGCGTATCAACAGGCTATTTTTTGATACGCTGCCCTCCAAAGGCATTAAGCGGGGCATAGTATTAAACTGCCCAGACTTAATCAGCGGCTTAAGCGGTTTTTTAAAAAGTTTAAAAGCCAAATCCGGCGTAAATATAAAATATGTATATACGAATATATCGGGGCAGGATATTATCACCAAGCACAGCCGCGCCATCATTCCGCTTACCGAGAGGGGCAATAAAGTCATCACCCAATCAGACATAGACAAGGTCAATGAACAGGCGCGGATACTCGGCTCCAGCCTTGAAGAAGAAATAATACACTCCGTGCCTTTCGGCTACGCCATAGACTCCCAGAATAGTATTTTAAATCCCTTAGGTTTGTATAGCCACCGTCTGGAGTCGGACTTATACCTGGTCTGTGTCAAGTTGCCCTCCGTACAGACTCTCACCCGGGCAATAAATCAGGCAGGTTTCGAGATCAAGAACTTGTTTTACTCAGGGGTAGCTACCAGCGCCGCCTTATTTAATAAAGAGGCGCAGGCAGGCGTCAATGTCATCTGCGATATCGGCAGCGATATTACCGACCTCTTGGTATTTAAGGACGGAGTGCTCAGGAATATCGAGGTATTGCCGCTGGGTAGCGATGATTTGACCTTGCAGCTGGAGGATACTTTAAAGATACCCTTTGAGTTAGCAGAAGACCTGAAAAAATCTTACGCCAGTATCGGCGATTATAACCAGATACAGGAAGACAGGGAAGTCCTGATCAAGAGGAATAACCTCTATAAGCCGATAAAGCAAAAAATGATTTCCGAGATAGTAACTGTTAGAGCCAGGCTTATCTGCCAGGGTATCAAAGAGCGGCTGGAAAATATCGTTTCCCCGGAGGAGGTAGATAATTTTACGGCGGTGGGCAGGTCGGTGCTGCTGGAAGGGTTTCTAGAGGCTTTGGAAAATAGCCTCGGCCTTCCGGTGAAATTGGGCCGGATTTCCCATCCCGATATATTTCCTTCGCTTGATAAATACGATGCCGTTGCCGGGCAGAGATACCTTACTTATCTGGTTTCTTTAGGCATTGTCTGCCAAGCCCTGCATGAAGAAAGGCCATGGCCCCTATCGCTTAGTCAGCCCGCCGGTAATCCCATCTTAAAGGTAATCAATAAAGTAAAGGAAGTATATCAGGAATACTTTTAATTGACCCACCGCTTTTCTGGTGTATAATATTTTCGTCTTAAAAGGGCGCATAAATTGATGATTAAGGACAATATCTTAAGAATCAGGCAACGGATCGCTTCAGTCTGTGCCAGAATAAATCGCGATCCTGCTGCAATACTTATTGTAGCGGTAAGCAAGGCAAGGACAGTAGACGAAATAGAAGAGGCAACCAGCGCGGGCGTAACCGATATAGGAGAGAATAGAGTCCAGGAAGCCCTTGCTAAATATAACGATATGCGATATGCGATACCTGCCTGCCGGCAGGCAGGGTGCGATATGCCAATCAGGTGGCATATGGTCGGCCACCTGCAAACTAACAAAGTCAAAGATGCGGTTAGGATTTTTGACGTGATCCAGTCCGTCGACAGCATTCGCCTGGCGCAGGAGATCGACAAACAAGCAGCCAAAATCAATAAAATCCAGGATATTCTTATCGAGGTAAAGACCTCCGGGGAAACTGCCAAATTCGGTTTAGATCCTGAAGCAGCCGTGGGTGCGATTAAAGAGATAACCAAATTGAAAAATATAAACCTAAAAGGCCTGATGACTATCGCGCCGCTTGCGGACAATCCTGAAAAGGCCCGGCCTTATTTTCAGATGCTAAAGAAATTACGCGATGGCGTTAACGCGATATGCGATAAGCGATACGCGATACGCGACTTATCCATGGGCATGACCGACGACTTTGAGGTGGCGATAGAAGAAGGCGCTACCATGGTCAGATTAGGTAGAGCTATATTTGAGTAGTAAGATAAAAGTGTTGCAGCAGGGACTGTCCCCGAAGAATGCAAGTTAGGCACCCAAACCTATCGGATGGTTTGGTGCCCCGCCTCCTGCGGGGACTGTCCCGACCAGAACATATGAAAAAAACAATCGGTATAATCGGTTTCGGTAATATGGGTAGCGCAATCGCAGAAAAACTAAAATCCCATTACCGGATTTGCGTTTTCGATAAAGATAAAAATAAAACTGCAGGACTTTCAGGAATAGAAGTTGCAGAAGATGACGCGGCGTTAGTCAGTTTGGTTGATACGGTAATATTGGCGGTCAAACCGCAAGATTTCGATTTAGTCCTAGGGTTCTTAAAGAATACAGTTAAGGGAAAACTAATTATTTCCATTGCCGCAGGAATAACCACGGCATATATCGAAAAAATTCTTGGTGGCATAAGCGTGGTGCGAGTGATGCCTAATATTGCCGTTAAGATTAGCCAGGCAGAGACAAGTTTGTGTAAGGGTAAAAGTGCTACCGATACAGATTTAGAATTTACCCAAAGGCTATTTAATTGTCTAGGCAAAACATGGATTATGAAAGAAGAGATGATTGACGCAGCTACGGCCATCGCCGGTAGCGGCCCCGCATATATTTATTTCGATATGGAGAAAAATAATTACCACGCTAACGATCTGCCGGAGTTCGTACAGAAAGATTATATTAAACGTTTAACAAAGGCCGCAGAACGGGTGGGTTTTGATTTTCAAACAGCAACTGAGCTGGCGTCGGCTACAACCGCCTCTAGCATCAGTTTATCTAAAGTAACTAATCAGTCGCCTGCTGAATTAAGGAAGCAAGTAACTTCTAAGGGTGGGACTACAGAAGCGGCTTTGGAAGTTTTATCTAAAGGTGGTTCTTGGGAAGAAGCAACTCTGGCAGCTAAAAAACGCGCTCAAGAGCTATCAAAAAAGGAGTAATTACTATGTCGCGTATCGGCATTATCGGTGGCAGCGGTTTATATAAGATTGAGGGAATTACCAAGGTAAAGGAAATAGCGATAAATACACCCTTTGGTAAGCCATCCGGGAAGTTTGTCTTAGGGGTTTTAGAAGGCAAAGACGTGGTCTTTGTGCCGCGCCATGACGTAGGACACCGTCTATCTCCCAGCCACATAAATTACCGCGCTAATATTTATGCCATGAAAAAATTAGGCGTAGAGAGGATTATTTCTGTGGCTGCCTGCGGCAGTTTTAAGGAAGAATTAAAGCCGTTGGACTTCGTAGTGGTGGACCAATTCGTAGATAGGACTAATTATGCCAGGGATATGTCGTTTTTTGAGGAAGGCATAGTAGCGCATATTGAATTTTCTCATCCCGTATGTCCGCAGATGAGCGAGCTAATGTACGCGGCAGGAAAAAATTTAGGTTTAAGGATCCACGATAGAGGTACCTATATAAACATGGAAGGCCCGGCATTTTCTACGCTTGCGGAATCAAATCTTTATAGGAGCTGGGGTATGGATGTCATCGGTATGACTAATTTCGCCGAGGCAAAGCTAGCCCGGGAGGCAGAGATTTGTTATTCGACGCTGGCAGCGGTAACGGATTATGACTGCTGGTATCCCGGACACGAATCCGTCTCAATAGAGATGGTAATCAATAACCTGCATAAGAACGTCGAAAACGCCAAGCACATATTATCCATGGTTATAGAAGGTATTCCTGAACAAAGAACCTGCACTTGCAAGGATGCGCTTAAACATGCGATTCTTACGGATAGAAAAATGATTCCGAAGAAGATCCAGAGAGATTTAAAGATTATAATTGGAAAATATATTCAATAGCATGGACTATAAATCTACCCTAAATCTACCCAAGACTGATTTCCCCATGAAAGCGGATCTGCCCAAGCGCGAACCACTTTTCTTAAAAGCCTGGCAGGATAAGGATATTTATAAACTTATCCGCCGTAAGTCAGAGGGGAAGACCAAATACGTCCTTCATGACGGCCCGCCTTATGCCAACGGAGACATACATATCGGCCATGCCTTGAATAAAACGCTCAAAGATATTATAGTAAAATATAAGACCATGCAGGGGTTTGATTCTGCGTATGTCCCCGGATGGGATTGCCACGGTTTGCCTATTGAGTATCAGCTTCTTAAGGAGTTAGGCAAAAGCAAGGGGCAGGTTGAACGTGAACGCGTGGAGTTTAGAAAGAAGGCATATGACTATGCTTTAAAATATGTAGAGACGCAGAAAGAGCAATTCAAGCGCCTAGGTGTATTTGGGGATTGGGAGAATCCTTATCTGACTTTATCTAAGGATTATGAAGAGGCGATAGTAAGGTCCTTTGGTGAATTGGTCAAGAGAGGTTACGTCTATCGGGGATTGAAGCCGGTGAACTGGTGTTATGTGTGTGAGACTGCTCTTGCAGAAGCAGAGGTAGAATACGAAGACCATGCCTCGCCTTCAATTTATGTCAAATTTGAAATCATCGGTCTGCAGAATAAAATATCAGATATTCCCAAAACGCAAAAAGTCTATGCTGTGGTCTGGACTACTACGCCCTGGACGTTAATCGCTAATGTGGCTATTGCAGTTAACCCTGTTTTTCGATATGTATTAGTAGAAGCTAATAATGAAATTTGGTTGATGCAAGAGGATTTGATTAAACTGGTAATGGAAAAATTAGGTATCCATGAATATGTAATAAAACATTATATTGTCGGTAAGGAATTGGAATATTTAGCCTATAAAGACATTTTTGACCGCCGTTCGGGCCGTCATTTTGTTTTAGCGGATTATGTTTCCAAAGAAGAAGGGACAGGTTGCGTGCATACTGCGCCCGGGCATGGCCAGGAAGATTATCTTACGGGCGAGAAATATAAATTAGAGACAGTAATGCCCGTCGATAGAAAAGGCATATTTTTCCAGGATATAGCGATGGAGGAATTTAAGGGGCAGCATGTTTTTGATGCCAATAAAGGCATAATAGAGAAGTTAAAGAAACAGGGGAGTCTTTTGCATGCGGAGCAGGTTACCCATACTTATCCGCACTGCTGGCGTTGCAAGACGCCGATTATCTTTCGTGCCACAGAACAGTGGTTTCTGTCGATTGATAAGGATGGTCTAAGAGATAAGCTTATAGATGCAATAGAGCATCATGTGGAATGGATTCCGGCTGCAGGTAGGGAAAGGATTTCTGCAATGGTAAAGCTTCGCCCCGACTGGTGTCTTTCCCGCCAGAGATATTGGGGAGTGCCAATTCCGGCCTTGGTTTGTGATAGTTGCGGGAAAGAATTGCCTCTGGATCCTGCGGTTATAGATAAATTTGCTGAGTATGTAGCAACAGAGGGATCGGATTGCTGGTTTATAAGAAACACCAAAGATTTCCTTCCTGAAGGGTATGTATGTCCGGAATGTAAAAAGAAAAGCACATTCTTAAAATCGAACGATATCCTCGATGTCTGGTTTGATTCCGGCGTAAGCAGCCAGGCGGTGCTGAAAAAAAGAAAAGATTTAGATTTCCCCTGCGCTTTATATCTGGAAGGTTCTGACCAGCACCGCGGCTGGTTTCAGTCGTCGCTTATCCCGGCGATATGCATAGATGGCGTCGCTCCCTTTAAAACCGTCCTCACCCACGGCTTTGTGGTTGACGGCGAGGGAAGAAAGATGTCCAAGTCAGAAGGCAACGTCATTTCCCCCTTTGATATCATTAAAGATTATGGCGCGGATATCTTAAGGATGTGGGTAGCTTCCAGCGATTATAACGAGGATATCAGGATTTCCAAAGAAATATTGACCCGACTTTCGGAGGCTTACCGTAAAATCCGCAATACCGCCAAGTTTATCTTAAGCAACCTTTATGATTTTAATCCGGATCTAAACACGGTAGAATACGAAAAGTTAAGAAAAATAGATAAATGGATATTGTGGAAAGCGCAGCGTGTTTTAAGGAACGTCACCAATGCCTACGGCAGAGAGGCTAACCCTAATTTTGAATTTTACAAGGCCTATAAGGAAATTTACGATTTTTGTAATGTAGACCTTTCCATGTATTATTTAGATATGGTAAAAGGTAGGCTCTACACCTATGGCGCCGATTCTTTGGACAGGCGTTCTGCCCAGACAGCTATTTATGAAATACTTCATATTTTAGTAGGGATGATCGCTCCGATACTTGTCTTCACCGCAGAAGAAATATGGCAAAATATGCCCAAGCGTAATAGCCAAAAGGGCATTACCAGCGTCCACCTTTTGGATTTTCCGCAAGTCAACCCACTTTATGCGCAGGAGACAGGTCGTACTACCCAGATACTAATTGAAGAAGAACTTGTCCCGATCATGGAATTAATTCCGCAGGTAGCCCGTGCTTTGGAAGAGAAGCGCGGGAAGGGGGAAATCGGGAGTTCCTTTGATGCGCAAATAAATATGTTGACAAAAGATGAAATCCGTTATAAATATTTAGAAAGCTTCAAAGACGACCTGCCAGAGATATTTAAGGTTTCCGGGGTAAGGATTGAAAAAGGCAGTGAGGAAATCAGGGTAGAGAAGGCAGGCGGAAAAAAATGCGACCGTTGCTGGAACTACACGCAGGATGTCGGTAAAAACGAGGCGCACCCGTCATTGTGTTTAAGGTGCGTTCTAGCGCTAGGAGGAAAATAGATTGTCCCGTAAAATGAAAAATAAAAAATCCCGCTCTCGGCATCCTAAAACGACAAGGGTAAGGTCCGTAAGATCGGGAAAAAGGAAATCAAAGTTCAATAAGAAAGAATTAGCGGAATTCAAGAAAATAATCCTGAAGAGAAAAGAGGAGGTTGCCGAAGACATCAAGCACATCTCCGACGATACCCTGAAAAAATCCCAGAAGGACGCCTCCGGGGATATCTCCGGATATACCTACCATATGGCCGATGTCGCTACCGATACCTATGACCGGGAGTTCTCTTTGGGGTTAGCCTCTAACGAAAGAGAGCTGCTTTACGAATTTGACGACGCCCTGAAGAAGATAGAGGAAGGCACCTTTGGCGTATGCGAAGATTGCAAATCGCTCATTACCAAGGTGAGGCTTAAGGCCGTCCCCTACGCGCGCCTCTGCGTAAAGTGCCAGGAGAAAAAAGAGAAGAAATAGGACCCCTGCCTGCGCGATGATATTTATCGTCGTACCATTCATTCTTTTCCTCGACCAGCTCACTAAGTTTATCGTGACCAAAGAATTAACCGTAGGCCAGTCTATCCCGTTCCTGGAGGGGATTTTACATTTTACGCTTATCCATAACCGCGGGGCAGCCTTTGGGATACTGAAAGGCCAGGTCCCCTTTTTTATTTTGACCTCCGGCATAGCGGTAGCATTGATCGCTATTAATCTTAAGAAAAATAAGCGCGCCCTTTACAGCCTATCTTTAAGCCTGATACTTGCCGGGGCATTGGGTAACCTGATTGACCGTTTATTTTTAGGTTATGTGGTAGATTTTATTGATTTCCGCATCTGGCCGGTGTTTAATATTGCCGACAGCGCTATAACGGTCGGGGCAATATTATTGGGATACTCCATATTAAAATCAAAAAATTAAAATGCATCCGACTATCTGCCAAATAGGCCCTTTTACGATTTACTCTTACGGTTTAATGCTGGTGATAGCGTTTCTGGTGAGCCTGGCGTTGCTCATACAGCAGGCTGAAAGAGAAAAAGTAGATACGGATATAATTTTTAACTTTGCCTTTTTAGTTTTTCTCTCTGGCATTATCGGCGCGCGTATTTTTTATGTGGCCCAAAATGCGAGCTATTATTTGGAAAACCCCCTGGAGATGATCATGCTGCAGCGCGGGGGGTTATCTTGGTTTGGCGGCCTGATATTCGGTAGCGCCTCAGGGGTTGCCTATTTAAAAATAAAAAATGTGCCTGTTTTTAAGGCCCTGGATCTGATCGCGCCTTTTGTGGCCCTCGGCCAGGCAATCGGCAGGATAGGTTGTCTCCTAAACGGATGCTGCTTCGGCAAGGCCTCGGAGTTTGGCCTCTATTTTAGGGTGCACAATGCCGTGCTTATACCGACCCAGGCTTATTCGTCGCTGGCGCTGATTGCTATTTTTATTATTTTAAGATTCCTGCAGGATAGGTCCCATAAAACTGGCGAGATATTTTTTATGTACCTGGTACTTTATGCGCTGAAGAGATTTTTTATAGAGTTCTGGCGTGCGGATAACGAAATTATTTTCTTAGGGTTGACCTTGTTTCAGCTAATGAGTTTAGCTGTGTTTCTCTTTGCCCTGACGATACTTTTCTCAATCAAAAAATCTAAAAATTAAGATGCGGGAATACCTGCTCAAAGCTAAACCGCAAGACTATGGAAGGCGCCTGGATTTATTACTGCTAGAGTTTTCCCGGCGCAAGGGGTTAGGTTTTTCCCGTACCGCGATACAAAAACTCATTGCTTCGCAAAAGATACAGCTGCCGGGGGTAGTTTCTTTAAAGCCGCATTACCGGGTAAAGGCAAATGACGAATTCAGCATAGTTATCGCAGAGAAAAAAAGCGATATTCCAGAGGCACAAGATATACCCCTGGATGTTGTTTACGAAGATAAGTATCTGGCCCTGATCAATAAGCCGCCGGGGCTAGTGGTGCACCCGGCCCCCGGCAACCGCGAGCACACTTTGGTGAATGCGCTGCTGCATCATTTTAAAAAGTTATCCCGTATCAATCCAGAGAGGCCGGGAATAGTGCATCGGCTGGACAAAGAGACATCCGGGCTTTTAGTTATTGCCAAAGATGATGCGACGCATCTTGCGCTGGCCCGGCAGTTTGCCCAACATTCGATCAAACGTAAATACGTCGCTTTGGTAAAGGGAAGGATGGAATTCGACGAGCATGTCATTGAGTTGCCCATCGGCAGGCACCCTTATAAAAGAAAAAATATGGCGGTGGGTTTTGGCAAAAACACCAAGTATGCCCTGACCCGTTACCGCACCTTAAAGCGCCTGGAGGATGCCAGCTTCCTGGAGCTGGAGCCTTTTACCGGAAGAACGCATCAGCTGAGGGTCCATTTGGCGTTTTTGGGCCATCCTATTTTAGGCGATACGAAATATGGAAAGAATAACGAGTTCGCAAGGATGGCGCTACACGCTAAATATTTGGGATTCGTGCATCCGCATAGCGGTAAGTTCGTAGAGTTTTCTTCTCGCCTGCCGAAGGAGTTTATAGTTACGGGTAAGGATTAACTGAAAATACTTGCTTTTTATTTTTATGGTAATATAATACAAGTGAGGACATAAGTTATGGAGCACGTAGTGCGACATAACTTAGCTGTCCGAACTTGCCCCTCACCCAGAAAGCCATAGCTATGTAGCTTGCTGGCTGGGTGAGGGGTAAATTCGCAGACGCCTGCCTGCCGGTAGGCAGGCTGATAGACAAGAAAAATGAGGGACGCTAAAACTTACGCCGCTCTTTTCGTTCGCTCCGTAAGTTTTCTGCTCATTTAAAGGGGGCAAAATATGCATAAGGGTAAAATAGCGATAATTTTATTGACCGCATTAATCTTAATTTCCTTATCTTTAGCCGGGAGCGTATTTTACATGCTGCAGCAGGAACGTAAGCATAGCCTCTCCCTGCAGGAAGAGCTGGATGATACCAAGGCCAAACTTCAGGTTAAGGTCTCGGAGCTAGGGAAATATAAAGATGCCGCCTTTGCCCTGGAAGCAAGATTAAAAGAAGCTAATGATAATACAGATAAACTGAATATCGGGTTACAGCAGGAAAAAGATGCCAAGCAGCAAGCTTTATATGAGTTAGAGCAGTCAAAAGCGGCATTGGAGCAGCAGAAGAGCTTAAGGGCTGATTTAGAAAAGAAGGTTAATCAGGCGCAGGCAGAGATGCAGAAATTGCAGGCGCAGTTAAAGGACCTGACTTCCAAGAAGGACGATTTAGAAGCGAAATTAAAAGATCTTCAAGGTAAATCTCAGGGTGTTGAGCTGGGCACCATCGTAGTGAGTAACGAAGGCGCTGGCGCTACGCCACCGGCGGCTAAAAATGTGGCCAGGGAGCAGGCTGGTACCGCTGCCACTTCCGGAGTAGGGGGGAAAGTGTTAGTGCTGAATAAAGATTACAATTTTGCCGTCTTAAACTTAGGGAGTAAAGACGGGGTCAGGATAGGCGACGTATTCTCGGTTTACCACGGTAATAAATATATCGGGGATGTCAAAGTAGAAAAAGTCCATGATTCCATGTCCGCTGCGGGTTTTGCATCCGCCGAGATGAAGGGTAAAATCAGCGAAGGCGACAAAGTCACGCAGAAGACTAAATGAAGTCTTTTTTAGTCACACCCGCCTCTTGCCTTAAGGGGCAGATTAAGCTTGCCGGCGACAAATCTATAGCCCACCGTGCAGTAATCATCGGCGCAATCAGCAAAGGTAAAACCGCGATTAAAAATTTTCCCGCCAATAAAGATTGTCTGGCCACTTTAGGAGCCTTGCGAAGTTTGGGTGTAGAGATAGTTTCTAAAAATTCTAAAATTGTGGTATCCGGTAAAGGACTACACGGCCTGCGCAAACCCCAAAGGCATATTTTTATAGAGGAATCAGGGACTACCTTTCGGCTTCTTTTGGGCGTTTTGGCGGGCCAGGATTTTCAGGTTACTCTAGATGCAGGAAAACCTCTTAGCGCCAGGCCGATGCGCCGCGTAACAGAACCGCTGCGTATGATGGGGGCGCAAATCGGTGCTCGGTGCTCGCCTGCCTGCCGGTCAGGCAGGGTGCTCGCCTGCCTGCCGGTCAGGCAGGGTGCTCGGCACGAAGAATATCCGCCGATTACGATTAGAGGAGGAAAACTCAGGCCTGTTAGTTACCGTTTACCCGTAGCTTCGGCGCAGGTAAAATCCGCACTTTTATTAGCCGGGCTTTATGCAGACGGGATAACTAAAATCAGTGAGCCTCTGAAGACGCGCGACCATACCGAGCGGATGTTGGGATTATGCAAGGCAGGGATAAAAATTAAAGGGGATACTATTTTTATCAGAGGCCAAAAGGAATTATCGTCTGCGGGTAAAATTCAGGTGCCGGCGGATATTTCTTCAGCTGCCTTTTTTATGGTAGCGGCGGCGATATTGCCCGGCTCCAGGATTAGCATAAAAAATGTCAGCTTAAATCCTTCGCGCATAGGAATAATCAGAGTACTGAAAAGAATGGGAGCAAGTATCAGGTGTCAAAGTGCCAAGTATCAGGTGTCAAAGTTTGAACCAATGGGGGATATTACCGTAAAAAGTAGTAAATTAAAGGGCGTAAGAGTCAAAAGGGAAGGAATCCCCTCTTTAATAGACGAATTGCCTGTTCTGATGGTCGCGGCATGTTTTGCTAAGGGTAAGACTATTCTGGAAGGCGTCGGAGAATTAAGAGTAAAGGAAACCGACCGCATCAGGTCGATGTCAGAAAATCTGAAAAAAATGGGCGCAAAGATAGTAATCCGTAAACGCTTAGGCAGAGAAGATTTGATTATTGAGGGAGTAAATAAGCTTCGTGGGGCCGAGGTACGTAGTTTCGCAGACCACCGTACGGCGATGAGTATGGTTATAGCGGGTTTAAAGGCAGAAGGGAATACCCTGATAGATGATGTCTCTTGTATAGATAAGTCCTTCCCAGAATTCCTTTCCATTCTCAAGCCTCTACTTAGATAACCTTAAAATTACTTCGTCCGGAAATCCGCCAGATGCATTTTATATGGTCATAGCGATTTAGCGGGTGGCACGGCGTGTTTTAAAGGAGCATGATGCGACGAGAAACACGCCGCAGCACCCCGCCGCATCGGATCGGCGGGTGCCCCGCCTTCTGCGGGGACAGGACCCGCTAAAGGTATATAAATGCACAAATTATCACTAACTTTTTATTTGACAAGGGGTTTAATCTCTGATACAATCCTTTCTACTCTATTTAAAGGCCCGGATAGCAGCAGGTAAGGAGAAGGACATGGCAAAGTTTAGAGAAATACTGAAAAAAATGATTAATTATATCCTGGGTTTATTCTCAAATGACATGGGGGTGGATTTAGGCACGGCTACGACCCTGGTATATGTCAAGGGAGAGGGAGTAGTGCTTTGCGAGCCTTCAGTAGTAGCTATCCAACGCGATACTTCCCGGGTTCTGGCGGTAGGAAGTGAAGCCAAATGCATGCTCGGGCGCACTCCGGGAAATATTCTGGCTATCCGGCCGATGAAAGACGGCGTAATCGCTGATTTTGAGATTACCGAGGCAATGCTGCGTTATTTTATTAAGAAAGTCCATCATCGCAGGGTCCTGGTCAGGCCGAGAATCGTCATCGCTATCCCTTCCGGAATTACCGAAGTAGAGAAACGCGCAGTCAAAGATTCTGCTGAGCGCGCCGGAGCAAGAGAGGTATTTCTGATTGAAGAACCCATTGCCGCGGCTATCGGCGTAGGCCTTCCGATACAGGAGCCCGTCGGCAATATGATTATAGATGTCGGAGGAGGCACTACCGAGATCGCCGTTATTTCGCTTGCCGGAATTGTTTTCTCCAAATCCATACGCATCGGCGGGGATGAAATGGATGAGGCGATCGTAGAATATTTGAAGAAGACTTACAATCTGATGGTCGGCGAACGCACTTCCGAAGACATCAAGATAAAAATCGGCTCTGCTTACCCGCAAGATGAAGAGATGTCGCTGGAAGTCAAGGGGAGAGACCTGGTTGCCGGCCTTCCCAAGACAGTTACCGTAACTTCCGAGGAAATAAGAGAGGCGCTGCAGGAACCTTTGCGCGCAATAATAGAAATAACTAAGATGTCCCTAGAGAGGACACCCCCTGAATTAGCCGCGGATTTAATTGAGCATGGCATTGTGATCGCCGGCGGAGGTTCGCTGCTAAGGGGTATGGATAAAATGATCTCTGAGGAAACCGGGCTTCCGGTGCACATTGCGGACGACCCCCTGACTGCGGTGGTCTGCGGCACAGGGAAAGTTCTGGACGAAATAAAATACCTTAAAAAAGTTACCGTCCCCATAAAATCCGAGATGTATTCTTAAAAAGCTCGCTGTTAGGATGTGTTTAAGTTCAAAAAGAAAACCCTGATTTATTTTTCGGTAGTTGTTTC
>CAZJFL010000006.1:97422-101063 GCA_964545575.1 uncultured Planctomycetales bacterium
AGTAATTGCGGCGATGGTTATTGCCCGTTCTGCGGATAGCTGGTCTTCGCTGATTATAGCCGATAAAGGCAGTTATCAGGGTTTAAGGCGCGGGCTGGCCGTCGTTTCATACTTGGGGTTAGTAGGCCGCGTGGTAGAGGTAACGCAAAATACCGCCAAAATTATGCTGATTAACGACCCTAACATCGGCGTCGCAGCCATAGTGCAGCGCAGCCGTCAGCAAGGAGCAGTTTCGGGGACTATGGGGAGCTCGCTGATTATGCGCTATCTGCCCTGCGATGCCGATATAAAAGTTTCTGATACGGTTCTGACTTCCGGATTGACTGAGGTATATCCTAAAGGCTTGCTGATCGGCACGGTAGTAAGCGTCGGGGAAGAGTTCTCCGGCTTAAGCCGTTACGCCATTATCAAGCCGGCGGTTAATCTAGCTAATATCGAAGAGGTACTCATCGTTACTCCATGAAAAAAAGGTTTTTTCTGTTGGCCCTGGTTGCGCTGGCGCTGTTTCAGGTGACTTTGCTTGATTGTCTGAAGGTTTTTTATATAAAACCGGATTTCCTTTTTATCAGCGTGGTATTAGCAGCCCTGTTTTTCGATTTGAAATGGGCGGTATTTTTCGGCGCATTTGCCGGCGCCTTAAAAGACATCTTAAGCCTATACCCCTTGGGCCTAAATATCATTTTATTTGCCGCCTGGACTTATCTGGTAGCTAAATTATCGCGCAAGATATCCATAGAAAACGATTTGCTGCGCGCTTTACTCATTTTTGTCGTTACTTTCTCTAATGCCATTGTAACCCGGTCGATATTTTTTTTCCTGGGTAATCTTAACATGCCATTGGGTATTTTCCTGCGTATCGGAATTCTAGAGTCTTTTTATGCCGCTTTAGTTTCTCCGCTTTTATTTTTGGCTTTTAAACCGGTTTTTTCTGATTACGGGTTATGAGGACAAAAACTATAAACCTGGCCCTCGGCCTTATCTTTTTATTTCTGGCCCTCGGAATTTTTAACCTTCAGGTCATCCAGGGCTCCAAATTTAGGGAGCTTAGTGACCGAAACTCTATACGGCTTCTGCCTCAGGAAGGCAGCCGCGGCAGGATCCTGGACCGTTCGGGGGAAGTTATTGTAGACAGTTCGCTTTCTTACGATGTGGTTGTTTTATCTAAAGACGGCCAGAGCCCGGAGAAGATTATCGCGGCCCTTTCCAGGATTTTAGAGGTAGCACAAAATGATTTAAGGAATGAATACCGCAGGAACTTTGTTACTTCCTCTATGCCGGTTCCTATTGCCAGGAACATCGACCTGAAAAAAGCCATTGCCCTGGAAGAATTAAAATCTGATTTAGGGGATGTTTTTATACAGCCTCATCCTTTAAGGCATTATCCTTACGGGAAACTCGCCTGCCACCTGATAGGGTATCTTAGTGAAATAGACCGCTTGAGCCTAACGCGCCTGGCGGATTACGGTTATAAAACCAAAGATATAATCGGCTTTGGCGGTGTAGAAGAAAAATACGACTATTACCTGCGCCAGGAAGAAGGCGCATTATCCATGGAGGTGGATCACCGCGGAAGGTTTGTGCGCGCGTTAGGTTTTCGTCCGGCGCAGGACGGCAAAGATATACAGTTAACGCTAGATCTGAAAGTTCAAAAAATTACCGAAGAGGCTTTGGCAGACAAGCCGGGTAGTGCGATCATCATTGATCCTTATAGTGGTGAAGTTATTGCCATGGTCAGTAATCCGGGCTTTAATCCTCTGGTATTCATTAAAAGGTCGCAACCTGCGATAGCCACTCTTCTTAAGGATCCCGATGCGCCTTTGTTAAACCGCGCTATCAGCGGCGTTTATCCGCCGGCTTCGGTTTTTAAACTGGTGGTGGCCACCGCTGCCCTTGAGACAGGCAAGCTCAGTTTAGCTACTACTTTTTTCTGCCCCGGCAGCACATATATCGGCAGGCGGCAATTTGCCTGCTGGGATACGCACGGCCTGCAGAATGTGATCGCCGGCATCGCGCATTCCTGCGACGTATTTTTTTACCGCACCGGGCTGCTGGTGGGACCGCAGTTAATACACGACTATGCGCTTAAGTTTGGTTTCGGAAAGGTCGTTGCCATAGACCTGCCTTACGGGCAGAGCGGTTTTGTGCCTGATCCTTTGTGGAGAAGAATACATAAGTTGCAGAATTGGTTTGACGGGGATACCGCAAACCTTGCTATCGGCCAGGGTGAGCTTTTAGTAACCCCCATCCAGATGGTCAGGATGGTAGCTGTATTCGCTAATAAAGGGATATTGGTTAACCCTTATATAGTGAAAGTGGTAAACGGACATGATATTTCTCTTTATCATAAAAAAAGCGCTAAGATCGGCGTAAAGGAAAACACCATAAATTACGTTAGGGAGGGGATGCGGGACGTAGTCAGTGACCCGAAGGGGACGGCCAGGGTGCTGGATGACCTGGGTATATCCGTGGCCGGAAAAACCGGGACAGCCCAGGTGCCGCACGGACAAGCGCACGGCTGGTTTGTGGGCTTTTTTCCTTTTAAGAATCCGAAGTTCGCTATCTGTGTTTTCTTAGAACACGGCAGCCACGGTTACGCCGCAGCGGTGGTAGCCAGGCAGATAATAGACCAGATGCAAAAAGAGGGGTTGATTGTTGAGAAACTCTAGCCTGACTATATTGATTATTGCCATTTTGCTTTCCTGTATTGGTATTCTTTCTATCTACAGTAGCGTTTATCAGAGAGAGGCTAAGCAGTGGCAATACCAGATCTGGTGGGTTATCTTAGGGTTAATTGTTTTCATGTTCTTCGCTAACTTTAATTACCGCGCCCTCTGGGATATTACTTATGTGTTATATGCCCTCGCCTTGCTTTTATTAATCCTGGTGTTTATCTTAGGGGCAATCCATTTGGGCGCACAGCGTTGGCTAAAGTTTGCCGGGTTTAATTTTCAGCCTTCGGAAATAGCAAAGCTGGTCATCGTAATATTCCTGGCAAGGTATTTCAGCAGCAAGTCTATTGATCAGCTTTCTTCGCCTGTAGGGCAAAAAGGGATATGGCAGGCGCTGGCGCTGCCTTTTATCTTTATTGCTATCCCGATGGGCTTAATCGTGGAACAGCCGGATTTGGGCAGTGGTGTTATGGTATTTTTAATATTTATCGCCATGCTTTATATTGCGCGCGTAAGGCTCAAATACATAATTATACTTTTTGCAGTCGCTATTCTTTGCCTGCCGGTCTTATGGCATTTTTTAAAAGATTACCAGAAGGACAGGCTCCTGGTTTTTTTAAATCCCAATATCGACCCCCTGGGCGCAGGTTATACCGTGATTCAATCCAAGATCGCCATCGGTTCCGGAGGATTTTTCGGCAAGGGCTGGTTATGCGGCACGCAGAGCCAGCTGCATTTTTTACCGGAATCGCACACCGATTTTATCTTCTCTACCTTTAGCGAAGAGTGGGGTTTTATCGGCAGCATCGTACTCTTGGTGTTGTATTATCTTCTCATCAATCAAGGCATCCGCATCGCCTTAAGGACCAGCGATAGCTTTGGCAGGTTATTGGCTTTCGGCATTTCTTTGATGCTGGTAATTCAGGTATTTGTCAATATTGCGATGAACCTGGGGCTTGCCCCGATAGTAGG
>CAZJFL010000007.1:0-24916 GCA_964545575.1 uncultured Planctomycetales bacterium
GGCACCATAACTTTACTTGTCGGTGCCGACTCCGAGCGTAAGCGAGGAGTTAGGCATAAATTTTCCTCTCTTACTTCAGAAAATTTACACAAGAGCTGCGTAGTACGCAGCTCTTGTGCTATCATTTCTAATCTTTCCTTAATTTAAGATACGGCAGGACGACCCGGTAAACGCGCTGGGCGACTAATTTGTATCCTGCGGCATTGGGATGGATAAAATCGCTTTTTAAATTAGGGGTGGTAATTATACCGTTGAGTAATCCGGGAATAAAAATCGCGCGCTTTCCCCTGGAGATCTTAGCTAAAAGAGACCTGTATTCCGCCAAAAACATTCCTGCGCTGACATCGGCTACGGCAACGATGATGCCTTTAGCCTGAATCCTGTCCACTATATCCTCGATATTCTTCCTGGTTTCTTCCATCGGTACCTTTTTTAAGAAATCATTGCCCGTAAGCTCCACGATTACCAGAAACGGGTCTTTCTCTAAAACATCCGCTTCCAGGCGCGTCAGCGCAGTTGCCGAAGTATCTCCGTCGACGCCCGCATTTATAATAGGGGCATTCAGCATTTTGCTCAGCTGGGAAGGATAATCTTCTCCGGGCGAGACGCCGTAACCAAAGGTGAGGCTATCGCCGAAACAAACGATGGTTTTGCCTTGAGAATCAAGATTCTTAATCTGCCTCTGGGCGCACCCCGTCATCGCAAAAGCGCAAAAAATAAGAATACCGCAAAAACGCAAAAATTTATTTTTTCTCATAACGTAATCTCAATTGCCCGCATGCCGCGTCAATATCTTCTCCCCGCGATTTCCTAAGCGTAACATGCAGCCCGTGTTTGATCAGGTAATCTTTAAAAAACAATATCTCTAATTTATTCGGCGGTTCGACCCCGCATTCTTTAATAAAATTAGAGGGGATAAGATTAACTTTAGAGAGCCTTAAATCCTTTAATATTTTAACTAATTTTTGCGCATTTTGCAAATCCGAATTGAGCCCTTTAATCAAAACATACTCAAAGGTAACTTGGCGTTTGGTCTCCTGCGTATAAACTCGCGCTGCAGCAATAAGCTCTTTGAGGGGATAAATTTTGTTTACCGGCATAAGGCCCGACCTTAATTTATCATCCGCAGCATGCAATGATATGGAAAGCTCAACCTGCAGCCCTTCTTGCGCCAATCTCCTGATACCGGGGATAATACCGCAGGTAGAGACGGTAATGCGCCGGGCGCCGATGTCAAATGCATCCTTGGAGTTTATAATCCGTATGGCCTCCAGGACATTATCGTAATTATCCAGCGGTTCGCCTGTGCCCATAAAGACCACGTGGGTTATTTTTTGTGCCCCAGAATTATTCTTTAAATAGAGCAACTCGTCTAAGATCTCCGCGCAGCTTAAATTCCTTTTAAATCCGGAAAGCGCGCTGGCGCAGAAACTGCAACGGTATTTACAGCCTGCCTGCGTGGAAAGACAGGCCGTCACCCGGCCTTCTGCCGGAATCACTACCGCCTCGATGAGGTTGCCGTCTCTTAAGCCAAGCAGAAACTTTTCCGTCCCGTCTATAGATTCGGCTTTCCCGGCTAATTTCAAGCCGCAAACATAAAAATTTTCTGTGAGCTTCTTTCTTAAATCCGCGGATAAATCGCTCATAGAATCAAAATCCACCACTCCCCGCTTGTATATCCAGGAAGATATTTGCCCGGCGTGGAAAACCTGCTCCTGCCAGCCGGATAAAACCCCTTTCAGTTCTTCCGTAGTCAGTTCTTTTATGTCTTTCATCTCCGATATTATAACATAAAAAGCCCCGCTCACAAGGCGGGGCTTTTTCTTACAACTGTGTTCTGTTTAGTTTTAGAAGTTGTATTTCAGCATGGTGTAAACCTGATTCTGCTTGCGAAACTCGCCGTTTGAATCCCGTTCGTCCCCGTAAAAGTAATGCACCCCGAGGCTAAAAACCAGGTTGTCGATGATTTCATAGCTGATTTTAGGCGAAATCTTGCCCTGGTTATCGTCGGTAAAGCTCCAGCCTATCTCCGGCTTAAACCTGTCATTTATAAAGTTAGCGGAGAGCTTCAGCGAAAAAATGTTCTCCATTTTATCCTGCGCGCCGTAGGTGTAAGTATTGAACGGTTTATATTCCGGGTGGCCGGCAATACCGGGCCCGTCATGTTCCATGATATACTGGGCAAACTGAAAACTCGCCAGCAACTTAGTAAAGAAATAGCGGTCTAAACCTACCAACCAGAAAATATTATTCCAGCGGGCAACCCCTGCGGAATTACCGGCTGCCGGGTCTCCGTAATAGGTAGGCTCATTAATAATCACCGCGCCTTCTCCTCTTACTGTTAGCCCTTCCAATATCCCTTTTTGCGCAAAGGTATGGTTCAGGGAACCTCCGGCTAACTGGTCGATTTTAAACCTACGGCTATAATACCAAGGTGGCGGTACAAAACGAGAAAATGGCTTATCAGCATAAGTCCTGGCTAAATAATCGTAGCCGTAAAGATAATTCAAAGTATATTCCCAATCATGAAATCTATCCTGCCATTGCGCGCCAAACTTAGAAGTATTAAAACGCATCGGCGGATAATAAATGTTGGTGTTGAGATTAGGGCCTGCAAGTTGTTTAGCTATGTCAAAAAGCCTATACGACCTGAAGGCAAAAGGCGCCCCCGGAGGCGCACCTGTTGACTGCTGGAAATCCGGAATAATCAATAGCTGCAGGTTAGAGTTTGTTTTAGGCGAATAATTAATATTGAGCATTCCCACAGGTATGCGTATATCTACCGCATCCGGCAGCCAATATTCAGTCAGATCAACCGGATTAACCCTGTCCAGGATGGTAATGCCGTCTGCCTGGCCCCAGGCTACCTGCTGCTTGCCCACGCGTATAAACCAGGGTCCGCTGTTAAAGTCCAGATAGAGATCTCTGAGCCAATCGGTGCGCTGGACATGCTGCATCTGGTCCTGCGCCGGGTCATATTTACCGTACCAGCTGTAAACATTATCGTACCAGTATCTGGCGGAACCGAAAAAGGTGAAGTTGTCGTTAAGTTTATATTCCGCCCCCAGCTGGACGATATTTTTGAATTTAGTCAGCTGATGCGTCTGATAGTTCAAAGAGGTCTCATTCTTGATATATCCGCTATAAGTAAGGTTACCGATCTGGCCGGCCAGTGCCTGCGTTGTCACCGCCAGCAGCCCCAAAAAAATAATTAAAATCTTGCGCATTTTTTATTTACCTCCTTCTTTTTGAAATTTTACCATCTGCCGGCTTCCGTCAGGGCCCTTTCGCTAAACAGCTCCTCGGATAAGCCTTGGTCTAATTTAGTATCCGTATTTAATATGGTCGTGCGGTGGCCGTTACGAAAATCGGTCCCTTCGATGATCGTCTGGATGGGGTACTCTTTCCCGTTTACGTTAAAGACCTGGAATTTCTTAAACAGGTCCTTGTAGAGTTTGCCTTTGGGGTCGTATGTCTCTTCGTAAATACCGGCACCGGTGGCTTTCTCAACCCAGAGTTTCCTTTTGGAATAATACCAATTGGGCCTCTTGGACCGGCATTCGATCACAAAACAGGGCGTTCCCTGATAATAGGTGTTCTTGTCGTATTTACAGGCATAACCCTTGAAATCTTCGCTGCCGATCAAAGTGTAGGTTTCATCTTCAAACCTGCGCAAGAGTATATCCTCAACCGTAAAATCCGAACCCATAAAAGTATCATTGCCGTTGGCAGTGGATATCTTGCGGATCTTCTTCAAAGAGGGTATCCAGATCCAGGAATCCGGCTGCTTGGCGGATTCGATATAGGTCCAGGTAAGCGTGCCCATGCCTTTTACCTGGGGGGTGGTAAAAATAACCAGGTCTTTATAGGCGATGCCGTCGGATTTTCTTCCTAAGGTAATCCTTATTCTTTCGGTTTCCTTTTCGCGGGTGCCTCCCCCCTTATCCACAAAATAGGCCTTGCCGTCAAACTGCGCGTCGTGGGCAAAGAGCGTGTACTTGACGAAGTATTCAATCTGCATAATCTCCTCAGCGCTCATCCCCTCTTGAGGCTTATAAACCTGGAAGTATTCCAGTTGTTCGGCCGCTTGAGCCAGCCCCGCAAGAAGGAACAAGCCTACAAACAACAAAGCAAGCTTCTTCATCTTTATCCTCCTTTTATACTTTTCAAGAATCTCGGGTTAATGATCATAATCATCGAAGGTAAAACCACCAGCGTACCGATGACATTAAAGAAAATAAGAAAGCTCAACAGCGCGCCGAGCCTTACTTGCATCAATATCGGGGAGAACATCCACGCCGCTATACCAACGGTAAGGCTCAGGCCGGTAAAAAATACGGCTTTCCCCGAAGTA
The DNA here is from genome assembly GCA_964545575.1 of uncultured Planctomycetales bacterium. Taxonomy (GTDB): domain Bacteria; phylum Omnitrophota; class Gorgyraeia; order Gygaellales; family Profunditerraquicolaceae; genus CAZJFL01. The sequence goes on from CAZJFL010000007.1 coordinate 4,355, forward strand.
GACATTGCCTCAACCAAGGCTTCTTTTATCTCTCCACCTCCTTCCGTTAACTCGTCTTTAACGCGCGAGACGATATATATTCCGAAGTCGTCGCCGAAACCGATGCCTAAAGCGATGACCGGGATGATCTCGGCGGTTAATCCGATTTTTAAGAAACCCAACATACCTAATAATAGCGTGGTCCGAAAGATCAAAGGCAGGAATAAAATCCCCGCTCCCACTACCAAACCGTAAGCAATTACCAGGCAGCTCAATACCAATGCCGCCGTCCCCAGCGAATTAACGCTTAACATCGGCTTGACCAGCTGATTAACCGCGGCGAGCATCCCGATAGTGCCGCCGGCATAATAAAAGTCGGCAATTTTTGTTTTGTGGTTATCCTTAAGCCAATCCTGGGTTTTGCCGATCACTGCGTTGATCGTAGTTGCTTTGTGGTCCTTAAGGTCTACCTTTATATTGGCGTATTGGTAATTTGAATTAACCAGGGGGTCGAAATCCCCGGGGAATCCGGTAAGAGAATAGAGAAACATATATTCCTGAATGGTGCGGTCATTTTGGGGAATACGGAATTCTTCGCGCTTGCCGTCCATCATGATCATATTCATGCCCTTCATCGATTCTACTAAGGATAAGGTGCGACCGACGCTCCCGACATTCTTTTCTAAATACCGCTGGAGGCTATCCATTTCATTAAGGACTTCCGGGCTTAATATCGCGTCCTGATCTTTGCCCTCTACGAAAATATAATAAGGGTCGGAGGTAGCGAATTTTTCGCTGATAAATTTCTCTCCCCTGTTATAAGAGCTGTTGACTTTCAGTAAAGATGTCCCCGGCCTCTTGTCACCGACCACTAATTGGCTGATCCCCAAGAGAGAAACGAAAGTCAAAATAAGAAAACCTGAAATCACTACCCAGCGGGACGTTCTATTTACGGCTAATTTGGCAAAATAAGCCAGGATCCTGTTGGTCAGGGTAGTCCTTTCTTCTTTAAGTACTTCCAGCCGCTTCGGCGGCTGCATAAAAGAAAGCAAATTAGGCACTAAAATCACGGTACTAAAAAATATGCTTAATATCCCGAAGCCGATGGCTACGGAAAGGCTGCGTACCATGCCCAAGGGCACAAAGAAGAGCGTAAGCGGGCCGATGCCGTCGGTAAGCAATCCGGTAAATGCCGGCACAAAGAGCGTGCGGGTAATTTTGATTGCCGCCGACTTTGAGTCCTGCTTATGCCTGCTCATGTATTCATAATAACGTTTGATAAACTGTACGGCATGACTGGTGCCTAAAGCAAAGACTAAAAATGGCGCAAGCACTGTCGCAGGAGTCATTTTATATCCTGCCATCGCCGTAATCCCTAATCCCCAAAGCGTAGCCATGGCCGCGGATAATAAAGGCAGGAATACCCCTCTTTTGGATTTAAAGGCATTCCATAAAATCAAAGCCATCACTAATACCGTCAGAATAAAGAGGCTGGCCATCTTTGGCAGATATGAATCCAGCCAGCCCTGTAAAACCGGCTGTCCCGAGATATAAACAACATTGTTTTTGTCTTCGTATCTGACCTTGATCTCCTGCAGTATCTGGAATATTTTTCTTACCGGGACTTCGGATTCAAAATCCGCCTGAATTAAAGTGGCTTTAAAATCCTGGGAAACGATAGGGCCGTAAACTAAAGGATTACGCAGTATTCTTTGTTTTAACTTCTGAATGCCTTCGGGAGTCTTAGGCGGCTCATACATCAGCCAGTCGGTAGTAAAACCTTCTGCGTTTGCTTCTACGTGCTTGACTTTCCTTGCCGAAAGAGAAACTACGCGGCCGGCATTTATGCCCTCGGTCATATACAGGTCATTGGTGATCTGCCAGACTTTTTCCAGAGTAACCGTGTTAAGGATATCGCCCTTTTTTGTTTCGATGGCAATAGAGACCTGATTCAGGCCGCCGAAAATCTCGTTTAATCTGTTCTGGATTTTTAGATAGGGGTGCTTTAAGGGGTAAAAATCGCCCAGGTTTGTATTAAAAGAAAGGTTCCTTAGCTGGTAGCCGAAAAATAGGCTAATAATTATACAAAGGCCCAGGAACCCATACCTGTACCTGATTAAACCGTGACTGAACCAGTGGATGAATCTTTGCATCTATACGAACTCGCTCCTTAATTTTTGTTTATCGATCTTGCCGGTTCTGGTTTTAGGAAGCATGGGCATGAATTCAAAATAACGCGGAATCTTAAAATGCGCTAAGTGCCTGCGGCAGAAATAACGCAGGTCATTTCCCGATAATGCGTGTCCATTTTTCAAAACCACGAATGCCTCGGGGATCTCTCCTTTTAATTTATCCGGAATACCGATTACCGCAGCCTCCCCCACATCGGGATGTTTCATAATCACTGACTCTACCTCAGAGGCATAAACCAGAAGCCCGCCCACTTTTATTCTTTCTGCGAATCTTCCCAGAATATAGATTAAACCTTCTTTATCCATTTTAGCTAAATCGCCGGTGTGCAGCCAGCCGCCAACCATCGCCTCGGCAGTTAACTTAGGGTCTTTATAATAACCTTCCATTACCGACCAGCCCCTCACTACCAGCTGTCCGATTTCTCCAACCCGCACTTCTTTCTCATTCTCGTCAAAAATCTTTACCTCCAGCCACGGCACCGGCTTTCCTATACTTTCTATTTTATTTGAACCTGTCGGCAAAATAACATTGGGCGGGGCAGTTTCCATCATCCCCCAGCCATTATAAAACATCGCCTGAGGACAAACTTTATGGAACTTCCTTAAGGCCTCGGGAGAGTTAGCTGCGCCGAAACTATTCAGCCATTTTAGGCTGGAGAGGTCAAAACCCTCTAGCTCTTTCAATGAAAGCAGCGCGTAATACATCGAGGGAACAATAAAAAAGGCGTTTACTTTATATCTTTCGATGTTCTTTAAAAACTCTAAAGGGATAAAACGCTCCATTAAAATTATGTTTGCGCCAAAGTAAAGCATGCACTGAATATAGACTAAACCCCCGCCGTGAGAAAAAGGAATCGCGCAAATAAGTCTATAATTTTCATTTATCTCTACAAAATGCCCGAGGGTTATGGGGCCGGAATCCAGGTGCCGATAATTCCAGAGGATGCCTTTGGGCCTGCCGGTCGTTCCGGAGGAATAAATAATCATCGAATGATCCTCTGGCTGAATATTAACTTGCGGAACCGGCGCTGTTTCTTTCTTCAAAATCAAGGTAAGTTCAGCGGGTAAAATTATTTTTTCCAAAAAGGGAAGTTTTTCTTGCAAATTTTCTAAAGAAAGACCTTCCTTGGGTCTGGCAATTAAGACCTTGGTTTCGGAGTGGCCTAAACAGGAGAGCAACTCATCTTCGGTGAGCGTAAAATCTAAAGGCACGGCAATTAGCCCTAAAGAAAAGGCCGCTAAATAACCATAGATATATTCCAGGCAGTTCGGCAGGTATATAGCGACCTTGTCGCCTTTTTTTAAACCCAAATCCGAAAGGGCCCGAGCAAGTTTAAAGGCGTTATCCTTTAGCTGAACAAAAGTTACAGCTTCCTCCTGAAAAATAACAGCTGCTTTACTGGGGAATCTTTCGGCCCATTTTTCTAAAAGCTCAATTACTTTCATATCTTTTTGAGCGCTTCTTTATCGATTTTTCCCATGCGGTTCTTAGGCAGACTATCCTTAAATTCAAAATAATGGGGGATTTTAAAGTGCGCTAGGTGCTGGCGGCAGAAATAACGTAACTCTTCTACTTCTAAATTCTCGTTCTCTTTTGAAACGATAAGTGCCTTAGGCACCTCTCCTCTTAATTTGTCTTCGACGCCGATGACGGCAACTTCTTTTACTTTGGGGTGCCGCTGAATCACCTCTTCCACTTCCGGAGAAAAAACTATCTCGCCGGAAACCTTAAGCATATCTTTTTTTCTGCCGACAATATAATATCTGCCTTGTTTATCGCGCCTGGTAATATCACCGGTTTTCAGCCAGCCTTCCTCGGTAAGGACTTGACGGGTTAATTCAGGCTCTTTATAGTAACCTGCCATCACCGCTTCACTCTTTATCCATAACTCGCCTTCTTGTTCATCCGGCAAAACACTGCCGTTATCGTCCACAATTTTTACCTCTGTGCCCGGCGGAAATTCACCGGTATGCTCAATTTCCCGGGTCTTGGTTCCGGTGGGCAAAAAAGTATTGGGAGCTGCGGTCTCCGTCATTCCCCAGCCATTTAATAGATAAGCATTAGGATAGGCCTGACGAAATCTCTCTAAAAGGACCGGTGAAGAGGGAGCGCCAAAGACCACGGCGTATTTTAAAGAGGATAAATTAAATTTATCGTATTCTTTTATGGATAAAATCGCCACATACATGGCCGGGACAATACAGAAGATAGTTACTTTATATTTTTCTATGTTCTTTAAGAATTCCAGGGGCTGGAAGCGTTCCATGAGAATAAGGGTTGAACCAAAATAAAGCATAAAAAGCATATAATCTAATCCTCCGATATGCGAAAAAGGAACGCCGGCGCAAAGAAAACTATCTTTGTCGCTGGGATGAATAAAATACTCCAGGCATTTTATAGGATTATCCATATGCGCATAAGTCAAAAGCACGCCTTTGGGATGGCCGGTCGAACCAGAAGTATAAAATATGGAAGAACTGTCTTTATCGCTTACCTCTGCTCTGGCAAAATGCGGCTTCTTTTGAAATAATTCCTCCCAAGGCGAAAATCCTTCCCGGGCGCCTGGATATTTATTTTCGCCGAAAATCACGATCCTTTTTAAAGAGGGGCATTTATCTTTAATATTCTTTAAATCTACGCCCTTCTTTTCCTGGGCAATCAGGACCTTGCATTCACTATGATGGATAAAATTGACCAATTCTTCTTCAGTGAGCATAAAATCCAAAGGAATGCAGACGCCCCTAAGCAAAAATATCCCTAAAAAACTAAAAATATACTCCGGGATATTGGGTAGGAATATCGCTATTTTGTCGCCCCTTCTTATTCCTAACTGACTTAAACTATCTCCTAGCCGAGAAGAGTTATCGCGCAGTTGCCCAAAGGTTATGACCCGGTCCTTAAAGATAACCGCTGGCTTATCGGGGCGCTCTTTAGCTTTAGTTTCTAAAAGTTTAGCGATATCCATATTAAGTTAAATCCCTTTTTAATCTCGTATCTAGAGCATCAAGAATATCCCTTTTAAATAATCTGGCGATGGCTGCTACTTTTACGGAGCTCTCCAGAGTTTCGATTAAAGACAGCGCCTCTTTAAAATTTTTCCCCACCGCCACAACACCATGATTTCTAATTACGGCTAATTTATTCGTTTTTAAAGCGTCCGCTACCCGCTTAGGCTTTGTAACCGTGGGAGTATTTAAATTAACTACCGGTATATCCCTTAAATAAAATTTCGTCTCCAAGGTCAGTTCTTTTAGAGAAGCGTAAACCGCAAAATAAGCGTTGGTTAAAGGAGGGTGGCAATGAATTATCCTTTCTACAGGAAAATTCTTATAAATAAGCCGGTGTAAAGGAAACTCCGAACTAACCAATTTATTTTTGGCCGCGGATTGGCCGCTTATATCCGCCTTAATTATATCTTTATCCTTTAATTCGCCTAAACAGCTACCCGTTGCGGTAATGAGCATATGGCCTTTATCTAACCTGGCGCTTAAATTGCCCGCACGGCCTGCAAATAAGCGCGCCTGGTAGAGCTTTTTGCCTGTCTTAATTATTTCCTTCTTAAGAGTTTCCTCTCTAGACATAATATAAAGGGGCACCGAGTTTAAATATATAGTAAAATTTTACTATTTAAATTTTATCATATTATATAAAAATAAATACCCTTGTCAAGAGAATTTTTGTTTTTTTACGCAAACGGGGGGATTATTTAAAAATCAACTTGTTGATTTTTTCTACGAGGGCCTTTAATTCGTCTTTGGGGCGTAATCTGATATGGCCGTCCCCCTTGCCGGCGATATGGTCATCCAGTTCTCTTTCTAACCTAAACAGGGGGCCGGCGATACGGTGGGATATTTCCAGCGCTATTATCCATAAGCAGAGCAGGAGCACCGGCAGGACGATGAGCATAATCATGTTGATCTTCCGCACCACCGGGGCCAGGCTATAGGCTATATCTTCGGGAAGCCCTACCTGCCAGGCGAGCAAGTTAAAGATCAGGTAGTAAAGCCCGATCGTGGCAATGCCCATGGGGATCACCGCCGAAGCAAAAATCAGAAATAATAGCTTCTTCTGTACCGATGTCCCGAGAAACTTTTTTTTCCGGTGCGGGTCTCTCATCTTTATCAAATTGCTATTTTAGCGCTAAATACCGTATTGTTCAATAATAAAATCAACTTTCTTCTTCCAGCGCCAAGACAAAGGCCTTAACCCCTTCCCGCCCCAGCTTCTTTCTTAATTCACTGACCACTGATAATACCTCTTTGGCCTGTTTTTCCTCGCAGGCGGCATATAAAATATTATTCCTGCCCGGCCAAACGTCATTACCTAAATGGGTGCCTGAAGTTTCGCCGCGGCCGAATACACCGGGGATTTTAGTATAATTTTTCAGCCCGCATTGCGCTAAAAGCTCCATTACTTCCATATCCAGCGCTTCATTATACACCAGCATCGCCATTTTCTGCATTTATCTCTTAACCTCCTTTTAGAGCCGCTTTTTTATGGAATACCGCATAAATAGTAGGTACAAAAAGCAAAGTAATCAAAGTTGAGACGGAAAGACCGCTGATCATGGTAATACCTAGAGGTTGCCAGACTTCAGAGCCTTCCCCCCTGGATAAGGCTAACGGCAGGAGCCCCATGAGAGTAGTGATTGTGGTCATCAACACCGGCCTTAGCCTATCCCTGCCGGCATTAGTCACTGCTTCATACATCGAAAATCCCCGTGCCCGCAATATAATAATATAACTGACCAGAACTATGGCATTATTCACTACGATACCCATTAACATAATTATACCCAAAAAGGTAATAATGCTCAAAGTTGTCCCGGTGATTATAAACCCTATGATTACGCCTATGAAGGTAAAGGGGATGGCAAACATGATGATAAAAGGATCCCTGAGTGATTCGAATTGCGCGGCCATCACCATATAAACCAAGAGAATACCCAAAATAAGCAGAAGCGTCAAATCTTTAAATGCCTTTTTCTGCTCCTCTACGTCTCCTCCGAATTCTACAGTAACGTCCGAGGGCAAAGCCAGCTTTACCAGCTCTTTCTGAATATCTTCGGCGATCTTGCCGGAAGAACGCTTGTAAGTATTACATTCTACTTTAACTACCCTCTCGCGGTTTTTGCGTTCAATATCTTCCGGACCGACGACTTCGTAGATTTTAGCTATATTACCTAACTTGATCTGGCTTCTTTTTACATTCCTTAAGATCTTGGCCTGCTCTAACGGCTCAAAGGAAGTTATCTCTTCTGGCAGGGGCGGAATAATAGAGAGGTTCTCTATATCTTCTATCTTTGCGCGTGAGGACTCTTCCAGCCTGACGTATATATCGTAAGTTTTGCCCTTCTCTCTGTATTTGGTGGCAGTTGAACCCTGGATAAAACTTTTCAGGGTATTAGCTATAGTGTACATATTTAAGCCTAAAACCGCGGATTTTTCCCGGTCTACTTCAATTCTTAGCTCCGGCCGGTTTGACTCGCGGGAAATGCTGACGTCTACCGCCCCCGGTATTTTCTCCATAATTTCCTTTACCTGCGCTGCTATGGCATCGGTCTCTTCGAAAGAATTACCGATTATCTCAACCTGAATGGCTTTACCCCCTAATCCCGTAATAATCCGGCTTAAGGGGCTACCGGTAGAGATATCCGTTTTTAATATCCCGGGGATCTGTTTTATTTTTTGACGCACTGCCTGAGCTACTTCTTTGACCGGGCGCTTCCTTTGGTCTTTAGGCACCAGCTTTGCTCCGGCAGAAATAATATGCGTTCCCGAAGCATTCCCCATGCTCCTTCCTATGCCGGCAACCTGCCCGCTTCTGGTATAATAAAATTTTGCCTCCGGAACATCATTCTTAAAAATCTCTTCTATCCTCTCTGCCACCTTATCCGTCTCTTCCAGTCTTGTCCCTATGGGCAGGTACGCGGTTATGCGCATATCGCCGGTATCCTCTTCCGGGACAAACTCATTACCTACAAAACGGGTCAGCAGCAAAGTAAGAATAAAGGCACTAAAAAATCCGATCACTACTGTTTTCTTATGCCTCAGGCACCACCCTAATGCTCTAGCGTAAAATTCTTCCCAGGCCTTAAACCACTTTTCGGATGCGGAATAAAATTTGGCAAAAAGCTTAGCCTTGCCTTCATTTACACCTTTAACCCGTAACCATTTTGAACAAAGCATAGGGCTGAAAGTAGAAGCGGTAAATAGAGAGGCCAAAAGCGTAACTATTACTATCACTGCCAGCTCCCCGAACATTATGCCGACTACACCGCTGATAAATAACATCGGCAAAAATACGACTACCGTAGTAAAGGTAGAGGCGGCGATGGCCAGGAACATCTCAGAAGCTCCGAAAATAGCGGCTTCCTGCGGCCGGTTACCTCTTTCTAGCCGGCGGTAGACATTATCGACGATGACGATGGCATTATCCACCACCATGCCGGAAGCAATGGCGATGGAAGAAAGGCTAATGGTATTGACGGTCTTACCGCTTAAGAAGATATAGATAAAACTGATCAACAGGGAAAAAGGTATAGTAAGAGCAATGATCATACTGGAGGCAAAGCGCCTTAAGAAAAACCAGACTACTAGAATCACCAGAAATATGGCCAGCCACACCGAAGACTTAAGAGAGTTCAAGGAATTGATGATATCTTTAGAGGTATCAAAAATAATGGTCATTTCTACGTCTGGGGGTAAATTTTTCTTCAGCTCTTTAAGTTTTTTCTTCACCCGCTCGGCTACCTCGACGGTATTGGTGCCGCTTTGCTTCTGCACCATCATCATGATGCCGGGCTGTTTGTTAATACGCACCAGGCTAGTGACTTCCTTAAAACTATCCTCGACTTTAGCCACGTCTTTTAAGTAGATATTTTGGCCATTACGCTTGCCTAAAATAACCAGGTTTATTTCATCGGGGGTAGCAAATTCCCCTGGCAGGCGTATCAGGTAATCGGTAAGCCCGCTCTTTAAATTACCTACGGGCTGGGTAACATTCTCTTGCCTTAAAACATTCTCAATATCAAGAATTGAAAAACCATAACCCTCTAGCCTCTGCCGGTCTATCCAGATATTAATCTGGCGCTGCAGCCCTCCTCCCTGGATCTGCACCGTACCTACCCCTGGGAGCTGCTTAAGCGCATCACTAACCCTTTTATCGATCAAATCGTAAAGCTCAGGATATGTCTGTTTGGCGGTAATCCCCACAAAAACAATCGGGATATTAGCGGTATTAAATTTAAAGATAAAAGGATTATCCATCTCGTCGGGAATATCAGGAAGGAAGCGTTTGGCTAATTCGATACGGTCGCGTATATCATTGGAGGCTTCGTCAAGGTTAGTCCCCCAGATAAACTTAAGGGAAATAGCAGACATCCCTTCCATAGAGAAAGAGGTGATTTTCTCAAGGCCGGGGGTGGTACCGAGTTGATTCTCCAACTCTTCGGTTACTTTTATTTCTACATCCTCGGGGCTAGCGCCGGGATAACCGGAGATGACCGTGATTACCGGCGGCTCAATTTCCGGCATCATATCTATCCCGATGTTAGTCAAGCTATAAAAAGCCAAAACAATGATAGCGGAAAAAATCATCAGGTTGGTAACCGGGCGCTTTACGCCAAATTCCGGAAAATTCATTATTTAGCCTCCTCAGCTTTTACCTCGGCGCCCTGATAAAGCCTCTGTTGACCCATAATTACCACCAAATCCCCCTCTTTTAAACCTTCCTTTACTTCATAATAAGGGCCTTGGCGGATTCCAAGAAGGATCTTTCTCATCTCTGCCTTACGATTCTCTATGGCATACACATATAAATTTGGCTCTTTGCCCATAATAGCCTCTTTTAAAATAACCGCAATATTATTAGTCTGACGGATAATCAACCCCGCCCTGGCAAACATACCGGATTTTAATTCGTGTTCGGGATTATCTATGGTTATCTCAATCGGTGCCGTACGCGTACTCAAATCTACTACCGGGCTGATCTTAGTAACTATACCTAAAAATTGTTTCTCCGGATAAGCATCTACGGAAATTTTTGCCTCTTGCCCTAAAGAAATATATGGTAAGTATTTCTCCGGAATATCCAAATTTATCTTGACCTTATCCATATTGACCACGAAAGCTACCGCAGTTAACGGGGAAACATTCTCCCCTATGTCTACATATACTCTGCCGACGATACCGTTTAAGGTGCTCTCTACAGGAGCCTTTTGGAACTTTAAGCCCACCTCATCACGGTCTATATAAACGACTGCTTCCCCTTTTGTTACCGTAGCCCCGTCTTCTTTTACCTTTTCAATGATCTTACCGCTTACCTTAGGGTAAATAAAAGCTTCGTCGTATGCCTTAATATCACCGACGTACTCTAAGGATTGCTCTAGCTTACCGGATTCTATTTTAGAAACCCGAACCGGAATTGCTTCCCGCAAAGCCTCTTTTCTATCCTCTGGCTGACAACCGGAGAGTAAAAAAAGACTTAATAATAAAAAATAATAGCGAAAGCGATACTCATTCTTATGCATTAGGTTCCTCCTGTTGCTTTATCAAAACTGGCTTTTGCGATGATATAGTCGTAAATTGCCTGCCTTTTATTAAATAGCGCCAGCTCCTGCTTTAAAGAAGCATCGCTGACGTCCAGAACGCTGGTAATCCCTTCCCGGTATTTTTCTTTTACTGTAGAAAAATTATCATTATAAAGTACTACCTCTGCCTCTCTGGCTTCTATCTGGGATATTGCGTCTTTTAAAGAGAGGTAAGATTCTTTGACTTGAAAAGCGATATCTTTAATCATTCTTTCCTTGGAAAGCTGAGTCTCTTTTAAATCTATTACCGCCTGTTCTATCTTTGCCCGGGTAGCAAACCCGTCAAATAAAGGCCAGGAAAGGACAATGCCGTAAACATTATAATTTTTCCATTTAGCTGTTCCTCCTGTAGTAGTGAGAAACCGGTCACCGCTATAAGCATCCCAGGTCGCATAGATACTGGGAAGGTTGCCTGCCCTGGCAATGCTAATTGCTTTTTTGCCAGCCTTAGACCGGGCTTCGAATTGCCTGATCTCCGGCCGCTTAGCCATTGCCTCTAAAATTGCTTTATCATAAGCTATCTCTATTGGCTGATAAACAAACTCTCCGAGAGGATCTATATTTACGGACTCATCTAAATAAAGTAGTTTTCTCAATAAAGCCTGGGCGGCCTCTACCTGGCTTAAGGAATAATCATATTCTTGCTTTATAGCGCTTAGGGATGCCTTAATATTTAAAATGTCTGTCTCTGAAGACTGGCCATTTTTATAACGCTCCTCTATAAAATCAAGATGCTGCTGCATATTCTCCAACATCATCTTATCCAGGTCGCGCAAATCTTTGGCCAGGACCAAGGTACAAAATGCCTTTTTCACGTTTAGCACTACCTCTAATCTTGCGCTATCCAATAAGGCCTGCTGGACCTCTTTTTGGTATTGATTATATTTTATGGTATTTATAATACTGCCGCTTGAGAATATTACCTGCTCTAAACCAGCATGAATCTCGGTAGTGCTATACGGCTTGGGCCCTAGTTCCTGAGTGGTTAACCTGTCAGTGCTAAAATCTAATGCCGGCAAAGCCGAAGCCCAGGCTTCTTTTATACTTGCTTTTGCTTTTTCTACGGATTCTTTACTTAACAAAATATCCCGGTTATCCCTTAAGGCTATGGCTATCGCCTCATCCAGGGTAAGAGAAACCGCTTCTGCCTTTGCGATAAAGGGAATAAGAACAAATATTAACAGGAATAAAACTCTTTTATTCATAATGAGTTATGACTTTTTCTTGAGCGAGAGCTTCGTAGACATGGGTAAGGATCTTTAAATATTCTTCGCGCTCAGACTGAGAGATCTTGCCAAAAACATTGGTTACCATTTCGCGCCGCGCCCGGTTTACCTTACTTAAAAGCTGTTCTCCCTTCGGGGTAAGCTTTACTTTAATAATCCTGCGGTCGGCGGGGTCAAAAACTCTGATCAAATAACCGTATTTCACCATCCTGTCTGCGATACCGGTAATAGCTGCGGTAGTAACACCCAAAAGATGCGCCAGGTCGGTCATCTTCAGTTCTGATTGCTTATGTACAAAATCTAAAGCCAGTAGCTGCGGCGGGGTAATTTTACCTTTAGATAGCTCTCCTACCTGATGCCGGATAAATTCCTTGGCAATCACCGGCATAATCTCATTAATTTTGTCGGAAAATTCTATTAATGACGGCTTCGGCATAAACTTAACCCTCTTGATTATTAACTATGTTAAATATCAATGATATTAAGTATAATCGGGGAAGGCAAAAAGTCAAGCAGTTTTTTATCTTATTCGTAGCGCAGGGCTTCGATGGGATCGAGTAACGAGGCTTTGCGGGCCGGCCAAAGTCCGAAGGCTACCCCCACTATTAAAGAGAAGGTGGTGGCTAGAATTATGGAAGACAGGGAAACTTTAACTGCCCATCCCGCAAAAAAGGTGATCAGCATAGCTGTGCCGCTTCCGGAAAGAACTCCTGCAATACCTCCGATAAAAGACATTAACACCGATTCAATAAGGAACTGGGCCAGAATATCTTTATTGTTAGCTCCTATGGCCTTGCGTAGGCCGATCTCGCGGGTGCGCTCAGTCACCGAAACAAGCATAATGTTCATAATGCCTATGCCGCCGACTAAAAGCGATATCGCGGCAATCGAACCCAGTAATAATGACATTGTTTTGGTGGTAGCTTCAAGCGTATTCTTAATGTCAGTCATATTGCGGATTTGGAATGAATCTTGCGCGTCTCTGGCGATAAGACGGTGCTGTTTTATAATCAGTGCGGATATGGCTTCTTGCGCCGCATCAATCAGGTCGGGACTTTTTACTTCTACATAAATGGTATCGACGTATTCTTTGCCAAAGACCCGAAACATAGCTGTGGTAATCGGGATAACCGCGTTATCATCCTGGTCGTGAAAAGAACTGGCTCCCTTACTAGGCAAAACGCCGATCACTCTAAAATTAACCAGGTTTATCTTTAAGCTCTGGCCGACCGGATTGGCATCGCCAAAAAGCTCTCTTACCACCGTCGTGCCAAGTATTACAACCTTATCTCTCATTTTGACTTCGCCTTCAGTGAAAAACCTTCCTACTGCCGGAGATGCTGCGCGCATGGCGGCATAATCAACCCCTACCCCTTCAACCTGAGTGTTCCAGTTTTTATTTGCGTAGACCATCTGGCCCCTTCCTGTTACTGAAGGGCTGACGCTTTTTACCACTTCGCTAAGCTTGGCAATAGCGGCGACGTCCTCCAGGGTAAAACGCGTCACCGTTCCCGTCTCCATGGCCACTCCGTGCAGCCTTGAAGATCCGGGCCTGATCACCAGAAGATTAGAACCTAATGACGCCAGCTGTTTTTCGATTGATTCTTTTGCTCCCTGGCCGATGGCAAGCATGGCAATAACCGCAGCCACGCCGATTAAAATCCCCAGGATAGATAAAAATGAGCGCATTTTATGCGAAATCATTGCTACCGCTGCCTGGTGCAGATAATCAAAAAACTTGGTTTCTCTGGCCTTTCTCTCAGATTTGGATAAAACAACGCCGATGATCTGGCCTATCTGATTTTCTTCTAGGGGATGGGAGAGAATTTCTGATTTTTCATCGGAAATAATCTTGCCGTCAAGCATGCGGATAACCCGCTTTGCCTGTAGGGCGATCTCCTTTTCATGAGTAACAATAATCACCGTCTTGCCCTTTTGATTTAAATCTTTTAGGATTGAAATTATCTCTTCCTGGCTTTTTGAATCGAGGTTGCCTGTCGGCTCATCTGCCAAGATAATCAAAGGGTCATTCACTAATGCGCGGGCAATCGCTACGCGCTGTTGTTGGCCTCCGGAAAGCTCGTTTGGCCGGTGGTTTATCCTGTCGAGAAGCCCGACTTCTTTGATTTTCTGCTGCGCTTTTTCTTTTAAGTGGCGCTTACCGGCGTAAACCAAGGGCAGCTCGGCATTCTCTAAAGCAGTCATCCTGGGTAAGAGATGAAATTGCTGAAAGACAAAACCGACCAGGCGGTTCCGTACTGCGGATAGCTCTTCGTCGGAAAGTCCGTTAGCCTTTTCCTTACCCAGATAATACTCTCCCCCATCCGGCCTATCCAGCAACCCTAAGATATGCATCAGCGTCGATTTGCCTGAACCCGATGGCCCCATGATCGCCACAAACTCTCCCGGCGCGATCTTTAAAGAAACACCCTGCAGGGCTCCTACCTGCGTATCTCCCATCCGGTATGTCTTAGATATATTTCTTAATTCAATCATTATTTTTAGCGGCGCGGCATAAAGGGGTTTTGCCCGGTTGTGCTTTTGGGCAAGGCGTATTTTTTTGTCTTTACGATTATCTTATCGTTCTGATTAATTCCGGAGATGACCTCTACATTTTTACCGTCTGAAATGCCCAGCTTAACCGGCGTCTTTAGCGGCTCTTTGCCGTTACCCTGTCTTAGATAGACAAAATTTTCTTCTTTTTCTTTATTCACCGCCGCCTCCGGTATGAGAATGGCGCTAGCTTTGCCTTGTTCTATAAAATCTACTGTGGCGTTCATGCCGGAACGGAAAAACTCCGGGATTTCTTCCGGGATCAGGTCGACTTCGTAGATGGTGACGTTGTTTACGGTTTTAGACTCATAATAGATATGCTCTACGCTTGCCTTGATTTTATTCTCCGGATAAGCATCGAGAGCGACGATGGCCTTCTGATTAAGCTTGATCCTGCCGATATCTGTTTCATCCACCTGGGCGCGCACAATAAGCTGGTCCGAGAGCACCACTACCGCATCGGCAGTAGTCACAGTTTGTCCTGGTTGAGTGGTAGCCACAATAACTTCTCCTTCAATCGGCGCCAAGAGCGCAATGGGCTTATAAGCCTGCTCCCAGTATTTCAATTGCTCTTCTCCTTGGCCGCGGGCTGCATCTAAGAGCGCCGCCCTTTCAGTTGAACTCATCCAGGCTAAAGTTTGACCCATCTTTACATCCTGGCCTTCGCTGACTAAAATACTTTCCACCCGGCCGTTAACCGGCGGCTTTATTTCCAGGCGGTTTTTGGGCAAAACAGTCCCGGTGGTTGAAATAATCGTCTGAATGGATCCGATGGTCGGGTTTATCTCTTGCAGTACTTCCCCCGAATCTTTTTTGGGCCGCATTTTCATAAAGATAAACCCAGCGATTCCTGCGACAACCAACAAAATAAAAAATAATTTTATTTTTTTATTCATATTCCAGCGTCTCTCCTTTCGCCTTAATCCAGTTTGCCTCGGCAAGTAACGCATTAGTTTGAGCATCCAAAAAGGCTCTTTTAGCGGTCACCAAATTATCTTCGATAATCGTCCAGTTATCAAACGATACAAACCCTATGGAATATTGCGCCTGGGCAATCTTAGAGCGCTCTTCGGTGGCAATTAATGACTTCCTCTGCACTCCCACATTTTCTATGGCATCCTGCAACGCTGCCCAGGCCTGTTCTAGTGTTAAGACAATGCCATCCCTGGTACTTCTTTCGTTCTCCTGGAGTTGATTTAATAAAGCTTTGGCTTGCGAGACCTGCGCAAATCTTAAACCACCTTCAAATATAGGCATGGATAAAGTCAAACCCAGATTCCACTGGTCATTTTTCGGAGGCCACTGCGGATTGCTTTTATTTGCCCCCGCCTGGCCGGAAAGGGTCGGCAAGAAATTGGCATAGGCAGACTTAAGCCCAAAGTCCGCAGCATTTTTCTGGGCGGTAAGTTGTAATAAAGAGGGATTGCTTTTAGCCAATGTTCCAAAATCCGGTTTTTCTTCTGCGGCATCTTTTACTACGAAGTCGCCCTTGACTTCCAGGGGTGCTGGCTGTATCCTACCCATTTCTTTTATCAGGTCTCTCTCGGCAACCTCGCGTCCCCTCTTGGCCTGGTCAATGCCGTAAGCGGCATCGGCTAGATCCGCTTCCGCGGTCAATAACGCTCCTTTATGCTCTAAGCCTGATTCATAGCGCAAGACGATTAATTCCAGGTTTCCCCTGCGGATATCATAAATCTGCTGCGTAATATTCAGGAGCTCCTGCGCCCTTAACAGACTTACGAAGGCAACACGCAACCTCTGCCTAACCGTAGCCGAGGTAAACTTAAAACTCTCCCGAGCCGCCTTTAAGTTTTCTGAGGCAGCATTGACATTATTAATTGTCTTTAGCCCGTCAAACACCAATTGCGTGCCGGTTACACCGTAGGTATAGGTGTCTGCGATAGAACTCCCCCTGGTGCTAGAAGATGTCTTTACGGTCGAAGCATTAAGGTTACTGTTTATTTGCGGATATAGGGCGCTAGCGGTGATACCCTTGGCAGCTTGTGATTGTTTTACCTCTTCTCCTGCCGCAATCAAGTCAGGATGATTTTTCGCTGCCTCTCTAACGCAATCCTGCCAAGTAAGGAATTCTTCGGCTTGCGCCTGATTTAAAAAAAGGAATAAAAATAATATGAAAACCAGAAAAGATTTGAAATATTTAGGCATGGTATGGTCTAATCTCTAATGCTGAACTTTTCTTTCTAATTTTGAAATAAGCTTAGCCGCCCGTTCCAAAAATCGACTAAAGTCCTTGGCGGGCATCAGGTTGATAATCTTCTTATCGAGCTTAGCAAAAACCATGAGTTGATCGCCGGATTTAATGCTGAGCGCCTTTCTTAATTCGGCCGGAATCACCAGCTGCCCTCGGTCTCCTACCGTTGCCGGTCCGTAGGTCTTACCTTTAAAAACCCCGTTCATCATCTGCCTCCTTGTATGTTATGAAATGTATGAATAGTATGATATATCAGAGGAAGAGAAGTGTCAATAATAAAAATACAATATTTTTAGCGTAATGTGCCGACCAGATTGGCGAGAAACTGGGATTCGGCTGCCAGCATTTTGAGGTTATGCTCTAATATGCTGTAAAGCGATTCCGGGCCTTGTCTTTTAGAGGAATTGACCATCTGGTGCATTTCCCGGGAGAGTTTTTTTAAGATCGTGCGCCGGGCGCGCAATCTGCGGCGCGCAATCGCAGGCCTGATGAAGTGTAAAAAATACAGGCTCAAATCGAGGCTAAACTGCGGACGCTTAAAATCAAGCAGGCTCCTGGTAAGTAATTCTTGAAACCGGTTTTCTCCTTTGGGGGTCAATTTATAAACCATCCGCTGCGGGCGCCTGCCGAGCTTATTAGAGTGTTTTTCTACCAACCCTTTTTCTTCCAATACGCGCAAAGGGTAATAGATGGACTTTAAGTCTACGCCCGCAAATAAAGAGAGTATCTCCTTAATCTTCTTTTTTATCTCGTAGCCGTGCTTGGGGCTTTCCTTAAGCATGCCCAATAATAAAAACTCCTGCTCAATCATCCCAGCACTCCCATCTTCCTGAATTTCTGGTACCTCGCCTGAAGCAGCTCCTCTTTGCTTTGCCCCTTTAGATCCTTCAGGTGTTTCTTAAGCGCGTTTTTTAAGGTTTCAGCAGTCTCCTCGGGATTACGATGTGCCCCGCCCAAGGGCTCGGGGATAATTTCATCGATTAAGCCCATCTTTAATAAATCCGGGGCGGTTAATTTCAAAACTTCCGCCGCTTCCGGAGCCTTTGCGCCGTTCTTCCAGAGGATTGCGGCGCATCCTTCCGGAGAAATAACCGAATAATAGGCGTTTTCTAAAACGCCGACCCTGTCCGCAACGCCGACCCCCAATGCGCCTCCGGAGCCGCCTTCGCCGATGACCACAGCGATAATCGGTACGGCGATTACGGCCATTTCCCTTAAATTAAGCGCGATTGCCTGTGCCTGCCCGCGCTCCTCGGCACCGACTCCGGGATAGGCGCCTGGCGTATCAATAAGCACGATGACCGGCAAAGAGAATTTTTCCGCCAGCTGCATCATACGCAGGGCCTTGCGATACCCTTCCGGATGCGCGCAGCCAAAGTTACGCCTCAGGTTCTCCTTGGTATCCCTACCCTTCTGATGGCCTATGACCACAACCTTCTGCCCTTCTAATTTGGCAAAGCCGGTGACCATGGCTTTATCATCGGCAAAGCTTCTGTCTCCGTGCGTCTCTATAAAATCCGACAGCATCATCGCTACGTAATCTAAGGTATAAGGCCTCTGCGGGTGGCGGGCAATCTGGACTCTTTGCCAGGCAGTTAAATTACCGTAGGTATTTTTCTTCAGGAATTCCAGTTTTTCTTCCAGGCGCCTGACCTCGGAGGAGAGATCGATCTTCTTATCGGAGACAAAAGTCTTTAGCTCTCTTATCTTCTTCTCTAATTCCGCAATCGGTTTTTCGAATTCCAGGCCGGCCATTAACTTATGTCCTTTTATTCCTAGTCTACGATGGTTACTTCGGTGCCTGTGGGGATAAAGATGTATAATTCCTCGACGTCGGAATTACTCATGCGCACGCAGCCCTGCGTCACCTGCTTGCCCAGGCTCTGGGGTTCTATGGTGCCGTGGATGCCGTAACCGGCCAGGTCAAGCCCGAGCCAGCGGGAACCTAAAACATTCTCCGGGCTGCCGGGCGGAACTACCGCGCCTTTGGGAAACCAGGTGGGATGGGGGAGTTTGTTGACGATTTTAAAAGTACCGACGGGTGTCGAATTATTGGCTCCCGTGGATACGCTGTAAGTCTTGATGATTTCTTCGTTGCTTTTGACCACCAGGGCATTCTGGGATTTATCGACCAGGATACTAAAAGGCGCATTCCAAACCTTGATTTTCTTGCCCGGGAAGATCTTCTCGCTGGTTAAACCGTTACTCTTCATAATCAGCTCAGGGGTGGTTTTAAACTCGCGCGCAATCTTTACCACGCTATCCCCGGGCTTGATTTCATAGAGCACGCTGCCGGGGGTAATGGCCGTAGAAAACAATAGCTTGATATTCAGCTCTTCCGCTTTTTTCTGCCAGGCGGTTACCTCTGAGGAGTTCGGGAACTCATTAATCAGTTTTTGATAGGCTGATTTTGCGGCGTAAAAATTACTCTTGGCCTCTAATTCTCTGGCTTGATTAGAGAGCCCCGAGGCAGAAGTGATGCTACCCGAGCCGATCTTCAAAGAGAGGCTATACTTTTTAAAAATTAATGCTCCGCAAAAAGCTAAGACAATTATTAAACCTACGGTAACCGGCCAGCGTAAACTTTTCATGAAAACCCTCCTTAACCCCTATTCTTAGTGCGCCAAAAAAGCAATGACAATCCCCAATAAAGAGCCGACAATCACTTCCACCTGCGTATGGCCGATGAGTTCGCGCAGTTGATTTTCGCCGATCTTGCCCTTCCAGTAAATATCCTCCATGATCTTGTTTAAGATGCGGGCCTGTTTGCCTGTTGAGTGCCGCACTCCCTGAGCATCAAACATTACTACCAGCATAAATACCAGGGCGATGGCAAAATATACGCTGTCAAAGCCGTATTCCAGACCCACCGCGGTAGCCAAACAGGAAACTCCGGCAGCATGGCTGGAAGGCATGCCTCCGGTGCCGACGAACCAGCGGAAATCAAATCTTCTCTCCCGGATGACCCCGAGGCTCACTTTAAGCGTCTGGGCAATAAGCCAGCTCACTAGCGTAGTCATAAAGATTTTATTCCTGAAAAATTGTTCAAAGATTTCTTTCATTATTCTTTTGCGGGGGCGGGTTTAACTTCGATTTTCACCTGAGCGGGAAGCGTGGATTTTCCGTTTCGCACTACAAACCCATTATTACCTTCTACATTATTCTTTGCGCCGGTTCTGCGTTGAATTTGCGTCTTTGACAGGCGCATCTTTAGTTCTCTGATCGCCTTTTTAAGCTCTGGCAGGGAATTGAGGCAGGCATTGTATTCTTCGTTTTTACTGGTAAGCTCTGCCACCCGGTTCTTCAGGGCGGAGCTTTCGACTTTAAGCAGGGAAAGATAGGACTCTAAGGCAACCAGTTTATCCTGCGCCTGCGCTGATTGTTCTTCTATTTGGGCCAACTGGCCTGCGCTGGCTTTTAAACTCTCCTGCAAAGCGGAGTTCTCTAGCACAGTCTGATCTTTAAGCTGTTTCTCCTGTTGGAGGCTCTGTATCAGCTTCTGTTTTTCACTACCCAAAGCTGCGATTTCTATATTAAGCTTCTCTACGGTAGCCAACAAACTGTTTTTTTCCTTCAGGGCAGAGAAGTATTTAAAAGCGCTAAAAAAAGCGAATCCCAACAGCAAAAGTATGATGAAAACAGGCTTTATGTTCTTCATCCATTCTCCTTATCTTAAAAGCATCTTAATTATATACGCCTGCGACTCTAAAAGCAAGGCTTTTTTAAGACTTATTTTAGTTAGAAAACTGCTGCTTGAACGTCTATTGTATCAGAAGCACCTGGCGCTAATCATACACCTGGCGCTAATC
>CAZJFL010000007.1:25016-30129 GCA_964545575.1 uncultured Planctomycetales bacterium
CACCTGGCGCTAATCATACACCTGGCGCTAATCGGTATTGCGCCAGTGTGCCCTTGTGGGGATATTGCGCCAGTGTGCCCTTTCTGGGCAAGGAGGAGGATGAAAATGCTGGCAAAAGTTTTTAGTTTCAGCCTGATGAGCATAGAAGCGCATCCTGTTGAAATAGAAGTGGATGTTTCCAGGGGCCTGCCGGCAGTGACGGTAGTGGGCCTGGCAGATACCGCGATCAAAGAAAGTAAAGAGCGGGTGAAGTCTGCGCTTAAAAACTCAGGGTTTACCTGGCCCGGAGAAAGAATCACCATCAGCCTCACCCCCTCAGATATGCCTAAAGAAGGCAGCGCCTTTGACCTGGCTATTGCCTTAGGGATACTCTCTGCCACCGGCCAGCTCAATCCGCAGAACCTACAAGATTATCATATACTCGGCGAGCTCTCCCTGGACGGGTCCCTGAGGCCTACGCGCGGGATCCTGCCGATAAGCATTGCGGTCAGTAAAGCTAAAACTAAAAATCTTATCATTCCTTATTATAATGCCAAAGAGGCAGCCATAGTTTTGGGGGTTTGCGTCTTTGGCTTAAAGACCTTAAGAGAGACGGTGGAGTTTCTGAATAATCCGGATATGCTTAAACCTTTTAAATTAGACCTGGAAGAATCATTTAAACAAAACCTGTCTTACCCGGTAGACTTTTCGGAAGTAAAAGGGCAATTCCTGGCAAAAAGGGCAATGGAGGTAGCGGTTGCCGGGATGCATAACCTTCTTTTCATCGGGCCGCCGGGAAGCGGAAAAACAATGCTGGCTAAAAGAATCCCTACGATTATGCCGGATTTGACCCTGGAAGAGGCGCTGGAAGTGACTAAAATCCATTCCGTAACCGGAGCGCCGATCAAAGAAGGAATCATCGCTATCCGCCCCTTTCGTAGCCCGCATCATACTATCTCTGATGTGGCGCTGGTAGGCGGCGGCTCTCTGCCGCAACCCGGAGAGATCAGCCTTGCCCATCAGGGCATACTCTTCTTAGATGAACTACCGGAGTTCCACCGCAACTCTTTAGAGGCGTTAAGGCAGCCTCTGGAAGAGGGTACTATCCGTATCTGCCGCATCACCAAATCTTTTGTCTTCCCCGCATCTTTCATGCTGGTCTGCGCCATGAACCCCTGCCCCTGCGGATATTACACTGACCCCAAAAAATCCTGCCGCTGCAATCCTAATAAAATCCAGAATTATATGGGTAAAATCTCCGGGCCCCTGCTAGACCGAATCGATATCCATATAGAGATACCGGCTTTAAAATATAAGGAATTATCGCAGACGCAGGAGGGCGAAACCTCCCAAGAGATTAAAAAACGGGTGGAAAGGGCGCACGAGATACAAAGGGAGAGATTTAAAACAGACGGCATATTTTATAACGCCCAGATGCGCACTAAAATGATTAGAAAATACTGCCTGCTTGAAGAAGAGGCCAAAGAATTACTGCGGCTGGCGATACAGGAGCTGGGTTTTTCAGCCAGGGCATACGATAAAATTTTAAAGGTCAGCCGCACCGTCGCCGACTTAGACGGATCGGAATATATTCTGGCGCAACATATCTCGGAAGCGATACAATACAGGAGCCTCGATAGGCAGTGGCAGGCTTGATAAAAAAATGAGGAGCGGCTTAATTACCGCTCCCCATATCTGGCAAAAAAATCTTTTCCTTTAGTTCCAGCCTTCGAAGACTAGCTCCGGCTCAATCAAAATCTTATCATACGGAGGGATCACGAAGGTGACCGTCTCAAATATACCTGCTGCGCCGCGATATACTCCGTAACCTATACCCTTGACTAATCCATAGGTAACTCCGACATACAAATTGTCCTCTTTGGAGACCAGGTATATCTGCTTCGGCACTTCCAGCCAGCATCCGACGAGGTTGGTGAAACCCCTGACCAACTTTGTCCCCGCATTCTGATCTTTAGCCGCTGCCGGGGCTGCGGCATAGGCAGCTACGGAAAAACTTAACACCAATACCATCGCCACCATACATATTTTTTTCAGCATCTCTAGCCTCCTTTCCTACCAAAATAGTTATCAATCTATAAATACAAAGCCCATATCTTAAAAAATTGCTATGGGCCTTATTTACATAATAGCTATACCACATTTTAAAAAACTTTGCAATAGGAATAACGGGATTTAATTTTATGACTTAATTAAAGCCAGGGCTTCGGCGCGGGTTTTTTCATTTTCCTTGAATATGCCCCTGACCGCAGAAGTCACCGTAAGCGTTCCGGGTTTTTTTACCCCGCGCATGGACATGCAAAGATGCTCCGCCTCTAAGACCACCATCACGCCCAGGGGTTTAAGTTTAGACATGATGATTTCGGCGATCTGAGTGGTTAATCTCTCCTGGATCTGGGGACGCTTGGACAAAATATCCACCACCCGCGCAATCTTGCTTAATCCGGTAACCCGGCCCGACTTAGGGATATAGGCAATATGTGCCCTGCCTATAAAAGGCAAGAGATGGTGTTCGCAGACGCTGTATAAAGGAATACCTTTAAGCAAGATTATCTCGTGATGCTTCTGGTCTAAGATTACCTCCAGTTCTTCCTCGGGGTCCTGTCTTACGCCGGCGAAAATCTCTTCATACATCTCCGCCACCCGCTTGGGCGTATCCAGCAAGTCCTTTTTCTTAGGGTCTTCTCCGATTGCCTCCAATATATCCCTGATTGCTTTCTCTATCTTTTTCTTATCCATTCTGCCTCCGCATCATTTCCCTATGCAAAAGTCGCCAAATATTTTATCCAGTAAATCTTCGCCAAACCTTCTGCCTAATATTTCATCGATATACCCTAACGCCTCTTTAAGGTCCTCGGCAACAAATTCCAGCGATAATTTATTATCCAATGAATTCAGGGAACCTGCAATAAGTTTTTCCGCTTCCTTAACCGCCTGGATGTGTCGCTGGTTACTGACCAGTATTGACTCGGAAGCTTTTATTTTTCCGCCATAGGCTAAGTCAGCGATCGCCTCCTCCAGCAGGTTTATGTTTCTGGATTTCTTTGCCGAAATATCTATCGCCCGGGCAAATCCTTTATTGAGCCTCTCCCTTTGGATCTTCTGCTTAAGGTCTATTTTATTGATTGCCACCAATACCTGTTTCTTTTTCAATTTACTGATCAGAATCTCGTCCTCCCGGCTTAATTTTCTGCTGCCGTCAAACAAAAGTATAACCAAGTCCGCTCTATCCATATATTTTTTTGAGCGCTGAACTGCTTTTTTCTCCACCAAATCCTTTGGCTCAATAATCCCGGCGGTATCCACGATTCTTATCGGAACGCCTTTTATATCAATAATCTCCTCTATCGTATCCCGCGTTGTCCCGGCAATAGGAGTAACTATGGAACGTTCTTGCTTTAATAAGGCGTTTAAAAGCGATGATTTTCCGACATTGGGCTTACCGCAGATGACAACCTTTATTCCTTCGCGCAATATCCGGCCGCGTCTGGAAGTATCCAGAATATCTTTTAGCCTCTGATTTATCTTTAGCAGCTTCTGCCGAACCGCCTTTAAATCAACCTCGCCTATTTCCTCCTCGGGAAAATCGATGTTTGCCTCTAACAGAGAAAGTGTGTCCAGGATGGTTTTACCGATTTTATTCAGTTCTCTAGATAATGCTCCCCTTAGCTGCTCGGTGCTAATTTCCAGGGCCGAATCTGTTTTAGCGCGGATGATGTCCAAAACCGCCTCTGCCTGCGCCAGGTCAATTCTGCCGTTTAAAAAAGCTCGTTTTGTAAACTCTCCCGGCTCGGCAAGCCGGGCTCCGCTTTCTAAAACCAGATCTAAAACCCGCCGCATCGCTACAATCCCGCCGTGGCAATTTATTTCGACAATATCTTCTTTGGTATAAGATTTAGGCGCGCGCATCACGGTCAAAATGACTTCGTCAATGATATTTAGTTTAGAGTTCAGGGTTCGAAGTTTAGAGTTTTCGACAATCCAGCCGTAATGGGTGGTGTAAGTTTTAAAACCGGACGGCTTTTTATTATCTTTGGGAGTAAAGATTTGATCGGCAATTTTTAGCGCCCCCCCACCGCTAATACGCACAATCCCGATTCCGGATTCACCTACCGGCGTTGCGATCGCCGCAATAGTATCGTTTAAATCAGCTTTTAGCATTACGAAATTCTCCTACCACAAATAATGACCCCGCAACCAGTATCAAATCTTCTTTTTTAGCAATACTCCTAGCCAAGGTCTTTGCCTCTTTTAGGCTTTGCGTAATATGCAGCGGCTTGTTTTTAAAATATTGTGCCAGAATTTCTGGCTTTGTCGCGCGCGAGCTATTAGCTTTGGTTAAAATAACTTCATCTGCTAAAGCGTGCAATTCATTACAGATGCCTTTTAAATCCTTATCATTGGAAATACCTAAAACTAAAACTAATTTTTTATACTGGAAATTATTTTTAACGGCATCTTTTAAAACCTTAGCCGAAGCAACATTCTGCGCGCCATCCAACACCACCCGAGGATTTCTGGCAATTACTTCGCACCTGCCCGGCCACACGGTATTATAAATCCCCTTTTTTATCGCATCAACGCCTATATTTATGCCGTAAAAACGTAAAGCCTCTACCGTACCTATGGCTACTGCGGCGTTGATTACCTGATGCCTGCCTAATAGTCTTAGCTTTAACCTCTTATATTCATCAAATATTCCCTTAACCTTATCCTTATAAGTTATATCCTTACCTACTTCATATAATTTTGCTTTTGTTTTCTTACATCTTTTTCTAATAACGCCCGTCGCTTCTTTCTCCTGCGGAGCACTTATTACAATCAAACTCTGAACTCTGAACTCTGAACTCTGAACTTTTATAATCCCTGCCTTCTCTTGCGCTATTTCTCGCAAAGTCTTCCCTAACTTATCTGTATGCTCATAACTTATCGGCGTGATCGCGCAAACCAAGGGCTTGGCCACATTGGTAGCATCTAGGCGCCCGCCCAGTCCAGTCTCTAAAACCGCGAAATCCACTTTCTTCTCTTTAAAATAAACGAAAGCCAAAGCTGTGTAGACTTCAAAGAAAGAAAGCGCCCCGTATTTTGATTTGCGATTATATTTTTCAATGGCCGG
>CAZJFL010000007.1:30229-97144 GCA_964545575.1 uncultured Planctomycetales bacterium
TGTTCGGTGTTAAAACCCTGATTCTTTCCCGAAAATCCGATAAATGCGGAGAGGTATAAAGCCCGACTTTGTATCCTGCCTGCCTAAGCATATAGGCAATAAAAGCGCAAGTAGAGCCTTTGCCTTTTGTGCCGGCAACATGAATACATTTAAGAGAATCCTGCGGGTTACCGATGAGGGTGAGAAAATCCTTAATCCGCTCTAATCTTACGGATTCTTTATAAGGGTAGTCGGCGAGCTTTTCGTAGTTAATGAAAGATTCTAAATATTTTATAGCTTCCGGGTAGGTCATTTTTTCGTAACTGGTAAATTAGTAACTCGTAACTAGTAATTTTAAGACCCATTTCTTTAAAAAAATTACGAGTTACTAGTTACGAACTTACGAGTTACTAAAGCATTAATGACGAAAATGCCTCATCCCCGTGGTGACCATGGCGATCTTATGTTTATCCGCCATTTTGATGATCGCCTCGTCGGCGATTGAGCCTCCGGGCTGGATGATCGCTTTTATCTTAAATTTGGCGGCAAGCTGTATCGCATCTTCTTTAGGAAAGAAGGCATCCGAAGCTAAGCAGGAACCGGAGGTGAGTTTTCCCGCCTTTTTCGTGGAAATAAACACCGCATCTACGCGCGACATCTGGCCTGCTCCGATACCGACGGTCTTCCTACCGCGCGTCAAAATAATAGCGTTGGATTTGACGTGCTTAGCCACCTTCCAGCCAAAAATCAGGCTTTCCATTTCGGCTTTAGTGGGCTTTTTCTTGGTTACTACTTTCAGATTATTCATATCCAGCGTGGCTAAATCTTTGTCTTGAAGCAGGAGGCCGCCGCTTACGCGTTTAAAATCCGGCTCATTAACCTCGCCTGAATCTACTAACTCCAGAAGCCTTAGGTTTTTCTTATCCTTAAACATCTCCGCAACTCCGGCATCATAGCCGGGAGCAATGACGCACTCTAAAAATCCGCTTCTTAAAACCGCCTTAGCGGTTTTGGCATCCATTTTTCTGTTTAAGGCAACAATCCCTCCGAATGCGGAGAGCTTATCGCACTTCCAGGCGTTAAGATATGCCTTTTCCAGAGTTTCATCTTCTGCCGCGCCGCAGGGATTGTTGTGCTTGGCCACCACTGCAGCGGGATTTTTAAACTCTTTTACTAATTCCAGCGTGCTGTTTAAGTCTAAAATATTATTAAAAGATAACTCTTTACCCTGGAGCTGCCTGGCGCCAATAATACCTCTGATTTTTCCCTTCTCTTTGTAGAATGCCGCCTGCTGATGCGGATTCTCTCCGTAGCGCAGGTCCTGTATTTTTTCAAAACTCAGAACTATTTCTCCAGGCAAATCGCCTGAACCGGATTTACCTTGAAAATAATTGCTTAAGTAGCTATAAATTGTCCCGTCATACTGGCTGGTGCGTTTAAACACCTCGATCCCTAAATCGCGCATTAATTCTTCGGAAAGGCCGCCGTTATTCATTTTTAACTCTTCGATAACCTCTGCGTAACGGGCGGGATTACAGATCACTGCCACGGATTGATGGTTTTTAGCTGCCGAACGCAGCATCGAAGGCCCGCCGATGTCGATATTTTCAATGACTTCTTCGATACTCACGCCAGGTTTCTGGGTAGTCTTTTCAAAAGGATAAAGGTTTACCACCACCATATCTATCAGGCCGATGTCATGCTCTTTTAAGGTATGCATATGCTCGGGGTTATTTCTTAATGCCAGAAGCCCGCCGTGTATTTTAGGGTGCAGGGTCTTTACCCTGCCGTCGAGCATCTCCGGGAAGCCGGTGTATCCAGAGACCTCCTTAACCGGTATATTATTTTCTCTGAATAACTTTGCCGTGCCTCCGGTGGAAAGGATCTCCACGCCGAATTTATTTAATTCCCTGGCTAAATCCAGGATCCCGGTTTTATCCGAAACGCTGATCAAGGCGCGCTTAATCTTAACCATCCCCTGTTCCTCCTTAATATTATTTATTGAATCTAAAGTTCACCAAATCTGCGTCCTGCATGAGGTAATCTTTTTGTTCTAAACGCAGTTTACCCGCCTGCTTAGCCGGCGTTTCTCCGCCTGCCTGGATAAAATCATTGAAGCCGATGATTTCGGCGCGGATAAAACCGTGCTGAATATCGGAATGGACCGCGCCCGCTGCCTCCCAGGCAATAGTTCCTTTTTTAATCAGCCAGGCGCGCGTTTCTTTTTCTCCGGTGGTAAAGAAACTGAGGAATCCTGATGCGCTTAGAACCTTAGCTAATAAACCATCCAAATCTTCTAATTCCTGTTTTTCTGCCGCAATTACCGGTTTATTCGTTAATAAGCCGTACCCAGAGATCAGCTGCTTTTCGCTATCGGTTAAGCCGGCATTAAAAATAAACTCTTCTTTCTCTAAAATTCCTTTTAATTTATTTAATAGCGATTTTTCCGCTTCCTCTTCGCTGCGCCCTAAGCGCGTTTCTATAAACTCCAGGTCTTTTAAAATCAGGTCGGCGCGGGCATCTTTTAAGGTAAGGATTGCGTCGCAATCCAGGAGAGCATCTTCGCCAACCAACTCTACCTGCAGATAGGTCTTCTTCTTGGCTTTAGTGATTTTATCGACCTCATCCAGCCGGGGGTCTTTGATGTTATGTTTACCGGGGGAGATTTCCGGGATAGACAATATGCCTATTTTCATTTACGCTTCCTCTTCCTGTTTCTTGGTGGCCTGGTATTGCGTGATGATGCCGGAGGCGATCTTATGCGGGACCTGTTCGTAATGCGAGAAACGCATGGTATACATACCTCTTCCGCCGGTAAGCGAACGCAGGTCATTGGCATAGGTAAACATCTCCGCCAGCGGCACATTCGCCTTGACTACCTGAGACCTTCCTTTAATATCCATGCCCATGATGCGGCCGCGCCGGGAGTTTATATCACCGGAGATAGCGCCGAGGAAATCTTCCGGTATCAGAATGTCTACCGACATGATCGGTTCTAAGAGAACCGGGCCGGCTGCCTGAACCGCTTTTCTTAAAGCCATGGCCCCGGCAATCTGAAAAGCCATATCCGAGGAGTCCACTTCATGATAAGAGCCGTCAACAAGCCTAACCTGTAAATCTACTATCGGATATCCGGCTACTGCTCCTTCGCTGGCGGCCTGCCGGATACCTTTTTCTGCAGAGGGGATAAAATTTCTCGGTATTGCCCCGCCGAAAATCTTATCCACGAACTCAACGCCTTTTCCGCTTTCTAAGGGCTCTACCTCAATCCAGACGTCTCCGTATTGCCCGCGGCCGCCTGACTGGCGCTTAAACTTACCCTGGACTTTGGTGCCCTTGGTAATCGTCTCCTTGTAGGAAACTTTCGGGGTGCCTAATTCTACTTCCACGTTGAACCTTTTTTTCATCCGCTCTATCATCACCGAAAGATGCAAGTCTCCTAAACCGGAAACAATCAGCTCTTTGGTCTGGGGGTCATGGGTCACGGTAAAAGTAGGGTCCTCCGTCGCAAGTTTGCTCAAGGCTCCGGAGATCTTATCTTCGTCCTGGCGGGATTTGGGCTTTACCGAAGCGGATATTGCCGGCTCCGGGAAAACGAGCGGCTCAAATAAAACCTGATTTTTTTCGTCGGTAAGCGAATCCGAAGTTGCTGTTTCTTTCAATTTAGCTATGGCGGCTATATCTCCGCAGGAAACCTCATCCACCGGCCTTTGCTCTTTACCCTGTAAAATATAGATTTGGCCGATTCTCTCCCTGTTTCTTTTGTTGGCGTTATAAAAACCGGTATTGGAAGCCAGGGAGCCGGAGAAGATGCGCAAAAGCGAAAGTTGGCCGACATAAGGGTCGGATATCGACTTAAAGACAAAGGCAGCAAAAGAGCCGTCTGCTCCAAGGATGAGCTCCTTTTTATTTTGCGGATCCACCGGCAGAGATACTTCTACTTTTTCCCGCTCCGCAGGATTAGGCAGGCACTGGATAACCGCATCCAATAATTCAGCTATTCCTTTTTCATTTAAGCCTGAACCGGACAACACCGGAAATACCTTACGCTTAATTACTGCCTGATGCAAACCAATTTTTAATTCTTCGGGGGATAGCTGGGTGCCTTCCAGATACTTCTCTATTAATTTGTCGTCACTCTCTGCGATAGACTCGACTAATTCCGGATTATCCAGGGAGTTTACGGGCAGGGCTTTTTTGGAAAGCCGGGATTGGATATCGGCTAAAACCTTCTCGGGGTCCGCTCCTTCTTTATCAAGCTTATTGATGAATATTAAGCAGGGTAGGTTGTTTTCTTCTAATACCTGCCAGGCGCGCTCGGTGCCTACTTCTACTCCGGAGATAGCGTCTACCACAATAACCGCCGCGTCTATCGCGCGGATCCCCGATATTACTTCACCGAAAAAATCCGCATATCCGGGGGCATCGATAATTTGAATCCTGATATCCTTATAATCACAGAATAATAAACTTGAGCTGATGGAGCTTTTTCTTTCTATTTCATCAAAGCTATAATCGCTGACAGTAGTGCCGTCGGCAACCGTTCCTTTGCGGTTTGTGGCCTTAGAGAAATAGAGCATGGCCTCGGC
The DNA here is from genome assembly GCA_964545575.1 of uncultured Planctomycetales bacterium. Taxonomy (GTDB): domain Bacteria; phylum Omnitrophota; class Gorgyraeia; order Gygaellales; family Profunditerraquicolaceae; genus CAZJFL01. Next base: position 34,798 of record CAZJFL010000007.1, read on the forward strand.
AAGGGTGGTTTTACCGGATTGGGCGTGCCCCAGAAGGATGAAATTGCGTTTATTCCTGGGATCCATAATATTTTACTCCTTATATAAATAGTAAGCTAACGGAAGGAAGTGCCATTATATAATAGTAAAAAGGAAGGGTCAAGAATAAAAATACTTAATCCGCTCTCGGCTGAGGAAAAAGAGTTATTCCAGGTAAGTGTAGATTTTCCCGCGGTAATTGCGTAAGACGTATTTTCCTTTGGCCTGCGAAAGGATGTAGTTAGGCCCCACGGGTATTTTACCGCCGCCGCCCGGGCCGTCGATAACATACGTCGGCACCGCATATCCTGAAGTGTGGCCTCTTAGTTTCTCCATGATATTGATCCCGACGGCAACCGGGGTGCGGAAATGCTGTGTGCCCCTCACCGGGTCGCACTGATAGATGTAATAAGGCCTGACCCGGATCTGCAGTAATTCATGCACGAGTTTTTTCATGATGTAAGGCCTGTCGTTTATGCCTTTTAAAAGCACGCTCTGGCTGCCTAAAGGAATCCCGCTATCCGCCAGCATATCGCAGGCGGTTTTACAGCGCCTGGTAATTTCTTTGGGATGATTGAAGTGGATGCTCACCCAGATAGGGGCATATTTTTTTAGCATGGCCACCAGATTCTCGGTGATGCGCTGGGGCAGGGTTACCGGCACACGCGTGCCGATCCTTAAAAACTCCACGTGCGAGATAGAACGGATCTTCTGAATCAAGCTTTCAATTTCTTCGTCCTCTAAGATAAAGGGGTCTCCTCCGGAAATCAGCACATCCCTGATTTTACGGTTTGATTTTATGTATTCGACGGCGGCATCAAATCTCGACGCGGAATTATCTTCTTTATGGTCTCCGACTAACCTGCGCCGGGTGCAATGCCGGCAGTACATCGCGCACTGCTCGGTGGCTAATAACAGGACTCTGTCCGGATAGCGATGCACCAGATGCGGTGCCGGAGAATCCCTGTCTTCCGCGCAAGGATCGACCATTTCGTGCGGGGCAACCACAAACTCCGAAGCCACGGGAACTGCCTGGCGCCTTAAGGGGCAAGTAGGGTCTTCCGGGTCGAGCAGGTTCGCCCAATAAGGAGTAATCGCCAGAGATAGCCGGCCGCTAGCCTTCTTTATCCCCTCTTCTTCTTCGGGGGTCAATTTTATGATCTCCGCCAGTTCTTCGCGGGCACGTATCCGGTGTTTTATCTGCCAATGCCAATCCTCCCAATCCAGGGGATTGACATCCTTATAAAGGCTAATTTGCTGATAATCAAGCGACCTCCTGCCGGGGCGAGGCGGCGCTTGGGGCTCCTGTAATAATTTTTGGTTCTCCGTTACCGCGGTATGATTCAATTTAGCCTTGTCCTTTCCGAGGCGCTGGTCAATATCGCCTCAATCAGCTCTTCGTATTTCATGCCCGCAGCATAAGCCATCATCGGAAAATTAGATTCCTTAGGGTCTAGCCCGGGCAGAGGATTTATCTCCAAGACGTAAGGCGTGTTATCTTTGCTTAAACGGATATCGGTGCGGGAAATATCAAAGCAACCTACTGCGCGGTGCGTCCGCAAAGCGGCTTCCTTGACGCGCTCTTCGGTTTCTCTATCCAGGCGCGCAGGGCAATGGAACGTCGGCACCAACCCTAAATCCGCATTGCCCTGGTATTCCTTCATCCTCCAGGAATAAAAATATTCACCGCTTTTTGCGCAAGCCGAAAAATCTATCTCCAAAATAGGCAAGATCATCGTCTTTCCGTTCTCCAGGACCCCCACGGTCAGCTCTTTCCCGTCGATAAACTCTTCCACGATTACTTCGTGTTTATAGGCATTAATGATTTCTCTGATTTTAGCAAAAAGCATCTCTTTAGTATGCACTACGTTTGAGGCGTTGATGCCCTTGGCCGAGCCTTCACGGTTAGGTTTGACAATGAGCGGGAATCTTAAATCCGGGATCAGCTCTTCACTGCCCTTGGCAAATACCTGGAAGCGCGGGGTAGGTATATTTTCTGCTTTTAGGATTTTTTTGGTGAGCGCTTTGTTTAAGGCCATGGCCAGCGATAAAGTATTGGAGCCGGTGTAAGGTATGTTTAAATAATCCAGTATCGCCGGAATCTCCGACTCTCGGAACTTTCCGGACGAGCCCTCGGCGATATTAAAGACCATGTCCACGGGGTTCTTCCTAAAATATGAAAAGAGGTTTTCCCTGCCGGCATTGACCGCATCCACGCTATGGCCGTTTTTCTGGATTGCCGAGACGATTGCCGAGACGGTCTCTTCGGAATCAAACTCGGAAAAATAATCCGCCGGCTTGCTGGAATCTTTTTCTTTTAAATTATAAGTTAAGGCGATCTTCATCTAATTCAAATCGTACCTTTTAAGCGCGCTGTCTAAAATCTTTCCGATCATCTGCTCGTAAGAAATACCGGTCTCTTTGGCCACCAATAAAAATACGTCCTCCGTCGAGAGAGACGGCAAAGGATTTATCTCTAAGACATAAACGCGGCCTTTGTTATCCACCCGGAAATCCACCCTGCCGAAATCGCGGCACTCTACCGCGTTATATGCCTTAAGCGCTAAATCGCAAAGTTTCCTCTTTAGATCGACGCTAATGTGCGCGGGGCAGATATATTCTAACCTATCCGAGGTGATCCGCGCGAAAGTATAGAACTTATCGTTGAGCTTGAAACGGCCGTCTATCTTTATCTGCACCACCGGCATCGCTTCCGGGGGGTCGTTACCGACTACGGCGACGGTAAATTCCTGGCCGGAAATAAACTCTTCCACCAGCGCCGGCTGTTTGTAGGTATTGATTACGAATTCAGCCTGCCTTTTTAATCCTTCCATGTTTTCCACCCGGGAATCTTCGCTTAAACCTTTGGAGGAGCCTTCGAAACGCGGCTTGACGATCAGGGGAAATTTCAGATGGTCCATATCCACTAAGGAATCCGTATTTTTTACTTCAAAAAATTTCGGGGTGGGTATCCCTTCGCTGATAAAGATTCTTTTGGCCATAATCTTATCCAGCGTCATGCCTAAGGTAAGGGCATCTGCGCCCACAAAAGGAATCCCCCTCATCTCTAATAATACCGGGACTTGCGATTCCCGGTTTCTGCCGGATACGCCTTCGGAGATGTTAAAAACAATATCTACGCCCAGATTATCTATTTTTTCCAGGAGATTGGAGACGTTGCCGATTTTTTTTACCGGGAAACCACAGGCTTTAATGGCGTCGGCAATGACGTCAATGGTAGAGGGATGGTCGAATTCCGCGTTGGCATCCGGGGGATCGCCCTCTTTAAACTCGTAATCTGTCTTTAAATCGTATGTTAACCCTACGGTTTTCATAAAGTTATGGCCTCATTTAAAAAATAAGGGCCCTCTTACTTCTTGAGCCCTTTAATTTACCCCTTTATTTTTCCAACTTAATTTATTTAACCTCCCTAAAATTCTCTCAACTCATTCATACATATTGTATTAACAACTATTTTTAACATAATATCTTGTCGTTGTCAAGTAATTTTTGAATTTCAGGGGGCTAAGCGGAGGTTATTTTATCGACGGAGGAATTGAAAAATGGCTGAGAGAGACCTTGCCCCAGCCGATAAGATTATTTTTAATGATGACCACGACACCGATAACGCCCTTTATGGACCTGGCAAAATCCAGCGCCTTCTCTAAATCCGCCTTGGACTGGACCCGGTTACAGATAGCAGTGGCTGCGGCATCGGCCAAAGAGGCGTTCTTGGCCAGAATCACCACGCTATCCGCACAACCAAAACTTAAAGAATGCCCTATTGTCCCCGAAGAAGTACAAATACCCAGGGGAGTATCTTGCGGGCGTATCTTAAGCACCAATCCTTTCCATAGCTTGGACTTTCCTGCGTATATGGCGATGTTGCGTGTTTTTTTTGTGACTAAAAATACATCTCCTCCGTTTTCAATAATCACTTCTTTGTAACCTCCAGCTAATAAATCTTTGCCTAAAAAAGAGGCTATGGCTCCCGCCACGGTTGCCATCGGCCCGACGCCGGCTTTCTTGGCCTGCCTGCTCATTTCTTTTACGATTGCGGCTGCGTTTATCTCAACCTCCAAAGGCTTAAGGCTGGTCAGGAATTTTGCGTCTTTACTAATATAGTTTTCTATCTGTCTGCGGTAAAGCCGCACTCTTTTTTTAGCGAAATCTTGGTCTAACGGCTTATCGGCGAGGATTACTAAATCCGTTTCTCTCTCGACAATATGCGCCGAATGCAGATCCTTGTGCCCAGCCCAATCGCGATAAAATCTTCTTCGATATTTATTGCTTTTCATCTTTAACAGATGCGCGGCAGCGGGTCGCCGATAAGCATATCAAGGATACGCCGTGTGCCTAAAACAGTATTCAGTATTACGCGGCCTTTAGGCTCTTTAATTACGGTACCGATCTCCCGGGCCCGGCGGCCTAAGGGATGCTTTCTTAAAAAATTTAAGACCTTTTTGCTCTCTTGCTGCTTTACCACCAAGACCGCCTTTCCTTCATTAGCCACATACAAGGGGTCTATGCCCAGCAGCTCGCCAGCAGCCCTGACCTGGCTGGAGATAGGTATATTTTTCTCGTCGATAATAATTCCTAATTTGGAAGCTTCGGCAATTTCATTTAAGGTGGTAGCTACGCCACCCCTGGTCGGATCGCGCATAAACTTTATGGCGGAGGTTTGTTGAAGCAGGCCGATCAGCATTTTATTTAAGGCCGCGCAGTCGCTTTTTATATTAAAGCCGAAATCCAGCTCTTTTCTTTTGGCTAAAACCGCCAGGCCATGCTGGCCGATATTTCCGGTAAGAATGATTTTATCCCCTGCTCTGATATTGGCGATAGCAAGCTTCCTGTTTTTAAGAATCCTGCCGATGCCGGAAGTATTAATGAATAGTTTATCGCAGGCACCCTTCTCCACTACCTTCAGGTCTCCGGTAACAAAAAGTATGCCTGCGGCCCTGGCATTCATGGCGATAGAATCAACGACCTGCTCCAGTATCTTGTAATCCAGGCCCTCTTCGATGATCAGCGCTAAAGAAAGGTATTCCGGGACGGCGCCCAGCATTACTAAATCGTTTACCGTGCCGCAGACTGCCAGCTTCCCGATGTCTCCTCCGGGAAATCTTAAAGGGCTGACCACAAACGAATCTGTGGAAAAAGCGAGCTTCTCTTTATAGCCGATGTAAGCGCTGTCGCTAAGCTCCCTTAAGACCGGATTATTTAATTTCTCTAGCAGAAGCCCTTTGATTAAACCGTGCATCAGCCTGCCTCCGCTACCATGACTAAGTAATATCTGTTTATTAAACATATTTTGTTTGGAACATTAGAATTTAAACTTTAGGATTTGTTTAGGATTTCGGATTTAGAATTTAGGATTTCTATATCAATACCTGCATCAACAAGGTCCTTTTTGAGTTGTTCTATTCCTGTAAAAACAGCGCCCTTGATGCCTAATCCGGCGGCAATCTCTACGAGCTCCGGCCTGTCGTCGGTGTAAAAGACTTTTTCCGGCGCCTCTACCCCTAAAGCTTCCAGCGCCCGGCTATAAATTAGGGGGTGGGGTTTACGCATCCCCAACTCAAAAGAAGTAAGCACGCAATCAAAAGCGTCGAAAAGGGGAAAAATCTGCTTCAGGTAATTAAAGTGCAAAACGTTGATATTGGAAAGCAGCGCTGTTTTATACCTGCCTTTAAGCGTCTTAGCCAACTTATAGACGCCGCTGTTCTCCCTGGTTAAAAAGAAAATCTCATTCCAGATAGGCAGAAAATCTTTGTAATCCAGTTTTAAATTGAGCATCTCCCTTACCCTGGAGAAAAAATCCTGGGATGAAATTTTGCCTTCTTCGAAGAGCCCGGTAATTCCGGAATCAAAAAAAAGACCGAATATTTCCTGCTCGGTTTTATCGGTAAACCCGGATATTCTCCTGGCGGCGATATTATGATCAAAGCTGATCAGGACGTTGCCTAAATCAAAAATAACCGCTTCTATTTTATTTTCCATTAATTACCCTTAGGCTTGCCCTGTTTTTTCTTAAATAAATCCAGGAACCTGTCTTCGTATTCTTTATACACATTCCATTTATCTAGCTCTGTCTTTAATTCGCCGGCCTTGGCAATATCGGTCTTAGCTTGCACAAAAAGCCTTTCGATATTTTCCTTCACCGAAACCGGCAGTTTGGTAAGCTGGCTGAGATATTTTTTTATCTTCTCTATCTCCTCTTCTCCGATGGGAGCGGCGGCCTGGCCGAGCTTTAAATAATCCAGTAGTTTATTGATTTCTCCTTCGGTGGCATGTATCTGTTCAACTAGCCCTGTAAAATCTATTTTTATCTCTAGCATCCTGCCTAAGGCCTCTAAAACCGCCAGGGACGCCTTGGGATTTTCAACCTGGATAGTGTAAAGCGGTATTTCTCCGAGCAGGCAGAAGCCTTCCAGGCCCGCTCTTTTCGCTATCCCTAAAAATAAACCGTTCATGCCGCTGATCTGGCCTTCGGATAAAAGATTCAAATTATATGCTTTAAAATTATCTTTGACCTGCGCGGAGGTTGCGGCAAACCAGACTCCAGCCTGCTGGGTATGGTCAATGGCCTGGGGCATCGCGGCAAAGCTGATTACCGTCTTTACTTTGAAAGTAGCGGCAAGCTCCAGTATCCGCTTGCAGTAATCGCCGGCTTTGGCTAAATCCGGCTGGGCATTGCTAATAAAAATAATCAGGTCGCGCCCGCCTTGGGGGTTACTCCAAAAATAAAACTTGCTGTAAGGAAGCTCCGGCGCCGATAATAAGCCTTCCCGGACAACGCTGCCGGTAAGATAAAAAAACTCTTCGGGCGCAATCCGGGTAAACTCTTCGGCTTTCAGTTTTTCCACTAAATAGCTTGCTGCTTTAAAAGCCACCTCGCCCATACCCGGCCAGGCAACAATTAAATAGGGGTCTTTAAGTTTGGGTTTTTTATCCATCTTTAGTTCCTTTCTCATCTGCCGGCGCTTAATCAAGCTTTAAACCTATATTGCTTTAAAAACTCTTCTAATACCAGTGCCCCTTTATAGAGGCTGTTTATCTTGGCGTATTCATCCGCGGTATGCGCTAGACCTTCCGAGCCAAAACCTGTAGCTACTGCTGGGATAAATTTATCCTGGAAGAAAGTAATCACGGTTGCCCCCTCCGAACCCTTAATTTGCGGCTTAAGAGAAACTTTTCTCATCGCAGAAGTTAAACACTTTACCAGGGGATGATTTGTCTGTATCGCATAAGGTTTTTGAATATCCTCTATCTCTATTTTAAACCTCTTTGCATGTTTGCCGACTACCGTCCTAATATATTTTAATAACTCTTCTGCTTCCGTGCCCGGTAAAAACCGAAAGTCCGCCTCAAACTCGCACCAATCAGCCACGACATTTACTTTATCCCCGCCTTTGATGGTCCCGATATTCATGGTCGGCGGCCGAAGATACGGATTCCCGGCATAAGCGAATCTGTGATTTTTTAGTTCTTGAATGATACCCACCGCTGCCTCAATCGCGTTTACCCCCAGCCACGGATAGGCGCCGTGTGCCCTCCTGCCCTGGATTTTTACTTTAAGATGTATCAAGCCTTTCTGGGTAATAACGACGGAAAAATCATCGGAATCTAAAACTACCGCTGCATCCGGCTTTAATATGCCTAATTCTAGTAAAGGAATTAACCCGAGAGATGAACCGCTCTCCTCATCCGCGGTAGCAGCAAAGATTAGATTATAATCTAAAACCGCGCCATCTTCAACTAAACTATTTATCGCCTCCAGGCCGCAGGCCAGATTTCCTTTACAATCAGTAGCGCCTAGGCCGTAAATTTTATTTTTATGGATTTTAGCGGCAAAAGGAGGAAAACACCAGCTTTTTCCGGCAGGCACGGTATCTAAATGCGGAGTGAGTAAAAGCGAATGTTTACCCCCGGCTCCTTTTAATACCGCTATTACATTAGAGCGTTCTTTTTTAAAATCGTAAATACGGACTTTTAGCCCTAAATTATCCAGGTATTTTTTTACCCAGCAGGCTATCCTGGATTCGTTGCCGCCGGGATTCTCGGAATTAATCCTGATTAATTGCCGCGTAATTTTTATTAACCTTTTTTTATTAACCATCTCTAAAACTTAAAGTTCACGCTGGCGGCCAGGGCGTCGCTATCAAAAAACGAGCCTTCCAGGTTGATCCAGATTTTCTGCGCCAGCGGTAGATCAAAACCAAAAATCAGGCCCCAGCTCTTTCCTAAGTCTGACATTTTGCGTTTACGCCGCTCTCCCTGCCAGTGGATATAATCGATTCTAGACCATCTGGTTCCTAGATAGGGCCTTATAAACCTGAAGTCATAAGACACCAGCGCCGAAGTCTGCCAATCATCTAAAACTGCCCGCTGCTTTACTCCTAAGACATAAGTATGCTTCGGATGCACGCTGATATGCTGAAATCCAAATACAGCCTTAATCTTGTGCGCATCGTAAAGCCTTAAACGCAGGCCGTAACCTCCGTCAAAACTATAGGCATAATCTATTTCGCTGGCTCCGGGCGGGCGCTGTTTTATATCCCCGGCCCCGCCCTTTAAATCTATGGCGAACCAATCAAAGACTCCGTAGGACAGGGTAAAGAAGTTCTGGATACTGCGCACTTTTCCATAAGCATCCTCTAAATACCTTTTAAAGATAGAGTGGGTCTGGAAACCGCCGAAGAACTCGCCCCTCTCGGGCATCTTTGTGCCGTAACAGGGAGCAGCGTAGCAATTAAAATCCAAAATGCAAAATTCAAAAATCAAAATTACAATCCAAAATTTTCCCGCTAAAGCGGGATCCCGCCATATATTGAATATTAAGGAGCGGGAAAAATTTATTTTAGCGGACATATATTACACTTCGGCTTACTCTTCAGGCAAAAGTCTTTACCTAACTTTACTAATAGTGCATGGTATTCGTTAAATAATTTTAGGTTTGGCTTTAAATTACACATGAATAAGTCCTGTACTTGGGTATATGAACCGTTATCTTTAATCAGCTTATGCCGCAAGAATATCCTTCTGGTATAGGCGTCGACTACGAAAACCGGTTTATTCAGGGCGTAAAGCAATATGGAATCCGCTGTCTCCGGGCCGATACCGTTTACGGAAAGTAATTGCCGGCGTAAAACTTTACTTGTCTTCTGTGATATTTTTTTTAGGCTGCCCCGGTAATGATTGATATAAAACTTTAGAAAATTATTCAGGCGTTTTGCTTTAATATTATAATATCCGGCCGGACGGATAAGTAAAGCTAGCTTCTTAGGATGCAGCCGGTAAAGTTTAAGCGGGCTAAGCAGTTTATTATTTTTGAGGTTCTTGATCGCCTTTTCTACGTTTGCCCAGCTGGTATTCTGGGTCAGGATTGCCCCCACCATCACCTCAAAAGGCGAATCCCCCGGCCACCAGGCTTGCGGCCCGAAATGCGAATATAATTTTTTGTAAATACTCTTTAACCGGCGCTTCATTTGCGAAGTTCCAAGATTATCCTTTGCTTTACCTTTTTAGCCAGGACCTCCAGGAATTTCTTAAAATCCCGGTATTCGCTTTCGGTTATTCTGTTTTTCTTTAATTCCGTGCTCTGTTTAACATATATTTTGTTTGCCTTACGGATATACTCAAGGTTAAAGCTTAACCAGGGGGAGTCGCTGGCGATATTTTCGGGCATATATTTTAGGGTGAAATTATCGGGGATAGTAATCTCTAAAATAGATTCTTTGCTATCCATGACTCCAAAATCAAGCGGGTATTTGCGTACGGCTTTGGCTACGAAAGAAGTATCCAGGGAAGCAAACCCCGGGGCTATCCTTAAGTTTCCCGCCAGAGTAAAGTACTCCGGGCCGCTAAAGGCATAATCCAGGCTTACCGGGGTATTTAAATCTTCTAAGTTTTTAATCTGGTACTGCCTGAGCTCCGCGCCGATAGAAACCTCCTGTATTTTTTCCTTCAATGCCTCTGCAATCAGTTCCGGCGGAGTGTGCAACAGCCAATACCTTTGCGCCTGATCATAAATACCGTAGGTAAAAATGGATTTCTGGGCAGCAATAGATTCATTACCCTGCACCTCAATTTTAAGATATTGCCGGGTCAGGTTATGCTGCGCCGGGTAAAAAGGTATGTCTTGTATCTGGCATTTATCTTCTTTAATCACTAATACCGACCTGCCCTGGTCCATCGCGGGAAGATCTCTGAAAGAACAAGTCTCTGCCGTGGGGTCAAGAAATACGGTTTCGCCGTCCAGCGCCACCGCGGCGATAGCGTGGTTAAAAAGCATGGCGGGAAATCCCGGATCTAAGTTATAATATTCTTTGGTGGGGATCAGCACCGGCCAGGCCTTTATCCCCGCTTCCGTTAGCATCGTAACTAAAAGTATAGCCTGGTCTTTACAGTCGCCGTATTTATTCCTGAAAATATCCTCGGCCTTGTGCGGCTCGTAACCGGCCTGCCCGTATTCCACCGCCACATAACGGATTTCTTTGGCGCAGAAATTATAAACCGCCCTTGCCTTCGCTTCCAAGGATTCGGCGCCGGAAATCAACTCTCTGACTTTATCTTTGATGGGAGCATCGGCTTTTATTTTATCTTTGGCTAGCCGCCACCACCAGCTGTATATATCCTCCCAGGGCTGAAACGTAGAGACCAGGATAGTGGGATTTATTTCTATATTGGGCGGCATGCTGGGTTCCGGGAGTATCTGCGGGATATTATTGAACTGCCAGCTATAAATTAAGCTGCCGTTCTGTTTCTCTATCCGGGGCTTTAATTCAGCGGTGAAATTATTGTATTTTTCATTCAAATCTTTAAGGTGCAGGGTTTTATTTTCGGGCAGAAAAAGCCTAAAATCAGCCCTGATAATCGGCTCTGACGCTTGCACCGGATAGCTGAAAGCAAAATCTTTTTTATTGATCAGCTGGTTGCGATAAATTTTTACTTTGTATTCTATTACCGAACCTTCTGCGATTTCGGGAAAAGAAATAATATAAACCCGGGCATTGCTGTAGAGCGGAAAATTAAGGTACTTGGAGACATCGCGGATATGGCGGGAGCCGACCTCCACCACTTTGCCGTCCGGCCGGATGGTACGGGCATACTCCAACTCCACTTTTTCGTAAGTAGAATCGTAATCTATATGGCTCTCCGAAAAACCTTCCTTACCGCGCTCATTAAGGATCTTCACCAGGTAATATAAAGAAGAAACCAGCGAATTCTGCGGCGTAACTTCTATTTTTTCGTCGCAATATAAAACCAGCGCACCGGCCTGCGGGTAATCTTCTGCCTTTGGCGCGCCTTTGATCATTTCGGCGACCTTAGGGTCTAGCTCGGATATATCCCTTAGATTGACCTGCCTTTCAATGATATTGGCCCGCCCTAAGGCAAAGGAGGTGAATTCTTTTGCTTTTATTTTTTTATAGGTATCCAGCGCCTTGTCAAAAAGGTTTAATTTTTCGCAGGTTAATCCCTGATAATAGAGGTATTCGTCGTCGGGAATCTCGTTTTTATTAAAGACCTCCATGGCGTCGGTGAAATTACCGATGCGGTAATAGGAGATAGCGAGTAATTTCCTGGCGGGTAGAGTGTCTATATTTTCCAGCGCTTCTGTTGCTTTTTCAAATTCGCCGTGCTCATAATATAGTTTCCCCAATTCAAAACGCAGATTACCTTGTTCAGCGCCTTTGGCGATTAAATCCCGCTGTATCTTTAAGGCACGCTGATAACTGGCCTCTGATTGACGGGCGTACTTTTGGACCCGCTCCATCTCACTTTTTTGGGTACACCCCGTTAATAGGAAGGCGAGACATGCAACAATCAAAATCCTAAACTCTAAACTCGAAATTCTAAACAAATCCCAAATTCTAAATTCAAATGTTCTAAACGAACTCTGTTTTGAGTTTTGAACATTGGGATTTTGATATTGTTTAGGATTTAGGATTTCGGATTTCGGATTTACCGTTTTAGCGGTATTTATAATATGCATTACAGGCTCCTTCGCTAGAAACCATACACGGGCCAATGGGATTATCCGGCTTACATATTTTAGCAAATAAAGGGCATCCCTTAGGATTAATCAGGCCTTTTAAGACGTCGCCGCACCTGCACCTGGTTGCCGGTCGACCTGTTGGCCTGTTGGCCTGTTTAAGCGAAAAAACTTTTCCGGCGTCAAATTCAGAAAAAGCATCTTTTATCTTCAGCCCGCTTTCCGGGATCCTGCCCAAACCTCGCCAATCGGCATCGGCGGTTTTGAAAACCCGGCGGATAAACTTTTGCGCTTCTTTATTGCCGCTTTTGGTTACCGCGCGCAGATATTGATTCGCTACTCTTGCTTTAGCTTGCGCTAACTGCTCAAGAAGCATATATATCCCTTCCAGAATATCCAGCGGCTCAAAACCTGCCACACAACAGGCTATGCCGTAGTTTTTGGCGATGAACTGATAAGGCCTGGTGCCGATAATCGTGGAAACATGCCCGGGGCATAAAAAAGCGTCGATCGCCAGCCTTTCATCCTGAAGCAAGTAACCCATTGCCGGAGGAATCAGCTTTAGGGAAGAAAAGAAAAATAAATTCTTAATCTTTTCCTTCTTTGCCGAAAGAATACTTAAGGCAATGGTAGGGGCGGTGGTTTCAAATCCCACCGCTAAAAACACTACTTTTTTAGCGGGGTTTTTTTGCGCCACCCTTAAGCTATCCAGGGCAGAATAAACTACCGCGACATTAGCGTTTTTTGCCCTCTCCTTCTCCAGCGTAGACTTAGCGCCAGGCACCTGAAGCATATCGCCGAAAGTAGCGATAATGATATTTTTGTCTGCGGATAATTTTATGGCGCAATCGATGTAGTCCGCAGAGCTGACGCAAACCGGGCAACCCGGCCCGGCAATCAATTTTATATTAGAAGCCAACAGTTTATCCAGCCCGAACCTGAAAAACGACTGGGTATGCGTGCCGCAGACTTCCATAATATTAATCCTGCGCGCCGGGCTTATTTCATTGATGCGCGCTAAGATTTTCAGGCTCAGCTTTTTATTACGGAATTCGTCAACGTATCTCATCGATTAACCTTAAGGTCTCTCTTGCTTCCTGCGTGTCGACTTTCTGGATGGCAAAACCGGCGTGCACCAATACATAATCGCCTGCCTTTGCCTGCGGCAACATCTGAATATTTATCGTCCGGATAAGCCTGCCGGATGAGACTTCGGCGAAATCACCCTTAATCGCCTTTATTTTCATCGGTATAGCTAAGCACATGTCAGTTTCTGTATCCGGCAATAACTGCTTGTCCTAAAGAAATACCACTGTCATCGGGAGAAAGGATCCGGTGGATAAAAATCCGGAACCCTTCTTTACATAATAAATCTAAAATCAGCCGAAGTAAAAGTTTATTTTGAAAGACCCCTCCGGATAAAACTATTCTTTTTATCCCCGTTTCCTTTTTTAGCGCCAAACAGGTTTTCCTAACCATCTCTGCTACGGTTAAATGAAACCTGTAAGCTATTTCCCTTTTAGGCGCCTTACCTTTTAAATCCGAAACTATTTGTTTAAACATCGGGGCGGGATCGATTATATACTGATCGGAGGTTTTGGTTATTTTGAAGCCGTAACCGGAAGCCTGAGGCCGGGAACTTAAAGCCAGCTTCTCCAAGGTAATCGCCAGTTCCGCCTCGTAAACGGTGTTTTTCTTTTCTAATACCAAAGCTCCCGCCGCATCAAATAACCTGCCCATGCTACTGGCTAGGGGAGAATTCAGGCTGATTTTATATATTTTTTCCAAAATCCGCCACTTCTGCTTATCCAAATTTTTCACAAAGTTTATTTTTAAACTTAAAAATTTATCTTTATAGGTTAAATACAGCCAGGCTGCGGCCACCCGCCAGGGCTCTAATATCGCCCTCTCGCCTCCCAAAAGCGGGATTTCTTTTAAATGCGCCAGGCGGGTAAAACTTTTATAATCGCAAACTAAAAACTCCGCCCCCAAAAGCCTATTATCCACGCCCAGGCCTGTGCCGTCAAAAGCCACACCGATTACTTTTTGGTTCGCCAGGCCGTTTTCTACCATGCAGGAGGCGATGTGAGCATGGTGATGCTGAATAACTTGAAACTTGTAATTTGAAACTTGTAACCCATGTATATATTTACTAGACTGATATTCCGGATGTAAGTCAGAGGCGATAATCTTGGGTTTCTTTTTTAAAAAATATTTTACCGTCTTGGCAAAATTTAAAAAGTCTATTGGGTTATTCAGGTCCGGATGCACCGGGCTAAGATAGGCAAAGTTGCCTTTGGCAAAACAGACGGTATTCTTGCCTTGAGGCCCCAATGCCAGGACTGATTTTTTTAATTTAAAAGGCAGCTTTATTTTTACCAACCTCATCTGTCCATCTCCAGTTGCAAGATATTATCTACCCTGAAAGTACGTTCATCCTGCCTTAAAGAACAGAAGCCTACCAGATAATTTTTCTTGTTCTCCTGCCTGATTTCTTTGGGGATAACCTGCCGCTCGGTAACTTCGGCGCTGGAACTGGAGAGGTATTTAATCTTTAGGCCTACCCCCAGATTAATCGCCTCCTGGATCAGGGCAAGCCTATGATTATTGACATCCTCTAAAAACCCGGAATTAATCCCGAAGAGCTGGGAAAAATTGGTAAAATCTTCGACTCCTTTTGCCCCCAGTATCCTCTTTAGCTTATCGAATACGCTTAAGGTTAATTCTACGTCGGAAAAGGCACGGTGCTGCTGTTGTTTTTCTATGCCCAATCCTTCGGCTACAAACCAAAGCGCGTAACGCTCTAATCCCGGCAGAAGCCTTTTGGCCATTTTCAGTATATCTATCACCACTATCCCCTCTTCCAGACTTTTTCTTCCCAGCAGCCTTAATTCGTTATTTAAAAAGTCCAGGTCAAAGCCGGCGTTATAGGAACAGAGGCAGCTATTGCGGATAAAATCCAGAAATTTAGGCATCACCTCCTGCGGCTGGGGCGCGCCTTTAAGCATTCCCGCATCAATATGGTTGACAGCAAAAGCCGCTTCTGAAATTTCTCTCCCCGGATTGACCAGGCTTTCAAAAAACGAGATTTTTTCCCTGCCTTTGATGCGGACAGCCGCGATCTCTACTATCCTATCTCCGGAATCCGGGTCTAAACCAGTGGTCTCGGTATCAAAAATAGTGAATTCTACCTCATCTATATTCTGCGACATTTTTTCTGGTAATCACGTAATTGGAGATTAATTTTACCGGCCGATAAGAAAGCTTAACTTTTCTTAGATTTGCCAGCCCCGAATCATCCATAATATTTATATATTTGTAATCCTTTAATTCTAGGCAAAACTTACGGAAGATAAATTGGGATAAGCCTTTCAGGGAGAGGTCGGTTATTTCATATAAGATGCAAAAAGTATCTTTATTCAGCCTGAAACCGAAAGTAAAGGCTTTGATTTCGCCTTTTATTTTCACCACCCTGCCGACGACGTTTAATCCGGGGTACCCTGCAAGCAACGCCTCCAGGGCAGCGCGGCTGTCCAGAAGCATCCCCCGATATACAGGGTCGGTTCTTTTACCCTCCCTCTCCTGCATCCACTCCAGATAGAGCTTAAGGCAATCTTTCTTCTGCCGCCAAGAAAAAGGCAGGTATTCGTATTTATAATGCTTGATAAAATAATTAAAGAGCGCCCGCTGTGATTTAAACTTATTGCCCTTTAGCCCTGCCAGCTCGTCCCTGGAACAGAGGTAGTCTCTAAACTTATCGCGGCAGATATACCCGGCGTCCCGATAAAAAGCCAGATCTTTTTCCTCTATATTTTCTATGCGCGAGATCTCTTTATTGCGGTTAAAGCGGTCCATAATGTTAAAAACCTTCACCATAAACGCAAGATTTATTTTTTTGCCCAACGGCGCAAGGTATAAGAAACAGCCCGTATTATCCCGGAAGAATACGCAAAGATTTCCTTCTATCAGCTGCCACTTAATCTGGAAGAGCTTTTTCCAGATATAGATATTGGCAAAGTTGTAGACGGACAGCTCATGGCCGGATAGATTTAGGAACCTCTCAAATAACCGCTTGTCTTTGAGGGCGAGAGTATTCAGTTTCATGGTTTAAATATTTAATTCTATTAAATCCTGGGCTTCCTTGTAGGCTTGGATTATCTGGGGGTTGTCCTTTAAGATGTTCCTCTGTTCCGGGCGGTTGAAGAAATCCGCCAGCTTCTGGACATATTCTCCAAAGCCCTGGGTTCCCGCATTCTCCTGTACAAAAGGGCAATTTAAATCTACGGCCAAGAAAACTTTATTTGCCTTAAAGTTGATCAGGAAAGGGTAAAGCTGGCATTCAAAAGGGCGCAGAGGATATATGGTGCACTTATTCTGGGCAGGATTAAAAGAAGCGCAGATAAAACTATCCTCTTTGGCGCCGGGTACCAGTTTGATTTTTTCTCTTAAAGATTCTTCCTCCTGGCGCAAAAGACAGGGCGACCAGACCGTGCCCTGGTTGCTGAACCGGCAACAGCCGGGGCACTTTAAACAGACCTCTTCTGGCACGAATTGTGCGATCATTTGACCGTGCTACCCAGCTTAATTTTTCGCTCCGGCGCCACAATAGCCATGCCGGTTTCATCCGCAGCCGCCAGAATCATCCCCTGGCTTTCTACTCCGCGTAATATCGCCGGCTCTAAATTATCCACCACCACCACTTGCTTGCCTACCAACTCTTCTTTTGAATATGCGCTCTTTATCCCGGCGACCACCTGTTTGGTCTTATCCCCTAAATCAACGGTGATCACATAAAGCCTGTCGGCATTAGGATGGTCGCTAACCTCTTTGATTTCTGCTACTTTTAGCTCTAATTTTTTAAATTCCTCAAAGGTAATCATTTTATCTCCTTTAGCCTAAGGAAATATTTTGTAAATAAATTAGCGAGTTATTTGCTTGTCGGATTTATCTGGACATGCACTTAGCTCGCTATTTTGCTTGTTAATTCGCCCGCTATTACTTGTCGGCGAATTATCCCGAGTCCGCCGAAGACGGACGAGGGACTGCAAAAAATCAAACATGCACTCCGCTCGCTAAACCGCTTGTCGCGGTTTGCCTTTGAGGCCGCTCGCTTGAGTGCCGTTTCAATTTTGCTTGTCGCAAAATTGAAACGGGGTCGACGAGATTTGAACTCGCGATCTTCGCCGTGACAGGGCGACGTGTTAGACCAGGCTACACCACGACCCCAAAATAAGGAATAAATTCTAACTTAAAATACTGCTTTAGGCAATGCCTTTTTATAAAAATGGTGGGCGCTAGAGGACTTGAACCCCCGACCTGTTGAATGTAAGTCAACCGCTCTAACCAACTGAGCTAAGCGCCCGTTTTAATTCCAAGGAACAATACTTTTTTTACCCTCCGGCTAAACGACCTAAAAAGACGATGGTAAAAACCATGACTAAGAGCGCAACGGTCTCGGTCATGCCTAAGACCACCATGTAATTGCCGAACCCTTTGCCGGTCTCACCCATGGCGTCGCAGGCTACTGCCGCGCACTTGCCCTGCCAGTAGGCAGATAAGCCAATTGCCGCTCCGGCAAAAAGCCCAGCACTCCAGAGATACTGGCCGCTTAAAGTCAGGGAAAGCATGCGGTTCATTACAATAAAACCGTAAATTGTCTGGGTTAAAGGCGCAGCAGTCAGAGCCACCAGCAAAAAAGAAGCGGTTTTGTTCTGGATAAAGCTCTTTTTCCAGGCGCCGATAGCGCTCATCCCGGCAATTCCAGTCCCTGCCGCCGAGCCAAACGCTGCCAATGCCAAAACCATTACCGCTCCCAAATCCTTAAATTGTGCCAAGATATTCTGTTCCATCTAAAGACTCCTTTCTTCATTTAAGTCTTCTAGCGGCTTATAAGATACGCCACTCCAGGATAAACCTGCGTGGCCCGAAAACTCCAAAACATTCAGGCGCACGCCGTGCACCAAAACCGACATCGGGCCCAAAACCATATTAATACTATGGCCCAAAAATAAAATCAAGGCCTTAAGCAGAAAATTATCGCCGAAACCCGCAGCCAGAGCATTCACCGTATTGGAAATGGTCACTCCTGCCAGGCCCACGGCAAAAATACGCACGTAGGAGACCACGTCGGTAAAATTATTCATTAAACTTAAAGCCAGAGTCCCTAATCCCTTCGCGAGCATCTTCAAAATATTTTTTTGTGGGCTGCTAAAAATAACCACCAGAGCGATACCGGATATAATCATTTTGTTTACGAAAGCCGGATACGTAGCATCTAAAATCAGAGTCCGGGCGATAAAAAACCCCGACCAGAGCAGTATAATCCAACCCAAATCTGTCAACGCGGCCAGGGAAGGCATCTTACGTATCCCCTGCATTGCGTGGGCTAAAGTAAGATGCAATGCCCCTAAAAAGAAACAAAAGGCCTGCAAGAATTTAAGGTCATTTAATATGGGTATAATCGGCTTAAAGCCGGCTGCTAAGTACCAATCCTGGCCGAATACGGTTCCGGTAATCAGGCCCCAGAAAATCGCGCAGGCGCTGAAAAGATAAAAAAGGAAAAATACCCTTTGATCCTTTGCTCGCCTGGAAAACTTCTTCTGCAGCAGGAAGGTAAGCAGAAAATACAGCGCCCCGTATCCGGCGTCACCGATAATCATACCGAAAAACAAACTTAAGAAAAGAAGAAACACCGGGCTGATATCCAGTTCGCGGTAACCCGGGATAATCTCCAACAGCCTGAATACCGGCCTGATCAAAGCCACCCAACGCGGATTGCGGATTAAAGTAGGTACGACGTCTTCTGCGCTTGGCTCTTCAATGAGAAAGCCCCAATTTTCTCTAGCGGCGGTTTTTTCTAAGAGTATTGCTTTATCAAAAGGAATGAAACCCCTTAAATAAACAAAGCTTTCTATCTGACCCATGCCTCTAAGTGCTTCGGAAAATTCTATTTTTTTCACTAACTGCGCCTTTATTGCTTTGAAGCCGCCTAGATATGCCAGATATTTACAGATATCATCCCGGATAATCGCCATCATCCGGCCGTCTTCATATAAGCGCTTGCGTATATCTTCCAGGCCCATTTTAGGCAGGGGGATTTCTCCAAAAGAGACCTTTATTTCCTGCCGCGCAATTAACAGGTAATACCCAACGCCTGCACTGGCATATATTTGCCTGGCGATTAACCCTGCGGGAAGAGTTTTTATTTCTTTAAGCGGCACTTCGTACAGGCCGATATAAATACCCTTCTGGCGCAATGCTTCGATTTGCGCCGGATCAAAATCGCCCCAAGGCTGCCATTGCGCAACCTGAGCCCTTAAGGTAAGGGCATATTCTTCTAGGTGGATAAGCCGTTTATATAAATCCATAAGGTGTTTGGCGATAAACTGCCAGTCTATGGGGGCCTGTTTTTGCTGCGTTTGCTTTTGTTTTAAAAATTCCGGTGCCGAGAGTATTTCTATGGCACGGTTTGCCAAAGCTAAATCTTCCTTAAGGACAGCGATATCCTCGCCCCTAGGCTGCTTTTGGTGCTCCACGTGCATGATACCTAGAGAGCGCAATTTAACCAATGCGTCTGGCGCATCTTTTGCTTGCGCTATCACCGTAGCTTTTTTCATCGGCACAATCATGCGAGTACCTCTTTTAGTTCTACCGCCTCTATTTTTCTCTTGGCCATCTTGCATCTGCCTACGGCATTAGCCATCTGGTCACCGATATAAATTTTAATTAGGCGGATGGCTTCTTCTGCCTCCGGAATTTTCACTTTTTCAAAAAGATTGACCCGCTGGGTAGTGATGCGCAGCTCCTGGCGCAAGATTTCTATGCCTCTTTCGATAACGCCTGTTTCTACGCGTAAAACATTGACCGCCCTTAAAGCATCTATTGCCCCGTCCACCCACAGCGGCGTGGTAAATAAGTCGTAACCAGGCTGATTAAATTCTGCGCGCGTAAAAACAACTAAGTCTGTGCCCGCAATATTGCGGACAGCGGTAATAATCTTCTCGGCGATAATAAAAGGTTTTATCTCTACCGGGTCGCTAAGTAAGCCCGCCCACGCTTCTATGGCTTTTCTCTTTGCCTCTTCGGCGCGCTTTTTCTCATCCCGCAGATTCAGCTGATGCAGTATCTCCATCTGCAGCTGTTGTTTTTTTAGCTGCAGGGTAGGCAGATAGCGCTGGTATTGCCTCAAGGAATCGCGCTGCCGCTTTAATTCTCCTTTGGTAAGCTTTATCTTCGCCATAAAAATTACTAGTTACGAGTTACTAGTTTACTAGTTACTGAATTTTAGGCCAGTCCCCGCAGAAGGCGGGACACCAAACCATCCGATAGGTTTGGGTGCTTAACCTGTTTTTGGCCAGTATTTCTCTATCAGCGACATCTTTATCCCGGTTTCTTCTGGGGTAAAATTTTCTGCCATCAGCCGCCAGCCCAAATCCAGCGCTTCTTCCAGCGGGATATTCACTTCCAAAGACATCATCTCTTTTTCAAATAACACGCCGTATTTAAGCAGTTTTTTATCCCAGGAGTTCATCTGAAACCCCATTGCCCGCTTCTCTAATGTAGAACGGTATTGGGCAAACAATTGAATCATTGTATCCATCACCGTGCGGTGGTCGGCCCTAGTCTTACCATTGACCTGCTGCTTCAGGCGGGAGAGCGACCCAAAAGGCTCAATCACCGAACTTTTAAGGTAAAATTGGCCTTCGGTAATGTAGCCGGTATTATCCGGAACCGGATGCGTCACATCGTCTCCGGGCATGGTTGTTGCCGCCAGAATGGTGATCGAGCCGGCAGTATCAAAATCAACCGCCTTTTCATAACGGCTGGCTAATTGGCTGTATAGATCTCCGGGATAACCGCGGTTAGAAGGAACCTGCTCCATAGTAATTGAGATTTCCTTCAGGGCATCGCAGAAATTAGTCATATCCGTCAGGAGGACCAGGACGCGCTTACCACCAAGAGCAAAATTTTCCGCCACCGCCAAGCTGATATCCGGTACAAGTAGGCATTCCACTGTCGGGTCGGCGGCAGTATGGATAAAAAATACGCACTTAGACAAAGCGCCGTGTGTCTCTAAAGTATCGCGGAAGAAAAGATAATCGTCGTATTTTAAGCCCATCCCGCCTAAAATAATAATATCTACCTCTGCCTGAATGGCAATCCTGGCTAATAATTCATTGTAAGGCTCTCCGGCAATGGAAAAAATCGGCAATTTCTGCGACTCAACCAGAGAATTAAAGACATCGATCATGGGAATACCGGTACGGATCATCTTGTTAGGAATAATCCTTTTTACCGGATTTACCGGCGGCCCGGCAATATCGGTCAGGTTGTCAGAAAGTATCGGGCCTAAATCCCGCGGCAGGCCGCTGCCGTTAAAAATGCGGCCCAGGAGGTCTCTTCCCGTAGCAATGCGCATGGGATGCCCCAAGAAGCGCACTTTATCCTCGGTAGAAATCCCTTTGCTTCCTGCAAAGACCTGTAAATCCACACGCCTGCCGCTTAACCTGATCACCTGGGCCAGTGATTTACCGCGCTGCGTAGCTACTTCGGCAATATCCGAGTAGCCCACGCCTTCGGCCTCTACCGTAATCACGTCTCCGGCAATCTGAATAATATCAGTATAAACCTTATGCATAAATTAACCTTTGCCCTGGATAACTTTTTCCTTCAATATGGCGGAGATCTTGTTCTCCCGACTTTTGAAATCCTGGCTCTGCCATTCCAGGGAATTCCATTCGCGGAACTGCTGCCTTAATACCTGAAAGAAATGCAGGGCTTCTTCTTTATTGCTAAAAGTAAATTCCGCCTCCAGGATTTCGTAAATAAAATGGAAAATATATTTTTGCCGCTCTCGGGAGGTGGCTTCATCTACTTTATCAAAGGCATTCTGCTGTAAATAAACAAAATCCAGGAATTCTCCCTTAAGATAATCGACGTAGTCATTTAAAGAAGTCCCTTCTTCACCGACGACTTTCATCATCTGGGCTACATCATTGGCTTTGCGCAAGATACGGCGGCCGACCTCTGCCTCTTTTGCGTCGATAAAGCTTTGATATTTGCTCCAGCTGATCAACGGGTCGATTGCCGGGTAACGCCGGGCATCCGAACGCTCGCGGGAAAGCCCGTGAAAAGCGCCCACCACTTTCAGGGTGGCCTGGGTCACCGGTTCTTCAAAATTTCCTCCGGCAGGGCTGACCGTGCCTCCGATGGTGACTGAGCCGGTTTTACCGTCGTGTAGTTTCACCAGGCCCGCCCGCTCATAGAAAGAGGCGATGCGCGACTCCAGATACGCCGGGAATGCTTCCTCTCCCGGGATCTCTTCCAGCCGACCAGACATCTCCCGCATCGCCTGGGCCCAGCGGGAAGTGGAATCCGCCAAGAGCAAAACCTGCAGGCCCATCTGGCGGTAATACTCGGCAATCGTTACTGCGGTATAAACGCTGGACTCTCTGGCTGCCACCGGCATAGAGCTAGTGTTACAAATAATTACGGTACGGTCGCTTAAAGGCCGGCCGGTGCGCGGGTCAGTGATTTCAGGAAAAGTCTTTAATGTCTCCACCACTTCTCCGGCGCGCTCTCCGCAGGCAGCAATTACCACCACATCCGCCTCGGCATGCCGGCTGGTGAGTTGCTGTAAAACAGTTTTTCCTGCGCCAAAAGGCCCAGGGATACAATAAGTCCCCCCCTTAGCCACGGGAAACAAAGAATCGATGGTGCGCATTTTGGTAATCAAGGGCTCAGTCGGCATTAATTTCTCGGCATAAGCGCGGATAGGAATCTTAACCGGCCATTTCTGCTGCAGAAAGCACTCTTGGATTTTTCCGTTTGCATCTTTAAGTTTAACGATGCATTGCTTTAGATTATATCTGCCGGCCTTGGCAACACTTACTACCTCAAACGCCCCCTTAAGGCCAAAGGGGACCATGATATAATGCTTAAGAATTTTTTCGGGGACAAAACCTAAATTTTGTCCGGCGATTACAGCCTCTCCCTCTTTTACCAAAGGAGTAAAATCCCAAACTGATTCATCCGGCAGGGGGTCAACATAGATTCCGCGTTTCAGGAAGAAGCCACACTTTTCGGCTAAAATAGGCAGGGGATTTTGTAGGCCGTCAAAAATCTGGCCTAAAAGGCCGGGGCCTAATTCCGCCGATAAAAGCTCGCCGCTAAACTCCACTTCCAGGCCGATTTTCAGGCCTTTGGTATTTTCGTAAACCTGCAATTCCACGGATTTGGCGCGCACGCGGATGACCTCGCTTTTCAAGCGCTCATCGCCGCATAAAATATAGGCCACTTCGTTCTGGATCACGAAAGTTTCCAGGGAGGCGCTGACCATGTTGCCGCTAATGCTATTGATGTAACCTGTTCTTTTTTCTGGCATCTTGAGAACCTATACTAAGACTGTCTGGAGTAATTCCTGCCTATCCGCGGCATTGATCCTTTGCCAGCGTTCCAGGATTAGTAATTTTTGTAAATAGATTAATAAAAGTTCCAAATCAAAATAGTGGCCTGCTGCCAGTTCATCCAGATAATGCCAGCGCGCCTCATCCAGCGCTAGCTCTGCTTCTAGCAAAGATGGATTCCTGCAGGCAGTGCCGGCGATATGCAAGACGTCCGCACTAAAATATCCGTCGGGGCGCAGGAATTTTGCCGGGTCAAGATGTTTACGGCCAGCCCTGATTTTAGCGATTTCATTGTTCAGGGCAATATTAAAAGCGCACCATTTCTTTAAGGCCTGCGATGATCCGGCATAAGAAAAATCGCTGCCGATAGCGACGGACTGTCTTAAAATAATCGCGTCCTTTTCATCTATCAGTTCGCCGCACATCCGGATAAATTTTTCCGCAAGAAATGGAGGCGCTGCCCCAAAATGTAATGCCGGAAGGCTGGAGACAATATAAACGTAAAATGACATCTTAATCTTCTACCGGGGCTTTAAGTATTTCGTTTAGGCCGGGCTTAAGGTAAAGGCTGATATATTCGCCTAAGGCCTGGTCGCTAAAATCAAACTCGGATTTACCGCCGTCGAAACTGATCACAAAGCCTGCCTGGATATCTTCGGTGGGCCGGATTACTATTTTCTGCTTCGCCGCATCTTTCAAGGTTGCCAAAAAGCCGGTTAATTCTTTAACCTCTTTTTTAGCCAAAGAGATGACGATATCTTCTTTGGCCTCGCCGCCGTATTCTTTTATAAAGCCAAGAATGATCCTGGCCAGCTCATCGGGTTTTAAGGCCTGCCGCACTTCGGCAGTAATTAATCTCTGGAGCATGGCATTGATTTCCCGACGCAAAGAAATCAGCATATCCCGGCCGGCCTGCTCAAGAAGGGCCTGCGTGCTCTCGCCGGTCCTTTTGGCTTCCTGCCGGCCTTGAGCAATAATTTTTTCTGCTTCTAGCCTCGCTTGCCTTAAAACAGATTCTGCCCTCTCTTTTGCCTCTGCCTCAATCTGTTTGGCCTTAACATCGGCGGCCTGAATGCCTTCTTTTTGAATCTTTTCAATTAAATTCTTTATATCTTCGGGCATAATTCTCTCCTGATTTCTTGCGCGGCTAAGAGCGGATTTGGCGCTCCCAGTATCGGCCGGCCGACTACGATATAATCTACCCCGGCTCCCGCTGCTGCCGCAGGGGTGGCGATCCTCTGCTGATCGCCTTTTGCTGCTGCCTTAGGCCTGATACCGGGGGTGACGATAAGAAAATTTTTTCCCAGATGCTTTCGCAATATCACTGCCTCCTGCACGGAACAGACTACCCCGTCTAAGCCGCATCTTTTAGCCATTTTCGCCAGGTAAAGAACCTCTAGAGCCAACGTCCTTTTAATTTTTAAATCTTTTAAGAAGTTTGCAGAGATGCTGGTCAAGATAGTCACGCCCAGCGCTTTGGTTTTGCTGCCGCGGCAGGCACTCGCTACTTCTTTTAAAGCCGCCGGCCCGGATAAAGTATGCACGGTAAACATCGCCACCTTATGCCTGGCTGCTTCCCTGGCTGCCCCGGCCATAGTATTGGGGATATCATTAAATTTTAAATCCAGGAAAACCCCTGAGCCGATTTTACGGATGTCCTGAATGATTTTTGGCCCGCAGGCAGTATAAAGTTGTAGCCCTACTTTAAATATTTTTACCTCCGGGTAGAGTAATTTAACCCAGCGCATTGCCTGTTTGTAGTTATCTACGTCTAAAGCCACGATTAATTTAGGATTTTTACTCATATTTTTAACGCGCCGATAAGCGCACTGATATCTTTGATTTTATTTTGTGCGAGGTATTTTTTTATCCCAATAATAATTTCTACGCTCACTTTAGGATTAATAAAGTTTGCCGTGCCTACGCTGACTGCGGTTGCTCCGGCGAGGATAAATTCCAGGGCGCTGGAGGCATCCATTATACCACCCATTCCGATAATCGGAATTTTAATTTTCTGCGCTGCCTCCCAGACCATGCGCACGGCAACCGGCCGGATAGCCGGGCCGCTTAAGCCGGCGACCCCAAGAGCGATTTTTGGCCTTTTCTTCTCTACATCTATGCTTATGGCAGTGAAAGTATTAATCAGGGAAACTGCGTCGCTTCCGGCGTTTTGCGCTGCCAAGGCAATATGAGCGATAGAGGTGACATTGGGCGAAAGTTTAGTGATCAAAGTTTTACGGGTTGCTTTGCGCACTGCGCGCACCAAATTATAAGTCTCCTTTGCATCCTGGGAAATCAACTTGGTGTGCGCAAGGTTAGGGCAAGAGATGTTCAACTCTATCGCCGCCACTGCTTTGATTTTATCCAAACGCCGGGTGAGAGCAATGAATTCCCGCGGATCCGATTCCGAAGCAATGCTGACGATTACCGGAACGCCTGTTTTCTTTAAAACAGGCAGCTTCTCTTTGATAAAAACCTCTAGCCCCGGATTCTCCAGGCCGATGGAATTCAACATCCCGGCCGGCGTCTCGCAGGTGCGCGGAGGCGGATTACCCTTACGCGGTTTCAAAGTGATGGTTTTAGTGACAATGGCGCCTAATTTTCTTAAGTCCATAAAATCGCGGAACTCTTCGGCGTAACCAAAAGTCCCGGAGGCCACCATCACCGGATTCTTTAATTTCAGTTTGCCAATATTTACAGAAAGTTTTGACTGCATATTATTTAGTTAAAATCATCCTCAGGGAAATGAAAAGCAAAAATATACCGAACAATCTTTTTAACAGCGCATCCGGTAGCCCCTGAATAAGGTTGGCGCCCAATAGGCCTCCGATAAAAAACCCCAAGCAGATAAAACCAGCCATGCCTATTTTTACATTACCGCTATAGTAATAGCGCAGCGCCGCTAATAACCCGATGGGCGGGACCATAATCGCCAAAGTCGTGCCCTGCGCCTGATGCTGGGTTAAGCCAAAGATGAACACCAGCGCCGGAATCAAGATCGTCCCTCCTCCGATGCCAAAGATACCGCTGAATATTCCGGCC
The DNA here is from genome assembly GCA_964545575.1 of uncultured Planctomycetales bacterium. Classification (GTDB taxonomy): domain Bacteria; phylum Omnitrophota; class Gorgyraeia; order Gygaellales; family Profunditerraquicolaceae; genus CAZJFL01. The sequence continues at coordinate 61,258 of CAZJFL010000007.1, forward strand.
ACTATTCCTAAAACAACATATAACACTACGTTCATTTCTTCCTCCCTAAAAGCTCGGTTCAATACAGAGTATTTTATATTTTGCGAAATCCTTTAATCCGCCCTTGATAAAACTTAAGTTAGTCAAATACTTCATCTTCGCCCAGGTCCAAAACTCACTCTTGGGCTCCATCCCAAAGTTCCACTTTACGTATTGGTAAGCAAAATAGGCGGTCAGCAATAAAGCGGCGGCGCTCAAAACCAACCAGAATAACCCCGGCCAGATAAAACTAAATATTGCCCCTAAGATAAACAAAAGGCCGAATAGATGCATCAAGTGAAAATTCCCTAAATAGATAAAGCCCCTGACGGGAAACGGCATCACAAAGGATGGGCCACCTTTTAAAAATTGTAAGACTATCTCTAATCCCTTTTTCTTGACATATTTATCGATCAGAGGCAGGTGCGCCTGGCCATAGGTAACCCAGACTTTCAGCAGCGCTTTTAAGTCTGCCCGGTGCATATGGTCAACTTTGGCTTTGGGCGCAAAGTAAAACTTATAGCCGCGACTTCTCATCTCATAACTTAAATTCATATCTTCGCCTGTAGGCCTATCCCAGAACTTTACTCCGGTTTCATCCAGCACCTTTTTTCGATATGCCACATTACAGGTGCCGAAAAAATAAGCCCGGTGCCCTCCGATATCCACCGGATTAGGGCTCTTAGGGAACTCCGGGTAATAACCTTCTTTAATAAATCCGTAGCGCGGTGAAACCATATTAAACCTAAAATGCTGGCACCAAGCCTCGACTAAATTATTAGGATCGACTTTTAAAGTATAAATTTCCCCGCCGACGGTAGAGATCTTTTCATCACGCTGGAAGTGCCCAAGCATCTCATTGATCCAATCGGGGCAGGGCGCGCAATCGGCGTCGGTAAAGAATAAAAAGTCCCCCTTCACCACTTCCAGGGCTTTGTTGCGGGCAAACCCGGGAGAAGGGCAATTGGGAACTTCTACTAATTTAATAAAGGGGTATTTTTGCTGCCAGTTCTTGATGATTTCGATGGTCTTGTCGGTTGAGCCGCCGTCGGCAATTACCCATTCCCATCTTTCATGCGGATAATCTACTTTAAGCAGGTATTGGAAAGTCTTCTCGATAGTGCGCTCAAAGTTCTTGACCGGGATGATAATCGAAACAAAAGGCTTCTCGGACATCACAATCCTCCTTCACAATGTAAACGCCAATCTATCCGATAAGATTGGGCGTTAACGCCAAATTATCTCATCCGCACAAAATACCGGGCCTTCTTTACAGACCCGCTGGAAACCCGCTTTGGTATTTACGACGCAGCCAAGGCATGCCCCGATACCGCAACTCATATGTTCTTCAAGAGAAACCTGGGCCGGGATTCTATAATTTTTAGAGATTTTTGAAATCTCTTTTAGCATCGGGCGCGGGCCGCAGGCATAGATTGCTAATCGCTTATTGCTAATCGCTAATCGCAAAAAACTGTTTAATAAATCTGCGGCTTTGCCCTTAAAACCCCGGGAGCCGTCATCGGTAGCTATTTTAACACTACAGCCCAATTTCTTAAACTCTTTTTCGCATAAGACCTGCTCCTTTGACCTAGCCCCGATTAAAACTTGTGACTTATTGAGCCTCTCAGCGAGGAATAATAAAGGCGCTACCCCCATGCCGCCTGCCACCAAAATCGGTGTTCGGTGTTCGGTGTTCGCTGCTCGGTAATCAAAGCCATTGCCCAACGGTCCTAATATATCCAGGAACTCCCCGGATTTTCTCTGAGATAAAATCTTGGTAGCCGGGCCCAGCACTTCATAAAGAAGAAAGATATTCGCGCCGCTTACCCGGTGTATGCCTAGCGGCCTTCTTAAAAGCGGCTGGCAGCTATCCGATACTTTTACCTGCACAAACTGTCCGGGATAAGCTGCCCGGCTGATGCCGCCGGCGGCTAAAATCATTTCAAAATAGGCAGAGCCTACTTTTTTATTGGCGACAATCTTAGCCTTTTGCTGCAGTATCTTTTTTCTCATGGAATACCGTATAAATAATGGCTGCTAAAACTACTATCACCAAAAACACTCTGAACGCCCCGCTTCCTTGCCAAATTTTAATTGCCATAATAAATGCGACGGCGGCGGCCAAAGAACCAATCTCTTTCTTGAGCCATATTTTTTTAAAAGCCAGACTTTCGCGTAAGTCTGTCTTAAACCAAGCCGGGACAGTGGGAAATAATCTCGGGGTTTTTTTGCAGTATGCTTGATAATCCTGGCCAAAGCGCTGGGATAAAATTTGCTCTTCATGCCTTATCTGAGGCATGTATATCCATAAAAATACGGCGAGGAAAATAAAATTTATCCACCAGGCAAAAAGCGCCAGAATAATACCCAAGCCGATTAATAAGGTGCCCAAATACATCGGGTTACGGATCAACCGATAAGGCCCGCTGATCACCAGCCTTTTACTTTCCAGAGACATCTCTGCTTTATAGCCTCTGGCTGCAATACGCAATAAAAATCCCAATAAGAATAAACCCGCGCCAAATCCGTCTATAAATCTAGAGAGTATGCTATTTTGGGGCTGGCGGAATAAAAACTTAGAGAATAAAAAAGAGAGCGCTATGGCTACAAAAATCAGAAATCCCTGTATTTTTATTCTCTTTTTCATTTCTGGCACTTAGGGCAGAAATACGTACCCCTGCCCCCTAAGGCTGTCCTCTTAATCGGGGTTTTACAGACTAAACAGGGTTTACCTTGGCGATCGTAAACCTTATGAAACTTTACATAAGCCCCCGGCTCACCGGTTAATTGCACGTATTGGTCAACCGAAGAACCTTTATATTTTATCGCCTCAAGCAGTGTATCCTTTATTTCCTTAAAAAGCCGCTCTTTTTCTTTCTTGGAAAGAGAGTTGGCCCGCCTTTCCGGATTAATTTTGGCGCGGAAGAGCGCTTCTGCGGCATAGAGATTACCGATGCCGGAAATAAAGGTCTGGTCCATTAAAAGCGGCTTAATTTTGCTTTTCTTGGTACTGAGCATCTCTTTAAAGGCATCTGTGCTGATATCAAACGGCTCCGGGCCTAACCCTTGAATAAACTTTAAAGAGCGCCAATCATCCATCAGGCGTAGTTCCGCAAATAAACGCTGGTCGTTAAAATCTAGGGTTTTACCGTCGGATAAATGAAAAATTACCCTCGCCTGTTTACCATTTCCCGGATAGACGAGCTGGCCGGTCATTTTTAAATGTATCACCAGAGACTTGCCATTGGATAACTCAAAGATTAAGACCTTGGCCTTACGCAGAATATTCTTTATAGTTACCCCGGCTAGACCTTGCTTGAATTTATCTGCCGAGGGCTGACGGATCACCTTGGGGTTCTTTACCGAGACTGCGGTAATTTTTTTACCCAAGACCGCTTTTTCTAATTCGCGCTTGACGGTTTCAACTTCCGGCAGTTCGGGCATAATTTAACCTTCTAAGACTTTAATCCAGACCTCTCTTGTTCGGGGGCCGTCGCCCTCGCAGAAATATATCCCCTGCCAGGTGCCCAGCGCCAATTGCCCATCCTCGATAAAAATAGTCAGCGCTGAACCAAAAAGAGAAGATTTTATATGGCTGTCGGCATTGCCTTCGCTGTGCGCATAACCGGCGCCGGCGGGAATAATTTTACTTAATGTATTGATAATATCGCGCCTAACCGAGGGGTCGGCATTCTCATTGATGGTCAGGCCGGCGGTGGTGTGCGGGCAAAATATAAAACAGACGCCGTCTTTGATTTTGCTTTTGGAAACTACCGCCTGAACTTTATCAGTAATATCGATTAAATCAACCCGGCTATTTGTTTTTAGGCTTATTCTTTCCACGTTTTAATCCTTCTTTATGATATTTTTGTAACGATTTTACCTCCAGGCCTTTTTTCGCCAGCGCCTCTATACCGTTGGTGGTTGCCTGCGCTCCGGAAATCGTAGTGGTATAAGGGATATTGTATAAAATAACCGCGGAGCGGATTTTTACTTCGTCTTCGCGCGGAATCCTTCCCGAAGGAGTATTAATCACTAACTGAATCTTTCCGTCCTTCATCAGGTCGATGATATTAGGCCTGCCTTCGGCGATCTTATTCAGCACTTTTACGTCAATACCGTTTTTCCCCAGGGCAGAAGCGGTCCCGACAGTCGCATAAATATGGAACCCTAAATCCTCTAATTTTTTAGCGATAAAGGCTACCGGCCGCTTATCTCTATCGCGTACTGAGATAAAGACGTTCCCTTTAACGGGAACTTTTTGGCCGGCGGCAATCTGGCTTTTGATGTAAGCGTGGGCAAAATCTTTATCAATGCCCATTACCTCTCCGGTAGATTTCATCTCCGGCCCCAAAATCACATCTACTCCCGGGAAGCGGTTAAAAGGAAATACCGACTCTTTCACTGCTACGTGCGCAGGAATAATCTCTTTGGTAAAACCTAAATCCTTTAATTTCTTGCCCAGCATCACTTTGGTGGCTAAATTTGCCAGAGGCACTCCGATGACCTTAGAGACCAGGGGCACGGTCCGAGAAGCGCGCGGGTTGACCTCTAAAACATAAACTTTTTCGTCCTTCACCGCATATTGCACATTCATTAACCCCACCACATTTAATTCTTTCCCCATCTTAACAGTAGAATCTCTGATTTCATCCAGGATTTTTTGCGATAAAGTATAGGTGGGCAGCGCCATCGCCGAATCTCCGGAGTGGATCCCCGCCTCTTCAATATGCTCCATGATCCCGCCGATGACATAAGTTTGGCCGTCTCCGATCATATCCACATCCACCTCAATGGCATCCTCTAAGAACTTATCAATCAAGACCGGATGCTCGCCGGAAACCGCCACCGCCTCCTTGATGAATTTTTCCAAATTACTTTCATCATAGACTATTTCCATCGCCCGGCCGCCTAAAACATAGGAAGGCCGCACCAATACCGGATAGCCGATTTTACGCGCTACCTCTTTTGCCTCTTGGAAGGTAAAGGCAGTGCCGTTATCCGGCTGCAGCAGATTCAGCTTATGCAGCATCTGCTTAAAGCGTTTGCGGTCTTCGGCAATATCGATACTATCCGCGCTAGTCCCGAGCAAATTCACCCCGGCTTTTCTTAAAGGGATGGCTAAGTTCAACGGGGTCTGGCCTCCGAATTGCACAATCACCCCCATGGGTTTTTCTACTTCAATAATATTCAATACGTCCTCCACCGTAACCGGCTCAAAGTATAACCTGTCCGAAGTATCGTAGTCGGTAGAGACTGTCTCGGGGTTACAGTTAACCATGATACTATCAATGCCTTCCTCTTTTAAGGCGTATGCCGCATGGCAGCAGCAATAATCAAATTCAATACCCTGCCCGATCCTGTTCGGGCCGCCGCCTAAAATCACCACTTTTTTATTTTTACTCGGCCGGGCCTCCTGCTGGGTCTCGCGGGTAGAGTAAAAATAAGGCTGCTTGGCGGCGAACTCTCCGGCACAGGTATCCACTAATTTGTAAACCGGATTTTTATTCTGCTTTTTAGCGAATTTACGCACCACCTCCTCTTTGGAGTTCAGTAAAAATGCCAGCTGCCGGTCGGAAAAACCGTCTGCCTTGGCTTGTGCGTATAATTCAGGCGGCATATCGATATCCTGGTCTATTTTCGCGTTGCGGAATCTCTTGACCTGTTCTTCCATTTCGGTCAACTGTTTCATATTATCCAGAAACCACTTGTCAATTTTGGAAAGCTGGTATATCTCATCCAGCGACAAGCCAGCCTTCAGGCCGTAGCGGATATAAAATAATCTTTCATCGTTGGGGATGCGGATTTTGTCTTTGATCGCCTTAAGCAGCCCGTTCTCGGGGTTTTTCAGCATCTCGTCTGTGATTTTATCCTTACCGTCGGCGCCGAAACCGAAGCGGGAAATTTCAATCGAACGGATGCCTTTCTGAAAGGCCTCCTTGAAATTCCTGCCGATAGACATCGCCTCGCCCACTGCCTTCATCGAAGTATTCAGCACCCGCTCTGTGCGGGGAAATTTTTCAAAGGTAAACCTGCAGATCTTAAAGACACAGTAATCTACGGTCGGCTCAAAAAAAGAAGTGGTCTTGCCGGTGATCTGGTTCATCACTTCCGGAAGGGTGAGCCCCACGGCTAATTTTGTCGCTACTCTGGCAATGGGAAAACCGGTGGCTTTGGAGGCCAAAGCAGAAGAACGTGAAAGCCGCGGGTTAACTTCAATAATCACGATGCGACCGTTTTCCGGGTTTTGCGCAAACTGAATATTGGCCCCGCCGCCGTTGACCCCCACCCGGCGGATGATCCGCTTAGATAAGTTCACAAAATTAGTGTATTCTTCCGCAGTCAAAGTCTGCGCCGGGGCAACCACGATGCTGTCTCCGGTATGTACACCCATGGGATCAACATTTTCCATGGAAGTGATCATAATCACGTTATCGGCCGAATCACGCATCACTTCAAATTCGATTTCTTTCCAGCCTAAAACCGACTGTTCCACTAAAACCTGATGTACCGGGCTAGTCTCCAGGCCTTTAGCAAGAAATTTTTCCAGCTCTTCTTTGTTGTAGGCAGTAGCTCCGCCGCTCCCGCCAAGACAATAAGCCGGACGTAAAATCAGGGGGAAACCGATATTTAGGCCGATTTTTATACCTTCTTCGACCGTGGTAGCAATGCCGCTTTTGGGCACATCTACTCCGATCTCCTGCATCGCCTTTTTGAAAAGCTTGCGGTCTTCGGCGCAGGCTATCGCCTCTACGGGCGCGCCTATAGATTCTACGCCGTATTTTTTTAGCACTCCCTGCTTCATTAGAAAGAAAGCTAAATTAAGCCCGGTCTGACCTCCCAGGGTGGGTAAGATAGCGTCCGGCCTTTCTTTGGCGATGATTTTAGTGACCATCTCTACGGTCAGCGGCTCTATATAGGTCACATCTGCCATCCCCGGATCGGTCATAATCGTGGCCGGGTTAGAATTAACCAGAATGGTAAAATATCCTTCTTCTCTTAAGGCCTTGCAAGCCTGGGAGCCGGAATAATCAAATTCACAGGCCTGTCCAATAATAATCGGGCCTGAGCCAATCATTAAAACTTTTTTGATGTCTTTGCGTCTGGGCATGGTTATTCTCCTTATAACATTTTAGTGAATTTTTTTAAGGCGCTGTTTACCTCATTGAACCCGGGCGAGGCCGGACAATACTGTAGCCCCATAATTTTAAGTTTTTTGCTCTCTATTTCCTCAACGCTACGGTCATTCAGATTATAGCCGGTAATTTTTACTGCTTTAATTTTGTTGAGCGAATCTCTGTCCACCACAAAGGCATGGTTCTGCACCGTGATTTCGCCCTTGTAGGACGCAGGATGCGCCATAGGATAATTTACTCCGCGGTGCCCCAGCCTCATCTTGACGATTTTTGCCCCTAAGGCACGCGCTAAAACCTGATGCCCGGTAGAAATTCCCAGTATCGGCAGCCGCCCAATCAGCGGTTTAAGGTTATCTGCCACCTCTTCCAAAGCAACATCTTCCTCTGGTCCGCCAGATATAATCAGGCCATCCGGCTTCAGGCGCGCTATCTCTTGCGCTTTGGTATTATAAGGCAACAGCACCAGGCCCAAGCCCAGCGTTTCCAGCTGGTTAATAGTGCTTTGCGTTACTCCCAAATCCAAAACCGCGATTTTGCGTCTGGCTTTTTTTGCGCCCAGATGTTCGGGCTTAGCCACGGAAATTTCCGGCAATAAACTTTTTTGTTTTTCTTTACGGAAATTACTTATTTTGGCGAAAAGGCTTTTTGCTTCCAAGTCGCGCACGGAAATAATCCCGAGCATCTCTCCCTTTTGTCTTAAGTGTACGGCTAAGGTCCGGGTGTCTATTCCGGCCAAGACAGGAAGTTTATTTTCCTTAATAAAATCGTCGAAGCTCTGTTTAGCCTGCCAGTTAGAGTAGATGCGGGATTTCTCCTTGATCACCAGACCTGCCAACCATACGCGTTTTGACTGGTTAAATTTAGGCGCGCAGCCGTAATTTCCGATTAAAGGATAAGTAAGCACCAGAATTTTCCCCGCGTTTGCCGGATCAGTCATCATCTCCTGATAACCCACCACCGCGGTATTTAAAATCACTGCCCCGATAGCCTCGGCAGTTGCTCCCAGGCTTTCGCCGCTAAAAATCTTACCGTCTTCCAACATTAAGACTGCTTTCATTTCTTCTCCTTTGCCCATACCATAAAGCGCGGTCTTGATCCAGATTTAACTTCTCTTTCTTTAATGCCTCTTTTACCTTTTTTACCGCTTGATCCACTGTCTTGACTTTGATCACTCCCTTAATATCCCAGGAGCCTAAACTGATTACCGGGATGCCAAATTGCAGGCAGTAAGCCACTTCGGAAAGCGTTCCTGCTTCTCCCGGAAGCGCCACTACCGCATCCGCTGCCTTCACTACCAACACGTTTCTCGCTAAACCCAAGCCCGTAGGAAGGGGAATATCCACAAAATCATTAGCATCGCTTTTGCTGTAACTCGGTATAATACCTATAGTTAGACCACCGGCGACCTTAAAACCCTGACAAACTGCCTCCATGGTACCACTTAAGCCCCCTGAAACCAGCACATCCGCCACTTTAGCCAGTTTTTTGCCTAAATCGTGGGCTAATCGCTCCACCTCTTCCGTACATTCCCTACCGCCAATGACGCTGACAATCTTTTTACGCATCTCCCGCACAACCCTTATCTTGTCGCGGGACAGTCCCCGCAGGAGGCGGGGCACCAAACCATCCGATAGGTTTGGGTGCCTAACCCTTCGGGGACAGTCCCTAGCTGCAGTACGTATTATAATGGTGCGCCTGGTGGGAATCGAACCCACACACCCAGCTCCGGAGGCTGGTGCCCTATCCATTGGGCCACAGGCGCGTCAATTCCTTGATCTTAGAGAAAACGAATTCCTTATTTTTAACTTTGCCGGCCGGCACAGAAAAGCGCTTAAAACTGACGGCTCCTTTTGGGGCTAAAATCTCCTGCATGGCATCCGCGCAACGCTTATCTCCTGACCCGCCGGAGGTAGTAAACAGAATTACCTCTTTACCTCCCAAGCCACTGCATTTATCCAGGCATGCCCACATTGCCGGGGTCGGGCCAAAAGCCCAGACCGGTGTACCGAAACAAACTAAATCATAAGCGGAAAAATCCAAACTTGTTTCTTCCAGAACCGCCCTTATTTTTTTCAGCGCCCGACGTCCCTGCAGAAAGAAGTTTTTAGGCTCATCTGTAGGTTTCAATTCCTTAAGCTCTACCTCGCCTTTTTCTGTCAAGATGTCCATTAAAAACCTGGCTATTCTTCTGGTATTTCCGCTATAAGAATAATAAATAATTACGCTTTTCATTTTAAAATAAACTTAACTGCTCCTCGTCTTTATGCTCTTTTTCTTCGTCGCCGAAGATGGAAATTATCCCGTATTCTCCGTCGAAACCGGCCTTGATATTGACTTGTGCCTGGCGCACCCTGAAAACTCCCTCTGCCACGCGCGCAGGCAACCCTTTTAACAAATCCTCCTTAGAAGCACGCAGCAGGATTTCAAATTCCGTGCCGAACCTGGCTACTACGTTGCGATACTCTCTTTCTACGGCCAGCGAATTTTTGCCCACCCCTCTTGCCTCGGCAATAATCTCATCCAGCGGAATCAGGTGTTTAAAGGGGATTACTCCTGAAGGGGCATAGCCTTCGGGACGATCCGCTAGCTGCTCTACGCGGTTCATTACCCCGACAGTCACGGGCTTACCGCACTTCGGGCATCTGCCATTGTGAGCTTTGGTTTCCTTTGGCGACCAGCGCACTCCGCATAAGCGGTGGCCGTCGAAATGGTATTTGCCCTCTTCAGGAAAAAATTCGATGGTATATAAAAATCTGGATTTATCCTTGGTCCTGAGCACCTCTCTGATAGTTTTATAATTTAACTCACAATTAAATACATTTGCCTCCCGCCCGATTTTAGAAGGAGAGTGGGCATCGCTATTAGATATCAGACTAAATCTATCTAACGCGCTGAGCCTCCAATTCATGGCAGGATCCGACGATAAACCTGTTTCCCCCGCAAATATTTTTGGGGTTTGCTTCTCAAAACAATCCTCTATTCTATCAAACCCGGACATTGAACCAAATAAAGAAAACCACGGTGTCCAGCAATTATGAACAGCTGCAAATTCACAGACATAAGAATTATCATCTTCTACCTCTAAATTATATACGATGCCTTTATATTCTTTCTTTGTAATTGTCCGGACTGGCAAGTATGCATAATTATTATCTATCCAGCCGTGCCTAGCGGTCAATTTGGTTTTAAATTTTTTAAATAAGCCTTTTTTTAACAAATTAAATTTGTCTTCGAAAAAAGAAAGATTACTAAATTGAAAAAGATTATACTTTGCCGATATTCTCCTAGTTCCTATAAAATGCTTTCCGCGATTGTTATACTTCTCTATAGAATCTACGCCTATCGATGGAATAATGCCTAGTTTTAAAAATATGATTTTCATTTGATTCATTAAATTCCTTGAAACAGTATAACCTTTATCACCAGCCCACCAACTTTTGATAATCTCTACCTGTTTTTGAAGTGGCAGGTTTAACATCCAATCCGGCAAAGACTTGGAATGCGCCTTTTTTGCTTTAACACTTGTATAGAATAACCGGCTAAATAATTCATATAAAACTTTGGAATAGAAAATTAATTCTATTCCTTTTATATCTTTTTTAACCTGTTTTTTTGATAATCCGACGCCAAAGATTTTTTTCATTAAATCTATAACATCTTTTATGTATTCGCCCTCACTTTCCAAGAAACAAAACGCAACGCAATCTCTACCGTTTGTATACCCTTCAGAAACGAAATATCCTGCAAGTCTACAGAAATTTTTATCAATATCGATATGGTTATTTATAAAATTAACCTTCGTCCCATGATAAGCTATTTTGTCTTTCTTTAAAATAAAATTTCCCAGTATCAATTTATTGATTTGTATCTCCTTTTTGTCTATGATTTGGCCATTAAACCTTGGAAAAATCATAATATCGCCTATTTCTATATCTTTAGCTTGGACCCATTGGGGATAATATTTATTAAAGAATTTACGCTTACAACCTTTATATTTTAACTGGGAGCAGTTTGGCATACAAAAACTGCCTCGTGATGCACAATTTTTATAGGTTTTTATTAAATAAAAAGGGTGCTCCGGAGTGACTTTTATACCTTCTCGAAAATAATAAGGTTTTACATGAAATATGGGCCCCTCGTATTTTCTTTGTAATGATTGGGTTATCTTCTTAAATCTCATTTTATGAGTGTATGCATAATCTCTGACCGCGATATCTTTTATTGGTTTTAATCCTTTGCTGGTGTGTACCATTGTATCCGGCAAAAGACAATGGGCCGGGATGACCATGCAATTCTCGTCAATATCAAAAACTATCCGCGCCAGTTCTGATGCGTCCATCCCCAGTATCGGCCGGCCGTCTGAGGCTAAATTGCCGTGCCTGGCGAGCACTTCATTGATTTTGTCGGTGGTCTTAAAAGAAGGGCTGATCACCATGTTGTGGATACGGTAGCCCTTGCCGCCTTTGGAATAAATGCTGCTGATCTCAGAGGTTAAAATAAAATAAACCTCTTTGTACTTAAATAACCCGCTGCCTAAATCCTCCAAATTGTTTTTGAGCTCCTCCAGCCATAAATGATGGGTAAAATCGCCGGTGCCCATCAAGGTAATGCCTTTTAGCTTTGCCCACTCGGCAATATGCTGAATATCCATATCGCGCGATGTGGCGCGCGAATATTTGGAATGAATGTGGAAATCAGCGATAAATTCCATTACTTCATTATCTCCTCTAAAGTTTTCTCGACATTTCCCCAATGCGTGCCCTGCCAATAAATCCGGTTGCATTTGGGGCAGGTGATAAAATCTTTTTGGGTCTTGAAAACATATTCCGGAACTTTATCCTTTATTTTCTCTTTCTCAACGGCAACCAGCCCTACATTACACAGCAGGCAACGCGTAAACATCATGCTTTTGTCCGGGATAATCTCCAATTTTTTTATTACCTCCGCTACCTGCTCCTTGATTTTCTCCGCCTCCAGCAGCACTATTTTTAAACCCCTGGATTTGGGCAAATGCGAATTACGGCTTAAAATGATGCGCTCATCTCTTAAGGCCTGGATGATCAAAGAGCCGGGATTATTTTCGGGAAAATACTCAGCATCAAACCCGAGCAGTCTTAGCCATTTCACTAGCCTGCCTAATTCCTGAGTCAGGATAAAGCGCATGGACAACTCTCCCGCCGCAAAGCGTATATTCCACTAAGCCTTTTAAGACTTTACCTAAAAAGGCGGAATTTTTTGACTTGGAAACCAGTCCTGTCTTCTGAACCACCCATTCTTTATCCGGATCAACCACGATGATATCAGCATCCGCACCAAGGCTTAAGGTACCTTTAGCAATGCCTAAAATTTGTGCCGGATTAAGGGACAGCTTTTTTACCAACTCAGGCCAGCTCAATAATTTCGGCGCGATTAACTCGGTAATGCTGACGGCTAAAATAGTTTCTAATCCTCCGGTGCCGAATTCCGCGCGCTCAAATTCAATATCCTTTTCGTTCTCGGTGTGCGGGGCGTGGTCCGAGGCAATAGCATCAATGGTCCCGTTTTTTAGCCCCTCTTTAATCGCCTGCACATCTTCTTTGCTGCGTAGCGGCGGGTTAACTTTCATATTGGTATCGTACTCCAAAACCGCCTCTTCGTTTAAGGCAAAGTGGTGGGGAGCGGCTTCTGCCGTGACCTTGATTCCTTTAATCTTCGCTTTGGCGATGATTTCTACCGATTCTTTACAACTGACATGCGCGATATGCACCGGGGCGCCGGCTTTTTCTGCCAGCTCTATGTCTCTGGCTACTCTTTTATATTCCGACTCTTTAGGAATCCCTCTCAGGCCCAAGCGCGTAGAGGTAAAACCTAAATTCACTACCCCATTTCCGGAAAGAGCCTTGTCTTCGCTATGGCAGGTGACTAAAACTTTCTCTTGTTTTGCCTTTTTTAAAGCTTCTAACATTAGCGTATCGTCATCTACAGAAGCGCCGTCATCAGAAATAGCAATCGCGCTTTCTTTCTTAAGGCCGGCGATATCAGTTAATTCCTTGCCTAAGCGACCTTTAGTGATTGCTGCGCAAATAAAGACATTTACGCAGGCAGTTTTCTTAATAATCCCTTTTAATAACACAACATTCTCTACGCAATCTATCGGTGTCGAGGTATTCGGCATAGCTAAGACGGATGTGGCCCCGCCTTTGGCTGCGGCTTTGCTGCCGCTGGCGATAGTCTCTTTGTCTTCGCGCCCCGGCTCCCTTAAATGCACGTGCATATCTACGATGCCCGGCAGTACAATCTTACCGGCTGCCTCAATAACCGTATCCGCGTCGGCTTTGATATTTTTTGCGACCTTGGCAATACGGGAGTTTTCGACCAGAATATCCGCGATGCCGTCTAAGTTGTTTGCCGGGTCAATTACCCGGCCGTTTTTAATCAGTATCTTGGCCATTTTTGTCGTGCCCCTGTGCCACCAAAAACAACACTGCCATGCGCACGGCAATGCCGTTGGTGACCTGCTCTAAAATTACGGAATTTACGCCGTCGGCGACTTCACTGGACATCTCAATGCCGCGGTTAATCGGCCCGGGATGCATCACCACAATATTCTTTTTGGCTTTTTTCAGGCGCTCTTCGGTAATCCCGAAGGTCTTAAAATATTCTAACGCTTGAGGAAAGGCCGCCTTTTCATCGCGCTCAAATTGCATCCTGAGTACATTAATCGCGTCGGCGCCTTTTAGCGCTTCATCTATATTATCGGTAATCCCCACCCCCATCTTTTCTATTTCCGGGGGAATAAGCATTTTGGGCGCGCAAACTTTGACCTTTGCCCCCAGCTTTGTCAGCCCCCAGATATTGGAACGCGCCACCCGCGAATGCGCGATATCCCCGGCAATGCTGACATTTAAACCTTCAATGTGGCCTAATTTTTCCTTTAAGGTAAAAATATCTAAGAGCGCCTGCGTCGGGTGTTCGTGCCAGCCGTCCCCGGCATTAACCACGCTAATATTTAAGTGCCGGGCAAGCATGGTCGCTGCGCCAGAGCAATTATGGCGCATGACAATAATATCTGCTTTCAGGGCTTCGATATTCCTACCAGTATCTACTAAGGTCTCGCCTTTCTTGACGCTGGAAGTCTCCACCGCGATATTAATCACATCCGCGGATAATCTTTTGGCAGCTACCTCAAAGGAAACTCTGGTGCGGGTGGAGGGTTCGTAGAATAAATTGACTACGGTTTTTCCGCGCAGAGCCGGAACTTTCTTGATATTTCTGCCGGAAACCTCTTTAAAGGATTCAGCCGTAGAAAGAATCAGCTCGATTTCTTCTTTAGTCAGATATTCCAGTCCTAATAAATCTTTCTTAGCCCAGTTCATTAATCCTTCTCCACAATGACTACTTCATCCGCTCCGTCGCTTTCTTCTAAGCGCACTTCTACGGTTTCCTTCTGGGCAGTAGGAATGTTTTTACCCGCATAATCTGCGCGGATAGGCAGCTCCCGGTGCCCGCGGTCAATTAATACCGCCAGCTGCACTGACTTTGCCCGGCCAAAGTCCATTAATGCATCCATCGCCGCCCGAATCGTACGGCCGGTGTATAAAACATCATCCACCAGCACCACGTTTTTACCGCTAATATCAAAGCCTATCTCGGTCTTATGCACCACCGGATGCGCTGCCACCAGCGTCAGATCATCGCGATAGAGGGTAATATCCAGAATCCCTACCGGCACAATCTCTTTTTCAATCTGCTCAATGCACCCTGCCAGCCGTTTAGCCAGATGCGCCCCCCGGTTGCGGATACCCACCAAGCATAAATCTTTGGTGCCCTTATTTTTCTCCAGGATTTCGTGGGCAATGCGCATCAGGCTGCGGTTAATGGTGTCCTTATCCAGAATTTTAGCTTTCTCTTTCATGATTTCACCGGGCAAAAAAATACCCTTGGGCCTTTTTGCCAAGGGTTAAAATGTGTTAAAACTCTGGTTTCCATTTTTACTTTACCTTGCCGGCTTCTCAAGAGCCGGGCTTAAAGGTCCTTTCTATTGTGAGTAAATATAACATCCAAATAGCTACTTGTCAAGAGGAAATTTTAAGGCGGTCTTAATCTCGCTCTAGGGGTATGATATAAGTTTTTATAAACTTTTGGATATATTTCACAACCTCTTCTTTGGCGCCAGGCGGGCTCTCTGCTACCCACTTAGCAAAGTTGTAGAGCGTCTGGGTATCAACTTTTAACCATTTTTTCTCTTCATATAACACATAAAATAAGGTTGTCATGGCAACCCTTTTATTCCCATTTTGAAAAGGATGGTTTTTAGTCATCAAATAGAAAAGAATAGCCGCTTTGGTAATAAAAGTGGGGTAGAGCTCTCTCGCCCCGAATGTCTGGAAAGGAGTCTCTAAGCAACTTTCCAAAATATTGGGGAAGCGCGTTGCGAATTCGGGTATTGGTTCGTCAAAAGAAAATTTTTGTTGCGCAATAAGAAAAGCTATGTGCTCTACTTCGGCAACGGTAAGTCTGTACATCACCCCGCCCCCAGCTTCTTTAAAACTTCGCCGTATTCATTCATTGTCTTGGTTACCGCTTTTTGAATCTGGCTTTTTTCTCCTTCGCTTAAACTATGGCCTTTAACTTTGCGGATCTTCTTTATAATGTTATTTCTGGGAATAGCAAAAATTTTCCCGATTCTTATCGCCTCAATTTCCCCTTTTTTAACCTTTTTATAGACCGCTATCCTGGTTATTCTTAAGATTTTCGCTACCTGGGCTATGGTTAGATATTCACTATTTTTCATTCTTGCACCTCTTTTATTTTATTGGGGTTACAGAGATAGTGTTAACTTATGTTAACTCGATTTTAATGGTTAACAAAAGATAACCAAGCATAATTTACCACGCTATTTTTGGTTAGTCAAGGGGTTTTTATACGGCAGGATAAATAAAAAGGGCGCCTGATTTTTTCTTCGGCAGGGTTTATGGCTGATAAACCTGGAAGGCTCAGACGCCCTTTTGTAAAGCCACTTTAATTTCCTGCGCCGGCTTTCCGGATTCAAGTAGAACTAACAATTCCCTTAAAGCCGAATCCGTAGCGCAGCAACTCTCTTCTTCTAATCTTAAAATATCGGCAATACAGCTTAAGACTTTATCTATCTGCTGATTAAAATCGCTCTTTTCGCAGTAGGCGGCCAAATATTCCTTGATTCTTTGAACAGATGGCGTAATCCCGGCGTTGAGCATATTCTCTATTTGCTGCCATTCTTTATCATTGCTTGCTACAGGCATCATTCCCGGAATAGGCCGTAACGCAGGAATTGCCCCGGGCATTCCCGCAGAAGGCGGGACACCCGCCAATCCGATATGGCGGGGTGCTGGCTGGGTAATAATCGGCAGCGCGCGGAAATCGATACCGCCGGTACCGCCATCAGCCTTAGCTGATGCTGGGATAGGCTGACCAGCTGGCCCTCTCGAATTATCGCTGCCACCCGCTGGACGGTTAAGGTCGCCTGTGGCATTCGGCTGCTCTAATAATAGATAAGCGCATTTCCTACCCGGTACATTTCGTTTTAATGTCACCCTGCCGTATATCTGTTCTATTGCAGCAACAAGATTAAATTTATCTAACATATCATCTATTCTATCGCCATTACAAACAATGAAACCGCCGTCAGAAAGCAACCGAGCTAAATCGGCAAGATGATTTAAGAATCTGCTGTAAGAAAGCCCTGGTTGATTTGATTGGGAAACTTCTGGCCGTAATAAGAATTGTATTGCTTCGTAACTATAGATAATATCTATCTTCGCGCCAGGAAATCTTCGCTCTATAGCCTTCGGTAAATTTTCAGCGACATCTACAATGAATGTAACATTGTCGGGGATGCCTCCTTGTTCCGTTTCCGGAAAATAGGTATCGCCGAAAGCAATAATTTGAACATTATTACTTCTCGATTCTTTTAATTTACGGGATAGGTCCTTTACTTCTTTTAAATTACCTGCGCCCCAAGCCAAAATATACAATGTCTCGTCTTTACTGCTCTTGGCTTTTGCCTTAGCAACAATCTGCTCGAATAGGGATCTATTCAAGAAACGAAATCTTTCCTTAAAAATAACCGCTAGGTCGGAGTCTACTGTGTCAAAAGAACTATCGGAAACAATCCAATAGTGATCCGTATGCATCCCCATGCTGCCATCTTCGTTAAGAAAAATCCTGCCTCCAGTTGGGCTTTCTTTAAGTTTTCTTTTTTGATCCGGGGTTAACTGTTCACTAAACACGATTTGTTCGTTATTATCCTCGGCGGCGGGCGCGGCGGTGGATGGCTGCGGAACACCGCTATAACCTGTAGTCGGCACATTAATATTTGCTCTTAAGGCGCGCTCTCTGCGTCCGAGAAAATAATCTACCACCTCTTTTTGAATCAACAGGGCAGCTAAGGGGTTAACAACAGAATCGTTTATCCCTCTAGCCTGGTCGATATCGTCCCGGGTCTCTGTTAAGCTGGCAGAAACTGCGCTGATTCGACCGTCAGCAGCGTGGGATAACTCGCTTATCGGCCCGTAATAACGCGGCATCAATTGCATGGCCACGGCTAAAACGCTATTGGTGGTCATCGCTTTTTCTGAGCGTTCCACTAGCGGAGCTGTTTTAGGAAAGGCTTGCCTTAGCGCTGCCGAAGTGCCTACAGGAAAATCCATCAATCTGCGCGACTCGTTGGCGGTATAAACAAGCTTAATATCGATTTGCCTAAATATTGACGGGCGGCTGTAAACCCGGCCGATAATTTCTGTAGCCAAGTCTCTGGTGCTCCCATCGAATGCGGTATCAATGACAATGAATCTTTCCCCTTTATTCACTGCCTCTTCTGTAATACCAAAGCCGGCAAAAAGATTTTTTATTTCCTGCTGGAAAGCATAGTCTTTACGTCCTGCTGGAGAGATCAAGCGGCCCCGTAGCTTCAATAGCAGCGGCATGCTGACGTTAAAAAGCACTATCCGCTCAGCCTCTGGGCTGCCTTTCAGCACTGCTTGTAAAGCATCATAAATCATTTCGGCGTCCCTGCCGGCGATTAAAATCCTGCTGTGGGTGGATAAATATTTCTGTACTTCTTTTATTATTTGCTCTAGATACCCGCCCTCTAGCAGATGCCTGACTTCCTGAAAAGTCAAAGAATTCTCAATCGTTGCAATATTAACTTTGGCTTCTTCCTTGTTACCGGCTACCCTGGTAGCCGCAGCTAAGATATCATCCCGCGTAAAACTGGCTACTTCATATGGGTGCGGACGAAGACTAGGCCGAAAAAGATATTTTTGAATACGCTCGGCGGTGGGCGCGGCGGCACTTTCTTTTTCCTTGGCTGATGGCGACGCTGGTTGCGCTGGCGCAGGAGGAACTATTCCTAGCGGTAGCTCAATAAAGAAAGTCGTGCCTTTTCCGATTTCGCTTTTATACCAAATGTCGCCGCCGTAATCCTTAACCACCATCCTGGCTTCAGCCAGGCCTACGCCGCCTCCGGTACTAGATACCCAAAGGCTGAAGATATCCTGCTTCTGCATTGCTTCAGGTATCCCCGGGCCTTTATCATTAATACTGATAATTACGCGGCGGCGAGCAGCATCACCTGTTATCTGTGTCCGAATAACTATCGGCTTTTCTCTTTCCTTTATATCTACCGGCCCTTGTCTTTCCTTTGTGTGGCGCCTGGCATTATCGATGATATTGGTAAGGATTACTCGCAATCTCAGATTATTACCCATAATAGGCAAAGGACTTGATTTAACAAAACTCACCTCCTCGACGTGCGGAGCAACAACGCTATCAATCAGATCCCCTAAATCGAACAACTTTGCCTTCCCTATATTTCCTTCAAAAAACATAATCCGATCCTGCAAAATAGTTAAAAGGCCATTAAACTCCTTTCTTATCCCGTCTTTGTCTTCATCTACGTGCGGATCATCAGACAAATTCTTATGCAACCCAGCGATCAATTCTTCAAATTGGCCTTGGTATTGCTTAAACAATCCGGTGATCGCCCTCATCTCTTCTTGCCATTTCTGCGCCTGTTGAGTATCTGATCTTATCCCTAATTTACATTTCTCGACAACATCACTACGAAGACTAGACACCCTACTACAGAGCTTCTTCACAATTTCTTTAAAACCTATGAGATTATTAACAATTACTTTGCTCTCTCCCTTTGTATCTATAGCTCCAACATCATCGGCTAACATCTGTAAATATCCGGGCAAAGCGGCCACATTTGCAACAACATTTAATACAGGTCCGTGGTACATACTGCGTATAATAAGGGCGATGCGCTCAAATTCATCTTCTTGGCTACGACTGAGCAAAGAGGAGGTGGCGGACCCTTCGACTGCGCTCGGGGTAAACGGCTCCGGCGCAGCGGGCGCGGCGGTGGGCGTAACATCTATAGGCTCATTAAAAATACCAAGCCTACGGATGGCGCGTTCTATCCTCGCTAGTAAATTACCTGTACCAGCCGCCAGAGGATTAAATCCTTTGATAGCGCCCGAACGCGTATCTAGTGCAAAATCGCCCTCTAAAACAGTTTCCTCTATTATCTCGTCGCCTGATCGAAGCATCTGCTCCTTGAGTTTGTCTTTGAGTTCCGGGTCCAAATTACGCGTATAACCGAAAACAAGTTGAAGATTACCACCTCCTGCCAATCTCCTTAATTTAAACAGCATCAATTTTATAAAGTTTTCTTCTGCCGCTGGGCTGTCTATGTGCGCAATCGCGCCAACGCGCTGCTGCCTGTCATATAATAATAGGCCTCTGCAGGCCTGAGGTTTTCCGGTGGCAAATGTCGCCACTACCGGATAAGGGCTGTTTGCGGAAGTCACGGCATATTCGCCTTGAACCACGACAATATGTTTTGCTCCGTTTATCTCTATGGGTTCGGCTTTCAGGGCGGCCTTATCCGTTAAAATTCCGCCCCGGCCGGTAATCTGGATAATTTGAGGAGCGAGGAAATCTTCAACGTCTGGAGAAAAATATACTGCGAACCCCCGGCCGCGCAATATATTAAGTAAGTGGATGAACATCTGATCATCAAGGCCGCGGCAATGTATAGACCCGTCCTTGCCTAACTGCACAAGCTCTCTGCCATCAATATTCTTAAAGATTATGCCCGAATCCCCTTGCGCAGGTTCTGCTTTTGCGATTACTTTCAGGGATAAGATTGTTTCTTCTAAATCCCGTATATCTGCGGCGGCCAACGGCAACCTTGTGCCGACAGGTAGCCTCTCCCCGGCTGTGCTCGGCGCGGGCTTGGCGGCGGACGCGTCAGCGCTCGTTTCAGCGGGCGGCGCGGATTGGCTCGGGGGAAGTTGCTCTTCTATCTTAAGCGCCTCTTCAACCGTAATGATCTTCACTGCTTTACCGCCGCGCACCACATAACGATGCTTGGCAAAATCAGCGCTTCCGGCTAAGATAATCGTGCCTTCCTTGCAACTATCCAGTATGTCCTTCCAGGCCTTTTCCCGTCCGCCTCCATAGCCAGGAGAAAAATGCATATCCACGTTGGTAAAGACGATGATATCCGGCCGCTGCCCAAAGGGCAGGGGGCTTTCTAAGATATCGTGCTGCCGGAATTCTTCGGGAGATAAAACTAAATCCTTTGAACTAAAAATATCGGTGCCCGCATAGCGAAACGGCAGAGCGCGCTTCCTAAGCAAGTCAAGGTACAGTTGCGCGCTGCGTCCTCCGGCAGAACCTATTTCAACGATAAAAGGCGCGCCTTCTCCAAACTTGCCGGCACGAACCCCTGCTTCGACTAGGGCGACTACAAAATCAGCTACCTCCCTCTGGTAAATATCTACGACTTTCCCGATATTCTGCCGGCTCTCGGCTAAAGTGCGTTCTATGTCGGAAGTGAATACGGGGAAAAGCTCTAACAACATATTTCTTAGGTTTGGTTCGGCAAAAATTCTGGCAATCTGTTCTTGCTGTTCCTGAAGGGGCGCCTGGCTTAAATCCTTGCCGATAATCTGCTTTAGCAATAGACCCAGGCGCGGCAAATCGCGTAAGCCCCGTTGATCGCGCTTTCCGGCTAACTCCAAAATTGTTCCGTAGATACTTGACTCTTTAGCCTGCCTTAAAAATACAGCCCATAAGGAATCTTGTTTCACCGGAAGGCGCCGTAGAGTTTCTTGGCAGGAGAATTCGCTGCCTAATAATCCGCCATCGATAGACACAACAGCCCGCCCATCCAAATATATAGAATTAAAGCGGATTTCCTCCTGGGGCAGGCGGGGATCTACTTTTAGCGGGCTATTCTGGTTAATAAATTCCCGCAACTTTATAGTTAGCTTGCCGGTTAAATTTTCTGTTCCGGACTGCCGCAACCATTGCTCCGGGGTTAAATTATCGTAATTATCCACAAAGAGCGCCTTCTGGATTAACCGGGCGACCTGATGCCCCAAGGGATCCCCTAATATTGCGGTAAGGCGATAGCAAAGAGGTTCGTGTAAAAGATATTCTGTTCTTAATTCGACAGGCAATGACTCTAAAAGCTCCCGGCTATAAGCTAAGTAAGTTTCCCCGGCCAGGCCAAGAGCATAATGATCAGGGCTTCTGACGATAGCGGAAAACTGCTTAAGGGATTTAGCCCCCTTTACTAAGTCATCGCGCGCCTGTACAATCGCCTTAAATATTGTTTCCTTTGATATAACCTGAGTGGCGCTTAAATTATCTAAAATAGCCTGCAAAATTACATTTTCTTTCAAGGCGCGTATGTCGGGGATAGCGGCGTTGATCCGGGAAAAATCTTGACTCAATAAAGCACTGTCTAAGCCCGCCAGCCGGCTCTCTACTTCACTTGGAGCGACGCCTCTGATGATCGCCCCGTGGCCTTCCTGGTCAATTCCGGCATCGGCAGGTGCGGCGGCGGCGGGCGGCGCGGGCTTGGCAGCGGACTGCCGAGCACCTTTTGTCTGCCGTATGCTGGCAATAGCCAAAAATGTAGCTCCTGACAACATTAAAACAGGAATACCGTAGGTAAGGCCTATTACCAACAATATGCCCCCAAAGGCAGCGCGAGCAAAAATAGGAGGAACCCGTATCTTTGGCCTGTCGAATTCTCCTCCTTCTCCCCGCTTAGTCATCTGATTAACAGATCTTAATTCTTTTGCCGCAAGAGAATTATCCTGTAATAGTATTCTCATCTTACCGATAAACCCGGCTATTCGATCCTTCAAATACTTCTCTACCCTTGTCGTTAATATAGACGTCTGGATCAGCGGCTTATTTAACCCTATGGCATACCGATGTTTCAAGGCCATGACCAGATCTGCAAATTTCTTGCCTTCCTGCAACTTCTTAATCATAACAAAAACAGAATTCAGGAAATCCCGCTGGGTAGGAATAGCTTCTTTCAGCCCACGCAGCGCCAGATGATCGAAAAACTTGCGGAACTCTTCTATGATTGCGAATGCAGCTTGGTGTTCGCTATCAGTAAGCCTATTTTGTTGATGCAAGGATTTGCGCAGCTTGTCATATTCCTTCCGACGCCAGGCGATAGTATCAGACCAACCCATCTCTTCCAGAAATAAAAGAGCTATTTCCTCGGCAACGAATTCCTTTAGCGCCCGTATTTGTGTATCTACTACTTTTTCTGACGTTAACTCCTCACCTGCATAAGCGGATAAGATGTTGTGTCCGATTTCATGGGCTATAAAACTAAAACAATTGTCTGCGGTACCAATACGGACTATAGTAGGATAACTAATAGAATAGGCGGCATTCATCGCGTAGTTCTGTTCTTCAGCTTTTAACAACGTATTGCCCATGATGTTACGCGCCCACTCTGCAAAGTCTTTTTTGCTTATTGCAGCCCTGGTCCGCTGCAAGCTTTCTTGCAGCACAAGCAATACCGCCAATATATAAACCTTAGCCATCTCATTAGACAGGCTGTCGCTACCCGGCAAGATTGTTTTGACTGTTACATTACGCTTCTCTTTTAACAAAGTTTTTGCCAGACGCAGCGCTAATGCCTGATCATCTTGGCTTATGTTTTCCTGCGCTAACAAGCCAAAGGCGTAAAGACGTAATTCTGTAGGGATCACTTCTCCCGCTAACGTTTCTTGATTAAAGAGCTGGCGCAGGGTTTCTTCATAAGAGCCTGATTTTAATGCCCCGATGTCTAGTTTACGGCTATATTTCTGATTTATCCGCTGTATCAGGCCGCCTAACATCTCCCGCAGATAATCTACATTCTTGCTTTCTATGCATAACGCATTGTAAGTATTAAAAGCCCCGTTCCTTGCCGCCTCGCCGGACTCACTACCCAATGTCCCTGTTATCTGGCTGTGTACCTCCTTTACGCAAGACTGATCCGACAATGATAATAATGCCTTGAGCGCATTAAATTTACCTTTAGAGTTTCCCGACGCCACTTCTTTTAGAATGCGCTGCGCTGTTTTATCGCCTTGCCCTGCACGCCATATAGTCTCGTAGGTTACCGGCCAGGCCTCATTTTCAACCCCTATTACGGTTCTCTGATAATCGCTAAGCTCTGCCCAGGCCTCAAGCTCTTCCAGAAGTTCTCTGACTGCGTTAACGTTAGCGATATCTTTCCTTAAACGCCCATCGCCGTTGCTTAAAAATCTTTTGGCTAGAGAAGCTACTTGCGGATGTATCTCGTATGCCCTATTTATCAGCACTTCTAATTCTTCCTGGCTCGGCTCCCGGTCAACAAAAATACCGTTATACAGCTGCCTGCCAAGCCGCATACTATCCGGGGAAGCCGCTAGGCTAGCCTGCGGACTACGTCCTATCAAAAGCTCCCGTAACTCCTTAAGCGCCGCCGCCGATGGCAATTCGTCTAGGTATATGGTAAAAGGATACGCTTTATTTTTGCCGTCCCAATTATCAAATGATTGCGCTTGAGTGTAGTGGACATTACTAAGATTATGTTTTTGGGCCCAACTTTCTATTTTATCTATGACCTCTGCTTCGTTTTGGACGCCATAAAAATATACCCTGTACTTGGAAGGCGCATTGAGCAAACTGCTGATATCGTTGGACACATGTGCGCTCTGTATTTCAGCAAAGATAAATCCTCCCAGACTAATACATGCGGCTAAGGCAGGCGCGAAAATCAAAAGCGTGCTTGGCATTAATCCCAGAGTAGTAAGCGCCAAAGCTACCCAACCAACGAAGCTTAATCCGCTTGCTACTCCTAACCCGGCTGTGATATATTTAAACGCCTTAGCTACTCTATTTAATCTTTGCTCTTTACCTCGCAGTAAATCAATATTTTTTGATTTACCGCGGTCGATCAGTGGCTCGCGATATTTCACATAAAGCGTGGTCAGCCAAGGCTGTAATATTACGTGCAGAGATGGGCCTGCCCGTTGACGCTGCATGGCGCGGATAACCCGGGCGAACTCTATAGCGGATTGCCTACTTTCTGCTTTTAATTTTGTAAGCTTATCCTTCTGGTACTTAAGATCGCCTGGAATCGATAGCATATACACTCCTATAATGACTACTACGGCGATAATTCCCTGAATTATTTGTGCTTCCGCGCTGCCGTAAGGATTTGCCATTTGCTTCAAGAGCAACGAGTCTGACGGCGAAGCTAATACTCTTGTGAAAGAGTCCAGCACTACTGCCGCGGCGATGCCCTGCAGCAGGCGCGTGAAAAATCCGGTCCTTGGCTGTGGAGTTACTTCGGTTGCGGGCGCCTCTTCGTTTTCGGCGGGACGCGGCGCTACTTTCTCTTCGGCGGCTGACGGTTCTACCTGAGGAAGTTCCAAAAGAGGCACCCCAAATACCTGTTGGCATGCCCTATCGCCAACTACGAATTCTCTGCCCTGCGGGCCTGCCTTATCTCTTATCTTAACCAGTACAGCAAAAAGCTGGCTACGCGCCTGCTCTTTCTGCGCGTCAGACGCAGCGGTTACTGCGACCCAAACATCCAATAAATACCCCAACAAGGATGAGTCAGTATAATCATCAATGGTTTCATCCCGAATATAATCCCGGATACGCGCCATCGTCACTCTTCCGCCCTTACGGAGGAGGTCGTATTCTTTAAGGGTAATGCCATATAAGCTAATAAAGTAAGATTCTGCGCCCCGAAATTCCCCTATGACCGCATAACTTTTTTCCAAGCCGGCTATTTTTTTATCTCCCTGCTCAGCCTTCTCGGTAATCCTGGCAAATATTTTGGCCAACTGATCAAGGTCCACCTCAGCAACTGTCCCAAGCTTTGTCGTAAACTTCTTCTCATAAATTTGATAAATACGTAGGAGTTCTTGCTGTACAACCGAGTTACTTTCCTTCTTTATCCTGGCTAGTAAATCTTGCCTATTCAAGACAAACTGGCGGAAGAACTCTGCCCGGAACTGGCTTGCAGAATAATCTATCTTGGTATATCCTCTTATGGCGCGCACTGCTCCCGGAAATAAAATTTCGTTGTCTCTTTCCAAAAACATACTAAAGCCGTTTTCCTCAGCCTTGAAGTAAGCGTCTTCGGTATCCTTCTTTTCCTGCGCAGTCAGCGTTTCTTCAAAGGCATGCCCTATTTCATGCAGGAAAATCCGCGCCAAGCCGTATAAATCCCAATACCCTACTGCGCCAGGGCCGATGGAAACTTTTTTCTCCCCTATATCATAGTATCCGATATCATCTTTAAATAGATAGCCTAAGGATTCGCCCAGCGCAAAAGACCGCACTGCTTTCTGCAATACATCCTCTGGCACATAAGAAATAAGAAAAGCGAATAATTCGCTGAAATGCGCTAGGATGTATCCACTAGATCTGGGCGTCTCCAGGTCTATACCGTAACGCGTCTTTAATAACTTCCGTAAAGCAATGTTTGCATCTTTCTTATTTTTCTGCTGAAGAACTCTCCATTGTTCATAAAAGCCGCTTGGTGTCTGCATCTCTGTTTTCTTAGTGGCGGGCGGCGGCGTTTTTTCTGGCTTGGCGGCGGGCGGCTGGGTACGAACCTCCCCCCCAAGAAGGATATAATCAATGTTTCCTAAAAGCGCTTCGCCACGCTTAATCTTCCAGAGCACATAATTCAACCCCGGTAAATACGCATCCTTGGACCTGATGATTTCGCCTTTCTCATCAGTTAATATCACAGTCATGAAATTGATACCGTTAATTCGGCTTGCGGTGGCCACGCCTATCGGAATCGGATTAAATGCTATTGTGTAATATGGCTGGCTGCCGTTGATTACGAACGTTTCTGCGACGTCGACTTTATAAGAATAACGCTTGATGATTTCAATAATATCACCGATCAGGAATCGTTTGGCCAGGGCGGAGGGTAACCAATCATAACGATAGGCGCGCACATAGGGGACAAAACCATATTTCTGGGCAATCTTAATCATAGGAACACTTACTGCGTGACCGCCTGCTGCTCCACTTGCTTGTTCTATGAAAATATCTTTGGCGCCCAAGGACCTTAATTCCGCGATCGCCTTTCCTACCACCATTTCTCCAATGCCTAAACCTTGTTTTATTTCGCCCATGTAGTACTTGGTACTGCCCGCAGCCGGATCATTAATAATAACATCCGTAATAATGCCACGCCGCTCCTTAGGATCGTAATGCGCTTGCACGAAGGCTTGATTTAACCCGTATAGCAAGTCGGTTCCGTGCCTCTCTGTAACCTTTCCTATAACCTCAGGCGTGTCCTCCAGCTTAATAGATAAATATTGCCGGCCTATCAAGTGATGAAAGATGCCGCCTACAAAACCAGATACGGAGATAGTCAACTTCGCTTCTTTCCCGTTTGGCAAAGTTATCGTAGATCCGGATTTTGTTGTCTGAAGGGTAGGTTTAGGTATTCGAATGAACCGATCTTTAAAAATAATCTTACATTTATCCACTGCGATCTTGGCGCCGGCGGCAATATCTCTAAAGATCCGGCCGATAGCAGCCCAATTAAAGCTGGTGCTACTACGCTGGCCGGTAGGCAGCGCGGGCTGGATTTTTTCTGCTTGGGTTACTGTTGGCGTTGAATAAGTTGGGGTGGGAGTCGTGGTTGGCTCGGAAAATTTTTGTATATCTGTTACCGTTGTGACTATTCGGCCATTCTCATATACGGCAATAGCAGGCACGGTAAAACCAGGCGTAGGAGTATGATTTACTACATCAAAATTTACCGAACCAGTGATTGCTCCTGGTGTCCAGTATGTCTCTAGGCCAAGGTCCGCTCCTCCCGAAAAATAGCTCCTGATGGTCTGACCATAGGGAGTATAGGCTGGCTCTTTGAGATTGTACTCGCCGTCTTTGAATGATTTCTGATAGGCTTGGAAGTAGGTAGTCTTAGACCAAGACTGCTTAGAAGTGATGCCAGTAAGGTCTTTCTTGTTAATACGCCAGCTATAAAGCCCTCCCTTACCATAGAACCTTTGCTTGAACCACTGGGCGATGATTAGAGAATAGTAAACTTGGCGCAGGGGAGCATATCTCTTGGCGGAGTTGATTTCTTTGGTCAGTTTAGGGATAATCAGCTCACGGATAAGCTGGGAGGAATATTCGTTCAGAGCCTTCAGGCGCGGGTCTTTGAAGCTGTAAAGAGCGGAGTTTTTCAGGTAATCCTGCTCCAGCATCACCTTAAGGCTGGCTTTGTAGATATAGGCTGAGGTGCCGGTTTCGCGGATGATGATCTCGCCCGGCACAATCCAGGGCCGGGTTAAGGTGGGGATAGTGATGTTTTCGTTCCCGAAAAGCTCTTCTGCCTTCTGATAGAGCTTATCCCAGTAAGTTTTGCCTTCCAGCGTTTCCGGAGAAGTAAACTTAGCAGTGTCTTTTTTCAGCTGCAGGTCAGCTTCCAACAGGATTTTACCTACATCCGTCTTAGCTAAAGATTCATCAATAATATTATCTTCGCCGTCCGGCCGCAGGTTAACCCAGAAAGAATCGTTGGAAAGAGCGATACCTACGAAGACGTAATTCAATAAATCTTTGGTGGAACTCTCGAGTTCTTGAGTGCGCGGGTTGTTGAGGTCGCCTTTGTCTAAAAGTAATTTAAAATTATTCTTGAGGTTGTCGTAGGAAAGATAACGCAGGTGCAGGGGCCTGAACTTTTCCGAGAAGATATTCTGATGCAGGCTGGCAAGATGGCCGGCAAGATTTAGCTCCACTGCAGCTGCTTGAGCAAAACCAGATTGCTCAAAGCAAAGCAGGAAGCAGAGAACAAACGCGATTATTTTGCTTACCTTCCGTGGCATTTTTTATAGGTGGTTTTTTGGTTTATCAGCCTTTATGTAGTAAATATATACTATATAGGGGGGTGGTTCAAGGGTATTTGGGGGTGTTTGGGAAAGCGCTTCCTATAGGGACACTTCTTGTCCCAAAGCAGGGACGTTTCTTTAGTTAAAGCAAGGAGTGCCCCCGAATTTAGCGCTAGGGGACACTTTCCCGATTGGCTCGGGACCTGTCCCTAAGTTAGAATGGACATTTTAGACTGGACGTTTTAAGATTAAATTATGACTACAAACTCCCCGCGGGGCTTATTTTGTTTAAAATAAGCGATGATTTGGCTGGTCTTTGCGCGCTTGATTTCTTCAAATTTCTTAGTCAGCTCCCGGGCTACGGCTATCTCTTTATCACCAAAAACCGCTAAAATATCCTCTAAAGTGGCTAAAATGCGGTGGCAGGACTCATAAATGATTATTGTCATCTTAGCCTTAGCCAGCGTTTTCAGCCGGTTTTTGCGGGCGCCGGAACGGTTAGGCAGGAATCCGGCAAAGATAAATTCATGCGCCGGCTTGCCTGAAAGCACTAAGGCATTGACAAAAGCGGTTGCTCCCGGGATTACCGTCATCTCAATATTATTTTTTATGGCTAGATTAATTAAATTATAGCCCGGATCTAAAATCCCGGGCATCCCTGCGTCTGAAACTAAGGCGATGTTTCTGCCTTCCTGCAAAAGTTTTAACAAATACTCGCCTTTAATAAACCTATTGTGTTGATAGAAACTGGTGGTGGGAACGCGAATCCCGTAATGGTCAAGTAGAATTTTTGTATGGCGGGTATCTTCGCAGGCGATTAGATCGACGGATTTTAAAACCTCTACGGCGCGAAAAGTTATGTCTTTGAGATTGCCTATGGGGGTAGCGACGATATAGAGCATTATTCGACGGTGACGGACTTGGCGAGGTTACGCGGCTGGTCGACATCGCAGCCGCGTTTTAGCGCAATATGATACGCTAATAATTGCAGCGGCAGCGCTACGATTAACGGAGAAAGGGATTCGCCCACTTTGGGTATATAAATTACTTCTCCGGTCAACTCTTGAATATTTTTGTTGCCTTGGGTGGCAATGGCGATGATTTTGCCATGGCGGCTGCGAATCTCCTGGATATTGGAGATCATCTTATCATAAACCTTAGACTCAACAGCAATACAAACTACGGCGCGGTATTCATCAATAAGGGCAATGGGGCCGTGTTTCATCTCGCCGGCAGCATAGCCTTCGGCGGGAATATAGGAAATCTCTTTCAGTTTTAATGCCCCCTCTAATGCGGAAGGGAAATTTATGTTTCTACCCAGATACAAAAACGACCCAAAATGCGAATGGCGACGGGCGAGGCTGGCAATGGCATTTTGCTGCTTTAACACCGCTTCTTGCTGCTCGGGTATTTTCCTTAGCTCATTCAGATATTTATTAATCCTGGCCTGCGGTAGGGTTTTGCGGATACCCGCCAGATAAAACGCAAATAAATATAGGGCAACCAGCTGGGCGGTGTAGGCCTTGGTAGAAGCCACGCCTATTTCCGGGCCGGCGTGGGTATAGATAATGCCGTCGGATTCGCGGGTTATGGTTGAGCCTAAAACATTGCAAATAGAAAGTACGGGTGAGCCGCATTTCCTGGCCTGTCTTACTCCGGCTAAAGTATCCGCTGTCTCCCCGGACTGGCTCACCGCAATCACCAAAGTATCCGGGCCGATCAATAAATCGCGGTAGCGGAATTCGCTGGAGACATCCACTGCCGTCGGGATGCCGCATAAAGACTCTAAAATATACTTGCCTACAAAGCCGGCATGATACGCCGTGCCGCAGGCAACGATGGAGATCCGCCGGATATTTTTAAGCTTGGCTTCGGGGATACGCTGTTCGGAAAAAATTATTCTGTTCGTGCCCTGCGCTATGCGCAGCTTTAAAAAATTATCGATGATTGCGGGCTGTTCATTGATTTCTTTGAGCATAAAATGCTTATAGCCCTGCTTTTCTGCCTGCGTAATATCCCAATTGATACGGGTGGATTTTTTGGAGAGCTTTCTGCCGTTTAGGCCGGTCACCTGCACGCTGTCTTTGGTCAAGACCGCCACTTCGTTTTCATCTAAAAAGATGATCTCCTTGGTGTACTCTAAAACCGCCGGCGCGTCCGAGGCCAGGAAATTCTCGTTTTTCCCTATGCCTAAAATGAGCGGGCTGCCGGAGCGGGCGCCCACCAGCTTATCCGGTTCTTTTTTGGAAATAACTCCTATAGCAAACGAACCGAC
This sequence comes from uncultured Planctomycetales bacterium, assembly GCA_964545575.1. Classification (GTDB taxonomy): domain Bacteria; phylum Omnitrophota; class Gorgyraeia; order Gygaellales; family Profunditerraquicolaceae; genus CAZJFL01. Next base: position 91,878 of record CAZJFL010000007.1, read on the forward strand.
GACCAGCTTCAGGGCTTTACGCACTGCTTCTTCCAGCGGCACGCCGCGATAAAACTTTTCAATCAGGTGCACCATCACTTCGGTATCAGTCTGGCTTTTAAAACGGTGGCCTTCTTTAATCAGCTTTACCTTTAAGGTTTCGAAGTTTTCGATGATCCCGTTGTGGACAACTACAATTTCTCCGCGGCAGTCATCATGCGGATGGGCATTGGCCTGATTCGGAGCGCCGTGCGTAGCCCAGCGGGTATGCGCAACACCGACGGTGCCGACAAGGGGTTTATTTTTCAGGATTTTTTCTAGGACAGCGATTTTGCCGGGGGATTTTCTAATCGAAGGGGCATTTTTGCCTGAGAGGATCACTGCCATGCCGCTTGAGTCATAGCCGCGGTATTCCAGCCGCTTCAGGCCGTTCAATAAAATCGGCTGCGCCTGCCTAACCCCTACGTATCCGACTATTCCGCACATGGTTTAGCTTATCGCTTATGGCTAATCGCTTGTCGTACGATATGCGATAAGCGATATGCCATTTGTCAATTTAAACGTCCCCAACCGGATTCGAACCGGTGTCGAGAGCTTGAAAAGCTCTTGTCCTAGGCCAGGCTAGACGATGGGGACTTTAAGTTTACTCTTCTTCAGCAATCACCGGAGCAACGCAGGATACGCGGTCTTTATCCTGCAGCTTAATCAGGCGCACGCCCTGCGCAGAGCGGCCGGTTTCGCGGATGTCTTTCACCGCGCAGCGCAGGAACATCCCGTTTTGGGTAATCACCATCAACTCGTCTTTATCGCTGACCGCCTTCAAATTCACTGCCTCGCCGTTTTTATCCGTAACCTTGATATTAATCACGCCCTTGCCTCCGCGCGAGGTCAGGCGGTATTCCTCTACGGTAGTGCGCTTGGCAAAACCGAGCGAGGTAACCGTCAGGATATCAGAACCTTTTTGCGGGACCACCATATCAATGACTTCGTCCTTCTTGGCTAAAGATATACCGCGCACGCCGCGCGCGCCCCTGCCCATATCCCGCACTTTGGCCTCGGTAAATCTGACCGCTTTGCCCTGGCGGGTACCGATTAATAATTCCTGTTCCCCGTCGGTTAATTCGACGCCGATCAGCGCATCGCCTTTATCCAGAGTAATCCCGATGATCCCGCCCTTGCGCGGATTGCTGTAAGCGTCGAGCTTAGTTTTTTTGATCTGCCCGTTTTTAGTGACCATCACCAGATATTTATCCGCGGAAAATTCCTTTACCGGTATGGTCGAGCTGATTTTATAACCCGCCTCCATCTGCAAAAGATTGATCAGGGCTTTGCCCTTAGAAATCCTGCTTGCCTGTGGAATTTCGTAGACTTTTAACCAGTGCACCTGGCCTTTATCGGTAAAAATTAAAATGTAGTCTTTAGTGGAGGCGACAAAAAGATGCCCTATGAAATCCTCTTCTTTGACTTCTGCCCCTGTGGCCCCGGTGCCGCCGCGTTTCTGTTTGCGGTAGGCGCTCACCGGCAGGCGCTTGATATAACCGCCGTGGCTGATGGTAACTACCACATCTTCTTCGGCAATCAAGTCTTCTACTTCTAATTCTTCCACTTCTCCCACTATCTCGGTCCTGCGCTCATCGCCGTATTTTTTCTTTAAATTTTCCAACTCCTCTTTAATAATGCCTTTGATCTTCTTCTCCGAGGCCAGTATCGCCCGGCAAAGCTCGATTTTTTTCAAGAGCTCCACGTATTCGGCGTCGATTTTATCGCGCTCCAAAGCCGTGAGGCGCTGCAGCTGCATCTCCAGTATCGCCTGCGACTGTATTTCGGATAAATCAAATTCCTTCATCAGGCGCTCTTTGGCGTTCTCGGTATTCTTGGAGGTCTTGATCGTCTTAATAATGCGGTCGATGAATTTCAGCGCAATTTTCAAGCCTTCCAGGATGTGCGCGCGCCTTAAGGCCTTGTCTAATTCAAACTGCGTCCTGCGCCGGATGATGATTTTGCGGTGCTCGATATAATAACCCAACATCTGGTGTAAATTCAGCACCCGCGGCCGGTTTTCTACCAATGCCAGCATAATAACCCCGAAAGTGCCTTCTAACTGGGTATGCTTAAAAAGCTGATTTAAAATAATCTGCGGCTCGACATCGCGCTTTAATTCTACTACTATGCGCATCCCTTCTTTATCGGATTCATCGCGGATGTCGGAAATGCCTTCGATCTTTTTTTCATCCACTAAATTGGCGATCGCTTCTATCAGCGCCGACTTCTGCACCTGATAGGGGATTTCGCTAACCACGATTAAGTCCTTACCGTTCTTCTGATGCTCGACGGTGGCACGGGCGCGCACGGTGAGCTTCCCGCGGCCAGTAGTATAGGCTTCTTTAATGCCCCCCTTGCCGCAAATCACGCCACCCGTCGGGAAATCCGGGCCCTTAACATAGCGCATCAGGTCCTTGATATCCGCCTCGGGGTGCTCCAGGAGATAAATAATCGCATCGGCGATTTCGTTTAAGTTATGCGGCGGGATGTTGGTGGCCATGCCTACAGCAATACCGCTTGAGCCGTTGACTAATAAATTAGGCAGGGCTGCCGGCAGTAAAAGCGGCTCCTGCAAAGAAGCATCAAAATTCGGGCCGAAATTAACCGTATCCTTATCAATATCCCCGAGCATCTCATCGGCAATCGCAGCCAGACGGGCTTCTGTGTAACGCATCGCTGCGGCAGCATCTCCATCAACAGAGCCGAAGTTGCCCTGTCCGTCGACAAGGGGATAACGCAAAGAAAAATCCTGCGCCATTCTCACTAAGGTATCATAAATCGCCACATCCCCATGCGGATGGTACTTACCCATGGTTTCGCCCACAATACGTGCGCATTTCTTATAGGGCTTAGAATGCTCGAGCCCCAGATCCTGCATCGCGTAAAGTATGCGCCGGTGCACCGGCTTTAGCCCGTCGCGGATATCCGGGAGGGCGCGCCCGACGATTACGCTCATGGCGTAATTCAGGTAGGAATCTTTTACCTCTTCTTCAATGTAAATGGGAATGATTTTTTCGTTACGCGTATACATTTTTAATGAGCGCTAAACTTATGCACGCGATAGCGTGAATAAGTTTATGCGCGAATTAATACCGCTACCTCGCTCCGTAAATGCCGGGTAGCGGTATAAGTCCGGGCTTATGATTTATGTTCGCTTATGCTCCATAAATCATGCCCTCACTTATATATCCAGGTTCTTCACCTGGTGTGCGTATTCCTCGATAAATTGCCGGCGCGGCTCAACCTGATCCCCCATCAGCACGGTGAACATCTTGTCTGTGGCTACGGCGTCTTCTAAGGTGACTTTTAAAATAGTGCGCTTTTCAGGGTCCATGGTCGTCTCCCAGAGCTGCTGCGGATTCATCTCGCCTAAACCTTTATATCTTTGAATATGCATCCCCTTGGTAGCTGCCTCCTTGATATAAGCCAAAACCTCGGTGAGGCTAAAAAGATCGCGCTGCTCCTTTTCGTTAGTAATGCGGTAAGGCGCCTTGGGCTTCTTATCCGCTTCTTTGGCAGAAACCTCCTGCCGGGGCAGGGCTTCGGAAGCATAAGTAGTAATATCTAAGCCTAGTTTTTCTATTTTCGCCACTGCCTCTTCTACCTCCCGCGCTTCAAAGAGCTCCAAGATATCCGGTTCGTTCTCTTTATCTTCCTTGCCAGTAATCGCGGCTAATTCCTTATCTGAAGCGATAAAACGCTCTTTTCCATCCACTTTTACCCTATAAATAGGTATTTTTTTGGTCTTTGGATGCCTGAAAGTGAGTAATTTTGCTAATTCTACTCCCTTTTTCTCTAACATCTTACCAACCTTCTCCAGCTCTACTAAGAGGTATAATAAGTCTTTAAACTGGTTATCAGTAAAGGCCTTTTTATCTTTCAGGCGCAGCAGCTGATGCCCTTCCCGGCCTAAGTCTAAAAGCAGGTCGTCCATTTGTTGTTCGGTCTGGATATACTCCTCGCGCTGGCCGCGTTTGATCTTATAAAGCGGGGGCTGGGCAATGTAAATATATCCCCCTTCTACCAGCTTAGGCATCTGGCGGTAAAGCAGGGTCAAAAGAAGCGTGCGGATATGCGAACCATCCACATCGGCATCGGCCATGAGCAGTAATTTATGATAACGCAGTTTGGATATATCAAACTCTTCACCTACGCCCGTACCTAGCGCCGTAATAATGGTGCGGATCTCTTCATTGGATAAAATTTTATCTAACCTGGCCTTTTCCACATTCAGGATTTTGCCTTTAATCGGCAGAATCGCCTGGAATCTGCGGTCACGGCCTTGTTTGGCCGAGCCGCCGGCAGAATCGCCTTCGACGATGTACAATTCGCATAAAGCCGGGTCGCGCTCAGAACAATCCGCCAGTTTCCCCGGCAGGCCCGCGCCTTCCAGCGCCCCTTTTCTGCGGGTAAGCTCTCTGGCCTTACGCGCTGCCTCGCGCGCGCGCGAGGCCACGATTACTTTATCGATAATTTTGTTGGCTACCGACGGGTTTTCCTCGTAATACCCGGCCAGGGCATCAAGGCTGGCAGAAGCGGTAATCCCTTCTACTTCTGAGTTGCCTAATTTAGTCTTGGTCTGGCCTTCGAATTGCGGATTGGGGACCTTCACGCTAATCACCGCGGTCAGGCCTTCGCGCACGTCGTCTCCGGTAATGCCGATTTCGTCCTTAATTAAATTTTTATTTTTCGCGTACTGGTTGATCGCCCGGGTCAGGGCAGACTTAAAACCGGAAAGGTGCGTGCCTCCTTCGACGGTGTTAATATTATTGGCGAAGGAAAACATCGTCTCGGCATAGCCGTCATTATACTGCATCGCCACTTCCAGCTTCACGTGATCCTGCTCTTTTTCAAAATAGATCACCTTATTATGCAGCGGGTTTTTATTCTTATTCAGGTACTCTACGAAAGAGACTATCCCGCCTCCGAACTCAAAGACCGCTTCTTTATCGGTGCGTTCATCCGAAAGTTTAATCTTTAAGCCCTTATTCAAAAAGGCTAATTCCCTCAGGCGCTGCGCCAGGATATCGTAAGAAAAATCTACTTTGTTAAAAATAGTCTTATCCGGCTTAAAAGTGACTTTGGTGCCGGTGGAAGTGCTTTTGCCGATCACGGTTAGTTTGGAGACGGTCTTGCCGCGTTCATAACGCTGGTGGTAAATCTTGCCGTCGCGCTTCACCTCTACTTCCAGCCAGTCGGAAAGCGCATTAACCACGCTCACGCCTACGCCGTGCAGCCCTCCGGAC
>CAZJFL010000008.1:0-7522 GCA_964545575.1 uncultured Planctomycetales bacterium
TATCCGTTCTTTTAGCCAGTATGTTTTTAGGCGCGGTATTGGTTAATTTAAACCGCTATTCGTTCAAATTTTTCGATAGTTTAAAAATGATAGACTCGCCATTATTTTTACTATTTTTTGTTTTGGCAGGGGCAAATTTAGAGATAGATATTTTAAGCGGGCTCGGCATAGTCGCCCTGTCTTATCTTATTTCCAGGGTAATGGGTAAGATGCTTGGAGCAAGCCTGGGAGCAAGAATTGCTAATGCCTCGGCAAGCGTAAAAAGATATCTTGGTTTTGGGCTGATTCCTCAGGCAGGCGTAGCTTTAGGGTGCGCGCTTATCGCCAAAAGCGATTTCCCGCAAGTAGGAAATATGATTTTTACTACCATAGTGGCCACTACCGTTATCTATGAATTAATCGGCCCCTTATGCACAAAATACGCCTTACAAAAAGCAGAAGATATAATCACCCATGAAAGCAAGTAGTTCATACCTGAAAATACTGATTTTGTCGCTAATATCGGGCCTGTTGGCCATTCTTTGCTTCCTGAACGGTTTTACCCTTAAACAGTCATTTGTTATTTTCATATTTTTATTCTCCATTTTAGGAACGTTGTTTTTCTGGGATCTCAGAGTCAGCCTGGTTTTTCTCGGCAGCGGCGTTTTATTTCTGACGCGAAGCGTAGATCTGGAGAATTTCATAAAATTTGCCTCCCTTGACGTCATCCTTTTCTTAATCGGGATCATGATTGTTATCGGCGCGATGAGAGAAACGGGCATCTTTCATCTTTTGATATCAGCCATATTGAGAATAAAGCGCATCAACGGAATCGCTCTTTTTGTTCTTTTAGGCGTAATCTCCGCTGCCCTGTCTGCGCTGATGGGGGAGGTGGCGTCCATACTGCTGATGACCGCGATGGTATTTGATATGTGCAAATCTTTGAAAATAAAGGCGGCACCCCTGGTCATCTTTTCGGTTTTGACCACAAACATAGGCTCTGCCGCCACGCTGCTCGGTAATCCGGTGGGCGTTCTTTTAGCGTTGCGCGGCGGGCTCTCTTTTGAGGATTTCCTGCGCTGCGCATTCCCTGTCTCAGCCGTTGTTTTGATAGTGGTAATAGCGATCCTCTTAATCTGGTATAGGCCCTACATTAAAGAAATCTCCTCCAAACTCAAATCAGAAAATATCCAGGCCGCGCCTTTTTCTTTCTCGCTTGATAACCGCACAAAGATAAGTATTTTGATATTTCTTTTAATGCTTGCGAGCATAGCCTTTCATCGGCGCTTAGAAATCCTTTTCGGTATCGAGAACAACGCCATTCTGGTTATTTCGCCGGTAATCTTTGCCGGCTTACTGATGATATTCCGCCAGGATAAAGCGTTATCTTATATTGAGCGGGGGGTAGACTGGACATCGATATTATTTTTTATGTTTCTTTTTGCCCAGACCGGAGTAATCCAGGCCTCCGGCATCGGCCAGTTATTTGCCGAAAAGATCACCGCTGCTTTCGGCACCCATCCAAAGCTGCTCTCCGGAATGGCGTTATTTTCCAGCGGCTTCCTCTCCAGCGTCCTCGATAATACGGTAGTTGTTTCTTCCTATATACCGGTGATAAAAAATCTGCATCTTATGCAGGCAAGTTTAAAGCCGCTATGGTGGTGCGTACTCTTTGGCGCCTGCTACGGGGGCAATATCACCATTATCGGCTCAACGGCAAACATCGTTGCCTTAGGCGCCCTGGAACGCGAAGAGCACCTCAAGGTAAGTTTCATAGATTGGCTTAAGATAGGCATAATAGTGGGTATTGTTTCCATGCTCATCGCCTATTTTGCAGTGATATCTTTCAGTATTTTTTCCGCGTGAGCAAAGGTTATCGCGTAGAGAGCGGCTTTTTTTATTTTCTAAAGGAGTAAAATAGAATGAATCCGAAAACAGCTTTATCTATCCCGGAACTGCTAGATATCTTTATGCCTCTGGTGATTTTGCTTAGCACCCTGATTTTAGGATATATCATCAGGAAAATAGTCTTTAACCGGCTTATGCGTTGGGCTAAAAATACCAAAACCCAGATCGACGATATTATTTTAAGTTCGATAAGGGGTCCGTTTATGATATGGTTTACTATGCTCGGGCTATTTTTTGCGCTGGAGGCATCAAAGTTGCCCGAGAATACGGTTCATATCGTCAATAAGGCTTTGCTGGTATTGGGTATTTTCTCGGTGACCTTGGTTTTGGCTAATATAGCAGCTAAGCTGATAAGATCATATTCCGCTAAGGTAGAATCCGCTTTACCCGTGACTTCGCTCACTCAGAATATCAGCCGTATCATTATATTCGGCATAGGTATTTTAATAATTTTGAATCAGCTAGGCGTAACTATCACGCCGATACTGGCTACTTTAGGAGTAGGCGGGCTTGCGGTTGCCTTGGCTTTGCAGGATACGCTTTCTAATCTTTTTTCGGGATTCCATATTATTGTATCCAAACAGGTTAGAATCGGCGATTATATAAAACTGGATTCAGGAGAGGAAGGTTATGTCACGGATATTACCTGGCGTACTACCAAAATAAAGATGTTGCCCAATAATGTTATATTAGTACCCAATGAAAAATTGACAAAAGTAATCGTTACTAATTATTACCTGCCGGATAAAGAGATGGCAGTCTTAGTTAATTTAGGAGTCCATTATAATAGCGGCCTTAAAAAAGTGGAGAAGATTACTTGTGAAGTAGCAAAAGAGATAATGAGAGAAATCCCGGGGGGCGTGCCGGAATTCGAACCTTTTATCCGCTATCATACCTTCGGAGATTCTAGTATTAATTTTACGGTTATTTTAAGGGCGAAGGAATTCGTGGACCAGTATCTGGTTAAGCACGAATTTGTCAAGAGGCTGCATGAACGTTATGCCAAAGAGGGGATAGTGATTCCGTATCCGATAAGAGCAATAAATTATGAGCAGGAGAAAAAAGGATAAATTTATTAAATTAAAAAACGGTCCTTAATTAAAAGGGAGGTTGTTTTATGTGGACAAAGAAGAGTCTGCAAGAGTTAATTAAGACGGGAATGCAGGATTATCTCTTTATCGTTGTTTCCAACCGCCAACCCTATGTCCACGTTTTTAAAAAAGGAAAAATCGAATGCCAGCGCGGAGCAGGCGGAGTTATTACGGCGTTAGACCCGGTAATGCAGGCTTGTAATGGAATGTGGGTTGCTTTTGGCAACGGCGACGCAGACCATAAGGTCACCGACAAGCAAGATAAAATACAGGTTCCTCCGGAGAAACCCACCTATACCCTGAAACGCGTATGGTTGTCTAAAGAGGAAGAAGACGGCTATTATTACGGATATTCAAATGAAGCCCTCTGGCCTTTATGCCATATGGCTTTTCAAAGGCCCGCATTTAGAAAAAAGGATTGGGAATACTATGTGCAGGTGAATAAAAAATTTGCTCAAGCGATAATCGCTGAATTGGCAGATAAAAAGGCATTTGTCTGGATACAGGATTATCACCTTTGCCTTTTACCCAAATATTTAAAGGAAATGGCGCCGAGCCAGCTGATTGTAGCCCACTTTTGGCATATCCCTTGGCCGAATTACGAAACATTCCGTATCTGCCCGCAGAAAAAAGAAATTTTAGACGGCCTGCTGGCAAACGATATCTTAGGATTCCATATCCGTTATCATTGCGATAACTTTTTAGACGCGGTAGACCGCGAAATGGAAAGTAAGATTGACCGGGAACGCTTTTCGATTATTCGTTCGGGCCAGGAAACTCTCATCCGGCCGTATCCTATCAGCGTAGACTTTGAAGGAATAAATGAGATTTCAAGTTCCCCAGATATCCTGAAAGCAAAAGAGGCATTAATCGAGGAATTTGCATTAGCCGGGCTTAAAGTTTTGCTGGGGCTGGACCGTATTGATTATACCAAAGGCATACCTGAAAGATTGCTGGCGGTTGACCTTTTGCTCGAAGAGCATCCGGAGTTAAAAGGAAAAATTGTTTTTCTGCAGATGGGAGAGATCAGCCGCATACATATACCCAAATACAAAGCCCTTAATGACGAGATTAATGCTTTAGTGGAACAGATAAACTGGAAACATTCTATAGATGGCTGGGAGCCGATTATTCTGGTGAGGCGGCATCTATCTTTTTCTGAGCTGTTAGCTTTTTATCGCTTAGGCGACGTCTGCATCGTCAGCTCTCTTCATGACGGGATGAATCTGGTAGCAAAAGAATTTCTATCCAGCCGTTCAGATGAAAGCGGTATGCTTGTTTTGAGCCAGTTTACCGGAGCAGCCAGGGAATTGACCGACGCGATACTGGTCAATCCCTATGACCGGCACCAGTTTAGCGAGGCTATATTTAATGCGCTTAATTTATCCGAAGAAGAACGGCGTAAGCGGGTAGTAAAGATGAGACAGGCTGTGCAGCAGAATAATATCTTTCGCTGGGCAGGAAAGATCATCTCGGAATTGTTAAAACTCGAGTTTAAAGAATAGCCTAAAATATGAAATATCTATTTGACCACTTTCAGAAGTTAAAAGAAGGGTTAACCGGTAAAAATATCATGTTATTTTTAGATTACGACGGCACCCTGACCCCTATAGTAGAAACTCCCGGGAGAGCCATTCTGCGCGAAGAAACCAGAAACTTATTAAAAAAATTATCGAATAGCCGAAAATTAAAATTGGCTTTTATCAGCGGCAGAAGCCTGGCAGACATTAAAAACAGGGTGGGGTTAAGAAATGTTATTTATTCCGGCAATCATGGTTTAGAAATAGAGGGCCCGAAGATTAAATTCAAGAGCCCCGTATCGCCAAGATATAAAACGATTCTCGGGCAAATAAAAATGGATTTGAGTAATAAACTTTCTAAGATCAGGGGAGCGATTTTGGAAGATAAAGGCCTTTCGTTGAGTATCCACTATCGGCAGGTAGATAAAAAACAGATCCCGCAAATTAAAACAATTTTTCATGAAACAGTAATTTTATACCTTGTGCGCAATAAAATAAAGATCAAGCCCGGAAAGATGGTCTTAGAAGTAAAGCCTCCTACAGAGTGGGATAAAGGCAAGATAGTTTTATGGCTTTTAGCGAGGCAGATTTTCGCTACCCGAAAAGGCATGGTCTTTCCGATTTATATAGGGGATGATGCCACCGATGAAGACGCATTTAAGGCATTAAAGAATAGAGGGTTGACTATATTTGTGGGCGAGCCTAGTAAATCTTACGCCCAATACTATTTAAAAAACCCGAAAGAGGTAATTGATTTTTTAAGAAGGATACCAGTAATATAGAACGAATTATGCCAGAATTAATAAAAGTAAAAGAGCCGTTTAAATTCTATACGAGATTACACTTATCGGAGCTGACCGGCTTAAGGGCGGCTAATCTGGGCCAGTTTTTACAGCTCATTAAAGAAGTCCCTGATTCATGCATTTATCATCATACGCACAGGTTCTTGCAGCAGCATCAGTATCTTTCTCCCGAACCGCCCAATGATTTTGCTTACTGGGTGACGGATGTCTTAGGGGAAGACGAGCTGGGCGAGAGGTTAGCCAGCATTGATACGGTGCAGTTTGCTACTATCGGTGAACTTAGGCAGAAGATCATCGATACCATCGAAGATTACCTTAAGGGCGACTCCTTGGTTAAATTAAGATTTGCCCGTTCAGACGAGGAGTTCCATTTTATAAAATCAGTAAGCTTTGTTTTGCCTACCAGTTTTGTTGCGCATGACCTTGAAGAATTTGTCCGGATATTAAAAAAGATAACCATTGATTCGATATATTTTCATATTTTCGAATCGCGCCTGAGGCTTAAAAAGCAGGGTAATGACTTCTCGCACTGGATTGAAACATCCGTCGGCAATAAGGAAATTGCAGGCAGGATTTCAAGGCTTGATCCCTATACGCATACCCTGGAAGACCTAAAGAAGAAAATTATAAAAATAATCGAGGAGAAAATTTCAGTATAAATGGCAAAGATAGAGGAATATATTCCTATAGTCGGCCAGCCGGTTATAGATGACCTGCGGCTGCTTGCGGAGAGATTAAAAGGTAAAGTAGTCCAGCATATAAATTCGACTTCCGTAGGAGGAGGGGTTGCCGAGATATTAAACAGGATGGTCCCTCTTTTAAATGAACTCGGGGTAGATACAAGATGGGATTTGATCAAAGGAGGAGAGCGGTTCTTTGAGGCGACTAAGAAGTTTCATAATGCGCTGCATGGGAGGCCGCAAGAGATAACCCAGGGCGATTTCGATATTTTTACGGAAACGAGCCTTAAGAACATCGCAGAAGTAAATACCTACGGCGACATAGTTTTTATCCACGACCCTCAGCCCATTGCCCTGGTGAATAAAAAATCCAATAATAAATGGATCTGGCGTTGCCATATAGATGTATCGAATCCGAATCAAAAAGTTTGGAAATTTTTAATGGATTTCATTATTAATTATGATGCTGCGGTATTTTCGGCTCCGGCTTTCTCACAACGTATGCCGATCAGGCAATTTTTAATTCCTCCCTCGATTGATCCGTTGAGTGATAAAAATAAAGAACTGCCGCAGGAAACCGTAGATTCGGTATTGAAAAAATACGGTATTTCCAGAGACAAGCCTATTATTACCCAGATTTCCCGTTTTGACCGGCTAAAAGACCCGGTGGGCGTCATTGAGGCGTATAAAAAGGTAAAGAAATATATTGATTGTCAGCTTGTTTTAGCCGGCGGGACGGCTGCGGATGACCCGGAGGGCTTGAAGGTTATTGAAGAGGTAAAAGAGAAGGCAGAACAGGACCGGGATATCCATGTGCTATTGTTGCCCCAGAATGATATAGAAGTAAATGCCTTGCAAAGGGCCTCTACAGTCATTATTCAGAAATCACTTAAAGAAGGATTTGGTTTGACAGTGGCCGAGGCATTATGGAAGTCAAAACCGGTTGTCGCTTCTAATGTAGGCGGGATCCCTTTACAGGTTAAGCATAAATATTCCGGCCTGTTATGTCATTCAATCGATGGCGCTGCCTTTGCTATCAAACAGCTGCTGAGCAGCCCGGAATACGCCCAAAAATTAGGCGAAAATGGCCGGGAGAATATAAGAAATAATTTTCTGCTCACCAGGCACTTAAGGGATTACATGCTGCTATTTCTTTCGCTCTACCATACCGAAGACGTAGTGTATTTATAAATGCAACACCCAAACCTATCAGCACCCGACGCTATTGGATGCGTCATGCACCCCGGCATAAAGGAATGCCGGGTATCCCACTTTCTGTGGGATGTCCCGCTTTTGCGGGAATGGTTTGGTGTCCGCTTACTGCGGAAAGATGATAGCTCAAGCCTCTTTATTCATATTGGTTTAAAGATTAGCTACATTTTTTGATGGGGGTGGCAGGTAAATGAAACTGGGCGGTTGGATTTTTATGATTATTTCGTGGAGTTTTATTATCGGCATGCTTATATTTTGCTATAGCCGCATATTTAGAAAAGGGCTTGGCGGAGAAGATTCCAAGACATTAAAGCGACTTAAAAAGTAGG
>CAZJFL010000008.1:7622-92348 GCA_964545575.1 uncultured Planctomycetales bacterium
AGAAAAGGGCTTGGCGGAGAAGATTCCAAGACATTAAAGCGACTTAAAAAGTAGGGGGAACCTGCTAAGTAAAAGATAAAAAGGAGGAAATTCTAAAATGACTGGAAATTTATGGCAGGATTGGCCAGTGTATGTTCTTTTGGGAGTAGTAGTATTATTTTTTGGGTATGTAATTGTAAAGGGTAATATGCAGGATAAAAAAAATAAGCAAGAGCAAAATAAACCTTCCGGGGCAAAGTAGTAATTAAGATTATTAAGGAAAGGAGGATATTGTGGAAAAGAAACGTGAAAAAACAGATTTAACTAATAATATCAAAGAAAAGGCAAGGGAATTGTGGGAAAAGGATGGATGCAAGCAAGGTCGTGATTTAGGGTATTGGTTAAAGGCTGAAAAGATTGTAAAAGGGCAAATGAAAAAATAGCTGTTTATCTTAAATGTCCGGACAAAACGGACAATTTAAACGAGGAATTACCTCTCTAATCCCCGAATTTTATTGATAACCGTTATATCAAGCCCTATAATACATACCTGTAAATAACGAGAGGTTTCCCCTTGGTTGATAGGAGAGGGGCCCCAAATTATATTTTTGCTTTTCTGCGAAATTTCTAAAACTGAATAAAAGGCGGATATGAAAAGATTAAAATTTTTCGCTTTGGTATTTCTCTTTCTAACTTTTTCATTTTTAGGTTGCGCTCCCAAGGTAATTGATATGCAAAAAGTAAAAATGCAGTTTACCAAGGTAGATGACGTAACTTTAGCCTACAAGACCATCGGTAAGGGCTATCCGCTCATTCTGATCATGGGCTATAGATCTACGATGGATATGTGGGACTCTAGGGTTTTAACTAATCTTGCCCGGAATTATCAGGTAATCATCTTTGATAATCGCGGGATGGGTGGTTCGACCGCAACGGGAAAAGAATTTAATATCGGCTTATTTGCCGAAGATACCGCCGGATTGCTTGGTGCCCTGAATATAAAAAAGGCCAATGTCTTAGGTTTTTCTATGGGCACTAATATTGCCCTTGAATTTACGCTGCGCTATCCTGAGATGGTCAATAAGCTGATTCTTTATGCAGGGGATTGCGGAGGAGAAGAGTCAGTGCAGCCGGACGAGGAAAAAATGAAGCAATTAATCGATACCTCCGGCACACCCGGAGAAATAAACAAGCGGATGACCAGGCTTATATTTCCGGAAAAATGGTTAAAAGATAATCCTGACCTGATTAAATATCTTCCCAAAGTAACTGAAACAAGTTCTCCTGAGATTATTGACCGTCAGACTAAGGCCATGACTACCTGGGAGGGTTGTTATAGCCGGCTTAATAAGTTAACTTTGCCGGTGCTGCTGATAACCGGAACCGAAGATGTGCTTACCCCGCCGCAGAATTCATTGATTTTAGCCAATCGCATTCCTTTCGCGTGGTTGGTGCAGATCAAAGGGGCCGGGCATGGATTGATGTATCAATATCCGGAAGAATTTTTAAGAACCGTGTTTTTATTTTTAGAAAGCAGAGGGTAGTCGTTCAAAAAAAGGATAAAACATGAAAAAGATATTTTGGATTTTGGTTTTTGCGGTACTTTTGTTGAATGTCAAGCAGACGAGGGTCTGGTCATGTTCGGATTTCCTATTGAACAATTCCGGCGACTCGGTCGTCTCGGCCCGGACAATGGATTTTGACATACCGCTAGAGGCAGACGTGTTGGCCGTCCCGCGCGGTGAAACTTTTCAGTCTGCCCTGTCGGAAAGCGAAAAATTCATGTCATGGACCTCGAAATACGGTTTTGTCGGGACCAATGTCGCGCACCTGTATGCCTTCACCGACGGAATAAACGAGAAGGGGCTTTCGGTTGCTACCCTGTGGCTCGGCGCCACTGAATATCCGGATATAACAAATATACCAAAAGAGAAGATCATACAGATCGGCGATGTCGCGCACTGGATCCTGGGGAATTTCGCCACCGTTAGTGAGGTCAAGGAAGGTTTGAAGAACGTGGTCGTGGCCGGCGCGCCGGTCAAAGAGATAAACAATATGCTCCTGCCGCTGCATCTGGCGATCCATGACGCTAATAAAGGAAGCATTGTGGTTGAATTTGTCGGGGGCTCGATGCAGGTCTATGACAATCCTTATCTGGTGACGACCAACGACCCGCCTTTCCCGGGCCAGATCGAGAACCTGAAAAACTATCAGCATATGACTAATCAGCCGGTTAAAGATCCGCTGGTTTCTCAGGATGGTTATTTCTGCGGCATGAACGGGCTACCCGGAGATTCGATACCTGCGCACCGTTTTGTCAGGATCTATACTTTGAACCGGTTTGTGCGGAACTCGAAAACTGACCGGGAAGCTATCAACAACGCTAATCATATCATGAACCGCGTCACGTTGGTAAACGATGAGGCCGTCGGCCGTAGCACCGAATACGGGATCATTCGGGACCATAAAAATCTTATATATTATGTAGTTGATGACGAGAATATGAATTTGCGGGCGGTTGATCTTAAGAAGATCGACTTTAGCGAGAAAGCACCGGGGCAAAAAATGTCCATTGCCGCTGACAACTGGTTCGTCCCGGCTGATAGCGAATTAAAGCCGTATTGAGCTGCCGTTGATAGGGCTGCGAAGAAGGGAATTGCCAAAGGAGGAATTAAAATGAATAGCTGCGCAAGATGCGGAGAGAAATTAGCACATAATTATCTGGTAGCAATGTTTACGATGATAAAAGAAGAAAGAAAAAGATTGATCGTATGTTCAAAATGTAAAGAAATCTTAAATAAAAAGGAAAAATAAAACCCAAAAAACCGGATAGATTAAAATGGAAATTTTTGTGGGTAATTTGTCGTTTGAGTCCACTGAAGGCGATGTAAAAAGGCTCTTTGAAGGTTTCGGGAATGTCGCCTCCGCGGTGATCCTGAAGCGGAAAGAGAAAAAGGCGCCTAAGTCAAGAGGGTTTGGTTTTGTGAATATGCCTGATGAACAGCAGGCGCTGGCTGCGATAGCCGGTATCAACGGCAAGGAATTCATGGGGCGCGCCCTTAGTGTCGAGCCGGCGCGTCCTAAAGCAGAAGCGCAGGCAGAGAGTAAACCGGGAAAAAAGAGAGAGCCGGAGGTTCGAGTACGCCCTTTTGAGCGGCACCTTGCCTTATCGGATGGCAAGTGCGCCCTTTCTGGGCAGCCAAAGCCGGGGACATACAAAGGCGGCAGGCGCTCGCTAAGTTATATGAAACGGCAAGGGCTAGCCGGAGCAGAGCAAGAGACGAATCCGCGGCGCAGAAATCAAGAGAATCCAATGCGTTGGCGCAAAAGAAGAGATCAACCAAGGCCTTGGCAGAAAAGCCCGGGTGAGCATAAACCCTGGGAGAAGGCTAGGGGAGAGGCTCGACCCTGGAAGAAGACCGAAGGGGCTCGACCCTGGAAGAAGACCGAAGGAGGGTTTAAGCCTTGGCGTAAATCTGAGGGCGGTATTAAACCTCGGAAGAAAACCGGAGGATATGTTGGCAAGAGATAATTATTCGTATAAAAAGTATCAGAAAGAATTGGTCAGGAAAAAGAAGGCAGAGGAAAAGAAACAAAGAAAACTGGAGAAAAAGGCGCTGCAGGCCGCGCCTGGTCCCGGGCAGGCCCCCGAGACCCAAGCCGCTTTAGAATAAAGAAACACTTGCAGTTTTTCTAAAAAGTTATATAATCACAACTTAAGGCACCCAAATATATCTAGGCACCCAAATATATTAGATAGATTGGGTTTTATTCGATGGAGTATTGCCCCCAATTTTATCGGATAAATTGGGGTGAGCTTGTGCTCAAGGAGGGAACATGGCATACCAAGGTGGTGGTGGTGGATACGGCGGGCCGCGGGAAATGCACAAGGCGATTTGCGCAGAGTGCAAAAAAGAGTGCGAAGTCCCGTTTAAACCCAGAGACGATCGTCCGATATACTGCAAGGATTGTTATTCAAAGCGTAAGAACGAAGGCCGCTAAAAAAAAGAGATTTTCTTAGCCTCTTGCTTCTACTTCTATGTCCTGGTCTCTCTACATAGTGCAATGCCGGGATAAAACCCTTTATACCGGCATTACTACTAATATCTCCCGCCGTCTCAAGGAACATAATGCCAAAAAAGGAGCTTTCTACACCAAAAACAAGACTCCGGTTAAACTGGTCTATCAGGAGCCCAAGTCCAGCCGATCTTGCGCCCTTAAGCGTGAAGCACAGATCAAGCAGTTCACCCGTAAGCAGAAGCTAGAACTGATCCATCATGAAGAGTAAAGTTTATTTTTTACCCCTAAAGGAATCCGAGAGTATCCCGGCTATCGCCGCCAAAGTAAAAGTCCTGCTTGAAGAAAGCAAGGTTTTGACTTGTATCTCTCGGGCCGATCAGGTAGTGGTGAAGATGCATTTCGGCGAAGAGGGGAATACCGGTTTTGTCCGGCCAGAATATTTGCGGGCGATTTGCGCGGGGATATTACAAAGAGGGGCAGGCGCTGTTCTTTCCGATACCAACACTCTTTATCGCGGCCGGCGCACTAATTCCCGCGACCACCTGGCAATTGCCGCAGAGCATGGCTTTACTAAGAAGGCAACCGGGGTAGAGGTGATTATTCCCGATGACTCTAAAAAAGAAAACACCATAAATATAGAGATCAATCAAAAATTCATTAAAAGCGCAAAGTTAGCGCGCTTATTTTACGCTGCCGATGCTCTCGTCGGGGTGAGTCATTTCAAGGGCCACATGATGACCGGCTTTGGCGGGGCTTTGAAAAATCTAGGCATGGGTTGCGCTACCCGCGAAGGCAAGTTGATGCAACATGCGGAGGTGGCGCCGGTAGTCTATACCCAGAAATGCACCGGCTGCGGCGAATGCGAAAAAGTCTGCCCGACTAAGGCGATTACTATCATCAACAATAAATCCGTGATCGACGGGGCAAAATGCATCGGCTGCGCCAGCTGTATTGCGGCCTGCCCGTTTATGGCCATCGATGTGCCATGGGAGTCAGGGGGAAAGACCATGCAGGAGAAGATGATTGAATATGCCTCTGCGGTACTGCAGAATAAAAAAGGTAAAGTCGCCTTTTTTAATTTTGCGCTGAAAATCACCAAGGAATGCGATTGCCTGGCTAAAGACGACCCCCGCGTTGCCCCGGATATCGGGATATTTGCCTCCAATGACCCGGTAAGTATTGACCAGGCCTGTCTTGACCTGGTAACCGAGGCCTGCGGCAAGGATATCTTTGGCGAGCTACATCCTCACCGTGACAGCAGAAGGCAGCTGGAATATGCCCGGAAGCTCGGCCTGGGCGACCTCGATTACGACCTCATCAGATTAGATTAGGGACTGTCCCCGCAGTTATCGTTTACTTCAAACCTAGGGGGCTGTCCCTATTTTTTGCGTTAGATTTCCCCACTTCCTCCGGCTATTAAGTGAGACCATAAGTTACGGAGCTGTAGGCGACGTAACTTATCCGGTCGAACTTATCCCCAGTGTAAACTTGAGGGATTAGAGTAGAAGGAGGAGAACATGGATAAAAAAGAACTTGACAATCCGCAAGAAAGTAATACAATTGTATATACAGTTGATTGGAATCCTACAAAGAGCGCGCGGCTGAAGCGCATCAGGGGAGCTTCCTTTGAGGAAATAATATGCGCAAAATATCTGGGCATTGAGGATCATCCCAGCAGAAATAATCAGAGGATGTTTATCTTTGAGTGTCGGGGTTATGTCTGGGCAGTGCCATTTGTTGTAGAAGGAAACGAAGTATTCTTAAAAACGCTATATCCAAGTCGTAAGTTTAAGAAGACGTATAGAAAAAGGAGGCATTATGAGGAAGATTAAATTAACTAAATATGAACAGTGGATCGAAGATCATGCCGCAGAGTTCATCCCTTCAAGCAGAGAAGACGTTAAGCTGATCAAGGAAGCTCTTGAGCGTAGGAAAAAAGATGCGGTATTAAATATCCGCATAAATAGCTATGACCTGAAAGCCTTGAAAGACCAGGCGCGCAAGATAGGGGTCAAGTACCAGAGCTATATTTCCGAGATCATCCATAGAATTGCCGAGGCAGAATAGTTTTGGCAATTTTCCGTGTTAGTAGAGCGTTTGGAACTGGTCACAAATTGTGACCAGTTCTGAATCCTCTTGACATTCTGCCGCCAAGCGTTATAATATATTGACAATCAGGCAAGTCCCGCGTTGAAGGGGGAACCCGGACTATAAAAAAGTAAAACCTTCGCCAGAACGGCGGAGGTTTTTTGTTTTTTAGGGGCGAAAATCAGCCGAAAACGGTAAAAAAAGAAAGGAGGGAGCGGCAAAACACCGTTTAAGGCGATAAATTTTAATCAAAGTGAGTTTAAATTTTTGGAGGTGTAGCATGGAAGGCGGCAGATTTTTGAGGAATTCCCAGATCATTATTCTGGGGATATGCATTGCAGTAGCAACTATTGTTTCAAGCGTGATTTTGTCAGGAGGGTTTTTAAAGATCATGAAGTTCACCCGCGAGGTGATCAGCGTCACCGGCTCAGCAGAAAAGAGGATCAAAAGCGACTACATTGTCTGGAGGTGCGGATTCTCCCGGCGCGAAGCCACCTTGCCGGTAGCATATCAGGCCTTAAAAGGGGACTTAGAAAAGATAAAGGCATATCTCGCCGCAAAGGGGGTCAACCCCAGTGAAATGTTTATCTCTGCGGTATCCATCGAGACGATCTACAAAAAGAATGATAAAGGTAATGCCACTAATGAAATCCAGTGGTACCGCCTGAGCCAGAATATCGAGATCCGCTCCAATGAGGTAGATAAAATCGACCAGGTCTCCCGCGAGGCTACCGAGCTGATTAATCAGGGTATCGGCCTTGATTCCGCAGCGCCGCAATATTTCTACACCAAGCTCGATGAGCTCAAAGTCGAGATGCTGGCTCGTGCCACTGAGAATGCGAAACTGCGGGCAGAGAATATGGCTCGCTCTACCGGCAATAAGATCGGCCTGATGCGCTCAGCGCGCATGGGGGTCTTTCAGATCACGCCCGTCACCTCCACCGAAGTCTCTGATTGGGGCGAAAACGACACCTCGTCCCTCGAGAAAAAAGTCATGGCCGTCGTCACCGTCAGCTTTGCCATAGAATAATTTGCGTTAGATTTTTCCAGGAAGAATCCAGGCTCTTGGTATCACAAAATGTGATACCAAACTCCCAACTAAATAGAGTTGTAAATAGCCTCTTTCCGCAGTAAAATAACCCTATGAAAGTAAGCTCCATTTTTGTCATCCTGGCACTTTGTCTAATTCTTCCTCTAACACTCTCTGCGCAAGAGGCAAAACCGATTAAGCTTCCTGTCCCGCAAACCTCAGCCGGCATGCCGCTGATGCAGGCACTCAAAGAGAGAAAATCTACGCGCGCCTTTAGCCAGCGGGAGATTCCTTTACAAGTCCTTTCTGACCTGCTCTGGGCAGCAGACGGCATCAACCGTCCGGCTTCCGCAGGCTGCACTGCTCCTTCGGCGCAGAATGCGCAGGAAATCGATATTTATGTGATCAAAACCGAGGGGATTTATCTTTATGATCCCAAAGCGAATACCTTGATCCCGGTTTTAGCGCAGGATCTCAGGGGCCTGGCCGGCAAGCAGGATTTTGTCAAAACCGCACCCCTAAACCTGATCTTTGTCGCCGACCTCTCCAAATTAAAAGGCCCGGACGCGGATTTTTATGCTGCCGCAGATACCGGCTTCATCAGCGAAAATGTATATCTATTTTGCGCATCTATGGGATTGGGGACGGTGGTAAGGGGCTGGGTGGATAGGGAGCCATTATCCCGGGCGATGAAATTACGGCCTACTCAAAAGATCATCCTGGCGCAGACAGTAGGATATCCGAAGGAGTAAGCGGAAGTTGCGTCTTCAGGTTTCTAATTTTTCACAGCTTTAGCGGGTCCTGCCGAGGCGCGTTTTCGCAGGAACGCTCGCCCCGCCCCAGCGTGTCGGGGCTTCGCTCGGCTCCGGCGTTTCGCTCTGCCTGACATTTTATAGCGGGGCAACCGTGCCCGCTCAACGCCTCCGACGTCCTGCTCAAATCGCGCCTCGTCACCCGCTAAATTACCCTTCGTTTGCACCTCGCCAGTGGCATTTTGGGAAAGATTTTCGTTAGATTTTACCACTTCTTACGTCAATTGAAGTAGAGAACGTACATTGACTATTAATCTAGGAGGTGGTAAAATATGGAAAATCAAACAGCAAAAACTCTACTTCTTACTTACATGCCTATAATTACCCAAGAAAAAGTTACGCGCAAAAGAGATGTTTTTCGCTTATTTAAGGATATTTCGCAAAAGCCGTATTTCGAAGATTCTAAACGCAATGTAGCCTTATTTAAAGCCAGCTGTTTCGATATCCTTCCGAAGCTTCCTGAAAATTCCATTGATATGATTTTTGCTGACCCGCCTTATTTTCTTTCTAACGGTGGGTTTACTTGCCATGCCGGGAAAATGGTATCGGTTAATAAGGGGAAATGGGATGTTTCAAAGGGTGTTGAAGAAAACTATATTTTTACCCAGAGATGGCTTAGAGAATGTCAACGAGTTTTAACGCCCAATGGGACAATTTGGGTATCCGGCACTGCGCATATCATTTATACTGTTGGCTCTGCTATGCAAACCCTTGGCTACAAGATATTGAATGATATAGCTTGGTTTAAAGTTAACCCCCCGCCTAATTTAAGCTGCCGTTATTTTACGCACTCTACCGAAACGATTATCTGGGCTGCTAAGAATAAAGAGAGCCGTCACCATTTTAATTATTACTTAATGAAGAAAATGAACAATAATAAGCAAATGCTTAGCCTCTGGTCTATTAAGGCCCCCGGCACACTAGAGAAGATATATGGTAAACACCCCACACAAAAGCCGATAGAGTTGTTAGATAGAATAGTATTGGCCTCAACTAGGACAGGGGATATAGTGCTGGATCCGTTTAGTGGGAGTGGTACGACAGGAATAGCAGCATTTAAAGAAGGCAGGCAGTATATAGGAATTGAGCTTGAGCAACCGTATCTCGACGTCTCCATTAAACGCTTAAAAGACGCCTTTAAGGAGAAAAAATAATGATTAGGGGCGGTAAGGGCGGCTCAAAAACAGCTTTCTCTGGTTTAAGATTTGAGTCAAGAGTGGAAATGAAGAAGCTACTAGCTTCTTTGCCTGGCTATAAAATTACAGGCGACACAGTTTATTTCCAGGGTGCAAGGGTTGCAGGATTTTATGGCAAGAATAAATTATATAAAAACTTACTTGAGCCAAATAAAGTTGACTACTCTAAGATTATTTCAAAAAAACTCTTGCCCGATGAAGCCATTTTAATTTTTACCGGAAAAACCCTATTCATTATTGAAATTAAATTTCAAGAAGTAGCCGGGTCAGTTGATGAGAAGCTACAAACCTGTGATTTTAAGCTCCATCAATATAGGAAGCTCCTTGCTCCTTTGGAAATATCGGTAGAGTACGTTTACATTTTAAACGATTGGTTTAAGAACGCACAATATAAGGATGTTTTAGGGTATGTAAAATCGGTCGGTTGCCATTATTTTTTCTATGAATTACCGTTAAGTTTTCTAGGGTTACCAGAGCCAGCGAAGTAGCGAGGCAGTACTATTATGTTAAAGTAAGCTAAATTAAAGGCAACTCTCTAAAAGATAGGGGGTTGCCTTGTCTTTTGTTAGGCGCATTTTGGGCACATCGTCTAATCAAAGTATTTGTAACTATAGTTTTTGCAATTAATTGAGTTAATTTGGATTAGATCGAGGTGTTCTTGTTATTTATTCAAACCTAAAGGAAGTAGATCTAAAAAATAGGAGGGCAAATGGGAAAATATATGCCAGACCCAAATACTATAATGGCAATGATATCAGTTCTTATGCTTATTATTGTAGGAGTTCAGGTATGGATTTCTTCAAAACAAAATAGAATATTAGAAATGCAGTCGAAAATATCCAAAACTTCAACTGTAAGTGCTGTTCTTAATTTTATACAGGAATCAGATAAGAAGTTATTAGATAATATAACTGTAATAGAAAGATATAGAGATGAAAAGGGTATGCCTAAAGAATTAGCTTCGGCAATGGTAACTGAATTTAAGAAATGCCGTGATGAGAGTGTAAAGAAATACAATGAGATGCTTGAGGTGTTAGGAGAAAAATAGAAGACGTGACTTTATGTAGGCACTTTTTGGGCACAAAGCCAGTGTTGTTAATTATAACTGACGGAGGCTTAATAAGATATTATTACCTGATGTAGAACAGATAGCTCTATAAAATGTTTAAAATTTCGGCCGCTTCTAATTTTTGAAAAATAGAAATACTATATGTTGCTAGCGGGTGGCTTGGGTGTTTTGGAGCGGGGCGTCGGAAGCCCGAGCGGCCGAGGCGCCACGTTTTATTTATTGACTTCTATGTTAAATAGTGCTATTAATAACTTTGATAGCCTGTAACCAAGAGGTAGTGATGAGAGTTAGGTAGGTAGAAAGTAAGGACGGCTTAAAGAGAAGGCCGTCTTTTTTATTTTAAAAGGAGATTAAAGATGAAGATTAAATATTTTTTGTTAGCGAGTATTCTGATTCTGTCTGGCTGTGCTTCAGCTGCTCGTCACAGCGACCTTACTCAGGATAATAGCACAGATAAGCTCACGGTAGGAAAGGTCCAGCGTGAAATTAAAGTCGGCATGGCTGCTTCACAGGTTATTGAGATATTAGGCTCGCCCAATATTGTCACCACTGATGAAGAAAGAAGAGAAGTGTGGGTTTATGATAAAATAGCTACTAATGTTTCATATTCTACCAGTGAAAGTGGGGCAGGAGTAGGATTAATAATATTTGGCGTTGGTGGCTCCGGTAGTTCTGGAGCTAGATCTACTTCACAAAAAACATTGACTATAGTTATTAAGTTCGACACAGATAAAAAAGTTCGTGATTTTGCGTATCATTCCTCTAGTTTTTAAAGGCTTTACTATGAGAAAAAAGTTTCTGTTTTTAAAGTTATTTGTTGTTATATTTGTATGTTTAGGAGTAATTGGTTGTTCCAGTATTCCAAAAGGTTTTCTAAAGCCTGATGAGAATTATTTAGAAGCTAGACAATTGCAGATGAGGCAATACGATACGACTAACGAAGTGCAAATTGTCACTGCTGTGGCTGGGCTTTTACAGGATTTAGGCTTTACCTTGGATAATAGTGAAACAGATGTGGGTTTTGTGGCTGCATCTAGAAAAGCAGATGCAACAAACGCAGGACAAGTCGCGGGCGCTATTTTAGTCGATACCTTAGGAATTTTATTCGGCGGATATCAGAATGCTTACGGAAAAGTTGATTCTGTTCAGTACGTGAAGGCCTCAGTAATTGTTAAGCCTAATCTTGAAGGAAACAAAATAGTGGTTCGGGTTACTTTTCAGAGAATAATTTGGAATATAAGTGGTCAAATTAACAGGGTAGAATCTGTTAAAGACCCAAAGATTTATCAGAAATTTTTTGATGATTTATCTAAAGCAATATTTTTGGAGGCTCAGAAAATATGAGTATACTAAAGAGATTAAGCAGTGTTTTTATTGCTATTCTTTTAATCGTTTCAATTTCCGGGTGCGCAACTACAGCTAGCAAAGCTTTTGAATCCAGCGAAAGCCAGGTTAAATTAAGAAGTATCCAAACGAGAGCTTTTGATACAACCGATAAGAAGAAAATGATGCAAACCGTAATAAGCACGATGCAAGATTTAGATTTCGTGATCGATAAAGCTGACCTAACGCTCGGTTCTGTCACGGGTACTAAGTTCATCGGATATGCAACTATTGTGATGACCGTGACTGTTAGGCCTAGGGGCGAGAAGCAATTATTAGTAAGGGCAAATGCCCAGTATGGAATTCAGTCCGTAGAAGACCCCGCAACTTATCAAGATTTCTTTACTTCTTTGGAAAAATCTTTATTCTTGACAGCGCAGCAGGTTGATTAAAAACAAATTTTTATTATAGATAATCCCAAGTTTCAAAAAGGCTTGGGATTTTTATTTAGTGAGGTTATAATATGGCTGTGAGAAGGGAGGTAGGGATGAGTTCAACTACGGAAAAGGTATTCGGTTATATCCTGGTTTGTATCGGGCTGGTCTGTATATTATTTGCTTTCTATTCCGCATATAATGTCTTTACCAACGCAGCCAATCCGCCGGAAGTGTTTCAGATGCGCAGTTTAGATATTGCGGTATCGCCTCCGGGAGCAGATAGCCAGCCTACGCAAATGACGATCAGCTTAGATGCGGAATTAAGAAAGACGGTGAATGTATTTTTATATTATTTGTTTATGCTGTTTATTGTAGTGGTGGGAAGTAATATCGGCAGTCTGGGGGTAAAATTTATCAAAGAGATAACGGTCAAAACGCCAAACCAATAATCGTTGCTCGGGGATTAACCTTCCCCATTTCCCAGGCGCTTTCCGATCTAATCGAGAAAGCGCGCCGCTAAGCAGTTAGGTTAAAAAGGGAGCTTAATGATGAAAGTTTTACTTATATCGGTAAGCCCGCATAGGGAAAAGAGCAGTACATTTTTGTTAGCCGATGAAGTTCTGCGCGGGGTAAAAGATGAGGGCGCAGTTTGTGAGGTTTTGCACCTGGATAATTATAAGGTATTTTTCTGTAAGCACTGTGAGGCCTGTCATAGGAATATTCTGAAATGTTCATTGAAAGATGATGTTAATATGATTCTTCAGAAGATGCTTAATGCCGATGGCATAGTTTTAGCTTCACCTAACTACATAAATCAGGTGACTGCGTTGATGAAGGCGCTATTTGATCGCTCGGCTCACTTCATCCATTGTAAGCGTCTTTTGGATAAATATGTAGCAGGAGTGGTGACTTCCGGTAGCGGCCAGAATAAAGAAGTCTTGGACTATATCGCTTTCTACGGTCAGGTTTGCGGAGCGCAATATTCGGGAGGCGTTTCTGCTCTCCGGGAGTTTGGCGAGGAGAAGAAAGCCGAGGCTTTCAAATTAGGTAAAAAACTTGTGTCCGACATCAAAGATAAAAAACAGTACCCGCAGCAGATACAAACCATAGAGCAGGGAAAACAGCACTTAGCCCGAATCATTAAGCTGAGGAAGGATGATTGGCAAGAGGAATACAAATACTGGGCTGCAAAAGGTTGGCTATAGGCGCTTTCCAATCTAATCGGGAAAGTGTGCCACTAAACAGTTCAAAATCTATGCTTCACCTTAATCCCAATTCCCTCAAAATCGGCTATGTAATTTTAGTGGCGACGAGGAAACCGGCGATAAGGACGCTGCAGAGAAAGGCAGGATACGGGGAGAGTGCAAAGTGGACGCATGTGGCAGGGTGCCTGGGAGGAGTGACGGCGATAGAGGCGAATGTGCCGCGTTCGCACCTGATAGATCTAGAGAAAGAATATGTAAGCCGGGGTTTTGAGATCAAGGTGATGAAGCGTAAGGCTCAGAAAGCAGAGGAAAGATATAAGGTCGCGCTCTGGTGGGCGACGATGAATAATCTGCCTTATGACGTGCTGCAATTTTTCTGGTTTCCTTTGTCGATTTTAAGTGGTAAAATCGGTATAGTTTTGCATAATATATTCAGCAGCAGAAAAAGATTTCTCTGCTCTGAGCTGATTGCTACCGGATTCTATAAAGAAGGGGATTATTGTTTCGAGAAGCCGGCGGAAAATGTTTTGCCGGCGGATTTTAATAATCCGGGATTATTTGAAGAGGTAGATAAATAGGAGGAAGAGATGAAAAAGATAATTGTATTACTGGTGCTGCTTCTGGCAGTGGCAGTGACAAGCGCCTATGCGCATACGCCGTCAGATATGAAGATTAGCTTTGACCCGGGGACCAAGGTGTTAAAGCTGGTGATCATGCATGACACCCCTGATCCGGTTCTGCACTACATCAAGAGAGTGAACGTGGAATTAAACGGTAAAGAGGTCATTAACGAAGAGTTCTCCCGCCAGGAGAATAATAAGAGTCAGACAGTCAGCTATACGATCCCCAATGCCAAGCCAGGCGATATTATTACGGTATATGTGCGTTGCAGCATCTTCGGAAGGTTGAAAAGAACGATTAAGATATAGAGAAAGGAGGCAGTAAAATGGCTAAGTTTTTCATGTACGGAAAGTATTCAGCGGAGGCGATCAAGGGGATCTCGGCTGAGAGGACGAAGAAGGCAGTTGATCTGATCGCCAAGGCCGGCGGCAAGGTGAATTCTATGTACGCGCTGCTGGGAAAGTATGACATCGTCTTGATCGCGGACTTCCCCACAGTGGCAGAGGTGATGAAGGCCTCGATAGAATTAAATAAGCTGACGAATATTTCCTTTACCAGCTTTCCTGCGATCAGCATAGAGGAATTCGACAAGGTCACGGCGTAAGCTTCTCTCAAGAGGGGGCTTTAAAAAAACAAGTAATCCAGAAGCTTTCTGCTCTAAATAGGAAAGTGTCTGGTTTAGCTTAAGGGAATCACTGCAGCTAAATATTGCCGGGAAAGGAGCTAGCGACATGGAAATAAAAGTGCAAAAAGTTGGGGAAGATGAGCTGAAGAAGATGGGGGTCTTGGCATGGCCTATCTGGACAAAAGAAGTCTCGCGCTTTGACTGGCATTATGACTCGGTGGAGGAATGCTATCTTCTGGAAGGCGAAGTTATGGTAGAATCTAAGGATGGCAAAAGGGTGAACTTTGGCAAGGGGGATTTTGTGACTTTCCCCAAGGGCCTTTCCTGCGTCTGGGATATTAAAAAGCCCGTGCGCAAGCACTACAATTTCCGCTAAGGGGCTTTAGAGCATGAAATCGCATAGCCAATACTTATGGTTTAATACCAAAAACCGGCAGGAGTTTATCAATATCACGCTGCAGGTGGAAGAGGCACTGAAGAAAAGCGGGATCAGGGAAGGGCTTTGCCTGGTGAATGCGATGCATATCACCAGTTCCGTTTTTATTAACGATGATGAAGCGGGGTTGCATAGCGATTTTAGCGACTGGTTAGAAAAGCTTGCCCCCTACGGCAAAGATAAATACCAGCATAACTTAAGTGGTGAGGACAACGGGGATGCGCACTTAAAAAGGACGGTCATGGGCAGGGAAGTGGTGGTAGCGGTTAGCGCAGGCAAACTCGATTTTGGGCCATGGGAGCAGATATTTTACGGAGAGTTTGACGGAAGGCGTAAAAAGCGGGTCTTAATCAAAATTATCGGAGAGTAAGGACAAGGAGTATCCCGGTGAATCAAAATATTAAAGGAGGCAGAAGATAGAGATGACGCATGCTTTAGAACACGGAGAAAAAGCGCAGATGACCGCCGTCCATAGCGCTATCGTAGCTTCGATGGTTATATTTTTGATTATTTTAATCTGCGGTATCATGGCCGATTCTATAACCCTCCTGCTGGATGCTTCGGCGGAGTTTATTATTTTGCTTACTGCCTTTATCATGCGGGTGGGCATAAAAAAGATAAATCTGCCTCCAGATAATCTTTTTAATTTCGGGTATGATAAATATGAGCCTTTTATTGTGGTAATCCAGGGAGCGATGATAATGTTATCCTGTGTTATTGCCTTAACCTTTGCCATCCAGGATATTATTCACGCAGACGATATAGTCCGATACGATATCCCGGTATTAGCTTCTTTGCTTTCCGGGATAATCGCTGTGCTGGTCGCATTTTATCTGAAGAGAGTCGCCGTTAAGACTCGCTCGAGGGTATTAGGGGTTTCCAGCCTCCATTGGTTTATTGATAGCGCGCTGTCTTTTGCGATGTTCCTAGGTTTTTCCTTTGGCTGGTATATGTATAAACTGGGCTATTTCCGTATCACGCCTTACGTTGACCCCGTGATGGCGGTGATCTTGGCGCTGGTCTTTGTCTGGACGCCGCTTAAGGCAATGAAAAATAGTTTTCGGGAGTTGCTCGACGCTACCCCAGAAAAAGACGTCCGCGACAAGATAGAAAAAGTAATCGAAAGTCATAAGAGTAAGGTTTTCGGTATTCGTAGTATTCGTATGAGGAAGGCCGGGGAAAAGGTGTTTCTTTATATTTCTTTTATTATTTACGGCTACACCACGATGACGCAGGCGCAGGAATTAACAAAGAGTTTCGAAAAGGACATTGCCGCGCTATTCCCCAAATATGATACCATCGTATATTTTTATCCGGCGCAATAAAGTCAGGAATCAACAGAATCCGGGAGAGTTTCTTTAGATGCCAGGTTAGGCATTTTGGCACTTTCAGAGAAAGGGAGAGAAGGAAATGGAACCTTTAGAAATACTTAAGATAAGAAGAAGTATCAGGGAATACTCGGATGAGAGAATAGCAAAAGATTTTTTAGAGAAAATAGTAGAGGCAGCCAGGTTTGCCCCCACTGCCAGAAATGTCCAACCTTGGGAGTTTATTGTCATCACCGAGACACCCACCTTAAAAAAATTCGCTGAATTAGCCGAGAACGGAAGATTCCTGGCCCAGGCCAAGGCCTGTATTGCGGTATTTTGCGCGGAGACAAAATATTACTTGGAAGACGGATGCGCGGCTACTTGTAATATCCTGCTTGCCGCGGCTGCCTTGGGTGTTGGTTCCTGCTGGGTTGCCGGGGATAAGAAACCTTATTGCGCCGAAGTTGCTAAAATTTTAAATGTGCCTATCGCCTATAAATTGGTGAGCTTGGTTGCTTTAGGTTACCCTAAATCCAAAGATAGTTTTCATCCTGCAGAAAAAAGAGGCTTAAAAGAAGTGATCCACTGGGAGAAATTTTGAACGGCAAGAAAGGGTTCGTTTCATTATTGGGGCTGGTGATAACTTTGGGGATAATTTTATTTATGGCTTATGTTTTATTGAATAGTTATCTTAAGATACCGTCAGCCGGGCGGGGAATTGATAATAGCGATATTATGCCGCAAACCGCTACACCAGGCATTCCTTACCGCTCTATTGTGGACAGCACTAAAAGCACCTTAGAGAGTATTGAGAAAGAGCATCAAAAGCAGCTGGATGCCGCGGTAGGGCATTAGAGCAGGAAAAGGGGCAAAAAATGAATATTAAACGGATAATAGCTAAGGAAGGGCTGATTATTTTAGGATTGTCTATTGTATTATATCTTTTTATCTTTCTTTTTCTAAGAAATATGCCTGTTGCATTGCCAAAATACAGGTTGGAATTTGCTAACGGAGAAATACGCACCATTATTATAAATCCGGAGATCCGCAATGATTCTAATTATAACAAACTTTTAGAAGAAGCATATAATCCGCCGCCAAAACTCATTGAGAAACGCATTAAAGAATTTATAAGGGCGGGTAATATTAAATCTGCCTTAAAAAGCTCAAGCTGTATAAATTCTTACCAGGTTTATATATCTAAATTATATAGCTACCTTCTCGGCGTAACATTTATTTTAAAATTAGCCATTATCTATCTTATTTTGCTATTCGCCCGCTTCGCCGTCTGGGCCCTGAGAACATTGAAATGAAAATTTGGCCGCTTACTAAGATAAAAAGAGTTACAAAGAATTTTTTAAAAGACTCCGTAAATTACGGAAAGTCGTCTATCGGGATTTTGTCGGTGATTTGCGCTAAAATATGCCTAAATCCCTTGTCGTTTTGAAATAGGAGCGGTATAATTAAAAAACAGAAGGGAGACGGTTATGGTTAAAATTTTAGTTGTAGATGACGAAAAGGACATAGTTGAATTTTTCGGCCGTATTCTACGCAGAGAGGGATTTGAAGTTTTCACTGCTAGTAGCGGAGAAGATTGTTTGAGGATGGCTGAAACAGGGCGCCCGGATTTGATACTGCTTGATATAAATATGCCCGGAATGGACGGAGGGGTTATCAGGTGTAATTTAGAAAAGAACGAAAAAACAAGGAATATCCCCATAATATTCTTAAGCGCTTTGGTTACCAAGGAAGAAGAGGGAAACATCCAGGGGCATTTATTTATTTCTAAATCAACCGGCAAAGAAGAAATTATTAAAAAAATAAAAGATGTTTTAAACCTAAAGAGCTAATAGTTAAACCGCCCAACTTACCCTTATCGGTTTATTGCTTGGGCAGTTTTTTAAAAGCCGAGTGAAGAAGCAAATCAGTAACCCCGTCTCCTCAAATAAAGGAGCAGTTTCAATAAAGAGAAATGGATTTTGTGGGCGCAAGATGGAAAAAATTATTATTGCCTTACTGTTGATCTCGGTAATTAGCACACCCTGTTATGCAGTGAATATTGTTGATGTGCTATTATGCAAAAGAGTCGTTCTCTGTGCTAACCATATGGCTGTCTTAGTAAATCGCATAACCAGTGAAGTCAAATATCTATTGTTAAATAATGGGCAATGGGTGTTTCTTAGGGGAGCACAGAAAGCCCAATGCCAAATGATGTATGAGGCTCAAATCGCTTTAAAGCTGGTGTGTCATTAGATCGTAGTAAGTAATCCCTATCCCCAGTTAATAAATAAAAATTTGGCCGCTGGCTAAGATAAGAAAAGCGATAAAGAATTTTTTAAAAGACCCCGTAAATTACGGAAGGTCATCTATCAAGATGCTGATTTCGTTAATTCAGGATAAGGCCCTTGGCATCAAAGCCTGCGCTTACTATTTCCCGCAAGACACCTTAACTTTCGTTGATGCCGCCAGGATCAACCTCAGGAAAGCAAAATCAAATCATACGCCCGTTGAGATCGTCGATAGCGATGCCGCTGTGTTTGAGGCTAAAGAGGGGACGGTGTTTTTTATGTTTAATCCTTTCGGAAAAATGACCCTGGAGAAAGTGATCAAGAATATCCGGCAAAGCCTGCTCACAAACCCGCGAAAGACCCACATAGCATATTATTGCCCGGTATATAAAGATTTATTGGATGCGTAGGATTGGTTAGTTTCCAAGGGGGAAATCGAGGAAAGCGGAATTTTCCTCTGGCAGAGCAAAGGAAAAATTTAATATAGCTTAGGTTGCTATAGAAGTGTCCGTAAAGAAGAGCTTTTTTAAGTATTTTTGATGAAGGTGCGCCGGAGGGATTCGCCGAGTTTACCGCGTTTTTTCTCCCTGACCAGCACGCTTTTAATCAGCGAGGGCGCCGCCAGAAACAGCGAGATGGCTTCTTTAAAGGTAAAGAACCTGGTAATAAAAATATTCTTCCAGAGAATCTTGGCGAATCTGGCAGGGGTATAAAAAGAAAATTTTATCTTTTTACCTATTCTTTTCAAGGCATCGTAGCTATAGGTATCGGAATAAAGCTGCCCTTTATCGGTGATGTGATAACCGGGGGTCTTTTCGGCAAGTTCTCTTAAGGGCGAAAAACTCTCAATCCTTAACTTATTGCAGGCAATGGAATCGACTCCGATCTCCTTGGCAAACTGCGCAATATAAAGCATTTCTGCTTCTGTCTCGCCGATATTCCCGTAGATAAAGTATCCGTTGTAGAAGATCGGGTATTTCTTAAGGACCGCAAAATATTTTCTTATCGTCTCCTGATTGAAACCTTTATTCAGCTGCGCCAGTATCCGGTCGTGGGGAGATTCTATCCCGATCAAGAGCGCCTTGAAGCCGACCTTGACCATTTTTTCAAGGAGCCTGGGGCTGCGGGCGATTTCAATACGCGCCTGAGCGATGAAACGCTTTTTTATTTTTCGTTTGATGAGCAAATCGCAGATTTTCTCCGCTCTTTCGGGCTCGACAAAGATGTTATCATCGCTGAAAATTATTACTCCGGCTTTCAGGCTTTGGATCTCGTCAACCACAGATTCAACACTACGCACGGAATATTCTCTTTTCTGGCCCAGGGGATTTATACTGAAAGTGCAAAATTTGCAGTTAAAAGGACAGCCCCGCGAGCTTAAAACCGAATCGAAGGTTATGTCTGCCACCTTTATGCCGTTTACCGCCAGCCTGTACTCGCTGTTTCTCAAGGTTCGGTCAGGTATTGCCAGGCCGTCTATGTCAGGAAATGGCCGGTTCGGGTTATGTATTATCTTGCCGCCTTGCCGGTAAGAAATGCCCAGGATTTCTCCAAGGGCGACGCCCTTTAATATTTCCTGTATCGTTTCTTCGCCTTCGCCCCTGACGATGATGTCTATTTTAGGGCAGAGCTTAAAAAGTTCCTCTACTTTTTCAGTGGCCTTATAGCCGCCTACGACTAAAGTTATCTCATCCGGCATACGGTTAAGCAATTGACAGATCTCCTCAAACTGCCGGTTCCAGCCGATGCTAACGCAGATAATATCGATCAAGCCGGATATAAAGCTTAGGAGTTTTTCCGGGTCCGAGAGGGGGGTTGTGCAGCGTAAATCCAAAAGGGTGATTTTGTCAACCAGGCCCTTGGCGCTTGTTGCCACATATTCAAGCCCGAGGGGTGGAAAGAGCATCATCGTGTTTGTGGCCTGGCTCTCGATATAAGGATTCAGGAATAAAGCGTGTTTATATTTCATATTAGCCTTTTTTAATATCTTTCGCAAAACAATTTACTATAGCATTAAAAAACAGAGGGCACAACAGGTATTAATATTTTATTTCGGTGGATTAAGGCCGAATTCTATGGTATACTTAACGCCAAATAAAGATT
The DNA here is from genome assembly GCA_964545575.1 of uncultured Planctomycetales bacterium. Classification (GTDB taxonomy): domain Bacteria; phylum Omnitrophota; class Gorgyraeia; order Gygaellales; family Profunditerraquicolaceae; genus CAZJFL01. The sequence continues at coordinate 28,165 of CAZJFL010000008.1, forward strand.
AGGGCATTTTAGCGAGAGGGTTGATTTATGAGCATCGAGTTTAAGAATTTAGATTTAGGTAATTTGAGAATAAGGCTGCCGCTCATCCAGGGCGGGATGGGGGTGCGGGTGTCAGCGTCATCTCTGGCTTCCGCAGTCTCTAATGAAGGCGGGCTGGGAGTGATTGCCTCGGTCGGCCTCGGAGAAGAGGGTGGCGATGAGCAGCGCGATTATAAGACGCGTTCGCGGGAAGCCTTCATCGAAATCATCCGGGATACGCGCAGGAAGACTCCAAATCCGTTCGGCGTAAATATCATGTGTGCCCTGACTAATTACGATGACCTGGTGGATGCCGCCCAGCAGGAATTGGTGGATGTGATTATTTCCGGGGCAGGCCTGCCGCTAAGGCTGCCGTCTTTGATCAAGAATGACCGGACCAAACTTGTTCCGATTGTCTCTTCTGCGCGGGCAACGCAGATTATTTGCACCGCCTGGAAAAGAAGGTACAATCGCCTGCCTGATGCCATTGTGGTCGAAGGGCCGCTTGCCGGAGGGCACCTGGGTTATAGCATGGCTGAACTCGATGATAAAGAGCATGTTTTTCTGGATAAGATCTTAGGGGAGGTATTGGCGGTTACGCGCAATTTCCAGCATGATAAATTGCGTATCCCGGTGATCGCCGCCGGAGGTATATTTGACGGTAAAGATATTGCCCGGGTTATGCGTTTAGGGGCAAGCGGGGTGCAGATGGCTACGCGTTTTGTCTGCACGCACGAGTGCGACGTATCCTTAAAATATAAAGAAGCATGTATGTCCGCCAAGCCGGAGGATATTGTGATTATCCAGAGCCCGGTGGGGATGCCGGGAAGGGTTATTCGTAACGAATTTGTAAAGAGGATTACTAATGGGGAACGCATAGATTTTGTTTGCGAATATCAATGTCTCTCCACCTGTGACACCAAGAAAGTTAACTATTGTATTGCCAAGGCGCTGCTTAATGCTTACCGGGGCGAGCTGGACAAGGGGTTTGCCATGTGCGGCAGCAATGCCTACCGGATCAAGAAGATCGTCTCGGTGAAAGAGCTGATCGCCGAGCTGGTCAGAGAGGCAGAGGATTGTTTAAACGGATAGGGGGTAAATATCAAAAAAACAAAGACTTCGCATAAAGGCAGGCAATGTAAATTTCCGCATTGCAAGCATATCTTAAGTATCTATAATCATGATATATATTGCCATCTTCACCTTGGTCTGCTTGTCGGCGGGCATAAAGGGAAGGCTCATAAATCGTGACCCCGCACAGGACGGCGCATACAGGCAGCCTTTTGCAAAGTAACAGCCAACCCGAAAGAAGTTTCTACGGGTTGGGTATTGCCCCGAAGATCCTCGATATCCTGGCGCAGATAAAGTTTAAAGTGCCCACCCCGATTCAATTCAAAGCCATCCCTTTAGCGATTGAAGGTAAAGATGTCATTGGTATTGCCCAGACCGGAACCGGCAAGACGCACGCCTTTGCCATTCCGATGTGCCAGCGGCTGGCGCAGAAGAAGGGGGTTGGTCTGGTCCTGGCGCCTACGCGCGAATTAGCCATTCAGATTGACGAGGCCTTTCAGGAGATTGCCCGCTCATTCGGGATGAAGACCGCCTGCCTGATCGGCGGCGCCCCGATGCCGGGCCAGATTCAGGCGCTGCGTAAGGATCCCCGCATAGTAATCGCAACTCCCGGCAGGCTCATTGACCATATGGGCCAGTGGAATTTCCTGCCGGATAACGTAACCATGCTGGTGCTTGATGAAGCCGACCGCATGCTGGATATGGGGTTTGCCCCGCAGATCAGCAAAATCCTGCGCTTCCTGCCCAAAGATAGGCAGACCATGCTCTTTTCGGCAACTATCCCCAAAGAGATTATGGAGATTGCCGCCAAGTATATGAAGTTGCCTGTTTCGGTTGAGATTGCGCCTTCAGGGACGACGGTAGAGCGCGTAACCCAGGAATTATTTATCGTAAAGCGCGAAGCCAAGTCGCGCCTCTTGAGTAAATTATTGGCGCAATATCACGGCTCAATACTTTTGTTTTCCCGCACCAAACATAACGCGCGTAAAATCACCATGTCAATCCGGGATATGGGTTATAGCGCGGCGGAAATACACTCTAACCGTTCCCTCGGCCAGCGCCGCGAAGCCCTTGAAGGCTTTAAGTCAGGCAGGTACAAGGTGCTTGTTGCCACTGATATCGCATCCCGGGGCATTGATGTGACCGGCATCGAGCTGGTCCTTAATTATGACCTTCCGGAAGATGCGGAAAATTATGTGCATCGCATCGGCCGCACAGCCAGGGCCGGCCAGCGGGGGCACGCGATTTCTTTTGCCACGCCAGACCAGAGCAGCGATGTCCGGGATATTGAAAAGCTTATCCGGTTAACGCTCCCCGTATCAAAACACCCCGAAATGCCTGCTGAAGAGTTTGCCAAGTTCGGGCAGGAGGCGCCGCGACGGGACTTTAAACGGCAGCCAAGCCAAAAGCGTTATAAATTCCGCCGGCGTTAATCCTTATAATTATCTCTATGCCTAAACTGCGCTATGAACTTGATCCCCATAACAGATTAGTCGCAGGATTATTCGGCATGCGCCGGGTTCAAGAGGGGCAGTTTAGGATCGGTCCGCGTAACACCCTTACCTACGATATCAAGACTCCTGTCCCGGCAGGCATCAAAGCGCCGCATCAGCTAAAATTAAAAGGGGAATGGTCGCTCGATCACGACCATCAATTGCGTTTTACCCTGGATAAATTACAGAGAAAGACCTTCGGAGACGAACTCACTATTCAGGGCGAGATCCTCGATGTCAAAAAGAACGCGCTGCTTTTTGCGGTGACGACCCGTAATCAAAAGGGGAACTTTTCTCTTTATACGCTGGAACTTTCCGGCGCCTGGCAGGCAGATGCTAAAAACCGGCTGACTTTCAAAGTGGCTAAGGGCGGAGATAACTTTGATACGTTGGTCTTTAGCGGCGCCTGGCAGATCGACAAGAATTATCAGATCATTTACCGCTATACTAAAGCCAACCTCATACGTAAACATAAGCGCCTGCATATGCTTGCGTTTAAGGGATACTGGGATATTGCCGATAAGGCCCGGCTTTCTTACGTTATTGATAAAAGCAGCGATTCAGTGTTTAATTTTAAGACGAGTGCTAGCATCTTCAAAGGCAATTACGTTAAATACGAATTAGGGATAGGAGTTTCCGGCAGGAAGCATCCGGTGAGGCGCTTGATTACGCTTTTCGGCAGCTGGAAGATTAAAAAAGGTGTAGGTCTGGTTTTTGAAATCGAAGCGGATAAAAAGATCCGGGCGATTGTTTTGGGTGCCGAGGCGCGGCTAGGCGAGAAGAACACGGTAACATTACGCTTAAGGAATAATCTGAATCAGGATATCGCGGGAAAGCTTGAATTAGCGCGGGATGTTTTTCAAGGGGAAGGCCAGGCCTTCCTGCGCTTACTTAGAGAGCGTGGCCAATTGACTATTCAGGCCGGGGCGGGATGGAAGTGGTGAGAGAGCGTTGAAGCGGGAAAATGCAGATAAAATTATTCAGAAAAATCGCAGAGATACCGGAAAAAGACTGGCTAAGCGTATTCCCTGAGGTTGCCGGGAGTTACCGTTTTTTTGCTGCCCTCGATAGGCTGGATTTCAGGCAATTCCGTTTTTATTATTTAATGGCCTATGAAAAGGATACCCCCGTAGGCGCCGCTTCCTTATTCCTGATGGATTTTCAGCTGGATATGGGGGTGCGGGGGATACTGAAACGCTGCACCAGGTTCCTGAAAAAAATTTTCCCCCGGCTGCTAGGCGTCAAGACCCTTTTCTGCGGCTCGATTAGCGACAGGGGCAGGATAGGCATAAACGGCAATCCTGCGGAGGTCCTGGATGCGTTCGTCGCTGCTATGGAGGAATTGGCAAAAAAAGAAAAGGCCAAGGCAATAGTTTTTAAAGATTTTGACCCCTCTTACGATAGGCTGATGCAGCGGCTCCTGGAAAAGGGGTTCCTGCGTCAAAAAAGCCTGCCCTCGGCAGTAATGGATATTACCTTTAGTGATTTCGACGCCTACCTGAAGACGCTTAGCCCTGTTTCGCGCCAGGGCTTGCGGCGTAAGCTTAAAAAAATTTCCGGAAGCCCGCATTTTGACTTGGAGGTTACTAATTTGGTAAATAAAGAGGTTTCTAGAGAAATGCACGGGCTTTATCTAGAGACGCTTAAGAAAGCCGAGATAGAGTTTGAAGAGTTGCCCCGGGATTATTTTGCGGTTATCTCAAGGGAAATGCCCGAGAGTAACAGATGTTTTCTCTGGAGGCTGGAAGGCCGGCTGATCGCCTTTGCGCAGTGCTTCGTTAGCGGGAGTTATTTCGTCGATTATTACCTTGGGTTTGATTATGCCTTCGCCCATCAATACAATCTTTATTATTTAAGGTTTAAGGCGCTTCTGGAATGGTGCATGAGTAACGGTATGCAGGCCTATGAAATGGGGCAGTCAAGCTACGAAATCAAGCGGCGCCTGGGATTTAAATTTTTACCGCTCTCTGTCTATGCCCGGCCCTGCAGCAAGCTTAGCCTGCCGTTGTTTAAGTTTTATCATCGCTTTCTTACCTTTGAGCGGTTTGAGCCGTTACCTTAAGCTGGCCTGGCGGGAATTCCAGGCACAAAATCGCTTGGGATTTTTGTTTTAGAGAGATATAATATTTCCATACGGGGGTAAAATAAATCTGACCCCATTTATCCGGGCCTAGCGACGTAGAGGAGAATTCATGAGGAAAATTACATTAGCGCTGCTGATAAGTTTTTTTATTAACTGTGCCTGTGCAGGAGAGCCGCCGATGAATAACCAGACCGTAGTTTTAGAAACAAATCAGGGAGTAATAGAGGTAAAACTTTTTGATGATATCGCGCCGAAGGCCTGCGAGAATTTTACCGCCCTGGTAAAAAAAGGATATTATAACGGAACAATATTCCACCGGGTAATCAAGAACTTTATGCTTCAGGGGGGCGACCCCACCGGAACCGGCAGGGACGGGGAATCCATCTGGGGTAAGACTTTTGCCGATGAAGTAAATCCGCAGGTACAGTTTGACCGGCCCGGGCTGCTGGCAATGGCAAATGCCGGCCCGAACACAAACGGCAGCCAGTTTTTTATCACTACTGCTAAGACGCCCTGGCTGAATATGAAGCACACCATTTTTGGGGAAGTAGCTTCTGGTTATGACGTGGTAGAAAAAATAGAAAATACCGCCACCGGTTATGGCGACAAGCCCATATCCGACCAGAAGATCATCAAGGCATACCTAAAATAATCCCGTGATCGCAATATCTAACCTTTCCAAGAACTACGGCAGGAAAGTCCTTTTTCAGGATATTTCTCTTGGCATTAATGCCGGAGAAAAAATAGGGTTGCTTGGGCCTAATGGTTCAGGCAAAAGCACGCTTTTTGCCATGATCCTGGGCGAGACCGAGCCGTCTGCGGGAGAAATCCGGGTGAATAAAAATACCCGTATCGGATACCTGCCTCAGGAGGCCAGTTTTCATTCCGAGCATACTGTTTTGGGAGAACTTTTAGAAGGGGACGCCGAGATCAACTCTTTAAATAAGGAAAAAGAGGAACTGGAGAGGACGAACCGGGCCGATGCCAGGCGTTACGGAGAAATCTTAGAGCGCCTCGAGGGTTTAGGGTATTTCCATCTGGAGTATAAGGCAAAGAAGATTCTTGCGGGCCTGGAATTCAAGGAAAATGATTTCAGCCGCCCCATAAAGGAACTTAGCGGCGGATGGCAGATGCGCGTGCTTTTGGCAAAATTACTTACCTGTCATTATGATATTTTACTGCTTGACGAGCCTACCAATTATCTGGATTTGAATGCCGCGATATGGCTGAAAGATTATTTGACCGGCTTTAAGGGGACGTTTATTATGATTTCCCATGACAAGGCATTTTTAAATGAGGTGACTAATTACACCCTGATTTTAGAGAACGGCTCAATCTTTAAAGTCAAAGGCAACTACGAACATTACGAGCAAATAAAAGAAGAAAGGCGCAAGTTTTTAGTCAAGCAGTTTAAAGAGCAGGAGAAAAAGAGGGAGCAGCTGGAGAGGTTTGTCTCGCGTTTTCACGCCCAGCCGAATAAAGCGGCGGCAGTGCGCGCCAAAAGGACGGCCCTGGAAAGATTGGAAAAAGAGGCGGTCGAGCTTCCCCCTGACCCGCGGGAGAGCATCAAAGATTTTCATTTTCCCGGCACCAGAACCAGCGGGCATAAAGTAATTAGCTTAGAAGGCATCTCTAAATCCTACGGTGAAATCAAGGTCTATCAGGATTTTGATTTCCAAGTTGATAAAGGAGATAAGGCGGTTTTAGCCGGAGAAAACGGAGCCGGTAAATCCACCCTGCTTAAAATCATGGCCGGGGTGATTGATATTGATCAAGGCATCCGCATTGTCGGGCACAATGTGGATATAGGTTATTTCTCGCAGACGCGGCTGGATGTTTTGAGCCCCGAGAATTCGGTTTTACAGGAAGCCTATTCTGCCGCGCCCGGATATATGTCGGAGACTGCGGTGCGCACCATATTAGGAGCTTTTTTATTTACCGGCGACGATTCCGATAAAAAAGTAAAAGTCCTCTCCGGCGGCGAAAAAAGCCGCCTGATTTTGGCAAAACTCCTGATTGACCCGCCGAATTTCCTGCTTCTCGATGAGCCGACCACGCATCTGGATGTGGATGCGGTAGATGCCCTGATCCGGACCCTGCATCAATATCAGGGCACGATCGTCTTTATCAGCCACGATATCCATTTTGTACGTTGCGTGGCCAATGTTGTTTTCGAGGTGAATGCCGGCAGGGTAAGAAAGATTTCCGGAAACTTTGATTATTATCTGGAGAAGAAGGCAGGAGGCGAGCTGGATGGCGCAATACAGACCCCAGCGCGTAAGAAAGCAACGGCAGCTTCCCGCAAAGAAGATTTAGAGAAGCTGCGCCTGAAAGATGAGGAAAAGAAGCGCAAAGAAGAAGAGAAAAAGCGTAAAGCTTATAATGTCGCTATCAGAGAAAAGATCACCAAGCTAGAGAAGAAAAAAGAAAGCCTCACGCTAGAGATGTATGCCAAGTCGCGCGCCCTTTCTGACCCGCGTATTTACCGCCGCGATGACGATACGGCCAAAGAATACGGCAGGCGGATCAAGGATATCGAGAAGCTGATCGCCGGGATTGATGAGGAGATAAAGAAGTTGGAATTAGATATGCTATAATAATAGTTGACAAATCCGTAAAATAGTGTATACTTATTAATGAAATAGAGGTAAATAAGGGAGTGGAAATTCTGGAACCGTAAGGTGTAAGATTTAACTCGCCTTGCGGTTTTTTTACAGGTTCTGCCATTATTTACTATCTAGTAAAAATTTCAAAAGGAAGGAGGTAGTAAGTAATGGCAAAAGGTAAAGTAAAGTGGTTCTCGAACCAAAAAGGTTATGGGTTCATTACCCCTGAAGACGGCAAAGATGTATTCGTGCATCATACCGCGATTCAGGGCGAAGGCTATAAGTCCTTAGAGGAAGGCCAGGAAGTTGAGTTTGAAATCGAACAAGGCCCTAAGGGCGAACAGGCTACGAAAGTAGTAAAACTCTAACTATCTTACAGAACGCGACAAGAGGCCCGGTTAATTTCAACCGGGCCTTTTTCTTTCTATGTTAATCCTTGCAATAAATCAACTTAAATAGTATACTTTTATTTAATGATGTTAATGTTAATAGTTTCTATAGGTGTTGCTTCCTTGGGCCTTTTAGTCTACGGCCTCTGGCCAGCTGCTGCTTCGGGAAGAAAAAAAACAAGCAGGAGGCCGGCGGTCTGCCTTAAGCCTAATGTAGGGCTCCAGCAGCAGGATCCGCGCCTTAGGATGCAGTCAGAGATAGAATCCTTAAAGAACAGCCTGGCGCAGGCAGAGGCGCAATTTAATCAGGCAAAAAAAGAAATGGAGCCATTACGGCAGAAGGAGTCAGAGTTAAAAGAAGCGCTCCAGAAGCGGGAAGAATGGTTTAAGAAAGAGGAACAGAGTATTGCCGCATTACAGGAGGAGAGGGTAAGACAGGATAAGGAGTTAAGAAATAAAGAAGACGAACTGGCCCAGGAGTTTACCAAGAATGTGGATTTAAAGCGGCAGGCAGAGCAGCTGAGGTTAAAATACGGCTCCCTGGAGGAGGAGGGTAAAGGTAAGACCGAGGAGATAGAAAAACTCAAGCATAAAGTAGCCGCCCGCGAGGAGGAGATCAAGAACCGTGAAGAAAAGATAAAGTCTTTAGATAAGATTATCGCAGGGATGAAGAAAAAAGAATCGGAAAGCGAATGGGTCTCCAAGCGCGATTTTAACAGCCTCAATGATGAATACACGAACTTAGAAAAAGAACTGGAGGAGAAGGAAGAAAAAATAAAGGAGAGAGAAGATAAGCTTAAGGAATTGGCAGAGCTAATACAGCAACTAAAAAGTCAGGCGCCTGAAAAAGCCGCAACCCCAGAAGTGCCCGTACCTCTGCCTCCGGCAGAAACCGCCATACTCCTGGAACAGCTTGTTCCGGAGGAACAACCCGTCCCGCAGGAACAACCCGCAGTAGAAAAAAAAGAAGAAGCGCCCCCGGAAGAGGCTGTGGCAGAAACTGAAGAGGTAGCCAGAGAGCCGGAACCAAAGGCTCCCAGAGAACGCATTCAGCTTCCCGAGGTGCACTTGGAGAAGATGCGTAATATCGGAATTATGGCGCACATTGATGCCGGCAAGACCACCCTCACCGAAAGGATCCTCTATTATACCGGGCGTACTTATAAACTGGGGGAGGTGCATGATGGTAAAGCCACCATGGACTGGATGAAACAGGAACAGGAGCGCGGTATTACCATTACCGCAGCCGCAACGACCTGTTTCTGGAAGGATTTCCGGATTAATATTATTGATACTCCCGGGCATGTGGATTTTACGGTAGAGGTGGAAAGAAGCCTGCGCGTCTTAGACGGGGCGGTGGCGGTATTTTGCGCCGTAGCCGGGGTGCAGCCGCAATCGGAGACCGTTTGGCGGCAGTCCAATAAATACGCAGTGCCCAAGATCGCCTTTGTAAATAAAATGGACCGCGTGGGAGCGAATTTCGCTAACGTCGTCAAGGGGATAGAAGAAAAACTACAGGCCCATCCGGTTCCGGTACAACTTCCCCTCCTCGTAGAGGAAAAGTTCAAAGGCATTATCGACCTGATCAATATGAAAGCTTACATGTTTGACGAAGAATCCCTGGGGAAGGAGTTTAGCGTCGAAGAAATTCCCGCCGATTATTCAGGGAAAGCTAAAGCCGCCCGGCACGAGATGATCGAGAGAGTCGCCCATTTTGACGATAACCTCATGAAAAAACACCTGGAGGCAGGCGATACTATCACGGCTGACGAAATAAATAATGCCATCAGAAATGCAACTTTGGCTAATCAGGCAGTGGCGGTTTTATGCGGCTCGGCTTTTAAGAATAAGGGCGTGCAGCAGCTTCTGGATGCGGTAACCCTGTATCTACCTTCTCCTTTAGACGTGCCTGTGGAAAAAGGGACGAGCATAGACAATCCGGAAAATTTTTTAAAAAGGCGCCCGGATATCAACGACCCCTTCTCTGCGCTGGCTTTTAAGATACAGGCAGACCCGCATATGGGAAAACTGGTGTATATCCGCATCTATTCCGGATACCTGGAAACCGGCTCTTACGTCTTAAACGCCACCAGAGATAAAAAAGAAAGAATCGGCAGGATAGTCAAGATGCACGCCGATCAGAAGGAGAACGTCGATTACGCCTATGCCGGAGAGATTGTGGGTTTAATCGGGCTCGGTCAGACAATTACCGGGGACACGCTTTGCGATGAGTCTAGCCCCATAATCCTGGAAGCGATAAAATTTCCGGCGCCGGTAGTCTCTTTAAGCATTGTTCCCAAGACCCGCCAGGATCAGGATAAATTAGGCCGGGCTTTAGGCAGGCTGACCGAAGAGGACCCTACTTTTATCGTGCAGACCGACGAAGAGACTAAAGAGACCCTGCTGACCGGGATGGGGGAGTTGCACCTGGAAATCATCGTAGACCGGCTTAAAGAGGAGTTTAAGGTGGACGCGATCGTCGGCCAGCCCAAGGTCGCCTATCGCGAAACGATTACTAAGATGGTAAGCGAAGAATACAAGCACATAAAACAATCCGGAGGCCGCGGCCAGTATGCTCACGTGGTGATTGAGATGTTTCCTCAGGAAGCAGGCCATGGTTATGAGTTTGTGGATAACATCAAAGGCGGGGCGATCCCCAGAAACTTTATTCCCTCGGTAGAGAAGGGAATCCTGGCAGCGATGGAGAAGGGCCCTTATGCGGGATATCCGGTAGTGGATTTAAAAGTCAACCTGATCGACGGTTCTTATCATGAAGTAGATTCTTCGGATATCGCTTTTAAGATTGCGGCTATCGAATGTTTTAAAAGCGGTTTTCGTAAGGCCGAGCCGATTTTGCTTGAGCCGTATATGTCGCTAGAGGTGACGACACCCGAAGAATACGCTAATACCATTGTCGGTTATTTATGTTCTAGAAGAGGCAGGATCGTCAATATAGAGCCGCTAGGGCTTAACCAGAAAGTTATCATGTCTGAAGTGCCTTTATCCGAAATGTTCGGCTATACGACTAATTTAAGATCTTTAAGCAGCGGAAGGGCAAGCGGGATGATGGAGTTTAAGCGTTATCTTTCGGTGCCCAAAGAAATCACCGCGAAAATCCTTGAAGAGATAAGAAAAAAGAAGGAAGAAGAGAGGTGAGCCATTAGTTAGTAGGTAGTAGTTAGGGGTTAGGAGGCGTAAGATGGCTATGGGCGACATTTATTTAACCCGCCAAGGTTATGAAAAGTTAGCAAAAGATCTGGAGTATTTAAAAACTATCAAACGCAGAGAACTCTCCAAGGCGATAGGCGCTGCGCGCGCGCACGGAGATATCAGCGAAAATGCCGAATACGATGCCGCCAAAGAAGCTCAAGGGTTAAACGAAAAGAGAATCGCGGAGCTCGAAGATAAACTGGCGCGCGGCAGGATTATTGATGACGAAGATATTCCTAAAGATGAGGTTTTGGTAGGCGCTACGGTTACGCTTTGCGATTTAGATACCAACGAGGAAATTAATTACACTTTGGTTTCGGAAGAAGAGGCGGATTACACGCAGGGAAAAATCTCCCTCACCTCTCCCGTAGGCCATGCCCTTTTAGGGCATAAGGCAGGCTCGTTGGTAGAGATTAAGGTCCCGGCGGGGATTTTAAAATATAAGGTCATAAAAATAACCAGATAAGATTATTTTATCCGTTTTATATATCCGACAATTTCCTTTATCGTGGCATCCGGAGTTGACGCCCCGGCAGTAATTCCTACCGTTTCGACGTTTTTAAACCAACCTGGCCTGATTTCTTTTTTCGCATTCACCCAGTAACTGCGTTTATTTAAGCCTGCGGCTATTTCATAGAGCCTTTTGGTATTGGCGCTATTTTTTGAGCCGATAATAATCATTACGTCGTTTACGGAAGGCATCTTTTTTATTTCTTCCTGCTTCATCCGCGTAGGCCTGCAGACGGTATTGAAAAATTTCAGTTCTTTTATCAGGAATTTCAGCCTTTTTGATATCAAGAGCGCATTCTCGGTATTTTGGGTAGACTGTACCACTATCGCGGCCCGGGGTATTTTTTCGATTGTTTTAAAAGGGATATTGCCGGGGCTGTCGATGACGACCGCCTTATTTTTAAGCTGACCGATGATCCCGTGCACCTCATCATGTAATTTGTCCCCGATAATAATGATCTGATAGCCCTGGGCCTCCATATTTTTGGCAATTCTATGGATATCTTTTACCATCGGGCAGGTGGCATCGATAATATTGTATCCGAGGCCTTTGGCTTTTTCGATGATCTGCCTGCCGGTGCCGTGGGCGCGGATTAAGAGGTTCCTGTTTTTGCCTCTGGCGAGCCGGTTAATTTTTATGATACCGGTTTTTTTCATCTCGTCTATGACCCGCTCATTATGCACGATATCACCCAGCATATAGACCGCAGCGCCGGATTTCGCTATTCCAAAAGCGATATCCACCGCCCTTCTGACCCCGAAACAGAATCCCGCGGATTTAGCTAAATTTATTTTCATAGCTTTAGGATTTCCTGCGCATATTTTTCCAGGATTTTCTTATAGGGGCCGGATAGCCCTGAAGTCTTTAAAATAGCGCAGGCCTTTTGCATAAACCTTTTTATCTCATCCGCCGCATAATCTAATGCTCCGGACTTCTTGATAATCCGGCGTATTTTTAAGAGGTCGGATTTACCCGCCTTTTGTTTGGCCAGGGTGTTTTTTATGATCCGTTTATCTTGACTGCCAGAGGCATGATACGCCTGCCAGATGAGAATCGTTTTTTTGGCTTCTTTTAAATCCGCCAGGTCCGATTTTCCGGTTTGCCTCTGGCTGCTAAATATCCCTAAAATATCGTCTTTGATCTGAAAGGCCCTCCCCAGATACAGCCCGTACCTGGACAGCTTGTCGGTTTCTCTTTTTGCGGCGCCGGCGAGGGTTGCGCCGATGGCCAGCGGAGAGGCAAAGGTATAGTGGGCGGTTTTTAAGTCGTATATTTTATAAATTTCCTCTTTTTTTATTTTATCTATATCCTTGAGGCCATAGAGGAGCTCGATGAATTCCCCGCTTCCGGTATAAAGAGCCGCAGAGATGAATTTCTTTAAAGCCCTTTCTTTGTCTTGAGGGTCGGCCTGGATGTCCAGGAACGCCCTGAGGCTCATGGCGTAGAGCACATCGCCTAAGACTATACTTAAGTCTTCGCCGCTAAACTTCCTTCTGCCGTATTTTTTAAGGTAGCGGTTCAATAAGACATGCAGCGCTGGCTTGCCCCTTCTGGTAGCGGATTTATCAATGATATCATCGTGCACCAGCATAAAGTCATGCAGCAGCTCCAGGGATAGGGCGCTACGATATAGCCCCTTTGCGGCTTTTTTAGCAAAGCCGAGGTAACCGGCGATAAAAAGGAGAGGGCGGGCCCTTTTGCCCTTTCTTAAAATAAACTCCCTGATGCTTTGGTATAGGAGGGGGGAGATTTTATTTAAGGAGTATTGTCTGTTGAGGTCGCCGATCAAGCAGGGGAGCTCTTTCTTTAATCTGTTTTTTATTTTATTTAGCACGATTTTATGTTAACATATAGAGAATGTTTAGGCAAATAAAATATACGCCATGCGTTACTTAATCATTACCGCGATAATTCTTTTTTTAGTGCTGGTTTTTTTGGGCGGGGTTTTTACCGTATTTTTCGACCAGGCGGTCCTGGTCAGAAAAGGCACAGTCTATCGGATTCCCGCCTCCCAGAAGGTGGTGGCGCTTACCTTTGATGACGGCCCCTCGCCTGTATGGACCCCCCGTATCTTAGATGAACTTAAGAGAGCAGGGGTAAAAGCGACATTTTTTATGTTAGGTAAACACGTCGCAGAGTTTCCTGAAGTTGCCCGGCGCGTGGCTAGAGAAGGGCATGAGATTGAAAACCACAGTTTTACCCATCATGTTTTGCTTTATTATAAAATGGATGAATTGGAAAAAGAAGTAAAGGATGCCGAAAAAATAATCAAGGACGTTACCGGAAAGACTACAAAATATTTCCGGCCACCGAAAGCCTGGGTTACGCCGGAAGAAAAAATTAAACTGCAGGAAATGGGGTATCAGGTAATCCTTTGGTCGTTAAATTCAAAAGACTGGGTGACCTTTCACGACAAACAGATTCGTCATTATATCCTCTACAATATCAGGCCGGGAGACATAATCCTGTTCCATGACAGCGGAGGCGTCTTTACCACCGAAGGCGGAAGCCGTAAGCAGACGGTAAAGACGCTTGTCCCCCTGGTGCAGAAGCTAGAAGAACGGGGATATAAAATAGTCACGGTCGAAGAACTCTTAAAAACATATTCGGAAAAATAATGATGAAGAATGAAACCTTAAAGAATATAATATTTTTGTTGCTGTTGTCATATCTATTTCTTATGTTCGGCAACGGCATCTTAAGCCTGACTAACCCCGATGAGGTTTTCTATGCCCAGACCGCTAAAGAGATGGTCCAGAAGAACAGCTGGATGACGCCGTATTTATTCGGCCAGCCGCAGTTTGAAAAACCGATACTGCTTTATTGGCTGATGCGGTCAGGCTTTTTAGTTTTCGGCATAAACAGTTTTTCCGCGCGCTTTTTCCCGGCATTATTTGCGATCCTGGGGGTAATCGCGGTTTATCTTTTAGCACTCATCGGTTTTAAAAATGAAAAGAAAGCATTTTTATCCGGGCTGATTGCGATGTCTTACGGTTTATATGTAGGGCTGGCGCACTCGGTCTTTACCGATATGCTATTTTCGGTGCTCGTGCTTTTTTCGCTGGTTTCATTCTTTTGGGCATACAGCGAAAAAAAATACCGGCGCTTAGGTATATACTTGTTTTTTATCTTCTCGGGGCTGGCGGTTTTAGCCAAAGGGCCTTTGGGATTTTTAATTCCTTTTGCGGTGGTATCCGTATTTTTACTCTGGCACCGGGATATAAAGTTTGTTTTTTCTAAAGACTTCTTCTTCGGGGGAGTCATCTGCCTGGCCTTAGCCCTGCCCTGGTATATATTGATGGTTAAAAAATACGGCTCGGTGTTTACCTACGAGTTCTTTTATAACGACCACTGGCGCAGAATCATTGAGGCCGAGCACCTTGCCAATGACACCTGGTATTTTTACCCGGTGGCTATGATCGGCTGCATGTTTCCCTGGAGCGTTTATGTTTTGGGAGGCCTGGCATATCTTTTTTTGCGGTTAAAACGGGCTACCTCGATGCTGCATCTGTTTCTAGCCGCCTGGATCATCGCGGTGTTATTAATTTTTCAGTTCGCGCACTCAAAGCTAGTGAGCTACATTTTTCCTTTATTTCCAGCCTTAAGCTTAATCACCGCCGATTTTATTTACGATTTTAGCACGGGCGAAAATAAGCGGCCCCTGCGGACAGCCTCGCTGATTACCGGCTTTATCCTTTTTTGTATCCCGGCCGGCTTATTGGTCAGTTCACGGATATTTTCCGCTTACATCCCCTCCAAGGCGCCGCTTTACTTTTTGGCGCTTTTGCTGCTGTTTCTCGCCGGTTCATTTTTGATTTTTTCTCTTAGGGGTAAGTTTATTAAAAGTGTTTATACGCTGATGCTGGTAATTCCGCTGATTTTGCTTTTCCTGCCTTTTGTAGCGCAGGATGCCGAGCCGTATATTTCTTCCAAAGCCGCCTGCGATTATCTGCTGAAAAATTACGATGTCAAGGGCACGATACTGTGTTCCAAGTTTTTTGCCCGGGGGGTAAGATATTATACCGGCAGGGAGGTTGCGGTGATTGATATTAACGGTAAAAATTTCTTTAGCCCCCACCCCATACCATTCTTTAGTACCATGGAGGAGGTAAAGGTTTTCCTGCGCGGCCAGGGCCCGGTTTACGGGGTCTTAAAAAAATCTGCGCTGGTCAGAATCAAGGAATTGCCGGAAGAAGAATTTAGCTACAGAGTTTTAAAACTTATAGGCGACGAATATCTCGTCAAGATGGAGGTTAAGAATAGGTGAAAAAGAAAATTTATTACCACGATACCGATTGCGGCAAGGTGGTTTATTACGCCAATTACTTGAAATACATGGAAGAGGCGCGCACCGAGTATCTGGCAGAGCGTGGCGTATCGATTAAGGACCTGGTTGAAAAGGGAGCCTATTTTGTGGTGGCGCATCAGGAAATAGACTACAAGGCCCCGGCTTTTTACGGGGATATCCTGGAGGTAAGCACAAAAATTGCCTGCGTTTTCACCGTAAAAATAGAATACGAGCACGAAGTAAAAAATCAGCAGGGCCAGGCTATCTGTGTCGGCAAGGCAATCCTGGTTTGCGTGGATAATCAGATTAAACCTAAATCTATTCCGGAAGATATCCGCCAGAAGTTATCCCGATGAGGTCATTTTTTATTTTTAGCCGGGCCGGATGTTTCCTGCCGCTCTTAATCATCTTAAATTTATTTTTTGGCTGGCTGGTCTTTAAGCCGTTGGAATGGCTGGCAATAGGGGTAGCGTTGGTCTTGCTTTTTCTGCTTAATTCCCTTATCGCCGCTAGAAAAATATTATCCGGCGCACAGAGAGGCAACCGTAGCATAATAGATGTAGAGGGAGAAGTTTTAGAAGTGGAAAATAAGGATGAATAAGGCAAAAAAAAGGAAAATCGCAGAAAAATTCCACAGGATTTTAAAATTCGCCTATATCAAGCTTTTCCGGATCAATGATTCGCCTTTAAAGATTGCCTTAGGGTTCGGGCTGGGCGTTTTTGCGGGAGTAATGCCGGGAATCGGGCCGGTGATTGCCCTGCTGCTTGCTTTTCTCTTCCGGGTAAACCGCGCCAGCGCTTTATTAGGATGTTTTCTTTTTAATACCTGGTTAGGCATGATCATACTTTTATCCGCTGTTAAAACCGGATCGGCAGTAATGGGCCTGAATTACCAGGATGTCTATGCCGGCTGGAACCTGTTTCTAAAAAATTTTAATTGGAAAAGCCTGCTGGAGCTATCGGCCTATAAAGTCCTGATCCCGATCGGAGCGGGATATCTAATTATTTCTTTGTCTCTAGGCATATTGATGACTGTGGTCGTCTTTGCAGTCGCACGCAGTATTAAAAATAAAAAGGCAGTATCTAAAAATAACGAATAGGAGGATAAGATGGTGGGATTTGATCTCTTGCTGCTGGCGCCGGTGGGCTCTATCCTGGCAATTTCTTTTGCGGCCTACTTAGCTCTCTCTATCTTAAGAAAAGACCAGGGCAATGAGCGCATGCAGGAGATTGCCCGGGCAGTAAGGGTGGGGGCAAGGGCATATTTAAAAAGGCAGTACCTGGGCGTAGCTATATTTTTTATCGTAGTTTTCTTTATTTTATTAGCCTTAGCGCTAAAAAAATACCTGGTTATCTTTGTCCCCTTTGCCTTCCTGACCGGCGGCTTTTTTTCCGGCTTGTCCGGATTTATCGGGATGAGCATTGCCACCCAGTCTTCTAACCGCACCGCGGCAGCGGCAATGAAGAGTTTAAACTCCGGATTACGCGTGGCTTTTTCCAGCGGCGCAGTGATGGGCCTGACCGTGGTGGGATTAGGGCTGCTGGATTTAAGCATCTGGTATTATTTCTTGAACTGGTATTATTCCGCGCACCCTATTCTTATCGGTACGGATAAAATCACTGCGATTACTTCTACTATGCTTTGTTTCGGCATGGGCGCTAGCTCTCAGGCATTATTTGCCAGAGTCGGCGGAGGCATCTTTACCAAAGCCGCGGACGTAGGAGCGGATTTAGTGGGTAAGGTAGAAGCCGGGATTCCCGAAGATGACCCGCGCAACCCCGCGGTGATCGCGGATAATGTCGGGGATAATGTCGGTGATGTCGCAGGCATGGGCGCCGACCTTTATGAATCTTATGTCGGCTCGATTGTAGCGACTTCTGCCTTGGGTGTGGCTGCCGGTTTAGGGGTGGCCGGCGTTACTGTGCCGATGGTGATGGCAGCGGTAGGAGTAATTGCTTCAATTATCGGCACCTTTTTTGTCAGAAGTAAAGAAGAGGCTACCCAGTCAGTTTTATTAGCGGCCCTGAGAAAAGGCGTCTTTGCTAGTTCAATACTAGTGGCTATAATTTCTTATTTTTTAGTCAGGTCTACCTTAGGCGTTCAGCACATGGGCGTCTACTGGTCGGTGCTGGCAGGATTAGTTGCCGGCGTAATCATCGGCCTGGTGACGGAGTTTTACACCTCAAGCGGTTTTAAGCCCACACGTTCCATTGCCGACGCTTCTTTAACCGGCCCGGCTACGGTGATTATCGCAGGGATTGCCGTAGGGATGATGTCTACCGCCATACCGGTGATTGTAGTAGGTATGGCTATATTGGCGAGCTTTTTCTTATCTGGCGGAGCAGCAAATGTCAATGCCGGGCTTTACGGTATCGCCATTTCTGCGGTAGGCATGCTTTCTACCTTAGGGATAACTCTGGCTACGGATGCTTACGGGCCGGTAGCGGATAATGCCGGAGGCAATGCCCAGATGGCGAATTTACCCCCCGAGGTCAGAAAAAGGACCGATGCCCTGGATGCTTTGGGCAATACCACTGCTGCTACAGGCAAGGGTTTTGCCATTGGTTCCGCGGCATTAACCGCCCTGGCATTAATCGCTGCTTATAAGGATCAGGTCTCCTTATACGGCAAAGAAATGAACTTAAGCCTGATGAACCCCAATGTACTGGTGGGATTATTTATCGGAGGGATGCTTCCCTTTTTCTTCTGTTCTATGACCATGCGCGCAGTAGGCCGGGCAGCAGGAAAAATTGTGGTCGAGGTGCGCCGGCAATTTAAGGAAATAGCCGGGATTATGGAGGGTAGAGCCTTGCCTGATTATGCGCGTTGCGTGACTATCGCTACCGCAGCGGCGCAAAAAGAGATGATCGCGCCCTCACTGACGGCAATCATTGCGCCTATCGCGATAGGGCTGCTGATCGGCATTGATGCGGTGGCCGGGCTTCTCACCGGAGCTACGGTATCCGGTTTTGTCCTGGCAGTGATGATGGCTAATTCCGGCGGCGCCTGGGATAATGCCAAGAAGTATATCGAGGAGGGCCATTACGGAGGTAAAGGATCTTTTGCGCATAAGGCAGGGGTAGTCGGCGATACCGTAGGAGATCCCTTTAAAGATACCTCCGGCCCGAGCTTAAACATCCTGATTAAGCTGATGTCTATGGTTTCCATTGTTTTTGCCTCTTTCATCATCTCCAACACCCTCTTCAAATAAGGGACAGTTCTTATCCTAATCGAGGGACGTTTCTTCAGTTAATCGGAGAAGTGTCCCTTTATAATTATAGTTAGAGATTCGGGACGGGGTCCAACAGTTTTGATTTTATATTTAATGATCTATATTTCCAACTGCTCCACATATAATCGAGGGGGGAGGAAATCAAGTTCGCCCTCAGAGGGTTATATTCAATATAATTTAGGCAATTAATAAGGTACCTATCCTTCTGGATGACCGTGCTTTTAAATCTCCCTTGCCAGAGATGCCCTACCTTGGCGTATTTCTTATTGAACCAAAGTGTATAAGTTAGCGCTACGCCTTGCATAATCTTAGCCAGATCGTTTACTTCTTTGACTTCCACAATTAAATGGATATGGTTGGGCATTATACAATAAGCATATAACTTGAAGTTGTATTTCTTTTTATAATGTAGTAAAATCTGTAAATATCTTTCAAAGTCAACATTTTCTCGAAAGACATTTTGTTTTTGATTTCCGCGTTGAATAATATGATAGCAAATATCTGATATAAGTAATCTTGGTCCTCTAGGCATATTAATCACCTCCATAATAATAGACGAAAATAAAGTCATTTTCTAACATAAAAAATTTTCCCCTCAGGGACACTTCTCGCTTTGGCTTAAGAAACGGCCCTTGTTTGGTTCAAGAAACGTCCCTAAGTTTTTGATGTTTTCTTCCGGATTTTAGTGGTATAATTAACTCGTCATGGATGATTTGGAATTTGTCCAAAGATGTGTCAGAGGGGACGCGCACGCCTGGGACGAATTCATCGAGAAGTATTCCTGCCTCATCTACAACTATATCTACAGCGTCTTAAAGATAAAAGGCGCAAAAGACCCCAATCAGGACAACCTAAACGACATCTTTCAGGAAATATTCGTCTTACTTAGAAAAGATAATTTTAAAAAACTAAGTAGTTTTAAAGCCAGGAACGGATGCTCCCTGGCCAGCTGGCTAAGGCAGGTGGTCATTAACTATAGCATAGATTACCTGCGTAAGGCAAAGCCCGCACTCTCTCTTGAAGAAGAGATAGGGGAAGACTTAACCCTCAAAGATATAATTGCTGACGACGCCGAATCCGCCCGCCAGGGCCTGCTCAGCGCAGAAAAAATCGCCGATTTAGCAGATTGCGTAGAGAAGCTGGATACGGAGGACAAATATTTTATTGAGTTGCACTTTAATCAGGGTTTAGATTTGGAAGAATTAAGGCGGGCGCTAGCGCTTTCGCGCGGAGCGGTGGATATGCGTAAAACCCGACTGATCGAACGCTTAAGGCAATGTTTTAAGAATAAAGGTTTCTGGTTAGATTTTTAATATCTATGCGTCTATTATATTAGGAAAGGATTAGTCCCATGCAGCATAAATTGGAGAAGTTAATCAAAATCGTCTATCATAAGTATAAGGCGGATAAAAGCGATAGCGGCCAAGCCCATCCGGATGAAGAAACCATGGCCTGTTTTTGGGAGGATAAACTTACGCCGCAAGAGAGAGAAAGGCTCCTGCTGCATATCACTAGCTGCGCCACCTGTGCTGAGGCTTCTGCCCTGCAGGCAAAAATATTAGCGGCGCAAGAAGAGCGGGCCGTGCCAGAAGGATTAATTGAGGCGGTAAAAAGTGCCTGCGCAGGGAAAGAGGGATTATTCTTTTTTGATATAGTTTTAAGGCTAAAGGAGAAAGTAGTGGAAATCCTTAATACTAGCGGCGATATTCTGGTAGGGCAGGAGCTGGTGCCTGCGCCGGTATTACGCAGCCGCCAGATAAAGGATTTTAAAGACGAAGTGCATATCTTTAAGGATTTTAGCGACATCAGGGTTGAGGTAAAGGTAGAAAACAAACAGGGTAAGTCTTTTAATCTTACCGTAGTCGCCAGGGAAAAACAGACTGGGGGAGTGATTAAAGACTTAAGAATCAGTCTCTATAAAGACGAATTAGAACTTGAGTCATATGTTGCTTCTTCCGGAGCGGTCACTTTTGAGCACGTCTTACTGGGGCGATATAAGGTCGAGATATCTACCTTGGAAAAGAAACTGGCTGCGGTGTTGTTAGAGATCAAAGCATAATCCTATGTCACAGGACTACGAGGCCTTAGTCTTAGAGGTATCCCGGCAGGCGGATCTGCTTAAGATGGGCATTTTCAAACAGGGGGAATCCGCCCAGACGATCCGGCATTATAGCCAGTGCCGGATAACCGCTGAGGAGGTCGATAAGCTCTGCCAGGATTCAGCCTATATTTTACATAAGGTATCCCAGAGAAGCTCTCCAGGCCATGAGCCGCTTGCGGCCTTAAAGAAAATAGGGCAGTTGCTCTGGGACCAGATGCTGACCCGCCCGGTCAAAGAGAAGCTAAAAGACGCGCCGGCTAAAGGCTTAGTTTTATCTTTAGACGAAGAGCTGATGAACATCCCCTGGGAACTCCTCTATAGCGGAGAAGATTTCTTATGCCTTAAGTTTATCCTGGGCAGGGTCCTGATTACCAAAGATGAGACCCGCCCTGTCCAATACCGCAGTCTCGCCAATACTCCCTTGAAGATGCTAGTTTTGGCAAATCCCACCAATGACTTAAAAAGCGCCTATCAGGAAGGCGTGCAGCTGAAGAATCAGTTTGACCGGATGAGAAAACAGGTACATATCGATTTTAAATCCACTCATATCGATACCATATACACCAAGAAGATATTGCGCGATTACGATATCGTGCATTTTGCCGGGCACTGCGAATATGATCAGGATAATCCTGAAAATACCGGTTGGCTGCTTAGCGACGGGAGGCTCAGCCCCCGGGATATCCTCTCGCTGGGTGAGACGCCGCCTCTACCGAGCCTGGTATTTTCCAATGCCTGCTATTCTGCTAAATGTACTTTGGGCTCGATAGGCCTGGATTACCAGAAAAAAACCTACAGTCTTGCTGCGGCATTTTTATTTTCCGGGGTGCGGCACTATATCGGGGCTATCCGTAATATAGAAGACCCGGCAAGCCTTGTCTTTGCCAGGGAGTTCTATCTGCAATTGATTAAAGGCGAACCGGTGGGCGAATGCCTGCGCCTGGGGAGGCTAAAATTAATCAAGGAATACGGGCCGGGTTCTCTGCATTGGGCAAATTATCTTCTTTACGGAGACCCTAGCTTCATACTCCTCCCCGGCAAAACAAAGGCGCCCGCGGCGAGAATTAAAAGAAAGAAGCTGTCTAAGAAAGTAGTGCTAACTATCGCCTTGGTAGTAGCGGTAGTCTCGCTTGCTGTTTATCTTTGGCTCTGGCTGCCCACCCTTAACCCCAGCGCATATTCGCTTTATCTAGAGAGCCGTAAATTATCCTTAAAAGGCAGGAACATGGAGGTAATTACAATTGCCGAGCAGATTATTGGAAAAGACGCTTTATTCTTACCGGTTTATCCGTTGCTAGCCGATACCTATCAGAGACTAGGCAAGCGGGACCTGGCTTTAAAATATTATTTTGACTACATTCTCTACAGTGAAAAGAAGCGCGATCAGAAAAACCTCAGCGCCGCTTATACGGGTATCGGCTGGTTTTATCAGCAGCAGGGAGAATATGCCAAGTCATTTGATTTCTATCATAAGGCGCTTGCCTTAAGTAAGGAGAATAACGATAAACTTAACGAAGCTACGGCGCTTCGGAAGCTGGCTTTATGGTATACGGATAAAGAAGATTACGCTAAAGCGCTTGAGCTCCTGACTAAAAGTTCCGAGATCAATCGGGAGCGGCAGCATATTTATGAGCACCGCTATAACTTAGCCTGCGATTATTTTGATATCGGGCTGGTTTTTAGCGATAGGGATGAGTTTGATAGCGCTAAAGAGTTTTACCAGAAAAGCCGGGCCGTGTTTGATAAATTAGAATTAAAGCGTGAATTAAGCGACTATTATTTTAATCTCGGAGAAATATGCCAGTACGAAAAACAGTATCAGAAAGCCCGGGATTATTATTTTAAGGGTTTAAAAATTGACCAGGTGCAGGGCAACCTGCCAAGTATCGCCAGCGATTACGAGATGATCGGAGCGCTTTACCTGGAGATGGGTAATGAGGGCGAGGCAGAACGGTTCTTCCTGCAATCGGCCGCTACCGCCAAAACCATAGACGCGCCGCTTGAACTGGCCGCGGCTTATTACGACTTAGGCGCGCTCTATAAGCAGAAAGGCCGTAAGAACAAAGCCCGGGAATATTTCCGGCAGGCGCAAGAGATTTATCTTAAGATCAATCACCCGGCTTACACAGAGATTAAAGAAGAATTACTGGAGATGAGTAATTAATAATATAGCAATAAAAAAGCCCTCGTTTGTTACCCGAGGGCTTTTTTATTTTTAAAGAGAAGATCGGTTATTTTACTCTTGTTGATGCTGGATTCGGTTCCGACGGAGGATACGGCGGTGAGTCTCCTGTTGGTACACCTACCGTACCTGACGGGCCATACCTGTCAAACACGTAGTCCGGTTTAAAAAGCGGCTCATAATATCTCGGTATCGCTGCCGGGAAAGTTATTATGTCCCATATTCCGGAAAACATCCTTCCTGCCGTAAATGCTAATCCCTTGAAGAATCCGGCAAAGCAACCCACAGCCATATTCTTGCTGATTTTCCACTCTTCATCCATTGTCTGGGGTATTTCTACCCAACAAGACAAGATGTTTGCTACGCCCCTGGTTAATTTATCGCCGGGACCCTTGGCGTATGCCGCTGCGGCAAAACTTAACAACATCACACCTACCAATAAGACAACTACTATACTCCTCATATATCCACCTCCTTTGAAAGATAAACTAACATACAATCCGGCTATTGTCAATATTTTTTTTAAAAAAATTCCAGTTAGATTTCAACACTTCTTGCGTCTATTAAGTGAGGGCACAAGTTATGGAGCAGTCTACTGCAGAGAGGCGACATAACTTGTATGCCCGAACTTATCCCGAGTGCAGACACGAAGGATTATGGGTAGGAGGTGGCAAGATGAAAAAACATATCGTAGTAATGCTGGTAGTTTGCGGCCTAGCGCTGGTGTCTTCAGGCGTCAGTTCTTCTGCCGAGGAGCTTGCCTGGCAGGAGATAGCCAGGGGCAGGCCGGATTTAAGCACGGTGCTGGTTGATACGCAAGATCCGCGGATTATTTATTGCGGTTCGGGGAACACTATTTTTAAAACAGAGGACAGTGCGCAAAGTTGGCAAAGCGTTTTATCCCTGTCCGGCCGGGATAAAACCGTCAATCTATTATCTTTCGATCCTTATAATAAGAACGCTCTTTATGCCGCAGCTAAGGCAGGGCTTTTCTATAGCCTCAATCAGGGAAGAAATTGGCGCAGGATTTTCCGCGGCAAAAATTACCTGGAGAGCGACTGCACGGCATTGGCAATTTTACCTGAAGGCATTTATTTAGGTACCAAAGCAGGGTTGTTTTTAAGCAAGGATAGGGGCCGCAGCTGGTATAAAGAAAAATCATTTCTCTCCAGCAGCCATATCTTAGCGATTGCTTATGATGCCAGAGAGCCGGATTATCTTTATGTTGCCTCTAGCAACGGAGTATTTAAAACCGCAGACGGCGGCCGTAATTGGGAGAGGGTTTTTATCGGCAGTCCGTCCGAAAACGGCGCGGATACCCCTGAAGATGATCTTGGTAACAGAGACGAAGAGGTGAGATTTTCCGATATAAAGCATATTGCCATTGACCCGCAAAATCTTAATTGCCTGTATCTGGCAACCTCCCGCGGTGTTTATCAGACTAAAGATAGAGGCAAGAACTGGGAATTGCTGACTACGTTTGGCTTACTCAGTAAAGACGTAAGATTTGTTTTGGCCTCTTCAGGAAAAAATCTTTATGCCGCCACCAAATCAGCGGTGTTTGTATTTAACCAGGAGCGTTGGGAGGAGCTGTCGTTAAGGCTGCCTACGGAAGAAGTCAGGTTTTTAGCATCCGACAGCCGGGGAAACTTATACGCCGCCTGCGATAAAGGATTATTTAAGGCGGTTATAGATTATTCGGATAGTTATCAAGATAAAAAAATTACAGCAGCATCTGCTGAAGGAGAGCCGGATATCCGCCAGGTGCAACAGGCGGCAATTCGCTATGCCGAAGTAGAGCCGGAGAAGATAAAAAAATGGCGCAGGCAGGCAGCGCATAAAGCATTGCTGCCTACGTTGAGCGTCGGTATAGACCGGGATACCGGAGATCTCTGGCACTGGGAGGGCGGTTCCAGCACCAAGCCGGAAGATGATGTCTTAAGAAGGGGCCGCGATAGTATAGGTTGGGATGTGTCTTTAAGCTGGAATCTGGGAGAATTGATCTGGAACGACGACCAGACTTCCATAGATGTGCGTTCGCGCCTGATGGTCGAGCTGCGCGACGACATCCTGGATGAGGTGACTAAGCTATATTTTGAACGCCTGAGAATCAAAGCAGAATTAGATAACTTGGCTATCGAAGACAGGAAGAAGCGCTTTGAAAAAGAGTTAAGGCTGCGGGAGCTGACTGCCAACCTTGATGCGCTGACCGGAGGATATTTTTCAGAGCATACTTGACAGGGGCAAAAAAAGAGGTTATACTATCACTGGTAATAAAAGCCACGGAACGAATTCTCGCCGTGGCTTTTTATTTTAACCGCTTCCAAGCAGGAAGAGAATTATGGAAGAAGCCGATGTTTTAAACAGAAGGGCTTTCCGCAGGATTCCGGTAGAACTTTCTTTGAGATTCTTTTCCCCGCGCTCCAACGCATGGCGCCTGGTGAAAACTTCTGATATTAGCGCGCAGGGAATAGGCTTATTGACGGAAGATAAGTTAATGCCAAATACCCCTTTAGAGACCTGGCTGCCGGTCCCCGATACCGGAGAATCTTTGTATAGCCGGGGGGAAGTGGCCTGGTCAAAAAGATTAGCGCCCCGTAAGTACAGGGTGGGAGTCAATTTAGAAAAACCGGATTTGATCTCCCGCCTCCTCCAGACGCGTTAACACTTCTAAAATCTTTTACTCATAATCGTTTTGCTGCGGGTTTGTTCGCGTGCGGTCCGCCAAAATTTGTGGCGGACTTATTGCACGCTCATAAATCCCTCCGCAAAACTAAAACGATTGGCTAAAATCAACATTCCTGTCTGTCGCAGGCACTCGAAATAAAGTCTACACGATTACTAATTTGCGGGTGGCTTGGCTGGATTCCCTGCCTGCCGGCAGGCAGGGAGCGCGGCGTCCGAGGAACCCGAGCGGGCACGGTTCACCCGCTATCAGATGCTCAGTGAGAGCGAGGGTCCGCAGGCCGAGCGCAGTTTTGCCACGCTGGGGCGAAACAAGCGTCCGCGCGAGAACCAGCCAAGACAGGGCCCGCGACATCGTAAAAGTGCACCTAAAGCGAGCAGCTCGAGACCCGCAAAATCTCTTGCATTTTTATACCGTTTGTGATATCTTATAGCCCTGTCCCGTCCTTTATTTAACCCATTAAGCAAGATGGCCTTATTACATTTAACCGACAGCAATTTCAAGAAAGAAGTTTTAGAATCGCCTATTGCGGTGCTGGTCGATTTCTGGGCCACCTGGTGCGGCCCCTGCAAGATGATCGCGCCCCTGATTGAAGAATTAGCCAGGGAATATCAGGGAAAGATGAAAATCGCCAAGCTCAATGTGGAGGAAAGCCCGAGAACTGCTACGCAATACGCAATAATGTCCATCCCTACCCTGTCCTTCTTTAAAGACGGCAAAGTTATGGAGCAGGTGGTAGGCATCTTAAGTAAATCCGAACTGAAGAAGAAGATAGAGCAGAACTTGTAATGAAAAAAATATTTATCGCTGCCACTAAGCAGAACGACGGCAAAACCACGGTTTGCCTGGGGCTGATCCGCAACTTACAGGATAGATTCAAGAGGGTGGGTTTTATTAAACCCATCGGCCAGCGCTACCTCGAAGAAGAGGGTTTAAAGATAGACGAAGATTCCTGGTTTATCGAAGAGGTCTGTGGCATAAAGTGCGGGCTAAAAGATATGAGCCCTATTGCCGTGGAAAAAGGCTTTACCGAGAAATACATCGTCCGGCCGGATAAAAAATCGATTACCTCACAGATCAAAAAGGCTTTTGCGCATGTATCGAAGAGGCAGAAGCTGGTGGTCATCGAAGGGACGGGCCATGCCGGGGTAGGCTCGGTGTTCGACCACTCCAACGCCGTGGTGGCTAAGCTCCTCGGTTCCAAAGTGATTATCATCTCCTCCGGAGGCATCGGCAGGCCGATAGACGAAATATTATTGAACAAGGGGCTTTTTGAACAAGAGGGGGTCAAGGTATTAGGCGCGATTGTGAATAAAGTCCTTCCGGAAAAATACGACAAGATTAACCGCCTGGTAAGGCAGGGTCTGAAAAGAAAGGGAGTGGATGTTCTGGGGGTGATCCCCTACAACCCTATGCTTTCTTTTCCCACCGTCGAGCAGATACTGGAAGAGACCGATTTTGAACTTTTATGCGGCGGGGACTATTTAGAGAACTCTGTTTCCAAAATCCTGGTGGGGGCAATGGAGCCCCGCGATGCGGTAAAATATATCGTTGATGATAGCCTGATGATTACCCCCGCAGACCGCGAGGATATGGTGATGACGGCCTTAGAGTGTTTCCGCGCGGATGAAAAGACCAGGCTAAAAGTATCGGGGATGATCCTGACCGGCGATGCGGCACCTGACGGGCAGATCATTGATTTATTGGGCAGGGCAAAAATCCCCGTCTTATTAGCAAAGACCGATACCTATGCGGTAGTCTCCTGCGTGCACGACCTTACGGTAAAGCTCAGGCCCCGCGATAAAGCCAAGGTTAGCGCGGCGGTAGAATTGATTAAAAATAACGTAGATTTTGCTAAAATATTAAAGGGGATTTAGATGGATGCCATTAAAAAGATAAGAGAGAAGGCCAGGAGCAAGCTTAAAACAATCGTGCTTCCGGAATACGATGAGAAACGCACGCAAGAAGCGGCCAAGATTATAGAGGAGGAGGGAATTGCCAAAGTCGTGCTGCTTAGCCCGGATAAAATCAGCGCGCAGGATAGAACAAGGTATTTCGATGAGTTCTGCCAGATGCACAAGGCTAAAGATTTAGATATCGAGGTGGTAAAGAAACTTTTCCAGGATTCTCTTTATCCGGCAGCGATGATGACCCGGGAAGGCAGGTTTGACGGTTTGGTGGCCGGCGCCAGCCACACCACCCCGGATATGGCCCGGGCTGCCATCCGCTGTTTGGGGATAGACCAACGTATTACTATTGTCTCCAGCGCCTTTATCATGAAAGTCCCGGATTGCCCTTATGGCGAAGAGGGTGCTTTTATCTTTGCCGATTGCGGCATCATCCCTGAGCCGACTTCGCGGCAGCTTGCCTGTATATCTTTAGCGGCGTCGGAATTAGCGGCTAAGGTTCTGGATATTACTCCGCGTATTGCGCTGCTCAGTTATTCTACCAAAGGTTCGGCTAAAGGCAGGGGAGTAGATAAGGTCAAAGAGGCGGTAAAGCAGCTGGCGGAATTAGCGCCCCATCTTTTGGCTGACGGAGAAATACAGGTAGATGCGGCGATAGTCCCGGAAGTGACTAAAATAAAATACCCGGACAGCCCTATCGGCGGAAGGGCAAACGTGTTGATTTTTCCTAATCTGGAATCCGGTAATATCGCCTATAAACTGGTAGAGCGCCTCGGTAAATCGCGCGCCATAGGGCCGCTTTTGATGGGTTTAAACAAGCCCGCCAGCGATCTTTCCCGCGGGTGTTCTAGAGAGGATATCGTGGATTGCGTAGCGGTTACTGCGATCAGGGCACAATAAATATGAGGGTACTAGTAATCAACAGCGGTAGTTCTTCCATAAAATATAAACTCTTCGCTATGCCGCGCGCGCGCCTTATCTCTGGCGGCATGATCGAACACATCGGAGAAAAAGGTTCACGCATACAGGACCACTATGCCGGCTTAAAAATAATTTTAAATAAAGCCGATCATATTTCGCTCGTCGGCCACCGGGTGGTGCACGGGGCCGAGGCCTTCCAGATGCCGGTGGTAATTAATAATTCCGTAATCAAAAAAATCAGGCAATGCGCCGCACTAGCGCCCCTGCATAACCCGGCAAATTTAGCCGGAATCCTGGCCTGTAAAAAATTATTGCCCGGAATAAAACAGGTGGCGGTATTTGATACGGCCTTTCACCAGACGCTTCCGGACTACGCCTATATCTACGGCCTGCCTTACGCCTATTATAAAAAGTTCGGGATCAGAAAATACGGTTTCCACGGCACCAGCCACGAATATGTCGCGCATGAAGCAGCGCGCAGGCTAAAGAGGCCGCTAGATAAATTAAAAATCATCACCTGCCATTTGGGTAACGGCTGTAGTATTACCGCGGTAAATAAAGGAAAGTCCCGGGATACCAGCATGGGGTTTACTCCTTTAGAAGGTTTGATTATGGGTACACGCTCGGGAGACATTGACCCGGCGCTGGTTACTTATCTTATGCGTAAGACCAAAGCCGATGCCGACGGCATCGATAATATATTAAATAAGACAAGCGGCCTGAAAGGAATATCCGGAATAAGCAATGATATGCGGATGCTGGAAAGCAAGGCAAAATCCGGGAATAAACGCGCCGGATTAACCATAGAGATGTTCTGTTACCGGATCAAAAAATACATCGGAGCCTATACGGCGGCCATGGCCGGATGCGACGCCTTAGTTTTTACCGCAGGTATCGGAGAGCACCAGCCGGATATCCGGCGCAGGATTTGTCAGGGCGCATTTTCACACTTAAAACGGAAGCCTAAAGTTTTGGTTATCCCTACGGATGAGGAGCTGATGATTGCGCGCCAGACATACGCATTGATTAAAAATAAAAAAACCTAAAAATATTGAAGGAGAAGAAATGTTACGGACAATCCTGAAATCCAAGATACACCGCGCCCGCATCACCGAAGCCAATCTCTATTATGAGGGCAGCATCACTATCGATGCTCAGCTGATGGAAGCGGCGGATATAGCAGAACACGAAAAGGTGGAAGTGCTTAATCTGAATAACGGCCAGCGCCTGGAGACCTATGCCATAAAGGGTAAGTTTGGCACAGGCATCATTTGTCTGAACGGCCCGGCTGCGCGCGGTGCCTGCGTCGGAGATGAGGTGGTAATTGTTTCTTATGCCTTAGCTGAAGACAAAGAAGCACTTGGTATAAAACCAAAGATCGTAAAGGTTAATGAAAGAAACCAGTTTAAGAATTAGATTATTCGGTGATCCGGCTTTGCGTAAGAAGGCGTCTTTAGTGAAGCGGGTAACCAGAGGCCACCGCGATATTTTAAGCCGGATGAGCGAACTGATGTATGCGGCTTCAGGGATAGGGCTGGCTGCGGTGCAGGTAGGAATCAACGAGGCGATGATCGTGGCAGATATCGGTTCCGGGCTTTATCAGCTGGTAAATCCGAAGATCTTGAAAAAAGAAGGCGCCCAGCTGAATCAGGAAGGGTGCCTGAGTATTCCCGGCGTCTGCGTCCGGGTTAAACGCGCCAATAATATTTTGGTCGAAGCCGAAGGCCCCGAGGGGAGAAAAATCATCTTTGAGGCCGAAGGCTTGCTTGCCTGTGTCTTGCAGCATGAAATAGAACACTTAAAAGGCAAACTCATTGTCGATTATGCTTCGTTTCTGGAGAAACTGAAGTTAAGGAGTAAGTTAGAAGAGATAAAGCAAAGGCTTAAAGATGAAGAGTTGTCCGAATCAAAAGACAAATCTTGCCAGCTGCAACTGTAGCTATGAGCCCTGTTCCAGGAAAGGTATATGCTGCGCATGCATACTTTACCATCGTAAAAGCGGTGAGGTTCCTGCTTGCTTTTTTCCTGCCGAAATAGAGAAAACTTACGACCGCTCGATAGCCAATTTTATCCGTACGCAAAAATGATAAACAGGTTGCCGGTATGGTTTAAACAGGAGATTATCGACGAGAGAGTAGTTAAAGGGACGGAGTTTCTTTTGGCATCCGGTATCAATACGGTTTGCAAACAGGCAAGATGCCCGAATATGAACCGTTGCCTTAAAGATAAACAGGTTACTTTCATGATTTTAGGCGTTACCTGCACGCGTAACTGCCGGTTCTGCGCCGTAGATAAGGCGCAAGATACATACATGCCTTTAGACCGGCAAGAGCCGTACCGCGTTGCCGGGGCAGTAAAGAAGCTTGCGCTTAAATACGCGGTGATTACTTCGGTAACCCGCGATGATTTAGCAGACGGCGGAGCGGAAATTTTTGCTAAAACCATGGAGTTAATCCGCCAGCTTAACAAAGATATCGGCATCGAGGTTTTGATACCGGATTTCTGCGGCAACTTAAACAGCTTAAGTCAAATATTAGCGGCCGGGCCAAACGTATTGGCCCATAATATGGAGACCATAGAGCGCTTATATCCGGTTTTAAGGCCGCAGGCAGATTATCGCCGGTCATTAGGCTTACTCTATAAAGCAAAAACAATGCGTCCGGATTTGCTGACTAAAACTTCCCTGATGCTGGGTTTAGGCGAGAAGGAAGAAGAGGTTATCGATACGCTCCGGCAGATAAGGTCTAGCTTGGTCGATATCGTGACCTTAGGCCAATACCTGGCTCCTTCTTCTCTGCATTATCCGCTAAAAGAGTTCGTTACTTTAGAGCAGTTTGAGAGGTATCGTAAGATCGGGCTTGATCTGGGATTTAAGGCAGTAGCCTCAGGCCCCCTGGTGAGAAGTTCTTATCAGGCAGAAAAAACCTATAAGGAATCGCTATGTATGACCTAATCATTATCGGCGCCGGGCCAGCCGGCCTTACCGCCGGGCTTTATGCCGGAAGATTCAGGTTAGAGACGCTGATTTTAGAAA
Organism: uncultured Planctomycetales bacterium; assembly: GCA_964545575.1. Lineage (GTDB taxonomy): Bacteria > Omnitrophota > Gorgyraeia > Gygaellales > Profunditerraquicolaceae > CAZJFL01. Next base: position 59,898 of record CAZJFL010000008.1, read on the forward strand.
AGATGAGCGTCGGCGGACAGATTATTACCTCTCCTGATATCGAAAACTTTCCCGGTTTTCCCGGGGGGATAGCTACCGCCGAGCTGATCGAGAAACTTAAGCAGCAGGTTGATGATTTAGGCGTTAAGATCGAGTTGGACGAAGCTAGAGACATAATCACGGATAAAAATAATTATTTCGTAAAAACCGGCAATAATTCTTATGAGACTAGAACAATCATCGTTGCCAGCGGTGCGCAACCGAAAAGATTAGGGGTGTTAGGTGAAGAGAGGTTAACCGGGCGCGGCGTTTCTTATTGCGGCACCTGCGATGCCCCGTTATTTAAAGATAAAGAAGTTGTAGTCATCGGCGCAGGTGATAGGGCAATAGAAGAGGCACTGTTTCTTACGCGTTACGCCGGAAAGGTAACTATTATACATCGCCGCAATGCCCTGCGCGCCTCCAGGATTTTAGAGGAAAAAGCCAGGCAAAACCCGAAGATTAATTTTATTTTAGAAAGCACGGTAGAGGAGATCGTCGGCGATAAAAAGGTAGAAAAGATCAAGATTAAAAATGTAAACAACGCAGCTTCCAGTATGTTAGCTTGTGAGGGGGTATTCGTCTTTGTCGGGATTAAGCCCAATACCGATTTTTTAAAGAATATCTTGCATCTTGATGCATCCGGTTTTATAATTACTGACCAGGAATTAGCTACTTCCAGCAAAGGGATCTTTGCCTGCGGCGATTGCCTGAAAAAAAGTTTATATCAGGTGGTGAATGCCTGCGCAGAGGGAGCGCTGGCTGCGCACTCAGCCAATATTTACCTCTTAGAGCAATGAATAAATTTCCTACACACAATAAAGAATTAAAAGACTGGGTTAATAAGATAAGCCGGCTCTGCCAGCCCGACAATATCGTATGGATCGACGGCTCTAAAGACCAGAAAGAGGCTTTGGAAAAAGAAGCCTTGGAGTCGGGAGAACTTGTTCCTTTAAAACAGGATAAACTTCCGGGTTGTTTTTTACACCGTACCGCTATCGATGACGTTGCCCGCACCGAACACCTTACCTTTATCTGCACTAAGAAAAAGCGTGATGCCGGACCGACAAATAACTGGATGCCTCCGGCTGTAGCTTACCGTAAGGCTAAAGCCATCTTTAAGGGCGCGATGCGCGGCAGAACCATGTATGTCATGCCTTTTTCCATGGGGCCGGTCGGCTCGCATTTTAGCAAGATCGGCGTGGAATTGACAGATTCCCGCTATGTAGTTTTGAATATGCTGATTATGACCCGGGTAGGCGAAGCAGTATTAAAGCAACTGGAAAAAGAAGAGACATTTACCAAGTGCCTGCATTCCAAGGCGGAATTAGATATAAATAAGAGATTGATTTTACATTTTCCGGAAGATAACACCATCTGGAGCGTGGGTTCTGGTTACGGCGGAAACGTTTTATTAGGGAAAAAATGCCTATCCTTGCGCATCGCCAGTTTTATCGCCCGTAAAGAACACTGGCTGGCAGAGCACATGCTGATTATGGGTATCGAAGAGCCTAACGGCCACATTGAATATATTGCCGCGGCATTTCCCAGCGCCTGCGGCAAAACTAACCTGGCGATGTTAGTCCCTCCGGAGGGCTTAAAGGTAAAAGGTTACCGGATCTGGACGGTAGGCGATGATATCGCCTGGATGCGCGTGGATTCAGACGGTTCTCTTTGGGCGGTTAATCCGGAGACAGGATTTTTCGGCGTAGCCCCCGGGACAAATTCCAAGACCAACCCTAATATGGTAGAAACCATAAGAAAGAATACCATTTTTACTAATGTTTTACTTAAAGAAGACGGGACAGTCTGGTGGGAGGGCGCTGACGGAGGGGTTCCTTCCGGAGGCATTGACTGGCAGGGGAGGGCCTGGAAGCCGGGCATGGTGGATAGCGACGGCAAACCGATTTTAGGCGCACATCCGAATAGCCGTTTTACCACTCCCGTAGTTAATTGCCCTACGGCATCATTCCGCCTTGAGCAGCATCACGGGGTGCCGATTTCGGCAATTGTCTTTGGCGGCCGCCGGCAGCGCTTAGCGCCTCTGGTCTATGAATCTTTTAGCTGGCAGCACGGCGTATTTGTAGGGGCGACGATAGCTTCTGAATTGACCGCAGCACAGGTAGGTAAAGTCGGGCAGGTGCGCCGCGACCCCATGGCGATGATTCCTTTCTGCGGCTACAATATGGCGGATTATTTCCGCCACTGGCTCCAGATGGGCAGGCGCATGGTCAAACCGCCTAAAATTTTCCATGTCAATTGGTTTAAGACCGATGAAAGCGGTAAGTTTTTATGGCCGGGATTCAGGGAGAATTTAAGGATTCTGGAATGGATACTGGAACGGGCGAATAATAAGGTGGGAGCGGTGGAGACGGCACTCGGATATATCCCCCAGCTTCAAGATATAGATATGACCGGGCTGAATATTTCTCCTCTGGTAATGGAGAAGCTTTTCAGCATCAATAAGAAAGAATGGCTGGAGGAATTAAAAGGGGTTAAGATTTTTTTCAGGCGGTTTAAGAAAGGCCTGCCGGAAGAATTATGGCGGGAATATGAAGAGTTCCTGCTGCGCCTAAAATCCCATGACTAAAGAAGTTTTATTAGCCTCAGATTTTAAAGAGCTTAAACTCTATAAACGCGGAAAAGTCAGGGATGTTTATGATTTGGGGGACAAACTGCTGATTGTCTCTACCGACAGGATTTCTTGCTTTGACGTAGTGCTTCCCTCAGGCATTCCTTACAAGGGCGAGGTGCTTACCGCGCTTTCGCTTTTCTGGTTCGATTTGATCAAAGATATAATCCCTAATCACCTGATTAACGCCGATATTGATCAATACCCTCTGGAACTTAAAAAATATAAATCCCAGCTCCTGGGCCGTTCGATGCTGGTAGTGAAGGCTAAATCCCTGCCAATAGAATGCGTGGTCAGGGGTTATCTTTCCGGTTCGGGCTGGAAGGAATATAAAGAAAAGCAATCGATCTCTGGGATAAAATTGCCGGCCGGCTTAAAAGAGTCGGATAAACTTCCCGAAGATATCTTTACCCCTTCTACCAAAGCTGATGTCGGCCACGATATGAATGTAGACCAGGGATATGTAGAAGGCCTGATCGGCCAGAATAGCGCGGATAAATTAAAGGAATTAAGCCTGGCGATTTATAAAAGGGCAAGCGATTACGCTCTTTCGCGCGGCATCATCATCGCCGATACTAAATTTGAGTTCGGCGCGCATAATGATCAGGTCATCCTTATAGACGAAGCGCTTACCCCGGATTCCTCGCGTTTCTGGCCGAAAGATCAATATCAGCCCGGCAGGCCCCAGCCCAGTTTTGATAAACAGTTTGTCCGGGACTACCTGGAGAGCCTGGATTGGGATAAAACTCCTCCGGCCCCGCAGTTACCCCCTGAAATTATCGAGAAGACCAGCCTTAAGTATCTGGCGGCTCACAAAAGCTTAACCGGCCGAGGACTGAACAGATAATGAATATTTTTAAAAAAATAATTTCTCTTCTTGTAAGGCTCGGCATCAGTATCGCGCTGCTGGTTTTTTTATTTAAACAGGTAGACATAAAATCTTTGCTGGCGGTAATCCGCAATACCGATAAAACGCTTTTGGTAATTGCGTTTTGGGTGAGTTTCTTAAATTATGTTTTAGGATTTTTCCGCTGGGGGATGCTGCTCGCCGCTTATAAAGTTGATGCCCCGTTTAAGCGGCTGATGGCTGCATATTCGGGGGGGATATTTTTCAACTCCTTCCTGCCTTCGACTATCGGGGGGGATTTTGTGCGCACTATTGACCTGGCCAGTTTTTCTAAGAAACCGAGAGAAGTGGCGGCTACGGTGCTTTTAGACAGGTTAAGCGGTTACATCGCAGTGGTGTTGGTGGCTTCGCTAGCTATTCTTTTTGGCTGGAAAATAATACATACCAGGAGCGTTTTGCTCTCTATGGCAGTTATAACCGCCATATTGATTTTTATCCTTCTGGCATTATTTAATCAATTTGCCTATTCTAAAATAAACCGGCTGTTAGGCTCTTTATCTTTAGGCAGGGTTTCGCGAGGCTTGAAGAACCTGCATCAGGAAATACACGTTTTTAAGCGCGAGAAAAACACTATCTTAGGGAATCTAAGTTTATCTTTGCTGATTCAGGCGGTTAACCCTATAGTCTTTTATATCCTGAGCCTGGCGTTAGGGATAAAGATAAATATATTGTACTTTTTTATCTTCCTTCCCATCATCGGGGCAGTTACTTTATTACCCGTTTCCATAGGAGGGTTGGGTTTGCGCGAGGCTACGGTGATTTTCTTTTTTGCCCAGGCAGGAGTAAGCAAGGATATTTCTTTAGCCGCAGCGCTGTTATCTTCTTTTTTCCTCTTTATCTATGCCGGCCTCGGGGGGCTGATTTATGTCTTTACATTACGTTATCGACGGGTATAATCTGATCAACCACCCGGCGTTTCTTAGGTCGGTCAGGAAAAATAAAGACCAGAGAGCCGCCCTTGCCTCTCTTATCGTGACCGCCAGGCTCTGCGGCAGCCCTAAAAATAAAATTACCATTGTTTTTGACGGTTATCCGCCTGCCTTAGAAACAAATAAAAAGTTTGCGGGCATAGATTCTATATTCTCCAGAGACGACAGCGCCGATGAACGGATCAAGAAAATAGTAGAGAGGTCGTCCGGCCCTAAAAATATTATCGTCGTCTCCGATGATAAGGAGATCAGGTTTATTGTCAAGTCAATAGGCGCTCATGTCCTGGGCATAGAGGAGTTTATGCTGCCGCTAGAAGATACGGCGGATAAGGCAGGAGATATCAGGGCATTAAATAAAGACCTTAATTATAGCCAGATCAATAGTATAAATCAGGAATTGAAAAAGAAATGGCTGAAGGCACTTTGAGAAATCAGTTGACCGCGCTATTTTTTACCTTTATAATGAATTGAGTTTTAAAAAAGTAGGCTAAGAGCATAAAACTGGAGGCAGAACAATGATTATCGAGATAGGCATAGTAGCAGGGGATATCTGGCATTTTCTGGATCAGCACGGAGAGGTTACTCTTTCAGGTTTAATCCGGGGCATAGACAAGAACCGGGACAATGTCCTGATGAGCTTAGGATGGCTGGCCAGGGAAGGGCATGTTATCCTGCAGCAGATAGAAGGCGATTACAAGGTAAGCTTAAGGAAGAATGTCTAACTTAAGGCCCGGTAAAAGAGGGGTAGCGTTATTTATAGTTTTAGGCACGATTTTAGTAGTGGTTATCTTAGCTAATATTGTCTTAAATATCATCTTAAGCCAGTCCCGCCTGACCCACCATCAGATCAGCCGCATCCGTGCCTATTACGCCAGCCTCGCCGGCATGAACTATGCCCTGGAACAGTTAAGAACCGGGACTTGGGTGTACCACGGAGATTATTGTATAGGTAATATTACTGCCGGCCATTGTTCAGGTTTTCCGCTTCCGCACGTTGTTAATGATCCGGATATGCCCTATGAGGTAAGGATTCATATTGATGCTCCGGATCCGACTAGGGTGGCTTTTCCCGACGTCGCCCCGCTGAATATAACCGTAAATTACACCTCTCCTGCATTGTAATTCCTCCTAAAAGATCATAATAATCTAAGTAAGTTCATGTAAGATTTGTATGTCTTAGTATAGGACAATTTATGCTAGGAATTTTGCCACAAGTAAGTTTAAGTAAGTATACGTAAAAAAACACTTGACAAAATAAGAATTATATGTTTTAATTAACCCCGCAATGATTCCGGTAAAAGAGAGGTAAAAGCAGATGCAAAAACTGATCGACATTGATGAGCTGGCGGATTATCTAAAGCTTAAGAAACAGACCATCTACAACTGGCTTAACCAGAGGAAGATCACCGGCTTTAAGGTCGGCGGCGTCTGGAGGTTTGACCGTAAAGAGATTGATGCCTGGTTAAACAGCAGAAGGCGCTTAGCTAAACCCGGAGAAGGCAAATGAGTTCCTTAGGGATATATTTCGGTTCCAAGGTCATCAGCCTGGTGGAAAACAAGGGCAGGAAGGTCCTGAGTACCGCTCAGATTAACCGCCTGCCGCATTCACTCGGTGAGCTGGGAGAGAAAGTCCCGGAGGAATTAAAAATCGTAGCTATTTTGAAAGAGGAATTCAGAAGAAATCAAATCAAGGCAGAGGAGGCCAATATTGCCCTTTCCGGCAAGGACCTGATTATCCGCAACTTTGAGATGCCGGTTCTGCCGCGCGAAGAATTAGAAGGTGCGATTAATTTTGAAGTCAAAAAATACATTCCCTTTAAAGTAGAGGACCTGGTTTCGGTTTCCCAGGTGAAGTTTGACCGCTCCAGCCGCCGGAATCTCGTGCTCTTTGCCGGAATAAAGAAGGAGACGCTGGATAAATATCTTTCCGTGTTCAAGCAGCTGGATATTAAGCCCAATATCATCGAATATGCCGCCTTCAGTATCTTAAGGTTTCTGCAATTAACCGGCCTGCGTTATAAAGGTATTGTTTGCGTTATCAATACAGACCTTCAGGAAGAGAAAGAAGTTAATTTTCTGGTCTTAGAGAACGGTTTCCCCTTGTTTTCCCGCGATATCACGCTCTTGGGCGGGCCGGAAGAGTTAATGGCCGCCCAGGAACCGGAGGCAGGGGCGATTCTAGAAAAGTTAAAGACTGAGCTACGCGTGTCCATGGATTATTATAACCGTAAGTTCCCCCTGAAGAAGATCGAAACGGCGGTTTTCTTATGCCCTTCTGATGCCCAAGCGGAACTGGAGACATTAGCCAGGGAATTAGGCATCGCTGTCCAATTTATAGAGGCAAGCAGCTATATCGAAAAACAGCCTTCTTTTAGCCCCAGTTTCATTAAGGCCTATGGCTGTTCTTTGTCCGCAGTGGTCAGGAGCGAACCAAAACTGAATCTGCTGGCGGTAAAGGCTAAAATCAGGCCGGCAAGAGAAGGGGGCGTAGCCCGCGAGGCGCCGTCTTTGTTAAGCGGCCTTAAAATCTCTCCCTGGGCAGCAATGCTCGGGTTATCCCTTTGCCTTCTGGTTTTTTTGTTCGTTTTTATTTATAAGATACGCCCTTTGCAGCAAGAGGTAAAAAACATTATCGCGCTGCGCCCGGCTGTTTCCACGGTTAACCCGGAGGCAGGCTACGAAGAATTAGTCAAAGCTGAGTCTAGCTATAATAATAAGATAAAAAATGTAGACGGCCTGCTTAAGAAAGAGATATACGCTACAGAGATACTGGATGCGTTACCCCGGATTATCCCGCAAGGGGCCTGGCTCACTACCCTGGCGCTACGGGGTAAAGAGAATAACCGGGAATTGTTATTGGAGGGAATGAGCTATTTAGCCGATAATACCAAGGAGTTAGAATCAGTAAATAGTTTTTTGCTGGCCTTAAAGGCAAGCCCGGTATTTAACCGGTATTTTAAAGAGATCGCTCTTGTTTCTGCCGATACCAAAACCGTAGACCAGAAGAAGATGACCGGTTTCGTCATCTCCTGCAGGGTCTCTAAAGGAAAAAGATAGGCGATGAACCTGAATATCAAAATAGAAAGCCTCAATAAATATAAGAATCGGATTTTAAATAGTGCAATCATTATAATTGCGCTGATTATAGCCGGCAATATCTATAAAAATCAGAGTCTTAAGGCAGGCCAGCTTCTAGAAAAGAAAGAAATGGAAACAAAAAAGAACGCGGTGCTGGGCAATATCAGCCGCCTGGAGAAGAAATTCAGCGCTTATAAAAAATTCGTGAATAAAAAAGATATTTCTGCGGTGATAAATACCATTAACAATATCGCCCGGGAATCCGGGGTCAAGATCAATTCGATCAAACCCCAGCCGGAGCTCGAAGAGGCCGATTATATTAAATATCCTTTTCTTTTAGCGGTTAACGCCAAAGATTACCATAGTTTGGGCGGGTTTATCAGCAAGTTGGAAAGTTCGCCCGACATTTATGCGGTGGAGAATATCAATATCAGGCTTATTACTGAGCAGCAGAAAATAAAAGATATCGATGAAATTGCGGTGGATTTGGCCGTAAGCACTTGTTTACTAAAATGAAGAACCCGCTAAATATATCCGGAAAGCATAAAATCGCCGCGCTGCTCTTAATAGTAGCGGTATCATGCGGCGCTTTAATTGCTGCGGGTAATCCTCTGCAGCCGGCAGAAGAGGTGGTGAGTGTGCCGACAGTAGAATATAAGGCAGGGATGTTACGAGATCCTTTTCAGGGATACAAAGAAGAAAAAGAAACCGCTCAGGCAGCGTCGGAAGCTATGGTTAAACCATTGCCTGCGTTGACTGTCCAAGGCATAGTCTGGGGCGGGAGTATACCTCAGGCGATCATCAATAATAAGGTATTAAAAGAAGGGGATCTGATAGGCGAAGTCAAGATTACCAAGATTAATAAAGAGGGGATCGAGGTCTTTTATACCGGCAGGCCGTATCTGATTTCTTCGCCTGCAAATAACGCTATCAGCAGTTTATCGCTGTTAAAGAAAACCAGCCAATAAATAACACCCGGCCATATCGGATTGGCCGGTGCGCCCTTTCTGGGCAGGGAGGTAAAAGATGAAAAAGATTTTTAGGATAGCGATGATCAGCGTTTTCTTTCTCACCTGCGGCATAGGCAGTTCTCCTGCGGTGCAGGAACTATTTGCCCCCGGTCCGGGAGTGGCTATCTCCATGGATTTTAAAGACGCCAGCCTCAAAGACATCTTGAAGATACTCTCCATACAGTCGGGGATGAACTTCATTGCCTCGGAGGCAGTCCAGGACAGGCTGGTGACCCTGTATATGGATAAGGTGCCGTTAGAGGAGGCGATGAACCAGATCTTTAGCGCCAATAACCTGACTTATGTCTTAAACAAAGAAGGCAGTATATTTCTGGTCAAAGACTGGGGCAAGCCGATGGTGGAGACCGTGACAAAAGTTTTTTACCTGAAGCACGCCACGGTTTCTTCTTCTTCCTTAAAAGAGGAGATGAAGAATAATATTTCTTCCACTAGCACTACCACTACAACTACCTCTACTTCTAGCACAGGCGGAAAGTGGACGACAGATGACGATGCCGGTATCACTAAGGCAGTGAGGAAGCTGCTTACTCCCCTGGGTAGCTTAATCGAAGATTTCCGCACCAATAGCCTTATCGTTACTGATATTCCCAGTCGGATGCCGGTTATAGCGCAGGTTATCACCGCTTTGGATGTGTCTGTACCGCAGGTAATGCTGGAAGTAGAAATACTCGATGTCAGCAAAAATGCGGTAGACGAGATAGGGTTTAAGTTTGGTCAAACTCCTTTTAGCGTGGCCTTGACCGGCGGTACGGTAGGCGTAGGATTTCCTTTTAAGAGCTGGAGTAAGATGTTTTCCGCAAATCCCGCAGCAGGTACGCTGGGTACATTAGATATCAATAGCGGTAACAACACCAGTTTATACACCATGGCTTTAGATTTCTTAAGGACCCAAACCGATACCAAATATTTAGCCCGTCCGCGGATTTTGACTTTGAATAACGAGACAGCTGAGATAAAGATTACCACTAATGAAACTATAGGTGTAATTACCACTACTACGGGTACGACACCGTCAGTGGTTACTTATTCCCCTGAGAGGGCTGAGACCGGTGTCAGCTTACGGGTTACGCCGCAGATTGATTCGGAAACCGGAGAAATCACCATGTTTGTGATGCCGACGGTGAAAGATTCAAATACCAGCACTATCCCTATTGCTTCCGGCAGCACCACCAAATTTAAAGATCCTGAGGAACGCTCTACCAAGTCTACGGTGCGCGTCAAAGACGGAGAGACGGTGATTATGGGCGGTTTACTCCGTAACCAGCGTACAGACGTAATTACAAAACTTCCATTTTTAGGGGATATCCCACTCTTAGGCGTTTTGTTCAGGCACCGGGAGACTTCTCCTAATAAGGAGCGCGAGTTATTAGTTTTTATTACTCCGCATATCGTCAAAGATACAAATAAGGCGGCGCTTGTCCAGGCCAAGACCACTCTTTTGGCGCAGCGGGAGCAGGATGTAGTTTCCGCAGGTGACCGGGAAGCAGTTATCGCCAGCAACCTGGATAAGTTTGAGAGAAAGAACAGGTAATGCCTAAAGACAAATACTTAAGATTAGGTGAGATTCTGGTTAATGAAGGCCTGATTAACGCCACTCAGCTGGAGAAGGCAATCGATATCCAGAAACGCGAGGGTGGCCGGTTAGGCGAGATTCTGGTTAAGTTGGGGATGGTCAAAGAGGACCGGATGGTGGCGGCATTAGGCAAGCAGTTGAATATCCCCTATTTTTCTCTGGGCACCGGGATGCTTAAGCCGGCGGCGGATCAGGAGCTGCAGCGGCTGATCCCGCGCGATTTTGCCATCAAGAGTTTCGTGCTTCCTTTGTCGCGCACGCTCAATTCCCTGACCGTAGCTATGGCCGACCCCTTAGACCTTATTCTCATCGATAACTTAAAGAAAGTTACCGGCTGCGAAGTCAATCCGGTGATTGCTACCCGCTCTGATATTTTGCGCGCGGTAGAAGGATTTTACGGGAAGCAGGCGATGCTTAAAGACGCGGTAGAGGCTTCTTATGATACCGCTGCTGCACTCACTGCTTTTGAGGAAGCAGAATCCGTTGAGGGAGAATTAAGCTTAGACAGGCTGATTGCCCGGGCAGAAGAGGCCCCGGTAGTAAAACTGGTGGATTTGATTATCCGTCAGGCGATTGAAGAGCGGGTCTCGGATATCCATATCGAACCTTTTAAAGACAAAATATCCCTGCGTTACCGTCTCGACGGCAAGCTTTACGAAGTGCCTCCGCCGGCTAAACACCTGCACCTGCCGATTATTTCCCGCATTAAAATCTTAAGCAGGCTGGATATTGCCGAAAAACGCCTGCCGCAAGACGGTGCGTTTCTGGTAAAAATGGAAGACCGGCCGGTGGATATCCGCGTCTCTACCATACCCACCATCTACGGAGAGAAAATCGTTTTAAGGATACTGGACCGCTCTAACATCGTATTGGACCTTAATCAGCTCGGCTTCGACCCTAAGCAGCTGGAACAGATGCGCCGCGCGATCAATACGCCTTACGGCATGGTATTCCTGACCGGGCCCACCGGAAGCGGAAAGACCACTACCCTTTATGCCATACTAAACGAAATAAAAAACCCCACCAAGAATATCATCACCATCGAAGACCCGGTAGAATATAAATTAGAAGGGATTAATCAGGTGCAGGTAAAGCCGGAAATCGGCCTTAGCTTTGCCGCTGCCCTGCGCAGTTTCTTAAGGCAGGACCCGGATATCATGCTGGTGGGCGAGGTGCGCGATTTAGAGACGGCGCAGATCTGTATCCGTTCGGCGCTTACCGGCCATCTGGTATTAAGCACATTACATACTAACGATGCGCCCTCAGCGATAAACCGGCTGATGGATATCGGTATCGAACCGTATTTAGTGGCTCCGTCGCTGGTGATGGTGGTGGCGCAGCGGCTACTACGCAAACTCTGCCCGGATTGTAAAGAAGCATATGAACCGCGGCCGGAGCAGTTAGGAGGCCTGAAACTTAAGGCAGAGCTGGTTTATAAACCCAAAGGCTGCCCTAAATGCAGCCAGGTCGGCTATCGCGGCAGGCTCTGCATTGCCGAGTGCATGGCTGCCAACGAAAAGATACGCGAATTAATCAATGAGAAGGCTTCATTTCAGAAAATAAGAGAAGTGGCCAGGGCCACGGGGATGCAGACGCTTTATGAGTCCGCGATTAAAAAAGTCGAAGAAGGGATAACCTCTTTAGAAGAAGCGCTTTCCGTTACTCTGGGGGCAGATTAATGCCAAAATTTTTTTATTTAGCCAGGGACAACTCCGGCAAGAAAATCACCGGGCTTGAGGAAGCGATTAATCAAGAAGAGCTGGTGGTCCGGCTGCAGGCAAAAGACCTTTTTGTGGTGACCGTGGTTTCAGAATCTAAGGAAATCCCTCCTGCATTAAAGCAGGAAGTTTCTCTTGCCCGGCCCAAACATAGGCATTACCGCGTAAGCAGCGAAGACTTAACCCTTTTCTGCCGGCAGCTCTCCACCATGCTCGGGGCAGGGGTGACTATTTTGAAAAGCCTGGATATTATTTCCCAGCAGGTAGCCAGCCAGAAGTTATATAAAATAATCCTGGATTTGCAAAAGCGCATGGAAGCCGGATTAAGCCTCCATGAAAGCATGAGCAAACACCCGGAGGTGTTTTCGGAATTATGGGTTAATTTGGTAGAGAGCGGCGAAGCCAGCGGGAACCTCGCGCTGATATTAAACCGCTTAGCCGGTTACCTGGAAAGGAACGCCGCTTTCCGCAGCAAGATTATCTCAGCGCTGATCTATCCGGTGATACTGATGGTTGCCGGGACAGGCGCGCTTTTATTCCTGACGATCAAGATCATTCCTACCTTTGCCGAGTTATTCGCCGGGTTTAATTTAAAATTGCCTGTGCTGACCCAGATACTGGTGGCAATCAGCGCTTTTATCCGCAAATATATCCTGATTATTATAGGCGTCGTCATCTGCGGCTTCTTTTTATTTAAAAATTACATCAGGACAAAGGCGGGCTTAAGGAAATACGAAAATTTTAAGTTCAGGCTGCCGGTATTCGGAGAGTTTTTCCGGGGAATCCTGGTAGAGAGATTTGCTTCCGGGATGTCCACGCTGGTAGAGAGCGGCGTGCCGATACTGTATTCATTAGAGATAAGCGAGCACAGCGTAGGCAGTATTGTGATGGCCGATATTATCCGTAAAATCAAGGATGATATCCGCGACGGCAAATCCTTAAGCGAGCCTCTGGAGAAAAGCGGTTTTTTTGAGCCGATGGTGGTGCAGATGGTCGGTATCGGGGAAGAAATCGGGGAGCTTTCGCAGATGTTTAAGCGGATAGATACTTTTTACCAGGAATATGTGGAAACCTTTTTAGCCCGTTTTACTTCTTTGTTTGAGCCGATAATGCTCATTTTTATGGGGTTGGTGGTCGGGATGATGGTCATCGGGATGTTTTTGCCAATTTTTCAGATTGCGCAGGTGGGGACAGTGGGCGGCGGCTAACAATAACCCTTGACAGCAAAATAAAGGCTTTCTATAATAAAAGAACATCCGGAAGGGGGTGAGAAGGGGAAATAAAATTTCTTAAAAATAGCACGCAAGTTTTAGTTATATAAAAGGGAGGTAACATGAAAAAGAGTTTCAGGATCAGAAGTTTTACGTTGTTGGAATTAATTATCGTAATCATCATCCTGGGGATCCTGGCGATCTTAGGCTTTACCCAGTATGGCAGGATGGTTGAGAGGTCGCGCGGCGCTGAAGCAAAGACAATCTTAGGGGATATCCGTAAGTTAGCCTATGCTTATCGTATGGAAGAAGGCTCTTTAGGAGGTGGTCCAGGTGGACCTGGTGGAGGCATACAGAACAGTGATGTTAATCTTTGTACTGTTGCAGGCCAGACAGATTGTATTCCCTCTAAAGCAGCCGGATGCCTACCTTCACACTATTTCTCATATGATATTGGTAATCCGATTGATCCCACGGTTATCATAACCGCAACTCGTTGTGGCGCGGGAGGAAAAAATCCACCAGGTGGCGTAGCAGCAGGCAATACGCTTATTCTTACATCTAATTTAGTTACAGGACAGGATGGATGGACCGGAACCGGAGGGTATTAATATTTTTATTAAGCGAGGGTTCACCTTATTAGAGCTGCTCGTAGTATTGATCATCATCGGCGTGCTCTCTACCTTAGGCATTACGCATTACGGCGGGATAAGGGAACAGGCCTTGGATAAGGAAGCCATTGCTAACATCTTGTTGATTATGTCGGCGGAAAGAATCTACCACATGGAGGATGATACTCATACTTGGTATTACTCTGATAACATTGGCGAGCTAAATAATAATTTGAGGCTCTCTCTACCTGCCGGTAATAACCGGAATTGGGACTATCATGCAAAGGTATCCCCTAATGGCGCTGATGTATGCATTGAAGCACAGCGTAACGGCGGAAACGGCAGATTCTGGAGTATGATCTTCGGCGACCCGCTCCCGCCTCCCGGCCCAGGAGGCTGCTAGGCCGGGAATTGCTGTAACACAAGTAAGTATTCAACTTGGGGACATTTCTTAAACCTTTTAAGAGTGTCCCCAAATATTTCTCTTATGCATAAAAAAGGGCTTACGCTGCTTGAAATCATCATTTCTATCATCATTCTCTCCGTAACCATGATCGGGCTGGCCAGTATCTTTATTTCTGGCAAAAGGTATATTCTGCATGCCCGCGCGCGCATGGGAGGCGGAGAGCTGGGAAAATATTTTCTTGACCCCCTGCAGGCAGATGTCAGAGAAGATACCTGGGATACTACCGGCAATAACCTTACCGTTCGGCCGTTGCCATACCCTCTCAGGCAGGAACGGGTCAATAATATTGATTATAATTATACTTATACCGTTGCCCCCGCCCCGGGAGACGCTGGCCTGCGTAAAGTAGTAGCACAGATAGGTTGGGATGAAACTCACCCTTAAAAAATCAGTTACCCTGCTGGAATTATTAATCGCCATTGTCCTGCTTTCTATCGTGACTATCGGCCTCTCCAGCATTGATTTATTCAGCCGCGGCCATGTCTTAAACTCACAGAGGCGCACTACCCTGCAGAACGAAGCTTCGCTTGCCTTGGAGCATATGACTAAACAGATTACCCGCGCCATCGGCAATACTCAGATAGATCCGGCAGTCATACGCTATAATAATAATGACCGCGGAATCATGGTGAGGATAGACGATCATCCGTTACCCAGCGGTAACGGTCGTATAGACTCTGATGATTCCTGGGTTGCCTACCGCCAGGAACCTCCTGCTATAACAGAAATCAGGTATTATACCAACGCAGGTAACGGACAAAACCCTAGGGGTAGTTTTGAGGTGATCGCTACCAATGTTGTAGTAAGAGATTCCTCCGGTTTTCCGGGTTTACGGTTCATCGGCAACTTTAATGCTAACCAGTTACAGGATAATTTTATTGAAGTATTGATCACCTGCCGCTGGCTGCCGGACCAGCCGGCATCGGTAGATAATCCCGAGGTTCAGTTGCATGCCCGCATCAAGATGCCCTCTGTTTCCACAAACTAGGGACTGTCCCCGCCAAAGCTAATCCAAAGTCTAAATAAGGGGACTGTCCCTGAAAAATGAGGCTATATTTCTGATTTTTATTGTGTTATAATATTTATTTAATATTACGAATCCATGGGGCGGTAGTTCAGTTGGGAGAACGCTACATTCGCATTGTAGAGGTCGCGGGTTCAAATCCCGCTCGCTCCACCATTATCTTATGAAAAAATTCCTTACCATAATTATTCCCCTCACGCTGGTCCTGGCGGTAAATCTCTACTACCGCGCCTTCCCGGTTAATTTCCCGCAGTTAAAAGAGCAAGCCCAGAATATCGCCGAAAGCAGGATCTATCAGGAGGCAGCCTTGGTGGTCGATAAAGGCTTTCCCGGTTATTATTCCTCTGCCCGCAACCAGCTGATCAGCGCTTTTGTTAAGCAGTATAAAAAAGATAAAAAAGCAGCGATAAAAAAGGAGATAGAAGAGACTTATGCTAAATTAAAGGATAATTATCAGGATCCCAGCGGCTCAACTTATCTGATGGAGCTGGATTGCTGGCACTTTGCAAGATATGTAGGTAATGTTTTACGGCACGGCTATCCCGGGGACAAGATTGTAAACGCCAAGCAATGGGATACCTTTGTGTTTGCGCCTTCCGGGACAGCTCTTGCCTGGAATAGCTTCCTTTATTATCTTAGTGCCTTTCTTTATAAAATATTTTCTTTGTTTAAGAATGTTACGTTATTCCATTTTTTATTTTATCTGCCGCTGTTTTTTATCCTTATTTTTATTACCCTCTTGTACCTATTTTGTTTTTACCGCTGGGGCAGCATCGCCGCCATAACCAGTTCTTTATTTATCGGCTTAGCCCCGATTTTTCTCTTTCGTAGTTGTGCCGGCTGGTTTGACAGCGATATCTTACAACTTGCCTTCCCTTTATTGATTGTCTGGGCGTACCTTAAGGCGCAGGAAGCAGAATCTTTAAAGTTAAGGTTATTGTGGCTTTGTTTTTGCGCCTTCTGGGTCGGCCTATTTTGTTTTACTTGGCTGAACTGGTGGTTTATCTTTTTAATTATCATATTATATGAAATATATTACCTGGTGAACGCCGCTTCTAATTACCTGCAATATAAAATTAGCGATAGTCCGGCGCTGGAAAAACACTTCTTTAGTTTAACGGTTTTTATTTTCTTCTCTTTATTCTGGATTATCCTTTTTTGCGGTTTCCAGCCGCTATCCGCCCTGTATTCCCAGATCAGAGGAGCGTTGACTCTGAACGATTCTTTATTAACTAGTTCTATCTGGCCTAATGTTTATTCCACGGTAGGGGAATTAAGAAAAGCGCGGGTGGCAGATATTGCTGGTTCAATAGGAGGGATTGTTTTAATTATCGCCTCCCTGATTTCTATGCTGGCGCTCTTTCTTTATACCTTGCGCAAAAGAAAGGATGCGGCTGACCATGCTCTTATCCTGATTTTTGTCTTCTGGCTGTTGAGCATGTTTTTTGCATGCTTCAAGGGTGTGCGTTTCAGCATGTTTTTACTGATACCCCTGGGCGTATCCTTAGGCTGGGCATTTGCCGAGGGCTACGGATATTTGCAAAAGAGACAGATGAAATTACGGCTTGCCATGGCGATACTGGTGATGATTAGTTTCGGGGTTAAGTTTCTAATGAATGCCGATTTATCCGCGCGCAGGATCTTTCCGCTGATCGATGATAGCTGGTATAGGGTATTGACCACCATAAAGGAAACGACCCCAGAGGACGCGATCATTAATTCCTGGTGGGATTTCGGGGATTGGTTTAAGGTGATTGCCGGCCGCCGGGTTATTTTTGACGGCCAGAGCCAAAATAATCCTCAAGCTTACTGGATGGCGCGCGTTTTATTAGCGCATGATGAAAAAGAGGCAGTAAGGATTCTGCGCATGCTCAATAACGGCGGTAATCGGGCCTTTGAGATCATCAACGCCCAACTTAAAGACCCCTACAGGTCTATTTTTTTGTTAGAGAAGCTGATTTTATCCGATGGGCAGATTGCAAAAGAAAGTTTATTAAAATTAATGCCGCCAGCTCCGGCCGAAGAAGTATTAAAACTGCTTAATACTTTGCCCGCCAAGGCATATTTTATCGTTGACTACACCATGCAGGATAAAATAACGCCGATTTCTTTTCTGGGGAACTGGGATTTTGCTAAAATCTACATCGCGGACAACCTGAACAGGAAAACAAAGGCCCAAATCGAGGATTATCTTGAGAGCCTGGGCATAGATGGCAAGTTGGTGCAGAAGCTTTATCAGGAAGCTTCGCTAATCTCTGCCGGCGATTCCGAAAACTGGATTTCACGCCGCCTGAGTTTCTATAACCGGTTAGTCGGCGGCCGCCAGAAAGATAATACGGTATTTTTTGATAACGGCCTGGTTTATAATCTCAATGACCAGAGGGCTTCTTTATATTCTTATAGAGACTATGGGTATAAGATACCATTTAGCCTATTTAGCGAAGAAGGCGGCAGGTTAAAAGAGATTCTTTATCCGGATAGTAACCTGGATTTTTCGGTTTTAGTCCTTCGGGATAAGGAGGGTTACCACTCTATTCTGTTAGACCGGGACTTAGCGCCAAGTTTGTTTGTGCGCTTGTATTTCTTAGGCGGGGAAGGCCTAAAACATTTTAAACTCTTTACAGAGGATAAAATCGGCAATAACTCTATCAGGGTTTTTGAAATCATATGGGAATAGAGAGAACGCAAGATATCGAAGTCTCGGTGGTGCTACCTTGTTTGAACGAAGAACAGGCAGTAGGCGCCTGCATTAAGAAGATTAAAGAAGTATTTGCCCGAGAGGGAATCAGGGGAGAAATTATTGTTGCCGATAACGGCTCAGTCGACCGCTCAAGGGAGATTGCCGAGAGAGAAGGGGCGAGGGTTGTATCCGAGCCGCAAAAGGGTTACGGCGCAGCGTATCTTGCGGGGTTAAAAGAAGCCAGAGGAAAATACATCGTCATTGCCGATAGCGATAACTCCTATGATTTTTATGACATACCCAAGTTCCTGGTGCCATTAAAGGAAGATTATGATTTTGTGATCGGCTCAAGATTCAAGGGTAAAATCGAGAAAGGCGCGATGGCCTGGCCGCACCGTTATATCGGCAATCCCGTTCTTTCCGGAATGACCAGGGTTTTTTTCCATACCCGCCTTTCGGATATTCATTGCGGAATGCGCGCCTTTACGGCTGAAGCATACCGTAAAATGGATTTGAAGAGCTTGGGCATGGAGTTTGCTACCGAAATGGTGGTGGCAGCTTTACAGAACGGTCTTAAGATACGCGAAGTTCCTATTGATTATCATCTGCGCCGGGGTAAATCAAAACTGCTTCCGCTATCCGATGCCTGGCGGCATATCCGTTTTATGCTGCTTTATTCTCCGCTCTGGCTTTATTTTATTCCGGGAATGTTGGGGTTCGGCTTAGGGATGTTCATTTTATTGTTGTCGGCCAAAGGCCCGTTCATGTTTTTGGGTCGTTCCTGGGACCTGCATGTCATGGTTTTTGCAAGTAGCCTCTGCATCCTTTCGTATCAAATCTTAAATCTCGGGGTGTATGCGCATTCATACGCTATTTCCCAGGGTTTTCTGAAAAGCGAGCCGTTGATGGCGTTTTTTCAGCGTCGCTTCAGCCTTGAGAAGGGCATTCTGCTGGGAGCGCTTTTTTTCTTGTCCGGACTGGTGATCAATATCGTTATATTCATAGAATGGTTTTCCAATAGCTTCGGTCCGCTATACAGGATACGCGAGTCTATTTTGGCAATGACTTTTTTGGTTATCGGCCTGCAGACCATCTTTTCTTCTTTTTTTATCAGCCTTTTATTTTTAAGGAAGAGATAAATAAACCTTATTTCCGCAATGATTTTACTCTTTTTGTTTTATTTATTTTTTATAGCGGGCCTTTTTTGGGCTTACGGCGGATACCTGTGTTCCATCATCGTCTTTTCTGCAATATTTAAAAAGAAAAATATCATCGATGAATCTTATACTCCCGCTGCGACGATAATCATACCTACCTACAACGAAGAAGTAGTTATCGCTAAGAAATTAGAGGATATTTTAAGCCAGGATTATCCTAAGGAAAAACTTCAGATCATTGTAGTTGATAGCGGCTCGACAGATAAGACCAGGGAAATCGTAAGCAATTATTTCAGATACGGCATAGAATTGGTAGAACAGCCCGAAAGAGAAGGTAAGGGTGCGGCTATACAGCACGGATTAAATTTTGCCAAAAATGAAATAATAGTAGTTACGGATGCCAACTCGTATTTCCAGTCCGGTACCTTAAAATATTTGCTAAGAAATTTTTCTGACCCCCGGGTGGGAGGCGTAACAGGAAGGTATTTCGGCAAAAGCATTAAAGATAACGCGCAATCCAAGGGGGGCGGCATATTTAGGGAATACGAAAATATTTTACGCAAATTTGAGACACAGATCGATTCAGCGGTCAGCCTTTTCGGAGAAATTTTCTCTGCCAGAAGAGAGATTCTAGCCATAGACCAAAGGAAATTAACCGAAGATTTCGACAGTTCGGTCTATATCAGGAAAAAGGGGTATAAATTAAGCTTTGAACCTGATGCTTCTGTCTATGAATATCTGCCCTATACCGAAAAAGATATAGTCCTGCAAAGAAAAAAAGTAATTATCGGCACAATCCAGACTCTATTGAAATATAAGTCAATGCTGTTTAATCCCAAGTATGGATTCTATGGGCTGCTTATCCTGCCCGGGCATAAACTGGCCCAGATTTTAAGCCCTTTTTTCCTTACGGGTTTTTTAGCGCTTTCTTTGTTTTTCTGGAAAGCGTCCCTTTTAATAATTTTTTGCGCGTTAGTTTTTTTAAAAGCCGCTTTAATATTAATAAGGAAAAAAATCTCCATCTTAGGCCTGGTTAAATATTTTACGCTGATAAATATTTGTTGTTTATCAGCCTGGAAGGATTATTTGCTGGGCCACTATACAGTAAAGTGTGAAAAGATGCAGGGTTCGCGCGCATAATATGAGAATCGGCATTGATGCCTTATCTGCGCTACCCGCCAGAAATGACGGGGTAGTGACTTATTTGCGCAATCTTCTTAAAGAGATTGCCCGGCTTGATGAAAAGAATGAATATATTTTATTTGTCAGTAAAGAAAATAAGGGCATTTTTCTGCCGCAGGGGGGTAACTTTAAGGAAGTAATCTGTCCGATTAAGGCATTGTCCAGGCCGTTGCGCATCTTCTGGGAACAGTTTATTCTGCCATTCCAGATTCATAATCAGCGGATAGATTTGCTTTTTTCTCCCGGCTATACCGCACCCATTCTTTGCCAAAAACCATTAGTGCTTACCGTCTATGATACCTATCATTTCAGCTTTACGCGGAGCCTGCCTCAATTCGAATTATTTATCTGGAGGGTTTTAAATAGATTATCAATCAAAAGAGCAAAAAAGATAATCACGGTTTCCCGCAGTTCGGAAAAAGATATATTGAATATATTCGGGTTAGAAAAAAGCAAAGTATCAGTTATCTATGCGGCGGCAGATGAGTCATTCTGCTCTGGCCATGCTCAGGAAGATATTAGTGGAATAAAGAAAAAATACGGCATAAAAGATGATTTTATCTTAAGCGTAGCCACGATGCGCCCTAATAAGAATATGCGCCGGCTTTTAGAAGCGTTCAATATCTTAAAGACGCGATACCATATTCCGCATCAGTTGGTATTAGCCGGCGCTATCAATCCGGGGGTTAAAATAAGCGGTAAGCAAGATGCCGTATTGACCGGACATGTCCCGGCGGCAGACCTTCCTTTGCTTTACTCCGCGGCGTCGTTACTCGTGCTGCCCTCTATATTCGAAGGGTTCGGTCTGCCGGCTGTAGAGGCAATGTCATGCGGCACGCCCGTAGCTGCCTCCGGCGTCACCTCTTTACCAGAAATTATCCAAGACGCAGGATTGTTTTTTGATCCTTTTAATACCGAGGATATGGCGAAAACTATTTACAGGCTGTTAAGTGACGAAGCATTAAGAAAGCGGTTATCCGGGAAGGGCCTAGAAAGAGCAAAGCAATTTTCATGGGGGCAGGCCGCTCGTGAGACTTTAGGTATATTCAAGGAAGTTATTCAAATCTCCAGAAGGCAAGATAAACAACAGCCTATCATTAAATTCAGGATTAATTAAATGAAAGTTTTGCTCATAAATCCCAGCGGCGGCTATAAACACGAATATCCTCCGCTCGGGCTGCTTTATATCGCCGCTGTATTAAAAAAATCCGGCCACGAAGTCCTCTTTTTCGATGAAGGAGTGGAATTTAAGAAAAAAAACAATTTATTGGATTATATCGGCCATTTTAAACCCGCTGCCTGCGGCATAGCTCTTTATACCACTAATCTGTATGAGGCTTTTAAGACAATAGGAAATATCAAAAAGAAATATCCGGATTGCGTTATTTTTGTCGGAGGCCCCCACGCAACGGTGTTACCCGAGAAGACGCTGTCTGAATGCCCGGCTATAGATTTTTTGATCTGCGGCGAAGGCGAGAATACCACGGTAGAACTATTGGATAAAATAAGTAACGGAAACACCATTTCCGGGGTCAACGGTTTATATTACCGAGAAGGCGGCAATATAAAAAATACGCCTCCAAGGTTATTAATCGATAATCTGGATACCATCCCTTTTCCATCCTATGAATTAACGCGAGGGCTAAATTATAGATTTGATACTATCAGGGCCGGTAGAAAAGTCGCTACTATTATGACTTCCAGAGGCTGTCCTTATGAGTGCGTTTTTTGCGCCGCCAAGGCCGTATGGAAAAAAAGTTTTAGAAGGCGTAGCCCCGAGAACGTCGTCAAAGAAATCGCCTGGCTTACGCAAGAGTATGGTTATGATGAATTATATTTTATGGATGATCTGTTCGCCATAAACAGCAAATGGCTCGATGAGTTTTATTTATTAATGCGAGAATACAATATAAGGCTGCCATGGAAATGCTTAGGGCGCGTAGATTCATTGTCTTATTCTGATTATGAGAGGATGGGTAAAAATGGGTGTTACGTTATACAGTTCGGCGTTGAATCCGGCGATAACAGGATACTCTGCGATATCAAGAAAAAAATAAATACCTCCGAGGTAAGGCGGGCGTTTAGCGAAGCCAGGAGTGCTGGTTTAAACACCTACGGATTCTTTATTTTCGGGCACCGCCTGGATACATATCAGACCGTTATAAAGACTGTAAATTTTGCTAAATCTTTGAGCCCCGATTTTGTTTCGTTTTTCTGCATGGTGCCGTTTCCCGGGACAGAGGTATATGATTTAGTTCCGCAAAATTTAAGATTCAACTGGAGAAAGTTCGCCTATTCCGCCTGGGGCAGGGGTTTAGTCCAGATAAAAACTTCAAGCGTCGAACCGGATGATCTGTTGAAGTTTGAAAGGCAGGCGTATGCTGTCGTCTACGCATCTTTCAGTTATCTTCTTAAAAATATTATTTTATCTTGCGCGCGCGTAAGGTTGTTCAGGCGTAAGATTTTTCTTTTCGGCGTGTACTGTCTCTATTTTATAAGTTTAATCCTGTCCGGCAGGTGGATTTTCGCTAAATTTAGGAAATTAGATTTTACCGATTGTGCCGAGCCGGAATCTTTCGATTATATCTGGGAAAGTTATTTTAATGATAAAGATTTAAGGAAGCATATTGCTTTTCATCTTGAGCACAGGAAGAGATTCTTGGATATTCTCATAAAACAGATAAAGCTTTTGCATCCTAAAAACATTATTGAGGTTGGATGCGGCACTGCCATAGATTCGCATTACCTGGCGGGGCTCTTTAAAGAGACAAATTTTTCCGCTATAGATGTTTCAACGTCGGCGGTCGCCGTAGCCGGGAGGATCGGCAGGATGCTTGATTCCCGGGTGGATATTTCTTTAGGCGATATGGGCGCGATGAAGTTTGATGATTGCTCTTTCGATATCGTCTTCAGCCAGGGGGTGATGGAGCATTTCAAAGACCCGTTGCCCTATATCAAGAAACAGCTGAGGATTCTAAAACCAAAAGGTCTGCTTGTTATTTCTGTGCCGCAAAAGTTCAATCCTTATACTATCTATAAACACCGAAGATTAAAAGAGGGGGTCTGGGAATACGGCTGGGAGACGGAATATTCTTTTGGCGACCTAAAAGAATTAGGCAGTAAGTTTGATCTTGAAATATCCCAGGCTGGTGGATGCGGTTACGCGTATTTCCAAGATTACGGATTCAGTATATTGCCGTTCATTTTGAGGTGGTTTAAGAAAGAGAAGATCCCGATATTTTCTTTCGTCGGCAATTTTCTATTAAAAATTATTGAGGCGCTGGAAAATAAATACGGACATTATTTTATGCAGGATATAGTAATGGTATATAAGAAAAAATGAAAGTTTATTTTTTTGCACCACTCGATGTTAAATGCGGTGTCGGCGATTACGCGCGTTTTTTAAAGGAAGCGGTTGAAAAGACGGGAGCAAGCGCGGATATATTGCCTTTAAATGCGCATAAGAGGCTTAGAGATTTTATAAAATTAGGCAAGAGCGCAAATGAGGCCGATATAGCGCATATTCATTACGTAAATTCATTCTTTGCTCCTGATTTTTTTCAGAGCGCCATAAATTGCTGGATTTTTTTGAAACAGATCAGAATACCGAAAATAATCACCTTGCACGAAATAACCATTCCCAGAAAAAACCGCCCGTTTTTTAGGCTGCAGCAATTTATACTTTTTTTTGTACAAGGCATAGTTTTTTCTTCGGCAGATCTACTGATTATACATACAAAGGAGAACGTTAAGTATCTGCCTAAAATGGGAATAGTCCATAAGAAAATATTCATCATGATCCATCCTATTCCTGAAAAAAAAGAAATTAAAAATGATGCCGGCCTGGATAAAAAATCTTTGTTTAAGTCCGATCCCGGAAACATCCTGACAATTTTCGGTTTTATCGGCCCCAGAAAAGGATGCGAACTTATCCTTGCTATAGCCAAAGATTTAGATGATTGCTTGTTTTTGTTTGCAGGAGGCCCGCACCCTAATGATAAAAGCAGATATTGCGAAGATTTAAAAAATAAAATAAAGGAATCGGGGCTTGCGGAGAGGGTTAAGATTACCGGCTATATTCCTGAATCTAATTTATCTAGAATAATGATGATCACCGATATTATGCTCGCGCCCTTTTATGAGACTTTTGGTTCGGGTTCCGTTACTTTTGCCATAGCTTACGGTAAACCTATTATCGCCTCCGACATCGGCTATTTCAAAGAATTGAAAGAAAATGGCGCGGGCATTGAATTATTTAGGAATGGCGACTGCGGAGATTTGAAGGAAAAAATATCCGGCTTGATATCCGACGCTAAAAAACAAGCAGGCCTGAAGAAATTAAATAGTGATTACGCAAGTAAACATAGCTACAGCCAGAGCGCTCTTAGGATGCGCCAGGTATATCAAATATTAATTGATAAATCTAGAAAAATATGAAGATAGCCTTCGTGAATATCCGCAAAGATATGTATCCTCCGCTGGGCGCATGCTATTTATCGGGGTATCTAAAAAGCAAGATGCCCGATATAGAGACTTCGTTGATAGAATTATTAGCCGGAGAAAGCAGGAAAAACGCGGTTAAAAAAATACTTAAGGCCGCCGCGGATATCGTAGGTTTTACCAGTTATACGGTCGGGTTATTTGAGATTATTTCTCTTTGCGCAGAGCTAAAAAAGGCCCGTCCGGAATTGGCCTTATGCGTAGGAGGGCCGCATATTACTTCTTTGCCGCATACTTTACCCGCCAGTATTGATATAGGCGTTATCGGGGAAGGAGAGCAGACGCTGCATGATCTTTGCAAGATTTGGAGCTCGCGCGGTAAATTTGTTCCGGAAGACCTTTTTTCTTTGCCGGGTATCTGTTATAGGAGGGGCGCAGAAGTTTATCTTAATCCCGGCCGGGAACAGATTGAGCCGCTCGATTTGATACCGCCTCCGGATCTTTCTTTGCTTGATATGGGTTGGTATACAAAAACAAAGCGGTTATTCGTAATGAAGGCCGATCTAAAGGGGTTTACTCTGCTTACCTCCAGAGGTTGCCCTTATTCCTGCCGTTTTTGCCAGGCGGTAAGACAATGGGGGAGTTGCCGGTATCATTCGGCAGGGCGTATTGTTTCTGAAATAGAAAGATTAAGGAACCGCTATCCCCTTATAAATGCAATTAATATAATTGACGATTTATTTATCGCCAACCGTGCCAGGTTAATAGAAACAGTGCAACTTATTAAAAATAAAAACCTGCACCAGGGGATTGTCTTCAATGTAAATGGCCGCGCTAACCTCATAGACGCTGAGGTGTTGGGGTTGTTAAAATCTATTAACGTGATTCAGATCTCCTACGGCTTCGAGTCGGGCTCAGAAAGGGTTTTACATTTTCTTAAAAATGGTTCTGTGAAATTAAGCCATAATCAAATGGCTGCTGATCTTACTAATAATTACGGTATAGGCGTAGGCGGGCAATTTATGATCGGGGCGCTTGATGAGACAGAAGAAGAAATTAACAAAACGATAAATTTTATCCGTAATAATAAAATGAGCCACGCGCACCTTTCCGTTACCACGCCGTTGCCCGGAACGGAACTTTGGGAGATTTATAAAGAGCGCGGTTATGTTTCGGAAGAAATGGATTGGAGAAAGCTGGATTTCGGCAATCCGTATAATCCGCATTTGATGTATGCCAACGAATGCGTCCCTAAAGATAGGTTTGGGTATTTAGTGAGATTAGCTCAAAGTGCCTGCGGCATATGGAATCCGAAGCCGGATCTAAGAACCTGTATTTTTTTGCTGGAGACAATATCTCCAGGTGAATTAATAAGACGCTTATTCGCAAGAATATTCTTTTTTATTAAAAAGACCAAAAGCCTATGAAAAATATTTTAGCAAATTTTGTAAGCACTATCTGGTTATTGCTTTTGCAATTAGTCTGCATCCCTTTCTACGTTAAGTTGATGGGTATTGAAGCGTATGGCTTGATAGGTTTTTATATTATGTTGCAGGTCATCTTGCAAGCATTTGATTTCGGCCTGGGGATGACAATGAACCGCACCATGGCTTATTATTCAGTGCAGTCAGAGAGGCTAAAAGAAGCGCGTGATTTTACGCGCACGGTAGAAATAATTTATATCACTATCGGTATTATTGCGGGCGTTTTAATTTTATCAGGCGCGTCCTTAATCGCTAAATACTGGATTAAGCCCGGGAATATCCCGTTTAATATTATTTGGCAGAGTCTGATGCTGATGGGGGTATTGATAACCCTGCAATGGACATTTAACTTTTACCAGAATGCGCTTATGGGATTACAGCGCCAAGTATCATTATGTTATATAAATATGGCCGCTAATACATTGCTTAGCGTAGGCGCAGTCTTGATACTTCGGTTTTTTTCTCCTACGATTACCACCTTTTTCTTGTGGCAAATTATTGTTAGCTTTGCCAGGACAATAGTTATTGCGGTCTTCTTTTGGGGTAATCTGTCATTGCCCGGGCATAAACCAAGTTATAATTTCCAGCTAATCAAAAATGTCCGGCATTTTACTTTAGGCATGAGCGGCATTGCATTTGTCGGATTATTATTATCACAAATCGATAAAATAGTGCTGAGCAATTTATTCAGCTTGAAGGAGTTTGGTTACTATGTTTTAGCTAGTACAATTGCAGTTCTAGGCCCAACGATGTTTGTGCTGGCGGTATTCAGCGCTGTTCTTCCCCGGTTTTCAGCGTTAGTGGCCAAGGCAGATTACGGAACATTAAAGCAGATTTACCATCAGAATTGTCAGTTGGTCGCCGCGTTTATTCTGCCCATAATGGCAATATTTATATTCTTTTCTTTCGATATTGTATTATTATGGACGGGGAATATCGAAACCGCAAAGAATGTTGCGCCTATAGCGAGTGTGCTGGTAGTCGGTACGGCCATAAACGCCCTGATGTCTATGCCATATAGCTTACAATTGGCGCATAGTTGGACAAAGCTTACCCTTATCGTAAATGTTTTTATAGCAATGGTTGTTATCCCGGGTATTTTTTTTATGGCCAAGCATTATGGCGCGTTAGGGGCGGCGTCTATGTGGGTTGTCCTGAATGCCATTTATATGCTGGTTACCATTCCGATGATGCACCGCCGTTTAATGAAAACGGAAATGCGGCATTGGATTTTTAACGATGTCCTTATCCCGCTGGCGGCAGCCATGATTATACCCGGAGCTTGCCGGTGGTTAATTACAATTCCGAGGCCGTCAGCTATGGCTTTTATTAGCCTATTTCTTATATTAATCAGCACAATTGTAGCAACTGCATTTGTTTCGCCACAATTAAGATTGTTAGCCTTGAGGCAATTCTCAAAAATAGTTATGAAAAACAAAAAATAGGGCGAACCGGATACAAACAAGAAAGGATGGCGTTTATGAAAAAAGCATTGATCACAGGCATCGACGGACAGGACGGTTCTTATCTGGCAGAGTTTCTGCTTTCTAAAGAATATGAGGTCCATGGAATCTTAAGGCGGGTTGCGTTGGAATCTCCCGAACAGCACCTATGGCGGATAAAACACTTAGGTAATAAAATTGTGTTGCATTCGGGTTCAATGGAAAGTTACGCCAGCATATTTAAAATAGTTGATAAGGTCAGGCCCCAAGAGTGCTACCATCTTGCAGCGCAGAGCTTTGTGCCTTATTCCTTTGAGGATGAATTTTCAACGTTAAATACGAATATAAACGGGACTCATTATATGTTATCGGCAATTAAAGAAAAAGTCTCGAAATGCAAGTTCTATTTTGCCGGTTCAAGTGAGCAGTTCGGATTAGTGAAGGAAGTGCCGCAAAATGAAAATACGCCTTTTCATCCCCGGTCTGCTTACGCAATTTCTAAGGTAGCAGGTTTTGATCTTGCGCGCTATTATCGTGAAGCCTATGGTTTATTTGCCTGCTGTGGATTACTTTTTAACCACGAGTCTCCAAGGCGCGGCTCTGAATTTGTGTCTATGAAGATAGCTAGAAGCGTTGCCGAGATTAAACTAGGTCTATTGGATAAATTACGATTGGGGAACCTGGAGGCAAAGAGAGACTGGGGTTTTTCCGGGGACTATGTCAGGGCAATGTGGTTTATGCTGCAGCAATCAAAGCCGGACGATTATGTTATTGCCACTAATGAGACGCATTCCGTGAAAGAGTTCGCTGAACTGGCTTTTAGCCATGTCGGCCTTGACTGTAAGGAATATATTGTTATAGATAAAAAATTATATAGGTCTGCCGAAGTTGTATTGCTTCAAGGAGATTACAGTAAAGCAAAAAAAATACTCGGATGGAAGCCTACCGTCAAATTTAAAGAATTAGTTAGCATGATGGTAGATGCGGAATTAAAGAGGTTGAATTCTTGCAAAAAATAAAACTGTTATTTGAGAAAACAAACAGTTTTCCCGGCAAATCGCGAAGAGGGAATTATGAGTATTAAGAATTATTCAAGATTATTTTTTAGTTTGATCTTTCTTTCCGCTCTGATTTTTTTATGTTTTTATCTGCCCACCGCATTCAGCCAGGAGAAATTGAAAGAAGCTCTTTTTTATCAGAAATTGGAGAATAAGGTTGTGCAGTGCCATTTGTGCCCGCGCAATTGCGTCATCCCGCCGGGTAAGCGCGGATTCTGCGGCGTAAGAGAAAATAGGGAGGGAACGCTTTATACTTTGTCATACGGTAAAACTGTAGCTATACATATCGACCCCATAGAAAAGAAACCTTTATTTCACTTTTTGCCGGGGACAACTGCACTTTCCGTGGCTACTGCCGGATGTAATTTAAGATGTAAATTCTGCCAGAACTGGGAGATTTCCCAGAAGCGGCCGGAAGAGGTAAGCTATACCTATGTTGAGCCGCAGGATTTAGTCAGATATGCCAGGCAGGACGGCTCACCGACCATTGCCTATACCTATACTGAGCCGACCATATTTTATGAATATATGCTGGATACAGCAAAGCTTGCCCGGCAGGAGGGGATAAAAAATATTATGCATTCTGACGGCTATATTAATCCGGAGCCGTTAAAGGAATTAGCCCCTTATTTGGATGCGGCAAATATTGATTTAAAGGGTTTTAGCGATGAATATTACGTTAAATTATCTGAGGGGACGCTTGAGCCGGTATTGGAAAGTTTAAAAATATTAAAGCGCGCCGGAGTATGGCTTGAGATTACTAACCTGGTTTTACCCGGATATAATGACGACCCTCAAGAGATTAAAAAGATGTGCCTCTGGATTAAGGATAATTTGGGCGCGGATACGCCGTTACATTTTTCGCGCTTTCAGCCGATGTATAAACTGGTTGCCCTTAATCCTACGCCGGTGGAAACTCTGGAAAAAGCCAGGCAGATCGCTCTTGATTGCGGCTTAAAATACGTTTACATCGGAAACGTCGCCGGTAATCCGGCGGAGAATACTTATTGCCCGCGTTGCGGGAAAATAGTAATCAAGCGGGCAGGGTACATGATCACGGAAGTTAATTTAGTAGACGGAAAATGTAAATTTTGCGGAGAGGAGATCAAAGGTGTGTGGCATTAAAGCAGTAGTTAGGGGTTTGGAGTTAGGGGTTAGGAGTTTGATTATTTGTTTGGTATTGATGTCTGGTATCGGTTATACACAAGAGATAAAGCGTCCCAATGTTGCCGGCGCGTTCTATCCGGATGATCCCACGGAACTATCCCGGATGATAGACGGTTTTCTGGATAAAGCTAATCCTGAACCGGTGGAAGGCGACATATTTGCTTTGATTTCTCCGCATGCCGGTTACGGCTTTTCCGGCCAGACTGCAGCCTTCGGTTATAAGCTGATCAAAGATAAGCCTTATAAAACGGTTATTGTCATCGGCCCCAGCCATTATTATCCTTTTAGCGGGGTATCTGTCTATCCGCGCGGCATATTCTCTACGCCGTTGGGAGATTTAAAAATAGATGCAGAGTTTACGCGTAAATTACTGAATAAAGACAGCGACATAATTTTTGACCCTGCCGCCTTTACCAAGGAGCACTCTGTAGAAGTAGAGCTTCCTTTTCTGCAAAAGGTTTTAGTAGATTTTAAGATTGTGCCGATAGTGATGGGGGATTGCACTCTTTCTACCTGCCAGAAATTAGCTAATTTATTGAAGCAGGCAATCGCCGGGCGTTCGGATGTGCTGGTGGTGGTTTCAACGGATATGTATCACGGCTATGATTATGAAGAAGCCGAAAAAATGGATAATCTTACCCTGGTAGCTTTAAAGAATATGGATGCGCATAATTTGTATTACGGGTTGCGCGAGGGAAAAATGCAGCTTTGCGGAGGATTCGGCGCGGTCAGCGCGCTTATTTTAGCCAAGGAGCTCGGCCACGACAAATTAAAGGTCTTAAATTATACTAATTCCGCTATGGTGACGGATAAAAAAATAAAAGGTATCTGGACCGTGGGATACGCCAGCTGTGCAATAGACCAAGCAAAAAGCCTGCCTGCCGGCAGGCAGGGAGAAACCATGCTGCTAAATAATGAACAAAGGAAGAAATTATTGGAGATTGCCAGAAGATCCATCGAAACATATTTAAAAACCGGGAAGAAATTAGAGGTGGCGGAAACCGACCCGGCGCTACTTAAAGATATGGGTGCCTTTGTTACCTTGCGTAAGGATGGAGAGCTGCGCGGGTGTATCGGGCACATGGTAGGGAGCCAACCGTTATACCTTACTGTCAGGGATATGGCGATAGAGGCGGCCACCGGCGACCCGCGTTTTTCGCCGCTAAATTTAGCGGAATTAAAAGATATTGAGATAGAAATATCCGCGCTTTCTCCCTTAGAAAAGGTCGATTCGGCGGATAAAATCCAGATGGGTGTGCACGGAGTGATTGTAAAAAGGGGTTTTCACAGCGGAGTATTCCTGCCGCAGGTAGCTACTGAGACCGGATGGTCAAAAGAAGAATTTCTTTCCAATCTTTGTTCCCATAAAGCCGGGTTGCCTGCAGACGCCTGGAAGGATAAGGATACAGAATTATACATCTATACCGCGGAGGTGTTTTCAGAGAAGGATGTAAAATAAATGCTTAAGGGCGCAATCAGCATTTTTCTCTTAGGACTATCTTTTGGCAGCGGGCCCTGTATTGCCAGCTGCGGGCCGATTTTAATCTCTTATATTGCCGGAACCGGCAAGGGTCCTTTTAAAGGGCTGATGAGTTATGTCATATTCTCATCGGCGCGGATTATTGCCTATACCATGTTGGGGTTTTTGGTCTTTTGGTTGGGCAGGTTTGCCGAGCAGAGGTTGTTTGCCGGTGCCTTATTTAAATACCTGATTGCTTTAGGTGGTGCTTTTATTATTTTTACCGGGATTTTGATGTTAACGGGACGCTCTTTAGAGTTTAAGCTCTGCCATTTCTTATACCGTAATATCTTAGAGCGCGATAAAAAAAGCCTCTTTATCTTTGGTCTGGTGGTGGGGCTCTTGCCCTGCGCTCCGCTTTTAGCCACGCTCTCTTACGTAGGGTTAGCTTCAAAATCCTGGTTGGAGGGCGCACTTTACGGGATGTTTTTCGGCCTGGGCACGTTTATCTCACCCCTAGCAATATTGGCAGGTTTAGCCGGATTCATCCCGCGTCTGATGCATAATATAAAGGCGGTTTATTACCGGATATTCAGCTTTATCTGCGGCCTGATAATTATATTTTTAGGCATTCAGTTATTAAGGAAGGTTTTTTAAATGCAGAGGCTATATTCTTCCTCTAAAAACATCGCCGGCGATAAGATAATCGTTGACGATAAAACGCAGCTGCATCACCTTAAGGATGTTTTGCGGATTAAAGTAGGTAACGAGGTAGTTGTCTTTGACGAACAGGGCAATGAATATAGCACTAATGTCGAGGAAATCTTAGCTCAGAAACTAATTCTTAAAGTCAAGGCAAAGCAGAAGTCTATTCCTGTTGGTAGATTTAAAGTCACGGTTGCCTGCGCCATAGCGAAAAAAGGTAAGTTTGATGATATCGTGGATAAACTTACACAATTGGGAGTAGACAAGATTATTCCTCTAGATACAGAGCGGGTGGTGGTCAGGCTGAATAAAAATAAAAAAGCTTCGCGGCTTGAGCGCTGGAAGAAGATCGCCCTCAGCGCTGCCCAGCAGAGCCAGAGAAACAGCCTGCCGGTGATTAGTCCGGTTAAAAGCATAGAAGAAGTATTATCTGAGTCCGGAAGTTATGATTTAAAAATCATACCGCATTTAACCGGCGA
>CAZJFL010000009.1:0-87468 GCA_964545575.1 uncultured Planctomycetales bacterium
AAGAAACCGGCCAATTAATTGCTGAAATACTATTCGTCTTGGGTTATTTCAAAACGGCTCCCGCATACATTGCATTCATAAATTGACGCTTCATAATGAGGTTCTACAAAGCGCGTATCTTTACTACCGCATTTAGGGCATTCAACAGGGGGGAACCAGTCAGGCATGAATCTCCTTTGGCTAAATATCCGCCAATTGTTTTTAGGTACGGGTTTTGACGTTTTTATCTTGCCGTTTCCTTTGCGCTAATCAATTTATTATATCCTAAGTTAAGCCTTTACTGCAAATCTTTTTTAAGGTTGCCCCTACACTCTTTAGATAGGCGGATCAGACGCTAAAATATCCTTGATATAAGCGCGCATTACGCATATAATAGCTTTGTTTTGTTTCTGCGATTTTAGGAGACTGAAATTGACTTTTAAAGAAAAATTACAAGCCGGGAAGTTTGTGGTGACCTCGGAGATCGGCCCACCCAAAGGCATCGAAACCAGGGTGCTCTTGGAGGACGCTGAACTTATCCGCGGCCGCGTGGACGGGATAAATGTTACGGATTTACAAAGCTCGGTGATGCGGCTGGGCTCGCTAGCAGTCTCTAGCTTATTAAAGCAAAAGGGTTTTGAGCCGATATTTCAGCTGACCTGCCGTGACCGGAATCGCCTGGCTTTGCAATCCGATCTTTTATCCGCTGCCGCTTTAGGCATTGAAAATGTTTTAATTTTAACCGGAGACTACACTACCTTAGGCGACCATCCCGAGGCAAAGCCGGTCTTTGATCTGGATTCCGTACAACTATTGCAAGTCGCCAAGAAATTACAGCAAGGCTTTGATATGAAGGGTAATAAACTGGATGGGTTAGCGCCAAAGTTCTGCCTGGGCGCAGTAGTCAATCCCGGAGCTGACCCTTTAGAACCGCAGATTTTGAAGATGGAGAAAAAAATCGATGCCGGTGCTGAGTTTTTCCAGACCCAGGCGGTTTATGACCCGAAGATTTTTGAAAACTTTCTTTCTAAGGCAAAACATTTAAAAATTCCGATTTTAGCCGGGATAGTTTTGCTGAAATCAGCCGGGATGGCCAAATATATGAATAATAATGTCGCCGGAGTCTTTGTGCCGGATAATCTGATCAAGGAAATGGAAGAGACAAAAGATAAGGTAACCAAATCAGTTGAAATCGCGAGCCAGTTAATCAAAGAATTAAAGCCTATGTGCCAAG
This sequence comes from uncultured Planctomycetales bacterium, assembly GCA_964545575.1. Classification (GTDB taxonomy): domain Bacteria; phylum Omnitrophota; class Gorgyraeia; order Gygaellales; family Profunditerraquicolaceae; genus CAZJFL01. Next base: position 1,214 of record CAZJFL010000009.1, read on the forward strand.
GTATACATATTATGCCTATTGGTTGGGATAAAGTAGTGCCGAAAGTTTTCGATGCCGCAGACATCTAGAGTATGAATAGAATCGTCATTATCGGCGCCTCAGTCGCCGGCCACTCCACAGCAGTAGCTTTAAGAGAAAAAGATAAAAGCGTCCCCATTACCTTAATCAGCGACGAGCCATACCGCTTATATGACCGCCGCAGGTTAGCTGATTTTTTATCCGGGGCAGTGAAAGAAGAGGAGTTATTTCTTTGCAGCGATAATTTTTATGCTGAGAATAATATAAATTTCCTAAAAGAGAAAAAAGTCGTAGCGCTAAACCTAAAAAAAAGGACAATTTCTTTTAAGGAGAAAGAAACCGTAGAATATGATTTTTTAGTCATTGCCTCGGGAAGAAAAATTTCCCTCCCGGATATCCCCGGAGCAAAAAAGGAAGGCGTAGTTATGCTACAGGCCTTAAAGGATTTTCAGGATTTCTCCGTTCGGATCATTGTGGATAGTGTTTGTATCGCAGGTTCCGATGAGGCGGCGCTGGACATCGCAAGAGTTATTTCCGATAAATATAAAGTAGAAGCCATTAATGGCGAGCCTTCCGAGATAATCGGAGAGGGCGAGGTCCAGGCGGTTAGGCTTAAAGAAGGTAAAGTTGTAGGCGCATCAGTAGTGGTCTTTGCCACAGGATTTAAAAGTAATATTGACTTTTTAAAAGATACCCCGGTCAATATAGAAAATGATTTTATCGTAGTTGATGAGCAGATGCGCACTAACATAGAGAATATCTTTGCCTGCGGAGCGGTATGCGGCAATATGAACTGGGATAATGTCATCAGAGATAGCGCAATTATTGCCGAGAATATTATATCTTTGTAAAAACGCCCAATCCTATCAGCGCCCGACGCTAAAGGATGCGTCGGCGTCCCGCCTCTGCGGGAATGGTTTGGCGTTCACACTGTGAAAAGGAGCAAACATGTCAGCAGATGTCTTAATCCAATTAGGGACTAAGGGAGCGGATACCATTATTAAAGTAACTAAAGAGGCCTTGGATAAGGCGATTAAGGAAAAGGGGCCCGAGCATCCGATCGGATTTCCGGAGACTAATTATTACCTACCTTTGATCAACGCTTTGTTAAAAGTCGAGGTAAAGACCTTAGAAGATTGCGCTTCCGTGCTAAAACAAGCAGAGGGCTTGAATAATAACTTGCCTTGCGCCAACGGCTTTAAAATGGAGGCTTTAGGCGGGGTTTTGAATAAAGGCATCGCAACTTTATTGTGCGAAGAAATATTAGCAGCGCTGCAATACCTGGGGAAAGAGCACCCACACAAGGAGTGCGCCGGGTTTTTATCCGATACCTTATTGCGGGCTTTGGGAATTCAGCTGGTCGACGGCAGGATCGCCGGCATAGCCGTAATTTTAGGGCCAGCGAAAGATGAAGATTCGGCAGTGCAGCTGGTGCGTGATTTTCAAAGCCGAAGTATTATCAGCCTGTTGGTCGGTGGAGTAAACGGCAATACTTTTAAGAAACAGTTAGAGAATAAAAATGTAGAATTAGGCCTGGATAATTATGTGGTCCCGATGGGAGAGGATTATCTTTCCGCAATTTATGCGGTAAACTTTGCGGTACGCGCGCCGCTGACTTTCGGCGGCATCAAAAGCGGGCAATGGCAGGAAGCGCTTAAATATACTAAAGAAAAAGTTCCCGCATTAGTGGTGCTTTTAAGCCACGTTGATGAGGTGATTGTGGCGACGGGCTTGGGGGTTTTGGCTTTAGGATTCCCGATCATTAGTGACTTAGAAGTCCCGCAGTTGCCCAAAATCGACACTACTTTATACGAGGCCTTGGTTACGGAAAAAGATTATCGCAAGATCGCTGCTAAATGCGTGGAGGTGCGGGGGCTGAAAGTAAAAGTCGCCAATGTCGCCGTTCCCATTCCCTATGCGGCAGCTTTTGAGGGTGAACGCGTGAGAAAAGAGCAGCTGCATGTGGAATTCGGCGGCAAGGCAAGTGACGCCTTTGAATTCTTGACCACCAAGAAGATGGATGAGATAGAGGACGGTAAAATCGAAGTCATCGGCTTAGATATAGATAAACTGCCGGCTGGCTCTAAGTCTATGCCTTTGGCGATTATCGTGGAGGTCGCCGGCCGTAAAATGCAGAAGGATTTTGAGCCGATTTTAGAACGGCAGATCCACCGTTTTGTCAATTACGCCATGGGCCTGATGCACGTCGGCCAGCGCGATATGAATTGGATCAGGATCAGCAAAGATGCCTTTAATAAGGGTTTCCGCTTGAAACATATCGGGGTGATACTGCATGCGATGCTGCATCAGGAATATAGCGCCATCGTAGATAAAATCCAGGTCAAACTTTATACCAAAGAGGTCGACGTTGATAGATTGTTGCCCGGGGCCAAGAAAGTCTTTGATCAGCGCGACGAGCGCTTAAGCGGTATGACCGATGAAAGCGTGGATACTTTTTATTCCTGCCTTCTCTGCCAGTCTTTTGCGCCGAATCACGTCTGCATTGTGACCCCTGAACGCCTGGGCCTTTGCGGAGCTTATTCCTGGCTGGATGCTAAGGCATCGCACGAAATCACGCCCACCGGAGCGAATCAGCCCATACCTACCGGAGCGGCGCTGGACAAACGGCTCGGCCAGTGGCAGAGCGTAAATGATTTTGTTTACAATAAGTCCAATAAGAGCATTGAAAAGGTAAGCATGTATTCGTTGATGGATTCGCCCCAGTCCTCCTGCGGATGCTTCGAATGTATTGTCGCCATAATTCCCGAAGCAGGCGCAGTTATGGTGGTGCACCGCGATTTTTCCGGGATGACGCCTTGCGGGATGAGCTTTACCACTTTAGCCGGTTCAGTGGGTGGCGGGGTGCAGACTCCCGGATTTTTGGGCGTTGGCAAACTTTATATTACCAGCAAAAAATTTATCTCTGCCGAAGGGGGATTAAAACGCTTGGTCTGGATGCCCAAGGAATTAAAGGAGCTTTTAGCGGATAAGCTTAAAAAACGCGCGGAAGAGTTAGGCCTGCCGGATTTACTCGATAAAATCGCCGATGAAAGCGTAGCTACCACCTCGGAAGAGCTCTTAAATTACCTGCAAAAAGTCAAGCATCCTGTCCTTTCTATGGATCCGCTGATGTAATTGCAGGGACTGTCCCTAATGCATAGCCGTTTTGCTGCGGGACTTTGTTCGCGTGCGGAAATTTTTTGCCGTGCGCTACGGTTTACTCGTCACTACGGACAGTATGCTTACGCAGAAGCGCCACCTTCGTTCCTCGTAAATCCTTGCGCACTTTTGCCAAAAAATTTCTTATGCACGCTCACAAATCCCTCCGCAAAACTTTACGAAAACCTCCGAATTCATTTTAGGAGTTAAGTCAAGCCAGCCGCTAAATTGCTTACCATTTTGAAAGTGGGGTGGTATAATTAAGAAAAAAGGAGGGTAGGAGGGGATAATAGTTATTGAAGAACTCAAGAACATTATCTCTGCAACAGAAGAAAAAATCATAGGTTCTTATATTAGTTTTTCTATAGTTATAAATGGTTTTTATAAAGGCAAGAAGGTTGCTTGCAGTTTTTTAAATACCCATTCTAACATTTACGGAGGAATGGCGATTAGCGTTGATTCTGCTCAAATCGGTATAAATTTATATACCGATAATGCTCCTCCTAAATTTTCCATTTTTAGGATATTCTTAAGCAGGTCAAAGCAAATTACGCCAAGCATTACTCTTAAAGAAGGAGTTCTAAGATATAAACCAATAGCTTTAGTGCCAATTTTTAATGTTTCAAATAGAAAACAGAAATTTATTGGTATACTTGATGAGTTAATCCAAGCAGCAGAGATAGTGGGAAGAAATTCTTCCTTACCGTAAAGGAACAGTTTAAATAATGCCACGAGAACGAATCACGAGAAGACAGAAAGACATATCAAGGCTGTTAAGAGAGAAGAAGCAAATACATAGAGAGAAATTGAAGACCTTTAAGCATAAATAACCTATCTAATTCCATAGGGGCTGGATTTAACCATTCAGCCCTTTTTATTTGCTCGCTAAATTACTTACCATTATCCAAAAATGCTCTGAGTGAAGCACGAGCAGGTGTTTGTTAGCGGGTGGCACGGGGATGCTTCGCAGCGCATCTAGCGCAAGAAGCGCCCCGTGACAGGACCCGCTAACCAGTTCTACGCTAAAGGCATAAAAAAATAATTTGACTTAGTGCTAAAATGTGTTATACTTTCTCTTCTTATGAATAAAACATACGTCGCGAAAAATAAGGATATTAAAAGGCAGTGGTATCTGGTGGATGCCAAGGATAGGATTTTAGGCAGGCTCGCCACCAAAGTAGCGGTATTGCTCAGGGGTAAGCACAAGCCTATATTTACGCCGCATCTGGATACCGGTGACGGAGTCATTGTCATTAATGCCGCAAAAATTAAGGTTACTGGCAGAAAACTGAAGCAGAAAGTCTACCGTCGGTATTCCGGATATCCCGGGGGTTTGCGCGAAGTTACCTTAGAAACCATGCTTGCCAGGAAACCCGAGACAGTGATCAGGCTTGCCGTCAAGCGTATGCTTCCCGGCGGGCCCTTAGGCAGAGATATCATTAAGAAATTAAAGGTATACGCGGATGATAAACATCCGCATGTAGCCCAGAATCCCACACTGATAAAGGCGCAGTAATTATGGAAGATATAATTAAACATACAGCAGTAGGCAGACGTAAAGAATCGGTGGCCAGGGTCCGGCTTATTCCCGGAAAAGGCGATATCCGGGTAAACGGCAGGCCGATAGAGAAATATTTCCTGCGCGAGACCGATATGATCATCGTCAGGCAGCCCTTGCAGGTCACGGATTCTTTGGGTAAATACGATGTCTTTGCCAATATCAGGGGAGGCGGAACTACTGGACAGGCAGGCGCTTTGAAGCTGGGTATTGCCCGTTGTCTTATTTCAGCGGACCCGGCGCTCAAAGATAGCTTGCGTAAGCAGGGATTCCTGACCCGCGACCCGCGTGCTACGGAGCGCAAGAAGTACGGCCAGAAGGGCGCGCGCAAACGCTTCCAGTGGACAAAACGTTAGGAGGATTCTAGAAGAACGCCACAATTAGAAAATTTCTTAAGTCCCGCTTGAAGCTCAAGCGGGACTTTTTATTTGTCGCAAAAGCGCAAAAGATTTCAAAAGCGCAAAGTTTTGCGTTTTTGCGTTAATTCCGACGAGAAAAGACTTGACTGCGGCCTTTTTTTCGTCTAATATGATATTTTATTACAAGGGAAGGAAGAAGATGATCAATGTAGGTATTTTTGGGGCAACCGGTTATGCCGGCGAAGAGCTGATCGATATCCTCTTAAAACACCCCGAGGTTAAAATCACCTATCTAGCGGCAAAAATCGATAAACCTGCGCCCATCGCAGAATTTTTCCCTAAATTTATGAACCGGCTTGATCTTATCTGCGGTCTGCCCGAGGTAGAAGAGGCGGTAAGTAAATGCGATGCGCTATTCTTAGCGCTTCCGCACACTGCCTCTATGGACTTTGTGCCTCGGTTATTAAGCGCGGGCAAAAAGGTCGTGGACTTAAGCGCGGATTACCGGCTAAAGGATGCCAAGATTTACGATACATTTTATCAAACAACGCATAAAGACAAGGCGCGTATAGGGGATGCGGTTTACGGCCTGCCGGAATTATATCGGGAGGATATCAAGCATGCTTGGTTGATTGCTAATCCGGGTTGTTATCCGACGGCGGCGATTTTAGGATTAGCGCCGCTGGTAGCCTGCGGCGGGATTGATTTTGATTCCATTATCATTGATGCCAAATCCGGTTTTAGCGGCGCAGGCAGAAAATTTGTAGCTTCCGAAAGCGGCAATGACTTTAAGGTCTATAAGGTTAATGTGCATCAGCATGCTCCGGAAATTGACCAGGAGCTATCAAAGCTAGCGGGTAAAAAAATTAAGGTTACTTTTGTGCCGCATCTTTTGCCTTTAGAAAGAGGGATTTTAGCGACGATATATGTGAAAAAGGTTCAGAGTTCAGAGTTCGGAGTTCAGAGTACGATAGGGTTATATAAAAAGTTTTACAAAAAAGAACCGTTTGTACGAATATTGGAAGAAGGCAGCTTCCCGCAGCTAAAAGACGTGGTACAAACTAATTTCTGTAATATCGGGATCAAGGAAGAGCCGGAGAGTGCGATTATTATTGTAGCTATTGATAACCTTTTAAAAGGTGCGTCAGGCCAGGCAGTGCAGAATATGAATATTATGTATAAATTCCCCGAGCAGGCAGGTTTAGTATGATATACAAACAGGCGATTCTACCTTTGGGTTTTAAGGCGAGCGGCTTAGCCTGCGGATTAAAGAAGTCCGGTAAGCTCGACCTGGCACTTTTTTATTCTAAAGATCCGGCAAAAGCTGCTTGTCTGTTTACCGCCAATAAAATTCAGGCTGCGCCCTTGAAAATAAATAAAAAGTACCTTAAGAAGAATAAATTTTTTAGGGCAGTAATCGTAAACAGCGGCAATGCCAATTGCTTCACCGGAAAACCTGGATTAAAAGATGCGCAAGATATGACGGCCTTAGCTGCTAAAGTTTTAGGCATAAAAGAAGAAGCAGTTTTGGTAGCTTCTACGGGTATTATCGGCAGGAGATTAAAATTAGGTAAAATTAAAAATGCTCTGCCTCAGCTGGTAAAGGCATTATCGAAGAAAGGCATAGATCAGGCAAAAAAAGCGATTATGACCACAGATACTTTTGCCAAAGAGATAACCATAAAATTCAATAGCGGTGGAAAAACTATTACTATCTGTGGCATTGCTAAGGGCGCTGGTATGATTGCGCCGAATCTAGCCACTATGCTAGTGTTTATCTTTACGGATGCCTTTATCGCCCCAGGCGCGCTAAAAAAAGCGTTGCAGATAGCGGCGGATAGCTCTTTTAACTGTATTACCGTAGACGGCTGTATGAGCACCAATGATATGGTTGTGCTTTTAGCAAATGCCGCGGCAGGAAATAGCCTTATTGAGAGAGATAAAAATTTTGCGGCATTCAGCAAAGCATTAAATATAGTTTGCTTAGGGTTAGCCAAGATGGTTATTCAAGACGCGGAAGGGGCAACTAAGTTTATACAGATTAAGGTAGAAAATGCCAAAACCGGCAAAGAGGCAAAACAAGTTGCCCTCAGTATTGCTAATTCCAATTTATTCAAGACCGCGATGTTCGCCTCTAGCAAAAATATTCTGGGCAGGACGGTGGCAGCGGCAGGAGCAAGCGGGATAGATTTGAAAGAAGAGGGTTTAAAAATCAGCTCTAGTCCGTTAAAGAAGAAGGAAGTAAGCGTAAATATATCGCTTAAACGAGGTAAAGCAGGTGCTACGGTTTATACCTCGGACTTAAGCTATGAATATGTCAAAATAAACGCCGAATATAATTGAGAGGAGGAGCTACACTTTACGTCGCACTTCGTGTTCTGTAAAGTGTCCGTTCATTTAATGGAAGAAGCGATTAAGAAAGCGGAAGTTTTAGTCGAGGCGCTGCCGTATATAAGAAAATTCCATAAGAAAATCATCGTGATCAAATACGGCGGAAGCATCCTCGGGGATGAAAAAATCAGGCAGGGAGTTTTAGAAGATATCGTTTTCCTGAATTTTGTGGGCTTGCAGCCGGTTTTAGTGCACGGCGGGGGCCCGAATATCAGCGAGCGGATGCGCGGCCTGGGGGCTAAGGCAGAATTTGTAGACGGGATGCGGGTTACCGATGAAGAGACTCTTCTAGTGGTTGAGGAGGAGTTAGAAAAAATCAATAAGATGATCGTCAGTGAGTTAAGCACATTGGGCGTTAAGGCTATCGGTTTAAGCGGCAAAGAGGAGAAAATTATTCAGGTGGAGAAAAAGAGGGGCAAGGTGGATCTGGGTTTGGTCGGGCATATCGTGGATATCAACACTAAGCCTATCTTAGAAGCTTTGCAAGAGGATAAGGTAGCGGTGATTTTGCCTGTAGGTAAAGGTGAGGATAAATTGATCTATAACGTCAATGCCGATGAGGCGGCGGCAAATATTTCCGCAGCCCTGAAAGCAGAAAAGCTGGTTTTATTGACTAATGTCAAGGGGATTATGCGCAATGTCGAAGACCCGCATTCTTTTCTTTCGACCTTGACGGTGGAAGAAACCAAGAGCCTGATTCAGGATAATGTAGTGCAGCAGGGGATGATCCCCAAGGTAAACGCCTGTATCGAGGCCTTAAAGAAGGGCGTCAAGAAGACGCATATGATTGATGCGCGCATCCCGCACGGTTTATTATTGGAGATATTTACGGATCAAGGAATAGGAACGGAAATAATTAAGTAACTAGTAAACTAGTAACTCGTAACTAGTAATTAAAAATAAAATGAAAAAAGAAGATATCTTTCAGACTTACAAAGATTACATCATGCCTACTTACACCAAGACCCCTTTGATCTTTGTCAAGGGCAAGGGGAGCCGGCTCTGGGATATCCATAGCAAGGCATATCTGGATTTATTCCCCGGCTGGGGCGTAGGGAATCTGGGCCATTGCCACCCCAAAGTAATGCAGGCAGTGCGGGATCAGATTTCCAAACTGATTTTTATCCCCAATAACTATTATCATATCCCGCAGGCAAAATTAGCCAAGGAGATTACTTACTGGACTTATCCGGCAAAGGTCTTTTTCTGTAACTCCGGAGCCGAGGCAAACGAGGGAGCGATAAAGCTCAGCCGCAAATTCGGCAAAGGTAGATATGAAATTATAACTTTTGAAAATTCCTTTCACGGCCGGACTTTGGCGACTCTGGCTGCTACGGGGCAGAAAAAATATCAGGAGGGTTTCCAGCCGCTACCCGAAGGGTTTAAAATCGTAAAGTTTAATGATTTAGAGGCGGTCAAAGCCGCGATAACCGATAAAACCGCAGGGATAATGGTAGAGTTAATCCAGGGCGAAGGCGGGATAAACGTCGCAGGTAAAGATTTTGTTTTGTCCTTAAGAAAGCTCTGTGATGAGAAGAACTTGCTTTTGATTATTGATGAAGTGCAGACCGGAGTCGGACGGACGGGAAAATTATTCTGCTATCAGCACTACGGAATAACGCCGGACATTATGACGCTGGCCAAAGCTTTAGGCGGAGGCCTGCCTATCGGTGTAATGGTAGTGAAAAAAGAAATCGCCGATACCCTGCAGCCGGGCACGCATGCTTCCACCTTTGGCGGCGGGCCGGTAATCTGCCGGGCGGCCTTGGCAGTTTTAAAGGCGATACAGGAAGAGAAACTCTTAAAGAATGCCGTGGCAATGGGCGAATATTTATTTACCAAACTTCAGGCGCTGAAAAATAAATATTCTCTGATCAAAGAAGCAAGAGGCATAGGTTTAATGGCGGGCTTAGAGTTAAATATTGAAGGTAAGGCGATTGTGGATAAATGCATTGAAAAAGGTCTGTTGATCAATTGTACCCATGATAAAGTCTTAAGGATTATGCCGGCTTTGAATATCACCAAGAAAGAGATTGATAAAGGAATTGTAATATTGGATGAAGTAATAAGGGGCATATAAAATGGAGAAAGACTTAATTTCAGTAGGGGATTTAACCGCTAAAGACATAGAAGGAATTTTTGCTTTAACGGATAAACTCAAAAAGAATAAGCTTAAGTTTAGTAAGGTGCTATCCGGAAAGACTCTGGCTTTGATTTTTCAGAAACCTTCTAACCGGACGCGGGTCTCTTTTGAAGTAGGGATGTATCAACTCGGCGGCTATTCGCTGTATTTAAGCCCCGGAGAGATCAATCTGGGAGTGAGGGAGTCTATAAAAGATGTAGCCAAGACTCTCTCTAGATACGTTGACGGGATAGTTTTAAGAACATACGAGCATAAAAATGCTTTAGAGATGGCTAAACACTCAACTGTACCGGTAATAAACGGGCTCTCTGATTTTTCGCATCCTTGTCAGGCCTTGGCAGATGTTTATACGGTAAAAGAAAAATTAAAGAAGCTAAAAGGAAAGACGCTTGTCTATGTAGGAGACGGAAATAATGTTTGTAACTCTTTGCTCTATACTTGCGCAAAGACGGGGTTAAATATGAACGTCGCAGCACCTAAAGGCTATGAGCCCGACGGCGGGGTCCTGGAAGCGGCAAAAGTAATGGCTAAGGGTGCTGAAATCAATTTGTATCATAATCCGCAGTTAGCGGTTAAGAATGCCGACGTCATTTATACTGATGTTTGGGCGAGCATGGGGCAGGAGAAAGAAGCGCAAAAGAGAAAGAAACTCTTTAAAAATTTTCAGCTAAATAAGAAATTAATAAAATTAGCCAAGAAGAACGTTTTAATCATGCACTGCCTGCCGGCGCACCGGGGAGAAGAAATAACCGACGAAGTCATAGACAGCAAGAATTCGGTTGTCTTTGACCAGGCAGAGAACAGGATGCACGTGCAGAAGGCGATATTGATTAAATTATTAGGAGCTAAATGATGAAGAAAGTTGTATTAGCATATTCGGGCGGGCTGGATACTTCCTGTATCGTCAGATGGCTAAAGGATCAGGGCTATACGATAGTCTGCTTTGTGGCGGATTTAGGGCAAGGTTTGGGTCAGGGTGAAAATTTCGCGGCAATCGAGGCGCGGGCCCTGGCTGCCGGTGCCTCCAAAGTCTATGTCAAAGATTTGCAGGAAGAGTTTATAGAGGATTTTATTGTTCCGGCATTAAAAGCAGATGCTATTTATGAAGGTAAATATTTACTGGCGACGGCCCTGGGCAGGCCATTAATCGCTAAATATTTAGTTGAGATCGCGCATAAAGAAAAAGCGACAGCGGTTGCCCATGGCTGCACCGGCAAAGGCAACGATCAAGTAAGATTCGAAGTTACGGTCGGAATATTGGATCAAAAGCTAGAGATTCTTGCTCCGGTCAGGGACTGGGAATTCAAATCACGGGAAGAAGAAATCGAATACGCCAAGATGAACGCCATCCCGATAGATGTTACAAAGAAAAAACCCTATAGCATTGACAGAAACATCTGGGGTATCAGTATTGAGGCAGGAGTATTAGAAAATTTAGAGCAGGAGCCTCCGGAAGATGCTTATATTATTACCAAAAGCCCGACGCACGGCTCGACTTACCCTAAATATATCGAGATTTCTTTTGAAAAGGGCGTGCCTAAAAAGCTGGATGGCAGAAACTATAAATTAAAGACTCTGATTATGCACTTAAATGAGATTGGCGGGGTTCATGGCGTGGGTAGAGTTGATCTTGTAGAGAATAGATTAGTGGGGATTAAGTCCCGGGAGATCTACGAGGCGCCGGCAGCTACGATTTTACATACCGCGCATAAAGAATTGGAAAGCTTGGTACTGGACCGGGAATTAGCCCATTTTAAAGAGATTGTGGCGCTCAAATACGCGGAGCTGGTTTATTACGGGCTCTGGTATTCTCCTTTAAAAGATGCGCTGGACGGATTTGTGAATTCGACGCAGAGACATGTTACCGGCTCGATAAAATTAAAATTATCCAAAGGAACTTGTATCGCAGTAGGTAGAAAATCTGCTCATGCCCTTTATAAAAAGGAATTGGCTACTTACGGCAAAGAAGATCAGTTTAACCAGAAATTAGCCGAAGGGTTTATAAGAATCTGGGGTATGCCCTATAAAAGATAAGTTAAGGAGTTAAGATGACAAAACTATGGGGTAGTAGATTCGCTAAAAAGACAAGTATTCTGACCGATAGGTTTACCTCCAGCATCTCTTTTGATAAGAGATTAGCTGCTTACGATGTTTTAGGCAGCATTGCCCATGCCAAGATGCTGGGGAAAAGTAAGATTATTCCTGCGGCACAGGCAAACAAGATTGTTAAGGGCCTGGAGAAGGTTTTTAAAGATTTAAAAAAGGGCAAATTTAAGTTTGATACAAAAGCAGAGGATATACACTCTAATATCCAGGATGCGCTTTCCAGGAAAATCGGCAAGCCTGCCGAGAAGTTACATACCGCGCGGTCAAGAAATGACCAGATCGCCCTGGATGTGAAGATGTATATTAAGGATGAAATAAATGACCTGGCGGAATTGATTACTCTTATGCAGCGGGCAATCCTGAAATTTGCCAAGAATAATAAAAATATAATTATTCCCGGCTATACGCATCTGCAGGTGGCGCAGTGCATATTATTAGCGCACCATCTTCTGGCTTATGTTGAGAGCTTAGAAAGAGACAAGGAGAGGCTTTTAGATGCCAGGAAGCGGGTAGATAAAATGCCTTTGGGCGCATGTGCTCTTTCCGGTACCGGATTAGGCATTGACCGGGAATATGTCAGAAAGGAATTAGGTTTCCAGGCCACCACCGATAACAGCATTGATTCTGTCTCGGACCGGGATTTTATTCTGGAGGTTTTAGCGGATCTGGCGATTCTATCGGTGCACCTTTCGCGGATTGCTGAGGATCTTATCCTCTGGTCGACAAAAGAGTTTAATTTTATCGATATTGATTTTTCCTTCTGCACCGGCTCAAGCATCATGCCGCATAAGAAGAATCCGGATGTGTTAGAGTTGATCAGAGGCTCAGTGGGTAAGGTGCAGGGTGATTTATCCAGCGTCCTGATATTGATGAAGGGCTTGCCTTTATCATACAACCGGGATTTACAGCTGGATAAGCCTCCGCTATTTGACGCGCTGGATACGGTCAAAGATATTCTGGATATTTTTATTGCTTTATTCCAGAGTATTATCATCCAAAAAGAGGCGATTGCGGCAAAATTAATGGATGAATCTTTATTTTCCGTGGATATCGTTGAGTATTTGATTAAAAAAGGCGTTTCCTACCGGCAGGCGCACGATATCGTCGGCAAAATGGTTAAAGGCTGCCTGGATAGGGATAAGAAAATTTCTAGCCTTACGCCGCAGGAGCTTAAAAAATATTCGCCTAAACTCGGGCCCGATGTAAAAAAGATTCTCAATGCCTGGGCCTCGGTGAACTTGAAGAAATCTTACGGTAGCACTAATCCGAAACTGGTAGAGAAGCAGTTGGAGGGTTGGAGCAGGAGATTGAAATAGTGATGAAATATCCCACAGTGTTTCATCTGGTTTCCGATGTATTTGCCAAGAACGGTATTTCTTGCGTTTTAATCGGAGGCTTTGCGGTTAATTATTATAAAGTCACGCGCCAGACCGCAGATGTTGATTTTTTAATTACTAAAGATGACCTTGAAAGGATATTAAGCTTGCTGCAGAAAGAAGGATATACGCAAGATTATACCCAAGAGGTTTTTACCCGGCTTACCACCCGTAAACCATATCTAATGGATTTAGATTTTATGTTTGTGGATAGGGAAACTTTGGACAAGATTATCAAGAACGCCAAAGAGATTAGTATCGCTGAATGCAGGTTCATAATTCCCTCTTTAAAACATTTAATCGCGCTTAAATTACATTCAATTAAATATAATCCTAAGATTAGAGAGAATAAAGATATGCCAGACATCATTGATTTGATACGGATTAATAAAGTAGAAGTTAAGAATAATGAATTTAAAAGTCTGTGCTTAAAATACGGCACAGAAGAACTTTATCATAAAATATTAGAGAGGGTTTAGATGGAAAAATTGAAATTCCCCATTATCAAAGGGCAGTTACCCCGCGCCAAATGGCTGTCTATGGATGATTATCTGAAATTTATAAATTTGCACTTAAAATACGCGATATCCGATATAAGAGTCATCCGGAAATGGAAAAAAATATCGGCTGTGAATGTTCCGTTTCTGCTTAAATAGAGGATAACTACTAAATGAATCTGTCGTTTTTCTCGCTCCTTGAGTAAGGATTTTGTGGGTCCTGTCTTGGCTATTTTCTCGCGGGGACGCTTGTTTTGCCCCAGCGTGGCAAAACTGCGCTCGGCTCCAGCCCCTCGCTCTGCCAGACAAATTTTTAGCGGGGCAACCGTGCCCGCTCGGGGCTTCTGACGCCCCGCTCCAAAACAGCCAAGCCATCCACAAAATAATGCGCATTCGCTCGAAATAACGCCAGATTCATTTAAATAGGAGGTAATCGTGGAGAAGAAAAGGTCTATAGGCGTAACGATATTTGCGTGTTTCTTTATTATCGGCGGTATTTTTAACATAACAGGGATGCTAAAACCTAAAAACCCTTCTTTACCTATACAACTACAACCAGGAATGCCAGCTATTATTTTAGGATATATATCGACTATGTTGAGTTTAATCTGTGGTATATACCTCTTAAAATTAAAATCTTGGGCTAGGAAATTAGCAATTATCTTATGCGTGGCGCACCTTATTACCATACCGCTATTTTTTAAAATGCTCGCTCCTATAAATATTGCAGCAATGAGAAGCGTATTTGCTGCTAGAGGAGCTACGGAGATGCAGCAAAAGCAGTTTGAGCCTTTTGTGTCTTTAGTTTTGATGATAGTAGCAGCTGTGGGTATTATATGGAATTTATCTATTTTCTATTTTTTTACTCGTTCCAAAGTAAAGGAGCAGTTCAATTAGGAAGAAGATATGAAATGTCCAGATTGCCAAAATGAATTACAGACAATCGATTGTAAAGGTATTATGATTGACGAGTGTATTAAATGTAAAGGGAAATGGTTTGACAGGGATGAATTACGGAGAGCGAAAGATAGAACAGATGATAATTTAAGATGGCTTGACTTTGATCCTTTTGGCAAAGATGCGGAACAATTAAGCGTCGCATCAGAGGGAAGAATCTGTCCTAAATGTTCAAAGAAGATGTCATCGTTGAAATATGCGGATTCTAAAGTTATTATTGATAAATGCCTTAATTGTAAAGGGGTGTGGTTAGATCCAGGAGAATTTGTAAAAGTAATCAGATATTTAGAAAACAGAATTAATTCAGAAACCGCAAAAGAATACATTAAGGATACTTTTAAACAATTTATAGAGATTTTTAGCGGTCCTGAAGGCGCAATATCCGAAGTAAAAGATTTTTTGGCAGTATTGTATCTTTTAGAATTAAGAATTGCTGTTGAACATCCGCATCTTGCTGAAATAGCGCGAAAGATATACAAGGCCACACCATTTAAGTAGCGATTTAGCGGGTGGCGCGAAGTGTTTCGAGGAGCATGATGCGACGAGAAACACGAAGCAGCACCCGGCCCTAAAGGATGGGCCGGTGCCCCGCTTTCTGCGGGGACAGGACTCGCTAAAAGGAATAAGACATGCATGAATTCAAATACGTAAATAATCAGCTTTATTGCGAAAAAGTAAGGGTGCAGGATTTGGCGAGAGAATACGGCACGCCGCTGTATGTTTACAGTTATCATACGTTACTCAGCCATTTCTTGAAACTTCAGGATGCTTTTAAATCAATCAGCCCGCTGATCTGCTATTCGGTAAAAGCCAATTCTAATTTGGCTATCTTGAAAGCGCTGGTGGATAAAGGCGCCGGGCTGGATATTGTCTCAGGGGGTGAGCTGCACCGTGCGTTGCAAGTCGGCTGCCCTGCGGGAAAAATAGTCTATGCTTCGGTGGGTAAAACCGACAAAGAGATAGAAGAGGCAATCCGGCATAAAATTTTATTTCTTAATGTAGAGTCGGTGCCGGAATTAGAGAATATCAATCGTATTGCCAAAAGTTTAGGCCGTATTGTGCAGGTGGCTATCCGCATTAATCCGGATGTGGAGCCCAAAACCCATAAATATATCACTACTGGTAAACTGACCAATAAATTCGGCATAGATTTTAAATCCGCCCGGCAGATTCTCTTAGTGCGCAAAGCCTTTACAAATGCGAAAATCAACGGGCTGCATATCCATATCGGCTCGCAGATTACGGAAGGAGAGCCTTATGTGGCGGCGATAAATAAAGTAGTGGATTTTGTCGCTAAGTTAGGTAAAAAAGGGATATTTCTGGAATATCTCAATATCGGCGGAGGATTAGGGATAATTTATGATAAAGAAACACCCCAGACCGCGCAAAAATTTGCGCATAAAGTATTGCCGATACTTAAAAAAACCGGTTTAAAAATCATCATGGAGCCGGGCAGGTTTATCGTAGGTAATGCCGGGATCTTAGTGACTAAAGTCTTATATGTCAAATCTAGCCCTAAAAAGAAATTTGTGATTGTAGATGGCGGGATGAATGATTTGATCAGGCCGGCGCTGTATGATGCATACCATCAGATTTTACCTACGAAAACCGCAAACCGAAAACCGCAAACCGAAAAAGTAGACGTCGTTGGCCCGATATGCGAAAGCGGGGATTTTTTTGCCAAAGAGCGTAAGCTACCCAAAGTC
The DNA here is from genome assembly GCA_964545575.1 of uncultured Planctomycetales bacterium. Lineage (GTDB taxonomy): Bacteria > Omnitrophota > Gorgyraeia > Gygaellales > Profunditerraquicolaceae > CAZJFL01. The sequence continues at coordinate 17,484 of CAZJFL010000009.1, forward strand.
AAAGCTGGAGATTATCTGGCAGTGATGAGTGCCGGGGCCTATGGCTTTAGCATGGCGAGTAACTATAACTCCCGTCGCCGAGTAGAAGAAGTGATGGTGGTTAAAGATCAACATTTTGTGATCAGGAAACGGGAAACTAACGAGGACTTGACTAGAAACGAAATCGTGCCGGCGTTTCTCTTTGGTTTATAATATGCGCAAAATTAAATTTACTAAGATGGTTGCTTCGGGTAATGACTTTATAGTCATTACCCTCGGCCTCAAGCTTTCGACACCCGCATTAAAGAGGCTCGCGCTAAGAACTTGCGACAGAAAATATGGCATAGGCGCTGATGGCTTGCTGGTTTTGGAGAAATCCAGAGTCGCTAATACAAGAATGCGCATCTTTAATGCCGACGGCTCGGAAGCGGAAATGTGCGGAAACGGCGCGCGCTGTGCCGCCTTGTATTACTCTGAACTACGAACTATGAACTCTGAACTAACCATTGAGACTAAGGCGGGAGTTATCAAGGCGCAAGTTAGAGCAGGTAGTGTTAAGATAAGGCTTACCGACCCCAAAAATATTAAGCTGGATCTGCCAATCAAGGTAAATAACCGCACACTCAAAGTTAATTTTATTGATACCGGCGTGCCGCATACGGTAATATTTACCTCTGGCCTGGAGAAGATTGACGTTTTTAATCTGGGGCGGCTTATCCGCTATCATAAAAAATTTGCGCCGCGCGGTACAAATGTTGATTTTATCGAAGCGTTGAGCCGCAGTTCCATTGCCATTCGTACCTACGAGAGGGGCGTGGAAGATGAAACCCTTGCCTGCGGTACGGGCTCGGTTGCATCGGCGCTGATTTTTGCGCTTAAAGCTAAGGCAGGAAATACAATTTCTCTGCGCACTAAAAGCGGGGAAATATTGCGCATCTACTTTAAGAGGGCCGGCAATAAGTTTAGTGATGTATGGCTGGAGGGTAAAGCCAAAATAGTTTTTAAAGGGGAATTTGCAAATTAGGAAAGGGGGCAAGATATGGTTGGTTGGATAATTTTGGCGGTATTGGCGGTAATAGTGTTTTGGTTGATTGCTACTTTTAACGGGCTAGTTTCTTTAAAAAATCAGACGCTCAACGGCTGGAAACAGATTGACGTACAGTTAAAGAGAAGGCATGATTTGATTCCGAATCTAGTCGAGACGGTAAAAGGGGTAATGAGTTTTGAACAAAAGACCCTGACTCAGGTGGTTGAAGCGCGCAATAGGGCGATTTCTGCGCAGGGCGTGGCAGATAAAGCAGTGCAGGAAAATATGCTTAGCGGAGCCTTGAGGCAGTTGTTTGCGTTGGTGGAGAATTACCCCAATTTAAAGTCCAATGAAAATGTCTCTAAGCTTCAGGAAGAATTATCTTCTACGGAAAACCGTATTGGTTTTGCAAGACAATTCTATAATGACATGGCTACTAAATTTAATATCGCGCAGCAGACTTTCCCCACGAATATGATTGCCAGCATGTTAGGCTTTCAGTCGGCAGAATTATTTGAGATTACCGACGCTACGGAAAAAGAGGTGCCTAAGGTAGATTTAAATTTGAAGTAAGGATGTCTATCGCAGAATGAATATATACGAGCGGCAGGCGCATAACCGGCGCTGGACCTGGTTTATTGTTTTTGCCTTTATTTCGTTCTTTCTCTTTATCGGCTTGGGCTTTGATTACTTTTACGGGGTAAAATTAGAGATGCCGATTTTTACCGTCATCGCCCTAATCTTTGGCGTAGTGATGGTTTACAGCGGTTACCTCTGGGGAGATAAGCTGGTGCTTTCTTCTACCCATGCCCAGGAATTGGACTTAAATGACTCCAAACAAAAGCAGTGGCAGAATGTGGTGGAAGAGGTAAGTATTGCCGCAGGCATCCCGTTACCGAAAACCTATATTATTGAAGACCCTGACCCCAATGCCTTTGCCACCGGAAGAAGCCCGGAAACCGCATCCATTGCCGTGACCCGGGGCTTACTGGATAACTTAAACCGCGATGAGTTACAGGCAGTGGCAGCACACGAGATGAGCCATGTAAAAAATTTTGATATCCGCCTGATGCTGATGATTGCGGTTTTGGTAGGCTCGATAGCGTTGCTTGCTGATTGGACCAGGCGGTCACTTTTTTTCGGAAACCGGCGCTCCAGCCGCCGCAGCGAAGGCGGAGGCGGTTACATTGCCTTGGTGATATTGGCAATTTGGCTGATTACCGTGATTTTGGCTCCGATATTGTCGCAGCTAATGGCAATGTGTGTTTCGCGTAAGCGCGAATATTTAGCCGATGCTTCCGGAGCAGAGCTGACACGTAATCCTCTGGCATTAGCCAGTGCCTTAGAAAAAATCAGCTCTCATGAGGGCCCCACGCGCTCGATTAATCAGGGCACTGCGCATTTATGTATCTGCGACCCCAAAGGCACGGCTCTTGGGATGAAAGAGGGGGGGATGGCGAATTTATTCGCTACCCATCCGCCGATAGATAAGCGGATAGAGGCATTGCGGCAAATGGCTTATATAAAATAACGGAGGTTAATATGTTTAAAGGCTCAATTGTAGCCATAGTCACGCCATTTCGAAACGGTAAAGTTGATGAGCAAAAATTAAGAGACCTGATTGAATTCCAGATTAAAAATGGGACTTCCGGAATTGTGCCTTGCGGAACGACGGGTGAGTCGGCAACGCTCTCTTTTGCTGAGCATGACCACGTCATTGAAGTTACCATCGATCAGGTTAAAAAAAGAGTCCCGGTAATTGCCGGTACCGGTTCTAACTCTACCGAAGAAGCCATCATGCTCACTAAACATGCGGAAAAAGCCGGAGCGGATGCGTCATTACAGGTTTCTCCGTACTATAACCGGCCAACGCAAAAAGGCCTCTATGAGCATTTTAAAGCTATTGCCGCTGCAGTAAAAATACCGATTATCCTTTATAATATTGCTTCACGCACCGGAGTGAACATTGAGCCGGAGACCATTGCCAGATTATCCCGTGACTGCAAAAATATCGTGGGCGTAAAAGAGGCATCCGGCAGCCTTGACCAGATGGCGCGCATTAAACAATTATGCAGTCCGGATTTTCAGCTGATTTCCGGTGATGACAGCCTTACCCTTCCGGTATTGGGTATCGGAGGTATAGGGATTATTTCGGTTGTGGCCAATATCGCCCCGCGCGACGTAGCAAATTTAGTGGCGGAATTTGAAAAAGGAAATATCAAAAAGGCGCAGGAGTTACACTATAAATTATTACCCTTGATCAAAGCAGTATTCCTGGAGACTAATCCTATTCCGGTGAAGACCGCGATGGGTTTAATGGGTATGTGCGAGCCGGATCTAAGGCTGCCGATGTGCTCAATGCTACCGGAGAATCTGGAGAAACTCAAAATTGCATTGAAAAATTACGGACTATTGAAATAAAACCAGCCTCTGGCGTATTGGTTTTATTTCATCCCGAGCTTTTGCAGAGGGACTACCGAAATAAAAAGCGAGGATTATATGATTAAGCTTGGAATTGCCGGTGTTTGCGGAAAAATGGGCAGGCGTATTTATGAATTAGCCTCTCGTGATAAAGATTTCGAGGTGGCCTTAGCTTTGGAGAAAAAAGGCACGCCTGTGATCGGGAAAGAATTAGGAAAAATTAAAGTTTCCTCTAGCCCGGACGGATTGTTTCTGGTGGATGTATTCGTGGATTTTACGGCACCCGAAGGGACGGAGGTAAATTTAGACTATGTAGCAAGGTATAAAAAAGCGCTGGTGTTAGGTACCACCGGCTTAAGCGAAGCACAGATTCAGAAAGTCGAAGATATCGCAAAAATCGTGCCGGTAGTGTTTTCTCCTAACATGGCGATCGGAGTGAATGTATTATTTGCCATGCTGCCGGAAATCGCCAAAAGATTAGGCCCGGATTATAGTATTGAAATAGTAGAGGCGCACCACAGGGGCAAAAAAGACGCGCCTTCTGGTACGGCGAAAAAATTCTCCCAGATTTTAGCTGATACTACCCGTAAAGAAATCCCGACACACGCGATTAGATTAGGGGATATCGTGGGAGATCATACGATTATCTTCTGCGGTAATTCCGAGCGCATTGAGATCAAACATCAGGCGCATACGCGGGATTTGTTTGCGCTGGGGGCATTGAAAGCAGCAAAATGGATTATGGGTAAGCAGCCGGGATTATATTCGATGCAGGATGTGTTGAAAGGATAAAAATGTTTAAGCCCTCGAAAAAATTACAATCGCTGCCGCCGTATTTGTTTGTGGAGATTGATAAGGCCAAAAGGAAAGCGCGCGCGGAAGGAAGAGATATTATTGATTTAGGGATTGGCGACCCGGATCTGCCGACGCCGCGACATATTATTGAGGCGCTTTATCAGGCAGCGCAGGATCCGGCCACGCACCGCTATGCCTTGGATCAGGGGATGCCGGCGTTACGCCGCACTATCGAAGGCTGGTATCAGCGAAGATTCGGCGTCAATCTTAATCCGGATACGGAAATTCTTCCTTTAATCGGCTCAAAAGAGGGAATCGCGCATTTTTCTTTAGCATTTTTAAATCAAGGAGATTATTCCCTGGTGCCTGATCCCTGTTATCCGCCTTATAAAGGTGGAACGATTTTAGCCGGAGGCAGGCCGTATTCTATGCCCCTTTTACCAGAAAATGAATTCCTGCCGGACTTAAGAAAAATTCCTTTGATCATACGTAAAAGAGCAAAAATAATTTACATTAATTATCCTAATAACCCCACTTCGGCAACTGCCGAAATTGATTTTTACCGCCGGGTGGTGGAATTTGCCCAAAAAAATAAGCTGATTGTGATTTCTGATTTGGCTTATTCAGAGATGAGCTATGACGGCTACCAGCCATCGAGTTTCCTGGAGGTTGAGGGCGCCAGAGAAGTGGGTATCGAGTTTCATTCGCTTTCTAAAACCTATAATATGACCGGTTGGCGCATCGGTTGGGCTTGCGGCAATGCTAATTTAGTGGCAGCCTTAGCAAAAGTCAAATCTAATGTCGACTCCGGGATATTTTCTGCTGTGCAGCTGGCAGGTATTGCTGCTTTGGAAGGCCCGCAGGATCACCTGCATAAAATGTGCGAGATTTATCAGGAAAGGCGGAATATTCTCGTAGAGGGCTTGAAATCTTTGGGCTGGCATGCTGAAAAACCAAAAGCCACATTTTACGTTTGGATTAAAACACCTAAAAGCTCGCATTCCATACACTTTGCGCAAACCTTACTGGATAAAGCTAATATTGTGGCAACACCCGGAGTGGGCTTTGGCAGATTTGGCGAAGGTTACATCCGCATGGCTCTGACCGTGCCAAAAGAAAGAATCAAAGAGGCGGTGGAGCGGATCAGGAAATTATGACCGTCTGTTTTTTAGGTATAGGTTCAAATTTGGGCAACCGCTATAAAAATATAAAATTGGCACTAGAAAAAATCAACCGTTTGAAAGATACACAAATCCTGGAAAGTTCCCGGATTATCGAAAGCGAGCCTGTGGGCGGCCCGCTTGAGCAAGGTAAATTCCTTAACGCTGTTTTAAAGATGAGGACAGCGCTCTCGCCGTCCCTCCTCCTTAAAAAATTAAAAAATATCGAAAAGGAATTGGGCCGTATTAAGTCGGTACGTTTCGGACCGCGCGCGATTGATTTAGATATTTTATTATACGGTGATAAGATTCTTAAAAATAAGAAATTAGAGATTCCCCATCCGCGGATGTTTGCGCGGGATTTTGTAATCACGCCACTTTTAGAGATATTATGAAAATAATCCGCAGCATCAAACAGATGCAACAGGTTTCCCGCAAGATTCGGCAGGAGGGCAAAGCAATCGGTTTTGTGCCGACTATGGGCGCAATGCACGGGGGGCACTTAAGTCTGATCCGCCGGGCGCGTAAGGATAATGATATTGTAGTAGTTAGTATTTTTGTCAACCCCACCCAGTTCGGGTCAGGAGAAGATTTTAAAAAATACCCCCGGGTTTTTAAAAAGGATGCGGCACTGTGTAAAAAAGAAGGCGTAGATTTAATTTTCTCGCCCTCTACAGAAGCAATGTATACGCAGGATCACAAGACCCATGTTTACGTCGAACATTTAAGCGACCGTTTATGCGGTAAATTTCGGCCCGGGCACTTCCGCGGCGTGGCAACGGTGGTAAAAAAACTTTTTAATATCGTCCGTCCCGACGTAGCTTATTTCGGCCAAAAAGATGCCCAGCAGGCAATCATCATTAAGAAGATGGTAGAGGACCTGAATATGCCGCTGGAAATAAAAGTACTACCGACGGTGCGCGAAGAGAACGGCCTGGCGATGAGCTCGCGCAATAAATATTTATCCGCCAAAGAGAAGAGAGATGCCGTAGTTTTGTATCAGGCCTTGAGGCTGGCAGGCAGGTTGATTAAGAAGGGAAATAGAAATTACCTGGGTATTATTAAGCAGATGCGCCAGCTTATCGCTGGAAAGAAAAACATCTCGGTGCAATATATTTCAATCGTCAACTTAGAAGACTTTTTACCGGCAAAGAGGATAAAGGGTAAAATTTTAATTGCTTTAGCAGCGCATATAGGTAAAACCAGGTTAATCGATAATATAATAGTAAATGGCTAAATTAAGGATAGGCATTGTCGGTTGCGGGGCAATAGGCTCTTCTTTGGCGAAGGTTATCTCTTTGGATTTATCGCAGAAAGCCGAATTATGCGGATTATGCGATATAAATAGAGAGAGCGCTTTAAAGTTAGCGGTCAAAGTCGGCAATCCCAAACTAGTGATGCCGGATTTAAGGGCGTTGGTTAGAAGATCGGATTTAATCATCGAGGCGACAAAGGCAGCTTTTGCTTTTGATATTGCCAAGCAGGTTTTATCAGCAAAAAAAGATATCATGGTGATGAGCGTAGGTGGCCTGCTCGATCGCTATAAAAAGCTTATTGAACTGGCAGAGAAAAATAAGGCTAAAATTTTTATACCTTCGGGGGCGATATGCGGGATAGACGGGCTGAAAGGGCTATCCTCGGCAAAGATTAAAAAAGTTACTTTAACCACTAAAAAACCGCCCGAAGCATTCGCAGGTGTCGATTATATTAAGGAAAAGAATATAAAATTAGACGGTATTACCGGTGATATGGTTATTTTTGAAGGGACTGCGGAAAACGCGGTATCGGCTTTTCCGCAAAATATCAATGTCGCCGCTACCTTAAGCATGGCCGGTATCGGCGCCAAAAATACCGTGGTGCGTATCGTAGCTTCGCCTGGAGCCAAGAGGAATATCCACGAGGTGGAAATAGATTCCGACGCCGGTAAAATCGTTGCCCGCACGGAAAATGTAATCCATCCGGATAATCCCAAAACCAGTTACCTGGCGGTTTTATCGGCGGTTGCTGCGCTAAAAGGGATTTTAAGTCCGATCAAAATCGGAACTTAAGTGAGGACATAAGTTATGGAGAATATAAATTTAAATGTAACCGACATAACTTATAAGTCCGAACTTACACCGTTACCCGGCGCTTATGAAGCGAGGTAACGGTGTTAATTCGCGCATATAACTTACGTCGTGCTTCGCACTCCGTAAGTTATGCGCTCATTAAAAATGAAAGGGGGTGAAACAAAATATGGCAGAGAAAGTAATGAAACTGGGAATCAAGAGAGTGAAAGGTAGCCTCTATTACCTGGACAAGAAAGGCGATGTTTCCTGCGCCAAGATGGCCAGAGGCAAGAAAAAAGGAGGTAGCCCGAAAAAGGTAGCCAAATGCGGTATCAAGAGGAAAAAGGGTTACCTTTATTTCATTGACAAGAAAGGCGATGTCTCCTGCGCCAAGATGAAAAGAGGCGGAAAGAGAAAGAAAAGATAACCGTCTCTATCAAAAAAGTGAGCCCCTGTAAAATGGCTTTATCTTTATTTTGCAGGGGCTAACTTTTCCGCTATAATTTTTACCCTATGGAAGACAATATCATAATCAGAGGCGCTAAAGAGCATAACCTCAAAAATATAAATCTGAAGCTTCCCCGTAACAAGCTGATTGTAGTCACCGGGCTGTCCGGTTCCGGCAAGTCCAGCCTCGCCTTTGATACTATTTATGCCGAAGGCCAGCGCCGCTACGTGGAGAGCCTCTCTAGTTATGCCCGCCAGTTTCTGGAACAACTGCAGAAGCCCAATGTCGAATCCATAGAAGGCCTCTCTCCGGCAATCGCCATCGAGCAGAGGGCTGCGGGAGGAAATCCGCGTTCTACCGTTGCCACCCAGACAGAGATCTACGATTATCTGCGCCTGCTTTTTGCGCGTATCGGAAGAGTAAGCTGCTATAAATGCGGCCAGCCGATAGAGCGCCAGAGCTCCCAGGAGATAGTAGGGCAGGTAATGCATCTTGCGCCGGGCACAGATATTCAGATATTAGCGCCGCTGGTCAGCGGAAGAAAAGGCGAATACCGCGAAATCTTCGGCTCAATTCAGAAATCCGGTTTTGTCAGGGTGCGCGTGGACGGCAAGATTCATGAACTGCCGGTTAAATTGAAACTGGCAAAATACAAAATCCACAATATTGAAGTGGTGGTAGACAGGCTCACCGTAAAACCAGAGATCAAAAAAAGGCTTACCGACTCGATAGAGACCGCCCTTAAAGTAGGCAAGGGCACCGTGATTGTGGCATATCGCATATCGCATATCGCATAACGCAAAACAGAAAATGCGATTAGCGATAAGCGATTAGCGATAAGCGAAATGATATTCAGCGAGCAATACGCCTGCGCCAAATGCGGTATTAATTACTCGGAGGTAGAGCCGCGTATTTTTTCCTTTAATTCTCCTTATGGCGCTTGCCCCGAATGTAACGGCCTGGGCACAAAATTTGAGTTTGACCCGGATTTAGTGGTGCCGGATAAATTCAAATCCATCAATGCCGGCGCCATCGAGGCCTGGAAACGCGGAGGGCGGGGCTACATTCTTTATTACCGCTGGCTGATCAGGGAATTGGCAGCGGCGCTTAATTTTGATTTAGATGCGCCGTTTAAGGTCTTAAGCAAGGAAATCCAGCGCGCCATACTTTACGGTACGGATGAAGAAGTCAACGGCAAGCCTTTTGAAGGGGTAATCCCGCACCTGGAGAGATTATTCCGCCAGACGAAAAGCGACTATCTAAAAGAGGAGATTTCCCGCTTTATGTCCAGCCTCCCCTGTCCTGCCTGCAAAGGCGCGCGCTTGAAAAAAGAGAGCCTTGCCGTTACCGTTGGCGCTAAAAATATCTGGCGTCTCGCGCAGATGTCGGTAAAAGAGAGTTACGAGTTTTTCGAAAGTATTAAATTAAACGAAAGAGAAAAGCTTATTGCGCACGACGTATTAAAAGAGATTATCCGTAAGCTAAAGTTCTGCATAGATGTGGGCCTTAATTATCTGACTTTGGACCGCCGGAGCTCGACGCTTTCCGGAGGCGAAGCTCAGAGAATCCGCCTGGCAACGCAGGTGGGCTCGGGATTAGTCGGCGTATTATACATTCTGGATGAACCCAGCATCGGCCTGCATCAGAGAGACAACGCCAAATTAATCAACACGCTTCTAACCTTGCGCGACTTAGGCAATACCTTAATTGTGGTGGAACATGACGAATACACTATCCGCGCCGCAGATTATATCGTGGACTTAGGCCCTGCTGCCGGAAGGCACGGCGGAGAGATCGTTTTTGCCGGATGGCAGAAGGATTTATTGGCGCAAAAAAGTTCTCTCACTGCAAAGTACCTGCGCGGGGAGCTTAAGATAGAAGTACCTAAAATACGCCGGCCCTGGAAAGAGAAAAAATATTTAGAGATAAAAGGAGCCGGAGAACATAATCTTAAAAGTATAGATGTAAAGTTCCCCTTAGGAACGTTTATCTGCGTTACCGGAGTGTCCGGTTCAGGAAAGTCTACGTTAATTGATGAGATACTTTACCGGGGCCTGGCCCAGAAGCTGTATAAATCCAAGGATAAGCCGGGAGCGCACAAAAAAATACAGGGCGTCGAGAATATCGATAAGGTCATTGTAGTTGACCAGTCGCCGATAGGCAGGACCCCGCGCTCGAATCCGGCGACTTACACCGGAGTATTTAGCCAGATCAGGGATATTTTTAGCCGCTTGCCCGAGGCAAGGCAGCGCGGTTATAAAGCCGGCAGGTTCTCTTTCAATCTTAAAGGCGGACGCTGCGAGGCCTGTCAGGGAGACGGGATCAAAAAAATCGAGATGCATTTTCTGCCGGATGTCTACGTCAAATGCGATGTCTGCAGAGGCGAACGTTTCAACGAAGCAACTCTGGAAGTAAAATACAAGGGTAAGTCTATCGCTAGCGTTCTGGATATGACAGTTGAGGAGGCGCTCGGCCTTTTCCAGAATATCCCCCGGATAAAAAATATTCTCCGCACACTTTATGATGTGGGCTTAGGTTATATTCAGTTAGGGCAGTTCGCCACCACCTTATCGGGAGGCGAGGCGCAGAGAGTAAAGCTATCTTCGGAATTAAGCAAGCGCGCAACCGGAAAGACCCTCTATATTCTGGATGAGCCGACCACGGGTCTACATTTTGCAGACGTGGAAAAACTGCTTGCGGTGCTGCAGAGATTGGTGGATAAAGGTAATACCGTGATTGTCATTGAACATAACTTAGAAATAGTCAAATCCGCCGATTTTATTATAGACCTGGGGCCTGAAGGCGGAGACAGAGGCGGAGAGCTGGTGGCAAGCGGCAGCCCCGAGGATATTATTCAGAGCAGGCGTTCTTATACGGGTGAGGTTTTAAGAAACGTGTTGAAGAAGGATTAGAGTAGTGGTATAGTAAATAACAAATAATAGTCATGTATAAATCCGAAATCCGAATCCATAAATCCAAAACAAATCCAAAATCCAAAATCCAAAATCCAAAAAACAGAAAATTTTGGTTTTTGGTTATTGGATTATTGGTAATTGTTTGTAATTTGGCACCTGGTGCTTTGAACTTTAATTCATACGCCTATGCCCAGGGCGCCAAGGAAGAAGAAGCGCTTTTTATCGCCAAGAAGGCCTTTGAAGACGGTTTTTATGATGTCAGCCTCGGGCTTCTGGAGCGCTTCTTAAGGAATTACCCCAATACCGCAAAAATTCAGGAAGTAAATCTTCTCATCGGAAGGTGTTATTTCCAGCAGGGCAGGTTTCTGGACGCCCTGAATAAATTCGAGGAATTGCTAAACCAGCCCCAGGCTAAGAATATAAAAGACGCGGTTATTTACTGGATTGCCGAAGTACATTTCCGCGGCAATAACTTCAGCAAATCCGCTTCTTACTACAAAATGATTATCGATGATTTCCCCGTTTCTGCGTATGCGGTTTCCGCTTACTATTCTTTAGGCTGGTGTTTATTCCAGGAGCGTAAGTTCGACGAAGCCCTCAGGTTTTTTAAGGCTACAGAGGAAAAGTTCCCCAAAGAGCCGCTGGCGCAGGACGCCTCTTTTAAGATAATTGAATGCCTTTATAATTTAAAAGATTACTCCGGCATAAAGGAGAGGATTAAATTGTATCTAAAGATATACGCCAAGGACCCGGATAAACTTTATTACCTCTATTTTTACCTGGCGGAAGCGGATTACTACCTGAATAATTTCCAGGAGGCTATCGACGAGTACGCCAAGGTCATTGTAAACAGCCGCGACGAGAAAACTCAAGGGCTATCCCGGCTCGGCACGGGCTGGGCTTTTTTGAAATTAAAGCGTTATCAGGAGGCAGAAAACACCTTCGCCGGCATTAAAGCCGAAACCCTTGAGAAGGCCAGTCGAGATGCGCTGTATCTGGGCAAAGCGATATTAATGGCTGAAACTAAAAGGTTCGATGAAGCCAAAGGCGCCTACGCCGCATTACTGGCCACTACCGAAGACCCGGTAGTTTTAATCCAGGCTTATATCGGCAGAGCCGATGCCTTTTATAATCTGGCCGACTATCAGGAGGCAATCGCAGTATATAAAGAAGCTGCGCAGAAAATATCGGGATCCGTTCCACAGGAGGTCGCCGATAAATTACACTACGGCCTGGCCTGGGCGCTTTTGAAAGAGGGTGAGTTTAAGGAGGCGATAGACGAATTCCAGAAGATCGCCAAACATACGGAAGATAAGATTATCAAAGTAAGCGTCCTCTGCCAGATCGGAGATACCTATCAGGATTCCGGCGATTACGCCAAGGCCGCCGAGTCCTACGATGTCATCTTAAAAGATTATCCTGACAGTTTATACAGCGATTACGTCCAGTATCAGCTGGGCATTACGTTACTGAAAGCCTCTAAATATGACGGGGCGATCCTGGCCTTCCAGAATCTTAAGGCCAAGTTCCCCGATTCTAAATTGCTGGATGATGCCTCCTACGCTTTAGGCTTATCTTATTTCCAGAGGGAGGATTATAATGCCAGTAAAGAAATCTTTGAGAAGTTTACCCAGGAATATAAGGATGGCAGTTTAACGCCGCAGGCGACTTATCTATTGGGGACCAGTTTCTATAACCTGGGAAAATATGCCGAGGCCATAGAGGTATTTAAGAATATTATCCGGATGTACGGCCAGGATGAAGAGCTCGTCCAGAAGGCAGAATACGAAATAGCCGATTGCTATTACCAGCTGGGCAATGAGCAGGAATCCCTGAACAGGTTTAAGACACTGCGTTCTAAATACCCGGATTCTAAACTTACCCCGGAGGTAATCTGGTGGCTGGGCGAATATTATTACCGGCGTAATGAGCTAAGCATTGCGCGCCGGTATTTTACTTCCCTGATCCAGGATTTTCCCAAGAGCGCTCTGACCGCGTCGAGTTTCTACGCCGTAGGCTCTACTTACGCGGAGGAGTCTAATTATCAGGAGGCGATAAATAATTTCCAGAAAGTCATGGAGTTGGATAAGGCAGACCTTGCGGGGCAGGCAGGGGTGGCCATGGGAGATATCTACCTTAAGCAGGAGAAGCCGGATTTAGCGCTTGGGGCTTATAAGGATGCCGTGGCAGAACACGCAAATCTGGATAACCTGGTCTATCCTAAAATCGCGGATGTCTATAGCAAGCTGGGCGATTATGACCAGGCGATTGATTTTTACGAGAAGGGTTTAGCGGTCGTGCCTTTGCGCCAGATGAGCGATATCCAGTTTAAGATAGCCGAAGCCCGTCAGGCTAAAGGCGCGCTCGCGGAGGCTATCGAGGACTATTTGAAGGCGACCTACCTTTATGCGGATAATAATGATCTGACCGTCAAAGCCCTGTTAAGAGTAGCGGCGATTTATGAGAATAAAGAAAACTTTAAAGAGGCGCTGAATATTTATAAGCGCATTGCCGCGATGAATGTAGAAGAGGCAAAATACGCGCGCGAGCGCATGGACTGGATCAGAGTAAATATAAAATGAGGATCAAATTTGCTCCGTTGCCCGGAATTATAACGTAAGGCAACGGAGTTAATTCGCGGACGCCCGCCGCAAAGATTGGCGGGCTACAACTTACATTCGCTTGCCGCAGAAGCGGCACACCGGCTGTTCCAATACAGCCGGGTGTTTCGCTCTGTAAGTTGTCCGCTCATTAAAAGGAGGATTACATGGATCTTTATAAGATGAGTCTATGGCAGGTGTTTTCAGCGGGCGGGCCGGTAATGTGGCCGATACTTTTATGTTCTATTTTTGCTCTGGCGATAATAATCGAGAAGTCCTGGCACTTGCACAGGATAAAGATAGACATGCAGGAATTCCTGCGTAATATCCTCGATAATATGAAGAGGCATCAGACTAAAGAGGCGTTACAGATTTGCGAAGCCACCAAGAGCCCTATCGCCCATATTTTGAAGGCGGGAATTTTAAAATACGACCGCACGCGCGACCAGATCAAAGAAGCGATAGAAGACGCTTCTTTATATGAAATACCGCGCTTAGAGAAAAATCTTACGGCCCTGGCTACCATTGCGCATGTCTCTCCGCTTTTGGGGCTTTTAGGAACAGTGACCGGAATGGTCAGGGCCTTTCAGGTCATCCAGGCTAAAGCCACCAGTTTCCATCCGGTTTCTCCCGGAGACCTCGCCGGCGGCATCTGGGAAGCTTTGATTACTACGGTAGCAGGTTTAATTGTAGCCATACCGACATTCGTTGCCTATAACTATCTGGTCAGCCGCATCAATAATTTCGTATTAGAGATGGAGAAGGCGGCTACGGAATTAGTCAATTTTCTGACGGAGTAGGAGGGCGCCCATGTATTTCAAACGACATATGGAATTAGAGCACGGCCTGCGGCCGATAGATATCGCGCCTTTAATAGACATAGTATTCCAGCTTTTGATATTTTTTATGCTTACCTCCAGCTTCATCATGCAGCCGGGGATCAAGGTTAATCTTCCCAAGGCGGTTACCAGCGAAGTGGTCAAATATGAAAACATAGAAATCATTGTCTCCGGAGAAAACGTCACCTATTTTAACGGCAAAGTGGTGACTACCCAGGAATTGAATAAATTGCTTAAGCAGGCGGCTAAAAGGGACCAATTTGTACTGATTAAAGCGGACCGGCGTGCCTCCTTAGGCAGGGTTGTGGAAATCTGGGATACCTGCAGGGACTTAGGCATAACCCAGATCAATATCGCCACTAATCAGGAATGATCAGCTCAATTTTAAAGAAAGCCCTGTTGATTTCCGTAATCGGGCACCTCGCCGTGTTTGGTATCTTTAGTTTTTCTTTCGGCCGCAGGATACCCGCAGGAAACTACGCTGACATATCTTTTCAGGGCGCGATTTTAAACAGCTACGACCTGATAAATACTTCGCCTATTAATAAGATAAAAGAAATTTTTCTCAAGAAACCGGATACTTCCGTCCTGAAGAAGAAAAACATAATTTACCCTGTGATAGCGGATTATTATTTTAAGCCGCAGGTGAATCTGGCGCAAAATGAAGAGAAGGCGTCTTTTATCCTGAAGCAGGGATTAACACCGCCTCTTTTGCCTAAGAAGGAGTCGGTGATTATGTTTTACCCGCCGTTGCCGTATCACTTCATGCTCTATTTTAAAGACCGGCAGGCCGTGCATATGGAGATTATGTTTAACATTACACCCCTAGGCGATACGAATTCCATTGAAATCAAGAGAAAGATTTCTTCGGGAAACCTGGAAGTCGACCTTTTGAGCATGCGCTATCTTAACCCCTATTTATTTATACAGCAGAAGAGGTTTACTCCCAACAGCTGGCATACGGTTAAGATAGACCTTTCCCCCAAGAATGATTAATCTAGACTTCTCTTTAGCCGTATCCCTGTATCTGTTTATCGCGATCACGGCGATGTTTATCTTTTGGCTCTCCGGTAAAAAGCAGAAAGATAAGGACCTTTCGCTGGATGAGCGTTTTATCTGGTTTTGCTCAGTCTGCACCTACACCTATGTCAACACTAAAGAAGAGTCAATCTCTACCTGCCCGCGTTGCGGCAGCTATAATAAAAAGGCCCCTCCACCGATCAATCCTTGACCCCGCCCTTCATTCAAATATAATATAGCATTGGATGAAGAGCGGGGTTGACCTGCGATATTTTCAGTGGTATAATTCCAAAGATATGAAAAAGAAGATCACTGGCTGGATCAAAAAACAGCTTAAGCAGGCGCAAGCTAAAGGCATAGTTTTAGGCCTTTCCGGAGGGGTGGATTCTGCGCTAGTAGCAGCCCTGGCAAAAGAGGCAGCGGGAAGTAAGCGGGTCTTAGGCTTATTTATGCCTGTGCATAGTCATAAACAGGACCTGCGGGATGCTATGCTTGTGGCGCGCAAATTAGGCATCAAGACCAAACTCATCGATTTATCGGCGATATATGATGCTTTGATCAGGATCCTTCCTCCGGCAGGGAGAAAGGCAGAGGCAAATCTTAAGCCGCGCCTTAGGATGGCGGTCCTTTATTACTTTGCCAACAAGCTCAATTATTTAGTCTCTGGCACAGGGAATAAATCGGAATTAATGGTGGGTTATTTTACCAAGCACGGAGACGGGGCAACAGACATCTTGCCGATAGGCGATTTACTGAAGAAAGATGTAAGAAGTTTAGCCCTAAACTTAAGGATTCCGCGGCATATTATTGCTAAGCCTCCCACTGCCGGCCTTTGGCAGGGCCAGACTGATGAAGGCGAGATGGGGATAACTTATCCTGAGTTAGACGCTATACTGGAGGGTTTGGAAAGCAAGAAAAAGCAGGTAGTTACTAGAAAAAAGGTAGCTAAAGTTAAGGCGATGATAAAGAAATCGGAACACAAAAGGCAGGGTCCGAAAATCTGCTCTATCTAAAAACCGGAGGTAAAGATGGATGAGATATTAGAGGTACTGGCAAAAGACGCGCGGATCAGCCCGCAGGATTTGGCAAAGATGCTCAGGAAGAAGCCGGATGCGGTTAAACAGGCAATCAGGAAATACGAAAAAGAAGGGGTGATCTTAAAATACAAGGCAGTGATCAATCAGGAACTGGTTAAAGACGCTCAGTCAAGCGTGCGCGCTTTAATTGAAGTAAATATTGCGCCGCAAAAGGACGTCGGTTTCGATAAGATTGCCGCACGCATCTATTCTTTTGCCGAAGTCTCAAGCTGTTATCTGATTTCGGGGACCTATGATTTGCTTTTAATTGTGGAGGGCAAAGACCTGCATACCGTCGCCAGTTTCGTCGCCGAAAAATTAGCCCCTTTAGAGAATGTCAAAGGCACGGCCACGCATTTCTTGCTGAAAAAATATAAAGAGGACGGGGTCATCTTGAAGCATAAAGAGGAAAATAAGAGGATAGCAATATCATATTAAATCCTAAATCCGAAATTCGAATTTAACTTCTAAAAACAGATATGAAAAATGTAATTTCTAAAAAAGTAATGGAGATGCAACCTTCCGGGATCAGGGCCTTCTTTGACCTGGTGCTCGGAATGAAGGATGTCATCTCCCTGGGCGTAGGAGAGCCGGATTTTGTCACCCCCTGGCAGATACGCGAGGCAGGGATTTATTCTCTGGAAGAGGGTTTTACCTCTTACACCTCCAATAAGGGGCTCTATAAATTACGTTTAAGTATATCCCGTTACTTAAAAAATAGATACGGTTTGGAATATTGCCCCGATGAAGAAATCCTGATTACCGTGGGCGTCAGCGAAGGCTTTGATCTTACCTTGCGCGCGCTGATCAACCCCGGCGATAAAATATTGATCCCTGAGCCCTGCTATGTTTCTTACGGGCCGCTGGTAGATTTAGCAGGGGGGATGCCGGTCTATATAGATACGCGCGATGAGGATTTTAAGATTACGCCCGGCAAAATTAAAAAGTTCATTGATAAGAAAACCAAGGGGATCATCCTGAATTATCCTACCAACCCCACGGGAGTTTCTTATACCAGAAAAGAACTGGAGGCGATTAATAAAACCGCTCTTCAGCATAAATTAATCGTAATATCCGACGAGATATACGGGGACCTGACTTACGACTTTGAACATACGCCGTTTCCTACGCTTAGCGGCGCCAGGAATAATACCGTCTATCTTAACGGATTTTCCAAGAGCTATGCCATGACCGGCTGGCGCGTGGGTTTTGTCTGCGGCAATAAGGATATCATCGCCGCGATGACTAAGATCCACCAGTATACTATCATGTGCGTTCCGATTACTTCGCAAATGGCAGCTTGCGAGGCTTTGCAGGCAGGGCGTAAATCAGTAGAAGAGATGAAGCGCGAATATAGAAGGCGCCGGGAGCTGATCATAACAGGGCTAAATGGATTAGGTTTAGAATGTAAAACTCCCGAAGGCGCATTCTATGCTTTCGTAAACATCAGAAAAACCGGGCTTAGCTCGCTTGCCTTTGCGCAAAAATTGCTTAAAGAACAGAAAGTAGCGGTTGTCCCGGGGACTGCTTTCGGCAGGGGTTACGATGATTATCTGCGCATCTCGTATGCTTCTAGTACCGATAACCTGAAAGAAGCTTTAAACAGGATAGAGGTTTTCTTAAAATCAATCCGGAGGAAAAAATGAGCAAGGCAAAGCCAAAAACGGCATCTGAGTTGATGAAATTAGTAAAAGAAAAAAAGGTTAGATACATCAGGCTTTGGTTTACCGATGTGCTGGGTTTCTTAAAAGGTTTTACCATCACCATTAATGAACTGCCTCGTGCCTTAGAAGACGGGATGGGGTTTGACGGCTCATCAATCGAGGGTTTTGCGCGGATCGAGGAATCGGATATGATCGCCAGGCCCGATATCAGGACCTTTGCAATACTGCCCTGGGAGTCAAAGGATGAGCCTGTGGCGAGGATGTTCTGCGATATCTACAAGCCCGACGGCAGGCCCTTTGAAGCCGATCCCAGATATGTCTTGAAGAAAAATTTAGAGCGTGCCAAGAAACTAGGCTTTATTTATTACGTGGGGCCTGAGCTGGAATACTTTTATTTCAACAACCCCAAGAATACAATTATTCTGGATAAAGGCGGATATTTTGATCTTACGCCGCTAGATGTAGCGCAGAGCGTCAGGAACGAAACCGTTTCCAGCCTCGAAGACTTAGGGATTATCGTCGAATACAGCCATCATGAAGTCGCCTCCAGCCAGCATGAAATCGACTTAAGATACAGCGATGCGCTCTCCATGGCAGATAACGTCATGACCTATAGATTAGTAGCCAAAGAAATTGCCCAGGCAAAGGGCCTGCACGCCAGCTTTATGCCCAAACCGGTCTTTGGGATTAACGGTTCGGGAATGCATACGCATCAGTCTTTGTTTAAAGGTTCAGCTAATGCCTTCTTCGAGAAAGGCGGACAATACCATCTTTCCAAGGTTGCGCAGCAGTTTATCGCCGGGCTGCTGAAGCACGCGGTGGAGATAACTTCGGTGACCAATCAGTGGGTCAACTCTTACAAGCGTCTTGTCCCCGGATATGAAGCGCCGGTTTATATCTGCTGGGCGCAGATGAACCGTTCGGCGCTGATCCGCGTGCCGATGTATAAGCCGGGAAAAGAAAAAGCGACCCGTATTGAATACAGGTCTCCGGATCCGGCCTGTAACCCTTATTTGGCATTTTCGGTGATGTTAGCTGCCGGCCTGGAAGGCATTAAGAATAATTATAAGCTGACTGAGCCAGCCAATGACAATATCTATCATATGGGCGAAGAGCAGCGGGACAGGGTCGGGATAAAATCGCTTCCCGAAGACCTGCTGGAGGCGATTAAAATTACCGAGAAAAGCAAATTAGTGCGGGAGTGCCTGGGGGATAAGGTGTTTGAGTATTTCATCCGTAATAAGAAGGTGGAATGGGATGAATATAAGGCGCAGGTCACCCAGTACGAAATAGACAGGTACCTGCCGATACTCTAGGGTTAAAGGCTGTGGCAAAAAAAGGCAAATATCAGATTTACATAAAACAGATAGAGGCCCTTTCCAAGATAGCAAACCTCATCACTTCCGGACTGTACTTAGAAGAGCTGTTGCGCCTTATCGTGCAGGTCACCTCCGAAATTATGAACTCCAAAATTTCTTCTTTGATGCTGGTTGACCCGGACAAGAAAGAGCTGGTGATTAAGGCTACACAGTCTATTTCGGAGGCCTATAATAAGAAACCTAACCTTAAATTAGGGGAAGGGGTATCCGGTATAGTCGCCAAAGAAAATAAACCGATCTGCGTTCTGGATGTCAAAGAAGACAGCCGTTACTTAAACAGGGATGTAGCTAAAAAAGAGGGGTTATGTTCTTTAGCCAGCGTTCCTTTGGCGGTAAAGGGGAGGGTGATCGGGGTGCTTAATTGTTATACTTCTGCTAAGCATAAATTTAGTAAAAATGAACTGGATATCCTGACCGCTTTAGCTAACCAGGCGGCATTGGCTATAGAGAACGCGGAGTTAGATTTAAGGGTGCGCACTGCCGAAGAGGCCCTGACTACCCGTAAGCTTATCGACCGCGCAAAAGATGTCCTTTCGCGCGAGGCGAATATTCTGCCCTCTGAGGCCTACCGGTTGATTCAAAAACAAAGCATGGATAGCCGCAAATCCATGCGCGAGATTGCCGAAGCGATAATTTTAACCAAAGATATCAAAGATAAGCAAAGAGAAAAATAATCCCGATGAAAAAAGAGATAGCTCATCTAAGATTAGCAAATTGCCAGGTTTTCTTTGACTTCGATAATACTATTACTACTTTTGACGTGCTGGACGATATCATCAGGCGTTTTGCGGTAAACAAAGACTGGATAAAGATCGAAAGGGATTGGCAGCGGGGTAAAATCGGCTCCCGGGAATGCCTGAAGAGGCAGATGAAGCTGGTCAAAGTAGATAGAAACAGGCTGCTGGCTTATCTTTCTGGAATCAGGGTAGACCCTTATTTTAAAAAAATATTGGTTAAACTTAAAGCAGGCGGGGTGAAGCCCGTTATAGTGAGCGACAGTTTTTCTTTTGTAATAAATAATATACTGCGTAACAATGCCATCCGGGGGATCAAGGTTTATTCCAATCAGCTCAATTTTTCTAATGGCGGGTTCTCTTTATCCTTTCCTCACCGGGATAAAAAATGTTGTTTATGCGCGCACTGCAAGAAAAACAGCTTGTTAAGAAAAGGCGGGGATGCTAAAATTAAAATATATGTAGGGGACGGGGCGTCGGACCTCTGCGCGGCTTTGCATGCGGATCTGGTGTTTGCAAAAGGAAGATTGCGGGATTACCTGCGCCGCAGAAAAAGAAGCTGTATCCCCATAAAAAGCCTGAAAGAAGTCTATCTTTATTTTAACGGAGCCGGAACCCATGGTACGCAAAGAAAAAGTTAAAATTAGCAATAGGCAAAGCAAAGGCAGGCAGGAAGAGTTGCGGGATTTAGAAGCGAAATTCTGTTCCTGGGGGGATACCGTGCATTATGCCAAGAACCCCAAAATATTTTCCCGCGCCGAGGGGTGCTATCTTTATGACCGGGAGGGCGTTGCGTATTTAGACCTGCAGATGTGGTATTCGGCGGCCAATTTTGGCTATAAGAACAACAGGTTAAATCAGGCGCTGAAAGACCAGATCGATGAGCTTCCGCAGCTTGCCTGTCAGTACCTCCATGAAGAAAAGATTGCACTCGCCGCCAAGATCGCCCAGCGCATAGAATTGACTTTTGAGGAAAAAGGAAGGGTGCATTTTAATGTCGGCGGTTCCGCGGCGGTGGAAGATTCCTTAAAATTAGTCCGCAACCATACGGGCAAGAACCTGGTCTTTGCCTTTATGGGCGGTTATCACGGAAGGACCTTGGGCGCCTCCGCCATTACCTCCAGTTACCGCTACAGGGAAAAGTTCGGGCATTTTTCAGACCGGGCGCATTTTATTCCCTACCCCTATTGTTTCCGCTGCCCTTACGGAAAAAGAAAAGAATCCTGCGAATTGTATTGCCTGAAACAATTCGAGCGCCTTTTTGAGAGCGAGTATTATTCGGTATTAAACACCAAGACCAACAAATGCGAATTCGGGGCTTTCTATATAGAGGCGGTGCAGGGGACAGGCGGCTACATCATCCCTCCGCGCGAATATTTTTCCAAATTAAAAGAGATACTGGATAGATATAATATACTCCTGGTGGATGATGAAGTTCAGATGGGATTTTTCCGGACCGGAAAGTTCTGGGCGATAGAACACTTTGATGTGGTGCCCGATATTATCGTATTCGGTAAAGCCCTTACCAACGGCCTTAACCCGCTTTCGGGGATCTGGGCTAAAGAGAATCTTATTTCTCCCGAAGCATTCCCTGCCGGATCTACCCATTCCACATTTTCTGCTAATCCTCTGGGCACAGCCGTAGGTCTGGAAACGATGAAACTGATAGAAGAATCAAAGTTCGCCGCAGAAATACCCGAGAAGGGAGAGTATCTGGTATCCAGATTTAAAAATCTGCAGAAGAAATACCGCCAGATAGGGGATGTCGACGGGTTGGGCCTGGCCTTAAGGATAGAAATCTGTTATGAAGACGGCTTTACCCCCAATAAAGAACTGACCGACGCCATAACCGATATCGGCCTTGAGGGAAAACTTTCTTATCAAGGCAAAAAGATGGGATTAGTCTTGGATGTCGGCGGCTACTATAAAAACGTCTTTACCATTGCGCCCTCATTCTATATTTCAAAGGAAGAAATGGATCTTGCCGTTGAACTCTTCGAAAAGGCTTTGCAGCTTGCGCTTAAAATTTAATCCCCGTAGTCATTAAAAGTCCGGCAGTAAAACCCCGATAAAACTTTATATTTAGTATTTTTGTGTTATAATATTTCCCCATATGGAAAATAACCATAAGGAAAACGGTATTTTTTTAAAAGGTAACGATAAAGCAGTCCTGCTGATTCACGGCATCACCGGCACCCCGGCGGAAATGAACTATATCGCTCGGGCTATCCATAAGGCAGGTTATACGGTCATCTGCAATACCCTTCCGCATCACTGCAGCAGCCTTAGTGAGTTAAAAAAGGTCACCTGGCAGGAGATTCTCCAGTTCTGTAAAGACGACTTAGAGAAGCTTAAAAAACAGTATTCCCGGGTATTTGTGGGAGGGCTTTCCATGGGCGCCTTAATCAGTATGCACCTTGCCTATAAGTTGCCGCAGGAAGTCCGAGGTATCATCGCCCTTTCCCCGACTCTCTTTTATGACGGATGGGCGATACATAAAGGGCAGGCGCTGATGCCCCTGGTTTGGCACATTCCTTTTTTAAGGAAGGCAATTAATATCCGGGAAAGCTCTCCCTACGGGCTGAAGGATGAATTTTTAAGAGAAAATATCCGTAAGTTCTACAGCAGGGCAAAAGTAAATGATGCCAGCGGAAAAACCGTTATGTTTGGCAGCCCGTTTTTCCCACTCGCCTGCCTTTACCAGCACAGCCTGTTTGTAAAAATAATAAAGAAGGAACTAAGCTGTATTAAATCCCCTGTTATCATCTTGCACGCCCGCCAGGATGATATGACCAGCCTCCGTAATGCCCAGTATATTTTTGAGCACATCGGCTCAGAAGATAAAGGCTTAGTCGTCTTGGAAGATAGCTACCACATGATTATTATCGATAAAGAAAAGGAAAAGGTAGCGCAGGAAGTGGTTAAGTTTCTGGACAGGCTTTCAAATTCAAGAACTTAAAGCCACCAGCGTTATTCCTATCACAATAAGGACCGTGCCCAGCCAGCGTAAAATTCCCACCCTTTCTTTCAAAATAATACGCGAAGCAAAGGCAATAAATATATAATGCATGCTATCCACCGAAAAAGCAAAGTTCAATTCGGCTTTTGAAAGCACAAACAGCCAGACTGCCAGAGAGACTATGCAGAATAAGAAACCCGCCCAGACACGCGGGATGACTACTAGCCTGATAATAGAGGATATTATTTTCTTAATGCCTCTGGTGCTAAACCCTACGGAATTGATCGAGGATTTAAGCATCAGTTGGCTTATCGTATCGAATAAACTGGTAACTACAATCAGGGATATAAGGAAGAGGCCTCCTTGTTTCATGAATGCGCATCCCTCTTTTCCCGGCTGCTAAAGGAAACGGATATTACCCCCAGGATTATAAAAAATATACCGCCCCACCTTAACCAGGTGACCTTTTCTTTTAAGAATACTATAGAGACCAGCGGCACAAGGATGTAACTAAAACTTGCTATGGGAACGGCAATGCTTAAGTCAATTTTGGAAAGAACGCTTGACCAGATAATAAATAATATGAATACCGCCACAAAGGCTGACCAGAGAAACAGGGAAAAAAAGTTTAGCTTAAAGAATAGCGCGAGGGTAGAGAAAGACTTTATTTCTATGCCACTTCCTGACAGCGCGCTCTTTTTAAAGCAGAACTGCGCGACGGTCTCCAGGATATCCGTAGATATCAGCAAGAGGAGAATTTTTGGGGTCAGTTTATTTTTAGACATTTTGGCTTGATTGGTAAAGTATTCTATCATAAAATAAGCCGCAAGAGTAAGAAAAAATGAGCGCATCGCTAGCGTAAAAACCGTTGCTGCCGGTTAGGTCTTATGGTAAAATAAACCTTTACGATGACTATTCTTAAGAAGATACCTTCCAGCTTAGAGCTAGTCCACGGATTTATTTCCCGTTTTATGAAAGAAATAAGGATCCTTTCCTTGGGGCATAATGATATTTTTGATATAAAATTGTCTCTGGAGGAAGCCCTGGTTAATGCCATAAAGCACGGCAATAAAATGGATCCCGGGGCGTTGGTAGAATTCCGGGCCGATATTGAAGACGGCAAACTGACCATGGAAGTGACAAACGCAGGCCCCGGTTTTGATTACCAGAGCATTCCCGACCCCACGGCGCTGGATAAATTGCAAAGGACTTCCGGCCGGGGGATATTTTTGATTAAAAAGCTGATGGATAGGGTGGAGTTTTCTGATTGCGGGCGCACCATAAAAATGATAAAATTTATACATAAGGTTTAACACCCAATCTTATAGGATAGATTGGTGTGCACTTACTGTGTAACACCCAAACATATAGGATTGTTTGGTATACACTAACTGTGTTAACGCCCGAACATATATGATTGTTCGGCGTACGCTTACTGCGTAAGGAGCTAAAAATGAAGATAGCCCAAGAGAAACACAATGATGTAGTCGTCTGCATATTAGACGGCGAGATCGATATCAATACTTCTCCTGAATTAAGAAAGGCCTGCGAGGTGCTCAGCAAAAATAACGAGAAGAAGGTGCTCATGGATTTATCCGGAGTT
Organism: uncultured Planctomycetales bacterium; assembly: GCA_964545575.1. Lineage (GTDB taxonomy): Bacteria > Omnitrophota > Gorgyraeia > Gygaellales > Profunditerraquicolaceae > CAZJFL01. Next base: position 42,151 of record CAZJFL010000009.1, read on the forward strand.
ACCTATATCGATAGCTCAGGGCTGGCTACGCTTATTGAGATGTTCCAGCGCCTTAAAAAGATAGGCGGGCGCCTGCGTTTAAGCAATTTAAACGAAAAAGTCAGGAATGTTTTTGAGATCACCAAGCTTTACAAATTATTCGAGATTTTCGATACGCGCGACAGCGCATTAAGGGAATTTTAATGATCTGGCGCTTAGGAAAACTAGTCATTGATACCGTAAAGGGTATCGTTGGGGTATTTGGCCTTTTTTTTAATATCCTCTACTGGATATTTATCGGGCCGTTCAAAGGAAAATTCTCCCGGCGCCAGAGCATTTTCCATCAGATGGTTTTTGTGGGCCTAAGTTCTATGCTGATAGTCTTTTTCGTCTCGATATTTACCGGCGTAGTGCTGGCAATGCAGTCTGCTTATCAGCTGGAAAAGATGGGGGCGGTTTTGTATGTCGCATCGCTAGTAGCGATTTCATTATGCCGCGAATTAAGCCCGGTGCTGACTGCGCTGGTAGTCGCCGGAAGGGTGGGTTCGGCATTCGCCGCGGAGTTAGGCACGATGAAAGTGAGCGAACAGATAGAAGCGCTGGATACCATGGCCATAAATCCGGTGCGTTTTCTGGCCGTGCCGAGGTTCCTGGCCTTATTTTTCATGCTGCCCTGCCTTACGGCGCTGGCAGACCTTTCGGGTATTTTAGGCGGGTATCTGGTGGGGACGAACAGCCTGGAAATTAACCCGGATTTATACATGCAGACTACTTTTAAATACCTGGAATTGAAGGATATCAATACCGGGCTGCTAAAGGCTTTTGTCTTTGCTATCATCATCGCCCTGATCGGTTGTTACGAGGGCTTAAATACCAAAGGCGGCGCCGAAGGCGTAGGCAAGGCAACTACTAAAAGCGTCGTCACAAGCTTCATCCTGATAATCCTGGCTGACTGCGTCCTGACAGCCATATTTTATTTCTCCAAAGTATAATGCAAAACGAAAAAGAAGTGGTAATTTCGCTAAAGAACGTCTCCAAGTCTTTTCAGGGGAAAAAAATCATTAACAACGTCAGCTTTGATATTTTAAGGGGGGAAACCTTTGTGATTATGGGCTGCTCCGGTTCGGGCAAGAGCACCTTGCTTAGATTAATGAACGGCGCAATCAAACCGGATGAAGGCAGCATTTTTATCAAGGGTAAAGACATCACCCAGATATCTTCAGAAGGGCTGGATGAGGTTAAAATTAGCTTCGGGATGCTTTTTCAGTATTCGGCTTTATTGGATTCTTTAAGCGTCGAGGAAAATGTAGCCCTGCCCTTAAGGGAACATACGAAATTGGCCGAGGATATCATCGGCATAATTATCAAGATGAAGCTTTCTCTGGTAGGCCTGCGCGGGTTCGAGAAACATTATCCTGCGCAGATCTCCGGAGGCATGCGTAAGCGCGTCGGCCTTGCCCGCGCCATCGCCCTTGACCCGGATATTGTCTTTTATGACGAGCCTACTTCCGGGCTTGACCCCGTAGTCGGAGGGGTAATCGATAAATTGATCAAAGATTTAAGCTCGAAGCTCTTGATTACTTCCGTAGTGGTCACCCACGATATGCAGAGCGTCTTTAATATTGCCGATAAGGTGGCCATGGTGCATAAGGGGGAACTGGTGGAGGTGGATACTCCCGAGAGGATCAAGGCCTCCCCCAATCCCTACATTCAGCAGTTTATTCACGGCAGCCCCGTTGGCCCGATAGATTTCTTTAAGGAAGATATAGGAATAATAGAAGCGTTAGGTTTATAGCGAGGTGAGAAAATGAAAAAATACGGCAATGAGTTTAAGGTCGGCTTATTTGTTATTCTCTGCGTGTGCATATTTTTTTATCTTATTTATAGCACCGGTAAGCTTAATATCAAAAAGGAGGGTTATTATATTTATGTCGTCTTCGATGATATCGCCGGTTTAAGCAAAAAAGCGCCGGTGATGTTAAACGGCATAGAAATAGGCAAAGTTGACAGCATGAAATTTGCCTACGATAATGAGCAGACCAAGATTATGCTTAAGCTGTGGCTCGGTATAGATGCCAAGGTCAGGGATAATCCCGTAGTTTCGATTAAGACTTTGGGGCTGATGGGGGAAAAATACATCCAGATAGCTTCTGTCCAGGGAGGCGGGTTTATCGCCCCTGAAACAATCCTCGCCGGCAAGTCCTACAAGGATTTAGATACCCTGACAGACCAGGCTGAGATTATCACTAAAAACGTAGACAGCCTGGTCCTGGAGTTGAAAAAACTGGCCGCAAACCTTAACTATACCGTAGACGGCAATAAAGATAAGATTTCCCAGACTATTGCCAATTTAGAGGCAGCCTCCAAGAACTTCGAGGAGTTTAGCGACGATATTAAGCGGCACCCCTGGAAGCTACTTTTTAAAGGCAAAGAGGCTAAAACTAAATAAAGGGAGGGTAAAGATGAAAAGGGCTTTTAATTTTTTAGTTTTTACGGCAGTAGTATTATTATTTTCCTCTTCTGTTTTTGCCCAGAGCGTAAAGATCGTTGATTTAAAAGGCAAGGTCTTGGTTAAAAAAGAGCCTTCCGCTGATTGGCAGAAGGCTAAGGTCAATATGCTTCTTGAGAGCAGCGCAGAAATTAAGACGGATAAAAAAGCTATCTGCACCCTGGCGTTCGACGAAGAATTAAAAAATATCATGACCATAAAAGAAAATTCACAGGTAAAATTAGAGAGTATTGTTCCGGCGCAGGTCTTTCTTCCCGAAGGAAGGGTGTTTTCTTTGATTGAGAATTTATCGGCGATCGAAAAATTTGAAGTCCGCACCCCCACTGCCATCGCCGGCGCCCGCGGTACGGGTTTTTCAGTGGAAAGCCTGAACGGCCAAACATTAGCCTCATGCTATAAAGACTTTGTTTATGTTATGGGCTTGGATAAACAGGGTAATACCGGAGAGGCTAAGGAATTAGCGGAAAAGTTCGGTATTACTATAAACCCGGATGGTTCCTGGGATGGCCCTTTTGGCTTAAGCCCGGAGGCGATGAAAGAATGGCAGGATTTTATAGGTTATTTGGAAAGTTTAAGAGGCGATGGGCAGGATGAAGGAGATTCTTTGCAGGGCTTGCAGGATGAGAGTAAAGAATCCCTCGGGGACAGCCTCTATCAGAATCGTCGGGCAGAAGAAGAGGGCAGGGAGCCGCCGGGAGATGGAACAGGAGACGGGCTTTGATAACCGCCCGGTTAATTTTATTGTAACGAAAAGGGGGAGCACGATGAAGCATCTACTATTTTCAAGAAGTACGATAATTTTCGCAGCCTGTTTTTTGATTACCGGCAGCGCATTCGCTCAAGCCCAAGTTAGGGAAGAAAAAGAGGAGCGCCGCCTGCAACAGGTTCCGCTGGAGAAGAAATTCCTTCCGCCGGGATTAACCGCCAAAGCTTCGGTATTTGCCGGATATGACAGCAACGTAAACTTAAGCCCCTTAAAAAAAGGCGATATTTTTGAGGAGTTTTTATTTAATTTAGGTTACGGTAAACGGCTGCTGAATAAGCTGCGTTTCAGTTTTAACTATGATTTAGACGTATTGAACTATAACGAAATCACCAGCGCCTCGACTATCTTAAACCACCTGCGCTTCGGGCTGCACGATAAAATATCGATTTTTAAGGTCGGCGCAGGGTATGATTTGGCGATAGTCTATTTCAGGAATAACGACGATGATTTCTTTTTCCACAAAGGGTTCGCCTATATCGGCCAGGACCTCACCAGAAAAATCTACCACCAAGTACAGTTTGAATACGGGCTCAAAGCTTACACCGATCAAAAAGCGCTTGCCGGCGCTATCGCCACTTATCAGGATAAGGATCGAGTTGACAGAAGATACAGCGGTATTTATAGCCTCGACTTTGCCTTGACCCCTAAGCTTAGTATGGGGTTTTTAACCAGGTTTTCCGCTAATGAATCTAATACTATGTATCAGAGATTCTACGATTTCAAGTCCTATCAGGGTTCTCCATACTTAAGTTATTCTTTTACCAAAAAGCTGCAGGGATTGGTAAATTTTTCCTATACCCGCAAGAACTACGATAAGCGCCGGGTGACACTGGGGACGGATAAAGAAAAGGATAACTTTTACGTGGCCAGGACCGGTATCAGGTACGCTTTGAACAAAAATAATTCCCTAGCCTTGTCTTATACCTACCGCGATAACTCTTCCAATGATGACCTGGAAGAATATATGGAGAACGTATTCAGCGCAAGCTGGCAGTATAAGTTTTAGCGGGTGGGTTAGTTGAAAAAAAATACTTTAGGCCTCTGGATATTTTCCTGCCTCATTTTTTCCATTCTTACCTTTTCTTATCTTAGGGTATTTAATAATTTCGAGTTGGCAACTTACGATTTAAGGTTCAAGATCAGGCCGCCGTTATCGGTGTCTTCCGATATAGTCCTTATCGAAATATCCGATGACACTTTAAAAAACTTAGGCAAATGGCCGCTGCCGCGCGATTTTCACGCCAGTTTAATCCGGGTCTTAAGCGAATACCAAGCACGGGAAATAGTCTTTGATATCCTCTTTAGCGAGCCCACCCTTTACGACGAAATATTTTCTCAGGCTGTCCGGGATGCCGCAAATGTTTATTTTCCTTTGGCGTTTTATCTTAACCCCCGGCTGAATAATAAATATCTTTCCGCTTCAAGCGATAAGATCCTCGGCGGTTTATGCCCGAGCCTCCAAACATACGCCGCAGGCAGTGGCCAGATCAATACCTTCGTAGATAACGACGGGAAAATCAGAAGGATACCCTTATGCATCCGCTATAACAATTCCCTATTCCCCAACTTAGGCCTTCTGGCCGCCTGCAAATCGTTGGGGCTTAACCCCGGCAAGTTAGAGTTTAAAAAAAGCAAGGTCATCATTGACCGAAGGCTCTCTCTGCCGGTCGGCCCCAATGCCTCTTTCCTGGTTAATTATCCGGATAAATGGCAGAAGTCGTTTTTACACCTTTCTTATTTTGAGGTGCTTAAGTCATACAGCGATATGAAAAAGGGCCTCAGGCCAAAAATAGATTTATCCCTGCTTAAAGATAAGGTCTGTTTCGTAGGGCTCACCGCCACCGGAACCTCTGATTTAAGGGCGACGCCTTTAGAGAATATCTATCCGATGCTGGGCTTACAGGCAAGCGTTTTTAATAGCGTAATTCAGCGCAAGTTTATCACAGATGCTGGCCCCCTTGCCAATACCGCGATCAATATCTTTATTTTCCTGCTTAGCTTTATCATCTGTATCCGCTTCAGGCCGTTAGTATCTTTTTTACTGAGTTTAACTGCGGCAATACTTTATTTTTCAGGCGCCACAGCCTTATTTATATCCAGCGGCTTATGGATAGATTTATATTTGCCTCTCTTGATTATTTTTCTCGCCTACGTCGGTTCCCTGCTTTACAGGTTTCTGGACGAATTAAGGAAGAGGGAGCTTATAGAGAAAGAACTGGATATTGCCCGCACCATACAGAACAGTTTCTTGCCGCAGGAACTGGAGGAATTCGCCGGCATCCGGATTCATGCCTTTATGCAGCCGGCCAAGTTCGTAGCCGGGGATTTATACGATATCGTGGCTATGGATGATAAGCGGCTGGGTGTTCTTATCGGAGACGTTTCGGGAAAAGGGGTACCGGCTGCGCTGATTATGGCCCAGACCATATCCCTATTTAGGGTTTTTTCCCGGCAATACCCGGATTGTTCTGAGGTCCTGAAGAGGATAAATAAGGAGCTCTGCGGTAAATTTGCCGGGAGGTTTGTCACCGCGCTGTATATGCTGATAGATACACAGAAGCATAGCGTGCGGGTTTCCTCGGCAGGGCAGGCGCCGCTATTGCATTTTATCGGGGGCCAGGGAAAGATCCGGGAAGTAGATTTACCTCAGGACCTGCCTTTAGGCATTATGGAGGGGGCAGAGTATCTTGAGGCGATATTTAACATAGAAGAACTAGATAAACTCATTGTTTTTACCGACGGGGTGCAGGAGGCGCGTAATAAAGGCGGAGAAGAGTTCGGGATAGATAAGATCAAAAAGATAATTCTGGATAATCCCCGCCTTAAACCGGATGAATTGGCCGCGGTTATCAGAGAGAGCATCTTACGGTTTTCCCGCTCCTGCCCGCAGCACGACGATATTACCCTGATTATATTGGGAGGGTCTTAATAAAAGCTATTGCTTAAAATACGGTATTGTGTTAAAATTTACTTTATAAGCATAGAATAACACCCGGCCTTATACCCACCCCACCATATCGGAGTGATGGGTACGCCGCCTTCTGCGGCGGGATAGGCCGGTGTGCGCTTGCTGTCTAACACCCAATCTTATCGGATATATTGGTGTGCGCTTGCTGCGCAAGGAGGCTAAAGATGGAAAAAAAGGATTTAGGCAAGACTTCGACCGGCATGCAGGCTAATGTGGCGGCACTCTTAAGCTATCTCTTGGGGTTCGTCACCGGGATTATTTTCTATCTCATTGAAAAAGATAACAAGTTCGTAAGATTCCATGCCATGCAGTCGATTGTGACGTTTGGCGCCCTCTTTATCTTAGGGTTCGTCTTTGCAGTGATACCCGTGATCGGCTGGAGCCTGATGCCGGTTTTGTGGATAGTGGAAGTAGTCCTTTGGATACTGCTGATGATCAAGGCTTATCAGGGAGAACTTTTTAAGCTTCCTGTTGCCGGAGATATAGCAGAGAAGAATTCCTGATCATAAAAAGGGGCCTGCCGATAAAAATTATTGACAAAAGATTTTTTTATATTATCATCTATTTAATATAAATAGGGTATAGAAAAGATAGGAGTGGAAGACAAAGACGTCTGGAATTCTTGCAGGACGTCTTTTCTTTTTTAAAGATGAAAATATTGCATAAAGAAATTCTAGGTCAAACGCAGGATACCAGGCTTACTAAAATAGAGGTGAGCGCGCCTGATATTGCTGCTTCTGCCTCACCCGGCCAGTTTGCGGTGTTGATGGTCAGTGAAGAAGGGGAAAGAATACCTCTGACTATCGTGGATTGCGATAAAAATAAAGGCATAATTACTTTTATCTTTCAGGAGGCAGGCCTGACCACTAAGCTTTTAGGCAAATTAAATCAAGGGGATTCGCTGTATGCTTTGGCCGGCCCCTTAGGCCATCCTACTGAGATTAAAAATTACGGGCAAGTTATTTTAGTAGGCGGGGGGGTGGGTATTGCCGAATTATACCCCGTAGCTAAAGCTTTAAAGGGGGCAGGTAATCAGGTAGTGACCATATTGGGGGCGCGGACTAAAGAATTATTGATCCTGGAAAAAGAATTAAAGAGCGTGTCTAGTGAATTACACATTACTACCGATGACGGCTCTTACGGCAGAAAGGGTTTTACTACTGATGTCTTAAAAGAATTACTAAACAACGAACAACGAACTATGAACTATGAACTAGTGTATGCGGTAGGTCCCATTCCGATGATGCGTAAGTGCGCTGCAGCGACCCAAGAATTCAAGGTAAAAACTTTAGTTTCTTTAAATGCCCTGATGGTGGATGCCACGGGTATGTGCGGCTGCTGCCGGGTAGAAGTAGGCGGGAAAACCAAATTTAGCTGCGTGGACGGCCCTGAATTCGACGGCCATTTAGTGGATTGGGACGGTCTGACCAAAAGAAATGCCGTATATCTGGAACAAGAAAAACATATCTGTAACTTGATGCCTAAATGAAAAAAGAACCGCTGGAAGCAAAAGAAAGAGACGTCTCGCAAAGGGTAAACAGCTTTGACGAGGTAGTCTTTGGTTATAGTGAGGAAGAAGCGTTGAGCGAAGCTAGCCGCTGCCTGCAGTGCAAAAACCCGGTCTGTATTTTGGGCTGTCCGGTCGGCATAGATATTAAGAAATTTATTTACCAGGTTTCCCAGAAGGATTACAAAGGTGCTTATTTTACTATCCGCCAAAAGAATGATTTTCCTTCGATCTGCGGCAGAGTTTGTCCGGCAGAGTACCAGTGCCGAAAGACTTGCATATTAACTAAAAAAGGTTCGCCCTTTGCCGCAAAAGAGGCGATAAATATCCATTTTTTGGAAAGGTTCGTAGGCGATTACGGAATGAGGAATAATCTATCAGTCCCCCCGGGAAAATGCGCGGGCGCCGCAAAAATAAAAGTCGCGGTGGTGGGTTCCGGACCTGCCGGGATATGCTGCGCCGGAGAATTAGCGCGTAAAGGGATTAAGGTGGTCGTTTTTGAAAGTTTACATAAATTAGGCGGGGTTTTACGTTACGGGATTCCCCCTTTCAGGCTGCCGCGGGATATTCTGGATTATGAAATAGATTATTTAAAGAAGCTGGGGGTAGAATTCGTACCTAACTGTATTATAGGTAAGGCCAAGACCCTAGACGGGCTATTGAAAGAGGGTTTTGCTGCGGTATTCTTGGGTTTAGGCGCGGGTACGCCTTCATTTCTGGGAATACCGGGAGAAAATCTCTGTAATGTTTATTCTGCCAACGAGTTTTTAACCCGGGTAAACCTGATGTCTGCCTATGAGTTCCCCAAATTTCATACTCCGGTCAACATTGGAAAACATGCCATTGTGATCGGGGGGGGGAATACGGCTATGGATGCAGCCAGAGTAGCTTTGCGCCTGCAAAAGATGAACGGACTTGCCCCGGACACCACCATTCTTTACCGGCGTTCGGAAGTAGAGATGCCGGCGAGAAGACTGGAGATAGAGCATGCTAAAGAAGAGGGGATTAAATTTAAACTTTTGGTTAAACCGGAAGAGTTTTATGCAGACAAAAACGGCTTTGTGCAGAAAATAAGATGTCTGGAGTGCCGGCTTGGCGAACCGGACAGTTCAGGCAGAAGAAAACCTATTCCTGTGCCGGGGAGTGATTTTAAAATGCCTTGCGATTTAGCGATTATTGCTGTAGGATTACAGGCAAATCAGATTTTGACTAAAGCCACCCCGGAAATCAAAGTAGATGAATGGGCAGATGTGGTAGTGGATCCGGAAACTATGGAGACTTCAGTAAAAAAAGTTTTTGCAGGAGGTGATATTGTCGGAGGAGAAGGAACGGTAATTGAGGCTATGGGGATGGCCAAAAAAGCCGCAGAGGCTATATTAAAATCGTGCTCGGCGTGAGAGCGCAAGAAATAAAACTAAGTTAGTTAAGCGCCCGAACATATATGATTGTTCGGCGTGCGCTTACTGCGCTAACGCCCGAACATATCTGATTGTTCGGCGTGCGCTTACTGCGCAAGGAGGATAGGATGTCAAAAAAGGTGGAAGAGTTTATGAGCAAGGTAGCGGCAAGAAATCCGGGAGAGCCGGAATTTCATCAGGCAGTGCGCGAAGTTGTAGAGTCAGTAATGCCTTTTATTGAAGAGAACCCGAAATACCAAAAAGCCAAAATATTAGAAAGAATAGTGGAGCCGGAGCGCGTATTGATGTTTCGCGTTCCCTGGTTTGACGACAAAGGAGAGATTCAGGTAAACCGCGGCTACCGTATAGAAATGAGTAGCGCCATCGGCCCCTACAAAGGCGGTTTGCGTTTCCATCCTACCGTGACTTTAAGTATTTTAAAATTTTTGGCTTTTGAGCAGGTGTTTAAGAATAGCCTTACCACCCTGCCCATGGGCGGCGGCAAGGGCGGTTCGGATTTTGACCCCAAAGGTAAATCCGATAATGAGGTGATGCGTTTCTGCCAGAGTTTTATGACCGAATTGCAAAGGCATATCGGCCCGGATACGGATGTGCCTGCCGGAGATATCGGCGTAGGCGGACGCGAAATCGGATTTTTGTTCGGACAATATAAGAGGCTGCGTAATGAGTTTAGCGGCGTGCTTACCGGCAAAGGCCTGAACTGGGGCGGAAGCTTGATCCGTCCGGAAGCCACTGGTTACGGCTGTGTTTATTTTGTCCAGGAGATGCTTAAAACAAAAGGCGAGTCGTTAAAAGGAAAAGTCTGCGCTGTTTCCGGTTCCGGCAATGTCGCCCAGTACACCGTAGAAAAGCTTCTGGATTTAGGGGCAAAGGTGGTGACTTTGTCAGACTCCAACGGTTACATTTACGATAAAGGCGGCATTGATAAGAAGGAACTGACTTGCGTGATGGATCTGAAAAATATCAAGCGCGGCCGGATCAAGGAATGTGCTAAGGAATTCAACTGCGAATATTTCGAGAATAAGAATCCCTGGAGCGTAAAATGTGACATAGCTTTCCCTAGCGCTACGCAAAACGAGATAGACGAAAACGATGCTAAGATGCTGGTGAAAAACGGCTGTATTGCGGTAGGGGAAGGCGCGAACATGCCTACTACGCCTGAAGGTGTAGAGGTTTTTCAAAAAGCAAAGATTCTCTACGCTCCCGGTAAGGCTTCTAACGCTGGAGGCGTGGCTACTTCGGGCTTGGAGATGTCTCAGAATAGCCAGAGGCTTTCCTGGACGCGCGAAGAGGTAGATAGAAGGCTGCATGACATCATGATCGCCATACATGAGCAGTGCGTCAAATACGGCAAGGAGGGTAATTATATCGATTATGTCAAAGGCGCCAACATCGCCGGGTTTGTCAAGGTGGCCGATGCGATGATAGACCAGGGGTTAGTTTAGTCAAAAAATACTCTTGACAAATCAGCGATCGCATGTTATAGTTTAGTAGAAATATAAATTAAGGGCACAAGGTTTGTGCTAGAAAGAAAGGACAAGGGTGTTCGTGGAAACGAGCACCCTTTTTATTTTACCTTTCTTGATTTTCTGCGTCAGAAAAAATAAGGAGTGTTTCCTTAATATTTTAGCAATGTCCGCTAAGTAACAAGGGCATTCCTTTTAAAACGATGGCGTTTTATGCCGATATTTTACTGCGGCGTAAAACGCCTTTTTTGTTTATATGCGGCATAAACCTATGCAAAACACGCTTTTTGAAGAGCAGGTAAAGGCTTTAGTTAAGATCAGCAAGGCCATAGCTTCAGACCTCTATCTGGAGGATATTTTGCGCCTGATAGTTACCGTTACCGCGGAGGTGATGGGTTCGAATATTTGTTCGTTGATGCTGATTGACGAAAAGAAAAAAGAGCTGGTAATCAGGGCTACCCAGAGTGTCAGCGAAGAATATAATCAAAAGATACCTTTAAAGATAGGTGAAGGCATTGCCGGAAAGGTTGTGGCGCAGAATAAGCCGATTACGGTTAAGGATGTGACCAAAGAGAAAGAATATAAATATCAGGATATTGCCAGGAAAGAAGGGTTATGTTCGCTTCTTTGCGTACCTCTGGCGGTAAAAGGAAAACCTATAGGAGTATTGAATTGTTATACTTCTAAACCCCATGATTTTAGCGAAACCGAAATTGAGATATTGATGTCTATAGCCAATCAGGCGGCAGTGGCGATTGAGAATACGGAGTTGCTGGTAAAAAGTAAAATCATCCAGGAAGAGCTGGAGACGCGCAAAAGAATAGAGCGCGCCAAGGGAATCATCATGCATGGCGAAGGGTTGACCGAAGAAGAGGCATATTTAAAGATCCGCAAATACAGTATGGATAACCGCAAGACTATGCGCGAAGTTGCCGAAGCGATTATCCTGTCTGATGAGATGAAGAAATTAACAGGTAAAGCGGCCCCGCGCTCATAGGGCCAAGGTACCTTAATCCCAATGTCAGGGAAAATTAAGAACATGAGCAAACAGAAAAAGGAGGAAGTGCGATGAATTTGCAAAGGCCGAACGCAAATGACGCGACTGGGACGTTTAACCGTTCCAAGAACGTGGTACCGGGTTCTGGTATCTGTTCTCGGTGTGTGGATGGGTGTAAAGGTAACTGCGAAGTCTTCAGGGCGACTTTCCGGAGCCGCGAGGTTATTTATCCGGGCCCTTTCGGAGAAGTAACTGCTGGAGCGGATAAGGATTATCCCGTGGATTACTCTCACCTAAATATCCAGGGCTATGCCTTGGGTGCTAAGGGTCTGCCGCAAGGCACAGAAGGTAATCCTGATACGACCAAATTCCCCGATGTGAATACCGAGGCCGAGTACGGCTGGAACTCAAAGGTAAAAATGAAAGTTCCTATTTTTACCGGAGCTTTGGGCTCAACGGAAATCGCCAGAAAAAACTGGGAGCATTTTGCCGTGGGTGCAGCAATTTCCGGCATTACCCTGGTGTGTGGCGAAAATGTCTGCGGTATTGACCCCGGGCTGGAATTGGATAGTAACGGCAAGATCAAGAGTTCGCCCGACATGGACAGGCGTATCGAGACTTATAAAAGGTTCCACAACGGCTGGGGAGAGATTTTGGTCCAGATGAACGTGGAAGATACGCGCTTGGGTGTTGCCGAATACGTCAGGAAGAAGCATAAACTTGACGCTATAGAGTTGAAATGGGGGCAGGGCGCTAAATGTATCGGCGGTGAGATAAAGGTAAAGAGCTTAGAAAGAGCTTTGGAATTACAGAGGCGCGGTTATATCGTTACTCCTGATCCCTCTCAAGAGGCGAACCAGAGAGCCTTTAAAGACGGCGCAATAAAAGAGTTTGAGCGCCATTCCCGCTTAGGGTTTGTTTCAGAAGAGGCATTTTTGGCAGAAGTCAAGCGCTTAAGAGGCTTAGGGTTCAAGCGTATTACCTTAAAGACCGGCGCTTATGCCATGCGCGAGCTGGCCATGGCGATAAAATATTGTTCCCTTGCCGGTATCGATCTTTTGACTATAGACGGTGCACCCGGCGGGACAGGAATGAGTCCTTGGAGGATGATGGAAGAATGGGGTATCCCTACCTTTTATCTGGAGGCGCTGGCCTATGAGTTCTGCCAGGAATTAGCCAAGAAAGGGATGCGTATTCCGGATATAGCCATAGCCGGAGGTTTTTCCAGCGAGGACCACGTTTTTAAAGCCTTAGCCATGGGCGCGCCATACGTCAAGGCAGTCTGTATGGGAAGATCCCTGATGATACCCGGCATGGTGGGAAAGAATATTGCCAATTGGCTAAAAGAAGATAATCTTCCGCCTACCGTATCAGCTTACGGCAAGACAGAAAAAGAAATTTTTGTCTGTTACGAAGAGCTGCTTGAGCGATACGGCAAGGAGATGAAAGATATACCCTTGGGTGCGGTGGGGATATATTCTTTTGTGCAAAAGTTAAGGGTTGGTCTGCAGCAGCTGATGGCCGGTAGCAGGAACTTTAGGCTGAGCGCTATCTCCCGCAATGACCTGATGGCCTTGACGGAAGATGCGGCCAAGGTTTCAGGCATTCCTTATGTAATGGATGCCTATCGCAAAGAAGCAGAGGCAATACTTAACGGTAAGGAAACAGTAAGGTTAGAAAACAATTTTAATCACCGTAGGGCCAAGGTAGCGGTGGGGAGGTAACGGTGGAAAAAAAGGGGTTATGTATTACCTGTGTTCAGTCTGCAACCTGCATCTTTCCTAAGGAGCCGCCGGTATGGCAGTGCGAAGAATTTTCTAACGGCAATCACGTGCCTGTGAGAGGCAGGCAGGCAAAGGTTAGGCAGGTTGTATACGAGCAAGTGACCGAAAGCGAATAAAAATAAATAGCAGATCAGCAAGCAAAGGACTAAGGCGTCCGATATCCAAAGCTGGATAAAGGGCGCCTTTGTTTTTTAATGAGGGCACAATTTACGGAGCATAAGCGACGTAAATTGTATGCCCGAATTAATCCCGCACTTACGCATAAGTGCGGGATAAGAGGTAGGCAGATGACATTCGAGGTATTATTAAAAAGAATATCACCGAAGTTAAAGGGTATAGCCTATAAATTAAACGGCCGTTATTCTTTTTTTAATGACCAGGATTTATTTCAGGAAGCCTTACTGCACCTCTGGCAGGAGTTTGGGGCAGGAAAATTAGAGGATAAGACCGATAGCTATATCCTGCAGGGCTGCTATTTTCATCTTAAAAACTATATCCGTAAGACAAATACAAGAAGCAAGGTAGTGAGCCTCCAGGCGTTTATCGATAATGAAGAGGACTTAAAATTAGAAGAGACGCTATTATTGCAGGACTGTGATCCCCAAGATTATTTCGATTCCTTAAACAGTAAATTATTGGTAGAAACTATCCACAATAACGGTTTTACGGAAAGAGAAAAGAATATACTTACGCTATATGCGGAAGGACTTACTACCAGAGAGATCGGTTCCAGGCTTGGGGTTTCGCATGTCAGAGTGGTTAAGCTAATGAGCCGCATCAGAGAGAAGTCAAAAATTTATCTGGATAATTTTTAAACAGGCGTTACCAAAACAATCGGTTTTCCACTTGTAGTGGTATAAGGCACATTGAAGTGTAGCCGGATAAAGGCGTCTTTTGCCCAGCAAGGGCACACCAAACAATCCGATATGTTTGGGTGTTTCCAGCGTTGGGTTAGCGGACGCTTTTTTGTTTTTAGGAGGGATGAAAATGATGAATAGCGGTGATACTGCTTGGGTCTTGGTTTCATCGGCTTTAGTCCTGCTGATGACTCCTGGCCTGGCATTCTTTTACGGAGGGATGGTTAGGAAGAAAAACGTTTTGAGTGTTTTAATGCAGTGTTTCATTATTATGTGCGTTTTAAGTATCCAGTGGGTACTCTTTGGCTACAGCCTTTCGTTTCATCCGGGAAACGGATTCTGGGGCGGTTTTGGATGGTTGGGTTTAAACGGTGTGGGCTTTGAGCCTTACGCAGATTACGCGGCTACTATTCCGCATCAGGCATTTATGATCTTTCAGGCGATGTTTGCGATTATCACACCCGCATTGATTATCGGCGCATTTGCTGAGAGGATGAAGTTTTCCGCATTTTTGTTATTTACGGTGCTTTGGGCGACGTTTGTATACGATCCTTTATGTCACTGGGTCTGGGGCACGGGAGGATTTTTAAAGAATTTAGGCGCGCTTGATTTTGCCGGTGGAACAGTGGTACATATTAATGCCGGGATTGCTGCTTTGGTCACGGCGATAGTCCTAGGCAAGAGATCAAACTTAAACGGAAATGTGCCTACTCCGCACAACATGCCTTTGGTGGTCTTAGGTACAGGATTATTATGGTTTGGTTGGTTTGGTTTTAATGCCGGAAGCGCTCTTGCTGCCAATGGGTTAGCGGTAAACGCATTTGTCGTAACCAATACCGCAGCTGCCGCGGCAGGATTAAGTTGGGCTTTGATTGAGTGGTGGCGTAACGGCAAGCCTACGATTTTCGGCTTATGTTCCGGAGCTGTCGCAGGCCTCGTTGCAATTACGCCTGCTGCCGGATTTGTAGGTGTTATACCGGCGATAATCATCGGCCTATTAGTCAGCGTTTTCTGCTTTATTGCGGTAACGCTGATTAAGCCGAAATTCGGTTATGATGATTCGCTGGATGCCTTTGGAGTGCACTGCATAGGCGGTATCTGGGGAGCTTTGGCTACCGGGCTGTTTGCTTCTAAGGTAATAAATTCCGCCGGCAGCGATGGGCTATTTTTCGGCAACCCGAAGCAGTTTTTAGTGCAGCTGGCAGCCGTAGCAGTGACGATTATCTACACGGGAGTCGTTACATTGATTATCTATAAACTCGTAGACGTGTTCGTGGGTATACGGGTTGATGAAAAATCAGAGGCAATGGGGTTAGATTTGACGCAGCATCATGAAAGGGCGTATACGGTATTGGAGTAAATATCCAAGGAGGCTTAGATGAGACTGGTTATCGCAATAATACAGCCGCACAGACTAGAGGCGGTGAAAGAAGAATTGTATAAGGCAGAGGTTAATCTTTTGACCGTAAGTGAAGTCTTAGGCCACGGCCGGCAAAAAGGCATTACCGAAGTCTACCGCGGAGCAAAAGAAACAGGGAATCTTCTGCGCAAGGTCAGGCTTGAAATTGCGGTCAATGATAATTTCCTTGAGCCGACTATAAGAGCGATTGTTAAAGGTGCCAAGACCGGTGAGACCGGAGACGGAAAGATTTTTGTGCTGGATCTTAAGGAGTGTATCCGTATCCGCACCGAAGAGCGCGGCGGCGTAGCCATAGGTTAAGGAGGGAAGGGAAAGCCTATAAAAAGGTTACCAAAATAGGCTTTATTTTACTTGTATATAGAGAAGTAGGAAGCTTAAAATTTAGGCACATTGTAGTGCGAAAATAAAATATTTGCCTTAAGGGAACATGGGCGTTCTTCGAAAAGAACGCCCTTTTTGTTTAAAAAGGAGGAAGTAATGCCTAAGAGAGAGATAAAAAAGACCAAGGGAGTAAAGACCAAAAATCCTTTGGTTAACGGTTCTTTTGACGAAAAAGCGGCCCGGGATGTGATGAAACTGGTCAAAGAAAGCAATATCCAAATTATAGATTTGAAATTCAATGACCTTCCCGGCCTCTGGCAGCATTTTTCCATACCTGCCTCAGAATTGAAAGAGATGGACGATATCACCCGTTCTATCTGGGTGGATGGCATCGGTTTTGACGGTTCCTCCATCCGCGGTTTCCAGAAGATACAGGAATCGGACATGATTTTGATTCCCGACCCCTCCACGGCGATTATAGATCCGGTGTGCGAGGTTCCTACTCTAAGCATCATCTGCGATATTTATGACCCGCTTACCCGTAAAGCCTACACCCGCGACCCGCGCTATATAGCAAAAAAAGCCGAAAAATACCTTAAAGATTCGGGGATCGCCGATACGGTTTATTTCGGCCCAGAGGCGGAGTTTTTTATTTTCAATGATGTGCGTTTTGACCAGACTGAAAATTCCGGGTATTACTTTATTGATTCAGACGAGGGTGACTGGAATACGGGAAGGGAAGAAAATCCAAATTTAGGTTATAAGGTGCGCTATAAAGAAGGTTATTTCCCGGTTCCTCCGCACGATTCTCTGCAGGATTTAAGAAGCAGGATAATTCTGAAGATGAAAGAGGCGGGCATTAATGTGGAAGTGCACCACCATGAAGTGGCTACGGCCGGCCAGTGCGAAATTGATATGAAATTCGACAAACTTACCAAGATGGCCGATAACCTCTTGCTTTACAAATACATAATCAAAAATATGGCTAAGAAGAATAACATGGTAGCTACTTTTATGCCTAAGCCTCTCTTTGCGGATAACGGCTCGGGTATGCACTGCCACCAGAGCCTGTGGAAAGGCGGGAGGAACCTGTTCTACGATAAAAACGGCTATGCGCTCTTAAGCCAGGCGGCAAAATACTATATCGGAGGCTTGTTAAAGCATGCGCGCAGCTTGATGGCTTTTTGCGCTCCCACTACCAATTCCTATAAGAGATTAGTTCCCGGTTATGAGGCGCCGGTAAACCTGGTATATTCTGCGCGCAACCGTTCAGCAGCGGTAAGGGTTCCCATGTATTCGGACAATCCCAAATCTAAAAGAATAGAATTCCGCCCGCCTGACCCGGCCTGTAACGGGTATTTGGCATTCAGCGCCATGCTTTTGGCCGGACTTGACGGCATACAGAATAAAATCGATCCCGGTAAACCCATGGATAAAGATCTATTCGAATTAAGCGAAGAAGAATTAAAAACCATACCTACCGTTCCCGGGTCGCTTTATACCGCGCTCAACGCCCTTGAAGCAGACCATGAATATCTTTTAAAAGGCGGCGTATTTACTCAGGATGTTTTGGATATCTGGCTGGAGTATAAGCGTAAAAAAGAGATAGACGCAGTGAGGATGCGCCCGCATCCCTATGAGTTTTATCTTTATTTTGATATTTAAAATCAGGGACTGTCCCCTTAGGTCTACGGGAAGGCACCCAAACCTATCTGATGGTTTGGTGCCCCGCTTTCTGCGGGGACTGTCCCTAAAATTTTATCCGGCGGTGCTTAATTTTTAGGCAAGAGGGATAATCATGCCAGAGACGGTTGATTTAGAGGATAAGATTATAGAGCTGGGAGATTCGCTGTACCAGCAAAAAGAAGGCGCATTATACAGGTTTATTCTGGAGATTATCGAAAGGCCTTTGCTTGAGCGCGTGTTGGAGCGCACGGAAGGAAACCAGCTTAAAGCGGCAAGGGTATTGGGGATTAACCGTAATACCATGCGCGCCAAGATAAAAAAATTAGGCATTAATGTAGAAAAATGGAAGGGTTTAAAGTGAAATATACGCATTTACCCGAAGCCCAGGGCTTATACGATCCGCGCTTTGAGCATGATTCCTGCGGCGTGGGTTTTGTCTGTAATATCAGGGGTAAAGCTTCTTATGGTATTGTCAGGCAGGGTCTGGAGGTGCTTAACCGGCTTTCTCACCGCGGCGCAACCGGCTCAGACCCTAAGACTGGAGACGGGGCAGGGATACTCATTCAGATTCCCCATGAGTTCTTTGCCAAAGTTTGCCGCAGGTCCGGGATCGGGTTGCCGCCAAAGGGAAAGTACGCAACGGGAATAGTATTTTTACCTGCCGATTCTAAAGAGCGGGCTTTTTGTAAAGCAGTTTTTGCCCGGCTTATCAAGGAAGAAAAACAGATCTTTTTAGGTTGGCGGGAGGTTCCCGTGGATGATACTTGTATCGGAAGGACCGCTCGGGAGACAAAGCCTGCGATGGAACAAGTTTTTATCGCCCAAGATAAATCAGAATCAGATGAGTTGAATTTTGAAAGAAAGCTCTACCTGATTCGAAAGAGGATAGAGAATGTTATCCGCGCCAGCTCCCTTAAGCAGAAGGCCTTTTTCTATATTACTAATCTCTCAAGCAGGACTTTCTCTTACAAGGGTTTGTTGATGCCTGGACAGGTGGGCAAGTTTTTCCTTGACCTAAAGGATCAAGACCTTAAAAGCGCGATAAGCCTCGTGCATTCGCGTTACTCAACCAATACCTTCCCGACCTGGGATTTGGCGCAGCCCTTCAGGTTCCTGGCGCATAACGGAGAGATAAATACTTTAAGGGGCAATATCAACTGGATGCAGGCAAGGGAGAGTTTGTTAGCCGATAAATTCTTCGGTGAAAAGATCAAAGATATATTGCCGGTGATTGTGCCCGGAGGCAGCGATTCCGCAACTATAGATAATGTTTTTGAACTTCTTCTATTATCCGGTAGGTCTTTGCCTCACGCGATGATGATGCTTATCCCGGCGGCCTGGCAGCAGGATAAGCTTTTATCCGAGAAGGTAAAAAGTTTTTACCTTTACCATGCCTGCTTAATGGAGGCCTGGGACGGCCCGGCGGCAATCGCCTTTACCGACGGAACCCGCGTAGGCGCGGTTTTAGACAGAAACGGCCTGCGGCCGGCAAGATATATCATTACTAAAAACGATACCGTAGTCATGGCCTCTGAGGTAGGGGTATTGGATATTCCTCCTTCCGATATTTTAGTTTCTGGCAGGCTTGAGCCGGGCAGGATATTCTTTATCGATACACAGGAAGGCCGTATTGTAGATGATGCCGAAATTAAGAAGGCGATGGCAAACAGCCGGCCTTATAAAAGCTGGCTTAAAGAAAATATGCTGGAATTAAAAAACGTGCGTCCTGCGGCGGTTGAGTCCGGGATACGCAAGGAGGAAGTCCTGACGCTGTTAAAGGCATTCGGTTATACGCGCGAGGATTTAAAATTTATCCTCAAGCCGATGTTAGAGCATGCGCAGGAGCCGACAGGCTCAATGGGTAATGATGCTCCCCATGCGGTTTTATCTGGAAAACCGCAACTGCTCTATAATTATTTTAAGCAATTATTTGCGCAGGTCACTAATCCCGCGATTGACCCTATCCGCGAAGAGCTCGTAATGAGCTTAGAAAGCTACGTAGGGCCGGAAAGGAATATGCTGGATGAGACCGCTAAACATTGCCGTAAATTAAGGGTGAGGCACCCGATTCTTAGCAATGATGACTTAGCTAAGATCGCCAAGATAAGAGAAAATAGTTTTAGAACTAAGACCATCTCTTTGCTCTTTAAGGCGCAGGATGAGAAAGATTTTTTAGCGACGCTGGAGCGGGTTTGTAAAGAGGCGGTCTCCGCCATAAAAGAGGGTTATACCTTTATCATCTTAAGCGACCGGGGCGTAAGCCGGGATTATGCGGCTTTGCCCTGTTTATTAGCCACCGCTACGGTGCATCACTATTTGGTAAAGAAGGCCCTGCGCACGCAGATCGGGATAATTTTGGAGACCGCAGAGCCCAGGGAAGTGCATCATTTTGCCCTGCTTTTTGGTTACGGCGCAGATTGCATTAATCCGTATCTGGCCTTTGAAGCGGTCAAATATCTCTTAACAGAAGAGAAGATGGATTTAGGGCCGGATATTGCCTTAGATAATTATATAAAAGCAATAGATAAGGGGATCTTAAAGATTCTTTCCAAAATGGGCATCTCTACTCTGCAAAGCTACCGCGGCGCGCAGATTTTTGAAGTTTTAGGATTGAGTGAAGAGGTTATCCGATATTCTTTTAGCGGCACTCCCTCAAGGATCGGTGGAGCGGGATTTGCGGTTATTGCGCAAGAAACTATCCTGCGGCATAAAGAGGCATATAATAAGATGGTCGCGCAGGAACCTTATTTAGCTACCGGAGGCCTCTATCAATGGAAGAGGGACGGAGAGTTTCATTTATGGAACCCTGATACTATTGCCCTGCTTCAGGATGCGGCTTGGAATAACGATTATCAGAAATACAAAGAGTTTGCCCGGCTGATTAATGATCAGTCCGCTAACCCCGTTACTTTGCGTAGCCTCTTTAAGTTCAAAACGGCCAAATCTATTCCTACAGAAGAGGTGGAGCCCGTAGAGAGCATCTTGCGCCGTTTTGCTACCGGAGCGATGAGTTTCGGTTCAATAAGCAAGGAAGCGCATGAGACTATCGCCGTTGCCATGAATAAAATAGGCGGCCGCTCCAATAGCGGGGAAGGAGGAGAGGACCCAGAGAGATTTCAAGCTGCGGATAACGGAGAGTGTAAGCGCAGCGCTGTAAAACAGGTTGCTTCCGGAAGGTTCGGCGTGACCTCTTATTATCTGATGAATGCCGATGAATTACAGATAAAAATCGCCCAGGGTGCCAAGCCCGGCGAAGGAGGGCAGCTTCCCGGCTATAAGGTAAGCGCTGTTATTGCTAAAACGCGCCACACCACGCCGGGGGTGACTTTGATTTCTCCGCCTCCGCACCATGATATCTATTCTATCGAAGACCTTGCCCAGCTGATTTTTGATTTAAAGAACGCCAATCCTGGCGCGCGTATCAGCGTAAAGCTGGTTTCCGAAGTGGGTGTAGGCACTATCGCGGCAGGAGTAGCTAAGGCTCACGCGGATATGATTCTTATTTCCGGAGGAGACGGAGGGACAGGCGCTTCACCTTTAGGTTCAATAAAGCATGCGGGTCTACCCTGGGAATTAGGGCTTTCTGAAACGCATCAGACGCTCCTGCTCAATGATTTGCGCAGCCGCGTGCGCCTGCAGACAGACGGACAGATGCGCACCGGACGCGATGTAGCCATAGCCTGTCTTTTAGGAGCCGAGGAATTCGGTTTCTGCACCGCTGTTTTGATTGTTTTGGGTTGCGTGATGCTAAGGCATTGCCATCTGAATAATTGCTCGGTGGGCATTGCGACACAGGAAGCGTTGCTTTGCGGCAGGTTCAAAGGCAAGTCCGAATACGTCGTAAATTATTTTAACTTTGTAGCGCGGGAACTGCGCGAGATTATGGCAGGATTAGGAGTAGGAAGCATGGATGAACTGGTGGGCAGGGCTGAATTTTTAAAACTAAGAAAAGAAATTCTTCCCTGGAAAGCGAAAGGAATCGATTTCTCAAAGGTCCTCTATAAACCAAAGGTCGGTACTAACGTAAAGACCCATTGCACGATAGCTCAAGAGCACGGCACAGAGAAGTCGCTGGATTTAAAGCTGATAGAGTTAGTCAAAGACGCCCTGGATAACCGCCAGCCGGTGAGGATAGAGCTGCCGGTTGAGAATACCAACCGTACCCTGGGTGCAATGTTAAGCGGAAAACTCTCTCAGGTTTATGGAGAAGAAGGTTTAGGGGAAGATACCATCAGTTGTAAGTTCAAAGGAGTCGCGGGCCAGAGCTTCGCCGCATTTTTAGCTAAAGGGATTACTTTTGAGCTGGAGGGGATGAGTAACGATTACGTGGGTAAGGGTTTATGCGGCGGAAAAGTTATAATTTATCCGGATAAAGAGTCTTCTTATCAGGCGGATAAAAATATTATTATCGGAAACACCGGCTTTTACGGAGCAACTTCCGGCGAGGCTTATATCCGGGGAGTCGCAGGGGAAAGGTTCTGTATCAGGAACTCCGGACTAAATGCTGTCGTCGAAGGCGTAGGCGATCACGGTTGCGAATATATGACCGGAGGAAGGGTAGTGGTAATAGGCGCGACCGGAAGAAACTTTGCCGCTGGCATGTCCGGAGGCATTGCCTATGTTTTTGACGCAGAGAGCAATTTTAAATACAAATGCAATACAGAGATGGTGGTGCTGGAGGAGGTTAATCACGAAGACGCTGAAACCATCAGAAATCTTTTAACTAACCACTATAAATATACCTATAGTCAGGCCGCCAAAGAGATACTTGATGATTTTAACCTCAGCGAGAAAAAGTTCGTCAAAGTCATGCCTTTGGAATATAAAAATATTCTTCAGAATATCAAGACAGGCAAAAAGCCGGAATTGACAGAGGTATCCGATGGGTGATGTCAGAGGTTTCCTGAAAACTAAACGCCGGGCCTGCCGCTATAGGCCGGCGAGAGAGCGGGTAAAGGATTTTTGCGAGGTAGCGCTTTTACCGCAGGCAAAATGTTCCCGCCAACAGGCCTCGCGTTGCATGGATTGCGGCACGCCGTTCTGCCATTGGGGCTGCCCCGTGGCTAATTATATCCCGGAATGGAACGACTTGCTCTTTCAGGGGCAGTGGGAGCGGGCCGCAGAGTTACTTTTAGCCACCAATGATCTGCCTGAGATCACCGGAAGGTTATGCCCGGCTCCCTGCGAATTTTCCTGTGTCTTAAGTATTAACGATGACGCGGTTACTATACGGGAAAATGAGTTAGCGATTATCGAGCAGGCTTTTAAAAAAGGTTGGGTGAGGGCACAGTCTCCTTTAGAGCGTAGCGGTAAAAGAGTAGCCGTTATCGGTTCCGGCCCGGCAGGGCTTTCTTGCGCAGCACAGCTGAATAAGGCCGGGCATAAGGTAGCGGTTTTTGAGCGGGATGATAAAATCGGAGGAATCTTAAGATACGGCATACCGGATTTTAAATTGGAGAAAAGTATTATTGACCGGCGCCTGAAGATTTGGGAAAAAGAAGGTATTGAATTTAAAACAGGTATAGATGTGGGTAAAGGTTATCCGCTAAGAAAATTATTCAAGGAATTTGACGCGGTATGCCTGGCCGGAGGAAGCCGCGTTCCCCGGGATTTAAATATACCGGGGAGGCAATTGAAAGGGATTCATTTTGCGATGGATTATCTCATTCAGGCAAATAAGAGCTCAGCAGGGGAGAATATAAAGGATAGCAAAGTTATAAACGTAAAAGGAAAATGGGTAGTGGTTATCGGAGGGGGAGATACGGGGGCTGATTGTGTAGGCACAGCGCACAGGCAAGGAGCAAGTTGTGTTGTTCAAATTGAGCTTTTATCCAAACCTTCAGAAAACCGCGCGCAGGATTCCCCCTGGCCGGAATATCCGGCGTTGCTTAAAACATCTACCAGCCATCAGGAGGGCGGAGAGCGCCGCTGGCAGGTTTTAACTAAACGTTTTACCGGAGAGAGCGGTTGGGTGAAAAAGCTTTCTTGCGTTCGGGTAGATTCTTCATGCCAGGAATTGCCCGGTAGCGAATTTGAAATTAAAGCGGACCTGGTAATTTTGGCTTTGGGGTTTTTGCATCCCGAAAAGAAAGGATTGCTTGAGGAGGGAGGTTTTGCGCTTGATTCCCGCGGAAACGTCAAAACAGGCGTCGGCCTCAGGACTTCAGTCAAAGGGGTATTTTGCGCAGGAGATATGCATAGAGGCCAATCTCTGGTTGTCTGGGCGATTTCCGAAGGAAGGCGCGCAGCCTATTATATTGATAAATATTTGATGGGCGAAAGCGATTTGCCGTTTATCTAAGCGAGAGACGGTTTTACATTGACATCATCCTAAAATATGTTAAACTTTTTAGTAGTCCACAGTAGAACTACTGTAAACAAAACAATGGCGTTTAGAGGCCGAATTGTCGGCGCTAAACGCTTTTTTTGTGTATAGATATGACAAAGTACATCTTTATCACCGGCGGCGTAATTTCAAGCTTAGGCAAGGGCATCACCTCGGCCTCAATAGGTAAAATCCTGGAATCCCGCGGCCTCAGAGTCTCGCCTATGAAGTTCGATCCCTACATCAATGTTGACCCGGGCACGATGAATCCCTATCAGCACGGGGAGGTTTATGTTACGGAGGATGGTGCAGAAACAGACCTGGATCTTGGCCATTACGAAAGATTTACCTCTGCCCGGATGACTAAGTTTAATAATGTGACTACAGGCCAGGTTTATTATTGCGTCCTTGCCAAAGAGAGGCACGGTGATTATTTAGGCAAGACTATTCAAGTTATCCCGCATATTACGGGGGAAATAAAAGAGCGGGTTAAGAAGGTCGCAGAAGTTTCCGGTGCTGAGATTGTGCTGGTAGAAATCGGAGGCACCGTAGGCGATATCGAGAGCTTGCCTTTTCTGGAGGCTGCCCGGCAGTTTAAGCTGGATATGGGAGAAAACAATGTGCTTTATATCCACGTTACACTCATTCCTTATATGCGCGCCGCCGATGAGATTAAGACTAAGCCTACCCAGCATAGCGTAGGGACGCTGCGCGAGATAGGCATCCAGCCGGATATATTGATCTGCCGTACGGAAAAAACTTTATCCGAAGAGGTCAAAGAAAAAATTTCTCTCTTCTGTAATGTCAGAAAAGAGGCGGTCATTGAGGCTAAAGATGCGGAGTCGATTTATCAGATACCGCTGGTATTTAAGAAGCAGATCCTGGATGAGATTATCTTAAGCCACTTTAAGTTGATCTGCAAGTTTTCCGATTTAAAAGATTGGGAAAAAGCAGTCGTAGAAAAGGCCATTGCTCCAAAGGATAAAACAAAGATTGCTTTTGTAGGAAAATATATTACACTGCAGGATGCTTATAAATCGGTATATGAGGCGCTGGCGCATGCGGGTATTGCCAATGACTGTAAGGTAGAGATAAAAAGAGTGGATTCTGAGGATATCGAGAAAGACGGGGCCGAAAAATATTTAAATGATGTCTCGGGGGTCCTGGTCCCCGGAGGCTTTGGTTATCGCGGGATAGAGGGTAAAATTAAAGCGATCAGATTTGCCAGAGAAAATAATATTCCCTTCTTAGGGCTATGTCTGGGGATGCAATGCGCGGTAATAGAATTTGCGCGGCATTCTTGCGGCTTAAAAGAGGCAAATTCCACCGAGTTTAAACATAAGACGAAATACCCGGTGATTAGCTTACTGGCAGGGCAGAAAAAAATCAAGGATATGGGTGGTACCATGCGTCTGGGTGCCTATCCTTGCAAAATCAAGAAAGGGAGCTTGGCATCCAAAGTGTATGGCAAGGGTTTGGTCCAGGAGCGCCACCGGCACAGATATGAGTTTAATAATAAATATAAGAAGTATTTTGAAAAAAAAGGCATGGTATTTTCCGGGATTTACGCTAAGAAGGATTTGGTAGAGATAGTGGAACTAAAAAATCATCCTTATTTCATCGCAGTGCAGTTCCATCCGGAATTTCAATCTAAGCCGGATAAGGCCCACCCGTTGTTTAGAGAATTTATAAAAGCTGCGTTGAATAAATAATATGGAAGCAATATTAGCCTTAGAAGACGGTAGAATCTTTAAGGGCGAGTCTTTCGGCGCAACAGGCGAAAGCTCAGGCGAAGTCGTCTTTAATACCAGCATGACCGGCTACCAGGAGATCCTCACTGATCCTTCCTACAAAGGTCAGATCGTAACGATGACTTATCCTTTGATCGGCAATTACGGTATCAATAAGGAAGATGTAGAGTCGCGGGGGGTTTTCTTGGAAGGCTTTGTAGTAAAGGAATACAGTAAAATCGCCAGTAATTGGCGCAAAGATAAATCACTGGGGGAATATTTAAAAGAAAACGGCATCTTAGGCATTGAGGCAATAGATACGCGGGAATTGACTTTACATATACGTAAAGCAGGTGCGATGAAAGCAATTTTATCTACGGAGGATTTAGATGAAAGGAGCTTAGTTAAAAAAGCTATAAGCTCACCCGGATTAATTGGTGTTGATCTAGTTAAAGAAGTTACTAGCAATCACAAATATGTGTGGGATAAAGCCAAAGAGAGTAAATATAGGGTGGTAGTTATTGACTGCGGGGTAAAATATAATATCTTAAGGGAACTGTTAAAGCATAAATGCGAAGTAGTCGTTGTGCCGGCAGATACTGACAGCAAGGAAATTTTAAAAATTAAGCCTGGCGGCCTGCTGCTTTCTAACGGGCCGGGCGATCCCGAACCGGTAAAATACGTTATCGAAACCACCAGAAACTTAATTGGCAAATTGCCTATTTTCGGGATCTGCCTGGGACAGCAAATACTGGGTCTGGCTTTGGGGGGTAAGACCTATAAACTTAAATTCGGCCATCACGGCGCAAATCATCCGGTTAAAGACTTGAAAACAGGTAAAGTTTCTATCACGGTTCAGAACCACGGTTTCTGTGTAGACATAGATTCCTTAAATAAGAAAGAAATAGAAATTACCCATATCAATTTAAACGACCAGACCTTAGAGGGAATGCGGCATAGAAAATTGCCAATATTTTCTGTGCAGTTTCACCCTGAGGCTTCTGCCGGCCCGCATGATGCTAAGTATTTATTCGCAAATTTTATTGAGATGATGAAAAATGCCAAAAAGAACTGATATAAAAAAGATTTTAATCATCGGCTCCGGCCCGATCATCATCAGCCAGGCCTGCGAATTCGATTATTCCGGCACCCAGGCTTGCAAGGTCTTAAAACAGGAGGGTTTTGAAGTAATCCTAGTCAATTCTAATCCGGCCACGATTATGACTGACCCGGATCTTGCAGATAAGACTTATATCGAACCGATCACTCCGGAAATCATAGAAAAGATAATCGCCAAAGAGCGGCCGGATGCGCTTTTGCCTACACTCGGCGGCCAGACCGCTCTAAATACCGCAGTGGCCTTGTCAGAGAGAGGGATATTGAAGAAATATAAAGTAGAGACTATAGGCGCTAACATCAAAGCTATTAAGAAGGGGGAGGATAGGCAGCTATTTAAAGAGGCGATGCAGAGGATCGGCCTGGATTTGCCTAAAAGCGACAGGGCCTATAGCTTAAAAGAGGCGACGGAGATTACGCAAAGGATAGGTTTTCCTTTAATTATCCGTCCCAGTTTTACTTTAGGCGGCACAGGGGGCAGCGTGGCTTACAATATAGAAGAATTCAAAGAGCTGGCTAAGCATGGCCTTGAATCCAGCATGATCGGGGAAGTCTTGATCGAAGAATCCGTAATCGGCTGGAAAGAGTTTGAATTAGAGGTGATGCGGGATATAAAAGATAACGTAGTGATCATCTGCTCTATCGAGAATTTTGATCCGATGGGAGTCCATACCGGAGACAGTATTACCGTAGCGCCTATCCAGACATTGACCGATAAAGAATATCAGAAGATGCGCGATGCGGCAATTGCCTGTATCAGGGAAATCGGAGTGGAAACCGGCGGGTCGAATATTCAGTTCGCCGTGCATCCGGAAAGCGGGCGCATGGTGATTATCGAAATGAATCCCAGGGTTTCCCGTAGTTCAGCCCTCGCCTCTAAAGCTACCGGTTTTCCCATTGCCAAGATTGCCGCGAAATTAGCAGTAGGCTACACATTGGACGAAATCCCAAATGATATTACTAAAAAGACGCCCGCATGCTTTGAGCCCACCATTGATTACTGTGTAGTTAAGATTCCCCGTTTTACCTTCGAGAAATTCGCATCGGCTGACCCTACGTTGACCGTATCCATGAAATCGGTAGGCGAAGTAATGGCCATCGGCAGGACTTTTAAAGAATCCCTGCAGAAGGCTTTGCGTTCTTTAGAAATCGGCCTTGCCGGGCTGGATGATTTAAAATATCCGCCTAGCGAAGATGAATTAAAAAATAATTTAAGGATCCCTAATGCCTTAAGGATCCTTTATATAAAAGAGGCCTTTAAAAGAGGCTATCATATTAATGAGATTTATAAGATGACCAAAATCGACCCCTGGTTTTTAGAAAATATCCGGCAGATTATTGAATTGGAAAAACGGATAAAAATAAAACTAAGGTTAAGCTCCGAGAAGAGCTCGGTTGATTTACTAAGGAAAGCCAAAGAATCCGGTTTTTCAGATGTGCAGCTGGCCCGTTTATTGAATCAGACGGAAGATGCCATCAGAAAGTGGCGTATAGAGTCAGGGATAAAGCCGGATTATAAACTTGTAGATACTTGCGCTGCGGAGTTTGAAGCCTTTACTCCTTACTATTATTCTACCTATGAATAGGAGGAATGAGCATGTGCGGAATATTCGGAATATACCCACATAAAGACGCGGCAAACCTGGCTTGTCTTGGTCTTTATGCGCTGCAGCATAGAGGCGAAGAATCCAGCGGAATAATCACGCGTAATGGTAAGAGGGTCTATTTACATAAAGCCCTGGGGTTAGTCAGCGATGTTTTTAATGAAAAAATTATTCGTAGCCTCCGCGGGGAAATGGCGGTGGGGCATGTGCGCTATTCTACTACTGGAAGTAGCAATATCAAGAATACCCAGCCTTTTTACGTAAAATCAAAGATCGGCGATATCGCTATTGCCCATAACGGAAATCTTACCAATACCTTAAGCCTGCATAGGGAACTAGAGAACAACGGCGCCTTATTTCAGACCAGCATGGACTCAGAAATTATCGCGCATCTGTTAGCGCATAGTTGCAGTGATAATTTCCAGGATATGATCATTCGGGCACTTTCTAAGTTGGAAGGGGCTTATTCCTTGGTGTTAATGCTCAACGATATCCTGATCGGCGCAAGAGACACATTTGGCTGGCGGCCGCTGTGCCTGGGCAGATTAGACGCAGCATATGTATTAGCCAGCGAGACCTGCGCTTTGGATTTAATCGGCGCGCAGTATATCCGGGATATCGAACCGGGAGAGATTGTATTTATTTATAAAGATAGGATAGAATCGGTCAAGCCTTTTGCCCGCACCCGCTGTGCTTTTTGTATTTTTGAATATATTTATTTTGCCCGCCCGGATAGCGATATTTTCGGAAATAATGTTTATCTGGCGCGCCGCAGATTAGGCGAACAGCTGGGGCGGGAGTTCCCGGTGCCAGCAGATATAGTCATGCCGATCCCTGACTCGGGCACCTGCGCTGCCTTAGGTTTTTCTCAGGTCTCGGGTATTCCTTTTGAAATGGGGATGGTGCGTAACCACTATATCGGCAGGACTTTTATCCAGCCGAGCCAATTGGTGCGCGACTTCAGGGTTAAGGTCAAGCTGAATCCGGTGAAAAAAGTTTTATCCGGCAAGCGCATTGCGCTTATAGAAGATTCGATTGTGCGCGGGACTACCAGCAGGGCGCGGGTAAAAACGGTCAGAGAAGCCGGAGCAACAGAAGTACACATGCGGGTCAGCTGCCCGCCTTTAAGGTTCCCCTGTTTTTACGGAATAGATTTTCCTACCAAGAAGGAGCTCGTAGCCGGAAAACACGATATTGAATGGATCCGCGATTTTATCGGTGCGGATAGTTTAGAATACTTAAGCCTCGAAGGTATGCTTAAATCCATGCCCATCCCTAAAGAAAATTTCTGCACTGCTTGCTTCACAGGCAAATACCCCATTAAACACGCATGCCACCTATCTAAGAACATTTTGGAAAAATAAAATTCCTATCCAAATATTCTCCTGTACGCACAGGGTTTTTTACATTCAAAATTTTTAGTCTGAATGGTAGGTAACACTTTAATCTTCTTGAGGTTAGAATTTGGAGATGGTAAAATAAGAACTTGGAGTTGATAATTATGCAAAAGACAAAGACTATCCGAAACAAAATTTATCCTTACCTGATAAGCATAGGGCTTGTTTTCATCATGACTTTGTTGGGCGAATTTGTCAAAAGAAGGCTTGAGCCGACAAATATTGTGATGTTTTATCTTTTGGCCGTAGTAATAGCTGCTATTCGTTGGGGGCAGGGGCCAGCGATCGTAACTTCTGTATTGAGCGTCCTTGCATTTGACTTCTTCTTAGTCCCGCCGTATCTTACCTTGAATGTTCACGATTTCGAGTATCTTTTTACCTTTGCGGCTTTTCTGGTAGTTGGCCTTATTGTGAGTACGCTTACTTCAAAAGTTAGAGCGCAAATTATCCAAAAACAAACAGAGAAACTTCATTCAGCGCTTTTAAACTCAATTTCCCATGATTTAAAAACACCACTTGTATCGATTACTGGGATATTGAGTGCTCTTTTAGATAGCAGATCAAAGCTTGACGAGCAGCAAAAAAACGACCTTTTGCAAACGGCTCGTAGTGAATCTGAGAGGTTGAATCGCATAGTAAATAATATTCTGGATATGACTAGGACAGAATCCGGAGTGTTGCGAATTTCTAAGAAACCATGCGATTTGAGGGATTTCGTAGGAGCGTGTCTTGAGCAGCTAAAAGATAAGATAGGCAGCCGGAACATAAAAATAAACATCCCAAAAGATATACCCGAAGTGTCCGTAGATTTTCAGTATATGCTCAAGGCGTTTTTGAATGTTATGGATAATGCTTTAAAGTATTCGCCTGATGGTTCTCCGGTTGAAATTGAGGCTTCTTGTATTGGCAATAAGGTACGCGTTTCTGTGCGGGATTACGGTTACGGGATTCCTAAGGAAGACCTGGGGCGTATTTTTGACAAGTTCTACCGGGTCCAGCGCGCTCAAAATGTACTGGGAACCGGTTTGGGCTTAAGTATTTCAAAAAATATTATTGAGGCTCACGGCGGCCATATCAACGCAGAAAGCATTCTTGGCAAAGGCGCTACGTTTATTATAGAGCTTCCGGTGGAGTAAACGCGTAATGGCAGAACAGAACAATTTAAGAATTCTTGTTGTAGATGACGAAAAATCCATACGTAGTTTTCTTAAGACATCTCTTTCGGCGTACGGTTACGGCGTCTTTGAAGCAACAAAAGGCAAAGAAGCCTTAACCGAGTCGGTTAGTGTTCATCCGGATGCCATCATTCTTGATTTGGGGCTTCCTGATATGGATGGAAGAGAAGTCATTGCGAGAATCCGTAAACGGACAAAAACCCCAATAATCATTTTATCGGTAAGGGATGATCCCCTTGAGAAGATCGCTGCGCTTGATGCCGGAGCAGATGACTATCTTACTAAGCCTTTTTCTGTCGGAGAGTTGCTGGCGCGCTTGAAGGCGGTTATGAGGCGCCTTCTGCCGGATGAAAATGAGAAAATATTAAGTTCCGGCAAGCTTGCGGTAGATATTACGAATCGCCAAGTAACTCTCGCTGATAAAGAGATCAGCTTATCGCCTACGGAATACGATATTCTTAAATTATTGATTTTTAATGCCGGCAAAGTAATTACCCATAAACAAATTCTTCGTGAGGTATGGGATAAAACAGAAGATTATGAGGGCATCTTACACCTTTTACGCGTAACGATGAGTAATTTGCGCAGTAAAATTGAACCTAATCCGGATCGCCCCATGTACATACTTACGGAGCCAGGTGTAGGCTACCGTCTGCGTTCTGATGATTGACTCCTCGTTTTGACCTTTTTTTGACTTGCCTTCCTTATTTACTAAGCGTATCGTAAGTTATTAGAATAAATACAAAGATAAGTTAAATTTTACACAGTGCCAGAGTGCTTTATTCTCTGGTTTTTTGTTGATGAATGCTATGAAGAAAATTGCTGTTTTTTATACTGTTACACTAGGAATATTTTGGGAAGCGGTCTATGTAATGATAATTATCGGCGTAGGTTCACTATTTGCATTAGCAACGCAATATATACGATGATACTTAAGCCTCAAGTAAACGATATTAAGAACATCGGCTATTATTTGGGAAAAATAATACTCGGTATTGGCCTGACAATGTTTTTGCCGTTTATTACGGGACTTGTTTTATTTAGAGAATCTAATCCTGCTTTGGATTTCTTGATAAGCGCTAATATTGCTATATTTATCGGTGTGGCTTTGAGCTGGCTGTGTAAAACTGATAAGGAGCTACATACCGGTCCGGCAATGGTTGTTATTGCTCTTTCATGGTTGGCCGCGATGGCGCTTAGCGCTATACCGTTATTATTAAGCGGTCATTATAAGTCGTTTCTTGATGCTTGTTTTGAGACTATGTCTGGTTTTACCACAACTGGATTGACGCTTGTGCAGGATTTGGATCATCTTTCCCGAACTCATAATTTATGGCGTCACTTAGGGCCTTTCCTTGGAGGGCAGGGGATCGCTATTATTGCGATTTCATTCTTGGTCAGGGGCACCGGTGGTTCGCTTAATCTGTATCTTGGGGAAGGGCGCGATGAGAAGTTAGTCCCCAACGTTATGCATACGGCGCGTTTTATTTGGGCTATTAGCATAGTGTACTTGATTCTCGGCACCATTGTGTTAGGTCTGGTAGGGATGTCTATAGGATTAAAGCCTCAAAGCGCATTCTTTAACGCTGTCTGTGTTTTTATGGCCGGATTTGATACTGCAGGTTTTGCTCCGCAATCACCGAATATTCTTTACTATCACAGCTTGATGTTTGAAATTGTTACGATTTTCTTTATGGTAGTCGGCTCATTCAATTTTAATTTGCATTATCAAA
Organism: uncultured Planctomycetales bacterium; assembly: GCA_964545575.1. Classification (GTDB taxonomy): domain Bacteria; phylum Omnitrophota; class Gorgyraeia; order Gygaellales; family Profunditerraquicolaceae; genus CAZJFL01. The sequence goes on from CAZJFL010000009.1 coordinate 74,909, forward strand.
TCTGGAATGGAAATTTTAAAGAAATTTGGAAGAATATCGAAACGCGGACTCTCTTGTTTGTTATTATGATTGTTACTTTGATTACGATGGCGGGTTTAAGGCACTGGGGTGTTTATTCGGATGGAGCGATACTTTTCCGCAAGGGATTCTTTCAGATCATCTCAGGACAAACCACAACCGGATACATGACAATATATGCGCAGCAGTTTATTAAGGAGTGGGGGGATTTAGCCTTAACTGGGATTATCATCTCCATGGCTCTGGGAGGTTGCGCTTGTTCTACAGCCGGGGGTATTAAAATGCTGCGCGTGGGCATTATCTATAAAGCATTTAGGCAAGATATAAAAAGCGTTTTGCTTTCACCTAGCGCTATCGTAGTGCAAAAATTCCATCACATAAAAACAATGTTTATCGAAGATAAGCAGGTGCGAGCAGTCCTGATTGTTACTTTGGGATATTTTTTCCTTTACGGATTGGGTACTCTTGTGGGGGTAGGATTAGGATATCCGTTTTTAAATGCTCTTTTTGAATCGACTTCTGCGGCTGGCAACGTTGGACTTTCCTGCGGGATAACCGATGCAAGTATGCCGGCAATATTAAAAGTGACCTATATAATAGAAATGTGGGCAGGAAGGCTTGAGTTAATGTCGGTTTTTGCGCTATTTGGTTTTTTTGTAGCGTTTGTGAAAGGTAGATAAAAGTGAGAAGTTTATTCTTATGCTTAATATTATGCTTTGTATCGATTATTTCTAACTGTTACGCTCAGCCATCTACGAGTTCGGATTTGTTAAATAATGCCAAACAATATGACGGCAAAACTATCAGCTACAAAGGAGAGGTCATTGGAGAGATTATGATCCGCGGAGATCACGCATGGCTGCATGTGAATGACGGCATTATTGCGATTGGTATTTGGGCTCCAAAGACGATGATTCAAGATATTGGCTATATCGGAGATTATCATAAAAAAGGGGATATCGTAGATGTTTCCGGAACGTTTCATCGAAGCTGTTTGGAGCATGGGGGTGATTTGGATATTCATGCCTCTGAAATAAAGAAAATAACTTCGGGAAGTCCGGTTATCCAGCCTATCAGCACAAAAAAAGCTTACCTTGGAGTTTATTCTTTAATACTCGTTTTGTTATTCTATGCATTAAAGAAATTTTTTCAGCACAGATAACGTTAATATTTGGATTTGATCCTTCCTGTGTCCGCATTAATGAAGTAGGCATCGCGTAATCTTCACAAAACGCCATCCTTCGGATAGCAAGTAAACATCTTTACAAAGCCGTTTAACTATAATATAATATTGCCTAATAATTAGGCAGAAGATGACTAAGAAAATCGGTTTTGATAACGAAAAATACCTCAAAGAACAGACTCAAGCGATTGTTGAAAGAGTCAAGAAATTCGGCAATAAGCTGTATCTGGAATTCGGCGGAAAACTCTGCTTCGATTACCACGCCGCGCGCGTCCTTCCCGGTTACGATCACAACGTAAAAATAAGATTATTGCAGGAGTTAAAAGATAAAATAGATATCGTCCTGTGCATTTACGCCGGAGACATCGAAAAGGGCAGGGTCAGGGGTGACTTCGGCATCACCTATGACGCCGCAACCCTAAAACTTATAGATGATTTAAGGAAGTGGGGCTTGGACATACTGGCGGTAGTGATTACGCGTTTTACCAACCAGCCTACGGCAGTAATGTTTAAAAATAAACTGGAGCGGCGCGGGGTAAAAGTTTACCTGCATTACCCCATTGAAGGTTATCCGGTTAATGTGGATTTTGTGGCCAGCGACGCCGGGTTCGGTAAAAACGATTACATCAAGACCAAAAACCCCATCGTGATTATTACCGGCCCCGGCCCGAATAGCGGAAAATTAGCTACCTGCCTTTCTCAGCTATATCATGAACATAAACTTAAAATCAACGCCGGCTACGCCAAGTTTGAGACTTTCCCTATCTGGAACCTGCCGCTTAAGCATCCGGTTAATGTCGCTTATGAGGCAGCTACTGCCGATATCCAGGATTTCAATCTGGTGGATCCCTTTCACTTGAATAAATACAACAAGGCCGCGATTAATTATAATCGCGATGTGGAGTGTTTCCCGATATTAAAGTTGATTTTGACCAGGATCATCGACCCTGCAGGTACTTTGCCGATGTATAATTCTCCCACCGACATGGGCGTAAACCGGGCGGGCTTTGGTATAGTGGATGATAAAACAGTGCAGGAGGCGGCAAAGCAGGAATTAATCCGCAGGTATTTCAGGTATAACAGCGAATACGTTCTGGGAATCGAGAGGAAAGAGACAGTGGACAGGGTGATGCTGTTAATGGAAGAATTACAGGTGAAGGTGAGCGATAGGGCGGTGGTCGAGCCTGCGCGCGCCGCGGCTGAAGAGGCCGAGAAAAAAGAAAAAGGCCATGCCGGAATATTTTGCGGAGCAGCCATACAGTTAAACGACGGGCAGATTATTACGGGTAAAAACTCCGCGTTGATGCATGCTGCTTCTAGCCTTATATTGAACGCCATAAAAATACTTGCGCATATCCCGGATGAGATTCTCCTGCTTTCGCCCAACATCATCAACCAGATCGCCAAGCTTAAAGAAGGCATCTTGGACACAGACTCCGAAAGCCTGGACTTAGAAGAAACCCTGATCGCCCTTTCTATCAGCGCCACCACCAATCACACCGCAGAATTAGCGATGAAGAAATTAATGGAGCTCAGGGCCTGCGAAGTGCACATGACCCATATCCCCACCCCCGGAGATGAGGTAGGTTTAAAAAGGCTAGGCGTGAATCTCACTACGGACGGAAAGTTTTCTTCCCGCAATCTCTTCGTCACCTAAATGAACCCTAGGCTTAAGTTTCTGGTTTTAATCATTTCCGTATTCCTTCTTTGGTATCTGGCAAGATATTTTCATCTGGACATAGAAGCCTTAGAGGCGTATTTTAAAAAGATCCCGCTAATTTTATCCGGGATAATTTTTGTTTTTCTTTACTGCCTAGTTACTTTTTTTCTCTGGTTTTCTAAGGATATATTCAGGTTTGCGGCTGCCCTTTTATTCGGGGCTTATTTAAGCACGGTTTTTATTTTTATCGCCGAAATCATCAATGCCTTTATCCTCTTTCATCTCTGTCGTTTCCTCGGCCGGGCTTTTGTCGAGGATTCCCTAAAAGGTAAATACGCCGCACTTGATCAGGGCCTGGGCAAGATAAGCTTTACCTGGCTTTTTCTTTTTCGCGCCACCCCGCTTATACCTTTTAGGTTTCTGGATTTAACTTGCGGGCTTACCCGCATATCCTTTAAGAGGTACCTCTTAGCGGTTATCTTGGGCTCGCCGCTACGCATATTCTGGGTGCAATATATTTTGGCGGGGGTGGGGACGAGCATTTTAAGCCGGCCGGAAGCCCTGGCTAATTATTTGCTCTTCAACAAACCGGCGTTTATCTTTAGCCTGATTTATTTTGTTTTAGTGATAATGGTAGCATGGAAATTAAAACCAGGGAGCAGGGTGCATGGCGGTTAAGATAAAGTTTTTAGGCGGGGTAAGGACGGTCACCGGCTCAAGCCACCTCGTTTCAACCGATAAATCCGAAATACTGCTCGATGCCGGGCTATTCCAGGGGCACCGTAACGAGTTTTACCGCGTCAACACCGCCTTTAATTATAACCCGCATAAGCTCGACGCCTGCATTTTGTCCCACGCCCATATTGACCACTGCGGCAATATACCAGGCTTAATCAAAAAGGGGATACGTTGCAATATCTATACCACTTCCGCCACCAAAGATTTATGCCGGGTGATGCTGGAAGATTCGGGCAAGATACAGGAAGAAGACGCAAAGTACGTCAATAAAATTAACCGGAGGCTCGGGCTGCCCCTGGCAGAGCCGCTGTATACCAGAAAAGACGCGCTGAAAGCCGCCAGGAGGTTCCGTTCGATTTCTTACGGGCAAAGATTCTGTGTGGCTAAGGATGTTTTTGTGACCCTCTATGACGCCGGCCATATTCTTGGCTCAAGCATCATTGTTTTGGATATAAAGGACGGCTTAAAGAATATCCGTTTAGGCTACGCTGTGGATCTGGGGAGAAAGAACTTGCCTTTATTGAATGACCCGGTGGTGCCCTCGGGGCTGGATTATCTGATTCTGGAGACTACTTACGCAGATAGGGTGCATGCGCCCATCGAGGAAGCAAAGGGGAGGTTACGTGACGCCATAAACAAGACCGTGGAGCGCAGAGGCAAAGTGATCATTCCTTCCTTTACCCTGGAGCGCACCCAGGAGGTAATTTATTTTTTAAACGCGCTGATTAGAGAAAAGGCCATCCCTTCCATTCCCGTATATGTGGATAGCCCCATGGCTACGGATATTACCGATATCTTTAAGTACCATACTGCTTTTTTAGATGTTCAGACCCGCCGGGAGATAGAGCAGGGCAATGATCCTTTTGAATTCCTGAACCTGCGCTATATCCGCGACCAGAATGAATCCAAGAGCCTCAATACCGATAAGCGGCCGATGATTATTATTGCCGGCTCCGGCATGTGCGAATCCGGGCGCATCCTGCACCACCTGAAAAATAATATTGAGGATACCAGGAATACCATCCTCGTGGTGGGTTATATGGCCAAAGATACTCTGGGCAAAAGAATAGTTGACCAGGTGCGCATCGTGCGCATATTCGGGGTGGAATATGAGCTGAATGCAGAGGTCGTCGTGATTAACGCCTTTTCGGGCCACGCGGATAAAAACGAATTAAATGATTTTATTACCGCTTGCCTCCCCCTGGAGCGTATATTCTTAGTCCACGGAGACGAAGAAAAAACCTTAGCCTTTTGCGACAACCTTTCCCGGGCGGGCCTGGCCGCCTATGTCCCGCATAAAAGCGAAGAAGTCTTGCTAGATTGAAGTTTATATGTTAATATAAGTCCCTAATTAAGGAGGCTCTAAAAATGATAGGCGGATTTTCTACACCAAAAAAAGACAGGATGATCAAGGTTTCTAACGGCGAGTGCGTCAAAACCGGCCAGATCCTGGTCAGGGGGATGAGTATTTACAAGCCGGGCGTAAACGTCAGGGGGCTCAATACCCTGCAGGCGCTTTGCGACGGACACGTTTCTTTTTCCAAAAAAAAGACGCCTTACGGTAAGGTCAGGACCTTTATCAGCGTCCTACCGAAGAAGTAGATAACCCCGATAGCCACTATTAAGCTCTGTTTATAAAATTGATTATAATACGGGCAGCGCCTGAGGCGGCGCCTTTTTCTCCGAGCGAGGATTTGACGCCGGCGAGGTCGTTCTTCATACGCTCTAATTCTTGCGGATTATTGAGGATCTTTAAGGTTGCCTGGGCTATTTTTTGCGGGCGAGCTTGAAACTGGATGAATTCCGGAATAATCTTTTTTCCTGCCACTATATTTACCATGCCGATATAAGGGACCTTTACCTGCGGCCGGTAGAACAGGTAATTCAAGAGGCCCATTTTGTAAATCACTACAAACGGCTTTTGCATAATTGCAGTTTCCAGAGTCGCCGTCCCTGAGCAGACCAAACAGAAATCCGCGCTGTTGAGGCAATCGTAAGTTTTTCCCTCGATGATTTTTAAGTCTAAGTTAAAATTTTTAATGATGCGGTTATAAATATCCAGCTCGACCTGATGCGGTTTAGCAACCACAAGCTGTGTATTTTTTATTTCTTTCTCTATGAGTTCTGCCGCGCCCAACATCACCGGCAAAATATTCTTAATCTCTGCTTTACGCGAGCCCGGCAGGAGCGCAATCGTGGTTTTCGATTCCGCAAGGCCGTATCTCTTTAAAAAAACACTTTTTTCCATATCGGGCCGGGCAATATCCAGCAGCGGATGGCCTACAAAATCCGCAGCCACGCCGTATTTTCTATAAAATTCCTCCTCGAATTTAAAGAGTACAATCATCTTATGGATAAAATTTTTTATAGTTTTGACCCTACCCGGGCGGGACGCCCAGACCTGGGGGCTGACATAGTAGATAGTCGGTATGCTTTTATTGATTTTTTTAGCCAGGCGCAGGTTAAAACCGGAAAAATCCACCAGAATTACAGCCTGCGGTTTATCCTTTTTTATTTTGTTCAGGATTAGTTTTTGTAAGGTAAAGAACCGGGGCAACTTTAGGAATACGTCGAATAGCCCCATCACGGCGAGCTCTTTTATATTATAGATAATTTCCGCCCCTGTCCGGGCCAGGTATAAGCCGCCTACCCCGGAAATCTTCATTTCGGGATTTATGGCTAAAATTGCCTGGGCAAGATTTGCCGCCTGCAGGTCTCCGGACGGTTCGCCCGAGACGATCAGGATATTTTTTTGCGCCATATCTGATTTTGAATTTCCAGGGCTACCTTTACCGCTTCCCGGGCAACCCGGCCTGAGACTAAAGGTTCTTTGCGGGTTAAGACGCAGTCGATAAAAGATTCCAGTTCTTTTTGCAAAGGCTGCTCTTTTTCAATCGGAAGGTTGTTTTTGGTGATGGTCGAGCCGTCACGTTTATACACCGATGCCTGGGCCTCTTTGTAATCCAGGGATATATAGGTATCCTTCTGGAAGATCCGGATTTTACGCATTACCTCCTCGGATACGCGGCTGGCGGTCAGGTTGGCGACGCAGCCGTTCTTAAACCTGATGCGGGCATTGGCAATATCTTCCAAGGATGTCAGGACGCTTACGCCCACGGACTCTATTCTTTTTATTTTTGAAGAGACCAGCCCTAAGACGATATCGATATCGTGGATCATGATATCCAGTACCGCTCCCACGTCTTGCGAGCGGTTAGGGAAAGGGCTCAAGCGGTGGCATTCGATGAACCTGGGCTCTTGAATTATTTTTTTGGTGGCGGCGAAGGCAGAGTTAAACCTTTCGATGTGGCCTACCTGCAGGATGACATTATTTTTCTGTGCTCTTTTAATCAGGGAGTCCGCTTCTTTGAGGCTAGTAGTAAAGGGTTTTTCCACCAGCAGATCTATTTTGTGGGCGATGAAGTCAGCGCTAATTTGATAATGCAGCTTGGTAGGGGCGGCGATACTTACCGCATCCACTTTATCGAAGAGGTCTTTATAATCCAGGTAGCCGGGGATGCCTAATTGCTGAGAAATCTGCTCTAAACGGCCTTTATCTATGTCGCAGACAGCCGCGAGAGTGCAATTCGGGATTTCTTTGTAGATTTTAGCGTGGATACTGCCCAAATGCCCCACGCCTACAACGCCGACTTTTACTTTATCCATAGCAAGAATAATAGCAGAGTAGTCATCGCCTTGCAACTAAAATTTTCTTCACGATATTTTGCGGGTCCCTGCCTGCCGGCAGGCAGGCTGTCTTGGCTATTTTCTCGCAGGAGTATCTTTTGGGATTGACAAGGATTTTATCCGGCGTAGAATAGCGTTGTGGGGACAGTTCTGTCAGAACCCATTGCGGATAAGCAGGTAAAATAGAAACGGTCTAGAAAGCCAGTGGAAGAAAAGCGCCCGGAGGATAAGCGGTATTTTAAAACTTACTGGATAGTTATTGCTTTCCTGTGCGTAGGGCCGCTGGCTTTGCCGTTGGTCTGGTTCAATCCTCGTTTTAGCCGGAAAACGAAGGTAATTGTAACTATAGTAATTCTTATTTTAACCTATTATTTAGGTTCTTTCCTGATGAATTCCCTGCGCTCGATAAAAGAATATTACGGCATAATCTTTAAATCCTCAGACCGTTTCTAAGTAACCCCCAACTAGTAAATTACTTCTGTTTACCTAAAAGGCTCGACAAAAGCCGATGAATATGATATCATTTAACTTTAAACCCATACCAGAAAAAGGGATACCTTTATGAAGGATTACCGCAAGTTATTCCGCTTCGCCGAGCCTTATTACAGGGAGCTTGTCTTATCCGGCATCCTGATGGCCGTAGTTACTTTCTTTGATATCTTCCGTTTAAGCGCCATCGTGCCCATCGTGGACAGGGTCTTTACCAATAAGCCTATCACCCTTGTCCATGCTAAGCTTCCTCCCTTTGTGGAGAATATCCTGAATTGGCTCAATACCCAAGAGCCAATAAAGGTGCTGTACGTGATGCTGATCGTAGTGCCCGTCGCTCTAATCATCAGGGCCGGTGTTGATTTCCTGCAGTCATATATGATGTCCGGTGTCGGCCAAAAGGTGATCCGGGACGTCAGGACCCTGATTTACGACAAACTGCAGAGCTTATCCCTGGATTATTTTACCCATAAAAGAAGCGGTGAGCTTATCTCGCGCATCACCAATGACGTCAGGATGATAGAAAATGCCGTATCCTATGCGCTTACCGACCTGGTCTATCAGTCATTTGAAGTCGTCGCCTATGCAGCGGTTTGCGTGATCATCAACTGGAAGATGGCCCTGGGTGCGCTGATAGTCCTACCTCTGGTAGCCGTCCCGATGATCATGGTCGGCAAAGTATTGCGTAAATTAAGCAAGAGATCGCAGGAGAAAATGGCGGACATCAATTCTTTGCTGGTTGAGACTTTCACCGGCGTCAGAATCGTACGGGCATTCTGCGCCGAAGAAATAGAAGTGGATAAATTTAAAAAACAGAACCACGAGTATTATAGAATCGCCATGAAATCCATAAAACGCATGCTGATTTTAGGAAATGCTACGGAATTTATGGGTGTGGCCATGGCGCTCTTTGTCATCTTTTATGCCGGAAGGCAGGTTATATCAGGCCAACTTTCTTTCGGGGCCTTTGCCTTATTTATGGCGGCGTTCCTTTCGCTGATCAAGCCTTTTAAAAAATTAAGCCAGGTGAATTCCATCATGCAGCAGGCGGTAGCCGCCAGTGCCCGGATATATGAAATCCTGGATACCCCCCCTAGCATTAAAGAGCGCCTGCAAGCCCCGCAGTTAGAAGACTTTAAAAACAGCATAATTTTTGAGGGTGTAAGCTTCAGTTACGTAGAGCAGGGGATACTTAAAGACATAAATCTTACGGTAGAGAAGGGGCAGATGCTGGCTATCGTCGGCCCCAGCGGCGTAGGCAAGACTACTTTGGTCGACCTCATTCCCAGGTTTTACGACCCTAAAAAGGGCAGGGTTATGATTGACGGCGTGGATATAAAAGAGGTTACTTTCAGGTCGCTACGCAGGCAAATCGGCATTGTTACTCAGGAGACGATCTTGTTTAATGATACCATCAGGGCAAATATCGTCTACGGTAAGCCGCAAGCTTCCCAGCAAGAAATTGAGCAGGCGGCAACCCAGGCGCACGCCCACGATTTTATTAAAGCGATGCCGGCCGGATACGAGACCATGATCGGCGACAGGGGGGCGCGGCTCTCCGGAGGAGAACGCCAGAGGCTGGCGATTGCCCGGGCGCTGCTTAAAGACCCGCCTATTTTAATACTCGATGAAGCGACTTCGCAGCTGGATTCAGAATCAGAGCGCGTGGTTCAGGATGCCCTGGACAGGCTTATCCGCGGCCGGACCGTATTTGTGATTGCGCACCGGCTTTCTACGGTAAGAAATGCCCAGCGGATAATCGTCCTGGATAAGGGCAGGATCGTGGAAGAAGGCAGCCATAATAGCCTGTTGGCTAAAGACGGCCTGTACAAGAAGCTTTACCAGCTGCAAGAGATACAAAAATAGTTGCATCTTAAAGAAATTATGTTATATTAATAAGGTTATTTTAATGAAAAGCATAACCTCTATAAAATAAAACGCTTTAGTTTCGGAAGGAGGAGATATTTTGCCTACAGAATTAATTAAGCAGCTTTTAGAATCGGGGGTGCATTTCGGCCATAAGACTTCGCGCTGGAACCCCAAGATGAAAAAGTTTATCTTCGGGGAGAGAAGCGGTATCTATGTCATCGATTTAGAAAAAACCGAGGCCTGCCTGAATAAAGCCAGGGATTTCCTGCTGGACATAGCTTCAAAGGGCGAGATTGTGCTCTTTGTGGGGACTAAGAAGCAGGCGCAGGAGGTCATTCAGCAGGAGGCGATACGCTCCGGAATGTATTATGTCGTTGAACGCTGGCCAGGAGGGCTGCTGACTAACTTCGCCACCATTAAAAAAAGCATCAACCGCCTTAAAGATATAGAGAATATGCGGGAAGACGGTACTTTTGATAAGCTTACCAAGAAGGAAGTAGCTGGCCTCGAGAAAGAAGTGGCTAAATTAAAGAAAGATTTTTCCGGGATCGTCCAGATGGAGCGTATCCCTAAGGCGATGTTTGTGGTGGATACCCAGAAAGAAGAAACCGCCATCAAAGAAGCCAGAAGATTATCCATCCCGGTGATCGGTTTTATTGATACCAATTCTAATCCTGATTTAGTGGATTATCCCATTCCCGGCAATGACGATGCCACCAAATCCATACGTTTAGTGGCTACCTTTATCGCAGATAGCATCATCGAAGGCAGAAAGAGGTTTTTATCCTATTTATCGGAAAGCAAAGTTAATCCGAAAGAGGATCAGGAAGCCGAAGTAGCAGGCGTCCTGCCGGAAGAAGAGGTAAAAATAAAAGAAATAGAAGAGATAGTCGAGACCGCTGAACCGGCAGAAGAAGAAGGCAAGCCCGCCAAGAAAGGGCACGCCCGGCAGACCCCGGAAGAAAAATCCAGACTCAAAAGAAAGGTATAATCGCCAAAATATGAAGACATCTATAGACTCGATCAAGGAATTAAGAAATATGACTTCTGCCAGCATCGCGGACTGTAAAAAAGCCCTGCATGACGCAGAGGGAGATATCAAGAAGGCAGCGCAATTACTGCGCAAACGCGGCCTGGAAATAGCCGCGAAAAAACAGGGGCGGCTGGCTAAAGAGGGCAGGGTTGAGGCTTACGTGCACCTGGGTAATAAAATAGGCGTGCTCTTAGAGGTTGATTGCGAGACGGATTTTGTGGCGCGTAATAGCGAGTTTGCTCAATTCGCCAAAGATATAGCCATGCAGATAGCCGCCTGCGACCCCGCATACGTCAAGAAGGAAGACGTCCCGCAGGATTTACTAAAAGAGGAGAAAGACAAAGAGCAGTTTTATAAAAACAGCTGCCTGCTGGAACAGGTTTTTATCAAAGACCCCAGCATTACCGTAAGAGATTACCTGGGTAACATAATCGCTAAACTCAACGAAAATATATTTATCCGCAGGTTCATACGCTACAAAATAGGGGAATGAAACAGAAGACTGCTTATAAGAGAATAGTCCTGAAGTTAAGCGGTGAAGCCCTGCAAGGCAGAAAAGCCCACGGCATAGACCAGTCGGTTTTAGTTTCTATTGCCCGCCAGATAAAAGGGATAAAGGACCTCGAGGTTGATGTAGCTATTGTCTTAGGAGGAGGAAATATTTTCCGTGGACAGGAGAACATCGCCTCGCAAGGGTTAGATATGGACAGGTCGGTAGCCGATTATATGGGGATGCTGGCTACTGTGATCAACGGTTTAGCCCTGCAGAACGCCTTAGAGAGGCTGGGGGTTCCCACGCGGGTAATGACGGCTATAGAGATGCAAAGAGTGGCAGAGCCGTATATCAGGCGCAGGGCCGTCAGGCACCTGGAAAAGGGGCGCGTAGTTATATTCGTGGCTGGCACAGGTAACCCTTATTTTACCACTGATACTGCCGCGGCGTTAAGGGCAATGGAAATCGGTGCCGGGGCGATACTGAAGGCGACAAAAGTAGACGGGGTTTATTCCGCCGATCCCATGAAGTTTAAAAAGGCCAAGAAATTCGCCCGGCTAAAATATATCGATGTTTTAAAGAGGCGCCTGGAGGTCATGGATGCGACGGCAATCAGCCTGTGCATGGATAACAAATTACCTATTGTCGTCTTTAATCTTAGCCGGGAAGGTAATATCAGGCGCGTAGTCTTGGGCGAAAAAATAGGCACTCTCGTCAGTTAAGATTTTATACTTTAAGCCTGCCTGCCGGCAGGCAGGGAGGTAGCGATGACTACCAGAGAAATATTACATCATGCCGAAGAGAAGATGAAAAAGGCTCTCGATTCTGTGATGCGTGAACTCTCCGAAGTCAGGACAGGCAGAGCCAGCCCCGGCCTGGTAGAAGGTCTGCACGTCGATTATTACGGAACACTCATCTTGCTTAAGCAGCTGGCTTCTATTTCCGTGCCGGCGGTGAATCTTATCACCATACAGCCCTGGGACCCCGGCGCTATAGTCGAAATTGAAAAGGCGATCATGAAGTCAAGCCTCGGTATCAATCCTTCCAATGACGGTAAGTTGATCCGGCTTTCCATACCGTCCTTATCTAAAGAAAGGCGCGAGGAGCTGGTGAAGGTGGTGCATAAAATGGCGGAAGAAGGCAGGATATCCTTACGTACCATCAGAAGGGAATCCAAGGAAGCCCTGGAGAAGTCAGAGAAGGATAAATTAATTCCCGAGGACGATAAGTTCAGGGGTATTGATGAACTACAGAAACTCATCGATAAGTACACCGCTAAAGTAGACGAATTATCGAAAAATAAAGAAAAAGAGGTATTAGAGTTTTAAGCTTGGGCCACTAGCTCATCTGGTAGAGCAGCGGCTTTTTAAGCCGCGTGTGCAGAGTTCGA
>CAZJFL010000010.1:0-57492 GCA_964545575.1 uncultured Planctomycetales bacterium
AGATAATGCACGCTTAAATTATCAAAATCTCCCAAGATGCCCAAACGCTCCCTGATCGAACGCTCAACCCGGGACAAGCCTATTCTGACCTGATTCTGGATCAGCTCTCCTACGGTTTTTACCCGGCGGTTTCCCAGGTGGTCTATATCGTCGATTTTACCGGCGCCTTCCTGAAGGTTAATCAAATATTCTATTACCTTTATTACCGTGCCGGAATCAAGGATGCGTTTATCCAGCGAAACATCCATCCCTAATTTTCTGTTCAGTATAAACCTTCCGGCTCTTTCCAAATCATACCGGTTGGGGTCAAAAAATAATCTATAAAATAATGCCTCTGCCGACTCTTTAGTCACCGGCTCGGTAGGCCGCATCTTGCGGTAAAAATCCAGGAGCGCTTCTTCTTTATTTTTGGTGTAATCTTTTTTTAGGGTATTGGCGATCTCTTTGTACTCTTTGCCGAAGGCAGCAATGATCTCTGAATCCGTAGAAAATCCGAGGATCCTTAAAATCTGGGTGGCGGGGAAATTCCTGCGCCTGTCCACATAGACCAGAATCGTCTCTGCAAGGTCATATTTAAACTCCAGCCACACTCCGCGGTAAGGAATAATCCGGCCGTAAAAGATCTTCTTGCCGGTAGGGTGAAGCTCCTCCTCAAAAGAGGCGCCCGGTGAACGCTGTAACTGGCTGACTACCACGCGCTCATCGCCGTTAATAACAAAGCTTCCGGTTTCGGTCATCAGGGGCAGCTCTCCGAAATAGGCATCCTGCTCTTTTGTCTCAGCAGGAGTAGTAAGCCTGAACTTAACCTTGAGAGGCGCGGCAAAGGTAAGTGCCCGTCTTTTGGACTCGGCAATATCGTATTTTGGTTTTCCCAGCGAATAACTTACAAACTCCAGTTTTACCGAACGGTCGTTATTCTCAATAGGGAACATATCGGAAAACACCTCCTGCAGCCCCTGATTTTTCCTATCCTTGACAGGGATATCCATCTGCAGGAACTCATGGTAACTTTCTGTCTGTACATCCAGAAAGTTCGGGAGCTCATAAGACTCTTTGATTCTGGCAAAGTTTTTGCGTTTGGCCATGGCTTTTACGTTACTGGCAATGCTTATTTAAGTTCTACTGTTGCGCCGGCTGCCTCAAGTTTCTTCTTCATCTCTTCTGCTTCCTCTTTAGGCACGCCTTCTTTTACCGGCTTGGGAGCGGCATCTACCAAGTCCTTGGCTTCTTTAAGCCCTAGACTCGTCATAGTGCGCACTTCCTTGATCACTGCAATTTTGCTAGCTCCGGCACTGGCTAAGACTACCGTAAAAGTGCTCTTCTCTTCTGCAGCTGCTGCGCCGCCGGCAGCAGGAGCAGCAGCTACCGCAGCCGCCATCATCGGCATATTCGCCTGCACGTCGAACTTCTCCTCCAGCGCCTTAACCAAATCCGAAAGCTCCAGCACCGTCATCCCTTCGATAGACTTGATCAATTCGGTTACTTTTTCTTCTGCCATTTTTATTCCTCCTTATTTTGCGCTTGCTTTTTTATTTTTTATCTGTTCTAAGCAATAAACAAATTTTCTTAAGGTCTGATTTAAAACCATCACCACCCCGGTGATCGGAGACTTAAGCATCATCACTACCTGTGCCCTTAATACAGCTTTGACGGGGAGCTTAGCCAGCATCTCGATATCTTTTTTATCCAGCATCTTGTCTTTATCTTTGAGCACCCCGCCCTGGAGCTTAAGTTGTTCGTGCGCCTTGAAGAAATCGTATAAAGCCTTTGAGGCAGCTACCGGCTCATCTTTGGCAAAGACTATACCGCAGGGCCCTTCGATCAGAGCGACTAGAGGCGCGAGAACCGAGTCCTTAAAAGCCCGCCGGGCAACGCTGTTTTTTACCACCAGCATATCGGCATGGGCGCTTTTTAAAGATAGCCTTAAAGACGTGATATCGGGGCTGCTGAGCCCGGAATAATTTACCACAAAGACGCTGTTAGAACCCTGAATGTTCGTTTTTATCTTTTTTTGCGAAGTCTCTTTAAAGATTAAGCCTAGTTTTTTCATTAGAAGTTAATCCTTGAGCCCGGATTCATGCTCGATGAAATAAAAAGACTCTTGATAAACTTACCCTTAACCGATGCCGGCTTTGCTTCATTTAAAGCCTCAATTACCCGGGAGGCATTTTCGTAGAGCTTGTTTTCGTCAAAAGAAATCTTTCCCACGGCCAGGTGTATGCCGCCCTGCTTATCCACCCTGAACTCAACCTTGCCTCTACGGACATCCTCAATGGCCTTGGCGATATCATTGGTGACTGTGCCGGTCTTGGGGCTAGGCATCAGTCCGCGCGGTCCTAAGACCTTGCCGAGCTTGCTTAAATCCTTCATCATCTCCGGGGTGGCAATAGCGCAATCAAAATCCAGGAAGCCTGCGGCCACCTTATCGATTAAATCATTGGCGCCCACATAATCTGCGCCTGAATCGCGCGCCTGGCGCTCGTGTTCTCCTTTACAAAAAACGGCAACGCGTACTTTTTTACCCGTCCCATGCGGAAGCACTACCGTGCCGCGCACCATCTGGTCTGATTTCTTGGAGTCGACGCCGAGGCTAAAATGTAAATCTACGGATCCGTCAAACTTTGGGGCAGCGAATTTCTTCAGGGTAGCAATGGCATCTTTTAAGCTGTAAGACCTTGCCCGGTCTATCTGCTTCTCTGACTCTTTATATCTTTTACTGCGTTCCTTCATCGCTTATTTATCCTCAACGGTGATGCCCATGCTTCTGGCGGTACCGGTAATGATTTTGACAGCCGTGGCTAAATCCGAAGTATTGATATCCTTCATCTTCTGCTTGGCGATCTCTTCGACCTGCTTTTTGGTCACCGTCCCGATGACTTCCTTGCCCGCGGTTCCCGATGCCTTGGCTAAGTTTGCCGCCCTTTTTAGAAGCACCGACGACGGAGGGCTCTTGATAATAAAAGAAAAAGTCCGGTCTTCATAAACGCTGATCACCACCGGCAGTATCAGGCCGTCCCTGCCCTTGGTCTGGTCGTTAAACTGTTTGCAGAACTGCATGATATTTACGCCGTGCTGGCCTAAGGCCGGGCCGACCGGAGGCGCCGGATTTGCCTGCGCTGCCGGAACGTGTAATTTAATCTGTGCGGTTATCTTCTTTGCCATAGGGCTATACTTTCTCTACCTGCCAGTATTCTAATTCTACGGGTGTCGCCCTGCCGAAAATAGAAACGCTCACCTTTATCTTGCCTTTTTCCGGGTGGATCTCATCGATAGTGCCGTTAAAATTGACGAACGGCCCGTCGTTGACTCTAACCTGCTCCCCCTTCTCAAAGATAATCTTGGGGCTAGGCTTTACCTGCGTCTCTTCGGTCCTCTTTAAAATATTGTCTACTTCCGCCTGCGGCAGGGGCATGGGTTTCCTGCCCAAACCGATAAACCCGGTAACCCCGGGAGTGCTCTTAATAATTAAATAGGTATTTTCGTTTAACTCCATCTCCACAATCAGGTAGCCCGGAAAAAATTTCCGCTGCGATATCCTTTTCTTTCCCGAACGCACCTCCGAGATCTGCTCCGTGGGTATGATCACCTTGCTGATGAGCTCCTGCAGATTGCCCAGAGCGATCTTCTTCTCCAAGGAAGTCTTGACCTTGTCTTCTAAACCTGTCTGGGTATGCACCACGTACCAGTTCTTCATTTAAAGATTAAACTTAAGCCCTTGGAAAGCGCGAGATCGACTACGCCGATAAATAACGCCATGATTAAGGTAATCACTATCACTACTACCGTTGCGCCCATTAATTCTTCGCGGCTGGACCATGATACTTTTTTAAGCTCCTCTATTACCTGGATAAAAAAAGTTTTAATTTTATTGATAATATTCACTTGATACCTCTTACTATACAGGAGCGGCAGGAGTCGAACCTGCAGTCACGGTTTTGGAGACCGTTGGTTTGCCATTAACCGACGCTCCTATTACCTCTTTCAATCTTTTTATCAATACTGCCTTTGTCGCTTCTGTATAAAAAATACGCTGCTATTTTGTTTCTTTGTGCGGCGTATGTTTACGGCAAAATTTACAGAACTTATTAATTTGGAGCCGGTCCTGATGCAGCTTTTTATTTTTTGTGCCCGTGTAATTTCTGTTTTTACAGACCGTGCACTCTAAAGTGATTATTTCGCGCATAGGATAATGAGTCCCCGCTTATCTTCGGGACGAATTGTGCATCTCGTTTCCTGCGATTATGCTATGGAAACTCGATGTAAGTTCGCACAAATAAGTTATGTCGGTTAGCTATAGTTAAATAGCCGCCTCCATAACTTATGTGCTCACTTAAAGCTGGAGACGGGAATCGAACCCGTGACCCCGTCCTTACCAAGGACGTGCTCTACCAACTGAGCTACTCCAGCAACGGACAGTCACAGATTCAGCGCTCTTTTCTCCAGGGCCTTGAAAATGTATCTTAAAAAGATAAAAAAAAATCCACCCCAGAGAATTTATATACAAATTCTCTGTCTTTTTTTTATAAACTAATGGTTCGGTGGGTGAATCCTACGATTTATGTAGAAAGGAGAGTATATATTAAAAAACGCGGTTTGTCAATATTTTTTTTACTTTTTTATTGCCATAGGGTTACGTCTCTGCTGGGCTCACCCTGGCACGCAACCGTTTTTTAAGAGAGTGCCTCCGTTTTACCTCCAGCATCTTTAATTTTGCCCGCCTTGACCTTTTGCGCTTTTGCCGGCGTATCTTTTCGATGCGTTTACGCTCTTCTAGGGAATTACCTAAAATACGGGTTTCGATTTTCTTAAGCAGGATTATCCTGGCGCGGTAACGGTTCAGCGCCTGCGAGCGCTCCTCTTGGCACTTTACCTCAATGCCGCTGGGGATATGCTTTAAATATACGCAGCTGGAGGTCTTATTTACCTTCTGCCCGCCGGGGCCCTGGGAGCGGATAAATTTCTCCACCAGATCATCACTTCTTATACCCAGGCGCGCCATGCGCTCTAGTAACAACTTTTCTTTATCCAACCTCAAGCTAAAATCAGCCATAGCTTATGCTCTTTGTGGTTAAGATATTTCCGCCTCTAACTTCCTGATTAAACTTACCGCTTCCTTAAGCAGAGGCAGAGGCAGAAGTTTTAAGGTTTCTATTTCCCGCTCCAACGACTTCAGAGTACCGATAAACCTCTTCACCGTGGCTATCTTTTTCTTCTGCCGCGCCTCCTCCGGTTCAAATTCCTGCCGCTCTCTGATCAGGGCGCTTAAATCTTTGCGCGCATCCCTGGCATCCCTGCCTTTTTCGAAAATAGATTCTTTAAGGCTCTGGTAATCTTTTTCATCGAGAGTTTTTTTGTTTTTCGCCATGCGCAATACGTCGACGGACTCGTAGGTCGGCAGAGAACCTGCCTCTGCCGATGCGGTATAATCTTCTCTTAAGTAACCGGGCTCTTCTTTTTCCAAAAAATAATAAGACCTTAAAAGTTTCATTGCAGTCTGTTTTTTGATGCCGATCTCGCGCGCCGTATACGATTCAATACTATTGTAGCCCCATTCTTTATACAATTTGTCCTTCCATACCGAATAAAGCGCCTGGCCCAAACTGATCCAGGAAGTCTTAAAAAGCCTGGCGCTTTCTAAGATCCGGTACCTTAAAGAGCCGCTGTCTATATTCTCCATTTTCTCTTCGATATTTCTTAGCGATTTAGTCTTTCTAAGGTTATCCATATTCCTGCCTTTCTAAGTAAAACCCCCCGGATTCTTAAGCGATAAGCTGGGCCAGTTTTTTAGGATCCCAGCGGTAAAATTTTAAGTTTTCTTCCCTGATTACTGCGGGTAAGGTCGCACTCTCTACCTTCTTCAAGGCCATGGCGATTATTTTATTGCCTTTATTACGCGTCTTTTGCAGTGCGCAATCAACCCGCCTGCTTTTATGGGTATTTTCTCCTATCAGGCAGACGGTAATATCAGAGCGGACTATTTTTTCTCCGATTGCGCGCCTGGCGGGCTCGGTTAATTCGCCACCGCATTCATCTGTGGCTGAGCCGTCATAAAAATCCAGGCTATATTGCGGATTTTCCAAGAGAGGCATCAGGTCTTTGGCCTGTTTTGCATCCTCTTCGGCAAAGCTTAAAAAAACAGCCTTCATCTATTCTTTGATAAACTTATCCCCTGACCAGACCCAGACATCCCAGTCGGTCATGTTACTGGAAGAACAATCCGCGTATCCGCGTTTAGGCTTGCCTACTTTTACCCTGCCTAAAACCGAACTGAAATCCGTCTCGATAGCGCATGTGCTTGCTACCTCAAAGACTTTGCTTAATTTTTCGTTTTTGAAACTATAGATAACCAGGTTAGAGTTATTGCCTTTATCGTCGTAATGAATAGCCATCTGTTTGTAGCCGTCTCCTTTTAAATCAATGAGCTCTATTTTCCTGAAACGCCCGGGGACGCAGAGGCTCGCCACCTCCTGCTTGGCGGGCTTGGGCCTGGTAATCGTAATCAAAACATCCGAACCCGTGCCTTGCCTATCTTCTACCAGAATAATTTCCTGCGCGCCGTCATTATCTAAATCCAGCTTGCTGATGCTGACTATTTTTTTTCCTTTTATAAACTGGGTATCGGTGGCGCAGCCGCTCGCTGCTAAAGCCACAAGAATAATTACCGTAATCAGATATTTTATTTTCATACACTCCTCTTTTTTATTTGTATTTATTCAAAACCCCAAGCACCCCCCCTGCTGTTTTGGGCATCGGGGCTAAATTACCGGTGAGTATTTCTTTGGCCGAAAGCTTTTTCCCGTAAAGCTCTTCGTTGCCGGACCAGTGCTGTGCCAAGACATCGCCTGTAAGCTTCACTCCGGCAAATAACCCGCGGCTTCTGGAATAAGATAAAATACCCCCCTTCAGTTGAATGTCCGCCGCTGCTTCGGCATTGCGGCCGACGGGCCCCGCAGAAACCGCTGCATCCGCCCCCAGTTTAAACTTACCCTGCAGCAGGCCGTCTACGCTTCTTCTATTCATCACCAGCAAAACAAAATCCGTAGCCTGGCCCCCGATCTGAAAACCTATGCTTCCGCCGGCGATGGTAAAAATAGCCGGGCTTGACCAAGCTTTGGTCTTTGCGTCGCGCACCATAATTATACCCTGCCCGTATTTACCGCCTATCCCTAATCCGGCGGAAATAGTGGAAGGGAATATCGCAATCGCCGAGCAATTCTTAAGCAGGTCTTCCGGGATGCTCTGATCAGGCATCATCTGTACCTCGCTTAATACCTTACCCGCCTCCTCTACCAGGGCTTCCCATTTATTCTCTGCGCGCGCTGCGGTAGAAAACACAAAAGACGCCAAAGCCGCCAGGGTAATCAAAAGCATAACTTTTTTCATCTTTATCTCGTCCTTTCTTTTAGCGATATTCCCAGTGCCCGGGTATCCAGCGGCCGTGCGGGCCGTGACGACCGGAAATCCAAACCTTATTTGTCGGCGAAAAGGTATTCTTTTCCCAGCGGCCGGGAACCCATTTGCCAAAGTTATTCCAGTGACCGGGAATCCAGTGTTTTCCGGCGGTAGCCTCCTCTATTTTCCAGTGGCCCGCTATCCAGGCACCCTGAGTATTCCAATGGCCCGCTATCCAGACCGCTGCCTCTCCTTGAGGCGGTTCCACTTTGCTCCAGTATCCGGCTACCCAGTTGCCCCGATTATCCCAGTGCCCGGGAACCCATTCCCAGGGAGAAGAATTATCCGGAAGGTTAGCCTTCACCCATCTTCCGGAAACATGATTCCACGGCCCCGCCGGTATCGCTATCTCGGCGTTGGCGCAAACACGAAAGAGAAAAAAGATAGCGCATAGCAATAAAGCTAGCCTGCTAATCTTTTTCATTACCCTTGCCTCCTTCCTGAATCTTTACCTACTTTTTATTTTTCTTAAAAAATTGCCTGAACTGGTCTACAGTATCGGCGATATTTCCGATGACTTTTGCCGGAGGCTGATTCGCCAGATTCTGCACCGCGGCCTTGGCAATGGTGCCTTTTAATTTGGAGATAATCAGGCGCGGATTATCAAGTTTGGTCTTGACGGTAAAATCTAAGCTGATCTTGCCCTGCGAGTTTGTAAAAAGGTCCAGGGCGCTGGTAAAAAAATCCGGGATCTTGGACTCCTCTTTGTTGGGTTCTTCTTTTAGGTATACTAAATCCGAAATCTCCAGGTGGCACTGCGCAACCAAATCATTGCGTTTGGCACTCATCTCGGAAACGAAGTCTAAGTTTGCGGCGAGGAGTTTCTTTTCGGAAATAAAATTGCCGTAATAAGGCTCGAAGTAAGTGACATCCAGTCCAGAGATGCGTAAATCTCCGTCCATATCTTTAGGGCCAAAATCGACCCAGCCTGACCCTCTGACATTTCCTAACTTTCTATCTTTCGGGTCGACGAAAATAGCGGATACTTTATACCCGAAGCGCAGCGATAACGGCAGGAGGCCTGCTTTATAGATCTTCAGGTCCAGGGATTTCAGGATAGTTTTATAACCCTCCGGGCTTATTTTCTTATCGCTAAAAATCAGCGTTCCGTCTTCGATAATCAATGCCGTTGCCAATAGGGGCGGAACTTTCCCCTTTAATTCTGACTTCGGCAGGTTTAACTTACCATCTGCTAAGTATTCTAAGGTTATGACCGGCTTGACGAATCTTAAGTTATCCAATATCACCCTGCCTGCCAGAAGACCCAATAGATTAGGCGAGAAAGAAACTTCTTGCGCGGTAAGCAAGTTCTCTACGGATAATCCGGTTAGGGTCACTGAAAGCGGCGGGCTGAAAGCCACCTTTTCTATCTTTACTTTTCTTTTCAGGTTTTTTTCGATTTGGCTGGTCAAGACCTGCCTGCCGTAGAAAGAAATGAAGATGCCCAAAATTAGAATAAAAATAGTCAGTACCGCCAGGACTACGATCAGGATCTTAACTATTATTTTCATTTGGCCCCTTTCAATTCCAGCTGTTTCTGCAATTCCTTCTTTGCCAGCTCATGTTGAGGGTCTATTGCCAGGGCCGTCCTGAATGCCTGTTCTGATTTATCCAACATTGCCCTGTCTTTGAGCCTGGCAGAAATAAAACGATAGCATACCCCTAAACCGTAATACGTGTTGGCGTAATAAGCATTATGCTCTAAAGACGACAAAAATGCCTTTTCTGCTTCTTCGTATTTAGCCTTATCCCAGCAAAGCTCGGCTCCTTTTTTATAATAGGCCATCGCCAGGACATAATGCCCCATGCCTAAGTCCATATCCCGCAAAGCCGCCTGCGACACTTCAATCGCTAAATCGTAATTTTGCCTTCTGATCAAAAAAGCGCTGTAGTTTATTTTCGCCCAGGCCGAATCAGGATCAAGCTTTATTTGTTCCAGATACGTCTTCTCAGCTAAGGCGTATTCTTGCCTGATGTTATAAACCGGCCCCAGGATACCCCAAGCCTCGATCTTTAATTTTTTATTATCGCTTGCTAAAAGCACCTCTTTTGCTTTTTTAACCGCTTCGTCGTATTTTTTTTCTTTATAGGCGATTCCCGCCAGAAGCAGATTTACCTCCGGGGCAGACGGCCTTAACTTCGCCGCGCCTTCCGCCATGTTTCTGGCATCCGCCAGGTCTTTCTGGAAAAGATAGACGTAGCCGCGCGTAATATAGGCCTCGAATAATTCCGGGGCGATTAAAAGCGCTTTACTTAAATACTGATGCGCCTGTTGTAAATTTTCCTTTTTATAATTATCGTAATTAATGTATCCGAGCTTGTACTCTACGCGCGCCAGGCCCACATAAGCGGGGGCGTAATCGGGATTTACCTCTAGAATCTTCTCCAGGTAACCCCTCGCCTCATAAAGCGAGCTCTCTGTTCCATTATAGTTATCTAGTATGGCGGATGCTTTTTTATAAAGTTCGTCCTGATTAAAAGCCGCCGCATCTTGCGAAGCAAGGACATTGAGGTTTATAGAAAGCGCTATGGAAACCCAAATTAAGAATAAGCGCAAGTTTAAATCGCCTCCATAGTTGAGGGTGGCTTAGCGGTGATATTATAAGTTACGCTTACTACTCCGGGGACCTCTCTGACTAACCGTTGCGCTAATTTATTCAGCGTCTCGTAGGATAATCTTGTAGGTAAAGCTCCTCTGGCGTCAACGCTATCCCAACATCTGACTTCGATCTGTAAACCAAAATCCCTCTTACCGTCGCGTATGCCGGTGACCCTGTCCTGATGCAGGATTGCCATATACTGAAAAGCCCCGCAGGAGGCCAGCTCTTCCTCGACGATGGAAGTGGCTAGCCTCACCGTATCTATCTTTTCCCGGGTTACCTCGCCGATGACCCTGGCTGATAAAGCCGGCCCCGGAAAAGGCATACGCTTAAAAGAAGACTCTGGCAGCCCTAAGCCTTCGGCCACCTTTCTTACCCCGTCCTTACGCAGCTGCACCAGCGGTTCGATTATTTTATAACCGAATGCCTCCTCCGGATCAATTCCTAACTGCTCAAAGACATTATGCTGTCGCTTAATGCCGGCTACGGTTTCATCCACGTCGGTAAGGATCGTTCCCTGCAAAAGGTATTTTGCGCCGCTAGCTTTGACTAATTTGGCAAAGACATCTTTATAAAAAGTCTGGGTAATCGCCTCCCTTTTCTCCTCAGGGTCAGTGATGCCTTTCAGGGCGTCAAAAAACTTATCCTGGGCGTCCACTATCTCTACCTTGACACCCAGCCCTGCGAACAACGAGACTATCTGCAGAGGCTCGTTCTTTCTCATTAAACCGTTATTGATAAAATAAGTCTTGAGGTTATCCCCTAAGGCCTTATGCCCCAGCATCGTGACGGTGGAAGAATCCACTCCTCCGGATAAGGCGTTGATGGCTATGCCGCCTTTTACCATCGAGGATATTTCTCTAGCTTTCTCTTCTATAAACTCCCGGGTATTTAAACTTTTAAGCGTGATTTCTTCGATCTTCATCCTTCTTCCTCCTCTTGGTTATTTCATCTGCGATAGTTTTTCTCGATTATACCTTAATCTCCCGCAAAAACTGAGCCCCTACCTCCGGTAAGGCCGCATTAATAAACATACCCGAGCCCAACTCAAACCCCGCCGGCTGGCTCAGGCGCGGAATAATGCTGATATACCAATGATAATAAAGCTTCCCGTTTTCGTTGACCGGCATGGAACGTATGGAATAATTGAAATCCGGGTCATCCAGCCCGTAATATAACCTGCCCAGTGTCTGCTTAAGGTTTATTGCCAGGTCCGAGATCTCTTCTTCGTTTATCTCGGAAAAAGAAGGCGTATGCCTACGGGGGAATATCCAGATATGAAAAGGAGATAGAGCAGCATAAGGAATAAAGGAAACGAAATTAGCCGTCTCGACTATAACCCTCTGTTTATCCTTCAGCTCATCTTCCAGGGTCTTGCAGAATATACAGTTACCGGTAAGGTCAAAAAACCCGGCTGCCCTTTCTACGCGCTGCCTTATCTGCGGCGGGACTATGGGTGTGGCGACCAGCTGCGAATGCGGATGCTCTAGAGACGTGCCGGCTGAAGGGCCGTGATTTTTAAATATCACTATATCCTCGATGCCTTCTTCGGCACAGATTGAAACATAGCGGCTCTTATAGGCCCGGATAATATTCTCTGCATCTGTGTCGTTCATCAGAGCGATAAAAGCGTTGTGCAGGGGGTGCTCTATGATCACTTCATGCCTTCCGAAGCCATTCATCTCTGTGCGCATCCCCAGAACCGTTCTGCCTCTTTTCTGCTCCGGTGAAAGGGCCCCGAACTTA
The DNA here is from genome assembly GCA_964545575.1 of uncultured Planctomycetales bacterium. GTDB lineage: Bacteria > Omnitrophota > Gorgyraeia > Gygaellales > Profunditerraquicolaceae > CAZJFL01. Next base: position 11,799 of record CAZJFL010000010.1, read on the forward strand.
TTAGGCACCACGCGCACCTTCCAGGCTTTATCATCGCCTATGCGCAAGGTTTCTGTGGGAGACTGCGCTTCGTTACCGGGGCAGAAAGGGCAGTCGTCTTTATACTCCGGTAAAGGCTTTTGGTCTTTCTTTTCCTTTATAAAATCCTTCGGCCGTTTAGCCCTTTCGGTGGCAATAATCACCCACTGCAGCGAAATAATGTTATAACGCAATTCGGACACGCGCCCCCTCCTGTTAAATGGCTTTGATGATCATGATGGTGATATCGTCATACTGCGGCTGGCCTCCTGCAAACAGAGATATTTCCTGCTCGACCCTATTGATGATCTGTTCCGCAGAAAGGTTACGGTTTTCTGAGAACGCCCTCTCCAGCCTCCCTATCTCAAACTGCTCTCCTTTTTCATTGGCAGCCTCGGTCACTCCGTCGGTATAGAGCATAATGCTATCGCCTTTTTTAAGGATTAACTCCTCGGTCTTAGCTTTAATATCCGGCATGATGCCCAAAGGCGCAGAATGCGCCTTAAGTGTAGCGATATCGCCTGCCGCAGCACTGATGAAAAGCGGCGGATTGTGGCCGGCGTTGGAGTACTTAAGGCTCCGAGTATCGGCATCAAAGATAGCGTAAAAAAGCGTCACAAACATACTGGCCTTGGAATCCTGTATGATCAGGGTATTGACGTGGTTTAGCGCCTCGGCAGCGGAAACGGCGACGGTGGCGCTGGCCCGCATCAGGGTCCGGGAGAGTGCCATAAATAATGCCGCCGGAACGCCTTTTCCGGAAACATCGGCGATGACTAAACCCCATTTGTTTTTTTCTAGAGGGATATAATCGTAAAAATCCCCTCCTACTATTCTGGCTGGTACGGTTACGGCAGCTATATCAATACCCTCTATGAGAGGAGCATGATCCGGCAGGAAACTCTGTTGTATGTCGCGCGCAATTTCAATCTCTCTGATCAGGCGCTCTTTCTCGGCGGTAGTGCGCTTTAATTCTTCGACGTGTAACTTCAGGTCAACAGACATCTGGTTAAAAAACTGGGCCAGCCGCGCTATTTCATCGGCTCCCTTTACCAGGACCTTGTAATCCAGGTCGCCCTTGGCCACCCGCTGCGCCCCTTTTGCCAGCTCTGCGATCTGGCGCGATACGCCCGTAGACAAAATGATACCCAGCATCACGGCCAAAGCCATACTTAAAAACAGAACAAAAACCGCGCGCCGGTTGACTTCTTTCTGGACATCGTAGACATCCTGCGCGCCCATATCCACCCCCAGGATTGCCATGACCCGCCCTGCTTTATCGCGAATCGGCGCGTACCCAGAGAGAAAAACTCCCCATTCATCCGTGGTGAGCTTTCTATCTGCGGCCGTCCCGGAAAAACCCCGTAGCATTTCAGGAAAACGCCTCGCGTCGTATTCGTCTCCGGGATAGCTTAAGGTTGCTAAATCGCTGGCCTTGCTAGTCTGGACATCCACCACGAACTTAAGAATTCCGGGCTTGGCAGTGGGAGCGAGGATATACATATATTTAATTGTAGGGGATACATCTTTTATCCTGGCGAGCTCTTCGGTGATAACCCTATATTGTTTGCTGGCGAAACCTTCTTTCTCTAACGGTATTTCCGCAAGCTTCTCTACATCGACGTTTACGGCTGCGATCTGGGCGATGATCATCAAGCGGTTACGTAACTGCTCAAACTGCGAACGCAGGGCATAGCGGTGTATCAGAAAATCGGAAATCCCCGCTAACAAAACCATGGCCAGGATAAAGAAAAACATCATCTTTGCCCGGAAACTCTTGAATAAAAAAAGAGTTCTGCTCAAACTACAGCTCCTTTAAAAAATTAAACCTCATTTATAAGTCTGGAACCCGGGAAGCTTTTCGTTTTTTATCTTCTGGAAACGCTCATCATCCACGCTCATCAGCATCTTGATCTGGCGCCAGGAAATAAAGATGTTAGTTTTGACTTTTTCTTTTACCTGTTTATGCTGCGGTATCAAATCGCCTTTGTCGTTCCACCATACCCCTAACTCATATGCGGGGTTCTCTATCCAGATCCCCAGATCGTCCACTCCCGTCACCAGCGCCCATAATTCATCCTTGTAAATCTGAAACAGCGAAAGATCCCCCCTGATATCATCGGAAAACTTAAACAGCACTAACTTACCCTTGAGCTCTTCTACCTGCATCTTAAGCCTCCTCAATCTAATTCTTTTTATACAATCCGACTAATTCCGCCTTATCCAGTATGTGGCCCTGCATGGCTTTCTCCAGGGCGCCCTTACTTATGCCCTCTCTTAAATTAAGCATGGTATCCAGGGCATATATTTTGAAAAAATAGCGGTGCGTACCGGAGGGAGGGCATGGGCCGTGGTAGCCATTGCTGCCGGAATTATTGCTGCCCTGCTTTCCGGGAATACTATTTTCTTTAATGCCAGAGGCTACCGGTATATCAAAAACTACCCAGTGCACCCAGGTACCCATCGGCGCATCCGGGTCATCCACGATTAAAGCCAAACTCTTGGTTACAGCGGGTATCTCTTCGATGGTCAACGCCGGATTAACGTCTTCTCCCTGACAACTGAATTTTGCGGGCAGATACTGATTATTTTCGAATTCCGGACTAGATAAACGCATATTTTCACCTCCTGCTTCAGCCCCGCCTATAAGGCCCAGAGCAACCGCTAAAATAATAATTATCCCCTTCATTTACTTTTGACTCAGGGCCCTTTCTACCTGTCTTAATAAAAAGGTGGCATCGCAGGGTTTGGATATATATTCGTGGGCTCCCAGTTCCAAACCGTAATCCCTTTCAAACTGCTCTCCTCTGGCGGTTACGAAGATGATCGGTATATCTTTTGTGCCGGCGTCCTTCTTAAGTTCGACCAGCACGTCTCTGCCGTCCATATCCGGCATGAGAATATCCAATAATATTAGGTCGGGCCGCTTTTCCTTGGCCAGCGCCACGGCTTGCTTACCCTCCAAAGCAGTGATAACGCCATACTGATTTTTCACTAATATCTTTTTGGTAGCCTCGAGTATTTCTTTTTCGTCGTCAACCACCAGGATATTTTTCATCTCATATTTTTACCATAAAGCAAGCGCCCAGCTGGAAAATTCGGCTGGGCGCTTGGCGCGATATAAAGAGTTAAATTATTTTATCTTCCGTACCTGGCCCTTAATTGCTCGCCCGTAGGAAGAGTAGGATAAAACTCGCCTTGCGGCCCGACAAACCCATTGGTATATCTAGCCAAGGTAATAGCCACATAGCCGCCGTTATCTCTGGGGACATTTATGATCACTGTTTCCCTGCTTCCTGTTTGGGCTTCCGGCGGTACTGGAGTGCTGGCAGCAGGCACATACACGACCTCAGGAGGAGATTCTACTAGCACTGGTCGTTCTACCACAACATATCTTGTGCCGTAAGGCCGATAGTAAATATTATTGTATTCGTAATAGGGAACCCCTCCGACGTAGATAGTCCTGTAACCGTAAGGCAGATAAGAAACAGCTACCCCCAACGGAGGCGCCACTACACTAAAGCTAAATCCGAAGAGGCCTGAGGTGTAAAACAATCCGTTATAATAATCGTACCTATGGTTCCCGTGCCAGACCGGCTCGTGCCAACCCCCATGTCCGCCGCCACGCCCACCATGCCCACGCTGGGCAAATGCGCAGCTAAAAACTCCTCCATAAATCAAACTGATTACTGCAACCAAAAACAGTAACTTTTTCAAGAAACTTTTGCTAATCATTTTGCCTTACCTCCTTGTTTTTTGATTATACCACTTTTTTCTCAAATTAAAATATAATTACGAGGCGGGCACCGGCAACCAGGTAAGTGCCGGAATGCTTTTCGGCTTGGGGATGCGTGACCACCTCCATATTGGGGATAAACTTGACAAAAGGATGCAGGCTAATGTTGTAGTAAACCTCATATAGGGTTTCGGCTGATCCTGACTCATTGGCAATACGGTAATCCTTTCCCGCAATAGACTGCGCTACGCCTATCCCGAAGACGTCATCCTTTCTTCCCGGGATGGGCTCGCTCAGCTGGCCGCCCACTGACCAGAAATGTTCAATCTCGCGTACAACTTTATCGGCGAAACCGTAACGCAGGAATAGCGTAATGCGCCCTGTTACCTGCTGGTCAAAACTTATGCCGAAACCGCGGCTGTTAATTTTTCGTCCCGCTTCATCAATACGCTCCAGGCCCTCATGGGCCAAGTGAAAGAGAAAACGGTAATTTCCCTTTAGTTTCCCGATCTGAGGAGAAAAACCTATTTCGCTGATAAATAAAGTCCCCTGAAAGCAGTTGGTCAGGCCCACGCGGGTAGAAGCTGCCTCCGCGTCAGAGGCGCCAACCTGAAAATAAAACCAGTCTAGCGGCTTGATCCCAGCCATAGCCCCCAGGCCTTTTGAGGGAAAAGGAACGGTCAAGTTGTTGACCAGGGCGCCGGCCTGAAACTGGGTATCGTTGAGAGCCGCGACTTCATTATAATCAAACCAGTTAGAGAGGTCTAATCTTCCGGCTGCCAGATACAGTTTATCCGCAAAGAAATTCTGCTGGAGATAAAGTTCAGAAACATATAAATAAGATATCTCCCAGGCATTATAATTCAGGATAGAAAAATTAGGCAGCCGCTTATCTATCCCCAAATTATGGCCTCCTTCGATTTCAAAGGCCGCTAAGCCTCCCTTCCAGAGCTTCTGCTCCAGGCCAATATTGTAATACCAGGCCGGGCTCCATTTGCCCTGATGTATTTTGGAATGCGTTGCAACCTGACTCTGAGAGTTAATTATTACCGCAAAAGTGGTGCCGTATTTATCCTCCCACTCCTTCCTGAAGTTTTGTAATTTTCCCGGCCAGCCTTTTAGCTCTAGCTCTGTTTCTGCTTCTTTCTCGGACTCGACAGATAATTGAAAGGGGATCTCCGCGGCAAAAGCAAGATGAAAAGATAAACATGCGGCTGTAGCAAGAATAAATATTTTCTTCATTTATTCTAAGCTCCTGCGAAAGCGCAGAGCGCTAAAAGTGATCACCAGCGCCCCCATGGCTAACAGCGGCACCAGCTGCACCCAGAGGATATCAATCCCCACCCCTTTTAAAAATATCCCCCTAACTACCACTAGAAAATAACGCATGGGGTTAATCAGGGTGAACCACTGAATAACCTCGGGCATATTGGCGATGGGGTAAGCAAACCCGGAAAGCAAGAATGTCGGCATATAGAAGAGAAAAACCGACATCATTGCCTCCTGTTGAGTAGCCGCAATCGTAGAAATAAAAAGGCCCACCCCTAAGGTGGTGAATAAATATATTACGGTGCCCAAAAGCAACAAAAGCAGGTTTCCTCTTAAGGGTATATGAAACCATAAAACTCCTACGGTAGTAATCATCGCCGTCTGGAAAAGGGCGATTACGCCGAAAGGAATAAGTTTGCCGATAATTAGCTCTATCGGCTTTAAGGGGCTGACAATCAACTGTTCCATGGTGCCGATCTCCTTTTCTCTTACAATAGCCATCGCCGTCAATAAAAGCGACATGATCGTCACGATGGAAGCGATGACTCCGGGCAGATAATAGTTACGGGAAATCAAATTCTCATTGAACCAGGCGCGGTCCCTTAAATCTACCGTCGGCCCGGAAAGCAGGAAACCCTTATCCGCGGCGTCTTCCTTAATCAACTCCTGTTGATAGGTATTCATAATCGTATTGGCATAACCCAGGATGATCTGGGCGGTATTTGAATCCGAGCCGTCAAGTGTTAACTGAATGTACGTAGATTTTCCGGCATTAAGGTTGCGGGCGAAGCCGCGGTCAATGCGGATCACACCGCTGACCCAGCCTTTATCGATGACACGATTCTGTTCCTCGGCACTATAGATATAATACTTAGGGACGAAATATCCGGAATAAGTAAACCCGTGTATGAGGTTACGACTCTCCTTGGTATTATCCTGGTCGTAAATCGCAGTGGGAATATAGTTGATATCTTTATTGGCGGCATAACCGAAAAGGATGATCTGGATAAGCGGAGAAACCAGGATCACCGTCTTCATCCGCGGGTCGCGTAAGACCTGCTTGAATTCTTTGACGAGAAGCGCTCTTGCTCTTTCAAACATCAGAACACCTTTTTCTTAAATCTTCTTATCGCGATACTAAACATCAGAAACCCGAACAACACCAGAAACAACGCCTCATCCCACATCACGTCCATACCGTTTCCTTTCAAGAACAACTCCCTTAAGATTACGATGTAATAACGCGCCGGAATCAGATAGGTAATTGCCTGCACTGCCTGCGGCATATTAAAAATCGGGTAAATAAATCCGGACAAAAGCATTGTCGGTATGAATGTGGTCAGGGTCGCCAATTGCGACGCCAATAACTGCGTCTTGGAAGAGGCAGAAATTAATATCCCCTGCGACAATGCCCCGGTCAAGAAGAATACGCTTAATAAAATCAACAGGAGATAACTTCCCTGGAAAGGTACGCCAAATACGGTCCTGGCCATCACCACCGCGACGAAAAGATCAAAGAAACCGATGGCAAAATAGGGAAGGAATTTCCCGATGATTAGCTCTTGCGGCTTAACCGGAGTAGAAATCAACTGCTCCATTGTACCTCTCTCCCATTCCCGTGATATGCAAATAGAAGTAAGCAGGGCGGCGATAATCATAATGATCATCGCGATTACTCCGGGGATAATATACCATCTGCTGTTTAACCCGGGGTTAAACCAGATCCGGGAGCGCATATCTACCGGCTTGGGTGGAGTATATCCGTGTGCGGCGAATGCCTGGGCCAACAACTCTACATTGTACTTAGCGACTACCGCGCGCACATAGCCTGCGGCAATGGTGGCGGTGTTGGAATCGCTGCCATCTACCAGAAGCTGTAAAGGCGCTTTTTTCCCGGATTCCAAATAATGAGAAAAATCTTTGGGGATGATCAATGCCATCATCACTTCGCCGCTGTCAATCATATGTTCGATATCCCGGTAGTTATCGGTGTATCTGGTGATTTTAAAATATTTGGAATATTTAAAATTAAGCAGGAAGTTACGGGTGAGTTCCGAAGAAGCATCCTGGTTCCAGACTACGGTGCGCACCCGGTCGATATCCAAAGATAATCCGTAGCCGAAGATTATCAACAGGAGCACCGGGATGACTATAGCCAGCGCAAGCGAGCGCGGGTCGCGCTTGATCTGAATAAATTCTTTACTCGATATCGCCCAGATCCTTTTAAAATTCACTTTTCTTTATGCTCCTCGTCGTAGGTCTCGATCAAGGAAACAAAGACATCTTCCAAAGAAGCCTTGATCTTGGATATAGAATAATTTTTTATCCCTTCTGCTTCGAAAAGATTTTTTATATAGAGGCCCGCCTTTCCTGCGTCATGGGTTACGACATGGAGGTTTACTCCGAAGAGCGCCGTCTCCTTGACCGAGTCGAGCTTCGCAATTTTATCCAGCCAATTTTGGGCAGCGGGCATGATAATCTCTAAGATTTCATTCTTCATGATCTTAGTTTTCATCTCCTCGGGAGTGCCCATAGCAATCATCGCGCCATGATAGATCATCACCATGCGGTTACAATTCTCTGCCTCATCCATATAATGGGTGGTGACAAAAACAGTAACGCCTTTGTCAGATAGTTCCTTTATAATCTTCCAAAAATTTGCGCGGGTGATCGGGTCAACCCCTGAAGTCGGCTCATCGAGAAAGATGATTTTCGGATGGTGCAGTAAAGCGCACCCCAAGGCCAGGCGTTGTTTCCAACCCCCGGAGATGGTGCGCGTCAGACGATTACGAAAACCCTCGATATCAGCCAGGCGGATTACCTCTTCAGCGCGTTCTTTACGTTTTTCCCGCGGAATCTTATAGATACCGCTGTAGAAATCGATATTTTCTTCGACGGTCAGGTCATCATAGAGGGAAAATTTCTGGGACATATACCCGATATGTTCTTTGATCTTATGCTGCTCTTTGACAATATCGTATCCGCCGACTGTCCCGGTCCCGGAAGTCGGGCTGATGATCCCGCAAAGCATCCTGATGGTAGTGGATTTTCCGGCGCCATTTGGCCCTAGGAATCCAAAGACTTCTCCTTGTTTTACCTCGAAATTGACATTGTTAACCGCGGTAAAATCACCGAATTTTTTTACCAGGTTTTCTACTTTTACGGCAATATTATTTCCGTTTGTCATATTTATTGAGACGCTTTTGATTTACTCTCGTAATCATTGACTATTCTGATAAACGCCTGCTCCAATGTCTTTACTTTAAATTCTTCTTTAATTTTATCCGGCGTCTCACAGCGCAAAAGGTTACCTTTATGGATCAGCCCGACCCTGCGGCAGCGCTCTGCCTCATCAAGATAAGAAGTCGAATAGAGTATGGTCACTTTTTCCTTTAGCAGGTCATAAAGTATCTTCCAGAAATCGCGCCGGGATACCGGATCAACGCCGTTTGTCGGCTCATCCAGGAATAAAACCTTAGGAGTGTGTATCAAAGCACAAGCTAATCCTAATTTCTGCTTCATCCCTCCGGAGAGCTTTCCGGCGAATCTCTTTTTAAAAGGAGTGAGCCCGCTAAAACCCAACAGTTTATCAAATTTTGCCGCCCTTTCTTTCTCGGGCACGCAATAGACATCGGCATAAAATTTTATATTCTCTTCTACGGTAAGGTCTTCATAAAGGCCGAAGCGCTGCGACATATAAGCGATGTTCTCTTTTAAGGGTTCGGCTTCCTTGACAATGTGCTTGCCATAGACCCAAGCCTCACCGGAGGTAGGATCAAGTATCCCGGTCAAAAGGCGCATGGTGGTAGTTTTTCCCGCCCCATCAGGCCCGACCAGTCCGAATATCTCCCCTTCTTCGATTTCCAGATTGAGATTATTTACTGCGGTAAGATTATTGAATTTACAGGTGAGGCCAACTGCTTTGATAGTCGACATTTACTATTCGCTTATGTAGGCGTCTGCGGGCATGCCGGGCTTTAAGTCCAGGCTCTGGTTATCGACTTTTACCTTGATACGATAAACCAGTTTTACGCGCTCTTCAGTTGTCTGTATCTGCTTAGGAGTAAACTCTGACTGGCTAGAGATAAAAGAAATCCTGCCCTGATAGACTTTATTGGGATAGGTGTCTGTCTTGACATCTGCTTTCTGGTTAAGCTTTACCCGCGCAAGATCAGTCTCATTGATGTAGGCGGTGACCCAGATATTATGCAGGTCTATTACCGTAAAGACCGGCGTGCCGATCTGAACTACCTCTCCCGGCAGAGAACTCTTCACTAATACATAGCCGTCAAGTGTCGCAGTTAGGTCCGCAAATCCTAAGCGCGTGTTTGCCAGGTCAAGCTGGGCTTTTAACGCTCCTACGTTAGCCTTATCCGACTCAAACTGCGTCTTGGCTGCATCGCGCTGCTGCTGAGAATAAGAACCGGCCTTGAAAAGATTTTCCGCACGCTCATAATCTATCTTATCCAGTTCGTATTGATATTCTACCGCTTTAAGCTCACCTAGCGCCTTATCCCTGATACTGGTCAACTCGTCTGTTTTTAATCTGGCTACGGCGTCTCCGACTCTTATCACCATACCTTCATCAGTCAGAAGCTCTAAAATCTGACCCTGCACACGGAAAGAAAGCCGCACGTCATCTCCCTCAATGTTTCCGGAGACCTTGATTACTCCATCCTTGCGTCTCTCCTTCTGCAGGATATATTTTGTCGCAGCCCCCGCGATCAGAACGACTAAAATAATAACCGCTATCAATTTAATCTTTTTTTTCATTCTTTGCCTCCCTGCCTGCCGGCAAGGCAGGCTTAAAATACATTTCTCCCATGGTCCGGTCTAAGTAAGCCTTGGCCATCAAATAATCATAAATCCCCTGGACAAAATTTTCCTCTGCCTGGCTTAAGGCCAGCTGCGCGTCCAGTACGTCGAGGTTAGTGTTTTCGCCGTTATCATAGCTAGTGTTGGCGATCTTTAAAGCTTCCCTTGCTTCTTCGATATTATCCTTCTGCGAATCAATGATCGCCTGCGCCTGTTTTAAGTCAAGGCAACCCTGCCGGATATCCACCGCTATCTGGTCGCTGATATTCTCTTTGGATAAATTCGCCTGCGCGTAGCGGGCTTTGGCCGCATCCACTTTTGCCTTAGTAGAAAACCCGTCAAAGATAGACATACCTACGGAAAGCCCGGCGTACCAGTTACTGTGCTTAGAATTATACATATTACTCCAGCTGTCAGAATTAAAGTTATAGCCTAAATTGGCATTTAGCTGCGGCCGCCAGCCGGCTTTAGCCATCTCAATTGACCACTTGCTCATGTCTATGCCTAAGCTTTTTAAGTTCATCTCCGGGGAATTCAGGTATGCAGATTTTAAAAATTCGCCTTCCCTGATTTCTATCAGCGAATAATCAAGGCGGTTATCTTTCAGGGCGATCTCATCCCTCATCTTAAAACTGAGCAGTTTCTTTAAATCCGCCATCAGCAGATCTATCGCGTTCTTTGCTCTTACCAACTCGGGGATATACAACGATACCTGCACCTTTGACTGTAGCAGGTCAAACTTAGAAGATGCCCCCTGCTCAAACCTGTTTTTTACGTCCTGATAATGCTCATTCGCATTATCCACCAGTTCCTGGGTGATACGCAGCGTTTCGTAACCCAAGAGCAGCCCGTAATAAAGCCTTTTCGCCTCAAATTCAATATCAAGTTTTTTGGCGCGCAAGGTCTCCTCCTGCGCGGTAAAGTCTATTTTTGCCTGCTTGAAATTGGCGATATTTGCGCCGCCGTTATAAATTGATTCAGTCAAGGTGATGCCGGCCTGATTATCGTTCTTATAACCGGTGAAGATGCCGATATCCTTCTTGGCATTAGGAACGGGTGTCCTGTTCAATACCGCTCCGTTTCGGGTATAGCCGGCTTCGGCGTTGACCTGGGGAAGGAATGCGCTTCTTGCCCCCATGATGTTGGCTTTGGCGACTGCAATCTCCTTTTCCTGAATCTGGATGTCTTTATTGTTTTTGAAAGCTACGGCTATTGTATCTTCCAGCGATAAGGTAAGGGGGCTATCCGGATTGTTCTCCTGGCAATAACCGCAAGAAGGAAATCCGAATAGTAAAAAGATAAGCAGGACGGCGATCAGGTCGTCGACTCGCACATGGAAAGATTTTGCGATTTTTAACAAGGTTTTTATGGTGGGGTTGGGATTTTTACCGGACTCTACCTTAACTACCGTATTCAGTGATAAATCCGCGAGTTTCGAGAGACGGTCCTGCGAAATCCCCCGCTTCTCTCTTAAGTTCCTGATATTATTACCTATTATATTATAGCCGGCGCTCTTGTCCATATATATTATAATGTATATATTATAATGCTCCTACTATAATATAATGGATGCGGAAAATGTCAAGTAAAATTATCAGCCGCTAACTTTTTTAAAAAACCATCCCGGCGTATCCTACGGCCCGATAAAACTCAGGTTCAGGCGAAACATTAAAACTCGTGGTATATTCTAACAACACCCCTTTTTTAGCACCCAACGCCCCGGCCGCAGCAATAGTAGCTGCCAGAGCACCCGAACCGCAGGAGTTATAATGGCTCCTGGCCTCTTCTACTATGGCCTCGGATTCTAAATTAAGGGCTAACTTAATCATACGGCTGTCATTATCTTCCATCCATTCCAACGCCTTCCTGCCACGGCCGGCAGGGGCGAAGCCATAATCATCCCCATAGTGGGTCAGGTCAGTGGAGCCGATAACGACTATCTTTTTTTTGCTTCTAGCTATTACCTCCCCGATTCTATGGCCCAACCGGCCTGCTTTATTATCGGGACTGATGCGTATCGGGACTATTTTAGCCGCAGGGAAAAAATATCTCAAGAAAGGCATCTGTACTTCCAAAGAATGCTCCCGGGCATGCGCCTCTGGGTCATCGGCCAAATCCTCCCCCGCCGCTTCCAGCAAAATAGACGCAGCCTCTGCATCAACTTCAATCGATCCGAAAGGAGTAACCCAGGAGCCGCGGCTAAAAAGTGAGTTTCTCTCCGGCAAACTATGGATTGCCCCTAAAAGTATAAAAGTATCGACCTGGTTTTTTTCTTTTATGCACTTAAATACCTTGGCTGCCACCCGCCCGGAGAAAAACCAGCCTGCGTGAGGCACCACCCCGGCCACGATATGACGAGGGGCCTCCGGTACCCGGAAATCCCGGACATACTCTTCTATCCTCTCTTTGCTGCATTCATCAGCGTAAAAATGTTGGGCTACGGGTTGCCTTACGGTCATATTAGAAGGCCTCTCTTTAAAAGAAAAAAGCGGCTCCCTCTTGTTTTAGAGAGCCGCTTTAAACTCTAAAGTTATTTTCTAAACACATAGCTACCTTTTATTTTACTGTTAAAAGGCAAGCTACGCAACAAATCTTTCTTTTAGGCAACAACCTTAACGCTGATTGCACGCGGGCCTTTTTCGGATTTTTCCACTTCAAATTCAACTGCCTGCTCTTCGTTCAGGGCGTCAAACTTGACATCGACCAAACCGCTCTGGTGGAAAAATAACTCCCGGCCGTCCTCATCGCTGATAAAGCCGAAGCCTCTTTCGCGCACTAGCTTCTTTATTTTCCCTTTATGCATTTGTATCCTCCTTCTAGTTATACCTTGGCTACCTTTGTAGCTTGTTCGCCCTTAGGGCCTTTTTCGATTTCAAACTCTACTTCCTGACCCTCGTCCAGAGTTTTATATCCCTCACCTAAAATCGCCGTATGGTGCACGAATACATCGCTTCCTGATTCGGGAGTGATGAAACCGTAACCCTTTTGGTTTGAGAACCACTTTACTTTGCCTCTTGCCATTATTTACTTCCTCCTCTCTTTCCAAATTATAGTAAATAATGACAGCACATAAAAAAAGCCAAAAAGTTAGACATCCCAACCTTCCGGCCTGTGATTTCTAATCTCTTATTTACTACGGGTTTAAGTATAGCATATTTTGGGGATTTGTCAACCTAATTTTCTACCGGAGTTCCGCCGAAGGGCAAATCTGGTTATAGGCGCAGTATTTGCAGGCGTTATAACCCGGCTTAGCGGCAAAGCTTCTTTTACGGATACCTGCCGAAGCCTGGCGGATATCCTCTTTTACCTTCTCCATATCCGACTCGTCCTTGGTATCAGATCCGATCAGTCCCGATTCCAGGAAATATAACTGGACGCTCCGGGGCAGTTCCCCGAAAATATTCTGATAGGCCAGAGAATACAAAGCAAGCTGGGTGCTTTCTCTGGTGCGCTTATCAGCCTCCTCCTGCTTCTTAAGCTGCGAAGTCTTAAAATCTATGATCACTATGCCATCTTTTTCCTGATCCACGCGGTCAAAACGGCCGCGGATTTTATTGTTTTCAAAAATAAAGAAAAAGTCTTTTTCAATGTAGAGCGGTTTGGCATTACGCTTCTCTTCTGCGTTATAAAATCTAACCAGCGCCTCCTGCCCCACCCGAAAACGCTCCTCCTGATGCAGCGGGTTAATGAAGCCCTGCGGGTCAAAGCTTTCTTTAAAAACACCCAATAAATCCGCCAGCTCCATTTTCCTACCGCTGGCCTTAAACTGGAAATATTTAGTCACCGCCGTATGCATTGCCCGGCCGTAAATAATCGTATGGTGCTCCATAATCGGCACGCGCAAGACATGCACGTATTTATATTTTAAAGGGCAGGTAAGATAGTCATCTATCTGATAGAAGCTTAAGGGAAGCAGTTCCCCCGGAGGTATTTCTTGGCGTGCGGCTTTGCTCGAGTCTTTGTGCGGGGCAAAACGCTTAATCGTCTCCAGGGCGCTTATCTTAAGCTTCTCTTTTTCTTTAATCCCCTCTCCCAGGGCCTCGATAATAAAAGGGCTGACCCGGCGCATGCGCGCTCCGCCGTAATCTACCGCCGAAGTCAGATAAAGCTGGCACTTGGCGCGGGTCATGCCTACATAAAATAAGCGGCGCTCTTCCTGGGTATGAAAATCTCCCTGCGGAAGGATCTCTTTGATCAAGGCATCCGGCAGCTCTACGGATTGCCTGCGATGCGGCACAGGAAAACGCCCGTTGACCAAACTCACCATAAAAACCAGGCTAAACTCCAGACCCTTTGCTTTATGGATGGTCAGCACATTCACCGCATCGCTATCAAGGTCAGCCATTGCGGTTTCCGGGTCGTCTCCGGCTTCGATTAAAAGGTCCAGATAATTCACAAAACTGATCACCCGGTCCTCTCTGGCAATCAACTCGAAATCACGCACGATATTGAAAAATTTGGCGATATTCTGGATTTGTGTTTCTTTTTCAAGGTTCAAATCCCGGGTGAGTTTTTTCAGGTAGCCGGTTTCGGTCAGAAAGGCATATAAGAGCCTTCCGGTAGCCTCCCGGCGCGAAATTTGCAAAAACTTATCCAAATCAGCTAGGATCTGGCTGATTTTTTCGCGGGATTTTTCGCTCACTTCGGCTAACTCCGGGATTGCGGCTGTACCCTTTAAAACTGAATGCAAGGTTTTATTTCTACGCTTGGCATAATACATACACAAGGTTAAATCCGAAAGATCTAGGCCGTAAATTTGGCTGCTGGCCAGATAATAGAGGCCTAGCGAATCCGAAGGATTAGCCACTACGCGCAAAAAATTAATACATAACTTTACCTCTTCCCTGCTGTAGAGGCCCTGGTTACCGCTGAATTGCCAGGGAATCCCCAGCATATTCAACGCCTGCAGATAAGGTTGGGCATCTGAATTAGAACGCACCAGTATCGCAAAATCCTTATACTGAAATTTTTTGGCTTTCACTTTTTCTTTAATAGTTTCGGCAATCCAGTCCGATTCTCCGGAATTATTATCAAAATGTTCGTGTTTAGGGGGTTCGCCTTTTTCGCTTAAGCCGATCAGCTTTTTATTAATCCCCGCCTTGACTTCAAAGCGTTCGGGATTATTGTTCTGAATAAGTTTATAGGCGCTGTCTAAGAGTGGCTGGTGCGAGCGGTAATTCCGGATCAGGCTTACCTTTTTTGCCTCGGGAAAACTATCCATGAAATTTAAGACGTTGCTGTAGGCGGCTCCGCGCCAGCGGTAAATGCACTGGTCGTCATCTGCTACCACCGCAATATTCTTGTTTTCCCCTGCCAGGAACTTTACCATTTGAAACTGGGCAAAATTAGTATCCTGAAACTCATCGACCAGAATATATTTAAATTGCTTCTGGTAATTCTTTAAGATTAAGGGATGAGCGCGTAAAAGATTGAGGCTCAAATAAAACTGGTTGCCGAAATCTACCGCGCCGTATTTCATTAACAGTTCCTGATATTTGGCGTAGGCCTCTGCCAATTCCATCTGCTGCCGGGCTTCTTCCTGCAGCGCTTCGTCTTTGGGGTCAGCTTTGGCTTTCAGGACTAAGCCTTGGGTGTAATTAAAGTATTCCTTAGGAGATATATCTTCGTCTTTGGCGCGGCTAAATAAAGATATCAACGCCTCAACAAACTTAGTCGGATCTGAAAGCGGACGGTAATACTCTAAGTCAAACTCAAAGATACGCTCGCGCAAAAATACCGCGGATTCCGGGCGGGTTAAAACCTTAAAATCCGGCTCCATGCCGGCGATCAGGGCGTTTTCCCGCAAAAGCCGGTCGCCAAAGGCGTGAAAGGTAGAAATCCAGATATCGGTGTATCCGTAAGGCACCAGTACATCCACCCGCTCCAACATCTGCAATGCCGCCTTATCGGTAAATGTGAGCGCTAAAATTTCGTTGGTTTTCGCGAGGTTTTCGGATAAAAGCCAGGCAATGCGGCGGGTGATAACCGTAGTCTTTCCGGTCCCCGCGCCGGCAATAATCAGCAGCGGACCATCTTTGTGTGTGACCGCCTCGAGTTGCTCTTTGTTCAAACCTTCTAATATTTTATTCATATTCTAGGTTTAGCGGGTCCTGCCGCAGAAGGCGGCACACCGGCCCATCCGATAGGGCCGGGTGTTGTCTTAACCAGTTTCTCTCGGGAGCGCCCTCCTCGAAACATTCCGCGCCACCCGCTAAAGATAAATTAAACTATCAAGATGAATCTGGCGGATTTTCGAGCGAATGGAGGTTTTAGCCAGAGGAGCTTGAGCATTTTCGGGAATCCCAAGGCCGCCCGAGAGGGCGGCAATCTTGGGATGGCGATGCTGTTCGAGCGATTTTTGCTAGAGGCAAAAAGCGCGAGTTCAGCAGCCACCGAAAATGCGAAAGATCTCTGGCGTCCCCCGCTCATAAGTCGGGGGAAAACCGACCCTGAGCGAGAAAACCGACAGATTCATTATTATATTTTGCCTTGACAACCCCTTATTTTCCAGTATACTTAAATTCCTACAAGGAGCAAATGATGTTAAAAATCTGCGCATTATGCGGCAAGGGGCCGCAAACCGGTAGAAAAGTAGTACGTAAAGGTGCGCCTAAGTCCAAAGGCGGAACCGGAAGCAAGATCGTGCGTTCCTCTAAACGTAAGTTCCTCCCTAACCTTCAGAAGACGCGGATCATCATAGAAGGTAAGGCTAAACGCGTCTTTATCTGCACCAAGTGCATCAAAAAAGGCAATATCGTCAAGGCCTAAATCACTTAAAGAAAATATCGGTTATTTCCAGGATCGCGCTCGCCTCACCATTCCAATCGTCCATCCGCGGGGTATAAATCAAGTCAAAAGAATCAGCGCCGGTTAAGCTGTCTTTTAGATTACTCATCCCAAAACCGATGGCCTGATAAGTCGCTTTGCCGTCCGTCACCCAGAACTTTAAAGTGCCTCTGCCTAAAATTTGCGGCTCGCCGCGCAGTTTTAGTGCCCGGCTGTAAAATAACGGCTCGGGGTTGCCTTCACCGAAAGGCTCTAATCTCTCCAGCTCCGCAATCATTTTTTCATCCAGATCCGATAAAGGCAATTCTATGTCTATCTGCAAGCTGGGAAGTAAATCTTCCAACATCAGCCTCTCCTCTGCCAGGCGGTTAATGGTCTTTTTAAACTCTGCTATATTATCCCTGGCAATCACCAGCCCCGCGGCATGCTGGTGCCCGCCGAAATTCTCCAGGTAATCCTTGCAATCTGAAAGCGCCTGAAAAAGGTGAAAGTTTTTGATCGAGCGGCCCGAACCCTTGCATAGATCTTCGGTCAGAGAAATCAAAATCGTCGGCCGGTAAAATCTATCCGCCAGCTTTGAAGCTACGATGCCGATTACTCCCTGATGCCAGTCCTCTTTGGCGATCACGATGACTTTATGTTCCTTAAAATTTACTTCGCTATTAATTAGATTTTCCGCCTCATTCATAATCCGCTCTTCTATCTTCTGGCGTTGACGGTTATGCGCCTCGATCTCTTTGGCTATTGACCTCGCCTCCGCTTCATCTTCGGTCAGTAACAGCCTCAGGGATAAATCCGCATCGCTCATCCGGCCGCTGGCGTTCAGGCGCGGCCCGAGTATGAAACTCACAAAAGTCGGCGTGATTTTCTTATCTTTTATGCCGCTTGATTCTATCAATGCCGCCAGCCCTACCCGCTTGGTACGAGTGATGCGCGGCAGCCCCTCTTTGGCAATAATGCGGTTTTCTCTCCTTAGGGGGACAACATCGGCAATCGTGCCCAAAGAAACCAGGTCCAGCTCATCGAATAATTTTTCTCCTGTAATCGCCTGGACAAACTTAAAAGCTACCCCCACACCCGCTAAATCCCGGTACTTATAGCCGCAACCTTCTACTTTCGGATTGATCAGAGCGGACGCCGATGTTTTATTATCTCTTGAAGGCTCATGATGATCAGTAATGATGACTTCGATATTACGTTTACGCAGCTCTTTTATCTCTTCGTGGCTATTGGTGCCGCAGTCAACCGTAATCAGCAGCTTAATATTTTTGTTTCTGGCGATCTGCAGGATATCTTTATTTAAGCCGTAGCCCTCTTTAATGCGGTGCGGGATATGGTGGGCTGCTTTTATCCCGAGTTTTAGAAGCGCGGTTTTAAGGAGCGCTACGGAAGTAACCCCGTCTACATCGTAATCGCCGAAGATCATCACCGGCTCGCTTGCCTTAGCCGCTTTTTTCACTAACTCTACGGCTCTGGACATATCGGCAAAGGAATAGGGGTCTAAAAGATCTTTTAGCCCGGCATTTAAAAACTTTTCAGCTTCTTCCGGGCCAGATATGCCGCGGTTGGCTAGAATCTGGGAGAGGATTATAGAAATACCGAGTTCTTGACTTAAAGTATGCTGGAGGCGGAAATCAGAGGAAGCAATATTAAGAATTTTGTTGGCATGCATTACATTTTCTCTGGAAGAGATATAGCCAGCAATCCCATTGCAGTAGCGATTACGGTTTTAGTAGCCAGCAAGAGCGCCAGGCGCGCCTGAGTCAGAGCTAAATCGTCTCCTAAGACGCGGTGCAGGTCATAAAATTTATGAAACCCTTGAGCTAATTCCTGCAAATACACGGTCAGCATATAAGGGTCTTCGGTTTCCAGGCAAACCTCCAGAATATAGCTAAATTGCCAGATTTTGCGGATAAGTTCCGCCTCTTCTTTTTCTTTAAGCAGATAAAGAGGCGCATCTTTGATTTTAAATTTTACCGGGCTGTTGTTAATAATGCTCGTAATACGCGCGTGCGCATACTGCACGTAATAAACCGGATTTTCCGCAGTCTGTTTTTTAGCCGTATCCAGATCAAAATCTAAGTGGCTGGAGGTACGCCGCATCAGGAAGAAAAACCTTGAGGCGTCCACGCCGACCTCGTCTAAGACTTCGCGCAGGGTGATGTATTGGCCGCGCCGGGTGGACATCTGCACGGGCTTACCTTCTCTGAATATGGAAGCCAGCTGCACGATAATAATCGATAAACTTTTAGGGTCGTGGCCCAGAGCCGCTACCGCAGCCTTCAGGCGATTAATGTAACCGTGATGATCAGGGCCCCACATATTAATCAACCATTGAAAGCCGCGTTTAAACTTATCCGCGTGATATGCAATATCAGGGGCTAGGTAGGTATAGCTTCCATCGCTTTTAATCACCACCCTGTCCTTATCATCGCCGAATAGTGTCGACTTAAACCAGAGCGCTCCCTCTTGCTCATAGAGGAAGCCTTTTTTCTTTAAGGCATCAAGGGTTTTGGTAATCTTTCCGCTCTCCCTTAATTTTTTCTGGCTGTACCAGTAATCGAATCTTACCCCGAAGTCAGCGAGCTCACCTTTTATGATATTCATGATATACTCTACGCCATATGCGCAAAAATCCGTTACTTTGATATTCTTTGCTTTGATTTCGCCGGCAATATCAATAATGTAATCTCCCTGATAATGGTCTTCGGGAAACTCTACTCTTTCACCGTTAAGCTCTTTCAGCCTCAATTCTATGGAGCGGCCGAGAATATTAATCTGGTTGCCTTCGTCATTCAAATAATATTCTTTCTTTACCTTAAACCTTAAAAAAGACAAAATATTGGCTAAAACATCCCCTACCGCTGCCTGACGCGCGTGAGCAACCGATAAGGGCCCGGTAGGATTGGCGCTGACAAACTCAAGCAGCACGGGTTTGCCTTTGCCAAGATTCACCTTTAAAGCAACAGAGCCTTGCCGCAGGATGTCTACAAGTCCGTCGCAGAAATAACTGTCACTTAAGTAAAAATTAATGAAACCGGCTCCTTCTACCTTGACTTCTTTGATGTAAGCCCTAAACAACGCCTTCTCTAAGTGTTTCTTAATATTCGTAACGAGATTATCGGCGATCTGAAGGGGGGGGTTCTTTAAGGCGCTGGCTAACTTCATGGCGATGTTAACGGATAGGTCTCCGAACCGGCTATCGGCGGGAATATCCAGGAATAAATCTCCGTAATCTTTCTCCTGCGCTCCAGAATCTCTGAGGGCGTTTTTAATAACCGCAATGAGTAAACCCTGGATATTTTTTCTCATTTTAAGCAAAAGACAGGCTTTCTTTAAGAATTGCAGGCAGGAAAAATTACTTTGTTGCTTTCTTTTTCGGTATCCGTACGCACTTGGCGTCAGACCAGAGGCGCTCTAAAGAATAAAACTCCCGCACCGGCTTATAAAAAAGGTGGGTGATGACACTGGAATAATCCAGCACCACCCACCCTGATTCATCGTTGGGATTGGCTCCAGATAAAGGTTTGATCCTATCTTTGACTAAATCTTCTTCTATTGCCTCTGCGACGGAGTTTACCTGACGCATGGAGGTGCCGCTGGCGATAACAAAATAATCGCAGAAATCCGCGACCTTGCGGATGTCGAGGATTATCAAATCTTCTGCTTTTTTAGATTTAGCAACCGCTGCAACGCGTAGCGCTATTTGTTTCGGATCTATTGGGACCTCGCCTCCTAAAAATACGATTATTTCTTACCTAAAATCCTATACATGCCGGTTCCGCAGTCAGGGCATTTGCCTTTTACTGCCAACCTTCCATTCTTCATCGTAACCTTCTGCTCATCCTTGATGGTTTTTTTCGCTTTGCATTTGACGCAATATCCGGTTTCTGCCATTTCTACTCCTCCTCAAATGAGCGCATAACTTACGAATCCGCCGTAGGCGGATGAGTAAGTTATCTGCGCGAATTTACTCAACCCTAATTTTCTGTTAAACGCTTTAGCTTGAAAAATTAGGGTTGAGCTAACTTCAATTATATAAATTTTGATTTCGTTTAT
Organism: uncultured Planctomycetales bacterium; assembly: GCA_964545575.1. Classification (GTDB taxonomy): domain Bacteria; phylum Omnitrophota; class Gorgyraeia; order Gygaellales; family Profunditerraquicolaceae; genus CAZJFL01. The sequence continues at coordinate 32,482 of CAZJFL010000010.1, forward strand.
ACTAACACAAATTAATTTATCTGTCAAAGAATTTTCTGATTTTATTTAATATTTTACTTTTAATAAAGTCAAACCGCGCGCGGGAACGTTCGGGCCGGAGAGTTCTCTGCTTTTAGAACATATAATCTTTGCCATGCTTCCTGCGGAGAACCTCCCCCGCCCTATCTCGATTAAAGTTCCAACGATATTTCTGACCATATTGTAGAGAAAGCCGTCGGCTTCTATATCTATAGCGATTAAACCGCTCTTTTTCTTAATCGCTATTTTCTTAATGGTGCGCATCGTATCTTTAGCGCTGCTTGCGCTGGCACAAAAAGCCTTAAAATCATGTTTACCCAAAAGCGCCCTGGCTTCTTTACGCATCAACCCTAAATCCAAAGGATAGGGGTAAAAAAAAGCGCTGTTCTTTAAAAAAGCTGACCTGTATGGCCGATTTAAAATCGTATAGCGATAGATTTTTGACTTTGCAGTAAATCTGCTGTGAAAATCTGACCCTGCCTCTTCTATTTTAATCACTGATAAGTCTTCGGGTAACAGGCCGTTTAGTGCCCGCTGCAATTTCTCTCTAGAAATCTGGGAATCGGTTTTGAAATTGGCTATCTGCGCTGCGGCATGCACCCCGGCATCAGTGCGGCCCGAAGCGATAAGCTTAATATCTTCCCGGATAATCTTACGCAGAACTTTTTCTATGGTTTCCTGTATGGTGGGAAATTTTGATTTTTGGGCTTGCCAGCCGGCATAACGCGTACCGTCGTATTCGAGGGTTATTTTAAAATTACGCATTCGGCGATCTGCACAGCATTGGTAGCAGCACCTTTGCGCAGATTGTCTGCTACTACCCAAAACCATAAGCCGTTTTTAACGAAAGGATCCTTGCGGATACGCCCCACAAAAGTCTCATCTTTGCCCTCTACGTCTTTGGGCATAGGATAAAGATTTTTCCTGGGGTCGTCAATAACGATAATCCCCGGCGCTTTAGAGAGTATTTCTTTTGCTTTTTCTGGAGTAATTAGTTTTACAGTCTCAATATATACTGATTCAGAGTGGCCGGTCCTCACCGGGACCCTGACCGTAGTGGCAGAAATCTTAATTTTGTTATCGTGCATGATTTTGTGGATCTCTTTTACCAGCTTCCACTCTTCATTAGTATAATCATAATCGGTGAAACTGCCGATGTGCGGGAATACATTATAAGCAAGTTGTTGCGGTAAATATCTATTTTCCAAATCTACATGAAGATTATTATATCCGGCCGAAGCGATACGGGCATTCTCTTCTCTTAATTGCTCAACTGCTGCTCTTCCGGCACCTGAAGATGCCTGTAAAGTAGTGACAATAATTCTTTTGATGCCGGCTTTTTTATAAATCGGCCAGAGCGCCACTACCATCTGGATGGTCGAGCAATTCGGATTAGCGATAATCCCTTTATGAATTTTGACATCGCTGGCGTTTACTTCCGGAACTACTAAAGGCACTTTGAGGTCCATGCGGAAATCCGCGCCATTATCAATCACTACCGCGCCTCTTTTTACCGCTTCAGCAGCATAAGTAACTGCGGCACCCTTCTCCCCTTCAGTCCCGGCAAATAAGGCAATATCGATGCCATTAAATCCATCCGGAGTAATTGCCTCTACAGCATAATTCCGGCCGTCTACTTCTATATTCCGAGCGGAACGGGCGAATACGCGCAATCCTCCCACCGGAAAATTCCGCTGCTTTAACACTCGCAGCATCTCAATTCCTACCGCCCCTACGCCTATCACTGCCACATTATATTTTTTCATAGATTCTCCACCACTAAATCTCCAACCTCGGTTGTAGAATATCCCATCTTTCCCGCTGCCAGAGACTTTAATTTTGTGCTGACTACTTTTATCACCGCATCCTCAATGGCTTTGCCTGCTTTTTCCTCGCCTAAAGTTTCCAGCATCATCCCTACGGCGCAAATCGCAGCCAGAGGATTGATTACATTTTTGCCGGTATATTTAGGAGCGCTTCCGCCGATAGGCTCAAACATAGAGACACCTTGCGGATTAATATTGCCGCCGGCAGCAATGCCCATGCCGCCCTGAATCATTGCACCCAAGTCGGTAATGATATCGCCGAACATATTATCGGTGACGATCACATCAAACCACTCCGGATTCTTTACAAACCACATCGTGGTAGCATCCACATGCGCATAGTCAGTTTTAATATCCGGGTATTCTTTGGCCACTTCGTTAAACGTCCTCTGCCAGAGATCCCAGGCATAAGTTAAAACATTGGTCTTGCCGCAAAGGGTCAACTTTTTACCTTTATTGCGCTTGCGGCAGTATTCAAAGGCATAACGAATGCAGCGTTCTACACCTTTGCGCGTATTATAGGAAATCTGAATCGCGACCTCATCCTGAGTGCCTTTATTTTGGAATTCGCCCATGCCTTTATATAGTCCTTCGGAATTCTCACGCACTACTACGAAATCTATATCTTGCGCCTTTTTATCCTTCAAAGGACAGAATTCCGGATTATAAAGTTTTACCGGACGAAGATTTATATACTGATCCAAGGCAAACCTTAATTTTAAAAGCACGCCTGTTTCCATGATCCCGGGTTTAACATCAGGATGGCCGACAGCCCCCAGGTATATCGCAGAATATTCTTTTAGCTCTTCGACATCTTTCTCTTCTACAAGCTTACCAGTTTTTAAGTACCTCTCTCCGCTGAAATCAAAAATCTTCGTCTCATAGGCAAACTTATATTTTTTTCCGGCTGCTTCCAGAACTTTTAAGCCCTCAACCACCACTTCCGGGCCTGTGCCGTCTCCGGGAATAACTGCTATTTTGTACATTTCTTCACCCAATTGATTAATCCTCCCTCTGTAACAATCTCCTGTAAAAACTTAGGGAAGGGCTCTGTTTTATAATTTTCTTTTTTAGTCAGGTTTTTAATTATACCGCTGGCTAAATCTATTTCAAGCTCATCTGCCGCATTTATTTTATTGACCTCGCCAAGCTCGAGGAATGGCAGCCCGATATTGATGGCGTTACGGAAGAATATTCCGGAAAAACTTTTCGCCAGAACCGCCGAAACCCCGCAACCCTTGATTGCGAGAGGCGCATGCTCACGCGATGAACCGCAGCCGAAGTTCTTGCCACCTACGATAATGTCGCCTTTGTTGACCTTCTCTAAAAAATCGGGAGCGATATTCTCCATGCAGTGCTTACCTAACTCAAAGGCATCCGTGCCTACCAGGTATTTTGCCGCGATAATATCATCGGTGTTGACATCGTTTCCGAATTTATGGACCTTGCCTTTGATGATCATATTTTTCCTGGGTGCGTTATCCTTCCCGTAATCGCCGATGCCGCTGCTACTGCCGGGCTAGACAGATAAACAAATGACTTGGGGCTGCCCATCCTACCGATAAAATTCCTGTTTGTCGTTGCCAGACAGACTTCCTCTTCGGCAAGTATCCCCATATGCCCGCCCAGGCACGGCCCGCAGGTAGGCGTAGAAAATACCCCGCCTGCCTTGACGAAAATCTCCGCTAATCCTTCCTTTACCGCTTCCAGATAAATCTTCTGAGTTGCCGGAATCACGATCAGTCGTAGGCCTGCTTTTATTTTTTTACCTTTCAATATCTTTGCCGCGATGCGCAAATCCGAAATCCTGCCGTTAGTGCAGGAACCTATAACTACCTGGTCGACCTTGATACCCTTTAATTTCCCTACTGGTTTTACGTTACTAGGCAGATGAGGACAAGCCACCTGCGGCTCTAACTTCGAAATATCCCATTGGTAAACCTTTTCATAATGCGCATCCGGGTCAGATTGATAAAATTTAGCCTTGCGCTTAAATTGCGCGATATATTTTTTAGTAATTACGTCTGCAGCAATTAACCCGGCGCGCGCGCCGGCTTCAATCGCCATATTACTCATCGCAAATCTATCGTCCATACCTAATTTTTTGATCGCCGGGCCGGTAAACTCCATCGCCTTGTATAACGCCCCGTCTACCCCGATTTGGCCAATAGTAAACAGAATCAGATCTTTCCCGCCGACCCATTTTTTTAATTTACCTTTGTATATAAATTTGACGCTTGCCGGTACCTTAAACCAGCATTTTCCGTCAATAAAAGAACGCGCCAGGTCCGTGGAGCCCACTCCGGTAGCATAAGCACCCATTGCCCCGTAGGTACAGGTGTGCGAATCGGCCCCGATCACTAAATCTCCCGGAAGAACCAGCCCTTTTTCCGGCAATAGCACATGTTCTATACCCATGCATCCGACTTCAAAATAATTTTTTATCTTAAATTCTTTTGAGAAATCAGCTAAGCCCTTACACTGATTGGCACTTTTTAAATCCTTTGCCGGAGCAAAATGGTCAGGAACCAGTACTATTCTCTTTTTGTCAAAAACACGCCTGTATCCTGCCTTTTTAAATTCCTGTATGGCAATGGGGGCGGTAATATCATTACCCAGAGCTAAATCTACCCGCGCCTCGATAAATTCACCAGTATGGATATCCTTCCTGGCGCAATGGGACATCAATATTTTTTCAGCGATTGTGTAAGGCATGTGTTTACTTGAATTTCTTAACTGCGAGGGTGGCGTTGTGGCCACCAAACCCTAAGGAATTGGAAAGGCAAATATCGACTTTGGCGTTGCGGGCATTATTCGGCACGTAATCCAAGTCGCAGTCAGGATCCGGATATTCGTAATTTATGGTGGGCGGTATCACCTGGTCTTTTATCGCCAGAACACAAGCCACAAATTCTACTCCCCCGGCTGCTCCCAGGAGATGGCCGGTCATGGACTTAGTGGATGAAACCATCACCTTTTTGGCATGATTTCCTAAAGCCAGCTTTATCGCCAATGTCTCCACCTTATCATTGAGTTTAGTGGAGGTGCCGTGGGCATTGATATAATCCACCTCTTCGGGATTAATCCCGGCATCACGCATCGCCTCCCGCATCGCCCTGGCAGCGCCTTCCCCGTCGGGATCGGGGGCTGTAATATGGTAAGCATCGCAGGACATGCCGTAACCCGAAAATTCAGCATAAATACGGGCGTTTCTTTTCCGGGCGTGCTCCAAAGATTCCAAGACCACCAGCCCGCATCCTTCCCCCATAATAAAGCCGTCGCGCTCTGCGTCAAAGGGGCGGCTGGCCTTTTCCGGCTCATGGTTTCTGGTAGAGAGCGCCTTCATCGCGCAGAATCCGCCGAAGCCCGTAGGAACAATGCAGCTTTCTGCCCCGCCGCAAACCATCACCTCGGCATTCCCGTGCTGGATAATCCGGGCAGCATCCCCGATGGCGTGCGTTCCGGAAGCGCAGGCCGTAGCCACGCAGGAATTAGGCCCTTTTAGCCTGAAGTTTATCGCCACGTGCCCGGCTGCTTCGTTTACGATCAACATCGGGATTAAGAATGGAGACAGGCGAGACGGGCCCTTGCTCAAATAAATCTTAGTCTGTTCCTGTATAGTATATAATCCGCCGATGCCGGAACCGATCAATACTCCGATCCGCGTCTTATCTTCTTTATCCAGAATTAATCCGGCGTCGCTGATCGCCTGAGTCGAGGCGGCAATGGAATACTGCACAAACTTCTCCAGCCGTCTGATCTCCTTGGCGGGTATTTTATACAGATGCGGGTCAAAACCCTTGACCTCGGCAGCAATCTGCGAATCAAAGTTCGCCGGGTCAAATGAAGTAAGCGGACCGACCCCGCCTTTGCCGGCTTTTAAAGCCCCCCAGAAAGAAAGCACATCATTGCCAACCGGCGAAATTATACCTAATCCTGTAACTACTACTCTCTGCTCTATCATAAGTTATGCATTAACAAATACCCCGCCTGGTATTTTGGCGGGGTATCTTAATTGCATCTTTCTATATTAAAAAGTTACTTATTACCAGATTTTTCCTCGATATATTTAATCGCATCGCCTACCGTGGCGATTTTTTCCGCATCCTCATCGGGTATCTCGATGCCGAACTCTTCCTCCAAAGCCATCACCAGCTCTACGGTATCCAGGGAATCCGCACCCAAGTCATCAACAAATGATGCCTCAGGAGTGACCTCTTCCGGCTTTACCCCCAGCTGCTCCGCTATTATAGACTTAACCTTCTCCTGTACTGCCATGCTGTTTCCTCCTTAATTTGCCCGCCTATCGCGGGTCAGCAAATTACTCCCGAACATTACTCTATTACTTGCAAATCCAAGGGAGTTTACTTATCACGCCATCACCATCCCGCCGTCGACTATAATCGTCTGGCCGGTGATATAATTTGAATCTTCTGACGCTAAAAACAGGCAAACACCCGCCACGTCTTCCGGGCTGCCAAGTTTACCGAGGGGTATGGCTCCAAGCATCTTTTCTTTGACCTCCTCGGGTAACTTTGCCGTCATCTCAGTCTGGATGAATCCCGGGGCTACGGCATTGACCGTAATATTACGGCTGGCTAATTCCTTAGCCATGGTCTTGGTCAGCGCAATTATCCCCGCTTTAGAAGCGGAATAATTACTCTGGCCCGGATTTCCGATAATGCCAATGATCGAGGCGATATTGATGATCTTGCCGGAACGCTGCTTTATCATCAGACGAGACACGGCTTTGCTACAATTGAATGCGCCTTTTAGGTTTACATTCAAAACCGCATCCCAATCAGCTTCGCTCATCCGCAGGATGAGAGCATCTTTAGTAATCCCTGCGTTGTTAACTAATATATCAACCTTTCCTAATTTGTCAAGAATTTTGTTTACCGCCTCCTCTGCATTTTGGAAGCTGGTAACGTCTAGTTTTAGCGCCAGGGACTTCCCGCCCAAAGACTCTATCTCCCGGGAGGTTTTTTCGGCTTCCTCTGCGTTTATATCCAGGACAGCTATGCTAGCGCCCTCTTTGGCAAACAAAATGGCTATCGCGCGACCGATGCCTCTTGCCCCTCCGGTCACTAAAGCCACCTTGTCTTTAAGCAACATACGGCTTCCTTTCTGGCGTATCTCCCAATCAACCCTATTCTTGTCGCGGGACAGTCCCCTTCGGGGACAGTCCCTGCTGGCCTAGCCCCTACTGCAAAGCTAATACATCTTCTTTCTTCTCTATACTTATTACTTCAGTGCTGGGTTCGATTTTACGCATCAGCCCTTTGAGAACCTTTCCCGGCCCGAACTCGATGAAATTCCTTACGCCTTCGGATAGCATGAATCTCATCGAATCCTCCCACTTTACCGCGGAATACATCTGATAAATCAGGTTTTCCCTTATATCTAGAGCGCGGTATGCCGGACGGGCGGTATAATTACTGACCACTGGTATTGTCGGCGCGCTGATGGAGACGTTATTCAGGAACAACTTCAGGTCTCCGGAAGCATCAAACATCAAAGAAGAATGAAAGGCGCCGCTGACCTCCAGGGGAATCACCCGTTTTGCGCCTGCTTCTATACAGAGGGCGCCGGCCTTTTCCACCGCCTCTGCCCTGCCGGAAATAACCGTCTGGCCCGGGCAGTTCAGATTTGCTATCTCAGCTGCGCTCTTTAAACAGATATCCCTGATGGTCTCCACCGGCAAATCTATGATTGCCGCCATTTTACCGGGATGGCGCAAGGCCGCTTCGTTCATAATCTCGGCCCTTTTTCTCACCAGCTTAAGGCCATCTTCAAAACTAAGGCTACCTGCCGCGATTAAAGCGCTGTATTCTCCTAAACTTAATCCTGCAACAAAACTAACCTTTAACCCTTGGTCCTTAACCCTTGATTTAAATGCCTCAAAGGCGGCAATACTGACCGTCAAAATCGCAGGTTGCGAAATATTGGTCAGCTTAAGCATCTGCTCGGGGCCGTTAAAGCACTTGGCCTTAAGGTCAAACTTCAATACCTCGCCTGCCCTGTCAAAGACCGCCTTGCTTTCCGGAAAGGTTTCATAGAGGTCCTTTCCCATGCCCAGGTACTGGCTGCCCTGCCCGGCAAAAAGATAACCTACCATTCGATTATACAGGCCCCCCAGGTTAAGCCAGCGCCAAAAGCATCTAAAAGAACAATATCGCCTTTTTTAATCCTGCCCTCTTTTACCGCTTCGCATAATGCCGTGGCAGTAGAAGCCGAAGACATATTCCCGCATCTTTCTATATTCAGATAGATCTTCTCTTCAGGCAACCCTAAGCGTTTCGCCGCGGCCATAATAATGCGGATATTCGCCTGATGCGGAATAACTAAATCGATATCTTCTCGTGTCAGGTCTGCCTGTTTTAAGGCCTCCTGGGCGGCTTCAATCATCTTTAACACAGCGATCTTGAATAACTCATTGCCTTCCATCTTGATATAGTGCATGCGCTCTTCCAAAGTCTTTGCGCTTGCCGGATTTCTTGAACCGCCTCCCGGAGCCTTGAGTAATCCGCTCATCGAACCATCGCTGCCTAAATAAGTAGCCAGGATCCCTCCGGACTTTACTTCACCCAAGACCGCAGCTGCGGCGCCGTCGCCGAAAAGAACGCAGGTATTCCTGTCTTTCCAATCGGTGATCGAAGATAAAACCTCGGAACCGATAACCAGGGCATTTTTGTAGGTTCCGGAGGTAATGAACTGCTGGGCGATTGAGATGGCATAGACAAACCCGGAACAGGCCGCAGAAATATCAAAACAAACCGCATTCTTTGCGCCCAGAGCCGCCTGAACAAAACAGGCAGTGGAAGGAAACTGCATGTCAGGAGTGATGGTTGCCACGATGATTAATTCCAGGCCTTGTGCATTTAATCCGGCATTAAAAAGCGCTTCTTTTGCGGCATGCGTTGCCAGGTCCGAAGCGGCCTCCCCCTTTGCTGCCAGGTGCCTCTCTTTTATTCCGGTACGCGTGGTGATCCACTCATCAGAGGTATCGACCATCTTCTCCAGGTCAGCATTGGTCAGGACCCTCTTGGGCAGGTATTCTCCGACTCCAATTATGCCTACTTTTTTCATCTTAAACCTTTAAGGCCTCGATTATTTTTTCGTTGAATTTACGCTCTACCTCTTCGTTAGCTACGCGGATGGCATTTTTGATCGCCCTGGCATTGGAACGGCCGTGGCCGATGATTACTACACCGTTGACGCCGAGCAACGGCGCTCCGCCGTATTCCGAATAATCCATTTCCTTTTTAAAACGCGCAAAACTTGGCCTCAGGAAAAAGATACCCAGTTTTCCTAAAAGGCTGCTGGCTAAAAGCTGCCGCTTTAAAAATACCTGCATCGTTGCCACCACCGATTCCGTGACTTTCAGGGCGACGTTGCCTACGAATCCGTCGCAGACTATAATATCGCTCTTTCCGGAAAATAAATCCTTGCCTTCGACATTTCCGATGAAATTCAGGCGGCTCTTTTCAAAGAGTTCGCGTGTCTCTTTGATGAAATCCGTACCCTTGCTCTCTTCTTCGCCTATATTCAAGATACCCACCTTGGGATCCGGTTTATTTAAAATATGACGGTAATAAACGTCTGCCATGATGCCGTATTGCAGAAGGTGCATCGGCTTGGCATCGATATTTGCTCCTACGTCAATGACCATAGAAGGGCCTTTTAATGTGGGGACGATGATAGAGATGCCCGGCCGCTCGATACCGGGAAGAAGCCCGAGGATCAATGTCCCGGCGCAGACTACCGCTCCGGTATTACCGGCGGAAAAAAATGCCTGGCCGTATCCTTCCTTGACCAGATTTACTCCCACGACGATCGAGGATTTACGCTTGCGGCGGACGCTGGTTGCCGCAGACTCATGCATCTCGATCACTTCTTCGGTGTGATATGTAGAAATCCTGTTGCCGGAATAATTGAATTTTTTCAGGAGGTCTTTAATCTTGGGCTCATCGCCGACTAAGACTACTTCGGCGTCGTACTCTTTGACCGCAGCAATCGCTCCTTCGACCACCACCCGCGGGCCGTAATCCCCGCCCATAGCATCGACTATTATCTTCATGCCTTTTTCTTCTTTTTCTCTTTTACCTTTATCTCTACGACTTGTTTACCATCATAATAACCGCACACCTTGCAAACATTATGCAGCACTTTCGGTTGTTTGCATTGCGGGCAGGGTGCCAGGTTGATGCCGGATAATTTCCAGTGTGTGCGGCGCCTCCTGCCGCGGGCTTTAGAATGTCTTCTTTTCGGTAGTGGCACGTGTTGCTCCTTTCATCATTGCTTACAATTGCACTTGCCTTCGTTCAAATTCTTACCGCACCTGGGGCATAACCCCTGGCAATCATCCTTGCATAACGGCTTAAAGGGGTAATCAATAATTATCTCCTCGCGGATCTGGGGCCCCATATCTATGATCGGATTGGCTGCGTCAACCGGATACACCAACCTTAGCTTCTTTTGGAAATCTACCTCAAACTCTCCCAGGCAGCGGCTGCAGGTCATCTCTATCCTGGAGCTTAAACTTAAAACTACAGTAACAGTATTGGTGATCCTGGAAATATCCGCGCTGATCCAGAGCGGCTGTTTAAATCTGACTAGCTCGCTCTCCAGGTCCAGCTCTCCGGGGCTAACCTCCTCCCTGAAAGATAACCCCTCGGCAGAAACCTGATTTGCATTTATCTTCATCCGGAGAAGAGCCTAACCCCTAGCCTTTATTTTGTTTTTCAGCGCCTTTTCTATGAAACCGGGCACAAAACTGGACAGATCCGCGCCAAGCAACGCCGCCTCTTTCAATAGTTTCGCAGAAAGGTAGCTGTAGGATTCATGCGGCATGAGAAATATCGTTTCTATATCGCCGGCGAGCTTACGGTTAGTCAGGGCCATCTGGAACTCGTATTCAAAATCAGAGATCATCCTTAGGCCCCGGATCAATACCTTAGCCTTCTGTTTTCGCGCATAATCCACCACCAGGCCGTTAAAATCGGTTACGCTCACCCCTTGCATTCCGGCGGTGGCTTTTTCTAGCATCGCCACCCTTTCCTTGACGCTAAAAAGGGGCTTTTTCTGGGGGTTATGCGCTACCGCTACGATGACCTCCGAGAATATCTCCTGCGCCCGCTTGATCAGGTCGATATGTCCGTAGGTAACCGGGTCAAAAGTTCCGGGATAAATCGCTTTCTGGCACATAATTATTGAGCCTTCCTATAAAATGATAACGCGGTGTCGCCGTATCTGTTTTGCTTGAATAAACTTAAAACTCCCAGAGTGTCTGGGAGGTTTTCTTTCTTAAAGTGCTGCACTACTACCAAGCCGTAAGGCGCTAATATATCATAAGCGGCCAGGGTTTGCAAGGTTTTTTTTGCTGCAGAAGGCAGCATACCAATCCATCCTTTAGGATTGGGTGTTGTCGCAGAAAGCGACACACCAAACGATCCTATACGTTTGGGTGCTACCGCAGAAAGCGGTACACCGAACCATCCGATAGGTTCGGGTGTTGCCAGACTACTATGATACGGAGGGTCTAAAAAGATCAGATCAAAGGTCCTGCCGTTCATTTCAAGCGCCTTTATTGCCTCTGGCGCATCTTTCTGGTATAAACGGCAGTTTTGAAGCTTCAGTGAGGCGATATTTTTCTGAATTGCCAGCACGCAATCACGGTCAGACTCCACAAAAGTAAGGTCCCTGGCCCCCCGCGAAAGGGCCTCCAGGCCCACCGCGCCTGAGCCGGCGTATAGTTCTAAGAAAGACAATCCTTCTATATCTCCCAGGATATCGAATATGGCCTTCCTGACCAAATTCTGCGTTGGCCTTATTCCTTTGGGCATGCTAATATTACGCCCTTTATATTTACCGGTAAGTATACGCATCTTACCCCACCACCATTAGCTTTTCGTATTCCGGAAACCTCTGCAATAGTTTTTCTTTCAACAGGATATTCTGCCTGTCAGCCAAACCGGGGTCGCTGTTTGCCAGTTTCAACGCCTCTTCCCTGGCGTGTTTTAAAAGCTGCATCTGGGTGAGGGGATTGGCGATTTTGAGCTCGCTTAAACCGTGCTGCCTTTGGCCGAAGAACTCACCCGGCCCGCGGATGCGTAAGTCTTCCTCGGCAATATGAAAGCCGTCCTGATAGGCGAGCATCGCCTCTACGCGCGCCTTTGCTTCCTGCGTCTTGATGTCGGTTATTAGTATACAAAGCGAATCCTTAGTGCCCCTACCTACGCGCCCGCGCAGCTGATGCAATTGCGCCAAGCCGAAACGCTCTGCATGCTCTATAATCATGCAGCTGGCGTCCTGAATATCAATACCCACTTCCAGGACAGTGGTGGAAACCAGCATATCCAACTTCTTATTCTTAAAGCCCGACATTATCTCATCCTGTTCCTTTTGTTTCATCCTGCCGTGAATCAGGCCGAGGCGAAAGCTCCTGAACTCTGTCTTCCTTAACTTTTCGTACATCTTCTTTGCGCCGGCAATATCCAAAGCGTAAGATTCCTCAATCACCGGGTAAACAATATAGACCTGCGCCCCGGACTCTAGATGCTGCCGGGCAAGGCCATAGGCCAGCCCGCTATCCGCCTCGCTAAAACGCACGGTCTTAATCGGCAGGCGGCCGGCCGGTAACTCGTTTATCACCGAGATGTCTAAATCTCCGTATAAAGTAATGGCTAAAGTGCGGGGGATGGGGGTGGCGGTCATAATCAGCACGTCCGGATTAATGCCTTTTTTAGGCAGGAGTGCGCGCTGTCCCACGCCGAACTTGTGCTGCTCGTCAATCACTACCAACCCTAAGTGCTTAAACTTTACATTCTCTTCCAACAAAGCGTGCGTGCCAATGATTAAATCAACCTTACCCGTTTCTATGGCCCGGTAAATTTTTTCTTTTTCTTTGCTGCTCATACCGCTAACCAGCAAACCAAGCCTTACTTCTTTACCTTGACACCTGACACCTGACACCTGACACATTATTTTTTCATAATGCTGCCTGGCCAGTATTTCCGTCGGGACCATCAGAGCAGCCTGGTAGCCTCCCTGGATTGCGATTAAGGCTGCGATGGTAGCGACTACTGTTTTGCCGCAGCCTACGTCTCCCTGAAGCAACCTCTGCATCGCGTTGGCACTGGCCATATCAGACTCGATCTCCCGCAGCACTTTCTCCTGTGATTTAGTCAGCTTAAACGGAAGGCGGGCAATAAAACTTTTTACCAGCTCTCCCTCTACTTTATGGGCAATGCCCGGCTTTTCTTTCTTGGCCAGTTTGCGTAAAACCAGCGGCAACTGAAACAGGAAAAACTCGTCAAAGCAAAGGCGCCTAAACGCCTGCCGCTTGAACTCTTCGCTCTCGGGAAAGTGGATATTGTGTAATCCCTTGGCAAGGTTAAAAAGATTATTCCGGGAGCGGATATCGTAGGGCAGGAAATCGCCAAGATGCGGCAGGTATTCATCCAAGGCGCGCTGAATAATTTTGCGCAAATGCCTCTGAGTCATGCCTTCCGGCAGCGAATAGACAGAAACTATCCTGCCGATACTTAGCGTCTCGTCGGGGTCCGGGGAAATAATTTCAAACTCCGGGGAGTTCATCTGCAGCCTGCCGGCATAGCGTTCTACCCTGCCGTATAAAATCAGGGTTTGCCCGGGTTTAAAATAAATTTTTAAATAGGGTTGGTTGAACCAGACGCAAAAGATCTTTCCTGTCTCATCGCCTACCGCGACTTCCAGAATCTTAAACCCCCTCCTTTTCCAGGATTTCCTTTCGGCGGTGGCAATAACCGCTGCTTTTATGGTCTGATTTTCCCCCTCCCCTAAGCGGGAAATAGGCAGAAAATTCCTGCGGTCTTCCCAACGCCGCGGAAAATAATAAAGAATGTCCTCTATGGTATTTAAGCCGAGCTTACTGAAAGCGGCAGCTCTTTTAGGGCCGATACCTTTTAGATATCGTAAAGGGGTATGGGGCGACTTTTCCATTTTGCTTTATGCCTAAAGAGTAACCTGCGGCATTTCTGATTCCGGACGGGATTGTCCGGGCACTTGGCCTGTTTTGGGCTGGGGCCTGGCCTTTCCTTGCTTAACCTCTATTTCAAAAGCTTCGCCGGATAGGGTGCTGTTTTTCAACTTAAGGGTAGCCGGCTCGATGGTAATTTTACCGGTCTTCTCGGGGGCTAAAACATAGGCATAAACCAGGATAGTTTTTACCTTACTCTGCATAAAAGAAGCGGTGGAAGAATGCGCCTGCGACAATACCTTAAACCCCTTGAATTCCGGTAATCGCACGGCGGGGATGTTTTGCTGGGTAGAGGTAATCACCAGTTTATAGGTCACCGTTTCGTCGGTGGTGATATTTTTTTTATCCACCGCGGTTTTTAAGGTGATTTCGGCAAAGGCGCGGATACTAAAAACAAGCAGGAAAAACGCCAGAAGAGCTGTTATCTTTCTCATAGTTTAATTTTTAACACACAAAAAATATTATGTCAATTGATTTCGGCAGGCGCATTCCCGGATGATCGCCGCCATCTCAGCTCTTGATTTCAGGCGAGAGGATTTCTCCCTGAAGGGGCGGATCTTACGAAAACCCCTGGTATACCAGCTGAAGAACTTACGGAATATCACCACGCCGTTTTTTTCGCCGTAGAAATCAACGTAAGAGTCCAAATGCCCGATTGCGGTTTTGGCGATCTCTGGCTTATCCGGCTTTTTAAGAATAACGCCGTCTTTTAAGAAGGCTTCGATCTCTCTAAAAATCCAGGGATTCCCCAATACCCCCCGGGCAATCAGGATACCGTCGCAGCCGGTCTGGTTAAACATCTTCCTGGCTAATTCTCCCGAAAGAATATCGCCGCTGGCAATGACCGGGATATTTAAGGCTTGCTTTACTTTTCTGATCGCAGCGTAATCTACTTCTCCTGCGTAAAACTGCTCCCGCGTCCGGCCGTGGATAAAAACCGCTTTTACCCCGGCATCCTGCGCATAACGCGCTGCTTCAACCGGATTTACTGAATTTCTATCCCAGCCAATGCGGATTTTTACCGTCACCGGGACCTTAAAGTTACTGACCAGCAATTTTAAAATATTGCCTAATTCCTTAGGGTTTCTCAAGAGGCTGGCGCCCTCGCCCCGGCGCACCACTTTTTTTGCCGGACAGGCAGCATTAAAATCCACCAGGTCAAACTTATAGTCTCCAAGAATATCTACCGCCCGCAGTATAAACTTAGGCTCCTTGCCTAATAACTGTACGCCTAAAGGCCTGTCTTTTCTTCCGCTATAAAGCATGGCTCTGGTCTTTTGGCTGTTGTAACCTAAAGCGCGCACATTAATCATCTCCACAAAGGCGAGCTCCGCCCCGAATTTCCGGTTCAGCATGCGGAAGGGATAATCGGTTATCCCGGCCATCGGAGCAAGGATCAGGTTAGATTTAAGCTTCAGGTCTCCGATTTTAAACATAAATTAATTTTATCTACGGGCTGACTTGATTTTCATTTCAAAATATGCCATACTTTAGATAAGAAGATAAAGATGATAGGTGAAAAAGGAGGGCGCTGGATAGCGAAAGCTAGAGAGGCCTATCACCTACAAAAAAACCCCTGCAATTTAGGGGCTTTTTTGTTGCTATTTTGCATAACCGCCTTATTTTTTATCCGTAGCAGCCGGTGCCTGCCGCAACTCTGCTTTAGACATCTTCTTAAAACAGATAAACCAATCCAGATAATTCAGGTCCCTACTGCTTTTGGCCATTCTTTCTTTTACGTCCCCGTAAGAACCGGCGGTAGGCACAATCACATCGTCTCCGGCCTCCCAATCGGCGGGGGTGGCGATTTGATGCGTATCAGCTGCCTGTATCGCCACCAATAGCCTCTTTATCTCCTGAATATTGCGGCCGGCGGAATTCGGATAATAGAAAAACGCCCTGATCTTTGCCTCGGGGTCGATAAAAAATACTCCCCTGGCAAGGCGTATTTCGCTGGCACCGGGCTGGATTAAGCCGTACTTTTTTGCCACTTCCATCTTGGTGTCGGCAATCACCGGAAAGCCGACCTCTATCTTTTCCATATCGTTGTATTCGATCTTTTCCTTGATCGTGCGTAGCCAGGCAATATGGCTGTTATTGCTGTCAATGGATAAAGCCAGTAATTTAGCGTTAAGCGCTGCAAAATCCGGCGCCATCTTAGCCAGGGCCATAAGTTCGGTAGTTGAGACCGGGTCAAAGTCAGCGGCATAGCCAAAAAGGATAACCCATTTTCCTTTATAGTCTTCGGGGAAGTTGATCGGGCCGCGGGTGGTCTCGGCTTTAAAGGCCGGGGCATTTTCGCCAATAGCCGGAGCACCTGATGAACCTTGTTCTGCCGACGCCGAAAAATAAACCCCTAAAATTAGGACTAAAACCGCAAGGGAAATCTTAAATCCCCGCCTTGCCGCCATGCATACCTCCCCACCTTAAATTATTTACTATTTTACTTACTTCTTCTTTTTCTTCTTTGCTTTCTTTTTATGCGCCGCACAGGTACCGCACATATCCAGCCTCCTTTTTACTTGGCTTTAAAGGCAATAAGCGCTTTTTCATTATCGGATGTGGAAAACACAATCGTTGCCGGGCCGCCGCAGGTGCAGGTCGTGCCGTAGAGGTATTTAATATCGATTCCTTCGCTAGCCAATTTTGCGGTCAAATTCTCCAGGGCCCCGGGCTTATTTTCCAGTTCTACAATCACGACTTCGCTTTCTTTAAGAGACTTGTAGTTTTTCTTTCCCAAGGCATCGCTTGCACGCAGATTGTCTTCGGTAACCAGCGCTATCTTTGCTTCATTATTACCGGCTGCGTACCCCAGCACCGCAGCAATGTTTATCCCGTGGTCGGCTAATATTTTAGAGATATCCGCCAAAACTCCTATTTTATTCACTACCGTCACTACTATTTCCTTGCCTAATCTTGCCCCTTTTACCATTCCGCACCTCTCTTTCTTAAAATAAAAAGCAACCCCGTGTTTTTTTTCAGGAAGTTGCTTGTGGCAACGAAAGTTATTCTACCGCTAAATCCGGCACTTGGCAATAATTTTTATCTCCTTGCCCTTTTCTTTCTCTTTTTTATATTAGCCTTGTGCACCGTGCAGAGGACATCCGCAAAATAGGAGACCCTGTTATTCTCGTAAGGGAACTCTTTGCAGGTGACCGGTTTAAGTTTATAGTCGAGTTTATGGACAGCACAGAGTCCGTCTGCCCTGAGAAATGTGCATTGCTCATCCTCGTAACTGGTGCCGACCTTGAATCCGGAAGGAAAATCCTTATCTTTCTCCAGATGGAAAAAATCCCCTTTTATCCTGCGGGATACTATTTTCTTGGCTTCTTCCAGGTCGATCCAGGCTCCCAGCCGGCAGCAATCCGCCTGAGTTTTGCACTTAAGGCAGTCAATACTTTTTCTGGTCTTTCTTTTTTTACTCTTCATGTGTTATAGGCCCCCCCGGGTGAGGCACTGTAGGTATGCTTTTATCGCGCCCGTAATGCTCTGATAATCTTTATTTTCCAGCCACTCTTTTTTAAAAACGCTTGCGCCAAAGGCAACCGCGCTTGCGCCGTTGGCAAAATATTCTCCCAAATTATCCGGGGTTACGCCGGCGCAGGCTAAAAGTTCGATCTCCGCAAAAGGAGCCTTGATCTCGGCCAAATACTGCGGCCCGAAGAACTTCGCAGGGAAAACCTTTACCATCGTAGCGCCCTCTTTCCAGGCAGTATAAATCTCAAGCGGCGTGAGCGCTCCGGGAAAGGCGGGTATCTTATTTTTGCGGCAATATCCTAAAACATCTTTAATTAAAACCGGCATCACCATAAAAGTCGCTCCGGAATCCAGGGCCAGCTTTAAGCTGTCTAAATCCAGTACTGTTCCGGCGCCCAACATCAGGCGTTTCTCTGCCACCCTTCCGGCCTTTTGGATTAATCCGGCAGCACCTTTAGTATTCATGGTTATCTCTAAAGTCTCAAGGCCGCTAGAAATAACTGCTTCAATGAGCGGCTCAATCTGCTCTAATCGGGCGCCGCGCAAAATCCCCATTACCGGCTTCTTTTTAAACCTGGCTAGGTCCACTCTTTACTCCTCATCCTCTCCGACTAAACTCTCGTAAAACTCGCGGTAATTTTCTTTTTTATCGCTATTGCGCAAGGCCATTGCCGCGCGCGGGTGTTCATCCAGAATCCCGGTAATAGCGTAAGGAATAATATATCCCCATTCGATTTTATCCCTGAGAGGAATAAATTCTTTAGAGATCAGGTCCAAAACCGGACGGATATCAAACTTAGGGTTCTTCAAGAAACCCAGGATCAACTCCAGGGGGCAGTTCCCCGCTGCCCTGCCTAAGCCGTAAACCGTGCCGTCCACGAAATTAGCGTTATGAATGATCGCTTCAATGGTATTGCCGAAAGCAAGCTGCTGGTTATTGTGCGCGTGGATCCCTATTTCCTTGGTCTTGACGATGCTTTTGGCCTTTTTAATCAGGAACTCCGTCGTCTCCTGATATAAAGAACCGAAACTGTCCACGATATAGATTACGTTTGCCTTACTTTCTTTTTCCAGCTGCTCTAAGGCCTCGGTCAACTCGTTATCCAGCGCGCGCGAGATAGCCATGATGTTGACCGTAGTCTCATAGCCTTTATCCGCGAAGTGGTTAACCAGGAATATCGCCTTATCGATATCCTTGACGTAAGAAGCAACTCTCACCATCGCCACCGGGCTATCCTTACGCGGCAAAACATCTTCGACATCTACCCTATCCACATCCACCATAACAGATATCTTAGTATTCGATTCAATGCCTTCGGTTGCCCGCCTGATATCATCGTCATCGCAAAACTTCCATTTGCCGAACTCTTTTTCTGAAAACAGGCGTTTGGAGTTTTTATAACCTATCTCCATATAATCTATTCCGGATTCGGATAGTGCCTTATACACTGCGCGCACAAAACTTAAAGAAAAATCGTGGTTATTAACCAAACCGCCGTCCCTGATCGTGCAATCCAATACCTTAATTTTTTCCCTGAACATACTCGCTCCTGTTTAAGTAAATAATGGGGTCGGAATTATTTTTTAACACCTTAAGCCGACTTAGATTTAAAGCGGCTTCTAGAATTAACCACAAGCTGCCAGCTGAATAAAAGAATCATCAACGCAATTGCTGCGCTGCGCAAATTCCTGACCAGATTGACCTTTTGCTTACCTTGCTGGACTTTAGCGCTTAAAAACTCCGCCGGGTCTTTCAATCCCCTGATTTTGCTTTCGAAATCTCCTGCCAGCGCCGACTCGCGGGGCATTTTATCAGAGGAGCGTATTTGCTGAAGCTCCCTTTGCATCCCTTTTTCACCACCGATATTATAGGCCACCAGCAGCTTATCATAAAAATATACCTCTACCCCATAGCGCATGATCTTTCTCACCGCGTAAAAGTTGGCAAAGAGCATACAGGCCAAAAATACCGTCATTACCGCAAATTTAATGATCCGGCTCTTGATAAACCTCATCCCTCTCTCCTTATAGCGTATATTATACCGCCTAAAGCCAGAAAGCCAACAAAAAAGGCGCCCGCGGCAGATGCCTTCAGGCGCCCAAATAGATCAGCCTTACTGGAAGTTATTTATTTTTGTTCTCTAATCTATATTTTTCGCGCAGGAATAAAAACAGGATAGCCGGCCCGAAAGCCCAAACCATTACTGTGACGCCGCCGATAATCCCGATACTCGTAAAGATCCCGGCAAGGCACTCCCCGCGCCTGCGCACGATATAATGCGCAACCAGCGACACTAACAGCTGCAGGATATTGGAAGCGGCCACCAGTGATAGTAAAGAAGCCGTTGCTTTATAGCGCTGGGCATTTCTTAATTTAATAAAGAAATATACCCCCCACACCAGCCAGCTTATCCCTAAAATGGTGTAGCAGATCAGGGTGTCTGTTTCGCCAGTCCACCAATTGCTGATATCAATACGAAACAGCTCGACCAAGGGAAAGATAAAAGTTATACCCAAGAGAGAAAGCATAAAACCGGCAATCGCAATCGGAATAATCAACCTCTGTTTTTTCACAGGCTTACAGAGGTTAATCGTACCAGAGCCGAAAATAAAAAGAAATTGCGAGAGAAATGTCGCCAGGAGCACGGCAAGCGTAGCCCAAAGCCGGCCCTGTAATCCCGAAAACGTGGGTATCCAGAAAGGCAGCTCAAATTTATGCTTAAAAAATGACAAAGAGAGCAAGCCGACGACTATCGCGGCGTACAGGCTTAAGAATATCCACTTAAAATTTTTCGCTTCAATCTTCATGCGTCTTCCCTCTACTCATCATCCGTCTTATTATACTCCGCATTGCAAAAGATTCCAAACAAAAAAAGGCGCCTGCGGCAAACACATCTCGCAAGCGCCCAAGGGACAGCTCTATAAAGAGCTATTAGATCAAATAAGATTATTTAGAAACGGTCTGGATAATTTTTTATTTCTGAAGTTTATTATAGAGCCATGCTACGACGACACCGCCAATACCGGCATCAAAAAATCCCCAGATCCCTCCGATAATACTTCCCAGCCACGTCGCTTTATAGCCGATGTAGATTGACGCCATTAAATCTACCCATGCTCCGCCCCAGTTAAAAAACATCACCGTTAACCCCAGAAGAAATATTAGCCCACCCCACAAAATACCAAGCGCCAAGCCCATGGCCTTCACGTTTAATTTCCCCATCTATCTATCCTCCTTTCCTTGAGTGCCAAAAATATCGTATCTGGTTATATTGAAGGCTAAGAGCTATTTCTTAAACCAGAACTTATACAAAGGTTTTGCCCCGCAAATAAGCATTAATGCTACCAAAACCACATAATCAATCTTCAATAGCTGCGGGAATATTTTTACGATGATGATCGTGGCAAAAAGTACCGACCATTTTACCAATCCTATATCTACGACCGTAAGATTCTTAACTCGCTGATTCATCTTCCCAAACATTTCCCCCTCCTTGTTATCGTTCATTATACCGCCCAAAGCGAGAAAGCCCAAACAAAAAAGGCGCCGTAAAAACAGCGCCTTTCCTCGTAGCACAAATGTTCCTCTCCAACTAAGGACAACTAAAGTATAGCCGACATAAAGCCCGCTGTCAAGAAAAAACGGGGTACGACCGAAGGCCTTGCCTTCCTACCCTACACCCAGCCCTCGGATGGGCCAGTGCCCCGCCCTCCTGCGGGGATAGACGTAGCGAGTGACGAAATCTAACACAAAAATAAAAAGGGTATCACAATTTGTGATACCCTTTAAGTTTGCAATTTACGACCTTGAACTAGTGCCAATTTGGCACCAGTTCAGTCCTAGCTTATCAGCAACTTGAGGTCACAATTTGTGACCTCAAGTTTGTAACCTAGTCGCCTGCATCCCTCCCCATCGCCCAAGTGGCCAGTTCTATCAGAAGTTATTAGCTTAAATAGGATTATTTAAAGACGGGATGGAAGGTTTTTAAATTTCTTTATCTTTTTTGTACACATTAAACCCCACTAATCTTTCTGGATTCTTTTCGCGCTTCAACCTGTCGTCTCTTATATGAAAAATTCCTTTTATGTATCGCCAAGGTATAAACAAATCGGCTTCAATTTCTTCCTGCTTTCTTTTATCTGCTGGTATCGAATTGCCACTTTTATCTATTTTAAATATAACTTTATAATTGGGATGCCTTACCCAAATACCTAGATTTTCTTGAACGCCTGAAACAACAATTAAGATACATTCTGCTTTTATATCCCATCTACTAAAATCAGCATTCTTTTCTAATTGAATATAAACTTTTTTATCAATTATCTCATTTATTTGCATTTTTCTACCTCCTTTTTAATTTTGACTTTATTCTACCGCCCTAACATCAAACTCAAGGATTTTATTGTTTCACAACGAACTTAAGACATGGACATTCAAGGATCGCAGCTGAACTATTAATCTCGAAAAAATAGGGTCAGATTTATTTTCTCAATTTATAAATTAATCCCGACCTCATATCTTCCAAACAATAAATTATTTTTTGGAAACATTTTTATTACCTTCGGAAGTAATGTTACATTTCAAACGACCATCGCTTTTATCAACATTATTTTCCCACTGCAAAGGACGTAAATTAGGCGGATCATCCGAGCCTCCAGGGGAAATGTGATCAATCTCCCATCCATAACTCGAATCTCTATTCCCATATTTGTCCCGCAGTATCCAGGCGTCACAATCATCTTTCCTGTATTTATTTTTATCGTATCCATTTACTTCTTTCCCCTTTTCCCATACTTTCTGAATTATCTCTTCTGCCCAAGCCTTTTCCATATTCACCTCCTCTATCTGCCTGCCGAAAAGCTTAAGAAAATGAGGTCAGATTTATTTTCTCAATTTATAAATTACTCCCGAACCCTTTTTCACTTTAAATTGTATTGGTCCTTTATATTATTTCTTACCTGTTCTGCATCATAAACTATTCCTGATATATTTTCTGGCTTTTCTTTAAAACATTTAATAATATTAGTGGTCGATGGTTTATGAAGAATGTATGTTTGCCCACCTGAATAATAAGTTGTCCCGGAATAACTACCCTGAGCATAACCAGAACCGCCATAAGCGGTTGCGGTCCCATGAGTCTGCGCTGTTACAGGAGTAGTATAAGCACTTGTCCTAGTTCTAGACTTCTCATCAATGATTACAAAATATTTATATCCATTCTCAAGGGCAACTTCTGCACTTCTTAATAAAACAAAATCTTCTGCCTTACCTTGACCGCAGTAAGCATTACCTCTAAACGACACCTTAAAAATATCATCTTGAATTTTCATATTGGTATAGCCGCCTGTCCAACCCTGCCTTTGGTATCCTGTAGCACATCCACTTACTAGTAGCGCTATAGCAAACAGACAAATTAGTTTTTTCATCTATTACTCCTTTGAAACTACGACCGCTTCTATTTTCTAAAAATCAGAGCCGTCCCCTTTATTGCTTAAATAAATTAGGCAGGAACTTCGAACTCCCTGTCTTCTAATCGAAGCCTCAATGATGGTGCAAACTTATAGGTTGGGTCGTGACGGCCAAAGGTAAGAAAAATTACGGAATTATCAGAGATTGCTCCGCACTGCAAGCAATTATTTGTCTCTTGATGTCGTAATTGCCTACATTCTTCACAAACAACATAAATAATAATGAAGTTATCTGCAAATGGAAAACTTCTCAAGCCATTAAGATTACCTTGTAGCGGTTCGCCCAATTCAATAGGATTCTTAATAATATAATCTTTCTTTTTCTTGAATCTTTCTTTCAGATGTGGATAAGTCTCGAGGCAGGTTTTAATGTGTGGGTGATACCATGCGATATAAACCACAATTACTCTCCAAAAACATCCTTATCATCCAATAATTTTACGTCATTCAAAGTTGTTCTTGCAAATATAATGCCTTTTA
Organism: uncultured Planctomycetales bacterium; assembly: GCA_964545575.1. GTDB lineage: Bacteria > Omnitrophota > Gorgyraeia > Gygaellales > Profunditerraquicolaceae > CAZJFL01. The sequence continues at coordinate 55,771 of CAZJFL010000010.1, forward strand.
ATAACTCTGGCGATAAGTTTATTGCTTCTGTAAGGTCTACTTGATATTCATTAAAATTATATTTTCCGAACTGATCGTCACATTTCGCCCACGTGCTAAATCCTATTTTTTTTGCTTCCAATATCATCGCCATAATTTGCCTCCCCTATCATTAAGAATTATATTGCTCTAAAAATGCACTTATGTTTTCTCTTAAAAACTTATAAGTTTTATCTATTTCTTCTTTAATTTTGTTCACATAGTCGCCTTGCAGTTGCAAAGGAACGAGAAAACGAGCCTGATTCTCTAAAAATATTTTACCCGCATCTTGCAACAAAGATTCCACACGTATATTATATTCATTCTGCTCTGTTTGTGTTGCAGGGATAAAAAATCTCATACCAACACCAAGAATAGGTCTACCAAATGGCTTCAGTTTTTTCTCATCTAACGCACAAACTTTATTTCCCAAGAAAATCCTTGAATCTTTTTCGTTTAACGGAGAGGCTGTAAAACGTATTGTATATTGTCGATAGAAAAAAAGTGGTATATTTAGGATAGTAACGGCTTTTTTTATATCATCACTTGCAATTTTCCAGAAACTGTCCAAAGTAGCTGATGTAGGCTCATTAAATATGATGATTTTGTTACTTAGAATGGTCAACTTCTTGATTTCTTGGCTATTTCTGTCTATATGCGACAGCTCTGTAATGTTATCGGCTGGTCTAGTATAGTTAGCGTAAGTATCTTTAAGTTCCGTAAATAGTTTTTGCGTGCTATCTACAGGATGCTTCATAGGTGGATTCAATAATTCAATGATGAATGACAGGGGCGTAATCGATGACGTATTCATTTTTGGCCTCGCTTTTTATTAAAGCTATTATACCAACGATGTACCTAATGTGAAGTTAAATCTTTACCCCTGTCAAATAAATAATTGGGGTATTCTATTTTCAAAAACCGTCCTTTAAATTACGACTCTAGTACGTAACCGCACCCTCTTTATTACTCTTATTCTACCCCTCTCAATATGCTTGTCAACCAAAAACACCCCCAGGAATGCCCCTGGCAAGTTTCGAGCGAATGGGCGGTAGCGGGTGGCACGGGGATGCCTCGAGCCAAATTTGACGAGAGGCGCCCCGTGACAGGACCCGCTAAGCAGTTCAAATCAGGGACAGTCCCCTGGGTTTGGAGTAAACAATAACTGCGGGGACAGTCCCTACTTAAGCGAGTAAATCGGCAGGTTATTTTTCTTTCTCAATATCCAAATGAAATCTATGCAGCAGCCGGTGCAAGAGCGGAGTAAAAATGATGGCGAGGACAGCAAAGAAAATGAGGGTGCCAATGACTGAATAAATACCGGTAAAAATCTTTCCTGCGGGAGTATTGACAATTCCGACTGTCCCTACCCCAGTCATTATTAATACGCAGTTTAATGCCGCATCCAGCCAGCTGAATTTTTCTATTATATGGAATGCTACTGCGCCGATACAGACTGTCAATAAAATCAGCACAAGGGAAATGGCGAGGCTGCGCAGCATGCGCAGGTAAAATGCTTTTTTAGGAAGTAACGGCTGGCGATAATGTTCAAACATAAGATTATTATACCGCCGGATTAGAAAGTGGGCAAGGGACAAATTAAAAAGCCCTGCTAATTTAATAACAGGGCTTTTTAATTTAGAGGAGTACCGACCTACTCTCACATAGCCTTACGACTACACTACCATCGGCCCTGAGGGGCTT
>CAZJFL010000011.1:0-55452 GCA_964545575.1 uncultured Planctomycetales bacterium
GGCTTTAAAGAGCCCGGCGTCAAAAGCAAACTCTAATCCCTCGTGGCGCGTCTTATCGTAATTCTCGGTGGCAGAGATAAGCGGATCAGGATTATAAAAGAGCTCGTTTTTGACGTTCATCCTGAAGAGGCTTAAGTCGCATTCAAGATTCCGGTTAAAGCGGTGTTTTATCCCTGCCTCATAGTTGAGGGACTCCTGGGGCTTAAGTGCGGTATTGACCGGCGGAATGGCAAAGGCGCTGTAATATTCATCGGGCGCCGGAAACCGGAAGCTCTGATTGATATTAAGGAACAGGCTTGAGCCGGGAAGATAACGGTAGACTAAGCCGCCGTTAAAAGCGTACTTATTGGGCTTAAGATCCTGGTCCACATCGGGAGTCCAACCGTTATTATCGTGGTAATCAAATTCATACTTTGCCAATTCATAGCGCCAGCCGCCGGTAAAAGTCAGATTTTTTAGGACAGAAAGCTCATCCTGCAAATAGTAGCCTAAGGTTATCTTATTGATATCGGAGGTATTCTGCAGGGCTTCGGAGTCATTATAATTATCCGAAGAATAATCCGAGCGGTAATAATCTACTCCCGTAACGAATTTATGCTGGAACCAAAAAATATCCTTATCAAAGATAAGCTTTGGCGTGATTCCCAACGTATCAATTTTACTTTTATAAACGGGATTCCAATTCCCCAGATGCGAATATACCTCTCTCCTCCTGAAAGAAACGTCCAGGTCAAATTCACCCCAGCCGTCCAACTTCCTATCCGCACCTAAGTCAAAATAAAAATCCTTATCGTGCGCATGGTCATTGGGGAATGCCGTATCCGTCCTTTTAAGGAAGGCAAACTGGCTATCCCGGATCGCTCCCGGCATCCCGTAGGAGGAAGCGTGAAAAGAATTGCTGAAACGCAAGGCAAAATCACGGCTTGAGTCGTAGGTAAGCTTGCTGCCAAAATCTTCTGACTTGTAATAGCTGTTCTTGCGGTAACCGTTGGAATTGTCGTGGCTGGCGCTAACCCAATAGGAAAAAGCATTCCGCGAGCCGCTTAAAGAAAGCATCTGTTTATTCATGGCGTAGCTGCCGGCCTCCGCCCCTAATTCTAAGTGCGACTTGCCTTTACCTTTTTTGGTGATGATGTTGATGACGCCGCTTGCAGCATTATCTCCGTAAAGGACGCTCCCTGCTCCGCCGCGCAGTACCTCTATCCTTTCCACCTGCTCTAAAGGAATCTGATCCCAGCTCGTCCCGCTTAAATCAATCTCGTTTACGCGCCTGCCGTCCACCAACACCAGGACATTCATTGCTCCCAACTCGCCGAATCCCCGCGTATCCACGGAAACCTTAACCCCGTTACCGTAAAAATCGCGGATAAATAACCCAGGCAACGGCCTTAATACATCCGGGATATTCTCGGCATTTGCATCTTGAATATCTTCCTGAGTAACCACAGTGATGCCGGAAGGTATTTTAGTAAATTCCTCGGCAGAACGGTACGGCGTCACGACTATTCTTTCTAAATCTACTTCCGAAGCGACTACGGATGCCGCACATAAACAAAATAGTATCCCCCACCCCAAAACTATTTTTTTCACCCCACTCCAGCCTTTCCCGGACAAATAAAAAACCCGAAGCGATACTCTATTTTAAGTACCACCTCGGGATATACCCTGATTTCTCATCCCTTGGCCTGTCCGCGAACCAAGTCGGGTTACAGATTTTTACACAAAGACAGGTCTTCTGACTCTCCCTCTCCTTTGACTTGCCTTCCCACCTATTCAGGCAGTGGCATTAAATCTTGCCAAAAGGGTTCCCTTTTTTTTAAAAAAGGGTGGGACTACAGCAGCGGGACTGTGGCCGCTTTTGTCGGCCTTCCCTTATCCTTTGCGTAACCTCCTAAATCAATTTGTCAAGAGAACCTTAGCCAGCTTTGTATCTTTGACTAATCTGGCGACCAGTTCATAAGCCGTAAAAAAGACGGCCGTATACAACAAAGTAGCGGCGGTAAAATTTCTTAAAAATGGCAATCCCAGGATATAGCATCTGATTAAGCCGTCCAAAGTAGGCGGATACCAACCCATCAGCCAGACGCCGAAGTTAGAAACAATATAGAATAACAGCGCGGAAGCAAAGGATGCGGATAAGATCCTCGAGGCGCTTTTATTTTTCTTCACCCATAACCCCAGCAGCGCCGATAAAACAAAACCGCCCCAGGTAAATAGCATTACATTGTGGACGCCGAGGAAGACGTCACTGGCAGCCATCAGGGCCAAGGGGACAAGGATAGCGTATTTTTTATTTAAGTATGCACCGCCGAATATCGCGATTGCCGCTACCGGGGTAAAATTAGGCGCGTGCGGCGCGAACCTTAATAATATACCGACTACAATTAAACTTATTGCTAACATTATTAACCTCCTTATATCTTTCAGATATATTAAATCTTATTATTATACATGTCAAGCAAAATTAGGGACACCCTTTAGCTTTAGCAGAAAGGGTATCCCTAGAACTCTATTCCTTTCCGAGCCTTTACGCCGCGCTTAAAATAATGTTTCTTCTCTCTTATCTCGCTGACTAAATCCGCAAGTTTTAAAATATCAGGATGCGCATAGCGACCGGTAAGGACTAATTCCGTCTTTTTTGGCGCCTGCCGAAGCAGATTAATCAGGGCGCTTAATTTTAAAAGTTTAAGGTGCAGGGCGATATTGATTTCATCCAGGACCACCAAATCGTATTTCCGCCGGGAAATAACTTGTTTTACCTTCGCAAACCCCCTTTCGGCTAAACCTATATCTTCGGCTGAAGGTTTGGCTTTAATAAAACAACCCCTGCCGAATTGCTCCAGCTTTATATTTTTAAACTTTTTTAGCGCTTTAAGCTCACTATAGCGCCTGCCTTTAATAAACTGGGCGATGTAAACCTTGAGTCCTGCGCCGGATGCCCTTAAGGCTAACCCCAGCGCCGCAGTAGTTTTTCCTTTTCCGTTACCCGTATATACCTGTATCAATGCAATAACTCCCAACTGAGCATGCCCAATTTACAAAGCAGGGCAACAATTACTCCCGCGCCTAAAACCCCGGCAACTATTGCCGGGAAGGAATATCTGAATTTAATTTTAAACAAGGTTGCGGCGATCACTCCGCTCCAGGCGCCGCTCATCGGAAGCGGCATAGCCACAAATATCGCCAAACCCAAAGCCTCATACCTCTGGATGATATCCGCTTTCTTCCTCGTGCGCTCAAAAAACCAATCGAAGAAACGCGCCCAGATTTTAAACCTTCTCAATTTTTCCGAAACCGGCTTAAATAAAAAAAGCCCGGGGATGATAAAAATGCTGTTGCCTAAAACCGACAGCCAAAAGGCCTTACTCATAGGCATTCCAAAAGACAGGGCCAAAGGAATGGCGCCCCTCAATTCTGCAATGGGCAAAGCCCCGACAATAATGACGATGTATTCTTTGGGCAAACCCTTAAGCCCGTGAACTATTGCTTCTAACAATTTAAACCCTCTCTTTGTTAGGGACAGTTCTCAAGCCAATCGGAGAAGTGTCCCCTAAAGGGGACACTTCTTGCTTTAGCTGGAGAAGCGTCCCTACTTTAGGCGACGAACACCTGCCAAGTAATGATGCCTAATACGCAAAGGCTTAAAATTATGCAGCCGCTAGCAATCACCCCCAGCGTAATCGCCAGGAATGCATAGCGGAACTTAATCTTAAATAATGACGCCGCTACTGCCGCAGTCCAGGCGCTGGCCATCGGAATCGGCAGGGCCACAAACATCGCCAGGCCCATAGCCTGGTATTGCTGTATCAACTCCGCCTTCTTTTTAGCGCGGGCAAAGAGCCGGTCAAAAAACTTTGACCAGAAGCTGAACTTTCTTAAGCGTCGGGAAAGCGGTTTAAGAAAAATCAGAAACGGCACCACCGGAATAAGATTGAAGATTACGGATAGCCACAGCGCCTTGCTTAAAGACATCCCGAAATACAGCGCCAAAGGAATAGCCACCCCTACCCCCGTCACCGGCGTAGCTGCCACCAGCATCACGATATATTCTTTAGGTACCGTCATTTTTATTCCATCCGTATTTTCCGACCAGCGGCACGAATACGCACCCGCAGATCTCTTTATATTCGATTTTTTGGTTTTTCTTTTCTACCACGGTCAGGACCTGGCTAAAACTTTCCCCGAGGGGTAAAACCATTTTCCCGCCGTCTTTGAGCTGTTCAGCCAAAGGCAAGGGGACTCTGGGGCTGGCCGCAGTAATAATAATCCGCTCAAATGGCGCACCTTCAGCCCAGCCTAATGTGCCATCCCCCACCCTTAACTTAATATTATTATAACCCAGTTCTTTAAATAAATCTTCTGCCTGAAGCGCCAGATGCTTAAACCTCTCAATAGTGTAGACCTCTTTAGCCAATTCCGCCAGGATCGCGGTCTGATAACCGGAGCCGGTGCCGATTTCCAGGATTTTTTCGCTGCCGGATAAATCCAAACACTCCGTCATCAAAGCTACAATATAGGGCTGTGAAATAGTTTGCCCCTCGCCGATGGGAAGGGGAAAATCCGAGTAGGCGCTCGGCCTTAAGTCACTAGAGACAAACTTATGCCGCTCTACTTTTAAAAAAGCAGCCAGCAAGCGTTCATTTTTTATCCCCCGCGCAATCAGCTGTTCCTCCAGCATACGTTTTCTTAATGCCGCATAATCTGTCATCTTTAGCCCTCTAACATCGCTCTTAATATAAAACGGATGAACCGGAAAGTATCCACCAGCGGGTTAATCTGGCTTTTGGTGCCGGTATATACGGTCCGGATTGCTACCGACTCAATCTTAAAGCCTAAGCGGGCAGCCTGAATGAGCATCTCTGACTCGATCTCATAATTGAAAGTTTTAAGCTGTAGTTTTTCCAGAAGTTCTTTTTTAATCAGGCGGTATCCGCATTGCGTGTCCGGTATATCCTGCCCGGCAACGGCAGAAATCAGCCAGGACATAAACTTATTGGTTAAGAGCCTCTCTAAGGGCATGCTTTTAGAATTAAGCATGCGGTTACCCACCAAAATGCCGGCGGAAGATTTTTGCGCCGCCTCTAGGAAATGCGCTATCTCTTCGGGAAGATGCTGGCCGTCGCCATCCATGGTAATCACAGCTTCATAGCCGCCTTGCAGGCAATAGCGAAAACCCTTTTTTAAAGCGGCACCTTTGCCCTGATTAATTTCATTTTTTATCACTAGCGCGCCCGCGCCCGCGGCAATATCGGCGGTATTATCCTTTGAGCCGTCGTCTATCACCAGGACTCCAAGGCGATATTTCTTAATCTCCCCTATAACCCCTGCGATATGGCGCGCTTCGTTATAGGCAGGAATAACGATACAGGCTTGCATCAGAGCCAGAACCTCCTGAACATATACCACTGCTCCGGGTATTTTTTAATTACCTCTTCAATAATTGTAATGTAGCCCCGCATAAAATTAGGCAGGTCATCGGGGCTGCCGGTAGGGGAAAACTCTATGGGGTTTCCTATTTTCAAGGTGCAAATGTCATCGTCATTTCTGACCACAAACGCCGGCACGATTACCGCTCCTGTCTTTAAAGCCAGTTCTGCCGGCCCTGGCGGGAAAAGCGCCGGTCTGCCGAAGAAATCCAGGACTACACCCTTATCCGAAAAATCCCTGTCGCCCACTAACCCCAAGAGCTCATTATTTCTTAAGACGCGGAAGCATTGCCGCGCAGCCTTTCCTAAAGGAATAATCTTTACTCCCTTGCTTTCTCTCTGCCGGTTAAAGAACTCATCCACCTTTTTGTTTTTATGCGGCCGCACTACTACCCAGAGGGGATAACCCAGCAGCCCGACTACCGCCCCTCCTAATTCCCAATTCCCCAGATGCGCGCTAAGGACCACCACACCCTTGCCTCTCTTGAGGGCTTCGTCAAAATAGTGGCTATTTTCTATGCCGATATATTTTTTAACTTCGTCCCTGGTTATTTTGGAAAAGCGGAAAAAATCAACCAGGTATTTTGCGAAATTTCGGAAGACTCTTATCCTGATGCGGCGGATTTCGCGGTCGGATTTATGCGGGAAGATAGCTTTTAAATTTCCGCTGACTACCTTACGGTCCTTAAAGGCAAAGACGTAGTGCAGGTCGGAAATGCCTCGAGCAATAGCATAGGCTGCTTTTACCGGAAAAGTCAGCGCAATAAATTGTCCGATACGGTAGAGAAAGTAGTTAAACATTACTTATGGCATAAATTCAATAATAATTTTGCAATATCGAGGCTGGCATCGGGCTTGGCGATGCGTCCGGTATTCTCCGCAAGGCGCTTTAATTTTTCCGCATCTTCCAGCAGTCCTTCAATAACCGGGCCTATACTTTTCATCTTATCTACTTTGATCGCCGCCTCCCTTGCGGTAAGGTAGGCGGTATTGCTGGCTTCCTGCCCGGGAATGGGCCTGATGATCACCATGGGTATTTTTTTAGTCAGGGCCTCGGCAGTAGTGATGCCTCCGGGCTTGGTGATCAGGATATCGGATACGCCCATCAGTTCGTTGATATTATCCACATAGCCGAAAACCAGAAGCTTCTTCTTATAATGTTTTATTTTTCTCTTCAGGGAATTATAGAGCTTTTTATTGCTACCGGCAACCACGATGAGCTGAAACTCTTTTTTTATTTTCTTTAAGTGCCGCAGGACCGTCTTTAGCGGGCCTAAGCCCTGTCCACCGCCCATAATCAGGACGGTTTTTATCCCGGGGTCAAGCTTAAGTTTCTGCAGCACTTTAGTTTTATCAAAAGGAATATTAAATTTATGGTCAAAGGGAATCCCTAAGGGCTTGATTTTATGCGCCGGGACCCCTTTCTTGGCCAGCCGCTCGGCCACCTCTTCGGAAGGCGCGATATAATAATCTACCTGATCATAGACCCAGTAAGAATGCGGGATATAATCCGTAAGCACCGCGACTAAAGGCAGGTTTGAGCCATAGGCCTTTTTGTAATCCGCCACCATCCCGCAGGGAAATGCCTGCGCGCAAAGCACGGCGTCCGGCTGAAAGCGGTCAAAAAGATTTTTTAGCTTGGGCGAGTTAAACCTGTGCACCGCATCCTTGATTTTGGCCAGCCTCGCCACTACTCTGGGATTATCATAAAGGTAATCCCAGACCTGCGGGGTATTTTTTATCACGCCCATATAGATGCGGTTGATGACTTTTTCCGAAATGGGGTTAGTGTATTTAAAGGCGTTGATATTGAGCGTCTCTGCCCCCGGCGATAATGACTTAATCGCCTTTTCAATGGCAATGGTAGCGCTGTGATGGCCGGAAACTTCGGAGATATACATCAAGATTATGCGCTCGCCGGGCATGGGTGAGTTAGATTTTACCTTCCTGATAGAGCTCTGCCAAAGCAGAGGTAAAGACAGGGTCGAACTGTTTACCGCTTGCCTCGCTGATTTTGCGGACCGCTTCTTCTTTGGAGAGAGCACTGCGGTAAGGCCGGTTAGTGGTCATGGCGTCAAAAGCATCGGCCACGGCAATAATCAAAGCGACCAGGGGTATCCGGTCTCCTTTTAATCCTTCCGGATAGCCTGAGCCATCATACCTTTCATGATGGTATTTTACGCCCAAAAGCGGCTCGCCCAATTCTCTGATCGGCTGCAGGATTAAAGCTCCGACAGCAGGATGGCCGCGCATCTTTTTCTCTTCTTCTTCGTCCAGCGGGCCGCTTTTATTCAGTATGTTTTCGGATATGCCGATCTTACCTATATCGTGCAGGAGGCTGGCGATATGCAGGTTTTCCATAAATTTTTCGTCAAATTTTTCCCTGTATTCCTGGCGTTTCCGGGAAACCATTCTGGCAATTTCCAGAGTAAGATTGGTTACGCGCGAAGTATGGCCGTGGGTGTAATGGTCTTTGGCGTCAATGGCGGCGGCAAGGGCAATGGTAGTATGGAGAAACAGGCGGCGTTCCTTTTCCAGCTCCGCCTGTAAGTCCTTGAAGAGCTTGGCGTTTCTGATCGCCATCACCACATCCGAGGTAAGGGCAACAAAAAAATCCAGCTCATCGCGGCCGAAACAGGCGTTTCTTTTTTTCTTGCCCAATAAAAGTATTCCTAAAAGCTCATTTTCGTAATAAGTAGGAAGACAGACCTCTACGTCAAACATCTCCATCTGGTAGAGAGTCTTTTTAAGAAGCTCTTTTGCCTGGAGGGGCATCCGCTTTTTTAAAAATTTCTTCGCCTCGCAGTAAACTAAGGCGCCGTCATGCAGGAGTTTCTTATCCCAGCGCTCTTTGAAGAAACGGATCAGCGGGTTATCCGCATCCATGCGCGCAAATCCTGCGGGTATCTTTAAACCCGTGGGGCCGCGGGAAACCGATAATACATAAGCGTCCCTCTCTTTATCGTGTAGCAGGATTCCGGCGTGGCGGACTTTGACTTTATTGACAATGGTACGCACAATCATCTTGATCAGCACATCCGGCTCATGCACCATAATCATGCTCTTGGCTGCGCTCTCTAATTCTTTCTTGTAATTAATGCTCATCCTATTTTGAGACTGCTCATCACCACGCGCTCAAGCTCATCTAACTCCAGCGGCTTATGGATATAATCCATTATCCCCAGCTGCTTACACTGTTCCCCGATCCCTTCATCGTCGGGCTTTTTGCCGGTGACCATGATCACCTTGGTATCTTTATGAGTTTCCCGCAGGCGCCGTAAAGTCTCAATACCGTCTATACCAGGCATCTTGATATCCAGAAGGATTAAATGGGGCTTCTGGTTTTTTAACAGCTGCAGGGCCTCTTCTCCGCTTCCGGCGGTAGAGACCTCAACTTTGCGCTTGCGGAAGAAATTCGCCGCAAACTCCCGCACATCCATTTCGTCATCAACAATTAATAACTTAGCCATTTCGCCTCCTTAATAAATATTATTATAGCACTAATTTTCTATGTTGCTATCGGCAATTCCAGGATAAAGCGCGTGCCGACTTTATATTCTGACTCAAAGCTGATTTTTCCCTGATGGGTATCGGTGATAATCTTATTAATCACATACAGCCCAAGGCCGTTGCCTTTACGGGCGGAAATCTTAGTGGTAAAAAAGGGTGTAAAGACTTTTTTGATATTCCCATCCTTCATCCCCATACCATTATCCTCAACGATGATTTCAAGCTTAGTATCCTTAGGCTTGGCTGAAACGGTAATTCTGCCGCGGTAACCCTCTTCATTTAAGGTAGTGCGGCGCTCGACAATGGCATCATAGGCATTATCAATAAAATTGAAAAATGCCTCTTCCAGTTGCACCATATTACCTTTTATTTTCGGCGTGCCTTGGTCAAAGTTACGGATAAGATCAAATTCTGATACTTTAACCTTGAATTGCACCATCTCTAAAGTATTATCCAGCAGCGTATTCAAATCTATCGCTTCCAGCCCTTCCTCGCCCTTACGGGAATACTTAAGCATCCCCTTTACCACCTCGCCGCCCTGCGTGACGTTAGCCTGTATGCGGTCAAGTGCGTGGCTGACCTGACTAATCATTTCTCTGACTTCAGGAGTACACTGAGTGGTATTAGTCAGCTTTATGGTATCAATAGTATCGCCGGCAATCAACGAAAGGGCATGAAAACGGTTATTGATCTGATGTGAAAGCCCGTCAGCCATAGTTCCGACAGTAGCCATCTTTTCTGCCTGCGCAATCTGCTGCTGCATCTCCTTTGCCTCTTCGTAGAATTGCGCGTTTTCAATGGCAAGGGCGGCTTGGCTGGCAAGGACCTGGAAGACGTTTAAATCATCTGGAGTATAAATCTGACCAGAAAGCTTATCCCCTAAAACAATAAAACCCATAAATCTATCTTCTAAGAAACTGGGAATAATTACGGATGCCGTAAGGATACGCATATTCTCTTCCAATTGCATATAGGAATGGTCTCCTGAATCCTGCATCTGGCGTTTTACTTCCTCGTAGATAAGCGGCTCGCGCTTGAGCATAATCCACTTGATCAATGGATTATCCGCGGTTAATTTTGGCATAGACATCCTGCCTTTATCGCGGCTGACCGCCAGAACATACTCGTCCGTTTCTTCGCTATGCAGATAAATCGCAGCATAAGAAATTCTAACGGTTTTGGTAACGATATGGGTAATCACATTGAGCAGCTTGCGTAAGTTGCGTATGCGCGTCATACCGAGAGAGGCTTGTTTAAGGGTATTCTGGTATCGACGTTGTTCTGCTAATATCCGGTCTTCGGCTTTACGCTCTACATAAATATAAATAAACGGCCCTACAGTTGCCAAAGCAGCCATCAATATCAGCGGCATCATCCACCAATTCTGACCAAAGACTCCTAAAAGATAATTTTTAAATATTGTCGCGACGGCAAACGGAAGACCTAAAATTAAAGTATATATTGCTATAAATATACCGGCGCGCGTTATGGCAACTTTAATATCTGCAAGACGATATCTGATTATGGCATAGGTTATTATAAGGGGATACAATGCAAAAAAAATGTTCGCTAGACAAGCGGTTGAATAAATATCGATTCTAAAATCAAATAAATAAAGAAACTCTGGGCCAGCCCAAGCAATTACAGAACCCAATATAAGATATTTTAGTTGATTTCTAAGGATTCCGCTTGAATGCCTATATTCTTTAATCAATAAAATAAAACTAATACCCGGTAAAACTCCATAGAAAATTATATAAAATAAAAGAAAAAGGAAATTTTTATTTTTAACCCAATCGTGCCAATAAAAATTGTTAAATACAAATCTAATATCCCCTAAAAATAATCTTGAATTATCGAACCAATTTAAAAATAAAAATAAAATACCTAATAAATAAATAGCTATAATAAATTTTTTCCACTCTATATTAAGAAATTTAATAATAAAATGGGTATAAAGTATAGGGATAAAAATAACGCCGACGTAAGCTATTTTCCACCAAAGAAATGCTAATTTGTAATTTTCAAATGATATTATAGAAAATTTATAAGTTGCTAAAGTCCATATCGATAAACTGGCTGTGGCGCAACCAACGAGCGCATTCGATAACCTCCGCTCCCCCTTTATAAATAAAAAAGCGGCTATCCCGCAATTAGAAAAAAATGCCAAAATACTAGTTGCTCCAAATAAATTCATTTTGTGACGGCCCTTGTTTTAAAGGTTGCAATTACTTTTTTAGCTGTTCCTTTGGCACATAAAGCAACAATACCTACTCCACTTTGCCCTATTCCATTGGTAGTCCAATGACCGGATAAATATAAATTCTCTATACTCGTATTATAAGGAAAAACATTCCTGTCAATTTGACTAGGAATAGCAGCCCAACCAAATAAAGCACCATTTTTATTAGAGGTAAATTTATGAAAAGTATATGGAGTGGCTATTTCCTTAACCTCAATAGAATCTTTAACACCAGGGAACAAATGTTCTGTTTTTTCTAACAGTTTATTAGCTATATTCTCAGCATACTTATCCCAGATATATTTATCTTCATATTTGGCGCCTATCATTACCCTCATAATACCTTTATTCTTGGGGGCAACTGTTGGGTCAATCAAAGAAGAAAATGTATAAAAAATAAAACTAAAATCATCTTTTTTATATAAATCAGCGTGTTCTTCATAAGCTTTCTCAACATCATAGGTTGATAAGTAAGAAGTATAATAGTGTTTTGGGGTAATGTTTAATTCTTTGTTTAAACCTAAATAGATGCCGAATGCAGAAAGTGAAGTTTCTAACTGATTTGTAATCTTATTCTCTTCACTATCACAATCTAATAATTTACTAAAAGTTAAGGTAGAATCCGCATTTGAAACTACGACTTTTGCAGCAATAAATTCTCCGCCCTCCAGCTTAATACCAGATATTTTTTTGTTTTTAGTAATAATTTTATTCACCCTCTGCGATAATAGAAGCTCGCCCCCATACTCCTTAAGCCTATGCGCTAAAGAATCGGGAAAAACTTGCATTCCCCCCTTAGGATAATAGCCGCCGTCCAAGATAAACTCCCGGTATAGAATCACACAAACTAATGCCGAAGCTTTTGAGGGAGGCAGCTCTAAATAGGTTCCCGGTAGAGACAAAATAGTTTTTAATTTATAATCACTAAAAAAATTGTCTAATAATTCTTTAAAGGTTATCTTTTTAATTTTTACAAAAATATCAATGGGATTGGGACTAAGTATAAAATTAAAAAAACTTTCAATATTATCCTTTTCTCGCGGAAAATGCGCTATTAGTTCTTTTTTTGTGTCATTTTTGTCTTTTCTAATCAAAATTTTTTTATCAGGCATTATAATTACATCCGTAGGATCATTGGTTATGAACTCTATCCTATTTAGAAGCCCTAAATCCTTCAGTATAGGAAGAAATACTCCCCCCTCCCTAAAAGACCCTAAGCAATGCGGCCCTACGTCAAACTTGAAACCCTTTCTTTCAAATGAAGTACAATATCCTCCGGGCTTATTATGCTGCTCAACAATCAAAACTTTGAAGCCTGCTTTAGCTAAATAACAACCGCAAACTAAACCACCGATCCCTGCCCCTATTATGACTACATCATATTTCTCTTCCATTTTACCTTATATATAAGTTACAATTTCAGAGATTAGCTTCCTGGTAGCGTGCTTTCCTTTTTCTGCAGGATAACCAAATGTTAAAATGGCCATTAATTCTCCCTGTAAATTGAAAAGCTTAGTAATTTCTTTCTCTACAAATAAAGGCATCGCCAGCCACGCCATCCCTATCCCTAAAAAAGCCGCAACAAGATGCATATTCTCAATAGCGGCAGCAATGCTTTCTATTTCCGAAGTATGGGCGTTTACAAAATACATCGCCCCCAGATCCTTAACCTTTTTTGAAAAAATGCAACTATTATAAACTAGAATTACAAGGGTAGATTGTTGAATTATTTCAGCATTTTTCTTAATTAAAAATTTTATAGGGCCTAAAATATTAACCGCTGGGTTTTTTAATGTAAAGACTAGTTTTTCTTTTGATTCCCTATTTCGTACAACTACGAAATTCCAAGGCTGTAGATTATGCGATGAAGGTGCCCACCGTGCTCCCTCGAGAATCTGGTTGATTATTCTATCGGGAATATTCTTATTTTTATATTTCCTTATTGTCCTTCTCTCTTTAATTAACTTTAGAATATTCATTCTGCTTCTTTCTCGTTATAAACTTTTGCTTTTCGCAATACTTCAAATTTCTAATGATATTTTTCTTATCTATCTGCGGACAGATGAAATTGTATTCTTTTAATATACTTCTCGTTTTCTGGGAAATAAATTTTGTGGTATAATTAAAATATGGGATGTATGGCCCCGCTAATGCTTTCTGAACGGGCGTAAGTCGATTAAAATTAAAATTTTCTACGGGAATAAATTCGGGGGGCTTAAAACCAAAATAATCCGCTACTATTTGTATAGACGAACCTATGGGCATACCTTCCGAAGAAGTTAAATGATAAACTCGTGATTCTTCTCTATCTTTTAGTATATATAGCGCGTTCGCAACTGTATCTACGTTAATAAGATTTTGACGGCAGGCTGGATTCGCAGGAAACTCCCGGAAGATCTCTTGTGCAAAGAAATGGAGCGGACGGTAGAATAAACGGAATTCGGTAGTTCTTCCTTCCTCACTATCCCCCATTATCATGCTTGGACGAAAGATAGAAATATTTAACCCTCTATTTAAATATTGTTTAGCTAAAAGCTCTGCTTCATATTTGCTTTGTTCGTAGGCATTATGGAAATCTTGCCCTAATTCCAGCATGTCTTCACTAAATTCTATTCCATTTTTGGTTCCAACCACATAAGCAGTGCTTATGTGGTTTACTTTACTTAATTTCCCCCTTTTCTTGCATTCTAAGGAAAAATCTAATATGTTGCGCGTTCCTTCAACATTTATCTCTCTGATTACCTTAAGTGGAATATTTAAATCAGCTAAAGCAGCGCTGTGAAAGATTATTTCGACACCTGAGATAAGTATTTCGATATCTTTTTTTGACTTAATACCCAAGTCAGGATATGCAATATCTCCCTCTATTACCCTTAAGTTTCTCAGGATGCCTTTATCTACTATATCTTCCTCCCAAAATTTTAAGATAGCTGTTATCCTGTCTTTGGCGCTTTGATTATCTTTGTTTCGTGCAAGCGCATAAACCTGATGTCCGTTCTCTAAAAGAATTTTTAAGAGGTAGGAGCCCACTAATCCGGTAGCCCCTGTCAAAAATACAGTTTTTTTATCTTTCATAAATTTATTTAATAATAAAAACCGAAGGTTAAACTATTTAGCACTAGAAAAACTCGCAAGATCTTTTTCTTTATTCTTATTCAAAATCAACCTGGCACAGTTAGAGCCTAAATAGGCAATCGCCGGCAAGCCCTGCCCGGAAGTAGTCCAATGGCCGGTCAAGTATAGATTTTTTATAAAAGTTCTCTGCGATAAACCTTCTACCATCAGCTGGGAAGGCAGCCAAGCCCAGCCATAAGATGCCCCTTTGTAATTTAAGGTCCAACTATACAATGTTTGCGGAGTAGAAACTCCTTTGTATACAATATGCTTAGATAATGACGGGAATATCTTTTCCATATTTCTTATTAAGCTATTCGTAATACTTTCTTTATGGGTATTCCAAAATTCTTCGCTTTCAAAATTGGCATTTATACAAATAGTCAAGCTCCTGTTATTAGATAGAATGCGGACCATATAATATTCCGCCAGTTTATTTACCCGGCTGTTTTTTGCTTCAAGGTACAAAGTTTCCATATCGTAATGCGGCAAATACCAGATATTAGTATATCCGGGGAAAGATACTCTCATATCATCATCAATACCTAAATACATAATAAACATAGACAGAGACGGTTCCAGCGTCAGCAGCTTATTGGCGAAATCTTTATCAATTTTTTCCCTGCCTAAAAAATCAAAAAATGTTTCTGCGGCATCGCAGGCAGAAACAATATATTTTGCGGGAATAAAATCACCTCCGGCCAATAAAACCCCTTTTGCCTCATTATGATCTATTTTTATTTTATTTACTAAGTGAGATAGCAATAGCGTTCCGCCTAATTCTTTAAAACGGCTTGCCAGGGTATCCGGCAGAACCTGCATCCCTCCGTTCGGATAGTAGCCACCATCAAAAACAAACTCTCTATATACCACTGAAGCGGTAAAACCGGAAATCAAAGAGGGCGATAAAGCCGCGTTTCCTAAAACCGGCAGAGATAATATCGCTTTAAGTTTAGAATTAGTAAAATATTTATCCAAGACGCTTTGGAATGTTTTATTCCTGAAAGCTAAAAGAGGGATGCTGTTGGGGCTTGTTAAAAGGCCAAAAAAGGATTGTATATTTTTCCCTTCTTTAGGAAAAATGTTTTGCAGCTCAGCGATAGTTTGCTTCAAATCCGAATAAAAAGATATTTTATGATCAGGCGTAAGAATGATATCTGATGGATTAGATCTTTTAAGGCTAATCCTGTCGGTTATTCCTAACCCTTCCAGTATCTTTGTGATAGTGCCGCCATTCTTTCTGCAACTGCCTAAAGAATGCGCACAGGCATCAAACAGAAATCCATCCCTGGCAAACGACTGGCAATACCCTCCTACTTTATAATTTTGCTCCACAATCAGCACCTTCATCCCCGCCTTGGCCAAGTAGCAGCCGCAGACCAGGCCGCCGATGCCGGCGCCGATAATTACCACATCGTACTCATCTTTTTTTAATCCGTGTGGATTCATCTATTTATTTTCTTTTCCCTTTGCCGCAAAAATAAGTTCTGCCTTAGCGACTATTTTATCCCCGACAGAAGCAGTGGCCTCTACTATGCCCATCATTGCTAAAATCTTTAAAGGTTTAACTTCGATTTTTAGCTGGTCGCCGGGAAAAACCGGTTGCATAAACTTTGCCTCGACTTTCCCTAAATAATACAAAGTCCCGCTTTGTAACTCCGCGGGATAACTTTTGGCAAAAAAGACGATTGCGGTCTGGCCCATAGCCTCAATAATCAAAACCCCGGGCATCACCGGCATCCCGGGAAAATGCCCGGCAAAGAAGTATTCGTTAAAAGAAACATTCTTTAAAGACACTATCCTCTTCTTTGGCTCGAATTCGACGATACGGTCGATAAGCAAGAAAGGATAAGTCTGCGGTAAAATCTTCTGGATTTCTTTAATATCAAGCTCCATCTTATGACTTCCCTATAAATTGCTGGGCAATAGCTACAACATCGCCCAAAGTAGCTAGTTTCATTAAATATTCTTCCGGGATAGTAATCTTATATTTCTTCTCAATCGCTGCCACTATTTCAAGAGCCATCATACTATCCATGCCTAGGTCCTCCACAAACTTTGCGCTAGGGGTAATTTTCTCGGGCTCTACCTCCATAATCTGAGCAATTATCTCCTTTATTTCACTTTCGATCGTTTTAGTATCACTCATCTGGCACCACCTCCTTTTTGTAGTAAATTATAAATTTATATCGTTATTTCCCGATTAAAATACAAGAATTACTCCCGCTTGGGCCAAAGGCGTTGACCACCGCTTTATTAATTCTGGCTGCGCGCGATTTAACTGCCACGCAATCTAAGTCGCAGACCGGGTCTTTTTGCGCATAATTGATAGTCGGCGGAAGAAAATCTTTATTTATTGCGCCAACCGTGGCTGCGGCAGCCAAAACTCCTGCCGCAGAAAAAGTCTCACCCAGCATTGATTTTGTGGCAGTAACGGAAATCTCCTCTGCTTTTTTGCCGAATACCTCCTTAATAGAAGCTGTTTCTATTGCGTCTGCATCCTGCATGGAATTGGCAGCGCAAGAGATATAATCTATATCTTCAGCCGATGCCCCTGCATCTTCCAAGGCAAATTTCATTGCCTTCTTTAGGCCTTTGCCTTGCGGCTCATATTTGTTAATAGCATAAGGATAAAAATGCGTGCCAAAGCCTAAAATATGGGAATAGATATCAACGCCCCGTTTTTTTGCCGACTCCTCAGATTCTAAAACTAAAATCGCGCTTCCCTCTCCTAAGATAACTCCGTTCCTGCGCTGGTCAAAGGGGCAGCTTAATTCCGGGCCTTTTACTCCTGCCAGAAAATTTACTTTGTAAAATCCCAGATATGTCTGTTCGCAAAACTCCTCGACACCTCCGGCTAAAACTATTTGCGCGCGTCTATTTCTGATCAGATCAATTCCGTATTTAATTGCATCGAGGCTTGAAGTAAAACCGCTAGAAATTGTCGCGCACGGCCCCTTAGATTTCAGGCGTATGGCTAATTGACTGGGAGGAGAATTAATCACCGTATTCGGGAACTCTGCCGGATTGACAAAATGCGGGCCGTCGCGTAGCGCTGACTTATCGAATTCAGAGATACTCCAGAGGCTTCCTACGGTCGTGCCGATTGATATGCCGATGGCATTTGAATTAATGTCGTCAATCTCAAGTCTCGCATCATCTAAAGCTAATTTTCCGGTGCAAAGCAAAAGCTTGGTCGCCCTGTCTAAATTACGCAAGCCCTTCTCCCCTAAAATCGCTCCCGGATTAAAGTCAGAAATTTCTGCGCCCATTTTAACTTTTAATTTACTCGTATCAAATAAGGTTACCGGCTTGACCCCGGATTTTCCTTCCTCTAAAGCCTGCCAAAAGGCATCTTTGCCGATACCGATAGAAGATAATACGCCGATTCCCGTAATAACTATTTTATCTTTCATATTTTTTAAACACTACGCAGCTATTATTACCTCCAAATGCATAGGCATTATTCAGCGCAATATTAACTTTTGTACGCCGCGCCTCATTTGGCACACAATCAATATCACAATCCGGGTCAGGCGTCTGGTAATTAATCGTGGGCGGAATAATATCTTCTTTTATCGCCATGCAGCAAGCTGCTGCCTCAATCCCTGAAGCAGCTCCCATGCAATGGCCGAGCATTGATTTAATGGACGAAACCGCGACTTTTTTGCTATGTTCGCCAAAGACATTCTTAATAGCAATACACTCATTCTTGTCGTTCTGTGCTGTGCCGGTGCCGTGCGCGGAAATATAATTTATCTCCTGCGGCCTAACTCCTGTCTCCTTTAAGGCATTCTGTATGCAGCGGGTGATGCCATCCTCAGAGGGTATGGTCATATGGTGCGCGTCGCATGATAGGCCGTATCCTAAAATCTCAGCATAAATAAGTGCGCCCCTTTTCTGCGCGCTCTCTAACGGCTCTAAAATCAAAACCGCCCCTCCCTCTCCTACCAGCATCCCTTTTCTATTTTTGTCAAAAGGCTGGCAGATATCCGCAGACATCGCATAAAGCCGGGCAAAGCCGGTAAAGGCGATACGCGAAAAAGCATCCGCACCGCCGCAAATTGCAAAATTAACCCTGCCTTCTTTTATCAAGTCAAAGCCATAACCAATGGCGTAATTGCCGGCAGCGCAGGCAGTGGGAACAACTAAATTGATTCCGCCTAACTTGTAATGAATCCCTAAATTTACCGAAAGCAAATTCGCTGTTGTCCTACCCACTAAAAAAGGGTCAACTTTTTCCAATCCTCTTTCAAGCCAAGCTTTGTTTAGAATTTCAAAGATGTTTGCCTCACCCATAGTTGTACCTATAATTACTGCTGACTTATCAGAATCTAAATGTCCCGCATCTATCTTGGTATCTTTAAAAGCTAACTCCGTGGCAGCAATTACCAGTTGCGATGCCCTGCCCATACGTTTAATTTCTCTCTCTGTTATGAACTGCAACGGCTGGAAGTTTTTTATCTCTCCGCCGAAGCTGCGGCTATAATTAGAGACGTCAAAGGATTCGACCTTGCTGATTCCGGATTTACCCTGAATCAGGTTCTTCCAGAATTCGTCTTTGCCGATTCCCAGGGAAGTGACAACCCCTAAACCCGTGACTACTACCCTTCTACTCATCCTAAACTCATTCCCCCGTCTATAATCACAGTCTGGCCGGTGATGTAATTGGCTGCGTCGCTGACTAAAAATTTCACTACCAGCGCCACTTCTTCGGATTTGCCCATCCGCCCCAGCGGTATATGTTCGATAATCTGATTGCGGTATACCTCTTTTAAATCTTTGAGCATATCAGTCTCAATAAAGCCCGGCGCAACCGCATTTACTCTGATATTATAAGCCGCTACTTCCTTAGCCAGCGCCTTGGTAAAACCGATGATACCGGCCTTAGAGGCAGCGTAATTAGTCTGCCGCGGCATACCTATGACGCCGGTCACCGAAGTAATATTGACGATATTTCCGCTTTTCTGTTTAACCAAAGTCACGATTGCCGCGCGGGTCAGATTCATCGTGCCGCCTAAATTAGTATCAATCACGTCCTGCCAATCAGCTATCTCCATCAGCGCAAAAGCCCTGTCCCTGATGATGCCGGCATTATTGACTACAATATCTAAACTTCCGAATAATTCCTTGGTTTTATCCACCCAGCCTTTCACCGCGGCATAATCTTTAATATCTACCTGAAATCCCTGCGCTTTTACGCCCAAACCCTTAAGCTCCTTTTCTAATTCTTGTGCTTGGCTCTGGCTTTTAGAATAATTAAAACTGATATTTGTGCCCTGGCGCGCCAGCTCTAACGCAATTGCCCGGCCTATGCCTCTTGCTGCGCCACTCACTACTACAGTCTTTCCTTTTAAAGACATTCTCTCTCCTTATAACACCGGCGCCTCCGGCACCCAGACCTCAAAGCCGTGCTTTGCCGCGATATCGGCGATTTCCTCTAATTTATCTATATTAATATTTTCGCCGCAGGAATAATTCATGAACCTTTCTTCAAGAGCCAAGAGCATGGTCTCAGCCAAGGCCGTAGAAACCACGTCTTTGGATAAACCGGTGCTTAACTGCAAATCCGTAGGATTTGGCAATTTCATCAGCCCCGCCTCTACGGCAGTTATTCCTTCCCAGGATTTTAATTTGTCGGCGGCAGGCGCCGATAGAGAAACATAACAGATGATTTTACCTGCCCCCGGATTATCTATATCCATAATGAATCCGGATGCGCTGCCGGTGATTATAGCGATATCCGCTTCTCTGATCGCCCGCAGCTTCATCTCTTCTATTACTACCTCTGCCGGATATAAATTCGCCAAAGTATCTTTAAGCAAGGATAATTTGCGGCTATCCTTACCGCTTAAGATTATTTTGCGCGCAGATTCGGATAATTTTCTGGCGCATAAATTGCCTAAAGGATCCGTAGCCTCGATTACGGCTACGCTTGCGCGTTTTAAATCTACCCCTTTGGCCTTAGCCGCCCGGTAAACCGCTTCAAAAACAGACCAGGCAGTCAAGGCGCCCCCGTCAGTAAAGGGCAGGTAGATGTGCCTGGCAAAAGCCTCCCGGTTATCTTTGAGTAATGCGGCGCAGCCGTCTGTGCCTAAGATTTGCGCCCCCATTTTTTTAGCCAGTGCCGCGGCGCTAAAGATTTTCCCCAACACCAGCCTTTCTTCCATAGCCTGGCCTTCTTCGACTAAGAGCGGGCAATCAATAAAAAACCCACGCACCTCTTTGCCCCTGATGGAGCGCACATTTTTCAGCTGCGAAACCTTAAAAGGCGCTATTGCCCGAAACGACCTCTTCAGGATAAAATCCGGCACCATCCGAAATAAAGGATATGATTTTTTAAGTTCTTCCACACTCCCGGAGTGGAGTATAAAAGCAAAGGTTTTAGGCTCCATACTTTAAAAAAGTTAGACCTAGTCCAGTATTGATTTTCTGCGATCCCTGCCGTTTAAGTTGTAGGCGACCTTTTCTTTTATCCAGCGCTCAATGTACTTCTTGTGGAAGCGCCAGTCCGTGCCGATTTTAAACGCCGGGATCTTTCCTTCCCGGGCATAACGGTGGACTGTGAGCGGGTGAAGGCCAAGGTAATCCGCAACCTCTTTGGCAGTTAAAATCTCTTTATCTTTTGCCATTTCCCACCTCTTTTAGCATATTTACGATAATCGTATATATACTAGGAAAACTATATATTGTCAAGAGATATTTGATTTAAGCCATAAAAATGCGCCTGATTTTCTGGGCCAGGCGCGAATCTCAATATTGTATATAGGGTTATAACTATTGCTCTTCGTCGATCACGGCGAGTGTTTCGCCTATATTGATGCTATCGCCTTCGCGGAAAAATATCTCCACCAACCTACCTGAACAGGGGCTGGGAAGATTAAAGGTGGCTTTATCCGTGGTTAACTCCACCAAATCGTCCTTTTCCTGAACTTTATCCCCGTCCTGATAATACCAGTAGGAAAGCGTGGCTTTTTTAATACCCTCGCCTAATTCCGGCAAGACTACTTTGGTCATTTTTCCATCTCCTCTTTAAGGATTCCTTTAGCGCATCCATCTCTACTGCTCTGGCTAATACCGACTCTAGAGACGTCATACTGATATCCATCCCACAGGGCCTAATCAAAGAAAAGTTCTCCAGGTCGTCCTTTTTTATGTTTAGGGCCAAGCCGTGAAAAGTAATCCATTTTTTTATGGCCACACCGATAGAGGCGATTTTCTGCTCTCTATACCAGACGCCGGTTAAGCCGGGTTTAACCTGCCCGAAAACGCCGAACCCTTCAAGTGTGCCTATGGCCAACTCTTCTAATTTTCTTAAATACCAGTGTATATCCGGCTTAAAATAGCGCAGATTAAGGACGGGATAAACCATCAGTTGCCCGGGCCCGTGATAGGTAATATCCCCGCCGCGCTCTGTTTGATACAACCCTATACCCCGCTTTTTTAATTCGTTTACGCTCACTTTCAGGTTCGCTAGGCCTGCCTGCCTACTATAAGTAATCACCGGGTAGTGCCGGCAGAGAATCAAGCCTGAGTCAAGCCTGCCGCTAAGCACCTCTTGAAAAACCTCTTTTTGCCGGGCTAATCCCGCCTGGTAATCGATTAACCCTAAATCAAATAATTTGATCTCCATCATTTAACCCCTGGCCGCTTCACGGATGGATTCGGATAAGGTGGGATGGGCAAAGATAGTCCGGCGAATCTGGGATAATTTGCTGCCCGTAGATTTAGCCAAAGTCAAAATTGCAATCAGCTCGGTTGCGCCCGGCCCGATAATGGATGCGCCTAAGATATTTTCGCTTTTTTTATCAGAAATTATCTTGATCAACCCCTCTGCCTTCTCCAAAATCCGCGCCATGCCCGAAGCTAAGAAATCAAACTTATTTACTCTTATCTGGAGCCCTTTATTTAAAGCTTCTTTTTCGGATAAACCAACACTGGCTATTTCCGGATCGGTAAAGATACAGTTAGGCACACCAGCGTTATCCGCCGGCAGGAAGTTTCCCGGAATAATATTTCCCGCGGCAATTTCGCCCTGATAAGCGGCAAAATGCGCCAGCATTATTTTTCCGGTGCAGTCGCCGGCAGCGTAAATGGGGGGAATGTTGGTGCGCAGGTATTTATCGACAAGGATCTTGCCCTGCTCTAGTTTTATGCCTAATTTTTCTAAGCCGATCCTCTCTGTCTCAGGGGCCCGGCCGACGCAAAGCAAGACTAATTCATAATCCGCCGGATTTAGGCTGGATGCATCGGTGGCGGTATGGACTTTGATCCCTTTCTTTTTAAAAAGCGTTTCTATTTTCCTGGCAATTTCCGCGTCTTCCTGCGGCAGGAGCTGAGGCATCTTTTCTGCGATGGTAACCTCGGTCCCTAAAATTGAAAAGAGGCTGGCGAACTCCGAGCCGATCACTCCCCCGCCGATAATTAAAAGAGACTTGGGGAGTTCTTTCAAATCCAGGATTTCATCGCTAGAAATAATCTTTTTGCCGTCAAACCGAATATCTTTTAATTCCATCGGCCGGGAACCGGTAGCGATAATCACGGACTTAGCCCTGATTACCTCTTTTCCTAACTCTATCTCATATGGGGATAAGAATTGGGCTGGCGCATTCAAAAAATCTATCCCGCCAAGCATAGATTGCATCCCTGAACGCAGCTGGGCGATGATTTTATCTTTGCGCGCCTGCATGCTTAAGAAATTTATTTGCGGCGCCTGGACTTCCACCCCGAATATTTCTGCTTGTTTTACCAGGGAATAAACTTTTGCGGATTGGATCAGGGCTTTGGTAGGTATGCAGCCGCGGTTAAGACAGGTGCCGCCGATCTGGCCTTTATCGATGAGGGCGACTTTTAACCCCTGCTTTTTTGCACCCAGCGCAGCGTTAAATCCTGCCCAACCTGCGCCGATTACTGCCAGATCATACTCTTGCATATTTATCTCTTGATGCGGCTGTACTGGTCTTTTAAGGAAGCGGCGGCTTTCTGAAAGGCTTGTTTTTCCCGGGCGTCCAAATCTAATTCGATGATATTCTCAATGCCGTTGCCGCCGATGCGGCAGGGAACGCCGATAGCGACGCCTGATACGCCATATTCTCCGTTTAAGCCGGCCGAGACGCCCAGAATCCTCTTTTCGTCTTTTGCGATTACCCGCACCAGCTCCGCAATCGCTGCGGAGGGCGCAAAATAAGCACTGCCGCTACCCAGTAAGGAGACAATCTCAGCACCGCGAAGAATCGTCCTCTTGACTAATTCCTCGATTTTTTGCGGGTCAAGAAATTTAGGCAGTGGCGCTCCTTTAATGGTAGTAAGCCTGGGTAGCGGCAGCATACCTTCGCCGTGGCTGCCGATCACGAAGGAATCTATGTCTGTGACGGGAACCTGCAATTCACAAGCGATGAGGTTGGCGAAACGCGCGGCATCCAAAGTAACCCCCATGCCAAAGACTCTTCCCGGTTTAAATCCTGTCACCTCTGTTGCCAGGCGAGTCATTAAATCCAGGGGGTTGGTGACGATGATGAGTATTGATGAAGGCGCGGTTTCTTTTACGCTAAGCGATATTTCTTTTATCACTCGCGCGTTAATATTGGCCAGCTCTTCGCGCGTCATCCCGGGTTTACGTGGCATCCCGGCGGTGACCACGATGATATCAGAACCTCTAATTTCGCGGATATCCTCTCTGCCGCAGAGATGATAATGATTTTTAACTAAGCTGCGCGCGTCCTCTAAGTCTAAAGCCTTGCCGCAGGCTAAGCCTTTAGCAATATCGATGAGGAATATGTCGCCGATTCCTGTCTCGGCCAAGCGCATCGCGGCTAAGCCGCCGACATTACCCGCGCCGATTATGCTTATCTTCATAATAATATCTTTTCTTTGATCGGGGACACTTCTCCGATTGGTTAAAGAAGCGTCCCTCGATTGGGATTAGAACTGTCCCTGTATTTTATGGATGATAGCATCCGCCATTTCGCTGGTCCCTACGGCAGACGGATCATCGCGATTGGGCTTTAAATCGTAAGTAACGGATTTGCCTTCCCTTAAGACTTCGGCTACGGCTTTTTCCAGCCTATCCGCAGCTTTATCTTCCTTAAGATAGCGCAGCATAAGCACGCCGGATAAAATCATCGCGGTAGGGTTAATTTTATTTAAACCGGTATATTTCGGCGCTGAGCCGTGTGTCGCCTCAAATACCGCCAGAGTATCCCCGATATTCGCTCCCGGGGCAACCCCCAAGCCGCCGACTAAACCGGCGCAAAGGTCGGAAAGTATATCGCCGTAAAGGTTAGGCAAGACTAAACAATCATAATTATGCGGCTTCTGCACCAGCTGCATCGACATATTATCTACCAGGGCTTCTTCAAATTGAATTTTTCCGGCGTATTCTAAAGCCACCTCGCGGGCAGCCTCCAGAAACAGCCCGTCGGTAAATTTCATAATATTGGCCTTGGTCACGGCGGTTACTTTTTTGCGCTTAGACCGGAGCGCGTATTCAAAAGCGAACTTTACGATGCGCCGGGATGCGGTCTTAGAAATCGGCTTGATGGATAACCCTGAATCCATAAGGATTTTTTTCTTACTGTATTTTTCTATTTCGGTAATTAAGTTTTTGGTTTCGGGTTTCCCTACCTCGAACTCTATTCCCGTATATAAATCTTCAGTGTTCTCCCTGATAATCACCAGGTCAATATCTTTATAATTTGATTTAACGCCGGGATAAGATTTCGCCGGACGCAGACAGGCATATAACCCTAAGGCCTGCCTGATCGCCACGTTTACCGAACGAAAACCCCCGCCTATGGGTGTGGCTATCGGGCCTTTAAGCGCGACCTTATTTTTCTTAATCGAATCTAAAACTGCCTGCGGCAGGAGCTCGCCGTATTTGTCCAGCGCATTCTGCCCGGCGATCACTTCTTCCCAGATAATTTCTACCCCCGTAGCCTCAACGCAACGCTTGGCTGCCAAGGCTACTTCCGGGCCGATACCGTCGCCGGGGATAAAAGTAACTTTATGTTCCATGCTCTACCTTTAGCTCCTTATGTTTCTTAAAATAATTCACTACTCCGCCTTCTTTGAGCAACTGCTGCATAAAAGGCGGAAGCGGCTTTCCGGAAAACGCTGTATTTTTGGTCAGGTTCTTTACGCTACCCCTGCCTATATCTATCTCCAGGGCGTCGTTCTCGTCTATGCCTTTAGTTTCTATTTCGACCAGGGGCAGACCGATATTAAAGGCGTTGCGGTAAAATATGCGCGCAAAGCTTTTGGCTAACACGGCGATAATCCCGCATTCCTTAATTACCAGCGGCGCCTGCTCGCGCGATGAGCCCATGCCGAAGTTTTTTCCGGCCACAATCACGGATTTACCGGGAATTATTTTAGTGGGGAAGCCGGGGTCAATATCCTCCATGATGTGCCTGGCTAACTCTCTTATATCGGTGATAGAAAACTTATACCTGCCGGAAATGATAAAATCCGTGTTGATATTATTGCCTAATTTTATCGCCTTGCCTTCTAACCTCACAACTGCTTAAACTCCTCTGTATTTTTCGCCTTAGCCATGGCGACGTCTAAGCTGATCAGGTTATTCTGGAATAATTCCTTCAGGCACTTATCCATGGTCTTCATGCCGTATTGGCCGCCGGTCTGCATCAACGTGGGTATCTGCTCTAGCTCATGCTCCCGAATAAGGTTTCTGATTCCGGAGGTGGCAATCATGATCTCCGTAGCTAATATACGCCCCGGGCCCGATGCCTTAGGAAGTAATAGCTGCGAGACTACCCCCTGTAAAGAATCCGCCAACTGCAGCCTGACCTGCTGCTGCTGGTGCGACGGGAAGACGTCGATGATCCTCTCAACCGTCTGCGGCGCATCCGGGGTATGCAGGGTCGCTAAAACTAAATGCCCTGTTTCTGCGGCAGTCAAAGCCGTAGATATGGTTTCCAAATCGCGCATTTCCCCGACGACAATAACGTTGGGGTCCTGGCGCAAGGCATGCCTTAAGGCTTCGGCAAAAGAATGGGTGTCCGAATAAATTTCCCGTTGCTTGATGATACTGTTTTTATTGATGTGGACAAACTCAATGGGGTCCTCGATAGAAACGACCAAACTCTCTCTTTCATTATTAATCAGGTTTACCATCGCCGCCAGGGTAGTGGTCTTTCCCATGCCCGTCGGGCCGGTAACCAAAACCAGGCCATTAGGCTTACGCGCCAGCTCTATCGCGATGGGAGGCAGGCCTAATTCCTGGATATTCGGCACTGTTGCCGGAATCCGCCGGAAAGCTGCTTCTACCGCGCCCCTGGCCATGTGGATATTGACCCTGAACCTGTCCATATTCGGCAGGGCTAAAGAAAAATCCAGCTCCAGGTTTTTCTCAAACGTCTCTTTCTGGATGTTGGTCAATACGCCGTAAATCATCTTCTTCATTTCGTCGCGGCCAATAATAGTCTGGCCCATGCGGTGCAATTTTCCGTCGATGCGCAATATCGGAGGTTCTTTATCGGTAAGATGCAGATCAGAAGCTTTTTTTTCAATACACATCATCAGTAATTCGCGTATTTCCATAATTAGCCTCCTTTAATGAGCAGATAATTTAACGTTCCGTAAGTCTCGTCTTCATTTAAAATATTTTCTGGGGTCGGCGATTTTTCCTTCAATCGCCGACGCTGCTACAGTCGCCGGCGAAGCCAGGTATATAAAGGCATTGGGATTGCCCATCCTGCCTTTAAAGTTCCGGTTTGCCGTTGAGATCACTGTTTCTCTGTCGGCAGGAATGCCGTTGTGCGTCCCCACGCACGGCCCGCATCCGGGCGCGACTACCACGCCGCCGGCCTTAACGAATATGTCTATCAATCCTGATTTTAAAGCCGCTAAAAAAATTTGCCGCGATGCCGGGGCAATGATCAATTTTACTCCGGGGGCTACTTTCCTGGATTTTAATATCCTTGCCGCTACCTTTAAATCCGAAAGCCTTCCATTAGTGCAGGTCCCCAGGAACGCCTGGTTTATTCTGGTATATTTTAAATCTCCCGCGGCAACCGCATTATCCACCTGATGGGGGCTGGATACCTGCGGCTTTAAATGCGAGATATCGTATTCCAGGACTCTCGCGTAATGCGCGCCCTTGTCCGGGACTACCGGCTTTATTTTTTTCCCCCGGCCAACCCGGCTCTTCAGCCAGAGAGCGGTCTTTCTATCCACCGGCATCAACCCGGCTTTTGCCCCCATCTCTACCGCCATATTGCAAATGGTGAAGCGGCCGTCCATATCCAGCTTGCTCACTACCGGCCCGGAAAACTCCACGGCTTTATAAGTGGCGCCGTCGGCTTTGATATCGGTGATGATATAAAGTATAATATCTTTGGCAGATATGCCTTTGGGTATCCTGCCCTTGATCACTATTTTAACCGTTTCCGGGACTTTTAGCCAGTTTTTTCCTGCGGCTAAAGTAATGGCTAAATCCGTGGAACCCACGCCGGTAGAAAAAGCGCCTAGCGCCCCATAAGTGCAGGTATGCGAATCGGCACCCAGGACTAAATCTCCGGGCAATATATTCCCCGATTCGGGGATTACCTGATGGCAGACGCCACAGCCGATATCCGAAAGCCAGGTTTTATAACCGGCGCTAAATGCGCGCATCTTCTGATGCACCCTGGAGACGCCTTCATTCGGAGAAGGAGCGCTGTGGTCTATCACCATGCAGAACCTGGTTTTAAGTTTCTTGACCCCGAGCTCCTTTACCCTGTCGATGATAATGGAAGAGGTGCCGTCCTGCCCAAAGGCAAAATCTATTTTACAAATAGCGAAATCGCCCGCCCTAAGGTCTTTCCTCGCGTGGGCGCTTAATATTTTTTCTGCGATTGTCTTTGCCATGCCCTATAGCTTATCAACCCACTCCGCCAGCCTATCCATCCCTTTTTCAATCTGCCCGCTGGAAGTAGCAAAACTTAAACGCACATAATCGTCCCTGCCGAAAGAATCGCCCGGGATTACCGCTACACCAGTCTCTTCCAGCAGCCGGCTGGCAAAGGTAAGCGAGATGAGTTTAGTGCGCGAGATATCGCAAAATATGTAAAATGCGCCTTCGGGTTTTACGGCTTTAAGCTTATGCATCTCTGCTAACCTTTTTAGCATATTATCCCTGCGCTTTTGGAACTCCCGCCGCATACTGCTGGAGAAATCATCAGGCGCATTTAAGGCGGCTAGCGCGGCTTTCTGGGCGATAGAATTAGGATTAGAAGTGGAATGGTCCTGGAGCCTGGCTATCGCTTCCGCAATATCCGCGGGCGCACCCAGATACCCGATGCGCCAGCCGGTCATAGAATAGCTTTTGGATAATCCGTTGATGGTGATGGTGAGTTCGTAAATATCTTTATTGAGGCCGGCGATAGAAGTGTGCTTTGCGTTATCATAGATGAGTTTTTCGTATATCTCATCGCTGATCACGAAAATCTTCTTGGCTATGCAGGCCTCGGCTATTGCCTCCAGTTCCTGCCGGTGATAAACGCAGCCGCTAGGGTTAGCAGGGCTGTTTAAAATCAGGGCCTTGGTTTTTGCGCTGGCATACTTATCCAGGTCTTTGGCGTCGATTTTGAAATTATTTTCCGGGGAAGTCTTAATAAATCGCGGGGTAGCCTCGCAGAGATTGACCATTTCCGGATAGCTGACCCAGTAGGGAGAAGGAATCAAGACCTCATCCCCTTTATCAGCCAGCACGAATAAAGTATTGAATATGCTGTGCTTTGCCCCGCAGGAAACTACAATCTGCTCTGGCGCATATTCCAGGCGGTTATCTCTTTTAAACTTCTCGGCGATGGATTTTTTTAACTCCGGAATTCCGGTGGTGGGGGTGTACTTGGTGAAGCCGGCTCTAAGCGCCTCAATGGCTGCGTTCTTGATAAAATCCGGAGTGTCAAAATCCGGCTCTCCGGCGGCAAAGTTTACTATATCCCTGCCTTCGTTTTTAAGTTTCTTGGCTTTGCTGGTGATGGCCAGCGTCGAGGAAGGATTTATTTTTTTAAGACGTTCGGCTAGACGCGTTTCTACTCGCATCGGGATATCGGATGGCTATAATGAATCACTTTTCTTTTTGAAAATATTCCTTATGCCTCCTAAGAATTTCCTATCCGGCTTCTTGGTAATCGGCGGCTTTTCTTTTTCAGCCGGGGCAGCCTCAGGCCTAGGCTTCTTTTCCTCGGCGGGCTTTTCTTTTGTTTCTCTGGCCGCCTGCGGCCTTGCTTCCTTTTCCGGCGCCGTATCTTTTGCCTTCTTGTGCTTCTTAGGCTCCTTTTTCTTAATCTCGGTCAATTCCAAAAGCACCATTTCCGCATTATCGCCGCGCCTTCTGCCGTAACCTAAGATCCGGGTATAACCGCCGTGCCGGTTGTTAAAACGCAGGGCAATATCTTTAAAAAGCAAACTCACCAGGCTGTGGTCGCCGAGTATTTTATAAGCCTGCCTCTTGGCGTGCAGAGAGCCGTCTTTAGCTAAAGAAATCAACCTCTCTACCACCGGCTTGACTGCCATGGCCTTGGTTTTAGTAGTAATGATACGCTCTTTGTTAAGTAAGTTTCTGGCCATGCTTATGAGAGTAGCCTTGCGCCAGCTGGTAAAACGGTTTAATTGGAACCTCGATTGGCGGTGTCTCATTGTATTTTAAGCCTTCTTTAATTTTTTAGGGTCAACCTGCATCCCTAAGACTAATCCCATTCCGGCAAGCAGTTCTTTTATCTCGGTTAATGATTTTTTGCCGAAGTTCTTAAAACTCAACATCTCATCTTCCGTCTTCTTGACTAAATCGGCGATGGTCTTGATATCTGCTTCGCGTAAACAGTTGGAGCTACGCACCGATAATTCCAATTCCGATATCGGCAGCCTTAATTTTTCATACAGCGCGATATCTTCCTTGGTCATCTCAAGCTCTTCCTCCGCCATATCCTCGGGGAGCTGGCCGAAACTAACAAAAATATCCAGATGCCTCTGCAATATATTGGAGGCATAGAGCAGCGCGTCTTTAGGGCTGATTGATCCGTTAGTGACGATTTCCAGGACCAGCTTGTCGTAATCGGTCCGCTGCCCCACGCGCGTATTCTCTACCGCAAAGTTTACTCTTTTTACCGGCGTAAATATCGAATCAATGGGGATCACTCCGATTACGGCATCTTCCCTTTTATTCAACTCTGCCGGCACATAACCGCGGCCCCGGGCTACCTCCATCTCCGCGTGAAACTTGGCATCCTTGGTTAAAGTGGCAATATGCAGGCCGGGATTGACTATCTCGATAGTCTCATCCGCATCTATATCTTTGGCCTTGATTTCGCCTTTGTCGTTTTTCTTGATGTAGATGGTCTTGGGTATTTTAGAGTGCGAGTTCAATACCAGGCTTTTAATATTGAGGATTATCTCGGGGATATCTTCCAAGACGCCCGGCAGGGTCGCAAAATCATGTGCGGCGCCAGTGAATCTTACGGAAGTGACCGCGCTTCCTTCTATGGAAGAAAGCAAGACGCGCCTGAGCGCGCTCCCTAAAGTTACGCCGTAGCCTCTTTCAAAGGGAGCAGCGTAAAATTTACCGTAGGTATTAGTATAACTTGTCTCATCGCACTCCAGCCTCTTCGGTAACTGAAAGTCTCTCCATTTAATACCCATCTATTGCCCTCCTCTATAATTAAAAAACTAAAAAATCTGATTTTATTTAGAATACAATTCTACGATCAACTGTTCTTGGATCGTCGCCGAGATATCTTCTTTCTCCGGGAGCCTTAAGACCTTAGCCTTTAAATCCTGCGCATTAAATTCAAGCCACTTAGAAATTGTCCTGTCTTTAGAAAACTCGATGTTTGACCTGATGTACTTGATCGCTTTCTCTTTATTCTTTATCTCTACAGTATCATTTACGCTGACAAGGTAAGAAGGAATATTCACGCGCTTTGAGTTTACGAATACGAAATTATGCCGGACGATCTGCCGCGCGCTGGAACGAGAGGTCGCCAAACCCAGACGGAAAATCACATTATCCAGCCTTCTCTCCAGCAATTGCAAAAGCATCTTTCCGGTGACGCCTTTGGTTTTAGAGGCGATCTTAAAATACCTGCGGAATTGTTTTTCCAGGACGCCGTAAATCCTTTTTACTTTCTGCTTCTCTCTTAACTGGACACCGTAGTTAGAAAGCTTAAGCCTCCTGCCCTGGCCGTGCTGGCCGGGGGCAAAAGCCCTTTTGGTTATCGCGCACTTGGGGCCGGAGCATCGGTTGCCTTTTAAGAATAATTTCTCTCCCTGCCGACGGCACAACCTGCAAACCGCGTTGATATAACGACCCATCTATTATACTCTCCTTTTCTTTTTCGGACGGCAACCGTCATGCGGCATGGGAGTGACGTCTTTGATCGAGGTGATCGTCAGCCCCGAAGCCTGCAAAGCCCTGATCGCAGATTCGCGCCCAAAGCCCGGGCCTTTTACGTAAACATCTACTTCTTTCAAGCCGATCTCCTTGGCTTTTCTGGCCGCGTCTGTGGCCGCTATCTGCGCCGCAAAGGGGGTGGATTTCTTGGAACCGCTGTAACCGACGATCCCCGGAGCGGACCAGACTAACACGTTGCCCTGCTTATCGGTAATGGTAATGATGGTATTATTAAAACTGGCCTGAATATGCGCAATGCCAGCGGTGATACCTTTGGCGATCTTTTTCTTTTTTGCTTTCTCTTTGGTAGCCATTAAGCCTTACCTCCTTTGGCAAGAGAGCTTGCAGGTTTCTTTTCTTCAACCTTCTTCATCACGATCATGCCGCCCCTACGCGGGCCTTTACGGGTCCTGGCGTTGGTGCGGGTACGCTGCCCCCTGACCGGAAGGCCTTTTTTGTGGCGCATCCCCCGCCAGCAGCCTATATCCATCAACCTTTTTATGTTCTGCGAGATATCCCGGCGTAAATCTCCTTCTACTCTATAGCCGCCCTTCTGCAGGATATTGGTTATCTGTGATACCTCGGATTCGCTTAAGTCCTTGGCGCGCTTATCCGGATTAATCCCTGCTTCTTTGAGGATCTTATTGGAGAGCGCCCTGCCTACGCCGTAAAGATAACACAGAGAAATCTCTATTCTTTTTTCCTTGGGAATATCAATACCTAAAATCCTGGGCATACTATATCCTTCCTTTTAAAAAATTAACCCTGCCTCTGTTTATGTTTAGGGTTGGTGCAGATGACGCGCACGATACCCCTGCGCTTAATAATCCTGCACCTCTCACAGACTTTTCTTACTGATGACCTTACTTTCATGCTTTTACCCTGAAGGTTATCCTTCCCCGGCTTAAATCATAAGGGGATAATTCCAGTTTTACCTTGTCTCCGGGGAGTATCCGGATAAAGTTCATGCGCATTTTACCGGAAACATGCGCCAGCACAAGGTGGCCGTTCTCAAGTTGCACGCGAAACATCGCGTTCGGCAACGCCTCGATGATCACGCCTTCGGTCTCGATTAACTCTTCTTTAGCCATTTTACGCTAAATCGCCAAACTTCTCGCTAAACCGCAAAATTTTTGCGTTTTTGCGGTTAAAATGTCAGAATCTTCGGCCCCTCGTCGGTAATGGCAACGGTGTGCTCAAAATGAGCCGAGGGGAGCCCGTCCTTAGTCAATGCGGTCCAGCCGTTCTCGCTAATCCTGGATTCCCATGTCCCCATATTCACCATCGGCTCAATCGCCAAAACCATCCCGCTTTTTAATAACGGGCCATTGTGGCGCCGGCCAAAATTAGGGATCTCGGGCTCTTCGTGGAGGTTACGGCCGATGCCGTGCCCCACAAACTCCCTGACCACGGAAAAACCGTTCTGCTCCACGTAAGACTGGATCGCATATGATATATCAAAGAGGTGATGATTGACCCGCGCTTCTTTTATCCCTTTTGCTAAAGCCTCATGAGCTACCCGGATAAGTTTAACTACCCGCGGATCTACCCTGCCCAAAGCTAAGGTAACTGCCGCATCGGAGAAATAACCCTGGTAATTTATGCCTAAATCTAAACTCAGGATATCGCCTTCTGCAAGCTTTCTCTCTCCGGGGATGCCGTGGACGATTTCTTCGTTTACGGAAGTGCAGACGCTCGCCGGAAACTGCTTATATCCCTTAAAGGCCGCAACCGCTTTTTCCCGCTGCACTAACTCCTGCGCCAAATTATCAATTTCCTGCGTGGTAACGCCTACCCTGACGAACCTCTTTAATTCCCGCATCACCCGGCTTAAAATCTTACCCGACTTACCTAACATCAGCAGGTCTTCTTTAGACTTTAGGGGAATCATCGCTGCCCTTGGTTAATTTGATAATTTTATCTAAGAGCGCTTCCGGAGGTGCGTCGGCGTCCAAACGGTGTAATTTATGCTGAGCTTCATAATAGCCTACCAGCGGCGCTGATTCCTGCCGATAAACTAAAAGGCGCCTCCTGACTGTTTCTTCCTTATCGTCATTTCTCTGATAAAGCGCTCCACCGCAATTGTCGCAAACCATATTCACCTTAGGCGGCATATTCTTAATGTGGAAATTCGCGCCGCATTTTTTGCAAACCAGCCTTCCGGAAAGCCGCTGGATGATCACCGGCTCGCTCGCATCAAAATAGAGCGCAAAGTCGATACCAATGCTTCTTTCTTTTAACAGCCGGTCTAAGTCTTCTGCCTGCTTTATGGTGCGCGGATAGCCGTCCAGGATAAAACCTTTTTTTGTATCCGGCTGGTCAATCCTCTGGATCAACATCTGGGTCACCAGCTCATCCGGAACAAGTGCGCCCTTATGCATAAAGTCGGACGCCTTCTGCCCGAGCGTAGTATTACCGGCAACATTCTGCCTTAAGAGGTCGCCTGTAGAGACATGCGGCAACCCCAGACTCTTGGCTAATATTTTTGCCTGTGTTCCTTTACCCGCGCCCGGCGGACCGAATAGAATAATCCTCATGTTGCTCCTGTAACTCGTAAGCTCGTAACTAGTAACTCGTAATTTTAAAACAGGCACTAAAGTTTTTTAAAAATTAGCGATTCGAATTAATTACTAGTTACGAGTTACTAATTTACTAGCTACGGATTTTATTTATCTTCTACCCTTGATGCGCCCGGCCTTGATAAATCCTTCATAATTATGCATTAAGAGGTGCGACTCAATCTGTTTTATGGTATCCAGCATCACACCCACTATAATCAGGATTCCGGTACCGCCGAAAAATGAAGCCACCAGATACGGCACTTTAAGCCAGGCCATAATAAAATCCGGAGAAATAGCAATAATCGCGATAAAGATAGCGCCGGCAAGAGTGATCCGGGTCATGGTATAATCTAAGAACTCGGCGGTAGATGTGCCGGGGCGGATCCCCGGGATAAAACCGCCGTATTTTTTCATGTTCTCCGACAGGTCTACCGGATTAAAAACCACGGCAGTGTAAAAATAACAGAAAAATATGATCAAAAGCGCATATACTATCGTATAAAGGGCGTGCCCCCTGACTAACCCCTGCGCCCAGCGCTGGAAAGCAGGGTTCGGTATAAATGAAGCCATCGTCGCCGGAAAAAGGATTATCGACTGCGCAAAAATAATCGCGATGACGCCGGAGGTATCTACTTTCAAAGGAATGTAGGTGCTTTGGCCGCCGAAGATTTTCCTTCCCACTACCCGGCGCGCGTATTGCACCGGTATTTTTCTCTGCCCCTGAGTCACCAGAACTACGGAGAACACCACGAATACCAGTAAAGCCACCATAATCAATAAGGTAAACGGCTGGATTTGACGGCGCGACGGCGCAAAAGGCGAAACCAGGACAATTAACTGGTGTATCGCAGTAGGAATCCTGGAAATAATACCCGCGGTAATCACCAGCGATATCCCGTTACCGATGCCGCGCTCTTGAATCTGCTCTCCCAGCCACATAATAAAAATAGTGCCGGTAGTCAAAGTCAAAACCGTCAGTATCCGAAAACCCCACCCCGGATGCATCACGATACGCAAGCCTTCAAAACGCGCCGGGTTCTCCAGCCACAGGGCGATGAAGAAAGACTGTATCAGGGAAAGCGCCACGGTTCCGTAACGGGTGAACTGGTTTATTTTTTCATAACCTGCCCTTCCCTCTTTAGCCATTTTTTCCAAAGCCGGTATTACGGCAGTGAGAAGTTGCAGGATAATGGAGCTGGATATATAAGGCATGATCCCGAGGGCAAAGATGGTCAATCTCTCCATCGCCCCTCCGGAGAACATGTTGATTATGCCAAAGAGCGCACCCCCTTGAGTCTTGGCGATACGGCTGAAAAATTCCGCAAGCGCTGCACCGTCAATGCCCGGCGTAGGCACGTAGCAGCCGATACGATAGATGGTAATCAACGCGGCAGTGACCAGCAGGCGTCTTTTTAAATCCGGTATCTTAAATGAATTGGCTAGCGCGCTAAGCATTAACGAGTTCCGATTTTCCGCCGGCACTTTTTATTTTAAGAGATGCCGACTTTGAGAATGCGTGTGCCCAGACGGTAACGGGGTTTTTAATTTCTCCGCCGCCTAAAATCTTGACTAATTTATTTTTATCCTTAATCAGCCCCTTTTGCTCTAAGAGCTCCAGGGTTATCGCCGGCTCTTTTATTTTACTGATCGCTTCCAGATTCACAATCTGGTAAACCTTCCTAAAATTGCTAGTGAATCCGCGTTTGGGGATCCGGCGGATAAGCGGCATCTGCCCACCTTCAAACCCCAGGTAAAAATCTCGTCCCGCGCGCGAGGTCTGCCCTTTGCTGCCGCGGGTGGAGGTCCTGCCGTGCCCCGAACCCGGCCCCCGTCCTAAAAGTTTCTTGCGCTTATGCGCGCCTCTGGGAGCGGATAAATTATGCAGGCCGATAAACATCTCTCCTGTCTTAGCCTTAAGTTTAGGGCGGGCCTTGCGGGCTACCTTAACCTTAGCCTTAACTTCTGTTGCCTTTTTATGCGGCGTGCTCTGTGCTTTCCTGCCGGGAAGTATCTTCTTTTTCATTTCCTCTTACCTTAAGGTTTCTTAAAGCCCAAACCGTAGCTTTGATTACATTAATGGGGTTATTAGAATTAAGCGACTTAGTCAGGATGTCTTTTATGCCTGCTGCCTCGCATATCGCTCTTATCGGGCCGGCGGCAATAACTCCGGTCCCTTCGGAGGCGGGCATTAAAAGCACTTTTGCCGCGCCGTATTTACCGATGATCTTATGGGATATGGTAGAGCCTTCGCGGGCTATGGTAACGAGTTCCTTCTTTGCCTTGGCCAGGCCCTTTCTGATCGCATCCGCAACTTCGTTGGCTTTGCCCAAGGCAAAACCTACCTTGCCTTTAGTGTCTCCCACTACCACCAGCGCGGTGAAAGAAAGTTTTTTCCCGCCTTTGGTAACTTTGGTCACGCGGTTAATGGTAATAATTTTTTCGATATACTCTGACTGCTGCTCTATTCTTAATTCGCGCATAATTTAGAACTCCAATCCGCCTTTTCTTAAGGAATCCGCAAAGGCCTTGACTCTTCCGTGATAGAGGTATCCGGCGCGGTCAAAGAAGATTTTAGCAATCCCTTTCCCTTTTGCCCGGAGGGCAAAAACCTGCCCAAAAAACTCCGCGGCTTTGAGATTCCCGGCGCAGGGAAACTTCTCTCTCACTTCTTTATCCAGCGT
The DNA here is from genome assembly GCA_964545575.1 of uncultured Planctomycetales bacterium. Lineage (GTDB taxonomy): Bacteria > Omnitrophota > Gorgyraeia > Gygaellales > Profunditerraquicolaceae > CAZJFL01. Next base: position 36,927 of record CAZJFL010000011.1, read on the forward strand.
CGATAAAGAAAAAAGTACTTTATTGCGCGTATCGTCGATGACCTGGGCATAGATATTCTTGATGCTACGCCTGATCACCAGGCGCGGCCGCGTATCATCGACGTGCATCTTCAGGACGATGCGCTTGTGCCTTTTATGCCTTGACTCTTTTTTCTTATTTTTTCTCATCAGCCTACTTAGTGGCGGCCTGGGCTTTGCCGACTTTCTTCTTTACGTATTCGCCGGCATAACGTATCCCCTTGCCTTTATACGGCTCAGGGGGGTATACCGCGCGTATTTCAGAAGCTACTTTTCCCACCGTCTCCTTGTCTATGCCGCGCACCACGATCTGCGTGGGTTTGGGGGTTTCTATCTTTATCCCTTCCGGGATATTCATATTCACCGGATGCGAAAAGCCTAACTGCATATTCAGATTATTCCCCTGCAACTGCGCCTTAAAACCTACTCCCTGGATCTCCAGCGCCTTTTCATAACCTTCGGTTACCCCCTTAACCATATTTAAAATCAGGGCGCGGTATAAACCGTGCAGGGACCTGTCCATCTTGGTGTCGGCGACGCGGGTCACAAAAAGCTTATCCTCCTTGACCTCGATGCGGACGCGGTCGGATAATTTTTTATGCAAATTTCCTTTAGGCCCGCTGACATAAACCCGGCCGTCCTTGATCTCGATTTTAACCTCTTTAGGTATCAAAACTGCTTTTTTGCCGATTCTTGACATGATTTACCAGATATAGGCGATCACTTCGCCGCCTAAACCCTGCCCTTTTGCTTCTGTGTCCGTAACAATGCCGCGAGAGGTGGAAACTATGGCGATTCCCTTGCCCCTTAATACCGAGGGGACCTTCTTGCATTTGGCGTATACCCTTAACCCCGGACGGGAGACACGCTGGATATTCCTTATCGCCGGCTTTCCCAGTATATATTTCAGGTAAACCCTTAAGATCCCCTGTTTATTATCTGCGATCAGTTTATAATTATCGATGTAATTCTCTTTCTTTAAAATCTCCATGATGGATTTTAAATTATTTGACGCGGGGATATCCACGTTTTCTTTTTTGGCCATGAGGGCATTGCGCATAATCGTAAAACCGTCGGCGATTAAATCGGACCTTGACATTTATTTATTCTCCTTAAAAATTACCAGCTGGCTTTTTTTACCCCTGGGATCAACCCCTGCCAGGCCAATTCCCGAAAACAGATACGGCAAAGCTTAAACCTTCTTAAATATCCGCCTGACCTGCCGCAAATGGCGCAGCGGTTATATTTACGGGTGGAAAACTTAGGGGCCCTTTTCCATCTTGCAATCTGGGAATTCTTAGCCATCTTATTTACGTTCCTCTTGTGCCTTAAAGGGCATCCCGAATAACCTCAGCAACTCCTGGGACTGCTCTTTAGACTTGGTATTTTTGATCACAAATGTTATATCCATTCCCTGCGCGCGGGTGATCTTATCGTATTCTATCTCGGGAAATATTACCTGCTCCGAAAGGCCTAAGCTATAATTTCCGGCTTTATCGAAAGAGGTCGTGGGGACACCTCTAAAATCGCGGATGCGCGGCATAGCCGCATTAACCAGCCTATCCATAAACTCATACATCTGCTGCCGCCTTAACGTCACCTTGCATCCGATGGGTTGCCCCGCCTTAATCTTAAAATTAGCGATGGCTTTTTTTGCCCGCCTTAACACCGGCTTCTGCCCGGTAATCGTCGCCAGCTCCTCCATTGCTTTATCTATGATTTTAATATCCGCGACCGCCTCCCCTACGCCCATGTTCACCACTATCTTTTCCAGGCGCGGGACAGCCAATTTATTGGGCAGCTTAAAAGTCTCCATCATCGCCGGCGTGATTTCATTCCTGTATTTTTCCAGTAAGCGCGGTATCATCTTATATCGCCTCTTTGCAGGATTTACAGATTCGCGACTTGGTGCCGTCCTGCAACTTCATAAAACCTACTCTTGTCGGGCGGCTGCAGTGCTTGCAGACAAACATAAGGTTTGCCATGCTGATGGCGGCCTCTACCGCAATAACCCCGCCCTGCTGATCCTGCTGGGTCCTACGCTTGAACTGTTTCAACATATTTACGCCTTCCACCACGGCGCGTTTTTTTCCCGCAGCGACCTTTAGGATCTTGCCTTTTTTACCCACATCCTTACCCTTGTTGACCTGAACTATATCGCCTATTTTAAGCTTATCCATCTCTTAAATCACCTCTGGTGCCAATGATATAATTTTAGTAAAATTCTTATCCCGCAACTCCCGCGCCACCGGCCCGAAAACGCGCGTGCCCCGGGGATTAAGCTGAAGGTCTATTAAAACTATGGCATTACGGTCGAATCTTAATACCGAGCCGTCGGAACGCCGGATCGCCGACTTCGTCCTGACGATGACTGCTTTGGCGACTTCTCCTTTTTTTACCGCTGCTCCGGGAGAAGATTCCTTGATATTGACATTAATAATGTCTCCTATATCGGCGGAAAAACAATTTTTCTTGCCCAAAACACCAATACAGGATGCCCGTTTTGCTCCGGTATTATCCGCTATATCTAGAATGCTGCGTAACTGGATCATTTGACCTCTTCCTTTAACTCAACCTGCGGTATTTCTACTTTCTTGATCACTTCCATGAATCTAAAACGCTTATCTTTAGATAAAGGCCGGGTCTCCTCGATCCTGACCGTATCGCCGACCCTGGCAATCCTCTTTTCATCGTGCACCTTGAACTTATTGTATTGCTTGACCATCTTGCCGTATTTGGGGTGTTTGGTGATACGCGTGACCCTGACAATGACGGTCTTCTGCATCTTGTCGCTGGTAACCATGCCGATGAACTCTTTTCTTTTGCCCATTAGGCTCTCCCCTTACCTTCGTTTAGAATCGTCTTAATCCTGGCAATATCCCTTTTAACCAGGCTAAACATATGCGGCTTATCCACCCGGCCGCTGTAGCGCTGGGCATTCAGCTTATAGAGCTCTTCCTTTAAGCTTTTTTCTTTTTGCAACAACTCATCCCTGGATAATGCGCGTAATTCCTGAGTTTTCATCTTTATTTATGCACCCGGGTAATAAACTTTGTCCTTAAAGGCAGCTTGTAGGCCGCGAGCCTAAAACACTGGCGCGCGTATTCCTCAGGCACGCCCCCCAATTCAAAAAGCACCCTTCCCCTTTTTACTACCGCTACCCAATGGTCAAGGTCTCCCTTGCCTTTACCCATGCGCACTTCCGCCGGTTTCTTAGTAATAGATTTATCCGGGAAGATCCTGATCCACAGCTTGCCGCCCCGGTGCAACTGGCGGGCAAGGATGACGCGCACCGCTTCTATCTGGGTATTCTTGATCCAGCCGTTATCCAGCACCTTAAGGCCGAATTCCCCAAAGGCCAATTCCGCGCCGGTGGTAGCTACTCCGCGGCGCTGCCCGCGCTGTAATTTACGGTACTTTACTCTTTTGGGCATCAAAACCATATGAAATCCTTATTCCTATTAATTCTTGCCCGCCTGTTCCCGACTAACTAAACCGGCCGTGGGTTTACCCAGTATTTCGCCTCGATAAAGCCAGACTTTTATGCCGATCAGCCCGTAGGTAGTAAGGCTCTCGGCAAAGCCGTAATCTATATCCGCCCTGAGCGTAGAAAGCGGGATCTTGCCCTGCTTATAGTTCTCCTCGCGCGACATTTCAGCGCCCCCCAGCCTCCCGGCGCAGGACACCTTAATGCCTTCGGCACCCGCGGCCATAGTCTGCTCGATGGCGCGTTTTACCGCCCTGCGGAAAGCGATCCTTCTCTCTATCTGCAGGGCCACGTTTTCTGCCACCAGCTGCGCATCCAGCGCGGGATTCTTTACCTCTTCTATGTCAATGGAAAGCTCACGTTTCACCATGGCGTTTAAGTCTTCGCGCAAACGCTCGATATCCGCTCCGTGGCGGCCGATAATGATTCCCGGCCGGGCGCTTAAAATGCGTATCTTGATCTGCTCGGTCAGCCTTTCGATAATGATCTTGGAAACCGCCGCCTGCTTGAACTTTTTCTTAATATATTTCCTGATCCGGTAATCCTCTTCGATAAAACGCGCAAAATCTTTGCGGCCGGCAAACCAGCGGGAGTGCCAGGTTTTGGTAAAACCTATTCTCTGTAAAAACGGATTTACTTTTTGGCCCATATAGTTATTCTCCTGACTTAATATCCAACTCTAGCCTAATGTGCGACGTCCTCTTCTTGATCGAAGAGGCGCGGCCAAAGGCTGCGGCTTTAAACCTTTTCCAGACCGGCCCGACATCGCAGATCAGCCGGGATATATAAAGCTGCTCCGGGTTAAATCCTTTTACCTTGGCATTAGCGATGGCCTGGTTTAATAACTTCAGCAGATGCTCTTTCGGGCGCTTATTCAGGGCAGTAAGCAGGCTCTTTGCCTCCAGGACATCTTTATTACGGACAAGGTCCATTACCTGCCTTACCTTTGTCGGCGTAATCCTTAAGAATTTTCCTTCCGCTTTGACGATCATATCTTTAAGTCTTCTCCGCTGCTTTCTTGGCTTTGACGCCGCCATGTTTACGGAAGATGCGCGAAGGGGCGAACTCTCCCAGTTTATGCCCAACCATATTCTCGGTAATAAAAACCGGGACGTGTTTTCTACCGTCGTATACGGCAAAAGTCAGGCCCACGAAATCCGGGATAATAGTCGAACGCCGGGACCAGGTCTTGATCGCCTGGCGGACGCCCAAACGCCTCGCCTTCTCTACTTTCTTCAATAATTTCTCTTCGACAAACGGTCCTTTTTTTAATGAACGCGGCATCTTTATTTCCTTCTCTTAAGAATAAACTTATCCGAATATTTCTGTTTACGCCTGGTCTTATATCCTTTAGTCGGCATCCCCCAGGGAGTCACAGGATGAGGATTACCCTGCCCGGATTTTCCTTCTCCGCCGCCATGGGGATGGTCCACCGGGTTCATCGCCAAACCTCTTACCCGCGGCATTTTTCCGAACCAACGGTTCCTTCCCGCCTTACCTATATTAATAGAGCTGTTTTCTACATTACTTAACTGGCCGATGGTGGCACGGCAATCCAAGGGCACCAACCTTACTTCCCCCGAAGGAAGCCGCACATGGGCAAACTCGCCTTCTTTAGCCATAATCAATGCCGACGAACCTGCGCTCCTGACAATCTGGCCGCCGCGGCCTTTTGCCAATTCTATATTATGGATAGGCGCTCCCTGAGTGATAAATCTTAAAGGCAGGCAATTCCCCACCTTTAAATCCGTATCCTTCTGGTTAGAAGAAATTATTTCTTCCCCTACCGCCAAGCCCAGCGGCGCCAAAATATACCTTTTCTCTTTATTAGGATACTCTAACAGCGCAATCCTCGCCGAACGGTTAGGGTCATATTCAATAGCTATAACCTTGGCCGGCACTTCAAACAAGTCCCTTTTGAAATCGATCAGGCGCAGCATCCGCTTGTGCCCCCCGCCGCGCCAGCGGACAGTTATCCTGCCGTTTGCGTTTCTTCCGCCGCTCTTCTTAAGCGGCGCGATAAGCGACTTCTCCGGTTTATGCTTAGTGATGTCGGAAAAATCATAACCGATCATAAAACGCCGGGAAGGGGTTGTGGGGTTATATTTTTTTATTGCCATTTTTAATGAGCGCATAACTTACGGAAGCACTGAAAGTGCAACGTAAGTTATTTGCGCGAATTAACACCGCACCTTTAAGGTGCGGTGTAAGTTCGGACTTATAAGTTATGTCGAATAGATTATTTTTAATATAAATCTCCATAACTTATGTCCTCACTTAGGTAATCTCTATTTTTTGCCCAACTTTCAGGGTGACGATAGCTTTTTTATGATCCGGGGTCTTTCCTAACTGGTGCCTGACCCTCTTTAATTTTCCGCGCGATATAAAAGTATTGACGTCCTTAACCTTTACTTTGTATATTTCCTCTACCGCCCGTCTTATGTTAATCTTGTTGCTTGCGTTATCGACCAGGAAGAGGTACTTCCTCTCTGGCTCGTAAAGCGAAGACTTTTCCGTCCTGATCAGCGATTTAATGATATCGTATGATGAAGGCATTATTTTATCCTCGCAGCTAAATCCGCTAAAGCGTTTTTGGTAATAATCAATTTGCCCGAGCTGATTACCTGATAGGCATTTGCGTCTTTGGCTAAATTGAACTTTAGAAACCCGATATTAGAGAGCGCAAGTTTCAGGTTACGGTCTATCTTATCCAGCAGCAAAAGGGTCCTCGGATTCTTGTCTTTTTTAGCGCCGAGATTCAGATTGGAGAATATCTTGGCCGCTTCCTTGGTCTTGTTAGTCTCGGTCTTAAAGCTATCCACCACGATAAAATTATTCTCTTTGACTTTGGCGTTAAGTGTTGACTTAAGCGCTAAGTTCTTTATTTTCTGCGGCAGCGTATAGGAAAAATCCCTGGGGTGCGGGCCGAAGATCACGCCGCCGTGGCGCCATAAAGGCGAACGGTTAGAGCCGACCCTTGCCCGGCCAGTGCCCTTCTGCCTCCAGGGCTTACGGCCTCCGCCGGAAACCTCTCCCCTAGTTTTGGTCGCGGCCAGGCCTTTTCTCTGGTTAGCGAGGTAGGCATTAACCGCCTGATAAATCGCTTGCCTATTAATGCTACCGTCAAAAATAGCGACATCGAGCTTAATCTTATCGACTTCTTTGCCTTCGCTGTTATATATAGGTAATGTAGTTGGTTCCATCTTCTATTTTTTCTTAGCCGCTGCTTTTTTCGCCGGCGTAGGAGCAACAGCAGCTTTTGCTTTTCTTTTTTTCGCCTGCCTGACAATCACATAGCCGTTCTTGTGCCCGGGGATAGCCCCGTCTACTAAAAGCAGGTTATTGGCACTATCTACCCTGACTACCTTTAAGTTTTGCACCGTCACGCGTATCGCTCCCATATGCCCGGGCATGTGATGACCTTTCCAGACCCTTCCGGGAGTAGTGCTGGAACCAATGGAGCCGACCCTACGATGCGAAGTTGAACCATGCGTCTGGGGCCCGCCCTTCCAGTGCCAGCGCTTCATCCCGCCCTGAAAACCCTTGCCGATAGAAGTGCCGGTGACGTCCACAAAATCTCCGGGCTTGAATAAATCCGCTTTTATCTCTTCTCCGGGCTTGTATTCCCTGGCCGGGTCTTTACCCATCTCCCTGATGATGCTGCAGGGCGAAATATTTAATTTCTTAAAATATCCGGCCAGCGGTTTTTTCAGGCGCCCTGCTTTCTTTGGCGGGTCAAACCCCATCTGGACGGATTTTTCTTTTACCGCCAGCACAAAACATGGCCCGGCTTCAATCGCGGTGACTCCTACGAGCCTACCGTCATCGGCGTAGACCTGTGTCATTCCAATTTTCTTTCCTAATAACCCTATTGGCATGCTTAATCAACCCTTGATTGTTTCACCTCGCTTCTTGCGATTATACAATAGAAGCTCGGTGTAAATTCGCACCTATAACTTACGTCGTGCTTGCCGCACAAGCGGCACACTGGCTGTTCCAATACAGCCGGGTGTTAAGCTCCGTAAGTTATGTGCTCATTTAATCTCCACATCCACACCCGCCGGCAGATTGAGTTTCTTGAGCGCATCGATGGTTTTGGATGTCGGCTCTAAGATATCGATCAGCCGCTTATGCGTGGAAAGATCAAACTGTTCACGCGATTTTTTATCAATTACGGGAGAGCGTAACACCGTGTATGACTCACGTTTAGTCGGAAGAGGCACCGGCCCGGAAATACGCGCACCGGTGCGCTTTACCGTCTCCACAATCTCCCCTACCGCCTGATCTAACAGGCGGTGGTCATAGGCTTTTAGTTTAATTCTGATATTCTGCATCTTCTTTTTTAGGCAATAACCTCAGTGACCACTCCTGCGCCTACGGTATGGCCGCCTTCGCGGATAGCAAAACGCGATTCCTTCTCCATCGCGATAGGCGTAATCAGCTCTACTTCGAAGGTCACGTTATCTCCGGGCATAACCATTTCGACACCGGTCGGTAAAGTGACGCTTCCGGTAACGTCGGTGGTGCGAAAATAGAACTGCGGCCGGTAACCTTTGAAGAAAGGCGTATGCCGACCACCCTCTTCTTTGGTCAGGATATAAACCTGCGCCTTGAACTTGGTATGCGGAGTGATAGATTTCGGAGCAGCAATGACCATACCGCGCTCTATTTCGTCCTTCTCAACGCCTCTTAAGAGCAGGCCGACGTTATCTCCGGCTTGACCTTCGTCCAAAAGTTTGCGGAACATTTCAATACCGGTAACCACGGTCTTTTTTACTTCTGGCCTTAGCCCTACGATTTCTACTTCCTCGTTAAGTTTAACTTTACCGCGCTCTATCCTTCCGGTTCCGACTGTTCCTCTACCTTCGATGCTGAAAACATCTTCCACGGCCATGAGTAATGGCTTGTCCATATCTCTTACCGGAGTAGGAATAAAATCGTCTACCGCCTTCATCAAATCCAGGATGCATTTGCAATCCGGATGATTCGGGTCTGAAGCAGCTAATGCTTTGGTAGCGCTTCCTCTGATGATGGGAGTTTTGTCGCCGGGATAACCGTATTTGGTAAGCAACTCTCTTACTTCCATCTCAACCAGATCCAGAAGTTCCGCGTCGGTGACCAAGTCGACTTTATTTAAGAACACTACCATTGACGGAACGTTGACCTGCCTTGCTAACAAAATGTGCTCTCTGGTCTGAGGCATCGGGCCGTCAGCCGCAGAAACTACCAGTATTGCGCCATCCATCTGGGCGGCACCGGTGATCATGTTTTTGATGTAATCTGCGTGGCCCGGGCAGTCGATATGCGCATAATGACGTGCGTCTGTTTCGTACTCTACGTGCGCAACTGAAATGGTCAAAATCTTGGTCTCGTCCCTTACTGTACCGCCTTTGGCGATATCGGCGTATTCCCTTGCCTGCGCCTTACCCAACTTTGCCAACACGTGCGTGATAGACGCTGTAAGCATGGTCTTACCATGGTCGATGTGGCCGATGGTGCCGATATTGACGTGCGGTTTGCTCCTCACAAACTTTTCTTTAGCCATTACTTCACCTCCTGTTAGTTTTAAAAACTTCTTCTTGAAGAACCAGAAGACGTAAAACCGGTGATGATCTTCTCTGCTATATGTGAAGGCACCTCAGCGTAAAATGAGGGCTCCATTGTATAGGACGCGCGCCCTTGGGTCAAAGAACGTGATACGGTAGCATAATTGAAGATTTCCGCAAGCGGAACATAAGTTCTGATGATACGGGTGTTCAGCCGCGTTGCCAGAGATACAATCTTTGCGCGTCGGGAATTTAAATCTCCTATTACCTGCCCCATATATTCTTCCGGCACTACTATCTCCATATCCATCACCGGCTCTAAAAGTATGGAATTGGCCTTCTTTAAGCCGTCACTGAGCGCTATCGCTGCCGCCATCTTAAAAGCCAGTTCTGAAGAGTCTACCTCGTGAAACGAGCCGTCCACCAGGCTTACCTTTATATCGGTAACCGGATAGCCCGCCAGCACCCCGCTCTTTGCCGCATCCATAATTCCCTGTTTTACCGAAGGGATAAACTCCCGCGGTATGGCCCCGCTCCTTATCTTATCCTCAAAGGTAACACCCAGCCCCGGCATCTCCTGCGGTTCTATCTCTATCACCGCATGGCCGTATTGGCCGCGGCCGCCGCTTTGCTGGATGAACTTTCCGCTGGAAGAAACCTTTTTAGTGATCGTCTCCCGGTAAGCTACCTGCGGCGTTCCCACCCTGGCCTCCACGTTAAACTCGCGCATAATCCTATCCACCGCTATCTCAAGGTGCAATTGCCCCATGCCGGAAATAACCGTTTCTCCTGTTTCCTGATTATGGCCGACGCGAAAAGAAGGGTCTTCTTCTGTCAATTTATGCAGGGCAAGCCCGAGTTTCTCCTGATCCTGCTTGGTCTTCGGCTCAATCGCCTCCTGGATTACCGGCTCCGGGAAATGTATCGCCTCAATCAAAATAGGGCTGTTCTCCTGGCAAAGAGTATCCCCGGTTTTAGTTTCTTTTAATCCTACCAGTGCCGCGATATCCCCGGTATGCAGCTCCTCGATAATTTCCTGCCGGTTAGCGTGCATCCTGAGGATTTTGGTCACGCGTTCCTTCTCTCTCTTGGTGGCGTTATAAAGGTGGCTGCCGGATTTAAAAATCCCCGAATAAACCCGCACGTAATGAATCTTGCCCACGTAGGGGTCGGTGGCGACCTTAAAACATAAGGCGCAGAAAGGCGCTTTATCCGAAGCGGCTATCTCCTCAAACTCGCCCGTATCGGGATTAATGCCTTTGATCGGCGGCACCTCCTCGGGGCTGGGTAAATAATCGCCGATCGCATCCAGAAGCGGTTGCACTCCCCTGTTCTTAAAAGATGCCCCGCACAATACCGGCACGAACTTATTCGCTAAAACCGCCCTGCGGATAGCCTCTTTGATCTCTAAAACGGTTATTTGTTTTCCATGCACAAAACTATCCATTATTTTTTCGTCCGCTTCCGCCAGCTTCTCCAGCATCAGGTCATGCTGCTTATTCAAATTTTGCGTCATCTCCTGCGGCACGTCTATAGTCTCTAATTCAGCTCCCAGTTCGTCCTTATAAATTATTAATTTTTTTTCGATTAAATCTACCACGCCCTCAAAATTCTCTCCCTGGTAATAGGGGATCTGGATAGCGGCGGCGTTTGCGCCTAACTTTTTATGCATCTGATCGACGGCATCGAAAAAATTACTGCCCGTCCTATCCATCTTATTCACAAAGGCAATCCTCGGGACGGCGTATTTATCCGCCTGGCGCCAGACCGTCTCGGACTGCGGCTCAACCCCACCTACGCCGCAAAAAATAACCACTGCCCCGTCTAAAACTTTTAAAGACCTCTCTACCTCAACGGTAAAATCCACGTGCCCCGGCGTATCAATAATATTAATGGTGAAATCGCCCCAGACACAGGTGATGCAGGCAGCGGTAATCGTGATACCCCGCTCTTGTTCCTGGACCATCCAGTCCATGGTCGCGGTCCCTTCATTCACCTCGCCGATCTTATAGGTCTTGCCGGTATAATAAAGCATGCGTTCGGTAGTCGTGGTTTTACCGGCGTCGATGTGGGCGATTATCCCGATATTTCGTAATTTATCTAATACTATCTTTCTCATTTACCACCTAAAATGCGCGAAGGCTTTATTGGCCTCGGCCATCTTGTGCGTATCGTCTCTCTTTTTGATACTGGATCCTTCGCCTTTGTAAGCCGCGATGATTTCATCGGCCAGCTTCTCCTGCATCGGCTTGCCTTTTCTGGTGCGGGCGAAATCGCGCATCCAGCGCAGGGCAATGGAAGTGCCGCGTTCCTGCCTGACTTCAATAGGCACCTGGTAGGTTGCGCCTCCCACGCGCCGGGGCTTTACTTCCAGGCGCGGCCGCACGTTATCTATCGCTTTATAAAAAGCCTTGATCGCGTCCGGCTCGTTAAGCTGCTTTGAAACTATATCAAAGGCGTTATAGACTATTTTCTCGGCGATAGATTTTTTGCCTTTGGTCATTACCATATTAATAAATTTGGCTACGATCTTGCTGCTAAACTTGGGATCGGCTAAAATTTCTTTTTCCTGCGCTTTTCTTCTTCTCATAATTCGTCGCTTTCGCTCCTCATAGTAACTAGTACACTAGTAACTCGTAATTAGTAATTCTTTTTTATGGATTGCCTGTTTTAATCGTCTCGTTTGAAATTTTTTAATCACCTTAAATTACCAGTTACTAGTTACTAAATTACTAGTTACTACGCCTTCGGCATCTTTGCCCCATATTTAGAACGGGACTTCCTGCGTTGATTAACCCCCGCAGTATCGAGCGTCCCCCTGACAATATGGTATCTTACTCCCGGCAAATCTTTGACCCTTCCGCCCCTGACCAAAACTATGGAGTGCTCCTGCAGGTTATGGCCTTCTCCGGGAATGTAGGCGGTAACTTCTATCCCGGTAGTAAGACGGACCCTGGCAATCTTCCTTAAAGCGGAGTTAGGTTTTTTCGGGGTCATCGTACGCACCTGGACACACACCCCTCTTCTCTGCGGGCAGCTCTTCAGCGCCGGCGATTTTGTCTTTTTCTTCTTAGATACCCTTCCTAGCCTGATCAACTGAGTGATAGTGGGCATTAATTTATTCCTTTGCGCTCTTTGCTGCTAGCGCTTCTTCCCTCTCTTTATCTTCCTCTTTGATGATGCCTTCGGTTTTCTTCACCACCTCGATATCACGGTGGCTGCGGAAACCCGTGCCCGCCGGGATCAGATGCCCGACAATGACGTTCTCTTTAAGCCCGAACAGCTCATCGTGCTTTCCGGAAGCGGCTGCCTCAGTTAAGACGCGCGTGGTCTCCTGGAAACTCGCCGCGGAGATAAAGCTCTCGGTAGTCAAAGAGGCCTTGGTAATACCTAATAATAAGGGTGTGGCTACTGCCGGCTTTCCGCCTTTTTTGATCACCCGGGTATTTTCTTTCTGGAACTTCCATTTATCCACCTGCTGGGTAGCCAAAAACTCCGTATCCCCGGGGTCTTCGATTTTTACTTTTTTAAGCATCTGTCTGATGATTAACTCGATATGTTTGTCGTTGATGCGCACGCCCTGAAGACGGTAGACTTCCTGGACTTCGTTTACCAGATATTCCTGCAGCACTTTATCGCCGCAGACCCTTAAAATATCCTGCAGGACTACCGGCCCGTCAGTCAGCTGCTGTCCGGCGATGACTTTATCCCCTTTATAGACATTGGGGTGCTTGCCGTGAGGAATAACATATTCTCTCTGCATCCCGGTGGATGACCGAACGATAATCACGCGCTGGCCTTTCTTGCTCTCGCCGAACTCCACAAATCCATCGATTTCGCTGATTACCGCCGGGTCCTTGGGGCGCCGGGCTTCGAATAATTCCGCCACCCGCGGAAGGCCTCCGGTGATATCCCTGGTCTTCACCACCAAGCGCGGAATCTTGGCAATCAGGTCGCCCGCTTCCATCTTCTGGTTATCCCTGACTAAGATATGCGCGCCGATGGGGATAGGGTATATGCCCATGACGTCGTCTTTCTGGTCCAAAACAAGTATCTGCGGATGGTATTCCTGTTTATGCTCTACGACTATACGCTCCGTAAGTTTGGTCACCGGATTTAATTCTTCGCTTACCGTAACGCCTTCTTTCAGGTCTTCGAATTTCACTTTTCCGGATACTTCGGTAAGAATAGGCAGGGTATAGGGATCCCAGCGGATGAAAGAAACACCTTTGGCTATTTCATCCCCTTCAGAGACGTTGAGAAAAGCACCTTGCGGCACGGTATAGCGCTCAAACTCCCTGCCTTGTTTATCATTTATACTGATAGAGCCGTTGCGGTTTAAAACAATAAACTCTTTATTTTTTACCACGGTCTTTAAGCCATGATATTTAATAATACCTTTATTCTTAGACTTGACGAATGACTGGGCGGTGATCCTGGATGCGGTACCTCCGATATGAAAGGTGCGCATGGTCAGCTGCGTACCGGGCTCGCCGATGCTCTGGGCGGCAATCACGCCTACTGCCTCGCCTACTTCCACCAGCCTTCCGGTAGCCAGGTTTCTGCCGTAGCAGCGGATGCAGACGCCCCTCGGCGATTCGCAGGTCAGGACGCTGCGGATACGTATCTTCTCGATCCCCAGCTTTTCGATCATCTCCGCTTTTTCTTCGGTAATTTCAGATCCCTGCTCGACTATAGCTTCGTCGGTAATGATATCCACGATATTATCCAGCGCCACTCTTCCGACGATGCGGTCTTTAAGGCTGACTACCTCTTCATCGCCTTCGATAATCGCCTGGACGCTAATACCGTTAAGCGTGCCGCAGTCTTCTTCGGTAACGATAATTTCCTGCGCGACATCGACCAGCCTTCTGGTTAAGTATCCGGCGTCTGCGGTCTTTAAGGCGGTATCTGCCAGCCCCTTGCGCGCGCCGTGCGTGGAGATAAAATATTCCAAAACCGTCAGGCCCTCCCTGAAGTTAGCGGTGATCGGGCTTTCAATGATTTCTCCGGAAGGCTTAGCCATCAGGCCGCGCATGCCGGCTAACTGCCTCACCTGTAATCTTGAGCCCCGGGCGCCGGAATCCGCCATCATAAAAATAGGGTTAAAGGAATCCATTCCCTTAAATAATAAATCCGAGATTTTATCCGTGGCGTGGGTCCAGATATCAATAACTTTATTATTGCGCTCTCTGTCGGTAATGATGCCTTTGCGGTACTGGTCTTCTACGCGGGCTACTTCTTCTCTAGACTCTTTTAAGACTTCTTCTTTAGCCGCGGGGATTTGCAGGTCATTAATACCTATGGAGATGCCTCCCTGGGTCGCGGCCTCAAAACCAAAGCGCTTGATATCGTCAAGCAACTGGATGGTGCGGCTATGGCCGAACCGCTTATAGCATTCGGCGACGATATCGCCGACCTTGACTTTATTTAATTCGCTGTTTACAAAACCGAAACCTTCCGGCAGAACCTGATTAAAGAGGACCCTGCCGACCGTGGTAGTAATTATGTTTCTGCCCGCAACCACTTTCTTGGCCTCTAAATCAAACTGCTGGTAAACCCTGACCTTGATTCTGGCATGCAGGGCTACTTCCTTGTCTGAATAAGCCACAATTACTTCGTCGGGACCGGCAAATACTTTATTTTCTCCCTTGGCGGCCGGTTTCTCTTTGCAAACATAGGAAACGCCTAAAACGATATCCTGGGTGGGGGTAACGATAGGCCTGCCGTCGGCAGGAGAGAATACATTATTCACCGAAAGCATCAATACCTTGGCTTCAATCTGGGATTCCAGAGAGAGCGGCACATGCACTGCCATCTGGTCTCCGTCGAAATCGGCGTTAAAAGCAGTGCAGACTAAAGGATGCACTTTTATGGATTTACCTTCGATTAAAACCGGCTGAAACGCCTGTATGCCTAAGCGGTGCAAGGTCGGTGCGCGATTGAGCAGCACCGGATGGTCTTTGATCACCTCGGCTAAAATATCCCAGACTTCAATTTTGCCGCGCTCTACCATCCTGCGGGCGCCTTTGATGGTATGCACAAAACCCTTTTCCCTTAATTTTTTAATGATAAACGGCTCAAACAATTCCAGGGCCATTTGTTTGGGCAGGCCGCATTCGTGGAGTTTTAAATCCGGGCCGACCACGATTACCGAACGGCCGGAATAATCCACGCGCTTGCCCAAAAGGTTCTGGCGGAAACGTCCCTGCTTGCCTTTAAGCATATCGGAGAGTGATTTTAACGGCCGGTTATTTGCGCCCATTACCGCCCTGCCGTGCCTGCCGTTATCCAGAAGCGCATCCACTGCTTCCTGAAGCATGCGCTTTTCGTTACGGA
Source organism: uncultured Planctomycetales bacterium (assembly GCA_964545575.1). GTDB lineage: Bacteria > Omnitrophota > Gorgyraeia > Gygaellales > Profunditerraquicolaceae > CAZJFL01. The sequence goes on from CAZJFL010000011.1 coordinate 52,317, forward strand.
TGATGATCTCGGGAGCATTCAACTCCATCAGTTTCTTCAGGCGGTTATTGCGGTTGATCACGCGGCGGTATAAGTCATTAAGGTCTGAGGTAGCGAATCTGCCGCCGTCCAAAGGAACTAACGGCCTTAAATCCGGAGGAATAACCGGCAAAACTTCCTGGATCATCCACTCCGCCTTATTTCCCGATTTATTGAAGTCCTCGGCGACTTTAAGCGCCTTTAACACCTTGCGGTTACCGAGTAAATCCTTTGACTTTTCAAGGTCTCTATGCAATTTACGGCAATAGTTATCTAAATCCAGCTCCTTTAATAAATCCCTGACTGCTTCCGCGCCGATTTTCGCCTTAAAGTTTGCGCCGTATTTAGCGAGCGCCTCCTGATATTTTTCTTCGGATAAAAGCTCTTTTTTCTTTAAAGGGGTGCTGCCCGGGTCCATCACCACGTATTCTTCGTAATAAATTACCTTTTCCAGGTCGCGCAGGCTGATATCCAAGAGCGCGCTCATTCTGCTGGGCACGGTCTTAAAAAACCAGATGTGGGTAACGGGCGCTGCCAGTTCAATGTGGCCCATACGTTCGCGCCTTACCGCCGAACGGTCCACGGTCACGCCGCAGCGGTCGCAGGTAATCCCCTTGAACTTTATGCCTTTATATTTACCGCAGTTACATTCCCAGTCGCGCACCGGCCCGAAAATCTTCTCGCAGAAGAGCCCGTCTTTTTCGGGCTTCAGCGTCCGGTAGTTGATGGTCTCTGCCTTCTTAACCTCTCCCTTAGACCAGGACCTGATCACCTGCGGGGAAGCAATCTTTATGGCAATGCTATCAAAAGTAACTATTTCATCCATTATTTCGTTTTCTCCGTGCGGATATCCAGTCCTAAACCCTGCAGTTCTTTAATTAAAACATTAAATGACTCCGGCGTCCCGTGCGTCAGGCGCTGCTCGCCTTTAACAATGGCTTCATAGATGCGGGTGCGGCCGGAAACATCATCGCTCTTTACGGTAAGCATCTCCTGTAAACTAAAGGCGGCGCCATACGCCTCTAAAGCCCAGACTTCCATCTCTCCTAACCTTTGTCCGCCAAACTGCGCTTTGCCGCCTAAAGGCTGCTGGGTAACTAAAGAATACGGCCCGATAGAGCGGGCATGAATTTTCTCGTCCACCAAATGGATCAACTTCATCATATAGATGTAACCCACGGTGATTTTATGGTCAAAAGTCTCTCCGTTGTAACCGTCGTAGAGGGCGATCTTTCCGTCTTCGGGAAGCCCTGCCTTTTCCAGCATTTCTTTTATTTCTTTTTCGCTTGCGCCGTCAAATACCGGGCTATCGACGCTGGTGCCGAGAATCTTTGCCGCCCAGCCAAGGTGAGTCTCCAGGATCTGGCCGACATTCATACGCGAAGGTACGCCCAAGGGGTTAAGGATGATGTCTACGGGCGTGCCGTCAGGCATATAAGGCATATCTTCTTCCGGAATGATGCGGGCAACCACGCCCTTGTTTCCATGCCTTCCGGCGAGCTTATCCCCTTCGGAGAGTTTGCGCTTGGCGGCGATATAAACCACTACCCTCTTTAACACTCCGGGAGGAAGCTCATCGCCGCGCCTGACCTTTTCAATCTCCTGCTCCTGTTCGGCGATCAGCTCTTTAATCTGCTCGTCAAAAGAGGCGGATAATATCTTGGCCTCTTCATTGTCGCTATAATCCATACGCTCCAATTTCTTTTTATCCACGCCTAAAACTAGAGCTAAGCGGTTCGCTTTTTCCGTCTGCACAAACTCTATTTCCTGTTTATAGTAAGCCTTTAATTCCTTGATTTTGGCTAATTCCTTGGATTTGTCTTCTTTAGTTTTCCTGCCGCGCTCTTTGCGCTGGAAGACATGCACATCTACCACTATACCCTCCGCTCCCGGAGGAACAGTCAGGGATGTATCGCGCACATCCCCGGCCTTTTCTCCGAATATAGCCCTGAGCAGCCGCTCTTCCGGAGAAAGCTCGGATTCGGTTTTGGGGGTAACTTTACCTACCATGATATCTCCGGGGCCGACTTCGGCTCCGATGTGCACGATGCCGGTCTCGTCTAAATTTTTTAGTGCGTCTTCGCTGACATTGGGGATATCGCGGGTAATTTCTTCGTTGCCTAGCCGGGTTTCGGTAGCCTCAATCTCAAATTCCTTCACATGTATAGAAGTAAAAATATCTTCCTTTATCAGTCTTTCATTAACGATGATAGCGTCTTCAAAGTTAAAACCGCGCCAGGGCATAAAGGCGCAGAGTAAGTTTTTTCCTAAGGCGAGCTCTCCGTTTTTAGTGGCGGTGCCGTCGGCAAGAACCTGGCCTTTTTCCACATGCTCCCCTAATTTGACTATCGGCCTTTGATTAAAGCAGGTGTCGGCATTGGTGCGCAAAAATTTCTTCAGGTGGTATATTTTTTTACCGACGGTAACGGTTGAGCTGTCAAGTGCGGTGACCTTGCCGGAATCCTCGGATGTTAACATGACACCCGAATCGCGGGCAATTTTTCCCTCCATCTGCGTTCCCACCAAAGGCGACTCGGTCATCATCAAAGGTACCGCCTGCCGTTGCATGTTTGAACCCATCAGCGCCCGGTTTGCATCATCGTGCTCTAAGAAAGGGATCAAAGATGCGGCTACCGAAACCAACTGTTTGGGGGATACGTCCATATATTCGACCTGCTTGGGAGGGACTTTGGGGAAATCGCCTTTATAGCGGCAGGAAACGTCTCTACCGAGAAAATGCCCGTTTTCATCTATAGGCGCGTTTGCCTGGGCAATCATTTTATCTTCTTCGATATCTGCAGTCAAATAATCTATTTTCCGCGTAACTCTGCCGTCTTCGACTTTACGATAGGGCGTCTCTAGTAAACCTAGGGGATTGATTCTGGCATAGGTGCTTAAGGACGCGATTAAACCGATGTTCGGGCCTTCGGGCGTTTCAATAGGGCAGATCCTGCCGTAATGCGAAGAGTGGATATCCCTTACTTCGAACCCTGCGCGCTCGCGCGATAATCCTCCGGGGCCGAGTGCGCTTAACCTTCTCTTATGGGTCATCTCAGCCAAGGGGTTTATCTGGTCCATAAACTGGGACAGCTGGCTGCGGCCGAAGAAATCGCGGATC
>CAZJFL010000012.1:0-51266 GCA_964545575.1 uncultured Planctomycetales bacterium
CGCTCACGCCTACGCCGTGCAGGCCGCCGGATACCTTATAGACCCGGTGGTCAAACTTGCCGCCGGCGTGTAACTTAGTCAAAGCCACTTCCACCGCGGGTTTTTTCTCGGTTTTGTGCATATCCACCGGGATGCCGCGGCCGTTATCCACCACGCTTACGCTATTATCCGGGCGCACGATCACCAGAATACTATCGCAGTATCCGGCCAGCGCTTCATCTACGCTATTATCCACCACTTCATAGACCATATGGTGCAGGCCGCGCGTAGAGGTATCGCCGATGTACATTGCCGGGCGGCGACGCACTGCCTCGATGCCTTCGAGCACCTGAATAGTAGTAGCGTCATAAGCCTTCTCTTTTTTGGCTTCCGGCGCAGTAATAGTTTCTTTTTTAACGGGTTTTATTTTTTTCTTTTGCATTTGCTTCTCCGAGACAAAACCTGATTTCCTGAATAGCCGCGGTTTTCTGCCGCAACCTGGATAAGATATCCTCTCTCTTAATCCCCAAATGATAGAGCCAGCTGGAAGAATCAGCGCTCAAGGCCAACACCCCTTTTTTAAAATACTTAACCCGGATATGCCCGAGTTCTTTTTTGGTGAGGATGCTTTTCAACCAGGCTTCGGGCCGGTCTTGCGACCGCTGCCTCTCTGCCTGCCAGTTTTGAAAAACTACCTGAATCGTATCTTTGATTCTTTCCATGATCAACCCAGGCGCATCGGTAATACGATATAGGTATAACCTGCGGCCCGGATGATGCCGGGCTTTTCGCTGTCAATCAGTTCCAAAATAATACTTTCTTCGCGCAGGTTTTTTAAAACATCGATAAGGTAGTTGGGGTTAAAGCCGATAGTCATATCCCTGCCTTGATACTCTACGGGCATTTCCTCGCGGGATTCCCCGACATCGGGCGTAGATTTCGAAACCACCAGCTTGTTTTTAAAAACTTCCAGTTTCAGCGCCTGATAATCCGGGGTGGACAACAACGCCGCCCTTTTGACCGCCAGCAGGAACTGTTCCCTGCTGACCCGCATTTTATTTTCCGTGGCCGCGGGTATCACCGTTTTATAGTCAGGGAATTCTCCTTCTAATAGGCGCGAGATAATCATCACATCGCCTAAGTCAAACAACGCCTGGTTACTGCCCAAAATCAACGATAGCTCCCCTTCATCTTTAAGGTTGCGGTTTAATTCATGGATAGTTTTGACGGGGACAATAATATATACATCTTTTTCTACGCGCTGTTTTAATTTGGTCTCAAAAATAGCCAGCCGTTTGCCGTCTGTAGCCACCAAAATTAATTTATCTCCCTCAATTTTAAATAAAATACCGTTTAAAATATAGCGGGTTTCATCCTGCGACACCGCAAAAGAGGTCAGGCCAAGCATATTTTTTAACTCCGCCTGCTCCAACCGGATAACCCCCAGGTCTTTAAACTCCGGAAGTTTGGGGAACTCTTCGGGCGCTAACCCCATAATTTTAAATTGGCAGGTTTGGGCATCAATAATAATCTGATTGTTTTTTTTGGTGCTGATATTCACTTCGCTACTGTTTAATTCTTTGATAATATCGCCGAATCTTTTAGCGGGGATGGTGATTGCGCCCGGCTCCTGGGTATCCACAGACATTACACAGCTTATACCAATATCTAAATCTGTGGCGGTAAGCCGCAATTGCCCGGATTGTGTTTCTATAAGAATATTAGACAGAATCGGTAAGGTAGTTTTTGCGGTGATCACGCCCTGTACGGTTTGGATACCGTTTGAGAGGGTTTCCTTAGAAGCTTTTATCCTCATGACTTACTCCTTTTATTATAATTAATATATGTTTGTAAAATAGTATTCGTAGTAATAGAGTTAGGTGCCTGTTGTAAAGCGCTCTAACCCGCCTAAACACTCCATACTTAGAAAAAACAATAATCTTGTGATAACCCTGGGATTCATTGTTGAATAACGCGAATAACTTTTTCTACCCGATTTTGCAACTCTTCACTTTTCTTTAAAACCTCTTTAATTTTATTATACGAATGTAATACCGTAGTATGGTCTTTCCCTCCAAACAACTCTCCAACCTCCGGCAGGGATAAATCGGTTAGCTCGCGGCTCAGGTACATCGCTATCTGCCGGGGCAAAACTACGTTTTTATTGCGCCGCCGGGCCTTTAAGTCGTGGGGGGATAACCCAAACTCCTCTGCTACGCAGCGCTGGATAAAATCCACGGTAATTAGTTTCTTAGGCTCTTTGAGCAGGTCTTTTAACACCTCTTTGGCTAAAGGCAGGGTGATGGGTTTTTCTTCCAGGAGCGCATAGGCAATAATGCGGATCAGCGCCCCCTCCAACTCCCGGATATTAGTTTTAATCAACTGCGCGATAAAAAAGATGACTTCATCCGGTACAGATACCGGTTCCCGCTCGATTTTTTTCTTTAGAATCGCCACGCGGGTCTCCAGGTCCGGCGGCTGGATATCTGTAGCCAGCCCCCAGCCGAAGCGCGAAACTAACCTCTCCTGTAAATTGGCTATTTCTTTCGGCGGCCGGTCCGAGGAGATAATGATTTGTTTGTGCGCGTCGTATAATGTGTTGAAGGTGTGGAAAAACTCTTCCTGCGTGGATTCTTTTCCGGCGATAAAATGGATGTCGTCTATCACCAGCACGTCGACGTTACGGTACTTTTGCCTGAACGCCGAGGTAGAGCGTTGCTGGATGGCTTCGATCAGCTCGTTGGTAAACCTCTCCGAAGGCAGATAGCAGATTTTAGAGCTGGGCGATTTATTTTTGATCGCCTGGCAGATCGCCTGCATCAGATGGGTTTTGCCCAGGCCCACCCCGCCGTAGATAAACAGCGGGTTATAGGTTTTGGCCGGGGAGTCCGCTACCGCCACGGAATAGGCGTGGGCGTGGCGGTTAGAGGGACCGACCACAAAATTATCAAAGGTGTAGCGAGGGTTAAGGTTCAGGGTATCTTTTGGCCTGCGCGCTGAGGTGTCTGTTGCAGGCACCCGGGGTTCTTTGCCCGCGCCTTGCTCCTGGGCCCCGGTTTTTAAATGCACTGCGATCTCTCCTTCTATGCAGGAACGGAATGCTTCCTGGATGATGGGACGGAAGTGCTTTTCCACCCAGTCTTTAAAGAAGGCATCCGGCGCCTCTAGAATGACATTATGCTCGTCTTGCAGTTTCGGCTTCAGGGGGGCAAACCAGGTAGTAAAGGTTGTCGTGCCTACCTTTTCCCGGATGTAATCCCCTGCCTTTTCCCAAACCCTGTCTATGTTTAGCATTGCCGTCCGTAACCCGCCGTTCTCGCCTATCCACAGCTTATACACACCTTGTATAACTCTGTGGAAATATTATATCAGGCCCAAAGCGCTTTGCAAGCGAAAATACCCCGCGCATTTTTCAGAAGCCACCATTATACAATAATTTTTATCCCCGTCAATAGATAAAAATAAAAGAGAAATAATCTTTCTTTGTCTTGACTTGACGCGGCTTTATGTTATAATTTAAAAACTATTTTATACAGGAGGATATATCTAGATGAAGAAGAATCTTAAGACTCCCACCAACATCGTCGCCAAGCGCGTGCACGGCTTCCGTCGGCGCATGCGTACCAAAGCCGGCCGGCAAGTGCTGGCTGCGCGCAGAAAAAAGGGAAGGAAAAGGCTCTCTCTTTAATGCTTAAGAAGATATCGGTCAAACTTATTCAGCTATACCAGGGATATCTACGGCACGCTTTACCTTCCTCCTGCCGTTTTACGCCGAGCTGTTCGGAATATGCAAAGCTGGCAATATTAAAATACGGCTTTTCCCGGGGCGCGGCCAAGGCAGCAAAACGCCTGCTCTCATGCCACCCTTTTTCTCAGAAGGCGGGCGATGACCCGCTAATATAAACCTATGGAAAAACGCTTAGCTTTAGCGATTGCTTTATCATTATTAGTGGTGATCATCTGGTCCGCCATCACTCCCAAGCCATATCGTGTTGATAATAAAGGAGTTACACAGCAGGCCGCCTCTCCTGTAATCAGCACGCCAAAGCCAATACCTGCCCTGGCTACAGAACAAAAAATATCCCCCGCTTCTTTATTAACTTTGGCGCAGGCTAAGGCTGAGATTATTTTTGTCGCCGAGCAGGCAGCGATAAAAGAGGTGGTCTTTAAAGAATATCAGGACTATAAGTTTCCCTTAGAATATGGCTTCTTATTGGGTTCCGGCGAAATGACTTTCCGCAGCGCAGGGATTACGCCGTCAGCAGCCAGTTTTGTTTATAGCGATCCGAATATAAAAATCAGCAAGCAGTTTCTTTTATCTAACTCAAATTATACCATAGAGTTACATATCAAAATACAAAATTTATCCAGTGCGCCCCTGAAGATAGATTATCCCCTGCTTTTAGGAGTTTTAAATTTTTCCGTTAAACAAAAACAGCTCTATCAGAGCGTGGCCGTGGCCAGCAAAGAGAAAACTCTACATCTTAACGGCCGTAAAGATAGCACTTTTGATAATGTCCAATTTGTAGGGATCCGGGATAGATATTTTTGCGCCATCATCGAGCCGGATAAAAAGGGCGCTAAATACACTGCCTTTATCCGCAAAGACGAAGCATCTTCTCGGGTGGGCATCCAGCCGCAAGATTTAGTAGTGATGCCTGGACAAACATCCGAGCAAATTTTTCATATCTATTTGGGGCCGCAAGACTTAAAGCTAATGAACAGCATTAAATCAGATTGGACAGCAGTGATTAATTATGGCACTTTTGATTTTATTTCGCAGATCCTCCTGCGGGCCTTAGAGCTGCTTTACCGCCTGGTGCATAGTTGGGGCTGGGCAATAGTCATCCTGAGCCTCTTAGTTTACCTGTTGCTCTTTCCCCTGACTTTAAAACAGATGCGCTCAATGAAAGAGATGCAGGTATTACAACCTCACATCGAAGAATTGAGGAAAAAATATAAGGATAACCCTAAAAAGCTGAACACAGAAACCATGAAGCTGTATCAGGAGCATAAGGTAAATCCTTTTGGCGGATGCCTGCCTTTATTATTGCAGCTGCCCATATTTTTTGCCCTTTATCAGGCGCTGATGCGCTCCGTCTTCTTAAAGGGCGCGTCTTTCTTCTGGATCAAGGATTTGTCCGAGCCGGACCGTTTATTTACTTCGCCCGTCGAGATTAATATCTTGCCTATCTTAATGGCAATCGGTATGTTTGTGCAACAAAAAGCCTCCTTGAAAACCATGAGTACGGGCTCGGCGGAGCAGCAAAAGATGATGCTGGTGCTTATGCCGGTGCTCTTCGGATTTATTTTTTACCGTATGCCAGCGGGGTTAGTGTTGTATTGGTTTGTGAATAGCACGCTGACCTTGATTTATCAGCTCCGGGTGAACTACACAAAATGACGCCTAAGTTGAGCATTGAAGTCGAGGGCAAGACCGTAGAAGAGGCAGTGAAGAAAGCCTTAAAAACACTGAAGCTTTCCCGCGATAAGGTTAAAATAGAGGTCTTGTCCGAAGAACAAAAAGGCCTCTTTGGTATGGCCGGCGCTAAACCAGCCAAGGTCAGAGTAAGCACGATACAATAGAAGAAAGTGCTTGACAATTCTCTATACTTTAGGATAATAAAAATAAGATTAGTTGGGCGCTAAACGGCATAGTTCCGCGTGAAACGTCGCGTAACTATAATAAATTCAATGGGTAAGATAATCGCAATTTGTAATCAGAAGGGCGGCACCGCTAAAACTACCTCGGCGATTAACCTGGCAGCTTATTTAGCCTTGGCAGGGAAGAGAGTCTTATTAATCGACCTAGATCCGCAGGCCAACGCTACCAGCGGCGTAGGCGTAAATAAACACAATATAAAGAAGAGCACCTATCATGTGCTGATCGAAGAGTTGCCGATCAAAGAAACCCTGCAGCCCACGGCGATTCAGAACCTTTCTTTGGCCCCTTCTAATCTGGACCTTACCGGCGCAGAAGTGGAATTAGTCAGCGCGCTGGGAAGAGAATACCGCCTGAAAAAAGCATTAGTAAAAGAAAGAGATGATTTTGATTTTATCTTGATAGATTCTCCGCCTTCATTAGGGCTATTGACGATTAACGCTCTTTGCGCTGCAGATTCCGTACTCATACCGGTGCAATGTGAATATTATGCTTTGGAAGGAGTAACGCAACTGGTTAATACCATTAAACTTGTGCAGGATAACCTGAATCCGCAATTGGCGATTGAAGGGGTGCTGCTGACCATGGCCGATTTTCGCACCAACCTCACCCGGGAAGTAATCCAGGAAGCAAGAAATTATTTTAAAGACAAGGTTTACGAAACGGTTATTCCGCGCAGCATCCGCTTAAGCGAAGCTCCCAGCTTTGGCCAACCGATAGTTTTATATGACAAGGAGTCCATCGGCGCACAAAAGTACGAAGAGCTAGCCCGAGAGATGTTGGGCTTGCCGTCGGCCAGATTGGACAATTCTAAGAGCAAAGAAATTAAAGAAGGTACAAAAGCAGGAGACTAATCATGGAAAGAAAAGCCTTGGGCAAAGGGATCAGCGCCTTAATCCCCGAGAAAGAATCCCTGGCGCAGGAGAATATTAAACAGCTGCCCTTAGCGCAGATCAAGCCCAGCCCCTTGCAGCCGCGCGAGGATTTTGACCAGCAGAGCCTGGAAGAACTGACCCAGTCGATCAAAGAAAAGGGAGTGATTCAACCGGTTATTGTCAGGCGCAGAGGCGATTATTATGAACTGATTGCCGGAGAACGGAGGTTCCGCGCTGCTAACCTATTGAATCTCAAGGAGATACCAGTAATAGTCAAAGATGTAGATGACCGGGATTCTTTGGAACTTTCTTTGATCGAGAACATCCAGCGGCAAAACCTGAATCCGATGGAGGAGGCGCGCGCCTACCAATATCTGATTGACAAGTTTCAGCTTACCCAGGACAGATTAAGCGAGGTTTTAGGTAAGGCGCGGGTTTCCGTAACCAATACTTTACGTTTATTAAAACTGCCCAGGGAAATCCAGGACGAAATTAAAAAAGGCCGCCTTTCTTTTGCGCACGGAAGAGCGCTTTTAGAAATCGAAGACCAGAATCAGCAGCGCCGCTTAGCCGCGGAGACGATTTCCCGCGGGCTATCAGTCAGGGAATTGGAAAACTTAGTCAAGTCGCGCCGCAGCAAAACGGCTAAACAAAAAATTCGCCCGGTAGCCCTCCGCGACCCGCACGCCAGCGTCATGGAGCACAGATTACAGCAGGCCTTGGCTACCAAGGTGAGGGTCAATAAGAGGGCCAAGCGCGGCCACATTATTATCGAGTTTTATTCTTCCGAAGATCTGGAGAGGATTGTCAAAAAAGTCGAAGGAGCTTAAAAGATGGACCAGGCAGCTTTAATTCTCATTAAGCCCGACGGGCTGAAAAAATCTTTGACCGGCAATATCCTGACGCGCTTGTCGGAAACCAAGCTAGAGATAGTCGCGGCGAAAATGGTGCGCGTCTCGCAGGCGCTAGCCGAGGAACACTACCAGCACCTTAAGGATAAGCCCTTCTTCCCGGAGATTATACAGTATATCCGCGGAGAACTACATGACCGCCGTAAAGTGATGGCCCTGATCTACTGGGGGGAAGAGGCGATTGCCAAATGCCGGGAATTGGCAGGAGAGACTAATCCGGAGAAAGCAGAAGCTACCACTATCCGCGGCTCTTACGGCAGAATCACCACTTCGGGGGTTTACGAAAACGTGATTCATGTTTCTTCAAATGCGGCAGAGGCGGAAAGAGAAATAAAACTCTGGTTTAAGCCCGAAGAAATAATTGTAGATTTATATCCCACCAGAGATGTAACCGAGAAAGAAAAGAAGGCAAAGTCTTGGGCCTAAAGGAGTTACAATGTTAGCGAGTATGACGGGTTTTGGCAGCGCGCAGGCAACAGTTGCCTCCATAGGCAGGATTTCCGTGGAAATACGCAGTGTCAACCATAAATTTTTAGAGGTGGTCACGCACCTGCCCGAAGGCTTTCTCTCTTTGGAAGAAAATATTAAGAAGGCCATCGAGGCGAAATTAAAAAGAGGCAGGGTCACCTGCGCGGTGAATATCGCAGAGCCCCAGGCAGGCAAAGTTTTTATTAATGAGCGCCTGATCAAAGATTATATCTTGGCCTTAAAAAAAATGCAGCGCCGCTTTAAGGTGGATGACGGCTTAAGCCTGGAGACATTAATTCACCTGCCCGGGGCGCTGTCTCTGACCGAAAATAATATTACCGGCGTGCGTCTGTGGCCGCGCATCAAATCTCTATTAGCTCTGGCGTTGGAGGAATTAAGGCGCACCCGCCTTAAAGAGGGTGTCGCCCTCGGTGTTTATTTAAAAAACCGCACCGGGTTTTTAAAAGCAAGCCTGGAGGCGGTGAAAAAGAGATTCAGGAAAGTGATTAAAGCCAAGGCTGCCGCGATCGCCACCGACGAAGAGCGCAGCGCCTTTTTAAAAGAGACGGATATTAGCGAAGAGATAGAGCGGCTGGCGTTTCATATCCGGAATTTCTTAAATAAGCTTTCTCATCAGGGGCCGATAGGCAAAGAGCTGGATTTTATCGCCCAGGAAATGCAGCGGGAGGCCAATACCATGGGTGCTAAATCCTGCGATGCCTTTATCTCGGCCAGGGTTATCCGCCTGAAGAGCGAGGTCGAAAAGATCCGCGAACAGGTGCAGAATATAGAGTGAAAAAACGCAGCGCTAAGAAAGGCTTATTATTTGTCGTCTCCGGGCCCTCAGGCTCGGGTAAGACTACGCTGGTAACAGAGCTTTTACAGGAGAGCGGGGTACGGAGAAAGCTGGTCAGATCACGCTCTTTTACCACCCGCCCCCCCAGGTCCGGCGAGCGCCATAATAAAGATTACCTTTTTATCAGCGAAGAGCATTTCCGGAGGCAGCGGAAAGCAAAAAAAATTCTTGAATGGATAAAATATCTGGGCTATTATTACGGGACGCCCAAGGATTTTCTGGAGGCCGAGCTGGCCAAAGGCAGGAATGTTGTGCTCTGCCTGGACTTAGAAGGCACCCACAAGGTCAGGCGGCTTTATCCGGATAACACCGTAACCATATTCGTGCTCCCTCCGTCGCTGGAGGCTTTACGCGAGAGGATAGAGAGGCGCTGCCACAAAACCGCCAAAGACGAAATTAATAAACGGCTGGCGCGGGCCCGGCGGGAATTGTCAGCCGCAACCCGATACGACTACCGGCTGGTGAATAAGAATTTTAATCAGGTATTAAAGCGCCTGAAGCGCATTGTGTTAAGAAAAATAAATCAGGCAGCAGAAAGGTAAAGCATGGAATATATTGCGTTGGAGCAGCTCTTAGATAAGAGCAGTGATTCGGTCTACAAGCTGGTGATTTTAGCTTCCAAAAGAGCATTGGAGATCGCTGAAGGCCAGCCCAAACTTGTGGATGTAAGCGCTTCCCTTAAGCCGTCTACCATCGCCCTTTTTGAGATTGCTGCAGGCCGGGTCACGGCTAAGAAACTTAAGCAATAAAAGGTAAGCATATGTCGGGAAAGAAAAACATAATTTTGGGAGTAACCGGCAGCATCGCAATTTATAAGGCCTGCGATATCCTGCGCCGCTTAAAAGAAAACAATTTTTGCGTCAGCGTGGTGATGACGCAAGAGGCAGAGGAGTTTATCCGGCCGGTTTTATTTGAGAGCCTTTCGGGAAATAAGGTTTACCGGGGGCTGTTTGATACGCCGCAGGCCTGGGAGATAGAGCATGTATCATTGGCGGATAAAGCGAGCTTAGTCCTGATTGCCCCGGCAACCGCCAATGTGATCGGAAAAATCGCCGGCGGTATCTCGGATGATTTATTGACTTGCGTCGTATCTGCCACCAAGGCGCCGGTGGTGATTTGTCCGGCGATGAACGAGAATATGTACCGCAATAAAATTACCCAGGCTAATATTAAGAAGCTAGAGTCTTTAGGATATAGATTTGTCGGGCCGAAGAAGGGGACGTTAGCCTGCGGCAAGAGGGGCGTTGGTTGCCTGGCGGATATCGACGAGATAGTTAGAGAGGTAAAGAAGGTTCTTTAAATTGCGGCGCGGTAGCCAAGAGGCAAGGCGACTGTCTGCAAAACAGTTATTCAGCGGTTCGATTCCGCTCCGCGCCTCCAGAATTAAAATGCCACAGAAGAGAAAAGATTTAAAAATTGAAGGAGCGAACCTTTGGTATTTAGTGGGATTAATTACGAGCGATGGGTGTTTATGCAAGGACGGTAGACATATAGATGTTACCTCGAAGGACCAAGGGTTTTTACAAGCAATAAAGAAACAGTTAGGGCTTACCAGTCGGGTTTGTATAAAAAATAAAAATATGCCTAAACAAGCGTATCGTATTCAAATTGCGAATAAGGGGTTTTACGAATTCCTTCTTTCAATCGGCCTTATGCAGAATAAATCACTAACATTGGGTGCGCTAAATATACAAAATCGGTTTTTTGCTGATTTTTTGAGAGGATTGATCGATGGAGATGGTTGCATAAGGAGCTGGATACATCCCACTAATAAAAGAGAGCAATGGAGTTTGAGGATATATTCGGGCTCAATTAAGTTTTTGGGATGGTTAGAACCAATGATAGAGATGATTTTCAAAGCGCGAGGTAAGCTTTATAGATATAATAAACAGGGTAGTTGTTATGTATTAAAATTTGGCAAGATTGCAGCAAGGCATATCATTCAACAATGTTATTATCCTGGGAGTTTTGGTTTAGAGAGAAAGATTCTATTAGCCGAAGAGTGTATTAACTCAAATATAGGCTGGAATAGAAGCAAGACAATAGATTCTTTGGAATTCGCTTAATTTATCGCCGGGGTGTCGAAACTGGCAAACGAACGAGACTTAAAATCTCGCGTCCGCAAGGACTTGTGGGTTCAACTCCCTCCCCCGGCACTTTCGGGCTCATAGCGCAGCTGGTTAGCGCGTCACGTTGACATCGTGAAGGTCAGAGGTTCGAATCCTCTTGGGCCCACCATCTAGCATAGCGCATATGGCTAAGCGCATATCGTTTTAACGATAAGCGATATGCGATAAGCAATAAGCAAACGATGAATTTAGACACTCTAAGACACTCTTGTTCCCACATTATGGCTCAGGCGGTAAAGGAGCTTTGGCCGGAGGCGAAGCTCGGTATCGGCCCCTCCATCGAAGACGGCTTTTACTATGACTTTGACAAAAAAGAGCCGTTTACCGACGAGGATTTAGTCGCAATAGAGAAGGCGATGCGCCGGATCATCGCCAAGGACGAACGGTTCATGCGTCAGGAACTTTCCAAGCCCGAGGCAGAGGGGCTGTTTAAAAAATTGCACGAAGACTACAAAACAGAATTAATCCATGAAATCCTGGACGACAAGGTCTCAATCTATAAAACCGGAGACAAGTTTCTAGATTTATGCCGCGGGCCGCACCTAGAATCCACCGGGCAAATCAAGGCCTTTAAATTATTGTCAGTGGCCGGGGCTTACTGGCACGGGATAGAAACTAACCCGATGTTGCAGCGGATTTACGGCACCTGTTTTGAAAGTCAGAAGGAATTAGACGAATATCTGAAAAATTTAGAGGAGGCTAAAAAGCGCGACCACAGGAAATTAGGGCCGGCCTTAGGGTTCTTTGACATTTATCATGAAGAGGCAGGAGCGGGCCTGGTATTTTATCATCCTAAAGGAGCGTTACTGCGCACCCTGATTGAAAACTACGAAAAAGAAGAACACTCAAAGCGCGGATACGAAATGGTAATCACCCCGCATATTATGCAGGCGGGGCTCTGGCAGACCTCCGGGCATTATGATTATTATAAAGAGAATATGTATACCTTCAAAATTGAAGAGAAAGAGTTTGTGCTTAAGCCGATGAACTGCCCGGGGCATATTCTGATTTATCAATCTAAAACCAGAAGCTATAAAGACCTGCCTATCCGGCTGTTTGAATTGGGCACGGTTTACCGCCATGAAAAAGCCGGCGTATTACACGGGTTATTGCGCGTGCGCGGGTTTACCCAGGACGACGCGCATATTTTTTGCCTGCCTGAACAGTTGAAGCCAGAGATAAAAGCGATTATAGATTTTGTCTTTGATACGATGAGGGTCTTTGGGTTTAATGAAGTAAGCATAGAATTAAGCACGCGCCCGGAAAAACATATTGGCTCTCTGGAAGATTGGGAGAAGGCAACTCTAGCGCTGGAGGATTCTTTAAAAGAAAAAGGATTAGCTTACGATACCAATATCGGCGAGGGCGCTTTTTACGGCCCGAAAATTGATATTAAATTAAAAGATGCCTTAAATAGAAAATGGCAGTGCGCGACCATCCAGTGCGATTTTGCTCTGCCGAAAAGGTTTAATCTAAGCTATGTAGATTCCGACGGCAAAGAAAAGCAACCGATTATGCTGCACCGCGTGCTCTTGGGGAGCCTGGAAAGGTTTATCGGCGCATTAATCGAGCATTATGCCGGGGCATTGCCGGCGTGGCTGGCCCCGGTGCAGGCGGTAATCATTCCTATAAAAGCAGGCTTAGAAGATTATGTCAATGAGGTCAAAACAAAGCTTACGGAACAGAATATAAGGTTCGCCGTCGATAACCGTAACGAAACCCTGGATAAACGCATCCGCCAGGCCGAACTGGAAAAAGTTCCCTATATTCTGATAGTCGGTGCGCGCGAGGCGCAAAATAAAACCGTTGCGGTGCGCAAAAGAAAAGAAGGCGACTCCGGCAGCATGCCCCTGGAGGAATTCACAGAGAAGATAAAATTACAAATTAAAAATCGCCAGTAATTGCTGCATATCAGCCATAAGCGATATGCGATAAGCGATATGCGATATGCCAAGAAAGGGAGGTGGTTTCTATAAAACAATACATTCGTATTAATGACAGGATCCGCGGAGTTCCTCAGGTTCGCCTCGTCGGCCCGGAAAGTGAACAGCTGGGGGTCGTAACCATCCAGAAAGCGCTGGAAATGGCGAATCAATACGAATTAGACTTAGTGGAAGTTGCGCCTCAGGCGAACCCTCCGGTCTGCCGCATCATCGATTACAGCAAGTTTAAATATGACCAGGAGAAGAAAGAGCGCGAGGCCAAGAAACACCAGAAGCAGGGCAAGTTAAAAGAGATACGCCTTAAGCCTAATATAGACAGCCACGATTACCAGACAAAACTTAAGCACGTGATCACATTCTTGAAGAAAAAAGACAAAGTCAGGATCAATCTTTTCTTTCGGGGCAGGCAGATGGAGCACCTGGATTTAGGCCGTAAGGTTTTAGATAAATTTATCATCGATACCCAGGACGACGGTCAGATTGAGAAAGACCCGTCTCTGGAGGGCAGGATCATGTCTTTGGTCATTGCCCCGAAAGCAAGCGTGCATTAGAGGAGAAGACATGCCGAAATTAAAGACCAAAAAAGGTGTTGCAAAAAGGTTCAGATTCACCAAAAAAGGAAAAATAGTTTATCGGGCAGGGGGCAAGAGCCATCTTGCCACCAGTAAAGAGCCGGAAAGGCTAAGGCATTTAAGAAAGTCTAAGACTGTCCGGTTGAAAAAATCCCTAAAATATCTCAGGAGGGAGTTACCTTATGGCTAAAGTCAAACACAGCGTCGCAACCAGGCGCAGGAAAAAGAGGGCGTTAAAAAAAGCAAAGGGTTATTGGGGCGACCGTAGCAAGCAATACCAGCAGGCGCGCCGGACCCTGATGCGCGCCCTGGTCTATGCCTATCGCGACAGGCGCAATAAAAAGAGGGTTTTTAGAGGCCTTTGGATTACCCGGATCAATGCGGCTTGCCGCCAGGCAGGTGTTACCTATAGCCAACTGATCCATGGCTTGAAAAAAGCAAAAGTGGATATTGATAGGAAAATTTTAGCGGAGCTGGCGGTCAATGATAGCGCGGTTTTTAAGAAGCTTGTAGATTTAGCCAAAGGCTAAATCCGCGGAGGGCTGATATGCATATCATAATCGTGGGTTGCGGCAGGGTGGGTTCTGAACTGGCAAAACTTTTAGCCAGTGAGGGCCACGACGTGGTGGTCATCGATAAAAGCGCGGCTTCTTTTGAGCGCTTGGGCGCGGCATTCAACGGGCTGACCATGCCGGGTAATGGTTTTGACCTAGGTCTCTTGAAGCAGGCCGGGATAGAGAAGGCAGATGCCTTTTGCGCCGTCACTAACGGAGACAACACCAACCTAATTTCGGCGCAAGTGGCCAAAAAGATATTCAAGGTCCCCAAAGTAATAGCCCGCGTTTACGACCCGCAGCGCGCCCACATCTATGCCACGCTGGGCCTGGATATTATCAGCGGCACGATTCTTTTTGCCGCGATGCTTCGGGATAAAATTATTGAGAGCCGTTTTTCTAGCTATCTTATCGAGACCAAAGAGCTGGGGGTGATTGAAATAGATGCCGGCGCAAGCTTGATCGGCAAGCCGATTAAAGAGGTAAATATACCCGAAGAGCTTTTGGTGGTGGCTATCCGCAGGCTGGACGGCGTAATTATCCCCAGCCCCCAGACGATTTTAAGACCTAAAGATATCCTGATGGCGGTAGTCAAGGTAGAGAGCCTACGCAGGATTAAAGAGAAGCTTAACTTCTAAAAAGAGGTGCCGGATATGTATATTGTGATTGTAGGTGCAGGCAAGATAGGTTATTTTTTAGCCAAGAGGCTCTGTCAGGGCAGGCACGTCGTGAGCATCATCGACAAAGAGAAAGCTGTCTGCGAAGAGATTGCTAAAGAGCTGGGAACGCTGGTCATCAACGGAGACGGTTGCGACCCGCATATTCTGGAAGAGGCAGGGGTGGCCCGCGCGGACGTGGTGGCAGCGGTAACCGGGGATGACGAAGATAATCTGATCATCTGCCAGTTAGCCAAAGAGCTGTTCCGGGTGCAGCGTACCGTCGCTAGGGTGAATAATCCCGACAACGAACATACATTCTCGGAGCTGGGCATTGATGTGCCGGTAGACTCGACCAAAATCATCGCCAAGATTATCGAAGAAGAAGTTTCTTTCTCGGATTTTGTGAACCTGATGAGCTTTAAGCGCGGCAAGCATGCTATTGTGCGCATCGACCTGCCGACGGACTCCCCGGTGATCAATAAAAAAATCAAAGATATCGAATTGCCTGCGGATTCGGTGCTGGTATCCATCTTAAGGGGGGAAGAAGTGATTATCCCCAAGGGAGAAACAGTGCTTAAACCCGGAGACGACATCATTGCCCTGACCAACATCGGCAATGAACCGCAGTTATTGAATTTATTAGTGGGTAAACTATGAAGATAAAATACCCGCTTAATATTACGCTGGGCATTATGGTGGAAGTCTTCTACACTTTAGGCATCATGCTGGCAGCGTTTTTAATCTGCCTGGCGCTATCCTTTAAAATATGATCCTTAAACCTCGCCTGGAAGACATCAAAAATATAGGTTATTACCTGGGCAAGGTCATCATCGGCTTAGGCTTGACAATGCTCGTGCCGATGGCGACGGGAATAGCCTTTGGAGAGATTAATCCTGCCCTTGATTTTTTGATCGGGGCAGAGATAGCCCTGATCTTCGGTTTTATCCTGGCGAAACTCTGTTTTACGGAGCAGGACTTAAGCTGGATGCAGGGGATGCTTGTGGTGTCTCTCTCGTGGCTGGTAGCAACCGTGCTGGGAGCGATACCTTTATATTTAAGCGGGCACTGGGGTTCGTATCTGGATGCCTGCTTTGATGCCATGTCAGGTTTTGCTACTACCGGCTTGGCCCTGGTGCAGGATTTAGATCACCTGTCCCTGGCGCATAATCTCTGGCGGCACCTGATTATGTTTATCGGCGGCCAGGGGATTGTTATTGTAGCGCTCTCCTTTTTTGTCAAAGGCGCAACCAGCGCGTTTAAGATGTATGTGGGTGAGGCGCGCGATGAAAGAATCCTGCCTAATGTCGTGCATACCAGCCGCTTTATCTGGCTGGTGAGCATAGTCTACCTGATTTTAGGGACGCTGGCCTTGGGGACAATAGGCGTTTTTGAGGGGATGAAGCCGCTGAATGCCTTTTTTCACGGGGTCTGCGTTTTTATGGCTGCCTTTGATACCGGAGGGTTTACCCCGCAGTCGCAGAGTATTTTATACTATCACAGTCTGCCTTTTGAGCTAGTCACCATTACTTTAATGCTTCTGGGGGCGTTAAATTTCAACCTGCATTATCACCTCTGGGCGGGAAACCGCCGGGAGATTCTTAAGAATATCGAGACGCGTGCGCTTTTCGGCGCCGCTGTAATTACTTTTCTGATTACAGCTATCGGGCTGAATCAGACCGGCGCTTATGCCCAGGCGGCAAGCTTATTCCGTAAAGGTTTTTATCAGTTGATCTCGGGGCAGAGCGGTACCGGTTTTATGACTATCTATGCGCAGCAGTTTTTTAACGAATGGAATCACCTGGCCCTGGCAGGCGTAATTATCGCTATGGCCATGGGTGGGGCAGTTTGCTCTACCACCGGCGCGATCAAGATGCTGCGCGTAGGCGTGATTATGAAAGCAATGCTGCAAGACATCAAAAAAATAATCCTGCCTGACAAGGCGATAGTAGTAAAAAAGATACACCATATCAAAGATATATTTTTAGAAGATAAGCTAGCCCGGTCTGCCCTTTTGATTACCATGGCTTATCTTTGTTTATACGGCTTAGGCGCGCTGGTGGGTATGTGGTTCGGCCATCCGTTTTTAAACTCACTTTTTGAATCTACCTCCGCGGCAGCTAATGTGGGGCTGTCCTGCGGCATTACTAGCGTTGCCATGCCGACGGCGCTGAAGTTCACCTACATCTTCGAGATGTGGGCAGGAAGGCTGGAGTTTATGTCGGTGTTTACTTTAATCGGCTTTATCGTCTCGACGTTCAGGGGGAAGTGATGGTAAAAAAAGTCCATGGTTTATGGTTTATAGTTTGCGGCTTTATTTTTTTACTAGTTACTAACTGTTATGCCCAGCCAATTTCCAGTACCGAATTAATCAATAACGCCAAGCTTTACGACGGAAAAATCGTGGCCTATGCCGGCGAAGCGATCGGCGATATAATGGCGCGCGGCGACTTTGCCTGGGTAAACTTAAACGACGGGCAGAACGCCATCGGCATCTGGATGAGTAAGGCGCTGGCCGCTAATATTAATTACACCGGTAGTTATAAGTCTAAAGGCGACTTGGTGGAAATAGTCGGCGTATTCAATCGTGCCTGCCCCCAGCACGGGGGAGACTTAGATATTCACGCGCAGGGCCTGCGCAAAATCAGCCCAGGCAGGCAGGTTACAGAAAAACTAAATGTCAGCAAGAGGAATTTTACTCTTGTCTTACTGGTAATATTATGTCTGGTATTGATTTTAAGGCAATTGAAGAATCCATAGCCGCGGATGCCGCAGCCGTAGCTACCCCGGAGGCTCTGGAGGGGTTGCGCATCAAATATCTGGGCAGAAAAGGGGTGCTTGCCCAGCTCACCGGCTCCATACCTACCCTGCTGCCAGAAGAGCGCGCCTTTTTTGGCCAGCGGGTAAACCACCTAAAAATAAAGATACAGGCTTTAATTGAGGAAAAACAAAAAGCCTTTGACGCCGGCGCTTCCGGCGGAGACATCCCTGCGGTGGATATGGGCCTGCCGGGGATTGCGCAGGAGCTCGGGCATTTACATCCCATCACCGAGGTCATCGATGAAATCTGCAATATCTTTGTACGTATGGGCTTTTCCGTAGTCGAAGGCCCGGAGATCGAGACCGAGTATAATAATTTTACCGGGCTAAATATTCCTCTAGAACATCCCTCCCGCGACGCCTTTGACACGTTTTACTTAAGGTCGCAGGGTCCTGCTGAAAAATTACTTTTGCGCAGCCACACCTCGCCGGTGCAGGTGCGCGCGATGAAGGCGCATAAACCGCCTTTGGCAATAGTGGTTCCCGGCCGGGTTTACCGTCCGGACGCGGTGGATGCCTCCCACTCTTTTATGTTCCACCAAATCGAAGGCTTTATGGTAGATGCCAATATCCGTTTTTCCGATTTAAAGGGGGTCTTGGAGTTTTTTGCCAAGGCGGTATTCGGTAAGGAGATCAAGATGCGCTTTCGGCCGCATTTCTTCCCTTTTACCGAACCGTCGGTAGAGGTGGATATTTCCTGTATTATCTGTAAAGGCCAAGGTTGCTCTGTTTGCGGCAGGAAAGGGTGGTTGGAGATTTTAGGCGCGGGCATGATCCATCCCAATGTCTTTAAAAACGTCGGATACGATTCCCAGAAATATACCGGCTTTGCCTTTGGTTTGGGCATCGAGCGTATCGCGATGCTTAAATACGGCATTGATGATATCCGGCTTTTTTGCCAGAACGATTTAAGATTCCTGAAACAATTCTAAAGCAGATGAAAGTCACCTATAATTGGTTAAAAGATTTTGTGAATATAAAGATGTTGCCCGAGCAGCTGGCGCATAAACTTACCATGGCAGGGTTAGAAGTAACTTCTCTAGAGAAAAAAGAGGGGGATTTTATTTTTGAGATAGAAATTACCTCTAACCGCCCGGACTGGCTAAGCCTAATCGGAGTTGCCCGGGAAGTGGCGGCAATCACAAATTCAAAATTAAAAATTAAAAAGGCAAAACCGCAATTAAAAATTAAAAATTCCCAAAAAGAAAGTAATCTTTTAAGAATCGATATCGAAAACAAAAAAGATTGTCCTCTTTATACCGCTAAAATAATCAAAGAGGTCAAAGTCGGCCCTTCGCCGGAGTGGTTAAGCAAAAGATTAGAGCTCGTCGGCTGCCGCAGCATCAATAACATCGTAGACATCACTAATTATCTCCTCTTTGAATACGGCGAACCACTACATGCCTTTGATTTGGACAAGCTGGAAGGCGCAACAATAGTGGTGCGCAGGGCCAAAGATGAAGAGAAGATAATTACCATTGACGGGCAGGAAAGGATGCTCTCCGGCGATATTCTAGTGATTGCGGATCAGGAAAAACCTGTAGCTATCGCCGGGATTATGGGGGCTAAAGATACCGAAGTGGCAGTTAGCACAAAAAACATTCTTTTGGAAGCGGCAATATTTAACCCGGTCTTGATCCGCCGCGGCAGGCAAAAATTAGGCCTGCAGACTGACTCTTCTTACCGCTTTGAAAGGGGAGTAGATGCGCAGACAGCGCAAGCCGCTTCTCTGCGGGCAGCCCAGTTGATTCGGGAGATTGCCGGAGGAACTTTAGTTTTAGCCAAAAGCGCGGGGTTAACAGCGGTAAAAGCAAAAACAGTCAACCTCGACTTCAGGCGGGGAGAAAAAATATTAGGGGTTAAGATCACAGCGGCAAGAATAAAAAAGATCCTCTCGGGCCTGGGCTTTAAGGTAAAAGCGCAAGGCAAAAACAAGCTGGCAACAGAAGTCCCCGCGCACCGGCAGGATGTTTCCAGAGACATAGACTTGATTGAAGAGGTCTCCCGTATTTTTGGTTACGAAAATATTCCCACCACTCTTCCGGCAGCCAGGCCCAAGATTATTCCTTGCGCAAAAAGGGACTTAGTATCTTTAATCAAGAACATCCTGACCGGTCTAGGCTTAAACGAAGTAATCACTTACAGCCTGATTGATCAGAACTTATTGGAGATTAGTAGAGAGAAGCGGGGGACAGAGATAGAGATCCTTAACCCCTTAAGCCGCGAGCAGGAGGTTTTAAGGCCGGCGCTTATTCCCAGTTTAGCGCGTTGCATCGCCTATAACTTTAATCAAAAGCAGGACTATGTCAATATCTTTGAAATCAGCCATACCTTTTCTTTGGCGGATAACCAGCCCCGGGAGGAACTTAGCTTAGGGATAGCCATCTCTGGGACGCGGTCTTGGCTGCTCGGCCAGGGCTTGATCAAAGATGAAGCGGGGTTTTTACATTTAAAGGGGGCGCTAGAGGTTTTGTTTGCCAGGCTCGGGGTAAAAGAAAGTTCTTTCGGCGGGCTCAAAAATAACTGCGCCGCAGCGATCTTAGTTAATCAGCAGGAAATAGGCAGGATCATCAAACTTGGGAAACAAACGCTGGAGGCGTTAGATATCAAAAATAAAGAGGTGGTAGCAGCCGAGCTTTCTCTGGATAAGCTCTTTTCCTTTGTCGACCGGCAAAAGAAGCTTCATCCCCTTCCGGTTTATCCCGGCATAGAGCGGGATATCAGCCTGCTGGTCAGAGAGGATATTTTGGCGGCGGATATTTTAAAGGCCATGCGCCAGGCCGCCGGGCAACTGCTTGAAGAAATAAAGATTACCGATTATTACAAAGGGAAACAGATACCTTCCGGGTTTAAAGGCATGACTGTTTCTTGTCTTTACCGGGCGCCTGACCACACCCTTACGTTCGCTGAACTCTACCCGGTACATGAACCGGTTTTAGCGGTATTGAAAGATAAATTTTCAGCCCAAATCAGGTAAAGCGCGATTATTTGATTTTTGCCGTAAAATGTGCTATACTGGTATTGAAAATAGAAAAACAGCTCTTTTAAAATCCCTGCCGTGCGCGTTGGGTATTTGATAATTGTTGAACCAACACCAAAATCAAGGGAGCTCGTGATTCTTTGACGCTTAGGCGCCTTAAGATAGAGCACCCACTTGAACCAAATAGGTTCAGACTATCACCCCAACGGCACAGTGCGGGGATTTTTTTTGCGCACCTTTAAAGGTGTGGGATAACTTGCGATGGAGAATAAAGAATCTTCCGATTTATTTCAAGATAAGCCAGAGAATACTAAAGATGCTCCGCTGGCCGTACGTATGCGGCCGCGCAGGCTAAATGAGTTCGTCGGGCAGGAGCATATTTTAGGCAAGGGCAGGCTCTTACGCCGCGCGATTGAGGCAGACCGCATCAGCTCTTTGGTGCTGTACGGGCCGCCCGGAACGGGTAAGACTTCCCTGGCCTGGTGCATTGCCAACGTAACCCAGGCGTATTACGTGGCGATTAATGCCACTACCTCCAATGTCGAAGAGCTAAGGCGCGTGATTTCCGCGGCCAAGATCCGTAAGGATAACAGCGGCAGGAAAACCATCCTTTTTATCGACGAGATACACCGTTTCAACAAAGCCCAGCAGGACGTTCTCCTTCCGGACGTAGAAAGCGGTAATCCGGTTTTAATCGGCGCAACAGTACACAATCCTTTCTTCTCTTTAGCCTCACCGCTTCTTTCACGCTCCTTGGTCTGCGAATTAAAGGCCTTAAAGGAAAACGAGGTTTTAAGCCTGCTCTTCTCTGCGCTAAAAGATAAAGAAAGAGGATTCGGTAACTTAAAGATCGAGGCAGATAAAAAAGCACTTGCCTTTTTAGCTAAATCCTCGGAAGGGGATGCCCGGCGGGCGCTGAATGCCCTTGAGGTGGGAGCGCTGACTACGGCCAAAGATAAGCAGGGGATTATTCATTTTGATTTAGCCGCCGCCGCTGACTCCATCCAGAAAAAAGCCGTGCTTTACGATAATGATGAGGACGCCCATTACGACACCGCCTCGGCCTTCATCAAATCCATGCGCGGTTCTGACCCCGACGCGGCCATTTACTGGATGGCCAAGATGCTTTACGCCGGAGAAGACCCCCGTTTTATCGCCCGGCGGATTTGTATTGCCGCCGCAGAAGACGTGGGCAATGCCGACCCCTTGGCCCTGGTTTTAGCCAACGCGGCTTTGCAGATATCCGAGTTTGTGGGGCTACCGGAGGCAAGGATCCCCTTGGCTCAGGCTGCGATTTATGTCGCCTGCGCCCCGAAGTCAAACGCCAGCTATTTAGCTATAGATAAAGCTTATGCCGATATCGAGAAGCAAAAAGTCCAGGAGGTTCCCGACCACCTTAAAGATGCTTCTTACCCGGGAGCAGAAACCTTGGGCCACGGTCAGGGCTATAAGTACGCGCATGATTATCCAGGCCATTACGTAAAACAGAAATATACCAGAAAGAAAGTCAGGTATTATGAGCCGACGGAGATAGGCCACGAAGCCAAGATTAAAGAGCGGCTGGAAAAATTGCGCGCCAGAAAATCTTAAGGAAAAACGATATTTGTCGCGCGATTTTTCTTGGAAAGTTAGCCTTTTTGCTGTAAAATAATACAACAAAGTAAATATAAGGAGGGTCGATGATTAAAAAGTGCTTATGTTGCGCGATAATATTAGTTGCTTTGGTTTTTGGAGTTTTAATGGTTTGTGCTCTCGCCGAAGAAGAAGGCAATTATACCCAACCTCAAGTTAAAGTTGGTCCGGGATTGGAGGTAATTAAAGTCGGCAACATAAACATTGTTGCCCCAAAGGGCAGTCGGATAAGCCAAAAAGACGGGCAAATAAACGTTGAAGATATCTCGGCATATGTGAGCCGCAAGCTGGAGGAAGTAGATGCGCGCTTTTCAAGCATAGAAAATAAACAGGAAGAAATGAAAGAAGATATAACCCAACTGAAAGAAACTGTAGATAACTTACAGAACAATACTTCGGCTTCCGATAAAAAAGAATAAATAAAAAGGAGGGTACGGGTGATTAGAAAAATAGGCATGCTATTTTTATGTTTAAGTTTTGTAGGGGTAATTTTAGGTTGTGAAAGTAATAAAACCAGGGTAGCTGAGGGCGCAGTAATCGGAGGCTTATTAGGTGGAGCCGCCGGCGGGATTATCGGGCATCAAAGCGGGCATGGAGGAGAGGGCGCAGGCATAGGAATAGCCGCAGGAGCACTTACCGGAGCATTAATCGGCAGCCAAATAGAAAAACATAAAACTAATCCCGATTATGCTGCTGCCTCCCCCGGGGCAAATCCGAACCAGATGTCCTTACAGCAGATAATAGATTTATCCAAGCAGGGTGCGCATGAAGATGTGATCATTGACAAGATTCATTTAACCGGCTCTAAATATGTCCTTTCTGCACAGGACATAGATTATTTAAAACAGCAGGGCGTAAGCCCCAAGGTCATCAACGCCATGCAGGGTTTATAATTTTTTAAGACAGTATGATTATTACAGAGCAGAAACCCCTTGAGAAGATTATAGATAGCCTGGAAGGCTACACTAAGATATTTTTGGTCGGCTGCGGCGAATGCGCCACCACCTGTAAGACCGGCGGTGAGGAAGAATTGAACAAGATGCAGCAGGAGCTAAAGAAGAGCGGAAAAATTATTACCGGAAAATGTATTCCTTCCGCCCCCTGCGTTGCCGCCCAGATTAAGACCGAGCTGGCCAAAAATATGAAAGCCTTGCGGGAAGCTGAGGCGATTTTGGTTTTGGCCTGCGGCCTGGGGGCGCAGTCGGTCAAAGATAATGATCGGTTAGGCCTGGTGGTTTTGCCGGCTTGTAATACCTTATTCAGCGCCACTCTGGACGCCCAGGGTAATTTTTGTGAGAAGTGCTCTCTCTGCGGCGAGTGTGTTCTGGATATCACCGGCGGGATCTGCCCGATTACGCTTTGCCCTAAAGGCCTTTTAAACGGCCCCTGCGGCGGAGCGGATAAGGGTAAATGCGAAGTAGACAAAGATAAAGATTGCGCCTGGGTGCTGATTTATCAAGAGCTGGAGAAAAGAAAAAAGACCCAAGACTTAAAGAAGATCCAGCCGCCTAAGGATTTTAAAAAGGCGCTTAAACCGCATAAATTAGTGACCGTAAAATAGAAGCTCAATGCCGCTAGTGTTGCATAACCCCAGAGGGGTAGGGTTGACAAAGAGGAAAATACGTAGTAAACTACTCTTACGTCTTAAAATACAGAAGGAGGAAAACAGGAACCAAAAAAGTCAGCAAGTCAAGGAGAAGCTTTTTAGAACCAAGGTTTTTAAAAGAGCAAAGACGGTAATGTTTTACATCGCGTTTGACGGCGAGGTAGATACGCAAGAGATGATAAAAGAAGCCCATAAATTAGGTAAAAGAGTCGTAGTCCCTATTTGTCATAAAGACAGGACAATAAGGCCCTGTATATTAAAAGAAGGAGCAAGGCTCAAAAGGGGCTTTTACGGGATAAGCGAACCCACAGATAAAAAGTTCGTTTCTTTAAGAACAATAGACCTTGTGCTGGTGCCGGGGGTAGCCTTTGACAAAAAAGGCAACCGGCTCGGCCGCGGCAAGGGTTACTACGACCGCTTCTTAAAAAGAATCCCCGAAAACAGGCCTACCCTAGGCCTGGCTTTCGATTTTCAAATCTTGCCTTTTGTCCCCGCCACCAACCTCGATGTAAGCGTCAAAAAAACCATCTGCGCTTAGACCTAAAAGAGCAAAAAAACAAAAAGTTAGGAAGGAGTGAATAAATCCCATGTTAAGCATAGTTATCGCTGCTTTAGCTGCTTTAGCTGCGCTCTTCGCAGGCTATTTTATCAGAAAGTATATAGCGGAAAAAAAGATTGAGGATGCCGAGACACAAGCCAGGCGCATCCTGGAGCAGGCAAAAAAAGAAGCACAGGATAAACGCAGAGAAGGCGAATTAGAGGCGAAGGATCTTTTATACCGCATGCGCCAGGATTTTGAGCGCGAGACCAAAGACCGCCGGCAGGAGATCTTTAATTTAGAAAAAAGGCTTACCCAGAAAGAAGAGAACATTGACCGCAGGCTCGATCTCTTGGAGAAGAAAGAAAAAGAAATCGAGGCCAGGCAACTTAACCTTAAAAATCAGGAGGACGCTTTAAAGGCCAAGGAGAATCAACTGAATGCCTTGATCGCTGAAGAAAAAGAAAGGCTGCAAAAGATCGCTTCCTTATCCGCGGAGGAGGCAAAGCAAATCTTATTGAATCGCCTAAACGAGGAGCTCAATACCGAAAAAGCAGTGTTCCTTAAAAAACACGCAGAAGAACTACGCAGCATCGCCGATAAAGAGGCTAAGGAAATTATCAGCGTCGCTATCCAACGCTGTGCGGCGGAGCAGGCGGTAGAATCAACGGTAAGCGTGGTGAATCTGCCTAATGACGAAATGAAGGGCAGGGTTATCGGAAGGGAAGGCCGCAACATCCGCGCTTTTGAAATGGCTACCGGAGTCGACGTGATTATCGATGATACGCCGGAAGCAGTGACCCTCTCCTGTTTTGACACTGTCCGTCGCGAAATAGCGCGCTTAAGCTTAGAAAAGCTCATCAGCGACGGCAGGATTCACCCGGGCAGGATCGAAGAGATCGTAGAGAAAGCCAAGAAAGATATGGATGAAAAGATACGCGAGGAAGGAGAGCGCGCCGCCTTTGAGGCCGGGGTAAACGGGTTGCATCCGGAGCTGATCAAATTATTGGGCCGCCTGAAATACCGCACCAGCTTCGGCCAGAATGCCCTGCAGCACTCCAAGGAAGTCTCTTTTCTTCTGGGGACAATGGTTTCGGAATTAGGCCTGGATTTTAAGCTCGCCCGCAGGATCGGACTTTTGCACGATATCGGAAAAGCGGTTGACCACCAGATAGAAGGCACGCACGCTAAAATCGGAGCGGACCTGGCCAAGAAATACAACGAATCAGCGCAGGTCATTGCAGCTATCGAAGGCCATCACGAGGAAATAGAGCCCACCGGATTTTATGCGGTTTTAGCCATTGCCGCCGACGCCATCAGTGCTTCCCGCCCTGGTGCCCGGCGCGAGACGCTGGAGACGTATATAAAACGGCTGGAGAGCTTAGAGTCTATCGCCAATCTTTTTAAAGGGGTAGAAAAATCTTACGCCATACAGGCAGGGCGTGAGATCAGGGTTATTGTGCAGCCGGAGAAGATTTCCGATAGCGACGCGATCAACCTCGCCCGGGATATACGCAAAAAAATAGAGGAAGGCATGGAATATCCGGGGCAGATCAAGGTTACGATAATTCGAGAAACAAGAGCCATAGAGTACGCAAAATAAGGAGGGTATCAAAGTATCAAAGTATCAAGGTGTCAAGGCATCAAAGCATTGCATAAAGGACCTGACACTCTGATACTCTGACACTTTGATACAACTATTATGAAGATTCTATTTATCGGAGACATAGTCGGTAACCCGGGGAGAGAAGCGGTTAAAAAACTGGTCCCGGAATTAAGCCAGGAGTACGGGCTCGATTTTGTGATTGCCAACGCCGAAAACGCCGCCGGAGGCTCCGGTATTACCCCGCGGGTGGCCAAGGAGCTGTTTGATGCCGGAGTGGATGTGCTTACCTCCGGAGACCATGTCTGGAAAAAAAGGGACATCCTGGAAATTATCGATAACGATAACAGGGTCTTAAGGCCGGCGAACTTCCCGTCTGGGGCGCCGGGTAAAGGCTGGGGAGTATTTCATGCCAAAAACGGAACTAAGATAGGCGTAGTGAACATCCAGGGCCGCGTATTTATGGAGCCGTTGGAATGCCCTTTTAAAACCAGCCTCAAAGCGCAGGAGGATATCTCCCGCGAGACAAAAATTATCATTGTCGACATACACGCAGAAGCCACTTCGGAAAAGGTGGCCTTAGGCTGGTATTTAGATGGTTTAGTTTCGGCGGTGTTGGGGACGCATACGCATGTGCAGACCGCGGATGAAAGGGTTTTGCCCAAGGGATGCGCGTACCTGACCGACGTAGGCATGACCGGGCCGCTGGATTCGGTGATCGGCAGAAGGGTGGAGGATGTTTTAGAAAGATTTTTGACCGCTATCCCCACGAGATTCGAAGTAGCAGATGCCAATATACAGCTTCAGGGCGCGATTTTAGATATAGATGAGGGTACGGGTAAGGCCAGGTCGGTGGTGAGAATACAGAGGAAGTTAAGCTCAAATGACAAAATTTAAAATTAAAAATTCCAATTCCAAAACCAAAGTTTTAGCATTTGGAATTTGTGCTTTGTGCTTATTTTGGGTTTTAAGCTTTGGTATTTGTCATTACTCTTTTGCCCAGGAAGACGATTTAGAGCTTAGTTTAAAGATTAATTCAGCCACTATCCCCTTGCCTAAGGTTTTGCGCCCGAATATTGATCTAAGCGGAAGGGGCTTTAATTTGCGCGAGGATTGGCCTAAAAGTTTAGCCGTGCCGGAAGTTTTAGACCTTTGGCAACAAGATATAGGTTTCGGCGGGGCATACCGCATACAACATGATCTCTGGGAGATGCAAGAAGCGGCTAAAAGCAAAGAGCTGCAGGATAAATTGCTTAGCAATTACGAAACTATATTTAAGAAGATCACCGATTCCGGGGGCGTGGTGATCCTGGATATCTTCGGTATGCCGGCGGGCCTGGGTAAAGTCCTGGATAAGATCAGCGCGCCGCGCGATTTCAAGGCCTACAAAGAATTAATCAAGGCGATGATCAGGTATTTGAGCTGCGAGAAAAAATATAATATTTGGTATGAGGTCTGGACTACCCCTGACCGCGAAGATTTTTTCTTAGGGCGCCGGCAGGATTATCTGAATCTTTACCGCGCGGTTGCCGAAGCCGCAAAAGAATTGCAGGCAGAGACCAAAATACATGTACCCGTAGGGGGCCCGAGTGTAAGCTGGTGGTTTCAGAGCGACGAAGGCAATAGCATTATTACTCCCGAGAGGAGCCTGATCTACACCTTGATAAAGTTCTGTTTTCATTACCGCCTGCCTCTGGATTTCATCAGCTGGCACGGTTATTCCAGCGACCCGCGCATAGAAAGAGAAACCACCGTCTATAAAAAGGCCGCCGTATCCCTGGTGCGGGACTGGCTTTCTTATTTCCATTTTGACCGGGCAACCCCCTTGATTATCGATGAGTGGAATTATGACAGCGGCGCAAATGTCCTTGCCGAACGCTATGAAAGATCAAACATCTCTGCCAGTTACATTCCCAGCCGCCTGAAAAATATGTACGAATCGGGCCTGGATTATCAGTTTTATTTTGCGCTCGAGGACTTCCGGAACGCCCAAGGCGCGATGCTCAGGAACGTAGGCATATTTTCTTTTAATGCGGAGGATTCTAAATATAAGGACTCCCCCAAAGCTATATACAATGTTTTTAGAATGCTTAGCAGTTTAGGCAATAACCTGTTTACCTCAACCGAGAAGCTAAGTGACGAATTCGTAGGAGTGATTGCCACCAAGTCCCAGGGTTACTTGGCCATGATTATTTACAACTATGTCGATCCCCAAGCCGCCAGGAATTATATCTTGCGCAATATCGCCACCCTAAGCAGCGCAGGAAGAAGGGCGTTACTGCGGCTGATTAAAGCTAACAAGCTGGATCAAATCATCATCCGGCAGACGGATATTACCAGCCTGCGCGTGGATAAAAAATTAAAGTCTTTATTAGAGAAAGCCCAGAAACTAAATGACCGGGCAGCCAAATATGCCCTCTCCCCCCGCAATATCAAGATCAGCATCAAGGGTTTAAATGCCAAATATATCTACCAGAGGTATAAGATAGATTCCTCCTGCGCCTTTAATTGCGAGTTTTCCCCGATTGAAGAAAAAGAAGCGGGTGCCACAGAGCTTTATCAGGAAATACTGGCCCTGAATCCTTATTCGGTGAACCTGATCGTGTTGAAGGAAAAGCCGCCGGAGCCGCCGCCTGCGCCCGCTCCCGCACCGGAGGCAGCGCCAGGGGCGCTACAAAATATAACCAATGTCACCAACTAAACCTAAGGTTTATACCGTTTCGGAAATTACGCAGGAGATAAAGATAATCCTGGAAAGCTCCTTTGGCCAGGTTTGGGTTGAGGGAGAGGTCTCTAATTTTAAGGCTTACCCCTCGGGGCACTTTTATTTTACCTTAAAAGATAACCAGGCAGTTTTAGCCGCGGTGATTTTTAGCCAGGCGAATCGCCAACTTAAGTTTAAGCTCCAGGACGGCCAGAAAATAATCTGCTTTGGCAAAATTAATGTCTATGGCCCGCGCGGGCAATACCAGCTGATTGTTGAAAAAATCGAGCCCAAGGGCATAGGAGCGCAGCAGTTGGCCTTCGAGCAGCTTAAAGACAAATTGTTTAAAGAAGGTTTATTTGACCCGGCGCATAAAAAAGTGCTCCCGCTCATGCCTTTTTGCGTCGGTATTGTGACCTCCAGTGCCGGCGCTGCGGTGCGCGATATTTTAGAGATACTCAAGAAAGGCGCAGGGTGCGTGGATGTGGTAATCCGCTCGGTGCGCGTGCAGGGGGATTCTGCCGTGGGAGAGATAGCCGCGGCAATAGGCGACTTCAATCAATTTAAAAAAGTGGATTTGATTATCGTCAGCCGGGGCGGAGGAAGCACTGAAGACCTCTGGTCCTTTAACGAAGAAGCGGTGGCCAGGGCCATCTACGGTTCAGAGCTACCCATAATTTCTGCAGTGGGGCATCAGATAAACATCGCTCTCTCTGACCTGGTCGCAGACGTCTTTGTGGAAACTCCCTCTGCTGCTGCCAAGCTCATCGTGGATAAGAAAAATGCCTTGCTGGCAGAACTGGAAGGCGCTAGGCACAAATTGGAGTTTTTGCTTTCCGAAATAATTAACCGGTTGCGCAACAGCCTGATAGCTTTGCGCCATATGCTTAAGAGCCCCTCTGAGCGCCTGTTAGAAAAACAGCAGCTGCTCGACGAAATCAACGGCAGTTTAATCGTCAATATGCGGCACTATTTGAATTTTACGCAGGAAAGGACGGCGTCTTTGTTAGAAAAATTGGAAGTGCTTAGCCCCTTAGCAGTTTTGTCCCGCGGCTATAGCTTAAGCACCCTGCTTAGCGATGGTTCAATTATCAAAGACGCCGCAGGAACCAAGCCGGGCGATTTGGTCAGGACCGCTTTAAGCAAAGGGGCCTTTATCAGTAAAGTCGAGGAGGTAATCAAAGATGAAAGAGAAAGAAAAAGCACAGCCTTTTGAAGAAGAGCTGAAGCGGTTGCAGAAGATTGTAGAGGAATTATCCGGCGGTAAATTAACCCTCCAGGAATCGCTTAAGAAATACGAAGAGGGGATAAAGCTTGCCCAGAGCTGCTCTGCGCTGTTAAACGAGGCCGAGCGCAAGGTCGAATTATTAATCAAGAAGGACGGCAAGTATTCTCTGGAGAAATTCCGGGATCAAGGCCCCGAAGAAAAATAATGCTGCTAGAAAACATAAACTTCCCAGAGGATTTAAAGAAACTTTCCCTAGAGCAACTGCCGCAACTGGCCGCAGAAGTCCGCAGTAGGATACTGGAGGTGGTTTCGCGTACCGGCGGCCATCTTGCCTCCAGCTTAGGGGCGGTAGAACTGACCATCGCTTTACATTATTGCCTGGATACGCCCCGGGATAAATTGATTTTTGATGTGGGGCACCAGACTTATGCCCACAAGATTTTGACCGGCAGAAACAAAGATTTTTCTAGCCTGCGCCAGTATCGGGGAATAAGTGGTTTCCCCGCTAAAGACGAATCTAGCTATGACCAGTTTACTACCGGCCATAGCTCGACTGCGGTATCTTTAGCCTTAGGCCTGGCCTGCGCCAGAGATTATCTTGCTCCTAAGGAGTATTTTAAAGTAGTGGCGGTGATCGGAGACGGTTCTTTAAGCGGCGGGCTCTGTTTCGAAGGCCTGAATAATGCCGGGCATTTAAAGAAAGATATCTTAGTGGTTTTGAATACCAATGAACTAAGCATTGCCGCTAACGCCGGGGCTTTAAGCACCTACCTGAATAAAATTATTTCTCTGCCTGCCTACAACAGGTTCAAGAGTTCCCTGGAAGGTTTTGTTAAATCCCGCCTGCCCAAAGAAAGCAGGCTGTTGAAACTGGCAAACAGGTTTGAAGAGGGCCTGAAAGGTTTATTTATTCCGGGGATGCTATTTGAAGAGCTGGGCTTTCGTTATTTCGGGCCCTTTGACGGCCATAATTTGGCCCTCCTGGTGCACACCCTGAAAAACATATTGGCGATTAAAGGGCCGCTCCTGGTGCATGTGGTGACTAAGAAAGGCAAAGGCTATCTTCCGGCAGAAAACCAACCGGTGAGATTCCACGGCGTCGGGCCTTTTGACCTTGCTAGCGGAGAAGCCCTGCGCCAGGATAGCGCGGACCTAAAAAGCTATACCCGGTCCTTTAGCGATAAGTTAACCCGGCTAGCCAAGACAAATAAAAAAATCATTGCTATTACTGCTGCTATGCCGGAGGGGACAGGGTTAGGCCAGTTCCGCGACTTATATCCGGAGAGATTTTTCGACGTGGGCATTGCTGAGGAGCACGCCGTTCCTTTTGCCGCAGGCCTTGCCCGGGCCGGGCTTAAGCCGGTGGTAGCGGTATACTCTACATTTTTACAGCGGGCCTATGATCAGCTTATCGAATGCGCGGCATTGCAGAATCTGGGGATTATTTTTGCCGTTGACCGCGCCGGTATCGTGGGAGAAGACGGCGCAACGCACCAGGGGGTTTTTGACCTGGCTTTTTTAAGAAGTATTCCTAATTTCGTAGTCATGGCCCCTAAGGACGCAAGGGAATTAGAAGATATGCTTGAGTTTGCGCTTACTTTAGATAAGCCAGTCGCTATTAGATACCCTAAAAGTGTAATCCCGAGCACCGAGCACCGAGCACCGAGCACCGAGCTTGAATTAGGCAAAGCAGAAATATTAAAAGAAGGCAAGGATTTTGCTATAATTGCCTTAGGCAGCATGGTGGCGCCCGCTTTAGAGGCAATAGGCTTATTGGAAAAAGAAAAGTTGCATGGGACTTTAATTAACGCGCGTTTTGCCAAGCCCTTGGATAATGAGCTTTTTAAGCGTTTGAGCCTAAAAACAAAACTTATTTTTACCGCGGAAGAAGGAATAATAGACGGGGGTTTTGGCAGCGCAGTGGCTGAGGCGATAGAGAGGCCGGTAGTAAGGTTTGGCCTGCCGGATGAGTTTATAGCGCAGGGCAGGAGAGATATTTGGTTAGAGAAATACGGGCTAAGCGCAGGGGCAATGGCCGAGAGGATAAAATCCGCGATATGGCAAAGATAACCATCAACAAAGATAAATGCAAAGGTTGTCTGCTCTGCATTAAATACTGCCCCCGCGGGCTGATTGTTTTGGAGGAGAAATTAAACCGGCGCGGGGTGCGCCCGGTGCGTTTTAAGGAAGACGCAGAATGTATCGGCTGCGCCATGTGCGCCCTGATCTGTCCTGATTGTTGTATAGAGGTGTATAAATAATGCGCAAGAAAATTTTATTGACCGGGAATGAAGCAATTGCGCAGGGAGCGATAGACGCCGGCTGCAGTTTTTACGCCGGCTACCCCATTACCCCGCAGAATGAATTGATCGCTTATATGGCAGCGCATCTGCCTGATTCAGGCGGGATATTTATCCAGGCAGAGTCGGAATTAGCGGCCATCAATATGGTCTTCGGCGCTGCGCTAGCGGGTGCGCGGGCAATGACTTCTTCTTCCAGCCCCGGCATCAGCCTAAAACAGGAAGGTATTTCTTATCTGGCAGGAGCAGAGCTGCCGGGGGTAATCGTAAATGTGATGCGCGGCGGGCCGGGGTTAGGTAATATCGCCCCAGCTCAATCCGATTATTTTCAGGCTACCCGCGGCGGCGGGCACGGAGATTACCGCTCTATAGTCTTAGCCCCTGCCTCGGTGCAGGAGGCCTATGATTTTATGCCTTCTGCTTTTGACTTGGCGGATAAATACCGTAACCCGGTAATTATCTTAAGCGACGGGATGCTGGGGCAGATGATGGAGCCCCTTATCGCATATCGCATATCGCATATCGCATATCGCCGCGATAAGCGATTAGCGATTAGCGATAAGCTAAAACCCTGGGTTCTTACGGGCTGTAAAGGCAGGAAGCCCAATATTATCAGGTCGTTGTATCTGGCGGAGGGGGCTTTAGAAGAGTTAAACCAGAAATTACAGCAGAAATACCGGATTATCCAGCAAAAAGAACAGCGTTGGGAGGAATATTTTTTAAAAGAAGCCCAAGTTATTGTAGTCGCCTATGGCACGATGGCCAGAATCGCCAGAAGCGCGGTCAGCGCCTTACGAGAAAGAGGCAAAAAAATCGGGTTATTAAGGCCGGTCAGTTTATGGCCCTTTCCGATTAATGCTTTTTCCAAACACCTAAAACCTAACACCAAATATCTAGCGATTGAAATGTCTTACGGCCAGATGCTGGAAGATGTAAAATTAGCCGTAAACGGAAAGTGCCCGGTTGAGTTCTTAGGCCGCGCCGGAGGAGGGATACCGACGGAGGAAGAGATAATAAAAAGAATCTACAAGGTAGTTCACAGTTCATAGTTGATAGTTCATAGAAAAGTTCTTAGTTTATAGTTTAAAGCCAAAAACTTAAAACTGTGAACTTAACTTGAGGACTACGCACTGTGAACTATGAACTAAATATATGCATAAAATATTCACTCATCCTAAATCTCTAAGAAATATTTCAACTCACTACTGCGCAGGCTGCGGCCACGGTATAGCGCACCGGCTCGTAGCCGAGGCGGTGGATGAGTTGGGCATCAGGGAAAAGGTTATTGCCGTTGCTCCGGTGGGCTGCGCGGTCATTGCTTATGATTACTGGGATTTTGATTGCACCGAAGCGGCACACGGCCGGGCATTGGCAGTAGCTACGGCGATAAAAAGAGTGCGGCCGGATAATATAGTCTTTACTTATCAGGGGGACGGAGACCTGGCAGCCATAGGCACTAACGAGACGATACATGCGGCTAACCGCGGAGAGAACCTGACGGTGGTTTTTATCAATAACGCCGTTTACGGCATGACCGGAGGGCAGATGGCGCCCACCACTCTCTTAGAGCAAAAGACCGCCACTACCCCCCGCGGCAGGAGCGCTAAATTAGAAGGCTACCCCTTAAAGATTTCCGAGATGCTTTCCATCCTTCCGGCGGTAAAATATATCGAACGCGTTTCCCTACATACTCCCCAGGAAGTAATTAAGGCAAAAAAAGCCATAAAGCAGGCTTTCCGCAATCAGATAGAAGGAATAGGGTTTTCTTTAGTAGAGGTAATATCCGCCTGCCCCACCTACTGGGGGGTTTCTCCGTCGGAGGCGGCGGATTGGATCGGGGGCGTGATGCTAAAAGAGTTCCCTTTGGGCAGGATTAAATGACCGAGAAAATTATTATCGCCGGCGCAGGCGGGCAGGGGATTATGCTTTTAGGAAAAGTTTTGGCTAGCGCGGCGGCCAGAGAAAATAAATGCGTTACCTGGCTTCCCGCTTACGGCGCAGAGGTACGCGGCGGGGCAGCTTATTGCATGGTAGCCATTTCCGATATGCCAATAGGCTCTCCCTATGTGGAGAAGGCCGACACTTTGATTGCGATGAATGCGCCGTCGCTGGATAAGTTTAAGGCCCGCCTTAAAAACAATGGCCTGCTGATTATAAACAACTCTTTAGTGGATAAGAAGCAAGAAAAGAAAAATGCGCTAGTCCTGGAATACCCCTTTACGGATATCGCTATAGGATTAGGTAATATAAAGGTAGCCAATATGGTGGCCTTAGGGTGTTATCTGGCGCATAAAAAGATTATCCGGGGGAAAAGTATTTTAGAGACAATCATAGAAATGGCGCCCAGCGATAAAAAAGAGCTGATCGCCGTCAACAGGGCGGCTTTAGAAAGAGGGATAAAATTAAAATGATCAGAGTCCGTTTTGCCCCTTCTCCGACGGGTAATCTGCACATCGGCGGCGCGCGCACCGCGTTGTTTAACTGGCTTTATGCCCGGGCAACAAGGGGGAGGTTCATTTTAAGAATAGAAGATACTGACCGGGTGCGTTCCCAAAAAGAGTACCTGGAGGAAATAGAAAATAGCCTTCAGTGGCTGGGGTTAGAGTGGGATGAGATTTATTATCAGAGCCAGAGGTCCGCCCTTTATAAAGAGTACGCTGATAAATTACTTAAAGCAGGAAAAGCTTATATAGAAAAATCTCCCGAGAAAGGCGAGGCGATAATTTTTAAAGTCGAGCCGCAAACAATAAAATTAAATGATTTGATCCGCGGTGAGATCGTTTTTGATTCCTCTGTCATCAAAGACCAGGTTTTAATCAAGTCCGACGGCACGCCTACCTATAATTTCGCCTGCGTGATAGACGATGCGGATATGAAAATTACTCATGTCTTAAGGGGCGATGACCATATCTCTAATACGCCCAAACAGGTGCTCTTGTATCAGGCGCTGGGTTTTTCCCTGCCTGATTTTGCGCACCTGCCTTTGATCTTAGGGGCCGAAGGCGGCAGGCTTTCCAAAAGGACAGGGGCGACGGCAATTTCGGATTACCGCAAAACAGGCTATCTCTCTAAGGCGTTGGTGAACTATCTTTTGCTTTTGAGCTGGTCTCCGGGCGATAACCGTGAAGTCATTGATATCAACGAAGCAATCAAGGTTTTTGACATTAAAGACGTAAATACTACTGCCGCTACTTTTGATATGGATAAGCTTAACTGGATGAATAACCAGTACCTGAAAAAAGAAGACTCGCAAAATCTGGCAGACCAGCTGATCCCTTTTTTAATAGAAAAGAAATATATAGAGAAAGATAATTTTGATAGAAATTATCTGGTTTCTTTAGTAAAATTATTCCAAGGCCGGCTTACTACGCTTGGCGATTTTGCGGACTGGGCGGATTTCTTCTTCCTTAAAGAAGTTAAGATTGATCCTGAGGCGAAAGAGAAGTTTTTAACTAAAGACTTATCCAAAGAGTTCAGGCTCTTTGGAGAAAGGTTAGAGGCGCTGGATAATTTTGATATCGCCAACATTGAAGCAGCCTTCCGCCAGCTGGTGAAAGACCTGGGGATTGAATCCAAGGCTCTGGTACACCCCGTCAGGGTCGCGCTTACCGGCAAGACTATCGGCCCGGGGCTGTTTGAAGTAATATACTATTTGGGCAAGGAGCGCACTAAAGAAAGGCTAAATGCCATTAAATGGTAACGGAGGTGTGATGAAATTCCTAAATATAATTTTAATTATGATTGCGGTGCTTTTATTCTTTCTTTTGCTGCGCGTAGGAGTCGCCTTTACTGTTTTAGAGAAGAGCCAGAAAGAATTAATCACTGCCGACCAGAGCCTGGAGAAGGCAATAAATAATTTTAGCAAACAGATAGACCCGATCGTCAAAAGGTTCGGCAGGTAATGCTGCCGCTTAAGGAGGGATAAATGATCGAGAAGACCGAATTCAAAGGCAAGCCCGTGCTGATACTGAAGCGTAGCGAAGAAGATAAATATCCTTTTTCCTTTGGCTTAAGCAAAGCCAGATTAATCCTGGAGAACGTCGACGAGATTAAAAAATTCGTCGAGGAAAACAACCAGGAAAAGTAATCTAATTTATGTTTAAGGTTTCAATAGTCAGAGAAGGCAAGCTTTTAGAAAAAGCGCAGGCCTTAAGGTATAAAGTCTTCTTTTCCGGAAGAGGCAAAGACCAAGACCGGTTTGACCGCTTCTGCCGGCATCTGGTGGCGGTGGATAAAAAAACAGGGAAAGCAGTGGGCACTTACCGGCTGCTTCTGGGGTCGGTAGCTTCTAAAAACTTAGGCTTCTATTCGGAGAGCGAATTCGATTTAAAGAAAATTAAACATAACTGTAAGGGCGAATTATTGGAGATGGGCCGGGCCTGCGTGGACAGCTCCTACCGCAAATACCCGGTGATCAACCTGATGTGGGCAGAGCTGCTGGCTTATTTTAAAAAGAACAAGGTAAAATATGTTTTTGGCTGCTCCAGCATCCCTAATCCTTCTAAGGAGCAGGTGGGGGCGCTTTTAAGGTTCTTTAAGAAGAAATGTTTTGCGCCGCCAGAGTTTCGGGCCTACCCTTTAAAAGGAAAGAAATACCCTTATCTTAAGACCAAGGGCAGAATCAACGAGAGGGAGGTTTTAAGATCGCTCCCTTCGCTGGTAAAAGGCTATTTAAAGATGGGCGCTTATGTCTGTAGCGAACCGGTCTGGGACAGGGAGTTTAATACGGCGGATTTTTTTATGCTGGTAGATACGGCTAGATTAAACGCAAGTTTCAAGAAGAGGTTCTTATGAAAAGGGCATTTAAGTTAATCCTTATTTTATTGAATACCTTCTTATCAATTTCAGCGCTTTCCCTGGTGAAGCTGGTCTTTTGCTATTCCCCGCGGCGCAAAGTCCGTTACGCCTACGAGGTAAATTATTTCTTTAATAAGATATTCGCTTTTATCTTGGGGATAAAGATAAACCTTACCGGAGAAAAAGGAATTTTTAAATCCAGGGGCGTATTTTTGGTAAGCAACCACTTAAGTTATATCGACGGTGTAGCCATAAGTAGCCTCGTCCCTCTAGTCTTCATCGGCAGGTCGGATTTAAGGAGCTGGCCGCTGTTCGGCATATTATCCAGCTTGTCCTATACGATATTCGTGGACAGGATCAGCCCCTCCAATATCCATAATGAAATAGAGAGGATAGACTCATTTTTAAGCGCGGGGATAAATGTTATTTTATTCCCCGAGGGCACCTCTACCGACGGAAGAAAATTACTGCCGTTTAAGTCCTCTTTTTTTACCGTCGCCGTGCATACGGAGTGCCCGGTCGTACCCTTGGCGGTAAAGTATAAAAAAATAAACAATCAGGACATAAACGAGCAGAATAAAGACTTGGTTTATTGGTACGGCGAGATGAGTTTCTTCCCCCACCTTTTTAAGGTTTTAGGATTGAATAAAATAGAGCTGGAAATAAAAATATGTAAGCCCATAGATATACTTAGGCTAGAGGGTAAAGCGCCGTCTCTACAGAGGAAATATTTGAGCAATGCCTCGCGGGAGGCCATCCAGCAGCACTTAAGTTAAAAGACCGGAAGTTAATCTAAGATGGTCAAAAGAAAAATATTCTTTATTGCGGTAGTTGCGCTTTGGGTTTTATTCTTATCCTCTCTTTGCCTGGCCTACGGTTTGAAAATAGGCGCCAGGGCTCCTTTTTTTAAGGTTTCCTCAGGCGACGGCCAGGTGCTGACCCTAGAAGATATAAAAGGAAAAGCCACCGGCATATTTTATGAGACTACCGAGGTAGTCGAGCAAAACAGGGAACTTAAAGGGGCCTTGAGTAAATATTATGATGCCCAACCCGAGGGAATAAGAAAGCTGATGGTGCGCCTGCCGGCCATTAATTGTTCAGGGGTTTTCTTTCCCTTAAGAGGGATATGGCGTTCGGAGTTTAGGAAGCATTCCCGGATAGAAGGTATAACTATCTACGGCGACTGGAACGGCAGGATGTTTTCCGATTATAATGTAGAGCCCGCCCAGAGCAACGTTTTCCTCGTCGATAAAAAAGGCATTATCCGTTATTATTCCGCCGGCAAAATAGAAGGTAAAGAAATAGACAAAGTAGTCAGCTTATTTAAAAAGCTGGTCGAAGAATAAAGATTTTTGCCCTGTCGTCTAATTGGTAGGACTTCAGATTCTGGATCTGACTATCATGGTTCGATTCCATGCGGGGCAGCCAACCTTGACGTTCAGGCGAACTTCGAGCGGTCGATGCAGTAACAAGCGCCTTACAGGGCTCTCCTGTAGGGCGCTTGTCATTTTGGGGTGGTTTTTGGGCCTGTACGGCTGGCAGGTTGCATGAAAGGCTGTCTATTGTGGGTTGGTCTATATACATTTTGATTTCGATATAATCCTGATGAACGATGATTTCCTTGATCAGGGCCTGTATAAGGCCTTTCTGGGCTTCCGGAGGGGCCTGTTCGATATATTGCATTGCAAACTTAAGGTTAGAGTGCAAGAATTCTCCAGAGTTCGCTGACATTTGAGCGATATTCTTTTTGGCCTGCAGTTTCTCCAGCTCGTCTTCCAGCCCGACTATTTCCTCGTCCAGTTTTGCCATCCTGTCCTTGTAAGTCTTTCCCTGTGATACCCTGTTATTCATAGCCAGCTCAAGGAGCCTGTTCGCTTCCTGTTGGATCGCTACCAGTTTATCCTGGATAGGCCTCATCATCTTTTCGAGACCCTCAAGTTTTATCTGGGAATCAAGGATTGCATCGCCGATTGCCTTTAGGATAATTTCCTGGTCATTGGATGCCCGCTTGAAGTAATCGATGAGCGCCTCATCGAAGCCTTTGGCAGAGAGCCGGGAGGCATCGCAGCCCAATCTTTGTTTGGACCTGCCGCAGACATAGTAAAAGAATTTCTCAGCAGTGTGGCCGTTGCCGCTTTCGCAGACATAGTGACTTCCACATTCACCGCACTTAAGGAGTCCGGATAAGAGGTAGATATATTCTGGGGTTCGCTTGATAAAACGATGCCCGGGCAGTTTTGCAGTCAAAATCCGGTTTGCTTTTTCCCACAACTCTTCGTCCACAATGGCAGGGTGGTTGCCTTTGTGGATCTCGTCGCCGTATTTTATATATCCCTTATGAAATGGATTTTTTATGATCCAGGCTATACTTTGTTTACGCCAGACTTTTTGGCTGGGTGTTTTTATGCCTCGGCGTATTAATTCCTGCGCGATATCATAAAGCGATTTATTATTGGCAGCCATTTCCCAGATGAAATGCAGTTTATTTCCTACTTCGGGGTCGATAATGATCTTATGCGGCTGTCTTCCGTTTGGCAGAGGATTACCGTCGGGCATTAATTTATAGCCAAAGGGCACATTGCCGCCCACCCACTTGCCGAGTCTAACCCTGGCTATGCAGGAAGCTTTCACGCGCTCGCCGGTGAGTTCTCGCTCAAAGGCTGACAAAATCCCCAGTATGCCAATTACTACCCTGCCTATGGCGGTTGAGCTGTCGAGATTCTCACGTACTGATACGAAGTGAATCTCTTTGGCCCTGAATAAGTCAATAAGCCAGTAAAGGTCCCGGGTATTGCGGGTTAAGCGGTCGAGGCGGAAGAAGATAATTCCGTCGAACGACCGCTTTTTGTTTATGTCGGAGAGGATCATCTGGATGCCCGGCCGGTTGAGGTCTTTTCCGGAGTATCCGTCGTCTGTTACTACGCCTTTCTTTCCAATGTCGGCAAGTTCATGCCCGAAGGCATCCAACATGTTTTTGCAATGATAGGCCTGCGCGTCCAGGGTAGTGAAATCTCCTTGGGCCTGATCGTCGGTAGAGCAGCGGGTATAAATCACATATTTCTTTTTGTCTTGTTTCTTATTGGGTGTTATCACGAGCGCTCCTTTTTACACCACAACCCCTATAACAAAAAGGCATACAAGTCAAGCGATATCAATGGTTTTTACGGGTTCCCGGGGATAATGTAAAGCATCGGCACCTATGTATATATATTGGGTTTTTTTGCGATTTGTCACAGGCACGGTGTGACAGTTTTAAGAAAAACCCAATATACACGCAGTAGAGGTGGAATATGGGACAGCGGATAAGAAATAATTTCAATAAACGATTCGGAGGCCGGATCCACGTAGTTTATGCGCAAAAAACATCCGCTTCAGAAAAACAAAT
Source organism: uncultured Planctomycetales bacterium (assembly GCA_964545575.1). Classification (GTDB taxonomy): domain Bacteria; phylum Omnitrophota; class Gorgyraeia; order Gygaellales; family Profunditerraquicolaceae; genus CAZJFL01. Next base: position 40,199 of record CAZJFL010000012.1, read on the forward strand.
CCAGAACGAAAGGCTCTGCAAGGCGATGATACAAGTGCTGTCTGGAATTTTAGGCAGAGAACCGACGCAAAGAGAGGTATTAGGGCTAGACGATATTTCACAATGTAAAATCAAAAAGAATAAATAATTCAGCTCTCTTTGGCCCTCCGTAAGGTCAGCCCATACACCTCGAAAACAGTCGAATAAATTTCGGCCTGGAAAACGATAGGAGGTGTTTTGAATTACGGAGGGCTATTTGAAAGCTGGGAACTCGGTGTCGCAAAGAAGGTAATCGATGATTACAGGAAGAAATATAAATGTCTGGAGCGCGAAGGCTTCGATGATCTTTTGCAGGAATGCCTCATCCACTGGTTGGATGTCCGCGACCGTTATGACCCTGGCCGGGGCGCCTCGAAAAATACCTTTATGGCCGAAGTCATCGGGAACGTGCTCGGCCAGCTTGCCATAAAAGCAAATAGAGACAAGCGAAAGACAATTTATGAAAGTATATCACTGGATGAGCCTCTTAACGACGACGAAGATTCACCTACCTTAAAAGATAGAATTCCCGCAAGCGAAGATGTCCTGCCGCAAATCAAGTCCGAACTCAAAATAGAACTTTCCAAAGCATTCCAGAAACTTACTCCTCAACAACAAAAACTATGCCAGTTGCTCGGCGAAGAAGGCCTGACTATCAGCGAGGCCTCCAGGCGGCTCGATAAGCACAGGATGATCGTCTACCGGGAGCTTGCCAGGATAAAGGAACTTTTTGAGAAGGAAGGGCTCAAGGATTATTTGAAATAATCTTTCCAAGAGGTGTGACACTTTGAGAAAAAACCCAATATACACGTATTGGAGGCGAGTGAAATGACCGATGTATGCAAATTCAAATTTCAGGAAAAGGTAGGCAAGAAGACGATTGAGAAGCAGATAGCCCGTGCCATCGAGACCGCAGAATACACCTTTGGCCAGGCCAAGGTAAGGCTTCACGCCGGGTATCTGGCCACGGATGACAAGGCGGTCATCGATGCCTCGAGCGAGGTCGGCGAATACATCGCTCAGATATTCATCGGTCTCATGACCCGCAAGCTCGGCGAGGATAAGTTCACTGTGGAAAGAATAAGGAGGAAGGAAGACCTATGAAAGTCACCAAAGGTTTAAAGAAAGTTTACAAAGGGCTTAGCTGGTATAACCGCGACAAGCTCCTGGAAGCAAATTGCAAGGAGAGAAAAAGGAAGGTGATAAAAAATGGAGAACGCTGAGCAGGCAGATCTGTTCTTATCCAAGGAGAAGCAGCTCTTGAGGTGGTGCAAACAGAAGAAGACTTTCTCGAAGGCGGAGGTCATAGCTTTCGGCACGAAGAATTATTATTTGCGGGCCGACAGGACGATCAGGGATTTTGTCCGGCAAGGCATAATGAGAAAGATTGGCAAGGACGAATGCATCCAGCGTAACCTCAAAGGCAAAATGGCCTGGTACGAATTCATAACTAGATAAACATGGCGTCATAACGTATGACACGGATTAGATACCTAAAACCGGATTTTTTTAAAGACGAAGACATAAAGGAATTGCCTTTTGAAGCGAGGCTGTTCTATCAGGGCTTATGGGTGCAGGCAGACCGGGATGGCCGGGGCGAAGACCGGCCGGAGAGGCTCAAGATAGAAATCATGCCTTATGACGAGGTCGACGCCGAAAAGATAATGCAGCTTTTGGCCTGTCCCAAGAAGAACGGTAAGAGGCCGTTCATTGTCCGTTATGAAATCGACGGAGAGAAATATTACCAGATAATCAACTGGCAAAAGCACCAGAAACCTCACAAGACCGAGCGCGACAGCGTTATCCCACCGCCACCCAAAGAGCTTTTAACCGTTAGGCAACCGTTAATTAACGGTTATGCCACGAATATCTCAGTTGGGAATGGGGATGGGGATGGAGAAGGGAATGGGAAAGAGATAGTTAATAAACAGGCAGAGCCAGCTGGCGCTGTTTCTTTGAAGACCAAAGAGATATTGGATGCAGTCTACAGCCAGGGATTCAATATCTACCAGCTCATCAATAAATTCAAGAAGGACGCGCATTGGCGCAAGGACGATAACATACCGGACGAAGTCTTAATCAAGATCTGCGAGCAGTATCAGAAGGATAAAGACGGCATTAGAGACCCCTATCCCTGGTTTATCAAAGTCCTCAAGATGGAGAGCGCCTCTTATTTCGCCAATAGAAACATTGCGGAGAGCACGAGGTTTAAGAAGGAAGGCATCGGAAAGATGGCGGATATATTAAGGCAGATAACAGGACAGGATGGATAGAGGCACGTAGAAGATGCCGGAATTTACCCTCACAATCCTCACAGCGCTTACGATGGAGATGGGTCCTTCCAGAGGGGGCGTGCGGCGAGGGTCGGGCGAGGCGCATCTTGTGAGTGATTTCAGGGTCGTTTTTTTTGGGTGTCGGTGTCGGTATGGTTAGGGGGTTAGAAAAGGCTTAACCCGGGGCAATTACGGGGCAAACAGCCTGTAAATAAAGGGGTTATGGCATTTTATCTTAATCGGGGAAACAGGACAAACCAGTCAAAAAAACCGACATTATAGGCTTCTGGATTATGGTCGCGATGTCGGTTTTTTAAAGGAGGCGTGTATGGAGTCAAAAATCAATATTAAGCCTGAGATTCAAGAGGTCAACCTGGCGGATATCAAGCCCGCGCCTTACAATCCGCGCGAGATATCCGAGGAGGCATTGGCAGGCTTGCGCATGAGCTTGGAGAAGTTTGGGTATGTGGATTTGCTGGTGGTGAATAAGCGTAACATGCGCATCATCGCAGGTCACCAGCGGTATAAGGTTTTACAGATGGACGGGGTTAAGACCGCCCACGTCATCATGGTCGATGTCGATGAGATACAAGAGCATGCGATGAACGTATCGCTCAACAATCCCCAGATCGCAGGGGCATGGACTATCGCTCTTATTCCCATCCTTGAAAAATTACGCAGGGAAGCCGGGGACGACTATGTGGGCTTGAGGCTTGATGCCTTGAGAAAACAAGTCAGGGATATGGGATTCGAGGAGACAGGCGCAGGCGAAACTTTACCGGATGATATTCCCAAGCCGCCGCAGATAGCAATCACCAAGCCCGGGGACCTCTGGATCCTTGGAGACCATAGGCTCTTATGCGGCGATTCCACAAAAGAGGAAGATGTCTTGCGGGTCATGGATGGCAAGATCGCAAAGTTATTTGCTACGGATCCACCTTATCTGGTTGATTATACCGGCATGGGCAGGCCAAAAGGACACCATGGCGCTGGCGGAAAGGACTGGTCCGATGTTTATCATGAAGTCGATATAAAAGACGCGGAGAAGTTCATGAAAGGATTTTTAGTGGCGGGACTGAAAGTTATCGAGATGCATACGGCGATATATTTATGGCATGCTTCTGCAAGGATAGTGCTTATCAAAAATATTTGTGATGAGCTGGGCATACTGGTTCACCAGCAGATTGTTTGGGTGAAGCCTTTTGCGGTTTTGTCTTATGCCTATTATCCCTGGCGGCATGAGCCTTGCCTTCTCTGTTGGCAGAAAGGTCATAAGCCGGAATATAACCCGCAAGACAAAGCCATTGGCACTGTCTGGGTGGTTGGCATGCTTAGGTCCGGGGATCCATCCAAGCCCGAGTATTACGATGATGTATGGGAACTGGATTGGGAAGGAAGAAAAAGAAATCCCGGGTTGTTGCATCCTACGGTAAAACCAACCGAGGTGTTTGCGATTCCTATGAGGATACACACACAGCCCGGTGATATATGTTTTGAACCTTTTTCGGGATCCGGTTCGCAGATTATAGCCGGGGAGCGCCTGCACAGGCGGGTCTTCGCTTTAGAATTAGAGCCGATATTCTGTGATGTAGCGGTCAAGCGGTGGGAAGACTTTACCGGTAAAAAGGCAGTGTTGGAGCAGAAATAATGTCGGAAGAATTAATACAACCGGAACTCCAGAACGGTAAAGGGCTTGTCGAGGTCGCCAAGAAAAAAAGGCAGATCCATCTGCTTGACAAACTCCAAAAAGGCAAGCCGTTATCAACGGCGGAAATCAGGGAGCTAGAACAATTCGAAGGATGCGGTGCCCTGCCGCCGGGAGTCGTCAGGACACAGGGAGAAGTGGCAAGCGCACTTCGTGTCGACAAAAGAACTATTGAGCGCTGGGTCAGCGATGGCATGCCGCGCGAGCCCGAAGGATATTATAACCTGATAGACATCCAGGCCTGGCGGATGGTCAAAAACGAGAGAGAAAATGATCCCGACGAAAAAGAGAAAATCAAATGGGACATCAAGTATCGCGAATACAAAGCGAGGCTTGCCGAATTCGAGCTTAAGAAGGCATACGGTCAGGTGATCAACAGGGATCTTGTCGAGGCGGGGATGATAGCGCGCATCTTGGCGGTCAAGAGCGCTCTTTGGGCCCTGCCTAAAGTTGTCGCGCCGGTCGTAGCGGGGATGGATCCAAGGGAAGCCGAGGCATATTTACGGGAAAGGATAAAAGAGATTTTCCTGCAATTCGCGGAGCGGGAGGATGTGACGCAAGATGATATTAAAAATCAGGAAGGAACACAAGACAATCTGGAGCGAGAAACAGAAGCAGGCCTGGGATCCCCCGAGGGAGATCGAGGTCAGCCAATGGGCGGATGATTTCAGAGTCCTGCATCCTATGACCAGCGCTGAGCCGGGCCGCTGGCGCACCGTCAGGACGCCGTACCTCAAGGGGATAATGGATGCTTTCAATGATCCTTTGGTCGAGGAGATTACGGTCATGGCTTCGACCCAGATCGGCAAGACCGAAGGGATGTATAACATGCTCGCCTATGCCATTGACCAGGATCCGGGTCCGGCGCTCTTGGTCATGCCCAGGGAGGCTGATGCCAAGAGCGTATCCTACAATCGCATCAAACCCATGCTGGAATCATCGGATGCCTTAAGAAAGCATTTGCCGTATCTGGCCGATGATATCACGAAGCTCGAATACCACCTAGACCATATGATCGTTTATTTCGCAGGATCGAACAGCCCGGCGGATTTGGCGCAACGGCCTATCAGATATTTATTTTTGGATGAGGTGGATAAGTTCCCCAAGTTCTCAGGCCGGGAAGCAGACCCAATCAAGTTGGCCACAGAAAGGACGAGGACTTTTTGGAACAGGAAAATAGTGAAGGTATCCACTCCCACCACGCGCCAGGGATATATATTCAGGGAGTACGAAAAATCGGATCAGCGCAAATTTTATGTTGCCTGCCCTCTTTGCGGAGGGTATCAGGTTTTGATGTTCGGTCAGATCAAATGGCCGAAAGAAGAAAGATCTGCGGAGCGAATCAAGAACGAGCGCATGGCCTGGTATGAATGTTGCCATTGCGAGAAACACATCGAGGACTACCAAAAGAACAAGATGTTGCAGAACGGCAAGTGGGTGCCTTATGGCGTAGAAATTAACGAAGACGGAAATATCACGGATGATTATGTAGGCAGTAGGCACAGAGGGTTTTGGATCAACTCGTTGTATTCGCCGTGGCTTACCTGGAGCGACATCGCCGCGGAGTTCCTGCGCTCCAAGGATTATATCGAGCTTTTGATGAACTTCGTCAACTCCTGGCTTGCCGAGGTCTGGGAAGAAAAAATTGAAGAGACCACGGTTGATAAGATAAAGGCATTGTCATGCGATTATGTTCAAGGCGCCGTGCCGGACGACGTGATCGTATTGACCGCCGGGGTCGATGTGCAGAAAGACCATTTCTATTATGTGATTCGCGGCTGGGGTTATTACGAAGAATCGTGGCTAATCAGGGCCGACCGCGTCGAATACTGGGAAGATATCGTGGAGGCCCTCTTCAAGACGGAATATAAAAGGCTCTCAAGCAACGAGACTTTATCGGTTTATATGAGCTGTATTGATTCGGGATACCGGACGGATGAAGTCTATAGGTTCTGCCGTCAGTGGTCGGATAGGACGAAGGCAGTTAAAGGACAGGAGGAAATCACCGGCGGCAGGTTTTACCGGGCCTCGAAGATAGACATAAATTCCAGGACCGGCAGTATTATTCGCAGCGGGTTGGTGTTATGGAATGTTAACGTTACGCAGTATAAAGACAAAATCAACCGGCTCGTGGCTTCCCATGATCCCAGGAAGTGGCATATATTCAAAGATCCGAGAGAAGAATATCTGAACCAGTTTAGCTCGGAACATAAGATCTTGATCAGGAACAGGAATACTGGCAAGGCCAGGGAAGTCTGGCAGAAGAAAAAAGAAGCGGTCGCCAACCACTATCTTGACGCCGAGGTATACGCAGTCGCGGCGGCAGACATCATCAGGGCATTAAATATCCGGAAAGACGAAACCACGAGAGTTCACCAGGAAATAATGCAAGAGGAACATAGCAGGGGTAATTGGCTTAAGAAACGCGAAGGAAGCTGGCTTTGATGGCTAGATGGATTGAAAGAAAAACCAACTGGCTTAAAAACGATAATTACGATAGCGGTTTCAAAGAAAAGACAGCAGGGCGCCCGCCAAACGACAGTGAGGATTACGGAGTCAGATTCATTCCATTGAGATGCCCGAGGTGCAAGAGCAAAAATGTCCTGTGTTATAAGACGGATTTCCCGATAAGGTATCACACATGCCAGTCATGCGGCTGGAAATTCAAGTCGATAGAGGAAAAATAATTATTACCAGAATCTGGTAACGACTATTTGAAAAAGTAAGTTATTTTAAGTAACATATGGTTATAGATCTTTGCGCAAGGGCCTGATCAGCCCTTTAAGCGCCCAATAGAAACAAAAAGCCCGTAACTCGTCGACGAGCGAGATGCGGGCTTTTTTATTGGGAGAGAAAGAGAGTTTTTATGAGCGCGCCCACGAAACAGGAGATGCTTGATAACGTCGAGAATGCCATCAATGCCAGGATGACCGGCGGGGCTGTTGCGTCCTATTCCATCGGCGGAAGAAACCTTCAGTATATCAGCTTGGCTGAGCTCTTAAAACTGCGCGACCAGTTGCGAAAGGAAATCGCAGGCGCAAGCGACACCACCACATACGCAAAGTTCGATAATCCGTCATGAAAACCAAAAAGAAAATATCGGAAAGGATAACAAGCGGCATAGACAATGTCGTTTCGTTCTTTTCCCCTAGGGCCGGGTTCAAGCGCAGGATGTACCGCGAGGCAATCAACATTTCGCAGAAGTTCGGCGCTTACAAAGGCGCCAGCCGTGATCGTTTAAGGTCATCATGGATTCCCGGCGGAGGTTCGGCAGACCAAGATTTGCTTCCTGAGTTATCCGATATCCGGGAGCGCAGCCGCGACTTGAATAGGAACGACGCGCACGCTTCAGGGATAACTTCCACGATGACCATAAATGTTATTGGAACAGGCATCAGGCCGCAGAGCAGGGTGGATAAGGAAGACTTACATATAGACGAGGAGGTGGCGAATGATTTCCAAACAAAGGCCGAGAGGGTATGGAAACGCTGGATTCCCTATGCCGATGCCGGAGAGCGCATGGACTTTTATGAAATCCAGCAGCTGGTGGATAGGCAGATCCTCGAGAATGGCGAGGCCATAATCGTTCCATTGAGGTTGAAGGATAAAGACAGGCCGTATTCATTGGCCCTGCAGTTGATAGAGTCGGACAGGCTCAATACCCCGCCCGATAAGAAAAGCGATAAATCGATTAGGTCAGGAGTAAAGATCGGCGAGAAGGGAGAGCCGATATCGTATTTCATACAGAAGACGCACCCCGGAGATATCAGCCATCGTTCAGCGGAACAAGCAAGGCAATACGTAGAAATCCAGGCCAAAAATGATCAGGTGAGAAAGAATATTTTTCATCTGTATTATGTTTTACGTTCCGGCCAGACAAGAGGCGTTCCCTTCTTTGCTCCCGTATTGACATATTTCAAGGATTTAGCCGAGTATGCCGAGGCAGAGCTTGTTGCCAGCCGCATTGCGGCATGCTTCTCGCTTTTTATAACTTCCGAGGCCTCAATGGATGTGGCAGTCAATTCCGCATACGAGAAAAACCAATCCGGGCAGATGGTCGAATCTTTGGAACCCGGGATGATCAAACACCTGATGCCTGGCGAGTCCATCACCTCATTCAATCCGCAGAGGCCGAGCGCGACGTTCGAGCCGTTCGTGGATAGGATCCTACGGGCGATATCCGCGGCATTGGGCCTTCCATATGAGCTGGTGGCAAAAGATTTTTCCAAGACGAATTATTCAAGTGCCCGGGCCGCGTTACTAGAGGCCAGGAGATATTTCAAGGTCAGGCAGGAATGGCTGGCGCAAAAACTCTGTCAGCCTGTTTGGGAGATGCTGTTAGAGGAGGCTTATTTAAAGGGGGAGATAGACGTCGGGAACTTTTACGAAAAAGGGAAGCCTATGCCTGCATGGCTTAGGGCAAGATGGATTGCTCCTGGATGGTCCTGGGTGGATCCGCTTAAAGAGGTCAAGGCATCTAGGGAGGCTATTGCGGGAAATATTTCCAGCTTAGCGGATGAAGTAGCCGGTCAAGGCAAGGATTGGGAGGAGATTTTGGAACAGAGGGCAAGGGAGGAGCAAAAAAGAAAAGAGCTTGACCTGCCGGAGATGGCCGCTGGCTCAAAAACTCCCAAAGACGAGGAAGCAGAGGAAGCGGAGCAGGAAGAAGAAATCCGCCAGATTCTAGAAGACGCCGAAGAAGTCAGTGAGAGAAATGAGAAATTGAGCGGCGAGCTTGCGAAGATGGGAAGCGACAACAGCGCCTTGAAAAAAGAGCTGACAGATATAAAGACCAGGCTCGATGAGGTTTTAATCCATGGATAAGAAAGAAGTTCTTTTGGAGAGAAACAAAATAAGCAGGCTATTAGGTACCCAATCTGAGGACGATAGTTTAGAGAGGAATATATTCCTGCTTGAGTCTTTGGGCAGACAGAAGGATATCGTCGACATCATCGGTAAGGTCTATGTGTTGATAAAAGAGAGGCACGACTCCCGGGCGTTAGAGGATATCAGGAACGAGATATGCGGTCTGATAGGGACCCTGGAGAAATACCAGGAAGCGCTGGGCAGGGAACTCAAGGTGTTTGTAAGCAATTTTCCGGACACCGTCAGGGAGGTAAGGATATCCAATCTAGAAGACTTCAAGCAAGACCATCCTAAATCGATAAGAATATCCAATCTGAATGAAATAAAACCCGAGAAACACCCCGATGAGATAAGCGTCAAGCGACCGGCTTGGTATAAAGAATTCGATTTCGAAAAGCTATTCAAGTTTTCCAAAGATTCAAGTGTGAGATTTTTTAACCAGGTCAGGACGAGTATCTTCAATAGTTTCATCAAGAACGTAAAGCCCAAAGAGGCGATACCCGTCAGGCTGGTGACGGAAGACGGCGAGAAATTCTACCGGGCCGGTAATGTCTACGTCGGAGGCGGAAGCGACGGCGCAATTTTAACGGAACTTAGGAAATTAATCGGCTTTGAAATTCCGGCTTACGATTATATCGTCTTGACTTATGTATCTTCCGGCAATGGCCAGGGAGAAATCGAAACCGTGACATACAAAAAGGGCGGCGCTGGTGGCACCACGGTTGCGGCCTTGACATTGACTTATAATTCGGATGACGAAATCGCCACCATAACCAGGATCTAATATGTCGATGAAATTCAATCCCATCACAGGCAAGCTGGACGTGGTCGGAAAAAGCGGCCGGGAAGAAGGGACTTTCGGTTGCACGAATCAGGCCATTCCGGCAGGCACGACTTATACGCTTGTCATCCCCTTGAGCCGTTCGGATTACAAAATGGGGCATTTACTTTTGTATGTGCCGCAGGCAGCGGTTTCATCTTGGCGCAGGACGCATTCCTACATCATGTTCACCACCGATATAAACAATGCCAAAGCTCAAAGCGCAGGTATGAGCACGAACATGATCAGTCTCTGTGTTTTTTACGATTGGTGGGTGAAGGGGTACGCTTACGAGGACGACGGTTTTCTCTCAGGGAACTTTTATAACAATGCAGGCTGGCAGCTAGTCAGGATCAAGAGCGTGCAGATAGTGGGCAATACGATTGAACTGGTTCTTCAGAACTCCCATGCTACGCAGGGCGCAACCGTAACCATAAAAGGCAATTATCATGTCTACAAATAAAATCCTTATGCTGATGAACGGTAGCCCTTTTGATAGCAATGGCGGCCTGGGCGTGCATACCCGCTATTTATGCGATGAGCTCAGGAAATTCGAAGATATCGAATTGACGCTAATTTGCGCCGATTATTACACCCAAGAAGGCGGACTTTATTTGATGGGAGACAAGAAAAAGCGCGTCCAGTCCGAGGATTGGAAACACGAGCCGAATCATTACCGTCTCCTTGAGGTTTATAACACCAACCAGCTCTTAACTAAGGTCGGGTTTTTGCAGAAGATGATTACAGACGATATTTTTCTCGAGAACGCGCTCGCCTTTCTTGGGCAGGAGAGGTTCGACCTGATCCATCTGCACGATACCAACTTGTGGGGCGTGGTCAAGCATTTGAAGGCCTTGTATAAATGCCCGGTCCTCTTATCTTGCCACCTCAATTTATTCTTGTCGCATGAGCGAATCCCGGAAGATCCCTTCTATCTTTATGACATCCAGCAGGAAGGTTCGGCCTTGTATGCCTGCAATAAGCTGTTGACGGTATCCGAATACTATAAACGGGCGATACAAGAGGAGTACTGGCTGGAGGAAAAAATAGAAGTGGTGCCCAACGGGGTGGATTACGAATTTTTGGATGGCATCGAATACGACGAAGAACTCAAAAAGAAATACAATAAGCCCCTCGTGGTATTCGTGGGCCGCATGGTCCCGACCAAGGGGGTCTGGCAGATCCTGGAGGCAATCAAGCAAATACAAGACCATCATTTCGTTTTGATATCTGCTCTTTCGCCGACACTGGAGTCATGCAACCCGCTTGCCGATGAAATAAAAAAGATGAAGGAACGATACGCGAATTTCGAATGGCTTAACTTTTGCCCCCAAGAGGACAAATGGAAGCTGATGAGGATTGCGGATATCGCGATTATGCCCTCTC
>CAZJFL010000013.1:0-21509 GCA_964545575.1 uncultured Planctomycetales bacterium
AAGGCAAAGTGGTGGTTGCTCCTTATGATGAATACGGGGTTAGATACGATGAGGCAGTGACTTTAACCGGCGGACAAAAAGTTGCGGTGGAGGAGCAGGTTAAGTAGGTTATTTCTTTTTGCGCTCGAGCTCTGACAGCTGCTTTTCTATTGCCTGTTCTTTTTTTGCGCTCGGCGCCGGTTTAACCTTACTTTCCTGTTTACGCATCTGGTCGTCTATCTTTTGGATATTCCTCTCTGCTTCAGAAATTAACTGCTGCAGGTTGATTTTATAGGCAGGGGTTTTCTGCGGCTGGATTTCTGTTTCTTCCTTCTTGGGCTGTTCTTTAATTTCAGGCAGCGGCGCTGCCTTAATTACTATGCCCGCGTTTGCCGGCGGTTTCCTCTCTTGCTTTTTCTCTTCTTTTATAGGGGTTGGTTTTGGTGCCGGGGGCATAATTTTGACGCGCTTGCCGCGGCTAACGGTAAAAATATCATTAATATATTTCTTGGCTGTCGGGTTATTAGGCTCTATAAGCAAGACTTTGCGGAATTGAGCTAAGGCTTCGTCGTATTTCTCCATGGCATAAAAAGCCCTGCCCATCTCGCAAAGATATTTCACCATCGGGTCAGAAGAAAAAACGACCTTTGGCAGCAGCACGACAGATAAAATAAAGGCGATTAAAAATATATATTTTCTCATGGCCTCTGCCTTAAAATTCAAGCGCCAGCGGCTTGGGGTTTGCTTCGTCAATAATTTTGCGCCACTTTTCCCTGGCCTCCTGCAGCCGGCCCTCCTTGGCGTATTGCAGCGCTAATTTGCGGTACCCTTTTAAGGTATTCTCATGGTCAAAACAATAACTGGCGTACTCATAAGCCTGCCGGTAGAGAGACTCTCCCAGCTGTATTGCTTTTTCATAAAAATCTTTGGCCTCGGTCAGCTTGCCTTGTGCTTGATAATCTTTTGCCTGTTTAAGATAGCCGTTTAGCTTTTCTCTGGCCGGGCTTTGCGGCTTGGCTAATTCATCGTCTATCACCTGCCAAGACAGCTGCTTCAGACGTTCTGCTTCTATCTCCTTTTTGATGCGCTCTATTTCTTCGGGCAGTTTTTCCTGAAAATCTACGCTAAAATGAAAGCGCGAACGTCCGCTCTCCGTAATGGGGCGGTTATCGGCGATAGGAAAACCGTACTCCAGGCGCAATAACACCTGGTTAAAAAGGCTGAACCTTAAGCCTGCTCCCAGGCCCAACAAGTTTTTGGATTTCTTTTCGCTGGCAAGTGCCTGCACGCGTGAGCCGTGGCCATAATCCAGGAAAGCCACTACCGTGGTCTCCCCCCTTAAAGACTCGCCGGCATAGGGCAGACGCCAGCTCTCGGGGATGAAAAAGGCCGGGATCAGCAGCTCTGTGTTAGTTAGGATAGCATTATCCGCCAGGTAATCGTCGGGCGGATACCCCCTTACGGAGTTAATTCCTCCGAGGCTGAACTCTTCCTGAGGGGTTAATCTCTGATGGGAAAACTGCGACTTCACTTTGAAACTTGCCTGTAAATCCAGCGGCAGGTTGCGCTTATGCTGGATACCCAAAATGAACTTATTGAAGCTCGGTTTTGCGCCTCTAGAGGCCAGAGTATTATTTTGGGGGCTGGCGCCGAAAGCCAAAACCCCTTGGGAGACTTCCGGAGAAATATAAGTAATGTTATTTGAGCCCCTGAGGAGAAAATTACCGCCCAGGCGCATCACGCGCAGCCTGTCCCGGTTGTAGGTTCCGGTATTCATCCAGATAACCTTATCCTTGGCGTCAAAAGTAAAAAAGGCTTCCCCCAAATAATTATCTTTTCTATAAAGGTCCTGATAAAAGGAGACGCTGATATTACGGGCTTCTGATTTAATGCCGAAAGGAGTGTATTCTTTCTTAGGAGTGCCTTCGCTGTAACTGTAGCCGTAAATCAAAGAGGTCCCGAAAGGGCTGATGGGAATATTATGGTAGGCGTAGGTACCGCTATAATCCTCGCCAAAGGTATAGCCGCTTAATAACATATCATCCAGCCCTAAAAGATTATTGTGCCGGAAGCCAAAGCCTAACCTGTCTTTTCCGGTAAACGTATTCCCCTCTTTATCAAAGGAAGAAGTGAGGTGGGCCGGAAAGTTGGTTTTAGCGGTTAAGACCACATCGGTGGTCCCCTTCTTTTTCCCCGCGGCCAGAGTGGCTTTTACTTCGCGGTCCGGGTTCTTGCCCATGATTTTGAGGCTTTTGGAAACCTTGTCGTAACTTAAGATCTTACCTGCAGGAATCTCCCAATAATACTTTAATCTTTTTTTGCTAAAATATTTGTGGTCCTGGATCTGGAGCTCGCCCATTTTGGCTTCCACTACCTGAAAAGTGATATTTCCCTCTTTTATATCCTGCGGGGGGACGAAGACCGCGGCGATGATCCCAGTTTTTAGGTATTCCTGTTCGATATCCTTAGCCAGGATATTCAATTCGGTGAGGGTCACTTCCCGGTTTTCGTATTTTGCTATCAGGGGAGAAAATATTTTGGGCGAGACGCTTTCGCAACCGACCAGGTTTATCTGCTTGACGAAAAAACTTTCTTCCTCTCCTTCGGCCAAAACCTTTTCCTCTTCGGTTTTGATTTCTGCGCTTTTTTGCGGAGGGGGCCTGAGGCGGCCCTGCAGCTTTTCTTCCTCGCGGCCCAGGCGGTCTACTTCGCTGGTCGCTCTGTCTATGTTAACCTGGGCATAAAGGGGGCTAAAGAAGAAAGCAAAAACGAATAAACCTAAACTGATAAGCTTAAAATACCTTTTAAAAATCGCTTCCCTCCTGATAAAAGGTTTAGTATGAATCAATATTATATCATAATTAGAAAAGCGCCCTTTGTCAATCTATTTAAGAAATGTACCCTAAATATGCCGGAATTAATACCTTGACAAATAAAATATGCTGGATTATTATATCTATAGCAGATTGATTTTATTAAGTCTTTAAGGTATACTTTAAATAAGGAGGTGCAAGATGAAGATTTTCAGGGCTGTATTAATCGCATTTGCTATTCTTGGCTTGCTTTCTACCGGGCTACTTGCTGCGGAAGCCAAGCGTATCGCCTCGGTTGCGGAGTTAAAAGGCGCGGTAGAGGTAAAAGCAGACAAAGGTAAATGGATACCCGCTACCGTAGGCATGGTCTTAAGCCAGGGTGATACGGTGCGCACCAAGGCCGGCTCTTTGGCTATCCTTAACTTAGACGGAAATGCCCAAACCGCAAAAGTCGAAGTCAGGGAAAATAGCCAGCTGCAATTAGCCGAGCTACTGGAGAATAAGGCAGAGGCCAGACAAACCACCCTTTTAGACTTGTCCATCGGCAAGATTCTGATTAAGGCCAAAAAGCTAGATTCGCAAACATCAAAGTTCGAAGTTAAAACCCCTACTTCTATTGTCGGCGTCAGAGGCACGACTTTCTCCGTAATGGTAGAGGCGATTGAATAAAACTTGAACTTAAAGAAATCCCTCCTTCTAAACTTAAGCCTGGGCATCCTGGTTGCCTTGGCTTTATTATTTCTTTACCAGGCAGGCCTGCTTAAGCGCCTGGAGTTTGCCGGCCTGGATTTCTCCTTCCGCCTGAAAAAACACACCCCTGCTAACCCGCATATAGTTATCGTAGAAATCAGCGATTCCGATATCAAAGCCGTAGGCAGATGGCCGTGGAAAAGGTCGTGGCACGCCGCAATGACCCGCGCCTTAACCGGCTTGGGGGCAAAATATATTTATTTTGATATGATCTTCTCGGAAGCCTCTTCAGCCGAAGATGACGGGCTGCTAGAACAAGCGATAGCTTCCAGTAAAAACGTATACCTGCCTTTTGTTTTCGAGAATACCTCTTTTGACCTAAAAAACGCTTTCCTGCCGCTACCGAGATTTACCCCTTACCTAAAAGGGACCGGGGCCTTTAATATCTACCCCGATATCGACGGAATCACCCGGAGGATACCGCTGGTATTTCCGGGAAAGGATAAAACCTATCCCCATGCCGCTTTACAAATTGCTTTGGATTACCTCGGTATGGATATAACCAAGATGACCCCGGAATACCTCATCCTCTCTGGCCCGGGTCAAGAAATCAAAGTGCCGCTGGTAGGAGAAAATACAATGTTGGTCAGCTGGCCGGGCAGGTGGGAAAAAACCTTCAAACATTACAGCTTTGTAGATGTCCTTGCGGCTTATCAGGATACCCTCGAAGATAAAAAACCTAAAATTAATGTGGCGGATTTCAAAGACAGTATTTGCCTGGTGGCGGTAACCGCCATCGGGCTTTACGACATCAAAGCCATACCCATAGAAGCGCAGTATCCCGGAATAGGCATATTTGCCGCGACTATCAGCGATATCCTCGATAAAAAGTTTATCCATATACCTGCGGCCTGGATAAATATCCTGATTCTCTATATTTTGGCGTTGCTGCCGGCATTTTTAATGCGCGGGGACAGGCCGCTGCGCGAAACTTCTTATGTGTTCCTAATCGCCGGGGCCTATCTTATCATCAATTTGCTTTTCTTTCAGGGCGGAATGTGGCTCGATTTTTCCCTTCCGCTCCTGGGGCTAGTGATGAGCTCTTTTTCAATCGGCACTTATAATTTTGTCCGCATCGCCATAGAAAGACAGAACTTCTTGAAGATGTCCATCACCGACGGGCTCACCGGGCTTTACAATATCCGTTATTTTAAAATGCTCCTTGAGACCGAGACCCTGATGGCTAAACACGACCTGACCAAAAAATTCGCTATCATCATGTCTGACGTCGACCACTTCAAGCGCTTTAACGATACCTACGGCCATCAGGTCGGCGATCTGGTGCTTAAAGAAGTAGCTAATATTCTGAGGGCCTCAGTACGCTCTTCGGATATCGTCGCCCGCTACGGCGGAGAAGAAATGATCGTGCTTTTAAGGGGCTCTTCGCTTAAAGACGGCTTAAGTGTGGCGGAAAAAATAAGAAAAAGCGTGGAAGACCACCGCATCAAAAATGAAGCCCAAACTTACAACGTCACCATCAGCACGGGAGTGGCTATTTTTAGGACAGGAGACACTGTGGAAATAATTATCAAAAAAGCCGACGAAGCCCTCTATCAAGCCAAAGAATCCGGAAGGAACCGCGTCGTAACCCTGGAAAAGTAGGGACACCCTTTCTGCCAATCGGCAGGGTGTCCCCAAAAACACAAAATAATAGCGTTATGCGCATAATAAACAAAGCAAAGAATCGCGGGCTAGCAGAACAAGCGGAAGTCGCAAAAACTCTTTTTAAAAAGGCTAAGGGACTGTTAGGCAGGAACATGTTACAAGAAAAAGAGGCAATGATCTTAGAAGCGTGTAATTCTGTTCATACATTTTTTATGCGTTTCCCAATAGATATTTTGTTTGTGGGTAGAAATAATAGAATTGTAGGCATGGCGCATAATGTTAAGCCCTGGCACCTTACTCCTATTTATTGGAAAGCAGCATTCGTTATTGAGCTTCCTGCCGGAGTTATTAAGGATTCCGGCACTGAAATAGGCGATGAACTAGTTTTTGACTAAGGGACACCCTTTCTGCCAATCGGCAGGGTGTCCCCTTTTTATGTCGAATCAGGCAGATCGAGTATAGTGCCTTTATTAGAAAATATCCTCTCTTTATAGCTGCTCCAACGGTACTCCAGCGGAGAAGAAATTAACTCCGCCCTTACAGGGTTAGCTTCAATATAATATACACATTCCATAAAATACCTGTCTTTTTGAATCACCATACTTCTAAACCTACCTTGCCATAAGTGACCTACTTTTTTGTATTTATTATTAAACCACATAGAGTAGGTTTGTGTTATGCTCTGCATGACTTTAGCTAGGTCGTCCGGCTGTTTTGGCTCCATAATTATATGCACATGATTAGGCATCAGGCAGTAACCGAAGATCTTAAAATTATATCTTTTCTTATAGTGTTTTAAGATTTGGAGATATTTTTGAAAGTCTGATTCTTCAAGGAATACCTTTTGTTTCTGATTCCCCCTATTAATGATATGATAACATACGTATTCTAAAAGTATTCTAGGCCCTCTTGCCATATAATCACCCCCTCCGCCTTAATAGACGAAGAAGGCGATGATTTCTAACTGCAAAATTTATGCTATTTTGGTTTTTAGGGGGACACCCTCGGCTTTAGCAGAAAGGGTGTCCCTAAGATTAGGGGGCTCTGAAAATATTTTCCGGAAGGGGGATGCCTCTTACTTTAATATCTTCAATAAATGAAGGGATGTAGCCGGTAGCCTGAAAACCTCCCAGCACTTTGCCGTCTGAGTCTATGCCTGTCTGCTTAAAGACAAAGATGTCGCGCAAGTCTAGGTGCACTTCATCTTTCATGCCGGTGATCTCGGTAATCTGGATGATCTTGCGGCTTCCGTCGGATAAACGGGCGGTGTGTACGATGATATCTACAGCGGAGCCGATCATCTCGCGGATGGCCCTGATCGGTAACTCCACCCCGGACATCAAAATCATGGAGTCCAGCCTCGTCATCACATCCTGCGTGGAATTGGCGTGTATCGTAGTCATCGAGCCGTCATGGCCGGTGTTCATCGCCTGAAGCATATCCAGGGTTTCGATGCCGCGGCACTCGCCGATGATAATCCTGTCCGGCCGCATTCTTAAGGTGTTGCGGAAAAGGTCCCGGATGGTAATGGCGCCCCTGCCTTCAATGTTCGGGGGCCGGGATTCCAGCCTGATCCAATGCTCCTGGTGTAATTTTAATTCCGCGGCGTCTTCGATAGTGACGATGCGCTCGTTTCTGGTAATAAACCCTGACAACACGTTTAATACGGTGGTCTTTCCCGAACCGGTGCCTCCGGAAACAATCGTATTCTCCCGCCCCAAGACGCAGACTCTTAAGAAATCCGCCATTTGTTGGCTAAGCGTGCCCAAATCAATCAGTTCTTCTATCTTGAACCTTTCCTTGCGGAACTTTCTGATGGTGAGGGAAGGCCCGGTGAGTGAAAGCGGAGGGATAATGGCGTTTACGCGCGAGCCGTCGGTAAGGCGTGCATCCACCATCGGCGTCGATTCGTCAATGTGCCTGCCGATAGGAGCAATGATGCGTTCAATGATCACCCTTACCTGATCGTTAGAGATAAACTTCTTGTTAGTCAGTTCTATTTTGCCGTTACGTTCGATATAAACCTCATCTTTATTATTAACCATAATGTCGGTTATCGAGGGGTCGACCAATAAATCTTCCAGCGCCCCCAAACCCAAGGCCTCATCCAGAATCTCTTTGGCCATCTTATTACGCAATTCCGAGGAAGAAATAAAAGTGCCTGCTTCTTCGGTGAGGATCTCCGCTACTGCCGCGCGCGCCCTTTCTTTTAATTCGTTTCTCTTGCGGGCGTCGCTAAATACCTTCAGGTCCATCTTCTTTAAGTTCAGCGCGTCAATGAGGCGGTTGTGGATGCGCCGCTTAAGCGCCAAGGCTTTATCCTCCGCTTCCGAAGACTTCGGCTCAACCAGAGGTTCGGTTAAGTGTTGCGCCTGCCAGAACGCCCCGGTTTTCTCTAGCGATAACTCTTTAAGGCCAAGTTCCCCGCCTTCCTGATGCGCCATAAATAACTCATCCTGGGAGGATAAATCCGCGGCAAGCTTCCTGATCGCCTTCGAGATCTTTGCCCTCGGGCTATTTACCACCAGCGGTATTCCCTGATTGACGGCGTGCCCGGCGGCTTTGCCTTCTGAAGGGATGCGCGCAATAATGTCCGGAGTCAAACTCACCCTTACCTCCTGCCAGCTGATAGCAGCGGCAGATTCGGCGCGGTTTAAAATAATCCTGACCATCGCCAGAGGAAAGCCTAAAGACTGCAAGGTCTCCAGCGCCCATTTCGCCTGATAAATAGAAAGGTTATCGGGAGTAATGATTAAAAGAATAAGGTTCGCCTGATTCAGGGTATGCACAAAGGTTTCGCTGAAACTTTCCCCGGCGTCTATCACTATATAGTCATAGTCTTTATTTAATAAATCCAGCGCGTCTTTGATCCGCGGCGGGTCAAGGTGGGGGGACTGCTGCTGCCTTAAAACCGAAGCTAAGAAATCTACGCCGAAAGAACTCGGCACGATAAAGTTCTCTTTTTGGACCCGCTCCGGGGCCTGTTTAGAGAGAAGCATCAGGTCGACCATGGCTTTCTGCGGTTTGACTCCGAGCATCCGGGCCATATCGCCGACCACGTGCAGGTCCAGGTCAACCAAACAGACCTTTTTATCCTCGTCTTTTGCCAGGCTCACTGCCAGATTAGTGGCGATCAGAGTTTTACCCACGCCTCCTTTGGTGCCAAATATGGCTATTTTCTTGGCCATGGTTTAATTCAGTTGATAAACTACGGGGATTTCTACCCAGATATCCTTTTGAGTGACAGAGGGAGGGAAGGGCGGATAAGAATCAATGCCGCGCGCCACGGAAAGCGCGCTATCATCAAGTATTTTATAACCCGAGGACCCTTGGACTGCGGCCTCCAGGAGTTTTCCGGTATAAGAAATATGCAGGTTAAGTTTTACCGTGCCCTGAAAACCCGCCTCTTTGGCTAAAACCGGATAAACTAAATTATCGATGATGCGTTTCTGAATGACATCCTCATAACCGCTTAAAGGCTTATGAGCCGTGCTTGCCGGCGCAATCACATAACTGCCGCGGCTAGCAGGAGCTTGGGCTGCGCTAGTTGCCGAGGGAGCTTGCGCCACCGGCGCTATAGGCGAAGCTACGGTAGAAATGGTAGGCGCTAGGGCAGAAGATTTCGTCGGAGCTGCCTCAGGCATTTTCACAATCGTGGGAGTGAGGGTAATAAATAATTCCATATTGCCTCTTTCGCCTACGCCGCCGCCTGAAGTTGTGGTCTTTCTCTTAAACAACCAACCCAGAATCGGTACATCTCCTAATCCGGGAGTTTTCCTGATGTCCTCTTCCTCTTTCTCTTTAATCAGGCCTCCGATGGCCAGCGCCTGGCCGTTATCTACAAAGACTTCAGTAGAGATATTGCGCTTAGTCAAGGGATAGGCCTTGGCAGTGGTTGAGTTTGTGCCACCTATTGTTGACCCTAGCGTCTCTACCGTCCCTACTTCGCTTATTTCTACATTCAAGACTAATTTAATCCGGTTATTGTCCATCACCGTAGGCTTGATTTTCATTTTCAGGCCATACTCTTTATATTCTACATTGGTGCCTTGAGCGCCGGCTCCGCCGCTAACTACCTCAGTGGTCAGAATAGGCTTTTCCCCTCCTACCAGCAATTCCGCTTCTTTGCCGCTCTGACAAGCCAGGCGCGGCTGTGAAAGGATGCGCGCTTTCCCCTGCTGGGTCAAAAAGTCCAGTGTCCAGTCAAATTTGAGCCGCGATAAACTGGATAAAGCCAGCATTTTAGAAAACTGAACATTGGCAGGGGGCGCCGCGAGTTCGCCAACCGACAGTTGGCCGGGCCAGGTAAACCCCAGAGTAGTCAACGCATCTTTGCTTAATTCCAAAACTTGCGCTTCTATTTCTATGGTCGTCTCTTCTTCCTTAATTTCAATCAGGTCTACGGTTTTATCTTTCAGGGGGCCTAAAGCCGTATTGATTCTATCCTTATCCTGTTGAGTTTTGACTCTGCCAAAGAGAAAGATTTTACCCTCATCTTCCTGCACCTGAGTATAGACTTCAGGCACATCAATAGTCTTTAAAAGGTTATCCATGCGGCGCTTGGCTTCATTTAAATCTTCGCTAAATACTTTTATGCGGTAAGACTGCTCGCCAAAATTATCCCAATAGACTAAGGTAGTGGTACCCGCAGCCTTAGGGCTGATGCTTATTTCGTTTTTGGTGACATTGGTCACATCCGCGATGGCGGGATTGCCGATGACAATGCGGGTGGGGCTACTGACGGAGAGCATTTTAATCTCGCCGACGCGCAGCTTCAGCTCGCTTAAGGTTTCATCCGCAGCGCGCCCCTGTAAAGACAGGGCAAGGCTGATGATCAACAATAAAATTATGCGCGCAAACCTTCTCATCGATGCTCCTTTATTTGGACAAAGGGACCATCTCTTTATTGGTCCCGCGGTATATCTCGACGTAGGAAACAGCTTCTGCCGGCTTTACTTCGGCGCCGGTGGCATTCTGGGCACCTTGAGGCATTAAATACTGAAAGAGCGTATCCCAGCTGGTCGCCTGCACCGGCTGCAGCTGCGAATCCGCCGGAGAACGTAAGACCAGGCGGACCTTACCCTGCTGCTCCTGCACAAAGGCAATCAGGTTTGCCTCCTGCGGCGTCAGGGCAATCGTAATCAGCCCGGAAGAACCGCCTCTTCTTTCCTGAGTTTGATAACGGCTATCCGCAGAGGCTAACACCGGCGCTCCGATATCCTGCCCCACTGCCAGAATTAAAACATTTTGGAATAAGGGCACTACTGCCCCTTGCACTGTCTGTTGGCCGCCTGCTGCCTGCACCGGCACAGCCAGCATCGCAATCACATCCACGTAATCGCCGGCCTTGATCATTCCGGCCAGAGAAGAAATATCATCCACGGAAATCGTAATCGCCCTTTTGCCCACCGGCGTGATTTCTGCCAAGCCCCCTGCCTGACGGGACTGCGCCAGTTTACTTAAAGTAATCTGCTCTCCCTTAGAAATGGGCGCCAGGGTCAGCATCCCGGCGATCCTGTCTAAGGAAGTGACTGCCTGGGGCTGGACAAATTGGTTGGGCACGATGCTGATCTCTAAGCTCTCCGGATTAATCACCGACCCGCGGGGGATATCCTGCTTGGCTACCAATACCGAGGCCTGGCTAGTCTGCAGTTCGCTCTTGATGCTCTCTACTTCTTTCTTGGCGCTCTCTTTGATATTCTGGCGCTGCTGGTCAATATAAACTTTAGTCATGAATACGGCGATCAGGCCCAGAATAATACCGACGATCAGGATAATGCGCTGTTTCTGCATTTATTTGATTTCTCCTTCATAGGTCTCTATCTTTGCCTCCCGGGAAAGCTTGCCGATTAAATCTTCTATCTTCTGCTGCTGTTTTAAAAAGGTCAGCCCTCTTTTAATATCGTCCCACATCTCGGAAAGCGATTTTTGTTTGCCGCCGATTTTAGCGTCCAGTTTAATGACGTAATAGCCGTCCGGGCCTTTAAAAATATTGCTGAATTTGCCTGCCTCTAAACTATCGGAAAAAGCAACGTTATCAAACTGGGCAAACTTAGCGCCTTTCTGAATAGCGCCTAAGCTCCCGCCGTTTTTGGCGCTGGCGGCTTTGGAGCGTTCTCTGGCTAAGGTGGCGAAGTCCGCGCCCTTTAAAAGCTCGATCATAATATCTTTGGCTTCCTGCTCTGTAGGGACTACGATCTCGCTGACCTGTCTCTCCTCGGGTTCTTTTAATTGTTCTTTATAGGTATTGTAGTAATCCTCAATTTCTTTGGAGGTTACCTCTACGTTCTGCGCCTCTTCCTTGATCAGCTCGACGACTAAAAGGTCGGTCTTGGTCTTCTCGATGGCCCGGATGACCTCTTCATTCCTCTCCAGGCCCTTGGCCTGCGCCTGCTGGTAAAGAAGCAGCCGGCGCACCATTTCGTTTTTCAGATAATTGATCTTTTGCTCGCGGGTGGTGATTTTCATTTCCGGCTTATCCGCGGGGACCATGGCGTTATAGGTCTCTATTTCCTGATTCAGTTCCTCCAGGGTGATCGGCATATTGTTTACTTTAGCAATCAGGGTGCCCTTGACTACAGCTGGCTGCTGCCCGGCCGCAGCCCTGGGCTCTGTTTTTTTAGGGTTTAAAAAATTAAGCTTATCGCAACCCCACATCCCCGTAAATAAAAAACAAAAAATAGCCAATAACGCCAGTTTGAGCCTCATCTTTTACCTCCCCTATACCTACTCTTTCTTTATTTCATTAATTATCTTTGCCAGTAAATCCGCAATCTTGGCGACGAGATAGAAAAAGAAAAAGATAAATACGTATGCCGCCAGAATTACCGCTCCCACCCAGCGCGGATAAACCACGCCCAGATCCTTAGAGCCGATCTGAAACAACACCGCGATACCGCCGATGCCTCCGAAAAACAATAAAATCCAGGCAGCGATCTTCACCGCTACGCTGGACACTTTCAAGAATCCTAAATATTGGCGCATCTTGCCTCCTTAATACTCATTAATACTCATTACTTTTTATCATAAACTATATTGAATTGCAAGGAAAATTTTGTTTAATAGCCCCAACCGGATTTTCCCGCTGTACTATTTAATAACCGCCAGCGGGATCCCGTTTCGGACAAACTAAATTTATTGAAACGGGAGAACCGGTATAGTAGCCCCAAGGGGATTTGAACCCCTGTTTACAGGCTGAGAACCTGACGTCCTGGACCAGGCTAGACGATGGGGCCAGAGATTAAACATAGTACCATTCTACTAATATAGGGCTTTTTAGTCAATAATTTTATTGACCCCTACGCCATTGGTGTTATATACTAATGGCCATGACCATGCAGATCGGCCTGGGGCAGAGCCTCCAAGAGGATCCTGTCCAGGCAGCTAAAGAAGCGGTGCGCCAGGCCCGGGCTAGCATCAGAAAAGAAAAAGTTGACCTGGCAGTGGTATTCAGTTCCGGCGAGCTGGCTCAGCCTCTGCTCTTAAAAACTATAAACGATTTATTGGGCTCAACCGCTATATTAGGCTGTAGTGCCGCAGCGCTGATCTCTAACCAAGGTATATTCCAACATGGCCTCTTAATTATGCTCTTGGCTTTCCCCGAAGGGATAACTTTTAATACCGCCTGCACTAAAGAAATCAGCGCAAAAACAAGCCTTAATGCCGGGGAAGAGCTGGGAGAAAAATTACTCCACGGATTCCAGGCGATGCGCCGCAATATCAGCGTGATTTTTTCCGACGGCGAGATGAAAGAAGAGCTCAATTTTATTTACGGCCTGCAGGAAAAACTGGGGCAAAGCTTCCCCCTGGTGGGTGCCTCTGCTTCGGATAAACTGCATTTCTTAAAAACTTATATCTATTTTAACCAGGAGGTCTCCAGCAACTCTGCCTGCGGGCTGCTCCTGGGAGGAAAATTGATTTTTGGCTTAGGGGTCAAACACGGATGGAAACCGCTGGGCAAGCCCCGCTATGTCACCAAGTCCTCCGGCAATACCGTATCTAAAATAGACCATAAACCCGCGGTAAATATTTACTCAGAGTATCTGGCGCGTAACCTTGCGGAATTGACCAAAGAACTGAAGCATATTTCGGTGCTTTACCCCATCGGCATATACCTGCCCGGGGAAGAAGAATACCTTTTAAGAAACCTGATCCGCATAGAAAAAGACGGCTCTTTAATTCTGCAGGGAGACATACCAGAGGGGAGCCAGATCCGGCTGATGATCGGCACCAAAGAATCCTGTCTTGCCGCCACCAAACAGGCAACGGAAGAAGTTAAAAAGGGCCTTTACGACCAGAAAGCCGACTTTATTTTTGTCTTTAACTCCCTCTCCCGGCATTTACTCTTAGGCAGGCGGGCATTAGAGGAATTAGAGATTATTAAATCGGCCTGCGGCCCGGATGTGCCTCTCGTCGGAATATACACTTACGGAGAGCAGGCTCCCTTAAAAGCAATTGATTACCGCGGAAAGACATATTTCCACAACCAAACTATAACCATACTGGCGATACGGGGAGCGAATTAATATGCCCGGCGAAAATTATCTGGCTAACATCCTTATTATCGGCTCGATCATCGCCGTCTTCTATTTAATCATCATGCTTCTTTATAAGATGGAAAAGTTAAAGCAGGCGCAGGGTTTAGTGAATAATTTAAAGCGGTCGCTGGACGAGATGGACGAACAGGCAAAACTGGTGGTGCGCACGGACCTGGAATTGAATAAAGCCCAGGAAGAGCTGGATAAAAAAGTTACCGGGCTCTATGCGCTGCAAAGGCTGTCGCGGGCGATGAGCACAACCCTGGAAGAAAAGCAAATATTTAAGATGGTAGATATCAACCAGCTGGAAGACTTAGGCTTTGAAAAGGCCTGCGCTTTCTTATGGCATGATACGGAACGTAAGTTCTCGACCTGTATAAATATCGGCTACCCGCCGGCGGTCATTGACGTGATCACCACTCTGGTAAGCTCCGATAAAGATTTCTATCTTTACCTCATCGCCAATAAAAAAACTATTTCTTCCGCGGGGTTAGAGACCGACGCTGAACTGAAAAATAAAATAGAGCACATCTTTGAAGCAGACTCTTTCATTATCTCTCCGATCCTGCCGAAAGAAGGCGCAAAGGGCATCCTCTTCGTCGGCACAAAAAATCCGGATCTGCTCATCACCGAAGGAGATGAAGAATTAATCGCTATTTTAGCCAACCAGATCGGCCAGACGTTAGATAACGCGCGGCTATTCGAAAAAACCTGGCGGGCGCAACAGGACCTGGAGAAAAAAGTTGAAGAAAGGACCCGTGAGTTAACCGGCGCGCTAGAAGAAGTAAAAAGGGCGAGCAAGCGCAAAACCGATTTTGTCTCAAGCGTCAGCCATGAATTAAGGACCCCCCTTACCTCGATCAAAGGGTACGCCTCAATCTTGCTGACGGGAAAACTCGGCAACCTCCCCCGCGAGGCGGTAGAGAGGATCGAAAAGATGAACCGGCACAGCGACGAGCTGGCGCAACTGGTGAACGAACTTCTGGATATCTCCCGTATCGAGTCCGGCAAAGTAAGTATGAAACTGGAGGTTCAAAACCTAAATGAAATAGCCGAGAAGGTGCTCGATCTTCTGTCGGTACAGTTAAAAGAAAAACAGATAGAGGTGCGCCTGGACATACCCAAGGCCGCAGCAAATATCCTGGCAGACCGCAACCAGATAGAGCGCGTCTTTATAAATATTCTCGGCAACGCCATAAAGTTTACCCCGCCTAAAGGCAAGATCGCTGTCAGTAGCCGCAAAACTGACCACGTTGTCCAGATAGATATTATCGACACCGGTTGCGGCATCCCGCAGGAGGCGCAGGAATCTATCTTCGAAGAATTTTACCGCGTGGATAACTCGATAAATCAGGAAGCCAAGGGCACCGGCCTGGGCCTGGCATTAGTAAAGCATATTATTGAGGCGCATAAAGGCAGGATCTGGGCAAAGAGTAAGGAAGGGGCGGGCGCGACTTTCAGTTTTACCCTGCCGCAAGAGGATTAAAAAGGAAAGGCATCATGGCAGTAAAAATCCTGGTGGCTGACGACGACCCCGATATCAGGGATATATTAAAACTTGCCCTTTCGGAGGAGAATTATGAAATTATAGAAGCCGGGGACGGGGAAGAGGCTTTAAGGATTATCGCTTCGCGGCCGCTGGACCTGGTATTATTAGATTACCGGATGCCTAAAATTGACGGCCGGGGAGTCTGCGCTAAGGTAAAAAATGACCTGCTCCTACGCCACCTGCCGATTATCATGGTCACCGGAAGCGGGGATGTCGACGATAAAGTAGGCGGCATCAACGCCGGCGCCGATGACTATATCGTCAAGCCCTTTGAGCCTAAAGAGCTCCTGGCGCGCATCCGTATGATTTTAAGGCGCACCGAAAGGGATCTGGAGGCAAACCCTTTAACCCGCCTGCCGGGAAACGTCTCTATCTTGAATGAGCTTGACCGCAGGCTCGACACTAAATCCCTGTTTGCGGTCTGCTACATCGACCTGGATAAGTTTAAGGCCTATAACGATAAATACGGCTTTGAGCACGGCGATGAGGTGATCCGCGAGACTGCCCGTATCCTGATCCGCGCTACCCAACAATGCGGCGGCCCGGAAGATTTTATCGGGCATATCGGGGGGGATGACTTTGTGGTAGTGACCACTCTTAAGAGTACAGATAATATCTGTAAAAAAATAATTACGGATTTTGAAAAGACCGTGCCGTCATTTTACAATGAGGCAGACAGAAAAAAAGGCTATATTCTCGCCGAGGACCGTAAAGGCAACGCGCAAAAAATACCGCTGCTTTCTGTATCTATCGGGGTAGTTACCAACGAATATAGAAAGATACAGCACGTAGCACAGATCGGAGAAATCGGAGCGGAATTAAAAGAGCGCGCCAAGCGCCTGGAAAGAAGTAATTATATAAAAGATAAGCGTAAGGCCGAATAGGACTTGATTTTTTATCTCTTTGGACTTAGACGATAAAAATAATCTAAATTTATCTTTTTTGCGTTTTAAATAAAATTTAACTCCACTACAATACATAAACTTATAAAGAGCTATACATTCAGGTATTGATAAATACCTTAAGTGATAACCTCTAGTAACAGATGAAATTTTCCCTCCCAATAAACCAGCGGAAGATTCTAAATATCCCCTTAGCCCTTCCAAAAAACTTTTGGAGCCAGAAGTAAAAGATGTCCTGATTTGCCAAGCATGTTTCCATCGAGGTTCTTTCCAAACCATTACAGATCCATCTCCATCAAATAGGCCTCGTATAAAGTGAGAAGAATACTCCTTGGGCACTCTCGGAAATTGCACCGTTTTTGATTTTCTGGGAATCAGCCCTAACCTTAGTAAATCGTCATAAATACCTCCATTCCTAATCTGTATGCGATAACCCCTCTCTTTTTTGCCAATTTTATGCCCGGATTTTAATTGCCTCTTTATCTGCCTTAGGTGCTTTAAATCTTTACTTGTTATATCTAAACCGTAGTAGCCATTTTTATATTCTACTAAACATCCGTCAGCGAAAATAAACCCTAATATATAAGCCATTTTCGGCGACCAAGTTCTAAAAAAATTTGCTTTAACTTTTAACTTTGACATATTTAATTAATGCGCGGGGAGAGACTTGAACTCTCATAGGGTTGCCCCCACTACCCCCTCAAAGTAGCGTGTCTGCCATTCCACCACCCGCGCGTCACTCGCTATAAGCTACCCCATTGGACGAAATTTGCAACTGTCTATATTTGTAAGAAACTAATTTATTATATACGAAATTGGCTGCTTTGCAACTGCTCTATTAGAATCCGCCGCCACTTGCCGGATTCTTGATTAGCCTATCGATTTTTTAAACAACCGACGGATAAAATTCTTAGATAAGTTAAACAGGGTCAGCGGGACCATTTTCCATAACACAATCTTAGACTTTTCTTCTGCGTATAGGGCGGGGATAGAAACATCCTTAACCCTGGCCAGGTTAATATTTAATTCGGCCAGGAGGCTCAATTCGAAATCATAGCGCCGGGAAACATGCCGAAGGTCTAATTTAGAAAACATTTCTTTGGTTATCGCGCTATAACCATTGAGGGGGTCGAATATACGGCGGTACCCCGTGGTCATCTTGGCAAGTATGCCGATAATGATATTCCCTACCAACCTGCTTTTGGGCATAGTTTTTAATTTTTCGGCGTGCCCAAACCGGTTGCCTTTGATATAATCGTATGACTCAAAAAATATAGGGTCTAAAAGCTTGGTCAAATACGCAGGGTCCATCTGTCCGTCTGCGGCCATAACCACTAAAACATCGGCGCCCCTGCGAATATTCTCTTTATGGGCGGTGATTACCGCACCCCCCACTCCCTGATTTTTCTTATGGTCAATGACAACTACCCGGGCATCATTAACCGCCCTGGTTATTGAGGAGGTATCGTCTGTACTGGAATCATTAACCACGGTTATAAAATCCACCCAAGACGGTATCCCGCTTAATGTCCTGGCGATAAGCTTCGCCTCATTATAAGCAGGAACCGAGATGCCTATTTTCTTAAAACCCCATCTGGCTTTATAATTGAAATTGACGGCCCATTTAAAGGTTATCCTGATTCCTTCTTCCAGGCTCATCTTCGGGCTCCAGGCCGTTACCTTTTTTATCTTTTCTATGTCTAAAACCCGCCTTCTGACAAAATCTATACTCCTGGGCACCGCCTTCTTGGTTTCAACCTTGATATTATATTGAATCGCGATATCTTTAACGATGTTCGCTAAGGATTTAATTGAAATTTCTCTTCCTGTTGCGATATTATATACGCCGCCGAGCGCCTGCGTAGATCCCGCTACCGCCAGGCTTGCGTCTATTACGTCATCAATATAGATAAAATCCCTAGTCTGTTCTCCGTCGCCTATAACCTCTATTGGCTCGCCCCCGAGGACCGCAAATATCCATTTACCTAATATTCCGCAATACGGATTTTCCCGGGTCTGCCCGGGGCCATAAGAATTGGTGGGCCTGACTATTGAATACGGGATATTGCTGCTGATTATTTGCTGCTCTATCTCATATTTATGCTTGGCGTAATTGCAGAATAATTTTTCCGGCCCAACATCCTCCTCCTTTGTAGGGATGCTGTGGGGATTGCCGTAAATCGAAGAGGTAGAAAAGAAGATAAATCTTTTTAAGTTTTCCAGGCCCTGAGCTTTTAAAATTAGCTTCTGGGAAGCCACAACATTTACCGCATAAGATCCGGCAGGGTCAATCTCGGATATAGATATATTCCTTACCGCCAGATGGAATAGGTAATCCAGGTCTTTGGGTAAATCTATATCGCCAAATTCGCCTTCGATAAACGTAAAATTATTCTGCCCTAAGACGCCTTCGAGAGTCGACCTGTTGCCGGAAGAAAAATCATCTACTCCGATAACCTGCGCCCCCAAACCCAAAAGCCGCTTAACCAAATTAGAGCCTATAAATCCCGCGGTCCCAGTGACAAAGATTTTTTTATCTCTGTAGGCATCCATAATATTTTCATTCATTATTTTAATCTAGAAACAGGTATTTCCCCCGCAGTGATTACGCCTGTTTTTACCTTAGTGCAAGAATTTAAAATTAAATACCGCATGCGATATAAATATGCCCAAATTAAATAAAATCCAACCGCTAGTAACAAAACTAAAAAAAGCCTTATCTTTAAACCGGTCATAGCAATATTTTAACCCGGCTATGCCCAAGATAATAATAAACGGCGAGGCGGGCGCTCTCAACCTTGGGTGGCCATAAAAAATCATAACCGTCAATAAAAAATTTGCCATTATATACAGCAGGAGGTTGTTGCTTTTACGCGTATGCCAGATGCCGATGACAAAAAATGGTAGCAGTAAAACAAAGGTTAAATCGTATTTATAATATGCCGTGGGCAAGAGCGGAAACAGAAACCACCATATTTTTAAAAAGACCAGCTTTGCATTTTGTAAGAAAGTCTGGCTTTTTAAAAATTTTAAACCCTCCTTAAAACCTTGCCTGTCGCGTTCTACTTCTGTGGGGGCCCAAGATGCACAAAAACCTTTCTGCGTCCAGACACTAAAATACCCGCCATTAGCTGACGGGTTATGGGAGCCCCAAAATACCATTCCGCTCTGGATAGTCACAGGCACAAAGGCGTGATGAATAATATAATTTCGCATAGTCCAGGGGGCTACGGTCAGGCAAAAAAAAAGGAAATAGACGAAAAATCTGCTGACTACGGCTTTAACGCCGCGGTATTTTAGTAATAACCATACCAGAATAAAGGCCGGCAACAGCATAACCACGGGCCTAGTTAAAACAGCCAACCCCAATATGATCCCGCCGATTATCTTATTCGAAAGTTTTGGCGCTTCTTCAATTTTCAATAAAAATAACGCGGCTAAAGAAAACAAAAAAGTAAACAGGCATTCCGTAAGCAACGGCACCGTTATAAGTATCATGTCTAAATAAAAACAGCTAAACAATCCGGCAATAAAAGCCCAGGTTCTGCCCTTTATTAACTTTTTCGCGATAAAATAAACGACTAAACAGGTAAGGGAGCTTATGATCACCTGGATAATTAGGGCCCAGTGATAGGAATGCCCAAAAATGGCATATATTATAGAAAGAAATATGGGGTAGAGAGGCGGAAAAAGAGAATACAGACCTTTAAAAAAAATACCTTTTCCATTCAGGATACCAAGCGCGACTTGATCATATCCCCCGGCATCATTCTCCGGAATAGCATACTTAAAGGTTATAACAAAAAACAGCCTGATTATTAACGCAACCGCAAACAAAATTAATAGTAATCTTTTTTCTTTTTTAACAGCCTCCGTAACGATGCAGCTCATTTATTTTTTAATCTCATCGACCTATTAATAATCTACTTTTTGATTCTCGTCCCCGCGAGGGAGACACAAAAAGATTTAGCTGCCCCGCATGGAATCCGCTTCGCTAGAACCAGTCGTCCTCGCTTACGCTCGTCCTCCCCATAGGGAAACCCAATGGTTTCCCTTCTGGCGCTCGCCTTCGGCTCGCTGTCATCCCTTCCTTAGCAAGCCATAGCTAAGCTTAAGGAGAAAACGGTCTTTTCTCCTTAATAATCCTCTTTTTTGGTTCTCATCCATGCGTCAAAGATCTAAACTGCCCAAAGTTGTCGCCAGCCGAAGTCCCCAACCTCAAGTGATACAATTAGTTGTGAAGATGGACATCCGGCGTAGCAAGCGAATTTTGCTCAGCCTAATCGATCCTTTACCGCCGGTACCCATACGAAAGCCCCGGGTATGCCCAAATACCATAAGAGAAGCCCTCAAAATCAGGACCTTCATCAATAGCGGCCCTTCCCGGATAACCTGGGCACAGACTCGTAAAGCACTAAATATCTCGGAATCCAAGTTAGCACACCTGCTAAAAATAGTCAACCAGTTACCTGCTGACTTCATCGAAAACATGAGATCCTGTGATGACCAGGCAAAGCTACGAATCTTCACCGGCCGAAGGCTCCTGCAGATCTCCCGCCTTAGAACCGAGCGAGAACGCCGAAACGAGATTGAACGCCTCTTGCCAAAGGGCTAATCTTCCTTGCCCCCTTGGCTCCCGAACAACGCCAGTCTTATATCAACGGCGCATAGGGCTGTTTTTATTTCCTCTGGACATCCAGCATAACTTTTACTTCATCAGTATCGAGATTATACCAATTTTCTGTAACGGCATCGATAATAACCGGTATAAAACCTCCCAAGCAGTCTAAAACAACCCAACCGCCTCCGACTTTCGTATTAATAATGTAAGTCTTGTCATCATAACCTTCTTTTTTGAAGGTAACAGTAACGGCTTTTAAATTTGACAGATTCATAGGCATGGGAGTTTTGCCCATTCGATTTCCATTAATATAAATCTCTGCACCCTGCGGATCAGAATCGAAAGCAACTGTTCTAGATTTCTGCTTAAAAAGCGTTGCGCAACCCACCAAAGAGATAACAGATACCAAAACGATACCGACCATCAAAAATCTTACACACTTTCCCATTTCGCTCCTCCTTTTAGATGATGGATAATATATATTAACGGTCGAAATGACTTCGACTGATTATCAGAATTGGCGACTCGTATAAATTGCCGATAAACTTTAACCGCGCAGTAATCAAGCATTAACCGTGCAATGCATATTTTACTTTATGCCGTATTGCTTCCGTATATTAGTTTTTAACTGCTCCGCATCGTAAATAATCCCCGGGAAACCTTCAGGCTTCTCTTTAAAACATTTTATCGTATTACGAGTACTTGGCTTGTGGAAGACATAGGTCTGTCCTCCCGAGTAATTGGTTGTGCCAT
>CAZJFL010000014.1:0-17513 GCA_964545575.1 uncultured Planctomycetales bacterium
TTAAAGCCGTTGACTTTTTCGGTAGCTATACTTTGACCCAAGCTACTTTTAAAGGGGGAGTCTACAATAATAAAACCATACCCATGGCTCCGCAGCATAAGGGGGCGCTGGGCTTAAGATTTTCCTTTATGCAGGATCTAAAATTAAATATCCAGCTGAATTATATAAGCAGGAGGTATTTTATCAATGACCAAGCAAATAATTTATCGCCGGCCAACGGCTATTTTACCGCCGACAGCAATATCTCCTATGCCTTTAAGGATTTTAGCGCCACCTTCGGCATCAACAATATTTTTGATAAGGAATATTCGGAATACGTAGTTTATAGCACTATGTTTGCTGAAAAAGGCTATTATCCGTCTCCGAAGCGGAACTTTTACCTGAAGCTAAAATATCTATTTTAACTAAATTGCATTGAAAAGGGCGCAAGATTGTGTTAAGCTAATTTTTATATGTTTGCCGACAGAGCCTTCCTGGTCATCCTTTTAATCTCCGCGCTTGTCCACGGGGCGATTCTAATGCATAATCCCAATTTTAACATCCTGCCCCCTAAGAGTAAAGAGCAGAAGATAGAGATAAGTTACCTTCAGCAAGAACAGGCAAAGATAAAAAAAGAGCATTTTTTAAAATTATCCTCTCTCCTGGCGATGAAAAGAAACCCGCCGCCTTTTATAAATAAGGATGATTTGGGAAAAAATACCGCTGTTGCCCGCCGGGAATTAGGTTTTACCAAGCCGGCTTTTAGCAAGCCCGACATCATCGCGATCAAGAAAAAGGTGAGCCTTCCGCCGGTGGGCCTGGAGAAGATCAATAATCCTTCCTACATCAGTTATTACCAGATTGTGCGCGAGAAAATCCGGCGCGCTGCCTATCAGAATTACAGCAGTTCGGAGGAGGGAGAGGTCTATCTTTCCTTCATTATTTCTACAGACGGACGGCTGCAGGAGGTGCGCTTAGTAGAAGAAAAATCTTCCCCGAAACCATACTTGAGGGAAATTGCTTTATCCAGCATTAAAGATGCCTCGCCTTTTCCGAATTTTCCCAAAGAACTCGATTATCCCCAGCTCTCCTTTAATGTGATTATCTCCTTTGAAATTGAGTAGTTAGTAAAAGAAAGCGCTTTCCTTGACACTACCCCCTTTATATGTTATACTTTAGCAACTTTTTTGCGGGAACCCGAAGGGAGACAATATGTTATCGAATATATTCCAGCGTTTAAACTGGGTAGATGTTTTGGTAATAGTTGTTTTACTGAAAGTCTGTTACGCTGCCTCAAAAAACGGATTGCCGGTAGAGATTTTTAAGCTCTTGGGAACGGTGGCAGCCACATTTATAGCGCTGCATTATTACACCGCCCTTTCGGATTTTGCTTTATCCGGGATTAATAAACCTAAGATGTCTTTGGAGTTTGTGGACTTCTTATGTTTTCTGGTATTAGCTGAGGCAAGCTACCTGATTTTTGTATTTTTACGCAAGATAACCTTTCAGCTGATTAAAATAGAGGCGGTATCCACCCTGAATAAGTGGGGAGGTTTTATTTTAGGGATAGCCCGCGCAGTTTTATTATCCGGCCTGATTATATTTGCGTTAACCATCTCTAGTATCACCTATTTTAAAAATAGCGTAATCAGTTCCTATTCCGGCAAGCGCTTATTTAAGGTTTGCCTGGATACCTATACCGCTATCTGGGATAATGCGGCCTCCAAGTTTATGACCAAGGATAAATTTAACAAGACTATCATAGAAGTGGAAGCAGGCCTGAAAATATGAACCTCTCTAGTTTCTATAATCATTGCCTGAAGTTCGGCCTTGAGCGCGACCCCCGCAAACAAATAAAAGGCAAGGCTTTTGCGGATAGCGCTATTCTCTACGGCGACCCCCGCACGGAAATAGATAAAATCATGGTCGGCATCGACATAGAGGTCAGCGAGCTTCTCCTGGCGGATAGGATCCGCCAAAGTCAGGGGTTGGATTTGGTTCTCTCACATCATCCCGAAGGGCAGGCCTGGGCTTCATTTTATAAAGTGATGCAATTGCAGGTGGATCTTTTAAAGAAACTCGGGGTTTCTAAGAAAATAGCCCAGGAATTACTTGACGAAAGGATGCGCGAGGTAGAAAGAAAAGTTATCTCGCAGAACCATATGCGTTCCGTGGATGCCGCGCGCCTGCTGGATATGCCTTTTATGTGCGTGCATACCCCGGCGGATAATCAGGTTTATTATTTTCTTGGCCAGCTGGTAAAAAATAAAAAGCCTAAAGCTTTGCAGGATATCGTGGATTTACTGCTGGAGATCCCCGAATATAAAGCTGCGGCCAAAGATTCCGCCGGCCCAAGAATTATCGCCGGCAACCCGCGGCGCCCCGTCGGTAAGGTATCGCTAGAGATGACCGGCGGCACCGAAGGGCCTAAAGAGGCGCTGGATAAATTATACAAAGCCGGTGTGCGGACCCTGGTCTGCATGCATTTAAGCGAGGAGCATTTTAAGAAAGTCAAAGACATAAACTTAAACGTCGTCATCGCCGGCCACATCTCTTCCGATACGTTGGGCCTGAACTTGCTTCTGGACAGGTTAGAGCGCCAGGCAAAGAAAAGATTCTCGGTAACCGACTGTTCAGGATTCCGCAGGATCAGGCATCATTAATTAAAAATCAGGGTCAGGCAGGGAGAAAAATGAGGGGGCTTATTCCCGACAATATTCTGGAGGATATTTTAAGCCGGGTGGATATCGTGGAGTTAGTTTCCGGATATATACCGCTGAAGCGTGCCGGCAGGAACTTTAAGGCGCCCTGCCCGTTCCATCAGGAAAAAACGCCCTCTTTTATGATTTCTCCGGACCGCCAGATTTACCATTGTTTCGGCTGCGGCGTCGGCGGGAATGCCTTTAATTTCCTGATGCAGTATGAGCGGATGGAGTTTCCGGAGGCGGTGGAGCTTCTGGCAAAAAAGACGGGGGTCAGGCTTCCGGAAATCCGGCAGGAAGACCATCAGGCGGTGAGCCTGGGCGCGCAGCTTGCTAAAATAAACGAATTAGCCGCCTTATTTTATGAGCAGGTTTTGGTTTCTCCCGAAGGGGCGCGGGCAGCTGATTATCTTTTGGCGCGCGGAATAAAAAAAGAGGCGGTTAAAACATTTAAACTGGGGTTCGCGCCGGAAAAATGGGACAGCCTGATTAACCATTTACGCGCCAAAAATATCAGCCTTTCTTTGTTAGAAAAAGCCGGCCTGATCTTAAGCAAAGAGGGCGGCGGTTATTATGACCGTTTCCGCAACCGGATTATTTTTCCTATTTTTGATATCAAGTCGCGGCCGATCGGCTTTGGCGGACGAGTTTTGCTTGAGGGGCATAAAGCAGGGGCAGAAAATTCTCCAGCCAAATACGTCAATTCTCCGGAAACGCCGGTATACACTAAGGGAAAAAATCTTTATGGCCTGAACTTTTCCAAAGACAGCATCCGGCAGGAGGATTACGCCGTAGTAGTAGAGGGATATCTCGATTTTATGATGCCGTATCAGGAAGGCCTGAATAATATCGTGGCCTCCCTGGGCACCGCCCTTACTTATGAGCAGGCCCGGCTCTTAAAAAGATACACCCATAACGTGGTCATGGTCTACGACCCGGATAAAGCCGGAGAAATGGCGACCATCCGGACACTGGATATATTTATCGAAGAGGGGATGAACGTCAAAGTGGTTTCGCTGCCGCAGGGGTTTGACCCGGATTTATTCGTGCGTAAACACGGTATCGCAGCGTTAAAAGAAAAAGTCATGCACGCAGAAAACCTTTTTGACTATAAGCTTAAAGTTTTAAAATCGCGCTATAATTTTAAAGACATCGAAGGCAAGGCAATGATCGCCTCGGAGATGCTGCCGATGATTAATAAGTTTAAAAATGCGGTTTTAAAAACCGGGTATCTGAAGAAACTTTCCGAAGAGCTGGATGTGCCTGAGGATGCGCTTTGGCAGGAAGTAAGAAAAATAAAAGAGGACAGGCCCTACGCTGCTCCCCTTGAGCAGATAACGCCGAAGAAACCGGCGCATATCAACGCCACCGAGAAAATGCTGGTCAAACTGATGCTGGAGGAAACCGAGTTTATCAACCGCATCAGGGGCAGCTTAGAGCCGGCGGATTTTCAGGACGAGCGCATCTCCCGGATAATTGCGGCGATGTTTGAGCTGTTAGCGCAAGGCAAAGAAATAGCATCAAATAAGCTGATCAATTATCTGGAAGACGAAGGCATCTCGCAGCTCCTTTGCGAATCCGCATTTATGGAAGTCCCCTCGGAAAACCGGGAGAAGATGGTAGATGACTGCGTCAAGCGTCTTAAGTCCGAGAGGTTAAGGCAGAAGAAATACCACTTGCATGAGGAGATTAAAACCGCCCAGCGCCGTGGCGACGAACCTCGCCTGCGTCAGCTGATGGAAGAGTTCCATAACCTGATTAAAAAGAGGTAGGTGAAAATGAAGAAGAAAGAATACACCAAGAAGGATGTGGCAAAGATCATTGCTTTAGGCCGGCAGAAAGGATACCTTACTTATGATGAGGTAAACGAGCTGCTTCCCGAAGACATCTCTTCTTCCGAGGATATCGACCGCATCTTTGAAATAATAGGCAACGAGGATATCCAGCTCATCGAAAGCGGCGAAGAAAAAGAGACCGAAAAGGAGATAGAAAAGCAGGCGCAGGCATTTAAGGATGAGATGCTCGCCGGGCAGCTAAAAGCCGAGGAGCGCTTCCTGCCTTTGGATGACCCGGTGAAGATGTACCTGAAGCAGATGGGGTCGATTTCGCTTCTCTCGCGGGAGAACGAGATTGAACTGGCCAAAAAAATAGAAGAGACCGAGCAGAGTTTTAAACGCGCGGCACTCTCCGCCAAGTTCGTCCGCCGGCAGGTGCTTGCTATCGCCGAAAATGTGCTGGAAGGAAAATCCAATTTAGAGGAAGTAGTCAAAGAAGATGTGCGCGACAGGGACGCCAGCATTTTAAAGAGATTTAAAAGAATAACCGAGCGCCTTAAGGATACGCGCAGCGAAACAAGATCCATAGAGCTGATTTTACAGTTTAATTTTGTCACTTCGACAATTGAATCTGCGGTGCGCAGGCTCGGTGGGTTGCTTCGAGAAATAGATTCCATCGACCGCTCAAGCCGGCGCAAGCTTTCCCGTCGGCGCGCAATATTTCGGCAAATAGGCGAGCCCTATAAAAGGATCAAGGAGCAGGCTAAGGCCATCCGCCTGGCGCATATAAAGTTTAACCGCACTAAAAAGAAATTAGTGGAAGCAAACTTAAGGCTGGTAGTGAGTATCGCCAAAAAATATACCAATAGGGGCTTATCTTTTCTGGATTTGATTCAGGAAGGCAATATCGGCCTGATGCGGGCGGTAGAAAAGTTTGAATATAAGCGGGGTTACAAATTTTCTACCTATGCGACCTGGTGGATCAGGCAGGCAATTACCCGCGCCATTGCTGACCAGGCGCGCACGATCAGGATCCCGGTGCATATGACCGAAACCATCAATAAGATTATCCGTTTTTCGCGGATCTTTGTGCAGCAGAACGGCCGGGAGCCTAATCCGGAGGAAATCGCGCACAAGATGCGCCTGCCGCAGGATAAAATAAAATCTATACTGAAGATTGCTCAGGAGCCTATCTCTCTGCAGATGCCTATCGGCGACGAAGGGGATACTCATTTTGGGGATTTTATTCAGGATAGGAAGGCAGTTTCTCCGGCCAATGCCACGGTGCGTTCGATGCTCAAAGAAGAAATGAACGCGGCTTTAAGCACGCTTACCGAGCGCGAAAAGAAAATCTTGGTTTTACGCTTCGGCGTCAGCGATGGCTCTCAGCGTACCCTGGAGGAAGTGGGGAACGTCTTTAAGGTCACCCGCGAAAGGGTGCGCCAGATCGAGGCCAAGGCCCTAAAGAAACTCAGGCACCCCACGCGCTCCAGGAAACTGCGCACCTTTCTGGATATGACCCTCACTCATCAGCGTGAATATTAATGGGGTAAAAGGAAGCGTTTTCTTTTAACCCCCTTAGTGCTATTGACAATGTTATCTATAATGTTATACTCTGCTTGGAAACAAAAGAAAATAATCCGGCATGTCCTGATTATGGAGGTAATCAGGATCTGCCACGTAACTGTAAGCCGGATTGACAGAATTGGGTCGGTCCGGCTTTATATTTTTTAGGGCAGCAATCAAGAAAGGAGAGGGGAAATGGCAGGATTAGTAAAAGGTAGGGAAAAGACGCTGTTAATTTTTGCTTTCTTGGTTCTTCTGCCCGCTTTGGTGTATTGCCTTCCCGAAGGGCAACAGGTAGTTTCAGGTAACGCTACTTTCGATGCCTCAAAAGCCGGGACCTTAAATATCAATACTTCCTCGGACAAGCTCATTATCAACTATAACAGTTTTAATGTCGGGCAAAACGAAGCGGTTAATTTCCATCAACCCTCTGCTTCCAGCGTTGCCTTAAACCGCATAATCGGAGCCGATCCTTCATCTATACTGGGAACCATTAATGCCAACGGAAGAATCTTTATAATTAACCCCAATGGTATTTTATTCGGGCCGGGCTCGCATGTGAACGCCGCGGGATTACTCGCCTCTACCTTAGATATATCCAACGCTGACTTTTTAGCCGGTAAATACAACTTTTCCGGAACAAAAGGTAATATCCTGAATCAGGGAATCCTTAATGCCAATACACCGGGCGGCTATATTGCCCTGCTTGCTCCCAGCGTAGAAAACCAAGGCTCTATTGCCGTAGCGTCCCTCGGGACCATTGCCTTAGCTGCCGGAGAAGCCGCGACCATAAGCTTAGACTCTAAAGGTTTAATCAGCGTTGCGCTTACCAAGCCGACTTCAACCAACCCCAACCGTAAAGACGCTGCTTTAAAGAATAGCGGCAGCTTAAAAGCTGACGGCGGCACAATTATTTTGAATGCGCAGGCCTTAAATCAGGTTTTTAACGATGCTATCAACAACTCCGGCGTTATCCAGGCCAATACCTTAGTCAACCAGAATGGCACAGTAAAACTTATTGCTAACGGCAATGTTGAAGAAACCGGTTCTATTACCGCCTCTAACCTTACGGTTGATGTTACCGGAACCGTAAACGCCAAAGGGCCGATTAAGCTCACTAAGGACTTTACCTTAATTAGCGGTAACTTCATCTCTGATGTTGCGCAAGCCTTTTCAGTAGGGGGAAGCTTTAGTTTGCCGGGCGGTATATTTAGCCGCTTCGGATATTCGCAGTCAATCATAGACAACCAATCGGTCACCATTTATTTAATCTACGATATTTATGGTCTCCAGGCAATGAAAGACCATTTAAGCTGGAATTTTGCTCTGTCCAATAATATTGATGCTACGCCAACGCGCACTTGGAATTGGGACCCGACGCGTGGTGTATATTTAGGCTTTGAACCGGTAGGTCAAAGTAGCCCTTACTTTTCCGGGATATTAGATGGCCATAAATACCGGGTAAACGGCCTGTATATTAATCGTACCACAAATAATATAGGTTTATTTGGGAAAAATACAGCGCAAAGCGAGATTAAAAATATCGGATTAGTTAATTGCGATATCACTGGTTGGGAATATGCGCAATGGGTGGGAGCTTTAATCGGCGTAAATTACGGTTCAATCTCTAATGCCTATGCTAGCGGAAGCGTAAAAGACGAAGACGGTGATATCGGAGGTTTGGTAGGTTTTAATTCCGGTTCAATTTCTAAAAGTTATGCCACTGTTACTGTAAATGCGAATCCTTATGGAGATGGGCATTATGTAGGCGGATTAGTCGGGGTGAATAACGGTTCCATATTTCAGTCTTATGCTACGGGAAGTGTTCAAGGTTTTTGTTTTGTAGGGGGTTTAGTGGGCAATAATTCTGGGTCTGTGGTGCAATCTTATGCTACAGGAAATGCAGAAGGGCTCATTACTATTGGCTGGGGCATTGGGGGATTAGTAGGGCACAATACTGGTGGCACGATTTCTGATTGTTATGCCAAAGGAAACGTACAGGGCAAGAGCGGAATCGGCGGATTAGTGGGGATTAACCAAGGGGGCGATTCTATTTCCAGAAGTTATGCTGTTGGTCGCGTTACTGCTTCTGAGATAAATGTCGGCGGATTGGTGGGATATTGTGAAGGTAGCATCAATTATTCTGCTAATTTCTGGAATAGGAGTATTAATCCGGGCTTGTTAGATGTGGGTAATTTAGGCGATTTACCGGATAATCAAATCGCAGCTAAAACCACGGCAGAAATGAAACAAAAGCAAACTTACCTTGATGCTGGCTGGGATTTTACCAATATCTGGACCATTATCGAAGGCTCAACTTATCCTTATTTCAAGTGGCAGATACCACCGAGCGTTGTGATGCCGCCGGTATCCGCAGATTCTATAAACCCTGCGCCTGGTCCGGTACCCGAAGATAAAAAAGTTTTAGCATTAGCAGTAAAGAGGAGTAAACAGAGATGAAAAAATACCTGCAGATTAAAAATTTAGCGTTGGTTTTAAGCTTGGGCCTCCTAAGCTTTATGGCTCTGCCGCGCAGCGCCTTTGCTTTATTTACTCTTTCAGTGAGGCCTTATGAGGGCGGCTATGAACTTAGATACGGCAAGATCGGGCCGGATTCTCCGCGGGTTAACCGGGAGGTGACCTTTACTATCAACACTGATATTAACAAGCAATACCGGATAACCCAGACCATACTTGAACCTTTAAGCAATATGCAGGGGGACCGCATTCCGGATAAGAACTTTATTGTTTACGCGATCAGGGCAAGCAACAGGTTCGGGACAATTAACGTGGAGCAGGAGACGCCCCTCAGGTTCGGCAGGCAGGTAATATACACTTCTAACCAAACCGGTAACTCCGATTCTTTTATTCTGGTCTATAGCCTGCTTCCTACGCCTGACCTGCGCCCCGGACTTTACCGGGGGAGGATTAGTTTTATGCTCGAGTCGATTTTTTCTAGCCAAGTTCCGGTAAACATAATCCTGGATGTTCTCGCCGAAGTATCTATGGAGTCTAAAATTGAAATTAAAACTGCCAGCGGCGCCAAAGCAATAGTCTTAAAGCCGGATGCCGAAATCGGCGATAGCGATGTTTTATTCAGCATCAAAGGAGGATTTGGCCGGCAGTTTAAGATTATGCAAATGGTAACCCAGCAGCCGATTTCTTCGGACGGAGACTTTTTGGGCTGGGAGGGAGTGACTTTTAAGGGTAGCGGCGCGCAAAGAGGAATGGTGATTAATGAGCCGACTAATATATCCGCGACTCCCCAGATAATCTATAATTCCTCGCCGCGCGGAGAAGAAGACAATTTTATTATTTCTTACAGCTTAGGAGATTTAAGCAGACAGAAGGCAGGCAATTACGTTACTACCATCAAATACCTGTTCGAAGGTATTGGCAGCACCACCCCGGGAATGAAAACATTAGATACCTTTGGCCTTGAAATACGTAATCCGCGTCTCTTTGAAATGATAATTACCCCGGAATTGGGAGGTACGATTGAGTTTAACGAACTAAAACCCTCTCAGCCGCCCAGGCTTCAGGAAGTTACCTTTGAAATAAAAAGCAATATCGGTAAACCCTATCAGATAACCCAGAAGATGGGCTCTTTGCTGACCACCAAAGAAGGTAAGGCCATTACCCAGGAATATTTTACTTTAAAAGAAGCGAGCCTGGAGACCAAAGGCACTTTAAAATGCCCGACTAAAACCGAAGTGAAGGTAGGAGAGATGGTTTTATTCGTTTCCGACAAAAAGGGCTCTTCGGATAAATTTAAGGCAACCTACGAGTTGAGAGCCCCGCAGGATGTTGCTGCGGGAGATTACGCTACAACTTTTGTTTATTCGATTTCAGAAATCTAAAAAAAGAAAGGGGGTGAAAAAGATGAAAAAAACACTTATATTTGCCGCAATGATCGTGTTGTTAAGTATGGTTTGTGCCTATGCAAACAGCGTTCCCTTTGATGTTAAGGCGAAGGTTCCGGACGGCACTCCGGAGATAATAGTTTATCTGTATTGGCTCACCGATCCCAATCCTCCTAATCCTTGGCCGCCCTATGGTACGCTTACAGAAGAGATGGATTTTGGAGAGTTGACGCATCTTGATGATCAAGGTAATGAAGCGGGGCAGTGGTACAGCATGAAATACTTCTTTGCTGGTATTTTCTCTGCCAGCTTTGGCCACAACTATCAAGTTACCAGCACTACCACAAATTTGGTGGGTGGCGGATATCAGTTACCTGATGGCAGCTTTGGTATGGTTCCGGGTTATTCTGCTGATGACCTTTGGGATCCGCATAATCCACAGAGCAAACAAG
Organism: uncultured Planctomycetales bacterium; assembly: GCA_964545575.1. Lineage (GTDB taxonomy): Bacteria > Omnitrophota > Gorgyraeia > Gygaellales > Profunditerraquicolaceae > CAZJFL01. The sequence continues at coordinate 10,338 of CAZJFL010000014.1, forward strand.
GTCCCGCTATATACGGAGAAAGCTTAGGAGGCAGCAAAGGGGCTCCGCACACCAATGCGAAGATCTGGACTAGCAACACTGCCAGAAACAGGATTATCCGTGCTTTCTATAGCATTCCCCGTCCAAAGGAGGGCGGATATCCTCCTTGGTCAAATTACAACCAGATACCATTGGATCAACATTCTGGTAACTATGCCGGAACAGCAACGATTACGATTACGGCAATTTAAAATTTAAGGAGGAAAAACGAAATAAACATGCTATAATGCAACTATGAAGGGAGGTGAAAATATTGTGTAAGAGGATACTATTTATTTTAGCGATAGCGATGTTAGCTTTTGCTACTGCTAATGCGAATAGCGTTGTTTATACTGTTGACTTAGAGATTCCTACCGGGACCCCCAGCATTACCGCAGACTTGTATAAAGTCGATGGCTGGGATTCGGCGCAACGGAACAACCCCTGGTTAGGCGAACTTCAGACGCAGCCGGTGATGGCTTTTGGCCAGCTGACTTACCTGGATGACCAGGGCCGTTCAGCCAACCAATGGTATGGCAGATACTATTTCTTTGTCGCGCTCTACACTACCAGCTTCGGAAGGCAATATATCATTACGCAGGACGGAACCTATTTAGCCGGAGGAGGCCAGCAATTACCTGAAGGGTGTTTTGGCTATGTACCGGGTTATTCTCGTGATGATGAGTGGTCTCCGGGACATCCGCAGGGCGAGCAACCCACAGGTTCACGCGTAGGTAATCCTATGCGCGTAGTGAACAGCGGCGGCTATATTTACCTCAGCGAGCCGGAAGCAAGCAACAGGATTATCCGCACTTTCTATAGTCTCCCGCGTCCTGATGAAAACGGAGGGATTCCCTGGGGAGGCTATGAGCTGATACCTTTAAGCCAGGCTCCGGGTGCGTATAGCGGTAGCGTAATGGTTACTATTACTGCGAGGTAACAGTAGTTTATAAGCTGACAAAAAATATAAGGAGAGGCGCTCCCTTTATGTAATAAGGGTCTAAAGATAAAGGGCTGGGCCGCAAATAAAAAAATGAGGCAAAAATTTAATTTCTGGAGGCGGGGGACGAAGTCCCTTTTTTTTGTAGCTTTAGTCTTTATTCTCTTTAATTTTGGCGTTTGCCAGGCAATGCAGATAATCCAGATCCAGCCGGCAAAAGTGCGCCTGTCCATTGTCCCGGGAAATACCCAGACCGGCTTACTCAAGGTTTATAATTATACTAACGATACCAAGTATATTAAAGTCTATGCCGAGGATTGGGTGTATCTGGCTGCCTGCGACGGTACTAAAGAGTTTAAGCGCGCAGGAAGCACGGAATTATCCGCAGCTGACTGGATCAGTTTCTCGCCGGTAGAGTTTGAGATCTCTGCCTATGGCATGCAGCTGATTAATTATAGCGTCAGGGTCCCGCCGGACACTAAAGGCGGCCATTACGCGGTTTTATTCTTTGAAGATAAAATGGGGGGCAAGAAAGAGGAAATAAAAGGCGTAAGCGTAAGTTTAGCTATCCGGGTAGGCGTGCTCTTTTATCTAGAGTCGCAAGGCACGGTAGAGCGTACCGCCAGAATAGAAGATTTGCAAATTTCTAAAAAAGAAGATAAGTTTAACCTGCAGCTTAAGTTTACCAATACCGGAAACGTCGACCTGACCACCAAAAGTAATTTTTATATTATGGATAACAAAGGCATGATTTATGCCCGCGGCGAGTTTGCCGATGTCTATACCTTCCCGGGTAACAGTACGAATCTCGTAGCCGGCTGGAAAGAGATTATCCCTAAAGGAAAATACGATTTAGTTTTAAGCGTAGATATAGGTAAAGCGCTGGAAGAGGCAAGAATGGGCAGAGGCCCGGTGATTACTAAAGAAACAGAAATAGAAATCGGCGAAAACGGGGAGGTCATCAAAGTAGGGGAAATAAATTAGCATGACAAATAGTTTCACTAGGGTTTCATTGATAATTTTATGCTGTAGTTTCTTTTTGTCTTTTTTTCACCCCGCCCTTTTTGCCTATTCCCAGATGCCGGAGTTTATCTGCGAGCTGGGGATAAAAGCCTACCAGCAGGGTAATTATGAGCTCGCTAAACATGAGTTTAAAAAAGCCCTCCTGATTAAACCCGATTACGAGCCCGCCTTAAGGTATCTCCAGATGATCGAGCAGTTAGAGGCACCTCCGCAGGAAGGCGAGGAACAAGAGCTCTTGCCGCCGAGTTTTGAGCCGTCAAAAAGCACGCCTGAGGCGGCCCTCAGCGAAAGCATGGACTTAATCGAGCTGCAAAGGGAAGTAATCAGCGAAAGGCGGGCCTATAAAAAGACTGAATACGTTCCCCCGGGCGAGGCAAGAAAAGAAATTGCCAAAGAGGCAGCGCTTCCTAAGATTATCGGGTTAGATGATTCGCTCTCCGCCAGTATCCAGCCTATAGAAATAGAGCAGGGCAGGACCATCATCGTGACCGGAAAAAATATCCGCAAGTTTCTGGTTACGCAGGAGGGCGTGATTATTGTAGAGCAGGACCCGGCGAATCCGGATCAGCTGCTGGTTACCGGCAAAAACATCGGCTATACCTATTTATACGCCTGGGATGATAACGGCCGCTGGGAGACCGAGTTTCTTACCGTGCTGCAGCGTCCGGAAGGGCCGACTTATGCGGAGTTAATGCGCCGCGCCGCAGAAGTAGCGCATAATTTTAAGCTGCGCTATACCATGGACTGGTCTTCTTATGAGACCGGAAACGGGATCCCTAATTGGGAGCGCACCACTTATTCCTGGGCCCACCGGCTTAATTTGACCGGCGAGACCCCTTACGGCAATTTAGACGCCGCGGTAAACTTCCGTAAGCAATACGGCTCTGTTACCAGCCTTACTTATGGAACCATAGGCTTAACCGACGGGCAGTTAGGAAACTTTAAGGATTTCTCTCTGCGCGGCCTTGATTATACTCCTTCTTTTTCTAACTTAAGTTTTCCGGGAGCGACGTTACGTGGTGGAATGTTGGATTCCCCGGCTTTTAATAATAAACTCAGCTATACGCTCCTCTGGGGCAGGGAGGGGGGAGGAAGATATGGGGATCTTTCCCCGGCGCTATCCAAACCCAGGGATTCGTATTTGGCGGGTTTTAACTTAAGTTACTTGCCTACTCTCAACCAGAATTATAAAGTCAGCCTTGTGCGCGGATACGGGACCTATCGTAAGGAATTCGATAATCTTAAAGACTACAGCTACGATATGTACGGCAGCTGGAACTATAAGCCTTGGGATTTCAATTACGAATTAGCCTACGATACCCAGCATCTTGCCGAATTATTCCGCGCTATTTATTCTCAGCCGAAATTAAAATTCAGTATGGAGATGAGGGATGTAGATAAGGATTTCTCCACCATTTTAGGTTATGGCTGGGCGCGCGGAGAGCTGGGCTGGCTTTTTAACCTGGATTATACGCCTACGGAAAAACTGAATCTCACCGGTTCCATGGATATCTACAAAGACAGGCTTTTTCCCGCGGAGGATAAACCTACCCGTTTAAACGAAGATTTCAATTTTGACCTCAATTATCAGGCCGATGAATTGACCTCCGCAGCTTTCCGTTATACGTTGCAAAATGATTTAGGGACGATCTCGCAGCGCCGTTACCAGAGCCCGGGCATATATATATCCCGCAGAATCCGGTTTATCCGGGATATCTCTACATACTTGAGTTACTACCACCAGAAGAACCAGAGTTTTAATGCGCCGGCCTCGGATTACGTCAATAATCAGGTGAGCGCGGGCCTGGGTTTCCGTATCATCGGAGAGCTGGCTTATTATTTGCGAGAGGAATACAACTGGCTGCGCGAAACCTCTACCGGCAACCGTTCCCTGCCCAATGCTTTAGAAACAGGCCTCACCTGGTCGGATAAATTAGGGAGTTTTCCTCTTTACGGCGATGTGCGTTTTACCTACCGTAACGAAGAAGACGCTACCTCACCACTTAGTTTTCTCTCCGGGCAGGATTACATCGAGGGTTATGCCCAGCTTTCTTACCGCCCCACTAACGATAAGGAGATATTCGGCTCCTGCCGTATCCGCAATGTCTGGGCAGACAAGTCTACAATTTCCAAGCGCATCGAGGGAGATTTTAACGCCGGCGTGCGCTATCTCTGGGATACCGGGCTGCATTGGGAGCCGGTAGGCACTATCGAAGGGTATATTTTTAAGGATTTCAATTCCGACGGCCTGCGTCAGCGCGACGAAGTTCCTGCGGAAGGGATAAAAGTCTGGTTAGGCAAGGATAAGTCTGCCCTGACCGATATCTTCGGTTATTATGAGTTTAAAGGGATAAGGGCGCGCAAGGCCTACGTGACCCTGGACACTACCACTTTGCCCCCCGGTTTTGTTTTAACCGTGCCGGTGACTCAGGAAGTAGCTATAGGTAATCACCGGATAAGCAGGATAGACTTCGGCATTGCTTCGCATTCGGAAATTACCGGCTTTATCTTTGAAGATGCCAACGGCAACGGGCAGTATGACAGCCAGGATAAGGGTTTACAGGGAGTTGTTGTTATGCTGGACGCAGAGACTAAGACGGCTACCGATGCCTCGGGAAAGTATTCCTTTTCTAATATCGCCACCGGCGAGCACGCCCTGAATATAGATTTAAACAGCATCCCCGCGGAATATATTCCTACCGTGCCCATCACAAAAACAATCGTCCTCTTTGAAGGGGTTTCTTATATCTACAACATTCCCCTGAAGAGGACGCAGGAATAACTTTTAGAGCTTTAGCGCAGGTATACTGTTTCTACTTCTACGGAAGCAGTTTTTCCGTCGGCTAACTCTGTTTGTTTTTCCGTTGTTTCCTGAATTGTCTCTATCTTTGTTTCTTGCGGCTCTTGCGTTTTTATTTGTTGAGTGTACGGTTCTTCTACCCGGATAGTCTTATCCTGAACATAAGGAGGCGCGTTCAAGCCGGGCACCGCGGGTATACTGCAGGATACCGCAAAAGAAACGCTGTTTCCGGCAAAGGCGATCTGAGCGACTGCGCAAATCCCGATTAAACTAACCAGCAATATCATCAATATCTTTTTCATCGCGCACCTCCTGATTTATCTCCGTGGCAGGTGGGGACTGACTCAATTAATCTATTTTTAAAATCCCTTTCCGATTTAATTCCTTTACCGCTGATATTAAGCTGCTCCATAAAATCCACTAACCAGGCAATGATCTTTGCCCGGGAAATTTTTATACCGCTGGAAAACAGGGCATCCTTGCCCATTTTATCGAGGTAATCTACCTCGCGCCGGTTCAGGAATGTCACCACGCGCTGGCTTTTCTCGGCATGCAGAATGTTTTCCATTTTTCCTCTCCCTTATAAGCAAAAAGCCCCGGCCTGCCTGCCGGCAGGCAGGCAAACTACAGCCCGGGGCTTACGAACCCGCAAAAAAACCCTAAAGGCAATTGTTTTAGGGTTTTCGCCTTCCTTTTGGCAACCCCGCTACCCTGCTTTTGGCAGGGCCGGAAGCTTTGCGCCCCAGCATTACTGCTAGTTTGCCTTTATCACTAGGTCTTCCTAATTGTCACTTAAAGTATAACAGGTGTTTTTAAAGATTTCAAGTTAGCAAAGGGTATTTTTATAAAAGGTGCTTTTTACTCTAGGAACGCCTCGAGGGAGCGGATTTGGCCGGACCTTATTTGTTCGGCATAGGGAGAGGGGAGGGTGTCAGAGTTGATGGTGATCAGCTTTGCTTGCGCGTCGGTAAAGACTATTCTTTTTACGGTGCTTGCGTTTTTTCCGAAGGTATCTTTTCTTTTGGGGTTATGATAGGTTACCTTTATTTTACTTAAGAAATTGAAACTATAGCTGTTGTCTTTTTTACTGAATAGCCAGCCGGCGAGTATCGGCCTGAACCTAAGGTTCAATTCCCTTTTAGCATTCAGGAAAAACGGCTCCCGGCCTAAATTTAAGAGTAGCCACAGGCTTAAGAACTCTGCGGTTGAGCCGGAGAGGCGGGCAACATAGCCGTTTCCGTGCAGGCTTTTATCCGGAAAGGCGCTGCTCACCAGGAAGGATGAGTTTTCTAAGATGCTGCGGCCGTAGACTTGCGGGTCTTGAAAAGGGATAAGCACATTTTTAAAATCCGCGTAGAACTCCTGATCCAGCCCGGCTTTTAAGATTTCTAAGAGATATTTATATTCCATATGCAGCCAGATAGATTCATTTTCCAGCCACCCGGGTGTAAATGCGCGGCACCTGCCGATTTCTTCGGGCATTTCTTTTAAGGGGGCAGTGACTTTATACATCTTTAATTTCTTATCGTAAAGCAGGCTTTCTCTGGTGGCCTTATAGATGCTCCGGGCGTGGTTTTTATTTTCGCTTAACCTTAAGGCGTGCATCTGGGCTTCCAGAAACAGGGGCAGGGATTTTTGTTTAAATTTAACCGGCCGGATAAAGCCGTCTTTTAAGGTATCATATTTAATTACTTCATTAATAAAATAAGTATAATACAGCCCGTTTTTGGCGGCTTTGGCTTTCTGGATGCCGGCATCTAATTTCTCAAGCCCCTGATCTAAAATAGTAATTATTTCCCGGGAAGCAATCGGCGCCTCTTTGCCGCTAAAACCAAAGCGCGTTTTCTGGCGGTAGCTTTCTTTTAAGGCATAACTTTTATCCCAGTATTGAAAATCCCGGTCGGATGCGCCGCGCTTGAGCCAATCCTGAAGCAGCCCTGAGAGGCTGTTGAGGAAATCGGCGATTTCTTCCGTAAGGTATATCTTTTCTATTGCGGTTTCCCGCAAGGCTTTCTTGAGAAAGAGGGCCAATCTTTTTAATTCCAGAGTTTCGTTTATTGATGAGCCAAAGAGCGCCGGTAGGCCGTTTAAGGCGTCAAACCAGTTAGGTTTATCCGCCTCCATTTCTATGCCTACGCCGGCAGGGTCAAGCGAGGCGAGTTTATTGGCGAGGAGGCAGAGTAATTTATTTACTAGTGTCGTCTGATAGATGGCGCCCTCCCCGTAATCCGTCCTGACTAAATGCGGGTCAGTCCGGCGCTGCCTGATCATTTCTTTCTTGGCGCTGTCAGTAAGCAGGGAGTGCAGCTGTCTTGGCGTGCCGTCGAGCAACAGATATTTTTTGGCCCTGGGCTTGACGGTTTCCGGATTATCGTAAAAAGTAAAGGCCTTTTTC
>CAZJFL010000015.1:0-16948 GCA_964545575.1 uncultured Planctomycetales bacterium
AAGTGGATTTTTTCAGCATCGGCACCAACGATCTTATTCAATATTCTTTGGCAGTTGACCGGACCAATGAAAAAGTAGCTTATCTCTATGAGCCGGCGCATCCGGCGGTTTTAAGGATGATCAGGAACATCATCGAAGCGGCGCACGACGCCGGTATCTGGGTAGGCATGTGCGGTGAAATGGCAGGAGAGCCGGCGTTGGCCTTGATACTTTTAGGCTTGGGGTTGGATGAGTTTAGTATGCCGCCGATAGTCATACCGGAAGCCAAACATATCATCCGTTCGCTGACGATGAGCCAGGCACAGGATATCGCAAAGCAGGCCTTAAGGCTTTCTACAGGCAAAGAAGTAGAGGAGTTTAGCCAGAATAAACTCAAGGAGATTTTAGGATGACCGCGCTGGTGGATTTAAAAGGGACCTCTGGCCTGGAATTAAAACTAAATACCGAAACCGCGCAATTGGTTTTCGGGGTGGGGCTCACTGCGCCTGTGCCTGCGGTAAGGGATATTCACCAGATGCAGGAGGTGCTTCTGGATCAGTCCCTTGTTGCGCCCCGGGAATTATATTACATGTACCGCGACGTGCATCTGGCAAATGATGAGCCGTTATTAAAGAAAAATAATCTGCGTTACGACGTTACCTGTATCAAGCCCGACCGTTTAGGCAGGGAATTGATGAAGACCGCCGGCCACTATCACCCGGGGAGTTTCGGCGAATTGTATGAGGTCCTCTTGGGGAGAGCGTTATGCATGTTACAGAAACCTAACCCGCAAGATTACACAATTATCGAAGATGTCATTTTGGTAGAAGCCCGCGCGGGGCAGAAAATAGTTATTCCTCCCGGCTACGGCCATATCCTGGTTAATCCCGGGCCCGGATGGCTGGTTACCTCTAACTGGGTAAGCAGCCGCTTTGCTTCCGAATACGATTTATATAAAAAGGCAAAGGGCGCGGCATATTTTTTGACAGTGGATGCAACCGGCAGGACAGAATATTTAAAGAACCCGTTTTTTAAAAAGCTGGCCCCCATTAGATTTGCGCAATCGGCTAAAATCCTGGATAGGTTTGGCCTAGAGGAGGGTAATCCTATTTATAATATTATTGCCGGTGATGCGTTAAAGTTAGATTTTCTTAATCATCCCGATAACTACGATTATTCCGACATATTTGTTTTTAAAAAATGAAGGCATTAATTTTAGCCGCCGGCTACGGTACGCGCCTGTATCCCTATACAAAGTATTTTCCTAAACCGCTGTTAGAGGTAAATAAAAAGCCGGTTATTGGATATCTCCTTGATAAGTTAGAGAAGCTCGACGGCCTTACTAGGGTAGTAGTGGTAACCAACGCGCGTTTTTATAAGCATTTTCTGGAATGGAGAAAAAGTTCTAGATTAAAAGACAAGATCCGCATCGTCAATGATTTAACCAGAAGCCCCAAGGAAAAGCTGGGGGCGATTGCGGATATGTACCTGGGGCTTAAAAAAGAAGGCCTCGATGATAATTTTCTGGTTTTAGGCGGGGATAACTTTTTAGAAGAGCCTTTAAATGATTTTTTTAAATTTGCGCAAAAGAAGAAGCCCCAGATTACTATCGGCGTGGTTGGAGTCGGCAGCCGGCGCGAGGCGCGCCATTACGGTGTCGTGCTTTTAAACAGGAATAAACAGATAATAGACTTTCAAGAAAAGCCGCTCCAGCCTAAATCCAGGCTTGCGGCAATGTGCCTGTATTATTTCCCGCGCTCGAAGCTCGGGTTAGTAAAAAAATGCATCCGTAGTTGCCGGCCCTCTTTTGACAATATCGGCACCTATATCGGGTGGCTGGCGCGCCAAGAGCGGGTTTACGGGTTTACTTTTAAAAAGATGTGGTTTGATATCGGGAGCATTGAAACTTACAGGAAGCTGAATAAATTATTAAGAGATAAGGGGTGAGTATATGCGTAAAACTTTTTTTACTTCCGAGTCGGTAGGTGAAGGGCACCCGGATAAGGTCTGCGACCAGATATCAGATGCCGTATTGGATGAAGTTTTGCATAAGGATGAAAATAAAGAGAGGAGCCGGGTGGCCTGCGAGACCTACGTGACCATGGGCCTGCTCATCGTGGGAGGAGAAATCACTACTAACGCCTACGTGGATATACAGAAGATGGCGCGCGGTGTCATCCGGGATATCGGCTACACCCATCCTAAGTACGGATTTGATTATGAGACCTGCGCTATCGTTAATACCATTAACAGTCAGTCTCCCGATATTGCCCAGGGCGTCAATGCCGGAGGCGCCGGCGATCAGGGGATTATGTTCGGATACGCCTGTACCGAGACCAAGGAGTTCATGCCTCTTCCCATAACCTTAGCGCATCAGCTGGTCAGGCGCATGGCAGACGTACGCCGGAAAAATATATTAAGGTATCTCGGCCCGGACTGCAAATCGCAAGTTACTGTGGAGTATGCAAACGGAAAACCAAAACGTATAGATGCGGTGGTGTTGGCCTGCCAGCATACCGATGATATTTTGGATAAAACCGGAAAACATATCACTAAAAGAGCGCGCGGCGAATTAATCGAGGCGATCGCTAAGCCCGTATTAAAAGAGATGATTGATAAGGATACTAAGTATTACGTGAATCAGACGGGGAAATTTGTGGTCGGCGGGCCGCAGTCTGACACCGGCATGACCGGAAGAAAAATTATCGTGGATACTTATGGCGGCACTGTCCCGCACGGAGGCGGAGCTTTTTCCGGCAAAGACCCGACTAAGGTAGACCGTTCCGCGGCCTATATGTGCCGGTATATCGCCAAGAATATCGTGGCTGCCGGATTAGCAGAGAAGTTCTTGGTCCAGCTTTCCTATGTTATAGGTTACTCTCATCCTTTGTCTGTTTTTGTGGAGGCTTATGGCACGGGAAAGATCTCTAATGACCATTTTGTAAAGCTTATCCGCGAGAATTTTGAGCTTACTCCCAGGGGCATCATTGATTATTTAGATCTGCTGCGGCCGATTTATACAAAGACCGCCTGTTACGGGCATTTTGGTAGGACGGAGCCGGAGTTTACCTGGGAGCGCACGGATAAAGTATCCAGTTTAAAGAAGCAAGCAGCTAGACTATAAAGGAGTTTTTATGAATTATGATATCAAGGATTTAAAATTAGCCAAGAAAGGTGCGCTACGGATAGAATGGGCGCGTAATAATATGCCGGTTTTAAGCCTGATAGAAAAGCGTTTTAGCAATGAAAAGCCTTTAAAAGGCTATAGAATTGCCGCCTGCCTGCACGTGACCACCGAGACCGGCGTTTTAATGGAAACCTTAAAAGCCGGCGGCGCACAGGTGGCGCTTTGCGCTTCCAATCCTTTATCTACGCAGGATGACGTAGCGTCTGCATTGGTAAAAGATTTAAAAATTCCGGTATTCTCCATTAAAGGAGAGGACACCAAGAGATATTACAGACATATAGAGGCGGTATTGGCGTTTAAGCCGGATATTACTATGGATGACGGAGCGGATTTAGTGAGCAGCATCCATCGCCGCAGCCCCGCAGCGCACCGTAATATTATCGGCGGGACTGAGGAGACGACCACGGGAGTAATCAGGTTAAGGGCTCTGGCTAATCAGGGAAAATTGCGTTACCCCATCATCGCCGTAAATGACGCTCAAACTAAGCATCTTTTTGACAACCGTTACGGCACCGGCCAGTCTACCGTTGACGGCGTGGTACGCGCGACGAATAAATTATTGGCAGGAGCTAATTTTGTGATTTGCGGTTACGGCTGGTGCGGCAGGGGTGTAGCAATGCGCGCTAAAGGCATGGCTTCCCGGGTCATCGTCGTAGAGGTAGACCCCCTGCGCGCCCTGGAGGCAATTATGGACGGCTACGAAGTGATGACGATAAAAGAGGCGGCCGGAACGGGTGAGGTCTTTGTTACCACTACGGGCGATACCAGCGTGATCCGTAAAGAGCACTTTACTTTGATGAAATCCGGCGCGATTATCGCTAATGCCGGGCATTTTAATGTGGAGATAGATATACCGGCGCTGGAAAAGTTGAGCAAAAAGAAAAAACGCATCCGCGAATTTGTGGATGAATATATTATGAAAGACGGACGTAAAATCTATTTATTAGGCGAGGGCAGATTGATAAACTTGGCAGCAGCCGAAGGCCACCCCGCGCAGGTTATGGATATGTCTTTTGCCAATCAGGCCTTAAGCGTCGAATATATTGTTAAACACCACCGTAGCTTAAAGAAGGACGTCTATAAAGTCCCTCCAGATATAGACGAGAAAATAGCGGCGTTAAAATTAAGGTCTATGGGGATAAAAATAGACAGCCTGACTAATGAACAGAAAAAGTATCTCTCGAGTTGGGAAATAGGGACATGATAAAAAGAATAGCAGTTTTAACAACGGGCGGGGATGCTCCCGGAATGAATGCGGCGATTCGCGCGGTGGTGCGCTGTGCGGTAAGTAAAAAAGTGGAGGTAATGGGGGTATTCCGCGGATGGTGGGGCCTGATTAATGATGAGATGAAGCCGTTTGATCACCGTTCCGTCTCAGGGATCATCAATCAGGGAGGTACGATACTGAAGACCGGCCGCTGCCCGGAATTTAAGACCAGGGAGGGCCAGGAGAGAGCGTTTGCCAATATAAAGAAGAATAATATTGACGGTCTGATTGTCATAGGTGGTAACGGCAGCTTTGAAGCAGCACACCTTTTTTATGAAAGATATAAAGTTCCCTGCGTGGGAATTCCCGCTTCTATTGATAATGACGTCAACGGTATAGATTATACTATCGGCGTGGACACCGCAATAAATACGGCATTGGCGGCAATTGATAATATCCGCGATACCGCTACTTCTATGGAGAGGATTTTTGTCGTGGAGGTGATGGGCAGGGATTGCGGGTTTATCGCGCTTGCCGTTGCGCTTGCCGGGGGATGCGAAGAGGTGATTATCCCGGAAAGGAAGTTTGATCTTGGCGCAATTTGCCATGATATAGTAGAAGCCAATTTAAGGGGTAAGATGAGTTGGATTTTGGTCGTAGCCGAAGGCGCCGGACAGGCGGTAGATATATCCAAAAAGATAACCGAAATGACAAGCTTGGAAACGCGTCCGGTGATACTTGGCCACGTTCAGAGAGGGGGCCGGCCCACTGCGGTCAGCCGCGACTTGGGCCTAAGATTAGGCCAGGCAGCAGTCGATTCCTTATTAAGCGGCGTAGCTGATAAAGCCGTAGGTTTTCACGGCGGAAAAGTAGTGGAGGTAGATTTTACAACCGCCATCCAGAAGAAAGAATTAAAAATAGACACCTGGTATAATCTGATTAAAACATTAACATAAGGAAAGGATTGGCAATATGGGAAGAAGGCCTTTTGATGTGGAGATGCTGGCGATGGATTTGATTATGAGCGAGGATTTGGAGAGGAAAAAGATCCTGGCCAAGAAAATTTTCACTCTCGCCTATAAAAAGGGAGCCTATCCTTCCAGCATTCATGAGTTTTACATGAGCCGCGGAAGAGGCGATTTTTCTGGCTTCACTGTTCCGGCGATAAATTTAAGAAGCATGACTCTTGATCTTGCGCGGGCAATATTTCGGGTAGCCAAAAGAAATAATTGCGGTGCCTTTATCTTTGAAATCGCCAAGTCCGAGATGGGTTATACTGCCCAGCCGCCGATAGAGTATTCTAGCGTCATTCTTGCGGCAGCCCTGAAAGAAGATTATACCGGCCCGGTGTTTATCCAGGGAGACCATTTTCAGGCAAACCCTAAGAAATTCCAAGAGAATCCGGATAAGGAATTAGAAGGATTACAGGCGATCATTAGCGACGCAATAGGATCCGGGTTTTATAATATCGATATAGATTCCTCTACTTTAGTGGATTTATCTAAAAAGGAAATTAAGAAACAACAGCATTCCAATTATGAAGTCTGCGCGAAACTTACGCAATTCATCCGCCGGATAGAGCCGAAAGGCATCACAGTTTCGGTGGGCGGAGAGATAGGCGAGGTGGGGCATCAGAATTCTACGCCCGAAGACCTGCATGCCTTTATGACCGGCTATAAAGAGCGGTTGCGTAAAGGCCTGACCGGTATCAGCAAGATTTCCGTGCAGACCGGCACATCGCACGGAGGCGTGGTCTTGCCGGACGGCACAATCGCTCAGGTAAAACTGGATTTTGATACCTTAAAGACGTTATCGGAACTTGCGAGGATTGAATATGGGTTAGCAGGAGCTGTGCAGCATGGCGCATCAACTTTGCCGCAAGAGGCATTCCATAAATTCCCGGAGGTAGAGACCGCAGAAGTGCATCTGGCCACGGAATTTCAGAATATGATTTATGATAGTAAACATTTTCCTCCGGGATTGAAAGCAAAGATTTATGATTGGCTAAAAACCAATGCTGCTTCCGAGAAAAAAGAAGGCGAGACAGAAGAACAATTCTTCTACAAGACGCGCAAAAAAGCGCTTGGGGCCTTTAAGAAGGATATTATGGGCCTGCCGCGTGAAACCAGAGATGCGATTGCCGCAGAGATTGAGAATAAGTTCGAGTTTTTATTTAAGCAATTAAATGCCGTGAATAATAAGGAATTAGTCGATAAATACGTAACCTTAAAACGCGTCATCGTGCGCAAGCGCGACGCAGGCGCAGGAGTGGTGCACGACGGCGAAGGAGCAGATTAAAATGCGGTCAGACAAAATCAAGAAGGGTTTGGAGCGAGTTCCTCACCGAGCGTTACTACATGCTACGGGCTTAAGCAGGAAGGATTTAGACCGGCCGTTCATCGGCGTGGCTACTTCTTTTACGGATTTAATCCCCGGCCATATCGGGATGCGTGATTTGGAGCGTTTTATCGAACGCGGAATCTGTTATGGCGGCGGTGTGCCGTTTTTATTTGGTGTGCCGGGTATCTGCGATGGAATTGCCATGGGGCACTTAGGCATGTGCTATCCCTTGGCATTACGGGAGATCGTGGCGGATACTATTGAGACGGTCTGCAATGCCCATCAGTTAGACGGCATAGTATGTTTGACCAACTGCGATAAAATTACGCCCGGCATGTTGATGGGTATCGCGCGCCTGAACATTCCGGCGATTATCGTGACTGCCGGACCGATGCTTTCCGGCCGGCATAATAAAAGAAAGCTTGCCTTTGTGCATGATACCTATGAGGCATTGGCGCGGGCCAAAATTGGCAGTATCTCTTCCGAAGAACTTGAATGCTTGGAGATGGAGGCCTGTCCGGGTGCCGGTTCATGCCAGGGTTTATACACTGCCAACACCATGGCTTGCCTTACCGAGGCTATGGGGATGTCTTTGCCGGGGTGCGGGACGGCATTGGCGGTTTCTGCCAAAAAACGTAGGATTGCCCAGGAGAGCGGCGAGCGTATTGTGGGGTTAATAAAGAAAAATATTAAACCTTTGAATATTATTAATAAGAAATCCCTGGAGAATGCCATTGTAGTGGATATGGCTCTGGGCGGTTCAAGCAATACGGTATTGCATTTGATGGCTATTGCCCATGAAGCAGGGGTTGATTTAGATCTTAAAACCTTTGATAAAATCGGTAAGACCGTGCCGCACATTACTAACCTGGAACCGGCGGGCAAATATTTTATGGAAGATTTAGAATATGCCGGAGGAATTCCCGCGGTGTTGAAGAGGTTGAAAGTCAAATTAAATAACCTGAATACTGTCAGCGGGAAAAAAATATACGAGATTGCGGATAAGGCAGAGATTTACGATTTAGATGTGATTCGGCCGCAAAGTTTGGCGTATCATAAGGAGGGCGGGATTGCAGTTTTATTCGGCAACCTCGCTCCCAAAGGCGCAGTAGTAAAACAGGCAGCGGTGAATCCTAGGATGATGAAGTTTACCGGGAAAGCCCGCGTGTTTAACCGCGAAGAAGAAGCGATGCAGGCGATTTTGAACAAGAAGATAAAAGGCGGTGAAGTAATCGTTATCCGTTACGAAGGGCCTGCGGGTGGTCCCGGTATGCGCGAGATGTTGGCGCCCACTTCTGCAATAGTGGGTATGGGATTAGCTGATTCGGTTGCGCTGATTACCGATGGGAGATTCTCTGGCGGAACAAAGGGCCCCTGCATCGGGCACGTTTCTCCCGAAGCTTCCGCAGGCGGGCCGATTGCGATTTTAAGAGATGGTGATATAATAAGTATTGATATAGCCAAGAGAAAATTGGAAGTTAAATTAGCTAAAGCTGAAATAGAAAAAAGATTTAAGAGTTGGAAGCCGGTTGCGCCAAAAATTAAAACCGGATATCTTGCTAGGTATCAGAGGTTAGTTAGTTCAGCGGATAAGGGAGCGATTTTAAAATAAAATGACCGGAGCACAAATTTTATTAGAATGCCTGAAGCGCGAAGGGGTGGAAGTGATGTTTGGATATCCCGGCGGAGTAGTTCTGCCTATTTTTGATAAACTTTATGATTTCGACATTAGGTTTATCCTGGTGCGCCACGAGCAGGGCGCTGCCCATGCTGCCGACGGTTATGCCCGCGCCACCGGTAAGGTCGGCGTCTGTATCGCTACTTCCGGCCCAGGAGCCACAAATTTGACTACCGGGATTGCTAATGCTTACATGGATTCCATACCCATGGTCGCAATTACCGGCCAGGTAAAGACTTTCTTAATTGGTAATGATGCTTTTCAAGAGGCGGATGTCACCGGCGTGACCCGGCCGATTACCAAACATAATTTTTTAGTTAAGGATACAGTGGATTTGGCGCGGATTGTCCGGGAGGCATTTCATATTGCCTCTACTGGCCGGCCCGGCCCGGTTTTAATCGATATTCCGGTGGATGTACAGCAGCAGGATATTGAATTTATCTGGCCAGAGGAAGTCAAAATCCGCGGTTATAATCCGACCTATTTTGGCCATCCCGGACAGATTAAAAAAGCCGCCAAGCTCATATCTTCGGCAAAAAAACCGATTCTCTATGTCGGCGGTGGGATTATTACTTCCGCAGCGCATAAAGAATTAAAGGAATTAACGGAAAAAATTCAGACTCCGGTGACCATGACCTTAATGGGTTTAGGCGGATTTCCCGGAACGCATGATCTCTCTTTAGGAATGCTGGGTATGCATGGTACGGCTTATGCCAATCATGCCATAATGGATGCGGATTTAATTGTTGCCGTGGGCGCGCGCTTCGATGATCGGGTGACGGGAAGATTGGATGCCTTTGCGCCGGGCGCAAAAATCATCCACATTGATATTGACCCTTCCTCGATCAGCAAGAACGTAAGAGTGGATGTGCCGATTGTCGGCGATGCAAAAAATATTTTAGGGCAGTTGTGCGAAGAGATTAAAAAGGCTCCCGATACCTCGGATTGGCTAAAAACAGTTGAGTCCTGGAAGAAAAAACATCCTTTAGCCTATAAGGATGATGGAAAAATCAAACCCCAGTATGTGATCGAGCAGATTTACGAAGCGACAAAAGGGGATGCTATCATCACCACGGAAGTGGGCCAGAATCAGATGTGGGCTTGTCAGTGGTATAAATACGACAGGCCGCGTACGTTTATTTCTTCCGGAGGCTTAGGTACCATGGGTTTTGGATTCCCAGCGGCAATGGGGGCCAAGGTAGGCTGCCCCGAAAAACAAGTCTTCGATATTGCCGGAGACGGATCTATCCAGATGAACATTCAGGAATTAGCTACTTGCGTGGCGAACAAAATAAATGTGAAAGTGGCGATATTAAATAACGGCTATTTAGGCATGGTCAGGCAATGGCAGGAATTATTCTATAAAAAGCGTTATTCTTATACTACGCTGTATAATCCGGATTTCGTAAAATTAGCCGAAAGCTACGGCGCCGTGGGCATCAGGGTTACCAAGAAAGAGGACGTGCGGCCGGCGATCGAAAAGGCGCTAGCAATAGATAATACGGTGTTTATTGATTTTCATGTCGAGCCGGAAGAGAATGTTTATCCGATGGTGCCGGCAGGCGAGGCCATCAATCGTATGATTGGAGGTATGGCTTAATGCGGCATACTATTTCTGTTTTAGTGGAGAATAAGTTCGGCGTGTTGGCGCGTATTGCCGGATTATTCAGCGCCCGCGGCTATAATATTGCGTCCCTGGCGGTTTCCGAGACCATGGACCCGGCGATATCTTATATGACTATTGTGGTAGAAGCAGAGGACGAAAAAATACTGGAGCAGATCAAGAAACAGCTGAATAAACTCATCGATGTGATTACGGTCACCGATTTCACCAAGAAAGAACATGTTGACCGCGAGTTGATTCTGGTAAAAGTGGCCTGTCCTGCTAAAGACAAGGCGAGGCTCGAAGCGGCTTTAAAGAAATACGTAGCTAAGATTATCCAGCATAAGGGCGATACCACTATTATAGAAGCTGTAGATGAGCAGGAAAAAATTAAAGGCTTGCTGGAGGCGCTGAGTAAATTCGGGATTAAGGAGTTGGTGAGAACAGGCAGGATCGCAGTAGGTTATTAGGAAGGGAGAGGAAATGGCAAAGATTTACTATGATAATGACGCGGATTTGAATTTACTCAAAGACAAGACCATTGCCATCATCGGCTATGGCATACAGGGGCGCGGACAGGCATTGTGCCTGCGTGATTCTGGATGCAGGGTAATTGTTTCGGAGGTCGAAGGCACGCCTAATTTTGAGCAGGCAAAAAAGGACGGCTTTGTACCGGTTCCCGCTAGCGACGCGGCCAAGGGAGCGGATATCATTCAGATCTTAACTCAGGATCACGTGCAAGCTAAGGTCTATAAGGAAAGCATTAAACCAAACCTGAAAAAAGGTAAGGCGCTTTGCTTTTCCCACGGCTTTAATATCAGGTTTAAGCAGATCAAGCCGCCCAAAACGATAGATGTTTTTATGATCGCACCCAAAGGCCCGGGAGCATTAGTCAGGCGCATGTATGAAGAGGGTAAAGGCGTGCCGTCGTTAGTGGCAATTTTTCAGGATGCCACTGGAGAGGCAAAAGAGTTAGCTTTAGCTTATGCTAAGGCCATCGGTGCGACTCGCGCCGGAGTAATCGAGACCACCTTTGATGAAGAGACCGAGACAGATTTATTCGGTGAACAAGCCGTGCTTTGCGGCGGGGTGACGGAGTTAATCAAGGCAGGATTCGATACTTTAGTGGCCGCAGGATACCAGCCGGAGATCGCTTATTTTGAAGTGTTGCATGAATTGAAGCTTATTACCGATTTAATTCAGGAGTATGGTATCTCCGGAATGCGCCGCAGGGTTTCCAATACCGCCTGCTACGGTGATTTAAGTAGAGGCCCGAAGATTATTACCGAAAAAACCCGCAAGACCATGCAGAAGCTTTTGAAAGATATCAAGTCCGGAAAATTTGCCCGGGAATGGATTAAGGAAAATGAAGTTGGCAGGCCGAATTTTAATAGCTTGCTTAAGGCAGGAGATGAGCACGAGATTGAGAAGGTGGGGAGACAGCTAAGAGACATGATGCCATGGATGAAAAAATAAACGCTGCAAGGGATGTTGTCCCGCGCAATGCGCGGGATGATTCCGGCGTAAGCGCCAGTGGCACGCCGGAATCAATGCCGTGGATGAGGAAATAATGTTCCTCGCGTAAGCGCTCGTACTTTTCTTTGAAAAGTACTTCGCACGCTCGGAATAAATTCGCGCAAATAACTTACTCATCCGCCTACGGCGGATTCGTAAGTTATGCGCTCATTTAATGGATAAAATAATAATTTTTGATACTACTTTACGCGACGGGGAACAGGCGCCGGGGGCATCGCTCGCTTCCGAGCAGAAGTTAGAGATTGCCTATCAGCTTGAGAAATTAGGCGTGGATGTGATTGAGGCGGGTTTTCCCATTGCTTCGCCCGATGACTTCAAAGCCGTCAGCGTAATCTCTAAAGCCATCAAAAAAAGCGCTATCTGCGGCCTGGCAAGATGTATAAAGGCTGATATTGAAGCGGCACACAATGCTATAAAAAAGGCCAAACATCCGCGCATCCATATATTTCTGGCTACTTCCAAGATCCACCTGCAATATAAATTCCGCAAGCCCGAAGAGGAAATATTGGCAATTGCCAAAAAGTTCACCAGGATGAGCCGCGGCCTCTGCGCAGATATTGAGTTTTCTCCCGAGGATGCCACGCGCTCGGACAGGGATTTTCTTTTCCGGGTGATTGAAGGCGCCATAAATGAAGGCGCTAGTACCATTAATATACCTGATACCACCGGATATAGTTATCCGCAGGAGGTCTATTCGTTAATCACAGATATTATAAATAACGTCCCCAATATCAACAAGGCGGTAATTTCTATTCATTGCCATGATGATCTGGGTATGGCGGTAGCAAATTCACTTTCTGCGGTTTTAGCCGGAGCGCGCCAGGTGCACTGTACTATAAACGGAATGGGCGAACGCGCCGGAAACGCATCGCTGGAAGAAGTGGTAATGGCAATTAAGACGCGTAAAGATGTCTTTAAGGATTTGTATACCGGCATAAACACCAAAAATATCTATAATCTTTCCCGCCTAGTAAGCAATGCCACGGGTTTTATTGTTCCGCCGAACAAAGCGATTGTGGGAAAGAATGCCTTTCGCCACGAATCCGGCATCCATCAGGACGCGGTGATAAAAAAGAGAGATACTTATGAAATCATGAACCCGGAGGATATCGGGTTTGTGGAAAGCCAGATAGTTTTAGGTAAACATTCGGGAAGGCACGCTTTATCCAAAAGGCTTAAGGACCTCGGATTTGATTTGTCTTTGCCTAAGATAAATGAAATCTTTAAGAAATTTAAGGCTCTCGCCGATAAAAAGAAGGAAGTCTTTGACGATGATTTAGTGGCTTTAATGGAGGAAGAAGTTAGGGATCAAAGGAAGGTCTATGCGTTGGTATCGATCAGGGTTAATACCGGGACCGATATTATTCCCGAGGCCGCGGTAAAGATAAAATATAAAAATAAGCTCCACGAAGCCAAATCCAGCGGAGACGGCCCGGTGGATGCCTGTTTTAAGGCGATAGATAAAATTACCGGCGTCAAAGGCGAACTTCAGGATTACCGCATTGAAGCGGTCACTAAAGGAAAAGACGCTTTAGGTGATGTAGCCTTGAAGCTTAAAGCTAAAGGTAAAGTTGTCACTGCCCACGGCTCAAGCACCGATATTATTGAGGCCTCGGTCAGAGCCTACATTAATGCCCTGAATAAAATAGAAAGTCTTTAGATTCGGCTTGAATGGAGAAAAACTCTTCACTACAACAAATCTACGGCGTCTTAGGATATCCTGCCAAACACAGCCTCTCACCGCTGATGCACAACGCCGCCTTCAAAGCCCTCGGAATAAATGCAGAATATAAGATTTTTGAGAAAAGGCCGGAAGAGCTCGAAGATTTCTTAAATTCTCTTTTTGGAGAGAATATACGCGGTCTAAATGTCACTATTCCCTATAAAGAGACAGTCCTTAAGTATCTAAAATGGCAATCTCCGGAAGTGAGGTTTACCGGCGCATCCAACACTATAGAAGTAGAAGATAATAATTATTTAAAAGGTTGGAATACTGACGGAATAGGTTTCCACAGGCATTTAACCGTAGATTTAAAATTTGATATTACCGGTAAGAACGTAATTATCCTGGGGGCAGGCGGCGCTGCTAAGGCGGTAACGGACCAGTTAGCAAGAAAAAAGGCAGGAGGCATCTCTATATACGACATAGATAAAAATAAAGGTTTAGAGTTAGCCAATAAGCTGAATAAAGAATTTCCGGAATGCCAAGCCATTTACGTAGATACCGTAGATGAACTTGATATAAAAAATTCTGATTTACTGATCAATGCCACACCCATAGGCATGAAAGAAAACGACCCCTGTTTGATAGACAAAAGCCGGATACATAATCATCTTTTAGTCTATGATTTAATTTATAATCCTGCCGAAACCAAACTTTTAAAAATGGCCAAAGATAAAGGCGCCAGGACGTCCAATGGCTTAGGTATGCTTTTATATCAAGGTGCATTATCCTTAGAGGTATGGACCGGACAAAAGGCTCCCCTTGATATTATGCGTAAAGTTCTTACGGAGGGTTTAAAAAAATGATTGGAATGATTTTTATCTTTATCTGTGGCGCGGTAGTCGGCAGTTTCCTGAACGTCTGTATCCACAGGATGCCTCTGGGCGAATCAGTAGTCTGGCCGCGCTCGCACTGCCCCCACTGCAAAAAGAGGATCCCGGGATACGACAATATACCTTTCTTAAGCTATATCCTGCTGGGAGGAAAGTGCCGCTTCTGTAAACAGAAGATTTCCTGGCGTTACCCGGTAGTAGAGTTGCTGACGGCCGCGGTATTTTTGCTTTTTTACAATTATTACGGGCTACAGTATGAGTTCTTTTTCTATACCTTCCTGACCTCTAACCTCATTATTGCCAGCTTTGTGGATATCAAACACCGTATTATACCGGATGAGATTACCGTAGGCGGCATTATTATCGGTTTTTTGTTAAGTTCGGTCAAGGGCTTTAGCCTGAACCCCATGGCTTTCGATATAAAGCCGATGCTCGACTCGGGCCTCGGTATCATCAGCGGAGGGGGAGTTCTTTATCTGACAGGCCTCCTTTTTGATTTGCTTTACTTTAAGCTGCTTAAAAAGCCGCCCATACAAGGCGAAACCGAATCTATGGGCGGAGGAGATATAAAGTTGCTGGCAATGATAGGCGCATTTTTAGGCTGGAAGTGCGCATTAGTAACTTTTTTCCTGGCGCCCTTCTTTGGCACGGTTATCGGCATAATACAGCTGATTACTAAAAAAGATCATACCATTCCCTACGGCCCATTCCTGTCTTTAGCCGCATTTTTATCCATTTTCTGGACGAACGCGATAATCAAGCTGGTTTTCTATAACGCACTGAAATAAAATACTTATGCTACCGCAAACTTTAGGCGCAGATCTAGTGAGCACTGCTTCCGGGGATCGCTGGAGGGGAATCGGCACAACGAAAGAAGCGGGAATTCTCGCTCCCCTATTTTGCTTATATTCCAAAGAGAGTGTAGGCCTGGGCGAATTAGAAGACTTAAAGCTGCTGATTGATTGGGCGGTAAAAAGCGCAAACTCCGTTATTCAGCTCTTGCCGATGAATGAGCTGGGGCCGTTATTCTGCCCCTATGACTCCGTAAGCTCCTTTGCTTTAGAGCCGGCTTATCTGTCTTTAAGGCTGCTTGCGCCCGCTAAGAAAATTATTTTTAAAAAGAGGATAGGCAATTTAAAAAAGACATTTTCCGCCGGCGGCCGTTACGTAGATTACCGGATCAAAAATGAGAAGGTGAGCTTGCTCTGGGATATTTA
Source organism: uncultured Planctomycetales bacterium (assembly GCA_964545575.1). Lineage (GTDB taxonomy): Bacteria > Omnitrophota > Gorgyraeia > Gygaellales > Profunditerraquicolaceae > CAZJFL01. The sequence goes on from CAZJFL010000015.1 coordinate 15,304, forward strand.
TCTTGCCGAGAAGGATGCAGACAACAGGGAATTAGAAAAGTTTATTTCCGCTAATGCCTACTGGCTTTGGGACTTTGCTTTTTTTAAGACCTTAAAACATTATTATCGGGGACTGGTTTGGTGGGATTGGGAGGATAGGTTTAAGCACCGGGATAAGAATGCACTGGAAGCTTTCTATCAAGCCCACGAAAAGGAAATTGCTTTCCAGATCTGGTTGCAGTGGCTCCTCTTTAAACAGTTTAAAGAGGTAAAAAAATATGCCCAAGCTAAAAAAGTGCTGCTTAAGGGAGACCTGCCGATACTGGTCTCGCGCGACAGCGCCGATGTCTGGAGTCATCCTGAATTTTTTAAATTGGAGTTTGCCGCCGGAGCCCCGCCGGATATGTATTGCGCTAAAGGGCAGCGTTGGGGAATGCCTACTTATAATTGGGAGAGAATCGCCTCTGACAGCTATAAATATTTAAAAGAAAAGTTAAAATACGCAGAAAATTTTTACGATATTTTGCGCATAGACCACGTAGTAGGGTTATTCCGTATCTGGAGCATCCCTTATAATCAGCCGATGGAAAATCAGGGATTAAACGGATTTTTTGATCCCGCTGATGAGAGCAAATGGGCAGAGCACGGCAGGAATTTATTGTCTGTTATCATCAATAGTACCAAGATGCTGCTTTGCGCCGAGGACCTGGGGGTAATCCCTAAGGCTTGTCCTGAGACCTTGGCAGGATTAGGTATACCCGGAAACGATGTGCAGCGTTGGGTAAAAGACTGGAAAATAAAACACGACTTTTTAGAGCCTAAAAGTTACCGCCGGCTTTCCGTAGCCATGCTTTCTACCCATGACACCACCAACTGGGCAGCCTGGTGGGAGAACGAGGCCGGCACAGTCGATGAAGGATTATTTATGCGTAAATGCGGCGACCACCGCCAGATAAATTTTGGCGCTATAAAAGATAAACTCTTTGATGCTTCGCGTTCGCGCCATGGCAGACTGCGCTGGAGAGACGATATTGATTCTGTAGATAAATTAGTGGCAATTTTAAATCAGGGACTGTCCCCGCAGGAGGGCGGGGCACCAAACCATCCGATAGGTTTGGGTGCCTCCGTCAGCAAGGGGACTGTCCCTAAAGAATACCTGCTGGACTTTATCGATTTATACGAAAACAGTTATCGCGAAAAAGAAAAGCTCTGGAAGCATTTAAAAATTAAAGGTCCGCTGTGCCAAAAATGCGATCAGAAAATAATCCAGGCGGCTTTAAAAATCACGCTGGATTCAAATGCTATTTTCTGTATTCAGCTGATTACCGATTGGCTGTATCTGGCCGATATTTTTAAAGGTGACCCCTACCAATACCGCGTCAATACCCCCGGAACCATCAGCGATAAAAACTGGTCTTTGACTATCCCGATTTCACTCGAAAACTTATTGAAGCATAAAGTGACCAAACAAATCCGCAAAATGATCGCGGATTCTAAACGAATTTGAAATTATAGAACTGCTTAGCGGGTCCTGCCGAGACGCGTTTTCGCAGGAACGCTCGCCCCGCCCCAGCGTGGCGGGGCTTCGCTCGACTCCGGCGTTTCGCTCTGCCCGACATTTTATAGCGGGGCAACCGTGCCCGCTCAACGCCTCCGACGTCCTGCT
>CAZJFL010000016.1:0-11912 GCA_964545575.1 uncultured Planctomycetales bacterium
GCAGTTGTAATATGGAGCATCCTGTCTTTTCGCAGAGATCGACCAGAAACTTCAAGAGGTTAAACAGCAATCCCAGGATATCTTAAGCAAGGCCCAGGAAGAGGCCGACAATATGAAGCAGCAGGCTGTGAAGGAAACGCAGGCTGAGGTAGACAGGATTGTAAAGCAGGCCCAGGAGCACAGCGAAGAATTAATCCAGCAGGCGGATAAATCCCGGCAGTTGCTGCTTACGGAAATGGATGAGCGGATTGTTTCTCAGGCTACCGATAAGGCCTGCGAGTTGATCCAGGATACCATTCCGGAACAATTTAAACTGGATGTTCACCAGCATTGGATAGCTGAGTTAATCGACAGTGGATTCGTGCAGTTAGGGCGCTTAAAGGTCCCCGAGGATCTTAAAGAAGTAAACATCACATCCGCATTCGCTTTAAGCGATGAACAACGCCGGAGCCTGACTAAAAAATTAAAAGATACGCTGGAACGGGAAATAGTCCTGAAGGAAGAAGTAAACCCTAAAATCGTAGCCGGATTAATCATTTCCGTCGGTAGTTTAGTCTTAGACGGTAGTTTAAAGAATAAGATACAGGAAAGGGCCAGGAATGTCGGGCACTCAGACAGCTAATAACCAGACTGCCGCCCAGTTTGAAATCCGCGAGGTGGGCCGGGTACTAGCAGTGCGCAAGTTCATAGTCATTGCCACGGGCCTGCCTTCCTGCATGAATGGCCAGCTGGTAGAGTTTGCCAACGGCGTGCCGGGTTTAGTAATGGGCTTTACCGAGGAGAAAGTACAAATCCTGGTCTTGGGAGATACTGTCTCTATCCGTGCCGGCGATGAAGTCTATAATAAAGGTAAATCTTTAAGCCTGCCGGTAGGAGAGGCATTTTTGGGCCGGGTAGTAAACAGCCTTTGCCAGCCTCAGGATAGTTTAGGCCCTATAGCAGCTAAAGAATTTTATCCCGTATTTAGGGTGGCGCCCGGAGTCATGGAGCGCGTTCCGGTCAAGGAAACTTTAGAAACCGGCACTTTGATTTTGGATGCGATCATTCCTATTGCTAAAGGGCAGCGCCAGCTACTCATCGGGGATAGGCTGACGGGAAAAACTACGGTAACTATTGATGCCATACTTAATCAAAAAGGCAAAGAGGTCATTTGTATTTATTGCTGTATCGGTAAGCCATATTCCAGCCTTACCAAAATATTAGAGGTGTTCAAAGAGAAGGATGCCTTGCCTTACACTATTGTGGTCAGCGGTATCGCCTCTTTATCTACGGGGGAACAGTATCTGGCCCCTTATACTGCCTGTCTGTTAGGTGAGTATTTTATGTATAACGGCAAGGATGTCTTAGTGGTGTTTGATGATTTAACCAAACACGCTTGGATATACCGCCAGATTTCTTTACTCTTGGAGCGCGCCCCGGGCAGAGAGGCATATCCGGGGGATATTTTTTATATCCATTCGCAGCTGATGGAACGTGCCGGATTTCTTAAGCCGGAGCTTGGCTCAGGCTCGATGACTTTCTTTCCCATCGTCGATATCCTGCAGGGAGATGTTACCGGTTATATCTCCACCAATTTAATTTCCATGACTGACGGACAATTATATTTTTCTACCCCGCTCTTTAACAAGGGTTTTAAGCCAGCGATAGACTTCGGTTTATCGGTTTCCCGTATCGGCAACAAGGCGCAATGGCCGGTGATGAAGCAATTAAGTAAATCTTTGCGCTTAGATTACCTGCAGTATAAAGAGCTGCAGCAGATGACTCAGTTGAAAGCCGGCGGGCTTTCTCAAGAAGCGGAGAAGAGGCTTAAGCGGGGGGAAGTAATAAATCAGCTGATTGTCCAGGATAAAAATAAACCGGTCTCTTTGGAAGAGCAGATCATTTATCTCTACGTCCTGGATAAGGGCATCTTAGATAAATTATCCGCCAGCCAGATAAAAAATTTCAGAAAAGATATTTTACCGTTTATCGTAAAGCGCTATCCGCAATTCTGTGTACATATCAGAAGTACTAAGGAGTTAAGCGCAGAACTGCAGGGTGAGCTGGATCATGTCCTGCGGGACTATCTGGCGGAAGCTATAAGGTGATTTATGAAGACTCTATCCAACATAAAAAAAGACCTGGAATTTAATATCGGCCTTTCGGCTTTAATCGAGGTTTTAAAAAATATTTCGGTTTCGCAATTCAGGGCTTTGGAGAAAAAAGTAAAGAGCCGGGAAAATCTGCTTACCGCCATCAATAGTTTTTTTGAGTTTCTTAACACCGAGTCAGTTGACCACCCTTTTTTAAACCCGCGCAATAAACTCCAGATTGTGGTCGCGGTTACTTCCGATAGCGGGCTGCTTGGCGGCCTCAACAATGAGGTGGTAAATACCGCGCTTATACAGCTGGAGGAGATACCCGGTAAGTTGGTGGTCATAGGCGAGCGGGGCAAGGCTTACGCCCGGGAGTGGGTTAAATCCTTTGTCGCTTTTGACAGTATAAACGAGGAACAGCAGTATGGCCAGGCCAAACAATTGAGAGATTATTTACTGAATAAATTTACGGAAGAATCTATGGGTTATCTTAAGGTAGTCTACCCCCGGCCGATCACCTTTACCGTACAACGGGTGGAGACAGTCTCTTTTTTACCTTTCCGCCCGGAGGCAAAAGAACCTCAAGGGCCGCCGGCTTATCCGGGCCAGGTGATCTTCGAATCTTTGCCCAAAGATATTATTGGGTATCTAGCTTATCTTTGGATTGAACAGAAGCTTCTGGATATTTTTGTATTAAGCCGCCTGGCGGAGTTTGCCGCCCGGTTTATGCACTTGGAAGGATGTTCCCAAAGGCTCAAAGAAATGGATAATAAATTAAGATTGCAGTATTTCCGCGTCCGCCATGAATTGATCGACCGGAATATGCGTGAATTATTTTCAGCCAGGTTAATTTATGCCCGCTAACAAGAATAATAAAAGTATATCCGGAACTATTGTTTCGGTGCAGGGGCCGGTAGTAGATGCTAAATTTTCCCGGGCCGATGAGGTACCGAATATCTTTAGTGTGCTTACCAGCTATACCGCGGATAAAGAACCGGTGGTTATGGAGGTGGCAGAGCACCTTCCGGGAAATATCGCCCGCTGCATCGCCATTAATTCTACGATCAATATCCAGCGTAGCACCCCGGTTGAGGTTACCGATAGCGTGATTCAAATTCCTTCCGGAGAAGCGCTTTACGGCAGAATCATTAATATTTTGGGCATGCCTATCGACCAGAAGGGAGAGGTGGTTACTACAGAACGGTTTCCCATCAGAAAAAAGGAGATGGGCAGCCGGGTCAAGACCGATAAGTCCCGGCAAAGGACTTTTAAAGTCATGGAGACAGGCATTAAGATTATCGATGTGCTCTTTCCGATGGTAGAGGGTAGTAAGACCGGAATTCTCGGGGGCGCTGCCCTCGGCAAGAGCATACTTACCTTAGAAGTAATCCAGCATATTGTAAAAAAGTACCGCGGCAGTTGCGTCTTCGCCGGCGTGGGAGAACGTATCCGCGAAGGAAACGAGCTTTACTATGAACTGCTAAAGCATGAAGTTTTAGATAAGACTATGATGGTGTTCGGCCAGATGAACGAACCTCCGGGGGCGCGTTTCGGCGTGGCCATGACCGGGATTACCATGGCAGAATCCATTCAGCGCAAGAATCAGGATGTCCTTTTGTTTGTGGATAATATCTTCAGGTTTGTGCAGGCCGGAGCGGAGATATCCACGCTCCTGGGGCGGGTACCTTCTGAGACCGGCTACCAGCCTACGCTCTTTTCCGAAGTCAGCGAGTTTCATGAGCGCATACGCTCCGCGCAGGAGGGGGGAGGTTCGATTACTTCTTTTGAGGCGGTTTATGTACCTGCCGATGACCTCACTGACCCGGCAGTAGTGGCGATATTCAGCTTCTTAGATTCTATTCTGGTGCTTTCCCGAGAGAAGATACAGCTGGGCTTATACCCGGCGGTCGATCCCCTGCTTTCTTCCTGTGCCAATTTAGACGTGGATATCGTAGGCAGGCGCCATTTTGAAACCGCCCAGGAGATAATCAGGATACTCCAGAGATACGAGGAATTAAGACGTATCGTTCTGGTTATCGGTATCGATGAGTTATCTTCCGCCGACCGCATTCTTTATGAAAGGGCCAGAAAATTACAGAATTTCCTGACCCAGCCATTCTTTGTAGCCGAGGTATATACCGGTAAAAAGGGAGAATATGTCAGTTTAGAGCAGGCCCTAGACGGCTGTGAAAAGATTATTTCCGGGAGGTTGGATCAAAGGCCCGAGGAAGAATTTTATCTCATCGGCGCCTTGACATAAACGATGCAGCGACAACAGGAGAGGTTGGGAGAGATTCTCATAGGGCAGGGGTTGATTCATGCCGAACAACTGAAGGCTGCCCTAGAAGAACAGGCCGGGACTAAGGAATTCTTAGGCAGTATATTAGTAAAGAAGAAACAAATAAAAGAAGATGACCTCTTGCTTGCTTTATCGAAGCAGTTTGATTTACCGGTAGTTGATTTAAGGTATAAATATATAGATTGGAACTTTGTTAAAAATTTTTCTCCCTCCCTGATTTTGGATCACCATTGTTTTCCGGTCGAGGGGGATGATTTTTCGGTAACCATTGCCATTAGTAATCCCCTGGATATCTGGGCGATGAAAGAGGCGGAGGGGGCGGCCAGGGGTTTTAAATTAAAACTGGTCCTGGTATCGGAAAACGATATCCAAGAGGCCGCCGAGAGGTACCGCCAATACATACAGAAGAAAATTACGCGCTAACTAAAATGATCTTTAAACCGGTAAGATAAACTTATGTCTAAAACAATAGATATAATTTTATCCGAAGCATTAGTCCAGAAGGGCCTGATCGGCCGCAAGGAACTGGATGTCTTTTTAGAGCAGACAAAAGAATCCGATAACAGCCTGCAGCAGATATTGATCAGGGATGGTTTACTTCTTGAAAAGGATATCCTGAATATCTTGGCGGAAAAATTACATATTTCGGTAGTCAGCCTCGAAGGCCGTACTATTGAGAAATCGGTGCTGGAGAAGGTTCCGGCAAAGATCGCCTTATACTATACATTTGTGCCGCTGGAGATAAACGAAAGAATACTGACTATTGCCGTTTCTTCGCCTCTGGATATAAAGACGCAGGACGAAGTAAGGACCCAGTTAGGTTATGCTATTGAAACAGTACTTGCCACTGAGGCGGATATAGACAGGGTCTTAAAGGCAAGTTATAGTGCAGCCGCCGAAGCCTTAGAGAAAATGATCTCTACGGCCAAGGAAGGGCCGTTGGTTACAAGGCAAGCCCAGGAAGCAGTAGAGGATATTGAAAGGTTGGCCGGGGAAGCCTCGGTAGTGAATCTGGTAAACCAGATTATCCTGGAAGCCTGGAAGAAACGCGCCACAGATATCCATATCGAACCGCAGAGGCAGGGGGTGAGCCTGCGTTATCGCATAGACGGTTTGCTTTATGATGCAAACGCGCCTTTAGAACTAAAAAAAATCATCAGTGCCATAATTTCACGGATCAAGATCATGTCTAATTTGAATATCGTGGAACGCCGCCTGCCCCAAGACGGCAGGGCGATTGTCAAGGTACAGGACCAGGTGCTGGACTTACGTATTTCTACGATACCCACTCCTTTCGGGGAGAGCGTGGTAATCAGGATATTGCCTACCAAGCTGCTTTTTAGCCTGGAGAAATTAGGTTTATCCAAGAAAGACCTACAGACTTTTGAGAGCCTGATCCAGAAGCCCAACGGGATAATTTTTTTGACCGGACCGACGGGAAGCGGCAAGACTACTACGCTTTATACCTGTTTAAACAGGATCAATACCCGGGAACGTAAGATCGTTACCCTGGAGGACCCTATTGAATATGAGATGGCCGGGATTACCCAGATCCAGGTTTTGCCAGAGATTGATTTTGATTTTGCCCGGGGCTTGCGCAGCGTGTTAAGGCATGATCCCGATGTAATCATGGTCGGTGAAGTACGGGATCTGGAAACCGCCGAGATCGCTATCCGCGTCGCCCTTACCGGACACCTGGTATTCTCTACTCTGCATACTAATGACGCCGCCAGCGGCATTACCCGCCTGATCGATATCGGGGTTGAGCCGTATCTTTTTTCTTCCAGCGTCCAGGCATTCATCGCGCAGCGGCTGATCAGGCTGATTTGTCCGAATTGTAAGTATGAAGATAAAAATATCCCGCAGGAATTAAAAGATGAAATCGCCAGGGACATAGGTTTAAAATCCGCCGAAGATGTGAAAGTCTTCCGGGGCAAGGGGTGCATCAACTGTAATCATACCGGCTTTTTCGGCAGGACCGCCATATATGAGATTTTGTTACTAGACGAAGAGATCAAAGACTTGATCGTAAAAAAAGCGCCATCCAACCAGATAAAAAGAACAGCTATTGCTAAAGGCATGCAGACCCTGCGGCAGGATGGTTGGCGCAGAGTAATCGCGGGATTGACTACGCCCGAGGAAGTGATGGAGAACACCGCTACGGAACAAGGGGGGATGGAAAAAAAAACTTTAATTTCTTATGATAATTTTGCGGAGGTTCCTTTGGCAGCCCCCATAGAAAGAAGGATTTACAGCCGTTTAGAGCGTAAAATCAACATCCGTTATAAAGCATTTAAATCTCCCGAAGAATTATTTAAGCGGGGGTTTAAGCCGGAACAGCTCAGCGTTGCCAGAAATATCAGCGCCGGCGGCTTGCTTTTTGTTTCCCATGAACAGCTCTCCGCGGGTTCGGTATTAGACCTTAAGATAGAACTTCCTGACTCGGCAGAGTCGATAGATTGCCTGGCTAAAGTATTAAGGGTGGAGGAATCCGAGAACGGCAAAGATTACGATGTGGGAATATGCTTCCTGGACATTACCAGTGCCCAGAAGACCAGATTAAATAAATACGTAGAAACGGAAAAAGATAAGGATGCGTCATGACAATCTATAAATACCGGGCGAAAAAAGGGCCGGAAGGGATCAGCGAGGGAAAGATCGAGGCCAATTCCGAAAAGGAAGCCGTGGAGAAACTGAGCGAAATAGGGCTTTTGCCCCTGCGTATAGAAGAAGCGCTTTTTACGCAAGTCCAGAAACCCGCTGCACCTAAGAAACACGGTAGAGTAAGATCCCGGGAAATTACCGTGATTACCCGGGAATTATCCAGCCTTTTACGCTCGGGGGTACCTATTTTAAACGCCTTAAATATCATCTCAGAACAGTCGGAAAATATGCACCTAAAATATATCCTCAGAGATATCCAGGATGCGGTTAAAGAAGGATCCACGTTTTCCTCGGCATTGGGTAAATTCCCCAAAGTTTTTTCTCCTCTGTATATTGCCATGGTGCATAGCGGTGAGAACAGCGGAAGTTTTCCCGAAGTGCTTTTAAGTATCGCCGATTACCGGTCTAAATCCGAAGAGGTATTTTCCCGTTTTCGTATGGCCTTGGCTTATCCGGTGCTTATGGCCATAGTGGGGTTGGCCACGGTGATCTTTATGTTCGCCTTTGTGGTTCCGAAGCTGATGCGCGTATACGTTAATATGGGGCAGGTCCTGCCTTTACCGACCCGGATTTTAATTTCCATAAGCAACGTAGTTAGGCAGGGATGGTGGGCAATAGTTTTGGTAATATTAGCAGCCGTATTTATATTTAGAAAACAGATTAAAACCTCCGCCGGTAAAAGAATCTGGAGTAGTTTTCAATTACGCCTTCCCCTGATAGGAAAATTTATCCTCAAGGCGGAACTGGGCAGGTTCTGCCGGACCTTAGGGTTGTTGATATCTCACGGCGTATTGATATTAAGGGGAATTGAAATAGCTATCCCGGTCCTGGATAATGAAATCCTGAAAGAACAGATCAGTAATAGTCATAAGGAACTGGAGCACGGCGGTTCCTTCGGCGCAAGCCTGAAGAATTCCCCGGCCATACCTCTTTTTATGAGTAATCTGGTAACGGTGGGAGATGAATCCGGCAGGCTGCAGGGGTCTTTAGAGGAAGTGGCGAATAGTTACGAGCGGGATACCGACGAGGCGATCAAGATAATGAGCAGCCTCCTGGAGCCTTTGATGATTTTAGCCATGGGCCTGATCGTCGGCTTTATCGTAATATCGATGCTTCTGCCCATATTTGATATTAACGCTATGGTAAGATAAGTTATAAATAAAATTGAAGCGGATTATTCTTTTTCTCTTATTAACGGTAATAGCGGTCTCCTTAAGTTTTAATGTTGCCTGTTCCCAGGATTGGCAGGAAGTAAAAGGGGATCATTTTATTGTTTTTTTCACCGGCGAGCCTAAATTTGCCCAGGATGTTTTGGGAAAGGCTGAGATTTATTATAGGCGTATAGCCGATAATTTAGGTTATGCCCGTTATAAGGAATTTTGGCTTTGGGATAAGCGCTGTAAAATTTATATTTATCCGGATCACCAGTCATATCTAAAAGCTAGCGGAGCAACTGATTGGTCTCAAGGTATGGCGGAATATAAAAACAGGACGATATTAAGCTATGCCTGGAGCGAAGGCTTTTTAGATTCATTGTTACCGCATGAAATTGCCCATTTAATTTTTCGGGATTTCATAGGTTTGAGCGGACAGGTGCCCCTTTGGCTGGATGAAGGCGTAGCCCAGTGGTCGGAAGAGAATAAAAGGCCGCAGATGCGCAAATTGGTAAAGCAGCTTTATCAAAATGACGGTCTGCTTTTACTCTCTGACATGATGAAACTAGATATCCAAAACTTAAAAGATAAAGACTTATTATTTATCCGGCCGGCACTGACTCAAAGCGGAAACGCAGGAGTAGTCTTTTTAAGCACCACTAACCTGGTAAATACCTATTATATCGAGGCGGTTTCCTTAGTAGGTTTCCTGATTGAGAAATATGGTTCAATGGCCTTTGCTAATTTTTGCCGGGAACTGCGCGACGGAAAAGATGTCGAGGGGGCTTTAAAGTCTGTATATCTTGAATCGCTATCCGATCTTAACGGACTTCAGGAAAAATGGAAGCAATATCTTATGCAGAATTAGTTCTTTTTTAAAATGAGCTAAATTTAGAGGAGGGGGTCATGAACAAAAGACAAAATATCAAGCGCGCTATAAGCGGATTTTCGGGTTTTACCTTGATTGAGCTTATGCTGGTGGTGATTATCATCGGTGCTTTGGTGGCGATGGTAATGCCCAGGCTTACCGGAAGAGGGGAGCAGGCCAGGGCAGTAGCTGCCCGGGCCGATATTATAACCAATATCGCCACCGCCCTGAAATTATACGAATTGGATAACGGGAATTTCCCCAGCGGTGAGGACGGTTTAGACGCTTTACTTAATAAGTCGGCTTCCGCCAATAATTGGAACGGGCCGTATTTGGAGAGGAAACCCTTAGACCCCTGGGGCAGGGAATACAAATATAAAAGTCCGGGAGAGCACCGCACAGATTACGATTTGTATTCTTTAGGCAAAGACGGCGTAGAGAGCGCCGATGATATCAATAATTGGGAATGATCTTTAACCGGGGTACTAGAGACATTAAAAAAGGGTTTACTTTAATAGAAGTGATGGTTGCTACCGCAGTCCTTGCTCTGGGAAGCATGCTTTTATCCCAGGCATTCTTTATCTGTCTGGACTCTTACAACCACTATTCTCATTATCTGGGCGTAGTTTCTTGGGCCGATGAAAGGCTTTGGCAGGCCCAGGATAATTTAAGCCGCCTGGGTCCGGCCGCCAATATAGAAACTTCCGGTAAATTTTTATTTGAAAATAAAAATTTTGTTTGGGGCCTGGGGTATATTCCGCTGGAAGCGGACAATTCTTTATACAAGCTGGATTTAACCCTTACCTGGCAGGAAGGGGTAAGAAAAGTAAGTTTACAAAGATCCGCCTACGCGATATATGAAGAAAAGAAAAGTTAGCAGCACGCTCATTGAGTTATTAATAGTCTCGGCAATATTATCCGTAGTCTCCCTGGCAATATACGGATTTTTGAATAGCGGCCTTAAAATCTGGCAGAGGATTAATCTGGCTTTGCCTGAAGAGGACTGGGATATATTTTTAAATAAGTTTACCCGCGACTTAAGAAACACCGTAAAATTTAGTAAGATCGGTTTTTTGGGAAAAACAGACAGATTAACTTTTGCTACCATTGTCAACAGCCAGAGATTAGAGAAGAAAACCATCGGCCAGGTAACCTACGAGTATGATCCTATGGCAAAAACGCTAAGCAGGATGGAGCTTGACTTCAGCGAGCTTTCTTCGGGGGCGGGTGAGCGACCGGTGCAACCCATAGGGAGTTTAGGATCTTTCAAATTTCAGTATTATATTTATGATAAGGATTTTCAGCAATATACCTGGCTGGACGAATGCCCGAAAGGGATAATCCCCCTTGCGGTAAGGATAAATCTAGAGATTAGCCATGGCAAAGAAACACGGGAATTGGTCAGGACAGTCAGCATCCCCGTCGGAAAATAAATCCGGGGGCAGCATACTGATAATAACCCTTTGGACTATCTGTTTCTTAAGCGCCTTAGCGGTTAGCTTAGGCTTTGGGATAAGGCAGAAGATTGCGCTGCTAGGGCGGATCGATGAAAGGGATAGGCTGTCTTTTATTGCGGAAGCAGGGGTAAAAAGGGCTATTATCCAGATCAAAAAAGAAGGGGATAAAATCTATGACAGCCTTCAGGACGCCTGGAGCAATGACCCTACCGTTTTTAGTAATATTGATATTAACGGCGGACGGTTTAATGTCTTTTACAATCTGAAAAACGAACTTTCCGGTTATGCTGAACTCCGTTTCGGCCTGGTGGATGAGGAAAGTAAAATAAATATAAACTCCGCGGATATGGTGACGCTGGAGCACCTTTTTAAAATCGCATTGGGACTTGAGGAGATGCAAGCCCAGGAACTGGCTGCTTCCATCGTGGATTGGCGGGATGCCGATAGCGAATTATCCATTCCTTTAGGCAGCGCCGAAGGCTCTTATTACCGGGATCTTTCTTATCCTTATGATGCCAAGAACGAACCGATTGAAGTTTTAGATGAACTTCTTTTGGTCAAAGGCATCAGCCAGGATATATTTTTTAAATTAAAAGATTATGTAACTATCTACGGAGACGGGAAAGTTAATGTTAATACGGCCTCCAAAGTTGTGCTTATGGCTTTGGGATTAAATGAAGCTCTTGCGGATAAAATCATAGCCTTTCGTTACGGCGCCGACGGGATTTTAAATACCCAGGATGACAATGTTTTTAAGGCGACTTCCGAAATCTTGCCTAAGCTTAGTCAGTTTTCCTCCCTCAGTGATTCCGAAGCCGCAAAGCTCAGCACAGTGGTAGACCGTTTCCTTGCCACAAAATCGAATAACTTTACGGTGAGGAGCGCAGCAAATTTAAACAACAGGAAGAATACGCTGGAAGTGACCTGCGTAATCAGCCGCAGCGGAAAGATCCTGTATTGGCTTGAGGTATAATTATGCCGGCCTTTAAATTAGATTTTAACAAAATGAACCCTTTAAGCCGTATCGTAAAGATGACGACCCGGGAATTAGTGGGCATTGATCTGGACAGCCGCCATTTAAAACTTGCCCATATCATAGCTTATCCGAACAAAAAAGAATTGGTTAAGGTATTAAGTTACGATATCAGCGGTTTATCCGAAGACGATATAGTCAAAGCCATAGAAGGAGCCTATAATACGCTTAGCGTAAAATCTGCGTCTATCATCAATGTTATACCTTCAAGTATGGCTATCACCAAAAATATCGAGATTCCTTCCGTAGAGCCGAAAGAGATAAGGGATGTCGTGAATCTGCAGGCAGGCAGGCATACTCCCTATTCGCGCGAAGAAATAATCGTGGATTACGTTGACATTGGGGTATATAAACAGAGCTAT
>CAZJFL010000017.1:0-1300 GCA_964545575.1 uncultured Planctomycetales bacterium
TTGGTTATCGGCGGCGGCCCCTGCACGATGAATCCCGAACCGATAGCCGACTTTTTTGACCTTTTTCTCATCGGAGAGGCAGAAGAGGCGATCGTAGAGATTATCGATACCTACCGCAGGTTCCGCGATCAATTAAAGAGCTCCCGGATTTCCAGGCAGGATTTATTAATCAATCTTTCCCGCATTGAGGGGGTTTATGTGCCTTCTTTATATAAGGTAAAATACACCGCCGGAGGGAAAATAGAAGAGTTCGGGCCAAAAATAGAGGGCTTACCCTCCCGGGTCAGGAAGCGCTTTATTAAAGATTTAAACAGTTCATATTATCCTCTGGACTGGCTTGTTCCTTACGTCCAGATAATCCATGACCGGATTACTCTGGAGATTATGCGCGGCTGCCCTAACCGCTGCCGTTTCTGCCAGGCGAGAAGCCAGTATTTCCCTTTCAGAAAAAGAGAGCTGGATTCTGCCTTAAGGCTAGCCTCTATACTTTATCAGCATAGCGGTTATGAAGAGATATCTCTTGCCGGTTTATCGGTGAGCGATTACCCGGAAATAGAAAAACTTTCGCAGTCTTTAATAAGCTTGTTTAAAGATCAGGGCATCAGCGTATCTTTACCTTCCATAAAATACAAGGACTCTATCGGAAATGTTTCTTCTTTGATCGCGACGGTTAAAAAAACCGGGCTTACCTTTGCTCCGGAAGCCGGCAGTGAAAGGTTGCGCAGGATTATCGGTAAGGATTTCGATGAAGAAGGTTTTTTCAAAGCACTGGAGCAGGTATATGCTCGGGGCTGGCGGCGGGTCAAGCTTTATTTTATGATCGGCCTGCCCGATGAGACACAAGAAGACTTAGACGGGATTGCAGATTTTTCCTTAAGAGTTTCCGAATTAAAAAAGAAGGTAAGCAAGTCCCCCGCAGAGGTCAATATCAGCATCAACACCCTGATACCCAAACCGCACACCGCGCTGCAGTGGTTTGCCATGGAGAGTATGGATGATATAAAGCATAAACAGGATTACCTAAGGGGAAAATTAAAAAACAGAAGGTCCCTGAAACTTAATTTCCATAACCGCTATATGAGCTTCCTAGAAGGAGTTTTGTCGCGGGGAGACAGGAGGTTGAGCAGGGTAATCCTGGAGGCCTTTATCCGGGGCGCGCGATTTGATGCCTGGGGTAATTATTTCAGGTTTGATCTTTGGAACGAGGTATTCGCTTGGGCAGATATAGACCCTTTAGCGTATCTAAAAGAAAGAAGCCAAGATGAACTCCTGCCCTGGGATTTTTTGGATGTCGGCATAG
>CAZJFL010000017.1:1400-2557 GCA_964545575.1 uncultured Planctomycetales bacterium
GCCTTTTGTGGTCGATAAAGAAAACATTCTTCCAAAAGAGATAAGCGCGGCAGTATTAGAAAAGTTCGGGGTAAAGAATACCTTAGCCGTCTCGGTATCTTTAAAAGGAAGGGTTTCCATAATCTTAGGCATCGGCAATAACCGGGAGCCGTTTGCTTACCAGAAAGACGACGCGGAATTGCTGGACATATTTGCCAAACAGATAGCCATTGCCGTAGAGAACGATATGCTGATGCAGCGCGTAGAGCAGCTAGAGATAAAAGACGCGCTCACTGGTTTGTATAACCGGGCATTTATTTATAGCCGCCTGCAGGAAGAGATCAGTAGGTCGATCAGATATCAGAGGCCCTGTGCTTTTGTGCTTCTGGATATCGATAACTTCCAGAAGTTCCATCAGGATTTCGGATCCCTCGAGGCAGAAGCTACCCTGAAGAGGGTAGCGCTTTTAATTAAAAGCTCCGTTACTGATATTGACCGGGTAGCCAGGACCGGGGATAACGAGTTTGCGATACTTCTACCGGAGAAAAATAAACGCAACGGCCAGGAGATAGCCGAGGCGATCAGGAAAAAAATAGAGTTTACTTTTTCCGAAGAGGCCGATGCGAATAAGAAACTTACGGCAAGCATCGGGGTAAGCGAGAATCCGCTTGACGGCATCGAGGCAAAGGAATTAATTGACAAAGCAAAACAATTCCTTGCTATTGCCAAAGAACAGGGCAAGAACCGCGTTATCGTCACGCAAATAAAACCCCTATGACATTAAGAAGGATTATCTACAAACAATTAGGCGAACTGCTTATTGAGCGGGGGATTATTAAACAGCACGAGCTGGATAAGGCATTAGCCATGCAGAAGGAGAAAGGCGGCCTGATCGGCGAAATACTGGTCGAGTTAGGTTTTGCCAGAGAAGAAGACATTGCTCAGGCTCTGACTGCCCAGTACGGCTTTCCCTATTTGCCTTTGGGTAATTATGAGATTAACTCCGAGATTGCCAAGATTATCCCTGGGCGAGTAGTGCGGCAATATTTGCTCATCCCGCTGGATAAGATCGGCAATAATTTGACTATCGCTATGTCTAACCCGCTGAATGTGCAGGCAATAGAAGACGTGGAGCTTATTTCCGGGTGCAATGTCCAGACTTTTGTCTCTACATCGTC
>CAZJFL010000017.1:2657-8882 GCA_964545575.1 uncultured Planctomycetales bacterium
TTTCCCTAAAAGAGCGCCTGACAGAGATATTAATCAATAATAAGCTTATCACCAAGGAACAGCTTTACGAAGCAATACAGGTCCAGAAGAAAAAAGGCGGAAGGCTTAGCGATATAATCGTAGATTTAAAGTTTATTAAAGAAAGCGACCTGGTCTCCATTTTAAGCGAAGGCTTGGGGTTTCCGCTGATAGATTTGAGGCGTTTCCGGATAGACCCCGAAATAGTCAAGGTTATTCCTGCTGATATTGCCCGCCATTACCAAATTATCCCCATTTCTAAGATGGGGGATAGCATAACCTTGGCCATGGCTGACCCCTTAAATATTTTTGCCATCGATCATGTCAAGGCGCTTACCGGCTATAAGATCAATACGATTATTTCTTCCAGTCAGGACATCTTGCAGGCCATAGACCTATCCTATCCTGATGCCACTAAGGATATCATTCAGGATTTGGTAAAAGAAATAGCCGACTCTTCCATCGAGCTGGTTAAAGAAGATAATGAGATGCTGCCGTCAGATCAGGATTTAGGTAGGATAAGCCAGGATGCCCCGGTAATTAAGGTTACCAACATGTTACTCGATGAAGGAGTAAAGAAAAAATCATCGGATATCCTGATTGAACCGCTGGATAAAAGCTTAAGGATCCGTTTCCGTATCGACGGGATATTATATGAACAGCATGCGCCGCCAAAGAGCATGCATCTTTCCATAGTCTCGCGCGTTAAAGTAATGTCAGATTTGGATATCGCCGAGCACCGGCTCCCTCAGGACGGCCGTTTTAAGGCTAAGGTATCCGGCAAAGAGATAGATTTTCGCGTTTCCGTTCTTCCTTCCAGTTTCGGGGAAAAAGTCGCTATCCGCATCTTAGATAAGAGCGCAGGTGTCCTGGACATAGAGAAACTGGGCTTTAGCCAGGACTGTATCTCTAAATTAAAAACGGCCTCCAAGCTTCCCCACGGCATGCTACTGGTTTGCGGCCCGACCGGTTCAGGCAAAACCACGACACTTTATGCTATTTTAAAGTATATAGATAGCCCGGAGAAAAATATCGTTACCGTCGAGGATCCTGTAGAATATCAATTGGGGGGCATAAATCAGGTTACTGCCCGGCCGGAGATAGGCCTGACCTTTGCCAATTCCCTGCGTTCAATCCTCAGGCAGGACCCCAACATCATTATGATTGGCGAAATCCGTGATTATGATACGGTAGATATCGCTATAAAGAGCGCGCTCACCGGCCACTTGGTTCTTTCTACCCTGCACACCACTACTTCTGGCGGCGCAATCGTGCGCTTAATCAATATGGGGGTCGAGCCTTATTTGATAAACTCTTCTTTGGTCTGTGTGGCCGCGCAGAGGCTGGTGCGTAAAATCTGCGATTCTTGCAAAGCGCCGCTTATCCTGGCGAAAGAAATCGCAGATAGCTTAAAATTAGACCTCTATGGGATTAAAAAGGCGGAGTTTTTTAAGGGCAAAGGGTGCGAGCGTTGCTTCAATACCGGTTATCGGGGCAGAATAGGCATTGCCGAGATTCTGCTGCTTAGCCCCGCTATCCGGGAGTTAATCTTAAACCGCGCCCAGGAGCATGTAATCAAAAAGCAAGCGCGGCAGGAAGGTGCCAAGACCTTAAGGGAAGAGGGATTGCAGGCAGCGTTAAAAGGCCTGACTACCATCGAAGAAGTCATACGCGTGACCGCGTCGGATGAGTAAGTTATTTGTCCGAACTTACACCGTTACCCGGCGTTTACGAAGCGGGGTAACGGTGTTAATTCGCAGACGCTGATAGATTAGTTAACGAGGCAGCTATAATTTACGTCGCACTGAGTGCTCCGTAAATTATCTGCTCATTAAATGCAGACACTCAGGGAAAAAATAATTGAAATATTGCTGAAGAGCAAACGTTTAAGCAAGGATGACCTGGAGAGCGCCATCCAGATGCAAAAACAGAAGCACTTGCCTTTAAGGAAGATATTATTTGAGCGCGGGCTAATTTCCGAGGAGGAATTACTTTCACTTTTATCCGTACAGCTTTATATTCCGACTTTGCATCTTGCGAAATATAAATTTGACCCTGAAATTACCAAACTTATACCGGAGCGGATGTCCCGGCAGTATAAAATTATTCCTTTGTCCCGTATCGGAAGCACCCTGACTGTAGCTATGTCTGATCCGCTGGATATCTTCGCCCTCGACGATTTAAAGGCGATTACCGGCTGCACCATCGATACGGTTTTAAGCTCGGAAGAAGAGATACTCAAGGCCATTGATATGCAATGCCACCCGGATCTTAAAGATATGAGTCAGATTTTAGAAGAAGTTTCTTTTAAGCAATCCGCCCTGGAAAAGCGGGATATAGAGTTGCTCAAAGAAGAAGAGATTGAACTGAGTGCTGTTGTTCAGGAGAGTGAAAAGGCCCCGATCATTAAGCTGGTTGACCTGATGTTAGCCGAAGCCTTAAGCAAGAGGGCTTCCGATATCCACGTTGAGCCGGAACAAGAGGTCTTACGCATCAGGTACCGCATCGACGGGGCGTTACATGAGGTGTTAATGATCCCCAAGCTAAACCAGAATGCGATTCTGGCGCGCCTGAAAATCATCTCTAACCTGGATATTACCGAAAGCCGTATGCCGCAGGACGGCCGTTTTAAGGTAAAATTTAAAGGCAGGGAGGTGGACTTCCGCGTCTCAGCGCTTCCGACGACCTTCGGCCAGAAATTTGTCTTGCGCGCGCTGGATAAGGAAAATCTCTCGATAGGCCTGGATAAATTAGGTTTTTCTGCACAGCCGGAAAAATTATTTAAGCAGGCAATTGCCAAGCCTTTCGGCATGATCCTGGTCACTGGGCCTACCGGTTCAGGAAAAACTACCACTCTTTATTCGGTTTTAACCCAGTTAAACACCTCGGAAAGAAATATCATCACTATCGAAGACCCCGTAGAATATCAGATAGAGGGGATTACCCAGATACACGTCAGGCCCGAGATAGGGCTGGATTTCCCTTCGGGCTTACGTTCACTTTTAAGGCAGAGTCCCGACGTGATTATGATCGGAGAAATCAGGGATGCCGACACTGCCGATATTGCGGTCAAGGCTGCGCTTACCGGGCAGTTAGTCTTTTCTACATTGCATACCAATGATGCCATTTCCAGCATCACCCGCCTCATCGATATGGGCGTTGAGCCGTTTTTAGTCGCCTCCAGCCTGATTATGCTTTGTGCCCAGAGGCTCTGCCGCAAGCTCTGCCCCAAATGCAAAAAACGCATAGATATCCCCGGAGATTTACTGGAAAGGGTGGGCTTTAAGGATAAGGCTACTTTTTATACCGCGGATGGTTGTAGTTATTGCAACAATACCGGTTTTTATGGTAGAATAGCAATCCTGGAAACAGTGATGATTGACGACCCCATACGCGAAATGATCATGGCGAGGAAATCGTTGGATGAGATAAAGCAGTATGCCGCAGAAAAATGCGGCATGTTGACTTTAAGGGAAGACGCCTTCCTTAAGGTTAAGGAAGGGACAACGAGCCTGGAAGAAGCGCTGCGCCTCACTACCGAGGATTAACTTATGGATGATAGTGCGCGTATTTTATTAGTGGATAACACAGAGATAATCACCCGGTACCTGCGCGAAAAGCTGATTATCGAAGGAGGATATTCTGTTTACTTAGAGCTTAATGCCCAGGATGCCATAGAGACTTTCCGGCAGAATAGTTTTGATTTGGAGATTGTTAATTTTGATATGCCGGGCTTAGATATTATCGGCTTTATTAAGAGTTTAAAGAAGATAGACCCCTATTGTATTATCATCGCTTTTCTTAGAGAAACAAACTCCGCGCTATCCAAGGAATTGCTTCGCCTGGGCGTTTATGATTTTATCGACCAGCCAGTGAGTATGGATAAGCTATTTTTCCTGATTAAGAAGGGGGTAGAGCTACATTCATTGACAATAGCGCATTATAAGTTAGTGCAGAGTATCCAGGAACAGAATATTTCCCTGCAGAAACAAAATACGCTTTTAGCCAGAAGGATAGAAGAATCTACCAGGCACCTGACCAAGCTTTATGAAGACCTGCGTTCGACCTACATGCGCACGATAAAAGTTTTGGCTAAGACGATAGATGCGCGCGACCACTATACCCACAGCCATTCCGAGAATGTTGCAAAATATGCTACGGCAATCGCCGAAGAGATGAAACTGGCCGTCAAAGAAGTCGAATTAATCCGGGAGGCCTGCGAGTTGCACGATTTAGGCAAAATCGGGGTAGAAGATAGTATTTTATCCAAAACGTCCGGCCTTAATGAGCAGGAATGGGAGCAGATAAAAAATCACCCCTTGATTGCCGCAGAGATACTGGAGCCGCTCACTTTTTTAAACGGAGCCACAGAATTAATCCGGCAGCACCACGAGCATTTCGACGGCTCCGGATACCCGAAGGGGTTAAAGGGCGAAGAGATCACTCTGGGCGCGCGCATTATCCATTTAGCCGATGCCTATGAGGCGATGCGTTCAGCGCGTTCCTACAGAAAGACCCCGCTTTCTAAAGAGGATGCGGTTGCCGAGATCAGGCAGAACCGGGGCACGCAATTCGACCCCTGGGTAGTAGATGTGTTTTTGAAAATAGTGGATAGATTATGAGCGCTTATCAATATACTGCTAAAGATAAAGCCGGCCACAGCGTAACCGGGATTATAGAAGTTGCTTCCGAGGCCGAGGCAGCGAATCTTCTACACAACAAAGAGTTAATCGTCATTTCGCTCAAAGAAACTAAAAAGAAAACTATCTTCGCAAGGGATGCTAAAGTAAAGTCCGATGACTTAGTTATCTTCTCGCGTCAGTTAGCTACTATGATCGATGCCGGGATACCGCTGGTGCAGTCATTGGGTATACTGGGAGAACAGATTGAAAGCGCAAGCCTCAAGAATGTGGTTATGAACGTGCGTAAGGATATCGAGGCCGGGATGAGCTTTTGCGATGCCCTGGGCAAGCACCCTAAGATTTTCTCAGAGCTCTTTATAAATATGACCCGCGCAGGAGAAGCCTCCGGTACGCTGGATGAAGTCTTGGATAGGCTAGCCACCTACCTTGAGAAGTCAGCGGCGTTAAACAGGAAGATAGGCTCAAGCCTGGTGTATCCGGCAGTGGTGGTAACCATGGCGGTTTTAATTACTTCTATTTTGCTGCTTAAGGTAGTCCCCACTTTTAAAGGTATATTTGAGTCGTTGGGCGGCCAGCTGCCTTTGCCGACGCGCATTCTTATCGGGATGAGCGACTTGTTAAGGCATTACTTTCTTTTGCTCGTAGGCCTCCTCATCGGCGGCGGGATACTTTTTAGGTTTTATATCAATACGCAAAAAGGCCGTTATAAATTTGACAAATTCAAACTAAAGATTAAAGTTTTGGGAGTGCTTTTTACCAAGGTCTCCCTGGCTAAGTTTGCCCGTACTTTCTCTACACTGGTTAAAAGCGGCGTTTCGGTCTTAAGCGCACTCGACATAGTAGCAAAGACTGCCGGCAATAAAGTGGTAGAGGAGGCGGTGTTAAAATGCCGTACTGCCGTACATAACGGTGAACCCATCGCCACGCCGTTACTGAAAAGCGGAGTTTTCCCCCCTATGGTCTGCCGCATGATCGGGGTAGGAGAGCAGACCGGGCAGCTGGAAAAGATGCTTACAAAAATCGCCGACTTCTACGATGAACAGGTGGATGTGGCTGTAGCCGGGCTTACCAGCATGATCGAGCCCCTGGTTATCTCTTTTTTGGGTGTAGCCATCGGGGGGATAGTCATCTCCTTGTTCCTCCCGATCTTTAAGATCACCGAGTTAGTATCTCATTAGTAACTCATTTTAAATACATGCACTTGCGTTCTTGCATAAATAAAAAAATACTTGACAAAATGAATATTTTCTGTTATATATTATGGCTACCTTAACAAAGGTAGAAAGTGTGATATACTCTACTATTGTGAATAAGACAAATAAGGGTATTGACAAATTTGGGTAGTTAATTAAACCGGCGCTAGAGACGCCCGAGAGATGTAAATTTTTAGGCGTCCCGATTGCTATCGGGACGCCTTTTTGTTTGCTCTTTGACATTAAATAGCCAAGCGAGAAGTAGAGAAACAAAACAATAAAATCATTAGAGCCATTATTCCAAACTTATCCTAAATTTTCGGAGAGTTTGATCCTGGCTCAGAGTGAACGCTGGCGGCGTAGATTAGGCA
>CAZJFL010000018.1:0-4016 GCA_964545575.1 uncultured Planctomycetales bacterium
GTTGGTGCCGATGCTGAAAAAATCCACTTCCGAGGCCAGGAGGTCTGCGATGATAGCCGCGGAAGGGACCTCTATCATTGCCCCGACTTCAATTTCATTATTAAAAGGCTGGCTCTGTTTCTTTAATTCCTCCTTTGCCTCTTCCAAAAGCCTATGCGCCTGCTGCAGCTCTTCTACTCCGGAAATCATCGGATACATCAGTTTAAGTTTACCGTGCACAGAAGCCCTTAATATCGCCCTTAACTGCACCTTAAAGATATCGGGCCGGGCGAGGCAAAACCTGATCGCCCGCCACCCTAAGAAAGGCTGCATTTCGCTGGGTATTTCAAACTGCGATAAAAACTTATCCCCCCCTAAATCGATGGTGCGGATAATTACCGGATAGGGGCTCATTGCCTCGGCCACATAACGGTAAGCCTCGTAATGTTCGTCCTCCGAAGGAAGGTCTTTTCTGTTCATATAGAAGAACTCCGTGCGGTAAAGCCCGATGCCCTGGCCGCCGTGCAATTTAACCGCGGGGACTTCATCCGGTAATTCTATATTGGCAACTACTTCTATTGCCCTGCCGTCCAGCGTAACTGCAGGTAAGTCTTTGTCGGAAAGAAACTTCTCGGACACGCCCTTCTGTTTCTCTAATTCCTTCCGGTAACTGCGTAGTGTTTCTTCATCCGGCTCCAGGATTACTATCCCCATGCCGCCGTCGATAATCAAGAGGTCGTCTGTCTTTATCTTTGAGGTTACTCCTTCCACGCCGACTACCGCCGGGATCTCCAGCGATTTAGCCATAATTGCCGTATGCGAAGTCTTGCCTCCGATATCGGTGATAAAAGCAGAAACTTTCTGCTTATGCATTACTGCCGTATCGGAAGGGGCCAGGTCGTGCGCGACTACTATAACCCGTTCTTTTAAATCTTCCAGGACACTATGTTTTTTACCCAATAGATTGCGCAGTATCCTTTTGCCCACGTCGTTGACGTCGACGGTGCGCTCTTTCAGGTATTCGTCTTCTATCTTAGAGAAGACCTCGATATATTTCTTTAAGACCTCCGAAAATACGTAAGCGACGCTAACCAGCTCTTTTTTAAGGCGGGTAATGACCTCTTCAATGATCATGCGGTCTTCAAGGACCAAGAGGTGGGCATCGAAAATCTCTGCCTGCTCCTGCCCCATATCGACGGATATTTTTTTCTGCAACTCTATAATTTCCTTACGGGTCTTGATCAGAGCTTCTTCAAACAATTGTATCTGTAGAGGAATATCCTCTTCGCGGATAGGCTCTTTGGCGACAACGTATTCTTCCTTGCCTATTTTGAAGGCCTTGCCGATGACTATGCCCGGAGAAGCAGCTATACCTTTAAGTGTAATCATTGCTCTTCCTCGCTGCTGACAATCTTTTCTAATTCTAATAACGCGGCCTCTGCGTCTTCGCCTTCGACGAGGATCAATATTTCGCTTCCCTTCTCAGCTCCCAGCATAAGAATCCCCATGATAGACTTGCCGTTGACTTCTTCTTTATCGCGCCTGACCGTGATACGCGAATCGAATTTATTAGCGACCTGGACGAATAATGCCGCCGGGCGCGCATGCAGCCCCTGCCTGTTTTTTACAATCAGTTTTTTTGTGATCGAAGCCATGGTATTAGATCTCGTCTAAGAACCCCAAGACAATCTTGGTCAACTTTTCCGGGTCATGCCTGACAACACCGTCGGTGAGGACGATATCGTCTTCAATAACGCGGTAACCCATACTTTTAATATTCTCCGTATCGCTTGCGACGGGAGAAGAGTTCTCTTTTACATAACGTTTAAGTATCTCGTCAGGGATTTCGCCGATATTTACCACGCAGTAATCAAATATGCGCGGATGGCTATGGTTGACGATCGTCCTGATATGGTCAGAGGCCTTATAGCCGTCTGTTTCACCCGGCTGGGTCATAATGTTGCAAACATAGACCTTGATTGCCGAAGAGGCTACGATGCTAGAGGTGATCTCTTTTATCAAAACATTAGGCAGGATGCTGGTATACAGCGAGCCCGGCCCGAGAACGATAATCTGGGCTTCCTGGATTGCCTTTATCGCTTCGGGAGTAGCTGACGACTCCGCCGGTTTTAGAAAAACTTTGGCTATAGGTTTATGCGCTTTGGGAATTTTATCTTCGCCTTCGGTTATTGAGCCGTCTTTATGCTGGGCGGCCAATAAAACATTGTCCAGCGTCGAAGGGACTACCTGGCCTCGAAGAGCTAAAACCCTGCTTGTCTCTTTGATCGCCTTCTCAAAATCTCCGGTGAGCTGGGTCATCGCGGTAATAAAAAGATTCCCGAAGCTATGCCCCGAAAGCTCAGAGCCCTCTTCAAAACGGAACTGGAATAAATCGCGCATCAGCACCGGAGCATCGGCTAAAGCCACCAGGCAGTTACGTATGTCTCCGGGAGGCAGAATATCAAACTGCTGCCTCAGGCGCCCGGAAGAACCGCCGTCATCGGCGACCGTAACTATAGCTGTAATATTAGAGGTGTATTCCTTAAGGCCGGTCAGGAGCACCGATAAGCCCGTCCCGCCACCTAAGGCTACGATCTTTGGGCCGCGGCCCATCTGCCTGCGGTGATACAAAATGTTTACCAGCTCATCGTCGTCTCTGGAAGAAGGCACGAAGACAGCTAAAAAGGAACGGATGATATGTTTAACCCCTAATATCAAAATGATGATGCCGGAAATTATCAATATCACATCGAGGATCTGGATTACCCAGTACTCTTCGTAGCGCAGGTAACTTAAAGCAATGGCTACCAACACCACGCCGAATGCCGTCAAAAGCATCCAGCGCTTTATCCCTATCCCGGGATAAAGCCATTTATAAAAATACCGGAGCCTGTCTTTAAAAGGAGTGGACATCTTAGACCTTTTTTTCGTCTTCCCTGGCGATAATATCAATGACCGCTTTTGCGTCGGCACAGGCACGCAGATTATCGCGGAAGTATTTATCTTTAAGGAGCCGGGAAATCCTGGCCAAGGCTTTTAGGTGCGGACCGGCGGAATCCTGAGGCGCAACGAGTAAAAAGAAAATATACGCTGGCTCTCCGTCTAAGGAATCAAAGTTTACGCCTTTTTTAGAGAGGCCAAAAGCCGCCACCAGTTTTTCTATGCCTTCGGTTTTAGCATGCGGTATAGCCACGCCCTGGCCGATAGCAGTCGAACCGAGAAATTCCCTGGCCATTAGCGCTTCGATAAGTTTGGGGCGGTCGCCTTTAGCGATATCGCCGGCGCCAATTAATGCGTCAACAAGTTCTTTGATCGCATCTTCTTTCTTCGCCGCCTTGATATCCATCACTATCGCCTTCTGAGAAAGAAATTCCATTATTTTCATCTTCTGCTCCTTTAAATGAGCATACAATTTACGGAAGCTTAGCGCCCGGCTGTATTGGAACAGCCGGCGTGCCGCTTGTGCGGCAAGCGACGTAAATTGTAGCGTCTATCATTTTACTTATCTATCAGCGTATGCGAATCGAGCACCTTACGTTTTTATATAGCGAAATCCCTGCGAGCCAAAGCGAGCAGGGGTTAACCCCTCACCCACCCAGCAAGCTACATAGCTATGGCTTTCTGGGTGAGGGGTAAGTTCGGGGCAAATGACTTATGTCGTGCTTCGCACTCCATAAGTCATGCCCTCACTTAAGCGGGAGACGGGATTCGAACCCGCGACATTAACCTTGGCAAGGTTACGCTCTACCAACTGAGCCACTCCCGCGTCACTCGCTATGCGGAAAGCTCTAAAACGCTTTCTCCTCCGCACAAATAAGTGCGGACGGAGGGAATTGAACCCCCAAGGGTTACCCCATATGGTCCTAAGCCATACGCGTATGCCAGTTCCGCCACGTCCGCCATTTTCGCTTATCGCTTATAGCTAATCGCTTATCGTGATATGCGATATGCGACGAGCAAATTTAAGTGAGCCACCAGAGAGTCGAACTCTGCACACGCGGCTTAAAAAGCCGCTGCTCTACCAGATGAGCTAGTGG